>CAKZNB010000025.1 GCA_937129365.1 uncultured Flavobacteriales bacterium
CATCTACAATTACTGAGTAGAAATAGATTCCTGCATTCAATTCATCAGTATTGATTTCAATTGTGTGAACTCCAGCAATTTTGTTTCCTTCTTTAATTGACATGACTTTCTTTCCAGTTACGTCCATCATTTCGAAAGTTACTTGTGATTGATTCTCAAGAGAGTATCTCACAGTTGTAAATCCATTAGTTGGGTTAGGGAAGTTTTGGAATAGTTTAGCGTTGTTATCTTGTTCGTTAATTCCAGCTGTATAGTTGTTAGTTTGAGAAATTTTTAAATTCACATCATAAAACTGATATGGGTGATCAGCTATAAAAGAAAATGGGGGTAAAAAATGATTGAAAGTTCCATATAATGAATTATTATCGTTAAATGAACCTACACTGTAATCTCTTCCTCCTGCTAATGAAAATATTGCATTTCGACCTCTTGGAGTAGAATACACTATTCTAATACTGTTTGAATTTGAAAGCAAAGTATCAGTAGCTTGAGAATACGTTTTACCAGGTTTGAAATGAATCGAAACAGCAACTCTTCCTTTGTGATTTCCGGTGATTGTTATACCTGATGATACTTTAAAAAGATGTAGTCCATTTAACAAAGTATCATTAAAAAAAGTGTTATTCAATACTATTTTATATACAGCAATAGCACTATCTGCAAGGATTTTGTTTACTTTTTGTTTGTAATCAAGTAAAAAATAATTAGCTATCCCAGAAAGTGTTGAAAGGTTACCGCTGTCCTTTGCGTATACAGCTATGATTGCAGTATCTGTAACTGCATTATTTAATCTATTATAATAACCCTGTATAAAAATCGAATCAATTGTAAATGGCTGATTACCTGCAAATGGTTTAACTGCTGGATCAAATATTGCTCCTGGACTTGTAGCATACAATCCCGTTAGGTCAAAAGTTTGAGCAATACAATGTAGCCATGGGGCTTCAACTAACTAAAGGCTTTTAACCATTACATTTGAATCAGGAAATATAGGGTCTGTAAAACCTAAATGCTGAGTAGCTAATGTTCCATAAAAACTAGACACTATGTCAATTGCACTTATTCTTTCATTGATTGTAGTTGATCTAGACCCATGTGAAGAAACCCTAGGATACATATTTATATAAGTCTTTGAAATTTTTTTATCATTTTGAAACTCTAAATGCCTTGAGTTTTCAAGAGGAACTGTTTGGCTAAAATAATTTGTAAAAAAAATCAATCCCACTATTAAGCATACATATTTCATATCTAAAAATTTTATCGTTAACTAATTATAATGAAAATATCATGAAAAACCTATTTTGTACTATCGAGAACAGAACAGAATTAAAAAATTATTAGCTGATTTTTTTGAATGCAAAAGACTAAATATTAATTATTTACAATTAAAAATAAAGAGAACTCTCCCTTTATGAATTGTGTAATTATCGAAAAAAATCACATAAAAAAAGCTCCAATTTTTCGATTGGAGCTTTTAATAATTTTAAAAATTATATTACTTAGTAATAGTCATTTTCTTAGTAATTCTGTTTCCATCTACAATTACTGAGTAGAAATAGATTCCTGCATTCAATTCATCAGTATTGATTTCAATTGTGTGAACTCCAGCAGTTTTATTTCCTTCAGTAATAGCCATTACTTTCTTTCCTGTTACATCCATCATTTCGAATGTTACTTGTGATTGATTCTCTAAAGAGTATCTTACAGTTGTAAATCCGCTAGTTGGGTTAGGGAAGTTTTGGAATAGTTTAGCATTGTTAGCCAATTCTTTAACACTTGCATTATCGCTATTCGTTTGAGAAACTTTTACGTTAATGTCATACATTTGGTATACATGGTCAGTTGTAAACACGAATGGCGGTAAGAAATAAGACCAAGTACCATATAATGAGTTGTCATCATTAAATGAACCAATGTTATAATCTCTTCCTGCTCCAATTGGGAAACTTGCGTTTTGCCCTAATGGTGTCGAATATACTACTCTAATACTGTTTGAGTTGGCAAACAATGTATCAGTAGCCTGAGAATAAGATGTTTTTCCTGGCTTAAAAGCAATAGACACTCCAAATACACCATTGTGGTTACCATTAACAGTTAAGTTTGAAGCTACCTGAAAAAGGTGTGCTCCATTTGATAATGTATCATTGAAAAATGCATTATCAAGAACAATTTTATATGTTGCTACAGCACTATCGCCAGCTGTTTTAGTTTTAGTTCTATAATCGATAATCAACTTAGTTGAATCTGGGTTTGAAATCCAAATACCTCTAGTATAATTTCCGTTATCATCTGCATAAACAGAAACAATTGCAGTATCAACTACTGAATTATCTAATCTGTTGTAATACCCTTGAATTTGGATAGAATCAATTGAGAAAGGTGTATTGGCACTAAACGGTTGTGTCATTGGATCAAATACTTTTCCTGGAGAAGTTGCGTACAATCCAGTAAGGTGAAAAGTTTGTGCCACAGAGTGTAACCATGCAGGAGAAGTACTACTAGTATATGCAATCATTACATTTGAATCTGGGAATATAGGGTTAGTATATCCTAAATACTGAGTAGTTGAAGTTCCATAAAAATCAGTAAGTAAACCAAGTGCACTTACATTTTCAGAAATTGTTGTTGCTCTTGAACTAGAAGTTGCAGAAGGAATAAAATCCTTAAGTGTTTTAGTAACAGGCTTATCATTAGTGTTAGTATGCTTACTCGTTGCAGTTCTTGTGTTGTTTACAGGAGCTTGAGCAAATAATCCAACAGCAAAGATAGAAGCCGCTAGTGTTAAGTAAATTTTTTTCATTGTATAATAATTTATGTGTTTATGTAATCTCAAATATAGGACATATTTTTATTAAAAGCATAATTCTTAATTAATATTTTCTTAATTTAGACCTAATTAATTATAAATACACAAAAATTATGAAAAAAACATTACTTTCTTTTTTATCATTTACCGTTGTTTTTGGGAGTTTTTCCCAGTCAAATAGTAATCCTATTTTTGATAAAGCGACTGTTGATGTTGCTGTAAAATCAAGTCCTAGTGCTGACGGATCAGAAATAATTTCTGGACCTGTTGCTTCAGCTCCTATGGTAAGATCATTAAGTTACACTACAATTGGTACAACTGTTTATGATTTACAAACAAACGGTACAAGCCAAAGAAGAATTATTAATCATTCTGACAAATCAATTTCAGCTGTATGGACTATGGATAATGGTACAACTCCTTACACAAATAGAGGTGCGGGGTACAATTATTATAACGGTACTTCTTGGGGAGCTTATCCTACTTCAAAAATAGAAACTACCAGAAATGGATGGCC
This sequence comes from uncultured Flavobacteriales bacterium, assembly GCA_937129365.1. GTDB lineage: Bacteria > Bacteroidota > Bacteroidia > Flavobacteriales_D > CAJJDF01 > CAJJDF01. Next base: position 3,324 of record CAKZNB010000025.1, read on the forward strand.
AGCATTAGCTTCTGGTGCAGTTACAGATAATGAAATTGTGGTAAGTCACTCTGGAACTGGAGGACTTACTCTTAACCAAAGAGGAACAAAAGGAACAGGTCCTTGGAAAGAAACCATTATACCTACATCTGTTGGAAGTAATTATGATGTGCTTTGGCCAAGAGCTGTAATAGGTGGTTCAAAAGATAGTACTATTCATGTTATTGCTATTTTAAGACATGCTTCTTTTGTTGATTACACAAATCCAGGGGGTTTATATCAAGGTCTTTCTACCGCTTTAGTATATTACAGATCTACAAACCTTGGTGTTTCTTGGGATATTCAAGATTCTATTATTCCTGGATTGGATTCTAACTTCTTCACTTATGTTGCAGCTGATGCATACTCTATTGATGCAGTTGGTAACACTGTTGCATTTACCGCTTTTAATTCTTGGGGAGATGTGTTGACTTTTAAATCAACAAACAATGGAGATACTTGGACAAAAACGATAGTTTCTGATTTTCCTATCAATAAATATAAAATCGATCAAGGTTCTGATTTTAATGCTGATGGGATTATTGATACAATTATGAGTTGTGATGGTTCTGGATCAATGATGATTGATAATGCCGGGAATGTACATGTGTTTTTTGGAAGAGTAAATGTATTAGATGCTGACACAACTGACGGAAATACTTCTTATTTCCCTGGAACTAATGGTCTTTTATATTGGAACGAGACTTTTGGTGCTGATTCTACGCAATTAATTGCTGGAATGTTGGATTTGAATGCTAGTGGATTTTTAGAACTAAGACCAACGGGTTCTACGGTTACAATTCCAAGTTACCAAGTAGGTTTGTCAAGTATGCCAAGTTGTGGAATATCAGCAAATGGAGTTTTGTATTTAGCATATTCTGCAATGGTAGAAACTCACGATGATGGTTCTCAAAACTACAGACACATTTATGTTATCAATTCTTATGATGGTGGTACTACTTGGTCAGACCCTATAGATTTTACTCCTGATTTTGAGTTCGCAATATACGAAGCTGTTTATCCTTCAATGGCTAAGCATGTAGATTCTGCTATCCATATAGTTTACCAAAGAGATTTTGCTCCAGGTCATTCTATATCTGGTGATTTAGATCCTGCTTCAATTAATGATATTGTTTATATGGGAATTGATACTGTTCTTAATGAACCATTCTCATCTATCAAAGAAAATTCATTAAACTATGAAGTTAATTTATACCCTAACCCTGCATCTGATTTAGTAAATGTAAGAATTGCTTCTAAAAATGCTAAGGATGAAAACCTAAGTGTATCAATAGTTGATGCAATTGGCCGAACAGTTTATAGTGCTCAAGAAAGATTTAATGGAAGTACAGCATTATATTCTATGAATGTTTCTAACCTTGAAAACGGGGTGTATTTCATAAGAATACAATCTAATTCTGGTCTTGTGACTAAGACTTTTGTGAAAAAGTAATTGAAACAATCAGTTAATTGTAAGAGCTTCGCAGTTTTGTGAAGCTCTTTTTTTATATTTGATTTTTATTAAACTATGCAAATTAAGCTATCAGCAGTTATAATCACTTTTAACGAAGAAAAAAACATCCGAAGATGTTTGGAGTCTTTGGTTGGTATTGCTGATGAAATTGTTGTGGTAGATTCATTTTCGACTGATAGTACAGAAAAAATTTGTAGTGAATTTGACGTTAAATTTATCTCTCATAAATTTGATGGACATATTCAACAAAAAAACTGGGCAATCACTCAGGCGACAAATAAATATGTTCTCTCCCTAGATGCAGATGAAGCGCTATCTGAAGAGTTGCAACAATCAATCTTTGAAGTAAAAAATAATTGGCAACACGATGGATATTGTTTTAATAGATTAACCAATTATTGCGGAAAATGGATAAAACATGGGCATTGGTATCCTGATGTAAAACTCAGACTTTGGGATTCAACAAAAGGAAAATGGAGAGGAAAAAATCCTCATGATACTTATCTTTTGGATTCTGGAGAAAAAGGAAATCACATAAAAGGAGATTTGCTACATTACAGTTATTACACAATTGATGAACATTGGACTCAGGCAGATAAATTTTCTAAAATCGCTGCAAAAGCCTACTTTGATTCTGGAAAAAAATCTAGTTGGTTTAAGATTTTATTCAGTCCAATCTCTCGATTTATCTCTAGCTATTTTTTAAACTTAGGTTTTTTGGACGGAAAATATGGATGGATTATTGCAAAAATCACTTACTGGGAAACTCAACAAAAATACTTAAAATTGAGACAGTTACACTTCAAAAGTTAAGTTCTGAGATTTAATTTCTTCCAACATATCAAAAATCTCATTTGCATCTAAGGAAGTTACTAGTTTCATTCTTGTAGATTTAAAATCTCGTATTCCTTTAAAATAATTTGCGTAATGCCTTCTCATTTCTACAATTCCTTCATGCTCGCCTTTCCACTCAAGCGACATTTCTAGGTGTTTTTTTACCACATCTGCTCTATCAGAAATAGTTGGAAGCGGAAGTTCTTCTCCTGTTTTGATAAAATGTTTTACTTGATTGAAAAACCAAGGATTACCGATACTTGCCCTACCTATCATTACTCCATCTACTCCATATCGGTTTTTATATTCTACTGCTTTTTGAGGAGAATTAATATCGCCATTTCCAAACACAGGAATATTTATTCTAGGATTGTGTTTTACCTCAGAAATCAAACTCCAATCAGCTTCGCCTTTATACATTTGCTTTCTGGTTCTGCCATGAATAGAAATTGCTTTAATCCCAACATCTTGTAATCTTTCTGCTACCTCAACTATATATTTTGTGTTGTCATCCCAGCCTAATCGGGTTTTTACTGTTACGGGTAAATGTGTTGAATTCACAATTTCTTTGGTCATCTCCACCATTTTAGGAATATCTTGCAATATCCCTGCTCCTGCTCCTTTTCCAGCCACTTTTTTTACTGGGCACCCATAATTTATATCAATGATATCGGGATTTGCTCCTTGAGATACCTCAGTAGCTTTTCGCATGGATTCAATATTAGAACCAAATATTTGAATCCCAACAGGTCTTTCGTATTCAAAAATATCAAGCTTTCTTACACTTTTTGCCGCATCTCGGATTAATCCTTCGGAAGAAATAAATTCAGTATACATCAAATCTGCACCATGCAATTTGCACAACGCACGAAATGGCGGGTCACTTACATCCTCCATAGGAGCAAGTAATAATGGGAATTCTCCTAATTCTATATCAGCAATTTTGACCAAAAAGAAACTTATTATTAATTAATTATGGCACAAATATAATATCTTTGGAGCTATGAGATTAGATTTTTTAACAGGAAAGTATGGGCTTCAATTTCTTCTGCTGATTTTTATTGCTGCGATTAGCCTGATTATATTTCAACTTATTAGTTTTCTTCTGATTTTTTCCTTGACTCCATTTGAATTAAATGATTTAATTCCCAAACTGAACTTACTTAAAATAACTTCTATTAATGAAGGATATTGGGTCTTTTTTATTTTATCTTTTTCTCAAAGCATTGGAGTATTTATTTTACCTGGATTGATTTTCAAGTGGTTGAGCAGACATTCTCAAATTGTAACATTTAATTTCAACCTCAAGACCTCAATTAATTTTTTGGTGTCTCTTCCTCTTTTTGTGATTGCAGGAGTAATTGTAGTAGGATTTTTAGGCGAATTAAACATGAAACTCTATCTGCCCCAGATGTTTGTAGATATGGAAAACACAGCTACAGAAACTGTCAATTATATTCTTTCTTTTCGCTCTCCAGGTTATGTTGCCCTTAATATTTTATTGATTTGTATACTGCCCGCCATAGGTGAAGAGTTGTTTTTTAGAGGAGTTATTCAAAAAATATTTGTTCATTGGACCAAAAAAAATTGGATTGCAATTCTTATCACAGCCATTATTTTTAGTGCAATTCACTTTCAGTTTTTAACTTTTCTTCCCCGATTTTTTATGGGTATAATGCTAGGCTATCTTTTTGTTTGGTCCAGAAATTTATTGATTCCTATTATTGCACATTTTCTTCACAACTTGTTTAGTATAATTGTTGCCTATTCAACAGATACTATGGACATGCGAGAGGTAGAGCCTGTAAATATATTTATAGTCATGATTGCGGTTTTGGTGATGGGTGGTATTGGATATTGGTATTATTTAGATTCAAAAAAACACCATGTTTCATAAAACCAAAGGGATTTTACTGAGAAAAACTAAGCTCTCGAACGGTGGGTATATGCTGAAATATTTTACAGAGAATTTTGGAATTAAAACCTATTTTGGAAGGATTTCAAAAAAAGAAAAAAATGCTTATTTGCCTCTTTCAATAGCTAACATTACTGCTTACGATCAACCAAAAAAAACTATTCATACTATCAAGGATTATGAATTATTTTCTCCTTTGAGAAGTGTGTACCAAGATATTTACAAATCCAATGTCCTAATTTTTATTAATGAAGTACTAAACTATATAATTCAAGAAGAAGAGGCTAACAAAGAGAAATATCAGTTCTTGGAATACATGATTATTCAGTTAGAAAAAGAGCCTTTTAACTCAAACTTCCATTTACTTTTTTTGATGAAACTTACTTCCTTTATTGGTATTGAGCCAAATCTTGATAGCGATAGACATTATTTTGACATGGAAGAAGGGGATTTGACCAATACCATTCCTATTCATTCTAATTTTTTTGATTCAGATGAAACTGTTTTATTCAAAACAATTTATCAGAATTCAATAGAGAATAAAAGCTCATTTAAACTTACCAATACTCAAAGAAAAAGGACTTTACAATTACTTGTAACTTATTATCGATATCACACAGATATGCGAGAGCTTAAATCTTTGCCCGTATTAGAAATGGTGTTTAATTAGTATTTTATTTCAGAGTTTGACTGCCCTCCAAATATTCCAAATCCATTTTCAACATTGGTAAATACCTGAACGGGTTCTGCAAAAGGATTGCCATCTGCTGCTCTGTAGGCTGTTATCGATTTTTTGTATTTATAAGTTGCCTCAGTTAAAGAAAAAAGCTTGACTGTTTTCACAGAAAATTCATTCGGATTTCCTGAAGGATAGCGGTAATAATTAAATAAAATAGACTTTTGTTGACCATCAAATAAATTGTCTTTTAAAGTCAAAGTACGCACATAATTATCAGGCCCACTATTATCAACCACAGGGTTGCTTGATGCTATATAAATCTCTTCACTACCAATATATGAGGTGTCCCAAGAGCTAGATGTAGAGTTATAATATCTTGAGTATCTATCAATATTGAATTCTATTCCATAATGATTTTTTGTTGAACCAGGGTCTTGAAATTTTATCGTAACATTTTCCTCTCTATCGCCAAACGAAGTTGTTGTAGAAGATGTATCAACCTGAAGTATAGAGACTTTTTGAGGGCAAAAATCACTTGATGAAACTGAGGTGAAATTAGGAGCAGACACTTCTATTCTGTATATTTTTCCTGCTGTTGGAGGAGAAGAAAGTCCCAAAATTATGTACTTCTCACCATCATAGGTTAAATTGGAAACTAATGTTGTTCCATCATAAATAGATACCGTAGCGTTATCAACTTTAGTTAAATTACCATTATCCAACACACTTAAACTTCTACTTACATATACTTCCCATTTATCTTGGTCATTAAAAAGTGAGTTTACAACCAACTTTGGTATTTTAGTTTCTGCATCAAGGTCTAGCACTTTTTGACAAGAGAAAAAAGAAACTAATATAATACTTGCTATGATTAACTTTTTCATATTTCTTAAAATTTAAAATTGTAACTAAATGACGGTAAAATAGGGAACAAACTAATCTGTTTCAATACTCTTTGGTTGTTCTCGAATCCAAAAAACAGATAAAATGGATTTTGTCTGCTGTAAGCATTATACAAACCAAAACTCCAAGTTCTTTCCCCTCTTTTCTTTTTGGTATGGATATTTACTCCTAAGTCCAATCTGTGATAATTGGGCATTCTATAATTATTTCTTCCTTCGATATGCACTACCTCATTTCCAGAAAATCCTCCACCAAAAGAACTGTACCTTTCCAATCCTAAAGTGGTTGCGTTTCCTGTACCATACACAAAAACTAATCCAACATCAATCCACTTATCCCTTCCTTTTCGGTCTTTATAAGTGTCAAATTTATGGGTGACAGCAAGTCCTATATCGTGTCTTCTGTCATATTTATAAGGGAATATTTCTCCAAAATTTATCTCCTCAAACTGTCTGTTAGTCCAAGATAGTGTGTAGCCAATCCAACCTGTTGTTTTTCCTTGTTTTTTCTCCAATAATAGCTCTCCTCCGTAACTCCAGCCTTTGCCTGATTCTACTTTATCTTGCCAGTCTGTTTCGTTTCCAAAAAATGAAGCTCCATCTTTGTATTCAATCAAATTATTCATCCATTTGTAGTATCCTTCTACACTTACTTCATATTGTTTCTTTATAGTTTTTGCCACTCCAATAGCAACTTGATCAGAGGTTTGCGGAGCAATTCTGTCAGTGGCTGGAACCCATAAATCCGTTGGCAATCCAATAGAAGTGTTGGTTAATAAATGAAGGAACTGAGCCATTCGCGCATAAGATGCTTTCACACTCATGGTTTCATCTAACAAATATCTCCCAGAAAATCTCGGTTGTAAATAGAAATAGTTTTCCTTGTTTACAAAAAATGCACTGGCATGTAAACCCACATTTATTTTAAGTAATTCTCCAATTTTAAAATCATCTTCAATAAAAACACTTGCTTCATGAGCGTATTGATTTCTTGAACCAAAAGCTGTATCAAGATTAAAAGAAGGTTCGTTTGATTTTACCTGATTTACTCCAGGTTTAAAAGTGTGGTAAGTATTTCCTATCCCAAACTTGATGTAGTGATTGGGTGTGGGTACATAATCAAAATCTACATTCCCTGACCAATCCTCAATTCCAGATAAGTAATTAAAACTAAATGAACTCGTAGAGGTTCCTGATGAAGAAACTTCGGTAGTTGTTTCTCCAAAACCAACATTAAAATTATACTTACTATATCTCAGTGTTGTATTACTAAATAGCTTGTCATTAATAATCTTATTCCATCTAAGTGCAACAATAGCGTTCCCCCATTTCAACGCATTTTCGCTATCATAGGTAGTTTGTGTTCCATTATTTACAAAAGATTCTTCCCCATTGGCATAGAATTTATCATTACCAAAATAAGTGCTCAAATAAAGTCTGCTTGTTTCATTAAACTTATGGTTAATCTTAGCATTCACATCATAAAAATAATAGCCAGCGGTCAAATCTGTTCCGTCAGCTCTTGCAGCGGCCTTTATAAATGGTCGAGCTAAAATATCAATATATGTTCGTCTTGCAGAAACTATAAACGAAGTTTTGTCTTTTATAATTGGTCCTTCAAGTGATAATCGCGAAGAAATTAAACCAATAGAACCTTCGCCATGAAATTCTTTGCTATTTCCTTCTTTCATTCTGATATCAATTACCGAAGATAATCTTCCACCATATCGTGCAGGAAATCCACCTTTAATTAATTGTACAGAATTAATTGCATCTGCATTAAATACTGAGAAAAATCCAAACAAATGGGAAGCATTATAAACAGGAACCCCATCCAATAAGATCAAATTCTGATCGGGACCACCACCTCTTACGTATAATCCACTTGAGCCCTCACTTCCTGACTGAACACCTGGTAACAATTGGATAGTTTTCATTACATCTTGTTCTCCTAAAAAAACAGGAAGTGATTTTACCTTCTCCATATCCAAATCTACCGAACTCATTTGAGTTTTATCTTGTAATTTTTCTGCTTCGCTAGCTACAACAGTAAATTCCTTTAGGGTCAGATTATCAAATAGTTCAATGTTTAATTTGATGTTTGTATCAAGGGTTATTTTTTTGAAAATTGTTTTGTACCCAACATAAGAAAATCTTAGAATTACCTCTCCTTTTGGCAAAGTAATACTGTAAAACCCATACAGGTTAGACGAAGTTCCTTGTCCTGAAGTTTTATCAAAAACTGATGCTTGAATTAGTTTCTCGCCAGAACTTGCATCCGATATAAAACCTGAAATGGTATATTTTTGGGAACAAACCTGAAAAGAGCAAAAAGTTAAGGCAAGCACAAAAAGAAAATTCTTCATCTGTTTTTTAAATTTATTATTTGTCAAAAGTAGATAAAATAACCGCTCAAATAACGGAGTAAATGTTAAAAAAGTATTTCTCTGTAATTTTAATATTTACATAATTTTAAGGCTATTTTAATCTTGGAGGGTTATCTTTGAAGAAAGAATCTCATCATGAAAAACACCTCTCTATTTTTAATTACTTGTTTGACATTGCTAGTTGCTTGTAAAGAAAATTCTACACAAATACCTGAATCAAAAAAAGCTGAAGAAGTACTAAAAGATGTTCCGAAACTTCCAAAAAACATCATATTAATGATTGGTGACGGAATGGGATTGTCCCAAATAACTGCTGGGATGTACCGCAATGGAAACAAATTAAATTTAGAAAGATGCAAAGTAATTGGGTTGATAAAAACAAGCTCTGAAAATGATTTGATAACCGATTCTGCTGCTGGAGCAACTGCATTTGCAACAGGAAAAAAAACAAGAAACGGAATGATTTCTCAAGCAATGAAAGATTCTGCGGATTACAAAACCATACTTGAATATGCTGAAGAAAACAAAAAAGCAACAGGAATTGTGGTGACAAGTACAGTTACTCATGCAACTCCAGCTAGTTTTTATGCGCATTTCCCAAGAAGATATAATGCCAATGAACCCATTTCTTCACAATTTATAAATAGCGGAGTTGAAGTGCTAATTGGTGGAGGAAAAAAATATTTTGAAACCCGATCGGATGATAGAAATTTACTAAAAGAACTGTCAGATTCTGGATACAAAGTATTAGAAACACTTCCAGAAAATTACAATGTAAATGGAATTAACAAATTAGTGTATCTATTTTCTCCTACTCAGCCAGGGAAATTAATTTTTGAAGACAAAGACAAAACACCTGCAAGAGGCCCAATTCTTCCTATAGCCACTGAAAAAGCTTTAGAAGTATTGAATCAAGATACGAATGGATTTTTTCTGATGGTAGAAGGTTCTCAAATTGATTGGGGAGGGCATGATAATAATTCGGAATACATCATTCGTGAAATGATTGATTTTGATAATGCGATTAAAAAAGCTTTAGATTTTGCAGAAAAAGATGGGGAAACTTTGGTAATAATAACCGCAGACCATGAAACTGGTGGCTATGCTATAATTGATGGAAATATGGATGGGAGCGAACTTGTAGGTGGTTTTTCTACCAAAAAACACAGTGCGACTATGATTCCAGTTTTTGCTTTTGGGAAAGGAGCTGAGGATTTTTCTGGGATTTACGAGAATACCGAGATTTTTTATAAAATGATGAAAGCCTTTGAGTTTTCAGTAGACCAATAAAAATGGCTGAAGATTTAACACTTTCAACTTCTTTATCAAAAGAAGAAAAATATAAAGAACTAATTCCTCAATTGAAAGCATTGATAACAGGAGAAGATGATTTAATTGCTAACCTTTCAAATATTTCCGCGGGGCTGAAAGAAGCATTTGATTTTCTATGGGTTGGTTTTTATCTAGTGAAAAACGAGGAATTAGTTTTAGGACCTTTTCAAGGACCAGTTGCTTGTACAAGAATTCAAAAAGGAAAAGGAGTGTGTGGAATTGCTTGGGAGAAATCGGAAACTTTAATCGTACCAGATGTACATAAATTTAATGGTCACATTACTTGTAGCTCGTTATCCAATTCTGAAATTGTAATCCCTATCCTACGAAATAATAAAGTAATTGGAGTTTTGGATGTGGATAGTGCAGAATTAAATACCTTTGATAAAATTGATGAAACTTATTTATCTCTTCTTTTGGATGAAATAAATTGTTAACTTTTAAGTTACAGTAATCTGCAAGTGAAATTTATTTATTACATATCGCTTTTATTAGGAGTTTTGCTCCTCGATAGTTGTGCACAAATTTCTGCTCCTACTGGAGGTGAACCAGACACTGTTCCTCCCAAATTAGATAGTTTAGGCACTATTCCGTTAAATTATTCTACCAACTTCAGTGGAGATAAAATTGTGATAACTTTCAATGAATATTTTGTGCTCAAGAATCCAAAAGCCAATGTCTTTTTCTCTCCTAATATTGAAAATGGTCCCGAGTTTATTGTGAAAGGAAAAACACTTACTGTATTATTAAATAATGAATTAAAGGAAAACACCACCTACACAATTAACTTTGGAGATGCCATTTCAGATTATACAGTTGGGAACAAAATTCCAGATTTTAAATATGTGTTTTCTACAGGAGATTTTATAGATTCCATGTCTACTCAAGGAAAAGTAATAGATGCTTTTACCGGAAAACCCATCGAAGGGGTTGTAGTAATGCTCTATGATGATTTTAGTGACTCTGTTGTATCAAAAAGCAAACCTATTTATTATGCAACTACAAACAAGGAGGGTGATTATTTAATGAATTACCTGAAAGCAGGAACCTATAAATTATTCGCTCTAAAAGACGAAAACAGGAATTACTTCTATGATTTGCCCAACGAACAAGTGGGTGAAAGTGACTCATTAGTTTCATTACTTACAGATACTATTCCTTCTTATTCGGTAATTTCATTATATGTCAAAGATTACAAAAAACAAGGAATAGCTACTAAAAAATACACCTATCCTGGCAAGTTGGTGTTGACTTTTATTCGAGAAGCAAAATCCATTGAAATTCTGAAGAGTGATAGTACAAAACTTGAATACGAGTCTATTGAAATTAACGAAGAACGAGATTCTGTGGTTGTCTGGAAACCATTGCTAGGAGAAGAAAAAACGAGTTTAACTGTATTATTAGACACCAGTAAATTCTCTGTAAATATCTATCCGTTTACCATTCCTAAAAAGGAAGCCAGAGTCAAGAAAGTATCAACTTCCAGAAGTATTGACGTTTATAATCCTTTTGAAATTGAATTTGATAGACCCATTGATCACACAGATAATTTGACTATTTCAATTTTTAAAGATTCTAATAAAATTGAGCTGGATAGTATAAAAATCAAAAAAAACAAACTCCTAATTTACTTCCCGAAAAAAGAAGATGAGAGCTTTAAATTTGAATTACTACCTGGAGCTATTACTGATATTTTTGATACAAAAACTACCGATACACTTTCAGGTTTTATCACAGTAAAAAAGAGCGACTATTACGGAAGTTTTACCTTAAAACTAAAACCCAAAAATGATTCTGTAAATTATTTAATTTCCATCCTAGATGAAAACGGAAATACAGTAAGCAGTAAAACTGGAAAAGGAAATACAGAATTAAATTTCAAAAAATTGCCTCCTGGTAAATACACCATAAAAGCCATTGAAGACCTTAATACCAATGAAAAATGGGACACTGGCGATTATTATTTGAACAAAAAACCTGAACAAGTTTTTTACTTCCCTACTCAAATAGAAATCCGCTCTAATTGGGAATTGGCGGAGAGTTGGAGGATATAGTTCCTTTATTGAAAATCCTTAATATTCTTGAATTTTTTTATTGATAAGCATAAACAGATAATAATAAAACATAGTTACATGTTAGATTAACATAGTTATACATTCTTACTATTAATCGGTTAATGGATTTTCTAATTTCAGAGTGATTATTATAATATATAAAGCATAAAGTCAGCCGCTTATAGGTACTCAAAAAAATCATTAGCTTCTATATAAAAATTGTCAGACAAATTAGCTGGGGGAATATTGTAAAACCTCCATTTTAAAAATCTAAAAATATTATCATGAAAACATTATCACCAACCATAATGGCTTTTTTAGCTATTTTATTCTTTTTTTCAAGTTGCCAAAAAGAAAAGTTACCTCTTGAAAAAGAAATCATTCATACAGAGAAGGAGTCTATTACTAAAGGACATATTATTAACAACATCGATATTAAAATAAATAACAATATTTTAGAATTTAATTCAAAAAATGATTTTTATAGTTTATTTGATAATATCAAATATGAAGAATTAGAGTCTTTAATTAATAGATTAGCAAAAGACGAAAATTTTATAAGCTATTCTGAATCAAATCCTAACTTCTCTGAAAACGAGAGTATGTTAATAGGAAATTTAATTAGCAATCAAGGAATAATTAAAATAGGAGATTATTATTTGCTACTTGATTTTGAAAATAAATACGTTTATGCAACAAAAAGATTAAGTGCTTCTGATTTTATAGCCAATTATACAACAAATACATCAGATGTATATAAAATTCACATGGACACAGAAACATTTGAGGCAATCGATGAAATTGAAAACCAAAATGTCTCTAGGGGAGGATTATTTTGTAGACAAAGATATGCTCGAAGAAAAGAAAAGAGTGGGTATTCAGAACTTGCTCCTGGAACATGGAGTGGTTTTAGCACTTCTGTCCAAGGAAGGGTTAAGTATTTAAGTTATGGTATATATTATGAATTACAATCCGCTGTAATAGTTCATCAAAATGGAATCAGTAAAGCAAAATATTCTTACACTACTGATTATTATTGTGAAAGAAGATGCTCTAAAAAAACTTTTAGCGGCAATAACATAACAAGGAATTACTTAAATACTTTAAAGATGTCTACTGCAAATAGAATGTACTGGAATCCTAGAGCATTAAAAGGGTATAGAATATCCTGTAAAGTAACTTCATTTAAAGTAATGAGCGGAGGGAATTTTTCATATTTAGTGCAAAAGGTAAATTCAGTATCAATGAATGATTGGTAGAATTGAAAAATTATCAATAAAAAAAGCACCAACAAAAGTTGGTGCTTTTTAATATAAGTTTTTTTTATTATTAGTTTTTCAAAGCCTCAGCTCCACCCACAATCTCAAGGATTTCGTTGGTAATGGCTGCTTGCCTTGCTTTGTTGTAAGTCAACTTAAGGTCGAATAACATGTCACCAGCGTTATCAGTTGCTTTGTGCATTGCGGTCATCCTAGCACCATGTTCTCCAGCATGAGAATCCAATACTGCTTTGTACAATTGAATCTTCAATGATTTAGGCACTATGTCTTCAATAATTCTCTCTTTAGAAGGAACAAAGATATAGTCTGCATTACTCGTTGAAGTTGTTTCCTCTTCAACTTGCTCAATCGGTAAAAACTGCTCAGTAATTACTGATTGATTTGCAGCATTTACAAAGTGATTGTATACTAATACAACTTTGTCCACTTTCCCTTCTCTGTAAAGTTCCATAACCAATTCAGCTACTTCTGATACAGAATTAAAATTCAAATCAGCGTAAAGTTTCTCTAAATCAGTTGGGATTTCAGCCATGTTATTGGCTTCAAAATTCTTTTTAGAAAATTCTTGCGCTTTTTTTCCTATTGCCAAAAAGTGAACATTAGCATCTGTATATTCTTTTGCCAATACAGCTACCCTTTTATTAATATTGTTGTTGAATCCACCACACAAACCTCGGTTAGAAGTTACAGCGATAAACAACACATTTTTTACTTCTCTTTCTTGAGAATATACACCTTCTGAGCTATCCAAACTTGCACTTAAGTTCATCTGAATTTCTTGAAGTTTGTTGGCATACGGTAATAATTGAGTAATTGCATCCTGAGCTCTTTTCAGCTTAGCAGCAGATACCATCTTCATTGCAGAAGTAATCTGCATTGTTGAATTTACCGAGGTAATCCTATTTCGTATTTCTTTTAAGTTAGCCATGTATTACTCTTTATTTAGAGAATAAAAATCTATTTCTTAGTACTTTGCGCTTAATTCAGCGGCAACATCTGTCAATGTATCAGTTACTTCGTCAGTTAATTTACCTGCTTGTAACAAATCCAACATTGGTCTGTGTTTTGCTTCCAAAAACTCAATGTATTCCATTTCAAACTGCTTCACTTTGTTCACAGGTACTTTACCAATTAATCCTTTAGTTCCTACATACAATACTGCAATTTGGTGCTCAACAGACAATGGAGATCCTTCGTTTTGTTTCAATAACTCTACGTTTCTTGCTCCTTTATCTAGTACTGCTTTTGTACTTGCATCTAAGTCAGATCCAAACTTAGCAAATGCTTCTAATTCTCTGTATTGTGCTTGGTCCAATTTAAGTGTTCCAGCTACTTTTTTCATTGATTTAATCTGAGCATTTCCTCCAACTCTTGATACTGAGATACCTACGTTAATCGCTGGTCTCACCCCTGAGTTAAATAAATCTTGCTCCAAGAAAATCTGTCCATCCGTAATAGAAATTACGTTAGTTGGAATATATGCAGATACATCTCCTGCCTGAGTTTCAATAATTGGCAATGCAGTAATTGATCCTCCTCCTTTTACCATTCCTTTCATAGAATCTGGTAAATCATTCATTTCTTTTGCAATGTCATCAATTTCAATAACTTTCGCTGCTCTCTCCAATAATCTTGAGTGCAAGAAGAATACATCTCCTGGGTATGCTTCTCTTCCTGGAGGTCTTTTCAACAATAATGATACTTCACGGTAAGCAACTGCTTGCTTAGACAAATCATCGTATACAATTAAAGCTGGTCTTCCAGTGTCTCTAAAAAATTCAGCGATTGCTGCTCCTGTAAATGGTGCATAATACTGTAATGGTGCTGGATCAGATGCATTTGCCGCTACAATAGTTGTATAAGCCATTGCTCCTGCTTCTTCCAATTTTTTTACGATTCCTGCTACTGTAGATGCTTTTTGACCTACTGCAACGTATACACAATAAACTGGTTCTCCTTTATCAAAAAATTCTTTTTGGTTGATAATCGTATCAATAGCAACCGTAGTTTTACCCGTTTGCTTATCTCCAATTATCAATTCTCTTTGTCCTCTACCTACCGGAATCATTGCGTCAATTGCTTTAATTCCTGTTTGTAATGGCTCAGTTACTGGCTGTCTATAAATTACACCTGGTGCTTTTCTTTCGATTGGCATTTCGTATAATTCTCCTTCAATAGGTCCTTTTCCATCAATTGGTGCTCCAAGTGTATCCACTACTCTTCCTACAATTCCTTCTCCAGTCTTGATAGAGGCAATACGGTTCGTTCTTTTTACAGAAGCTCCTTCTCTTACAACATCAGAAGATCCTAGCAATACTGCTCCTACATTATCTTCCTCCAAGTTCAATACAATCGCTTGTAATCCATCTTCAAATTCGATAAGCTCACCAGACTGCACATTGGACAATCCATGGATACGAGCAACTCCATCACCTACTTGTAATACAGTTCCTACTTCTTCTAATTGAGCTTCAGTTTTAAATCCTGATAATTGCTCCTTGATAATTGCAGATACTTCTGCTGGTTTTATTCCTGCCATTTTGATTAATTTATTTTGTCAAAAATCTTTTTTCAGATATGTTGTCTTCGTATTTCGTTTTAAATTTTTTAGCTTTTTCTAAGTTAAAAACACCGTTTTCTATAACACCCTCATTAATTAAAGCTCTCACTAAACGCTTATGAACTAAATCAACTTCAAATTTTACAATTTCTGTAGACATAAAGTGAAGTTCAGAATAAACACGTTTTTTTTCGATGTTCTCTTTTCCTCCTTTTCCTCCTTTGTAATATTCCCCAGTTCCATAACTCAACCCATTAACAGATAAGTACTGTGTACCATCTAAAGTACTGTAGAAATATTTCCCGCCAGTTCTTTCATATTTGCACCAAGGTGCTTTATTCACTAAAATAGTTCCTTTCTTAAACCTTACTTTATCCTTCTTTACTTCCATATTGAAAGTAGAAGAGGTTAAAGCAAAAATCAATAAAAATGATAAAATGTACTTAGCCATAATAGTTTAATTTAATGAAATCTCTTTTCGTAAATTCTTAAATTTAGTTGCGATACTTGCATCTATTTGCTTATCACCAACTCTCACAATAAATCCTCCAATTAGTGAAGCATCTATTTTTTCTACAATTTCTACTTCTCCATCGTGCTTCAACAAAGAAAGAACTTTGTTCTTTTGGTCTTCGTCTAGCTTAGTTGCAGAGGTTACCTCAGCAGTTACGATGTTTTTACTTTCTTTATATAATCCTACAAATTGGTCAGCAGTTTCAGCTAATAAAGGTGCTCTTTTGTTCTTAATCAATAAAGTAACTAAATCCATAGTTATCTTGTCAAAAGTTGATCCAAATAAAGCAGTAAACACCTTACTTTTCTCTTCTTCCTTAACTGTAGGGTTACTTACCAACGATCGTAAATCAGAACTATCAGCCAAAGTAGCCGATAAAGATTGCATGTTTCCATAAACATCTTCAAGTTTTCCGCTTTCTTGCGACAAACTTAACAATGCTTTTGCGTATCGCGATGCTGTTTTACTGTCTTTCATAGTATTGTTTAAAAGGTTAAAACCTTAATTAAGGTTTACTTCTTCTACTAATTCGTTTACTAATGCTTTTTGCTTATCGTCACCTGTTAAAGTTCCTTTTACCACTTTTTCAGCAATATCAATTGATAGTGTAGCTACTTGGTTTTTTAAATCAGCGATAGCTGCCTTTCTTTCCATTTCAATGGTTGCTTTAGCACTTGCAATCATTTTTTCTCCTTCTCCTTGAGCTTCTTCTTTTGCTTTTGCAACAATTTCAGCCTTCATTTCTCTCGCTTCTTTCATCAACGCATCTCTTTCTTCTCTTGCTTCATTTAGCAATCTTTCGTTTGATGCAGTAAGGTTTGCCATTTCTTTTTTAGCCTCCTCTGCAGCACTCAATGCGTTAGTAATATTCTCTTCTCTTGCATTCACCGCTGTTAAAATCGGTTTCCAAGCAAATTTTCTTAACAACAACAATAAGGTTACAAACGCTAATGTTGTCCAAAATATTAATCCTATACTGGGTGTAACTAATTCCATAATGTGTTTTTTAACTTTTTTCTAAAACAAAAAATTTAAGTAAAATATTACTCCACAACCAACCGTTGTGGAGTAATACTCAATTTTGGTTTGGATTATCCGTTCCCCAATAGGGCAACAACGATACCAAATAGTCCTGCACCTTCAATAAGTGCTGCTGCGATAATCATTGCAGTTTGGATCTTTCCAGCTGCTTCAGGTTGTCTTGCGATACCTTCCATTGCTGAACCTCCGATTCTTCCGATTCCAAGTCCAACTCCGATTACTGCTAATCCAGCTCCAATTGCTGCTACGCTTCCTACTACTGCCATTTGTTTTTGTTTTGTGTCCCTTTTTTATTTAACGGGACTGGTTAATAAATGTATTTAAATTAATGGTGTTCCTCTACTGACATTCCTACAAAAAGTGCTGTAAGTAAAGTAAATATATATGCTTGTAAGAAAGCAACTAATACTTCCAATACAAATATGAATAATGTTAATGCAAAGGCTGCTGGCGATACTCCCCAAGCCATTCCTGTTCCTGAACCTGCTTGAGCGATAAATATCAAAGAAATTAAACTCAAGATTACAATGTGACCTGCTGTGATGTTTGCGAACAAACGAATCATTAAGGCAAAAGGTTTTGTGAAAATTCCTACAATTTCAATAGGAATCATTAAAGGCTTTAATAAAACTGGCACTGGCGGGTTAAAAATGTGTCCCCAGTAGTTTTTGTTTGCACTTATAAGTGTTACAATTAAAGAAATTACTGCTAACACAAGTGTTACCGCAATATTTCCTGTTACGTTAAATCCTAGTGGCGTAAGCCCTAAAACATTTAAAACCAATATAAAAAAGAAGATAGACAATAAAAAAGGAACGAATTTTTTGTACTTTGCTTCTCCTATATTTGCTTTTGCAATATCATCTCTTACAAAAATTACAAGTGGTTCCATCCAGCCTGTAAGCTTTCTTGGTATTCCTCCGTTTGTCTTGTAACTTCTTGCAACCGAACCAAATATTAATAATAATATAAGCATGGTTACAAAAATCCCCACAACACTTTTTGTGATAGAGAAATCTAATGGTTTAGCATTTTCTGAGTGTCCATCAACATCATGAGAGATGAAAGAGCCATGAGAATCCGCATATTCATTTGCATAATAAATTTTACCATGAGACCTTGTAAATTTCATTCCTTTTCTCTCCACTACATGATGACCTGCATCATCGTGGTGAAATTCACTTGCCATGAAAGTAACTAATCCATTATTTGTCCATAAAATAACTGGTAACGGAATTGAAAAAGCATTTTCTCCCTCTCCCCAGAAATGAATTTCATGTGCATCTGCAATGTGATGCATAATCATTGGAACTGGATTGTATGAGCCTGATTTCTCTTTTTCAGAATGTTCTTCAGAAACTGCTGGAGCAGAAGCATTTGCAAGCGTCAAAACGAAGCTAAACAGAAGGGTTAAAAGGGTTGTTTTTTTCAACATTTTCTTAGGTTCCTTGAAATTTTATGCAAATGTAGATAAACTTTTATTTAAACAAAAATATAGCGGATGTTTATTAGTCTTTCTAACCCTTAAATTCTTATTTTTTATTCAGAAGTTTAAATGTTTGTAGAGCCAAAAACAAAATGTAAACAAAGTACATTCCTGCAAAATGAATGGCAATGTCTTTGGGTTTATCCCAAACTTTGACCAATATCAATATAAGACTGGCAGCTATTAATAGTTTGATGGTAGATAGTGCTAAAAAAGCAAAACCTAGTTTGTTTGCATCAAATTTATTGATTGCAAGCAACAAAGCGAAACCTCCAAAAGTGAGTAGAAAAAGCACCCCATGAATTAATAGTAGTATTTCTAAGCTTGGTTTTTCAAGAATCATAGATAATCCAAAATGAATAGCTAATACGATGGCCGAAAATAGAAAAGTTTGAAGCAAAGCTTTTGCGTACATAATTTAATCCTTATTTAATGAAATTACTTCTTTAATTACTAAGTATAATCCTCCAAAAACACCAACTAATGAACAAACAATTGTAATCCAAGGGGTTTTGGACTCGAAATGCTCGTCAAGATAATTGCCTAATAATACGAACCCTACAATGATAGCTGCCATTTGAATTCCTATGGAAGAGAATTTTGCAAAAGCATTTACTTTATTCAAGTTTTTGTCAGAATCACTCTTCTTCATCTGATGATTTTGTTTGGGACGCGTAAAATAAAACTCCCGTTACCAATAAGAAACTGATAGTAAAAAAAGGGATTGATACACCAAAATGTTGATCACAAAGAATTCCGCCAAAAATAGCAAAGACTACTAGAAATGCTAATTGGGCTTTATCCATTGACCAATTCCTTATTTGCTGATGCTATTGAAGCTGGTTTTGAAGGAACATTCCCCATGGCAGTTTTTCCATTGTGTAGTGCTCCAGATTCCATTGAGAGTTTTTGTGTGGTGATATCTCCGTTTATTTTTGAAGTAGCCTTAAGCGAAAGGAGTCCTGAAACCTGAATGTTCCCAGTAATTGTTCCTTCGATTTCGGCATTTTCACACCTAATTTCTCCCTCTACCGAGCCATTTGTGCCTAATACTAATTTCCCTTTTACGTTAAGCGTACCTTTAATATTTCCATCAACTCGTATGTTAGTCATTGAATCAACATCTCCAGTAATTCGTGTGTTTTCAACTATTTTATTTAATTGATCGTTTGTCGGTTGGTTATTAGA
Source organism: uncultured Flavobacteriales bacterium (assembly GCA_937129365.1). Taxonomy (GTDB): domain Bacteria; phylum Bacteroidota; class Bacteroidia; order Flavobacteriales_D; family CAJJDF01; genus CAJJDF01. The sequence continues at coordinate 22,988 of CAKZNB010000025.1, forward strand.
TTTTGCCATTGTGCTGCGTTTTAATTTTAAAAGGACACAAATATAACGAATTCAACTGATATGAATGGGTGTTAAAGAAAGTTAAAAACACTTTCTCCCCTTTTATCGCGTTGATTATTCTGTAACTTTAGCCCATAAAGTAACCATGAAACTGAATATCAAAAACATAGTAGCGTTAATTAGCCTAGCAATTATTGGACTTATTGTGGTTCAAGTAATTTGGATTAATAATGCTATTGATGTAAGAAAATCTCAGTTTGACCAAGAAGTAAAAAACTCTTTAGTTGTTGTTACTCAAAATGTACCCAAAGTAATTCAGCAAAATCAAGAAACCAAGTTTTTTCAAAGGCAAAAACAAATGAATAATGGAGTAGCAGATTTTAATGCCATTATTGATGCTATGCTTGACAACACTCCCTTCAAGAAGTTTTCGGACAAAATATCGAAAGAACAATTGGACTCATTGATAAAGAAAGAAATGCTGAAAAGAGGTATAAATACTCCTTATGTTTTTAGTGTATTTGATAAGTCTGGAAGTCCTCTCTTTACACAAGATAGTTTGACAAAAAGTTTCAATGATAAATTGTTAAGCGAGGGAATTAATATTCCTGTATATGCCGGTGATTTTATGCTTACTCAACCTTTTATTAGCATCATATTTCCAAAAAAGAACAACTTCATTTTCAAAAAAATGTGGTTGATTTTGAGCATTTCTCTGTTGTTGATTTTAGCAGTGATCTATGCTTTTTATTACACGGTAAATACTATTCATAAACAAAAACAACTCTCGGAGATTAAAAATGATTTTATTAATAATATGACCCATGAATTAAAAACGCCAATTAGCACCATTCAATTAGCTTGTGAGGCATTGAATGATAGCGACATGAACTCCAAAGAATCACAAGATACTTTTGTGGAGATGATTAAGGATGAAAACTCTCGCCTAAAAGGATTGGTAGACACTGTGCTAAAAACCGCAATTCTGGACAAAGGACAAATGAAATTACAAAAAGAAGAGCTGGATTTACTGACAATACTTAATAAAGTAAAAGATAATTTTTCTCTTCAAATTCAGCAGCTTAATGGTTCTATTACAATACAAAATGAGTTGCCAGAAATGAAATTTGAAGGAGACTCGCAACATATTACCAATGTGTTTCAAAATTTGGTAGACAATGCCATTAAATACTCTTCTCATTCTCCTGAAATAAAAATTATTACTGCCCAAACTATTGATGCTTATTTAATTAGAGTAATGGATAACGGAATTGGAATAAGTAGAGAAAATATTGACAAAATTTTTGAAAAACTATACCGAGTTCCCACAGGCGATTTACACAATGTAAAGGGATTTGGATTAGGACTTAACTATGTGAAATCAATTGTGGAATTGCATAATGGAAACATTTCTGTAAAAAGTACTAAAGACAAAGGAAGTACGTTTACTATATCATTGCCCATCAAATAATTAAAAAACTGAACTATGAATAAAACAAGCATTTTATTAGCAGAGGACGACCCAAATTTGGGTATGCTATTGAGTAAATTTTTAAGAGCAAAAGGATACGAATGTACTTTGGCTGTTGATGGAGAAATAGCTTACAAAGAATTTACCGCAGGTAATTTTGATTTTGTTGTATTGGATGTAATGATGCCAAAAAAAGATGGGTTTACTGTGGCGAAAGACATTAGAGGGATTGACAAAGAAATTCCTATTCTGTTTCTTACTGCAAAGAGTATGAAAGAGGATAAATTAAAAGGATTTGAGTTGGGTGCTGATGATTACTTAACCAAACCCTTTAGCATGGAAGAATTGATGGCAAGGATTAATGCAATTCTTAAAAGAACCAATACGCAAGAAGAAAATCATTTGTATTCAATAAATAATTACTTATTCGATTACAATACTCGTATTCTTTCTTTTCAGGGAAATGAGCAAAAACTAACCACCAAAGAATGTGAATTATTGAAAATACTTGCCAAAAACCTTGGTAAAGAAGTAGATAGAAACGATTTGCTAAAAGCTGTTTGGGGAGATGACAATTACTTTAATGGAAGAAGTATGGATGTGTACATCACTAAACTCCGTAAATATTTGAACCAAGATGAAAAGGTTGAGATTGTGAATATTCATGGGAAGGGGTTTAAGTTGTTTGTGAAGTAAGCAGGTTGCTAGTTATGATTACTAGTTTTAGTTAGTTGCTGGTTACAAGTTATGTTGGCTTCATGGATGCTCGGGAAATCAGTTGCTGGTTCCTAGTTACAGGTTTTGTTAGCTTCTCAAAATTTCGCGATAGCTAGAATAGTATTATTGTTATTGGGTTTACTTCCAGTTTTTTTCGACATACTGAATGAATTTGTTGATTTGTTTTCCTAACACTTCGTAGCTTTCTTTTAGTTCTAATAATGGGTTATCTGTTTTGTGAATTTCATTTATATAATCTAATTGGTCATTTACTTCGTCACAAGAACTTTGAGAATAAACCAAAAACTTTATAAAATCATTCTTATATTTTTTTCTCCCATAGCCTTCAACAATGTTATACGAAATGCTTTTGCTAGATCTTCTTATTTGAGAACCAATTTCATAAAGCTCGTATTTAGGCAATGTTAAACTCATTGCATGTATTTCAATCGCTAAACTATGTGCCTTTTGATAAATTTCTAATTCTCGATAACTTTTCATTCTCTAATATAGTCAGATTTACTATAAAACCTTTCACGAGATTCCAAAACCTGTAACTTGCAACCAGTAACCAGCTATTTCCTACCCCAAAATAACTTGCTAACCAAAAGTTAATGAACGGAATGGTAATTGAAGTGTACAGAACAGTACTAATCAATAAAAAACACCAAACCGTTATGGAAATTAAAAAAAGTAAAGAAGCCAACATTGAAAAAAAGAAACACGGGATTTTTCTTTTTAGTTTAGTTATCGCCTCAGGATTTATGCTTATGGCATTTGAATGGGCAAGCCATGAAGTAGCTTACTCAATAGAACTAGCAGAAGAAGGAGTACTTGTAGAAAATGAAGTGGTAGTGCAAGAGATTAACATTGTAAGACCTCAACCAAAACCTCAACCAAAATTTAAACAAAAGATTATTGATAATTACATCATTGATCCAAAAGACGAGGAAGATGATACTGCAGTAATCGTGTTGGATAGCACTCCCGATAATTTTGTTTCGGATATTATAGATACCGTTCCTTTCACTTATGTTGATCCAGGACCAGTTATTGAGCCTATCCATGATATTGTGGAGCAACAACCTGATTACGAAGGAGGATTAGAAAATATGTATAAAGAGCTAAGTGCTCATTTAAAACCCAACCATATTGGGCTTAGCGGAAAAGTATACATTGAATTTGTGGTAGAAAAAGACGGTAGTTTAAGTAATGTGGTTATTAAAAGGGGGATAAACGAATACCTTGATCAAAATGCATTACAAGCTGTAAAAAAATTAGACAAATGGAAACCAGGAATTCAAAATCACCATGAAGTAAGAGTGAGAATGGTGCTTCCAATTAACTTTAAGGTGAGGTAAACACATAAATATCTCAGTTAAAAACCACTAGCAAAAGCTAGTGGTTTTTTTATTTATTCTATATTTTAACATTTCAAACTTAGAGATTTACATTCAATTCCTTATATTTGAGGATTACTAACTATAAAAAATCACATATGATGAAAAAATTACTTATTACACTTTTTACCATTGCAAGCACAAGTTTAATGTTTGCTCAATCTGTTTCAATTACTTTGGTTACTCCTGGACCTTTATCTGGTTCTACGGTTCATGGTCCAAACAGGGTTGAATGTACTGCTGAAATAGAAAATACCGGAACCACTGCTATCCCTGCAGGAGATACAATTTTTTATTGGATAACTTTAGGTACATCTGCTACTCCTATTACTTTCACCGGTGGTGGTGGAGCCTGGAGTATTGATGTTCTTACTGCACCTCTTGCACCTGGAGCTAAATTAACTAAAAGTGCTTTGACGGGAGATTTCACTACAGCTCCTACTACTCCTACAACTACAAATGTATGTGTTAGAGCTGCTATTGGACTGGTTGCTGCTAGAAATACAACAACTGGAGCTTCTTCTTGCTATACGATTAATAGATTGTTAGCTGGTGTAAATGAAGTTTCACTAGAAGAAACTACTAAAGTTTTCTTAGCAAACGGAATATTAAACATGTCTTCTACTGCTAAAGAAAACTTAACTTACACAGTTGTTTCTATTACTGGACAAGTAGTAAGTCAAGGAACTTTTAACTCAAACAAGCAAGTTGACTTGAGCGGAGTTGCAAAAGGAATCTATGCAATCGTTATTACTAACGGTACTGAAAAAGTAACTAAAAAAGTGGCTGTTCAATAGGCAATTTTCTTTTTAATTAATTTAAAAACCTTCCCGATTGAATCGGGAAGGTTTTTTTATGCTATTTTTTTACTAACTTTATAGGTAGTCGACATTTTTATATAATATGAAATATCCTCTGTATATACTTTGTTTATTCTTTCTTGGTTTTAGCTCTTGCAAAAAAACAAAAATAAGAGAAGGAATAGAAGGATTGTGGTTAATTGAAAAAGTAAAGTATAATTCAAATTATCCTGATAGTTTTTCAGGTACTTTTGAATTTGAAAATTGTCCAAAAAAGAGTAATAAAATTGGAGAATGTAAAGTGATTAAAAAACTAGGTTTTATGTATCCTATTTAGACACTACTTTTCCTGAAAGAACAGAAATAGTAAATTATGAGATTTTGAAAAAGGGAGAGTCAATTTGTATTGATGGGAACAACTATGAAGTTAATCTTTCCGATGATAAATTAATTCTTAAAGAAGTTTCAACGATAAATAATCCTGGTCACGAAACTATATATCTAAATAGAAAATAGTAACGTTTTTTTCTACAAACTCCCTGTCATATTCATCGGCACTACCCATTGGTCGTATTCCTCAGCAGTTACATAGCCTAATCGGATTGCTTCTTCTTTCAAAGTAGTTCCATTTTCATGGGCAGTGTTGGCAATTTCAGCAGCTTTGTAATACCCTATTTTGGTATTTAATGCAGTAACTAGCATTAACGAGTTGTTTAACAATTCCTCAATTCTTGCATAGTTTGGTCCTATTCCTTGAGCACAGTTCTCATCAAAAGAGGCACAAGCATCTCCAATCAATCTTGCAGATTCCAAGAAGTTTGCCGCCATCATCGGTTTAAACACATTCAACTCATAATGTCCTTGAGTTCCACCCACAGTTATCGCTACATCATTCCCCATTACCTGAGCACAAACCATGGTCAATGCTTCGGCTTGCGTTGGGTTTACTTTTCCTGGCATAATAGATGAACCTGGCTCATTGGCTGGAATTATCAATTCTCCAATTCCCGATCTTGGCCCAGAAGCCATTAATCGAATGTCATTTCCAATTTTATTAAGCGATACTGCAATTTGCTTTAAAGCTCCATGCGATTCTACAATTGCATCATGAGCTGCTAGTGCTTCAAATTTATTTTCTGCTGTAATAAAAGGCAATCCTGTAAACTCTGCTATGTATTTAGCAACCAACATATCATATCCTTTTGGAGTGTTAAGCCCAGTTCCTACAGCTGTTCCACCCAATGCTAATTCGCTTAAGTGGTCCAATGTGTTTCTCAACGCTTTTAATCCATGGTTCAACTGAGAAACATACCCCGAAAATTCTTGACCAATTGTCAATGGAGTTGCATCCATTAAGTGGGTTCTTCCTATTTTTACTACGTTTCGGAATTCTTCTGATTTAGCTTGTAGTGTATCTCTCAATTTCTCCACTCCGGGTATTGTAGTTTCCATTACCATTTTGTAACAAGCAATGTGCATTCCCGTTGGGAATGTATCGTTACTCGATTGCGATTTGTTTACATCATCATTAGGCGAAAGAGTTTTTTCTCCTTCTCCTATTTTGTTTCCAGCAAGTTCGTGTCCTCTGTGAGCTACAACCTCATTTACATTCATGTTACTCTGCGTACCAGAACCCGTTTGCCAAATTACTAACGGAAATTGCTCCCAGTGTTTTCCTTCCAAAATTTCGTCACATACTTTGGCTATTAAATCTCTTTTTTCTTCCGCCAACACTCCTAATTCACAGTTGGTGTAAGCTGCTGCTTTTTTCAAATAGGCAAATCCTTCTACAATTTCCTTTGGCATAGATGCCGAAGGTCCTATTTTAAAATTATTACGAGAACGCTCTGTTTGAGCTCCCCAATATTTATCTGCAGGTACTTTTACTTCTCCTATTGTGTCTTTTTCTATTCTGTATTCCATGGTGTATGATTCTCGTTTTAGTTAGTTGCTGGTTACTGGTTGCAAGTTTTATTATTCTCGTTTTAATTTCTCTATTCTGAACCCTGAGGGTTCCGACTTTAGTCGGAATGTCTCGAAGGGTGATTTTTATAATTCCTTCACCAAACTCGGTGGTCTGCCGATAATGGCTTTGTTTCCTTTTACCACAATTGGGCGTTCAATTAGTTTTGGGTTTTCAATCATTACTTTTATCCATTCATGGTCATTGAGATTCAATTTTTTGTATTCTTCCTTATAAATTTTTTCTCCTTTTCTGACTAGGTCAAAAGGCTTTAAATTTAATTTAGATAACAATTTTAGTAATTGCTCTTCAGTAGGAACATCATCCAAATATTTTACTATTTCGATATCTGCCCCTTCCTCTTCAAGTAAGCACAATGCTTCTCTACTTTTAGAACATCTTGGATTGTGGTAGATTGTGTATTTCATAGATTACAAAAATACACAATTTGGATAGGCTTTAAAAAATGATTTCAATAAAAATTATAACGCTACAAATAATAAATCAATTACAGCATCTTGTTCACTTAGAGATTGAGAATTACTTACTGTTTTTCTCTTTTTCTTAAAACTTTTATCATTTTCTGGAACACTTACTTCACTCAACGTAACTGCGTTGTAACTATCAGTTGTTCTTTGTACTTCAACAACTGATTCTTCTTTTGCCATATTGGGTTGAGGGCTTAATGTACTTGTTTTTGCTTTAGCATCTTTGACAGCAATAGGTGCAATTATTTCATCCTCATTTTCTTCAGTAGCAAAATCAATTGCATCATCCAATACCTGTACTTTTTCAACCATACCTGGGGTCGGTGGCGGGGCAATCTTATCTTCTATATCATTATCACTTTTTTCACCATTATTATACTGTTTTTGTTCTTCAACAACCTTTTCTATCTCTTCAATAGCAATTGGCTCAAAACTTGACTCGCCCTCAGCTTGAGTTTCTATCGATTTTTTAGGTTCTTTTGCCTCACTTTTAGTGTTAATTGCCAATTGATTACTTGTGTTATCGAAAGAGTTTAATCCAATATTTACAACTAACAAAAGGAGTAGCCCCATTACCGCAAATTGTAATCCTGGTTTTCTGAATAAGGGAGTATTGGTAGGAAAAAGAAAAGCAGCGATTCCATTCCAAGTATACCAAGGAACTCGATTTGCTTTTTCTTCCATAAGCTGCATTAAATCTTCCTTAATTCGAGGAGAAACCTCAACTATTTCTTCTTCTTGAGCAAGTTGTTTTATAGAAACCAAAGTAGCCCTCAACTCATTGTATTCAGCAGGAGAATCTACTTGAGAATCGGCAAAATTCTTTTCAGAGGTTGATAATTCCTCGTAAGATTTATTGAGCAATAACTGTTCAATATCATCGGGTTTATATGTAGTCTTTTTATTCATATTCAATGTATTATGCTAATTAAAATAATGAGCATCTTTATTAATTGTGGAGCAAAATCTTTTAAAGAAACTGTCAGTTTTTTCAAGGTATAAAACAACCTAGATTTCACTGTCCCTTCCGATACATCCAATGTTTCAGCAATTTCTTTGATAGACATGTCTTGAAAATAACGCATCACAAAAGTTGATTTTTGCTTTTCTTCTAGTTTGTCCAATTCTACTGTTAGCTTTTCGCTAAATTGAGAGTCCTGTAATTTGTCCATTGCATCCATAGCTGTATCTTTTACTTGGTAACCTTCTTCCACATCATAGCTGGTGTTTTTTCTTATTGATTGCTTTCTGTATTCATTTTTGCACATATTATTGGCCACCGAGAACATCCAAGTTTTAAAACTTCTTTTTAAATCAAACGAAGTCGGTTTCTCAACAATCTTTGTAAATAAATCTTGCATAAAATCTTGGGCTTTCTCCTTGTCCTGCCACAACATTTTATAAAAATAACTTACCAATACTCCATTATATCTGTCGTAAAGCTCCGAAAATGCACGCGTGTCTTTATCTACTATGCTTTGCATCAGTTCATTATCGGTATACGAAGAATAGTTTCCCATTAACTCTAGCTACTTTAACAATGCTTTTACTTGGTTCAATTTATTTGCTCTCTTCCCCAACATCAGTATCACATTATTAGTTTGTTGATATTCCAATGTTAGGTTACTGTTTTTATAAAACTCTGAAAGTTGTAACAAAGGCAACACATAGTTTAGATGCATCTTTCTGTCACTTTCCATATTTCTGGAGCTCAACATCTTGCTTTTTCTAAATTTTGTTTCCCAATTGGTTTTAAGTACTGAGATATTGTCAAATTTTTTCTTGCTGTATTTCAAAGCAAGTCCTGTTGGGTACAACTTATTTTTGAGTTTTTTTAATACCAAATGTGAAATCGTAAGCGAATAATAAACAGGTTTAGAGGTGTTTTTTTCAGCTACATCAATCAGTATATTAATGTTTTGCGAGTAACTTCTGGAAAATCTAAGCCCCAATTCTTTTTGTATTCTTTTTCTGTAACTTGAATTAACTAATAAATCATAATTCAACACCTTCACATCAGTTCTCACATTTTCTAGTGTCTGTAAAACCCAGATTGGATAGGTGTCGTTTTCACCGTAGGTAACCAAAATTCCATTTTTCTCAACTGACATTAAGGTGTTGTATGCGTATTCTTTTAGTGCTGGGGATAATTTGGTAGATTTTAACTTTGAACAAAAGACTTTTTTACTCTTTTTGTTATTAGTGATTTCATAATATTTTGCCAATTCAAAATACAATTCTGAATTGCTTGAATCAAGAGAATAAGCGGTAAGTAATGCGGTATAATTTTTATTTGCAGTACTGCTTTTTAGGTATAAACTATAGTTTAAATTAAAAGCACTTTGTTTTGCTTTTGCATCAAGCTCAGAGTTTGAGGTCACTCTTTTCTTGGTGTTTTTATCAAGCTTTAAGGTGTATTTAGATACTTTGGTAACTTGTTTTTTTCTAGAATCTCCTGCCTGCGAAAACAAGCTGACAGAAAAGAAAAACAAGACTAGAAATGTAAAAATCGATTTCATAATAGATAAAAATAAGGTTTCTATATGACTTTCAGTACACCTGTTTTGAAAATAGGTTCATATTGGCACAAAAAAATCCCTTCCCGAAAAATTCGAAAAGGGATTTAAAATAGTTAACTCTTATTTGGTTATGCTTTAACTAAGATTCCTGTTGCAACAAAAACTGGCTCAATTTCAGGTTCAGTAATTGCATCATGCTTTTTCTGTAGTTCAGCTTTTTTCTCTGCAGATACATCTTCTCCTTCCATTTCATCCATGATGTAATGTTGCAAATCTGCGATAGATGTTGTATCCATTTTTGCTTCTCCAGTAAAAATTGCTTCGGTTCCAATTTCAGTATCCGTAGGGATTGTAAAATGATCTTTGAACATTACTCTCATATCTGTAGAATCTGGCAATGTAACGATTACAAAACATCCAGCTTTTGCACAAATACTAGCTAATTCAGCTTTTACAGTGCATTGTTGAGTTTTTCCATCTGCCAATGCAGTTGCAAAAGTATGAATATCAAGAGGACTGTCAGTTGTTACTGCTTCCATTCCGTAGTGAGTATAACCGTCTACTGTTTGGATTGCTTGTTCTGTTGAATCTGAGACCTCAGTATCATTTGTGTTCTCTTCGTTAGAAGTTTCTCCTTCATTTCCACAAGATGCTAACAAAGCTCCTGCAAATAATAGTGTGATAAATTTTTTCATTGTAATTGGTTCTTTTAGTTTTTGAAAGTGCAAATATACAAAGTTTATCTATACCTATAAACATAAAAAAAACCACAGAAAATTAAATTTTCTGTGGTTAATATAATTTATAAGTAAATTTTATAATCCTCCTAAAGTAATTCCAGCAGAGAATGGCATCAAGTTAGTTCTTCCAGAATTTTGAACTATGAATTTATCATTCATTTCGGTTAATCCATAATTAAAGTATAAACCAATTCCTTTATAAGCAATTCTTGCCCCTAATGACAATTTAATTGGAGCTACGTTGTAGTTTCCTTTAATCACTGCTTTGGTGTCCGAATCTGCATCAGAAAATTCTAGTTTCACTTTGTTTCCAATGTTGTAACTAAATGTTCCACCTACTGCAAACTTAAAGTTTTGATTACTCGATTGTAATTTCAACATCAATGGTAATTGAATATAATTAGTCTTGAATTTGTAAGAAGTAAAATTAGTTGTAGAATCAGAAATAAAATGCCCATCTTTTGGAGTTACTCGTAAGTTTTCTCTGAAAACATATCTGTTAAATTCAAACCCAATTCCAGTTAATAATCCTACGTTTTTTGTAAAATCAATTGAGAAATTTCCGTTTATCATATAGTTTCTACATTTTCCGTAGTCTAAATCTAAACTTGCTGTTGAAGTAACTGGTTCTACAACTGATAATGAAGCTTGATTAGATAACTCTTGAGTAAACCCAGCTACTCCAATACCAAAAGAAGTTTCAAAGCTTACTGATGGGTATGATTTTTCATCTTCGTAATCCCAATCATCGCTGATTGTTTTCTTAGTAGAATCCTTAGTTACTTTATATTTCTTTTTGTCTTTTACAATCACTTTTACGTTTCCAAAATCTATCTCAGTATTTTCCGCTTTGGTTGTGTCCGAAGGATTTGTTGTACTGTCAGATTGAGCAAATGCTCCTGCTGTAATTAGGGCTAATGTTAATGTAATTATGTATTTCATGGTTTGTGTTTTTTATGTTGTTATAGGTAAGACTATTAATGATTAAAAAAAGTTACAATTAACTTTTAATTTTTCTTTTAAAAGAGAAGTTTTTTCCTATTTTGATGGTCCTATATTTTTGATTATTAACCTCTTCTGTTTCTACTTCAATAAAATCTGGAACTAAATTTTCTTTTGCTTTTTTAGTCGCGAAAGCTAATAAATCATTTGAAGTATTAATTTCTTCCCCTGTTTTTTCTTTGGCAATTTCTTGAGACTTTTCTTTTACAAACTCTAAAGGTGTTACTGATTTAGCTTGAGTAATTTCTGGTTGCACTTTTTTTGTTTCAACTAATTCAAACTCAGAGTTTATTCCGTTTTTAGATTCTACAGGCAGATCCATTTTGTGATCTATCCTATCAAGGTTAATCCCGTTTCTTTTAGTATTGTTTTTAATCTGTGCAGTATTAGTATTTCCTCTAGAGGCTAGCGCTTTTTTGATGTTTTCTGAAACAATTGTGTTTTCAACTTTATCTTCAGATTCTGTATTAACTTCATTTTTCACAACAGGAATTGTAAAATTCCAATCTGTATTTACCTCGGCTACTTGCCTTACATCAGCGGTGGTTTGAATATTTATCCAAACAAAAAACAAGATTGCAGCTGCGGCAGCCATAGGAGTAAATAAATATAAAATTGGTGTTTTCGCTTTTTTCTTTAATCCTTTTTTATTCGGGTAAGTAAGTAACTCCGGAATTAAAAAAGTCTTTTTATAGCTCTCAAATTTCTCTTGTTTTGCAGCACCTTCTTTTAAATAAATTTCAAGTTGCTTTTCCTCACTAGAAGATAAATCTCCTTCAAAGTGACCAATGAAAAAGTTATCTTCATTTGCCTCAGTAATAAGAATATTCGAAGATTTTTTCTTTAACTCCTCTTTATCTGGAAATGAAATAATTTCTGGAGTTAACATCACTTTTCTAAATGATTCTAACACTTCTTTTTTAGCTGGATTTTGATTCAAATAGGTTTGTAAATTCTTTTCTTCCTCGGGATTCAAGTCTCCTTCAAGGTACCCAATAAAAAAATCATCTTCGTTACTCTCATCAATGAGTGTAGTTTTTTTTAAAAAAGTAAAATCAATTGTATTTTTTGAGCTAGTATCAACTGATAAAGGCTCTTCAAACAAGGTAAGTTCCTCTCTCAATTCAGGATTTTCTTTTAGAAAAATCTCAACACTAACCATCTCCTCTTTGGAAAGTGTTCCTTCCAAAAATTTAATAAAATATAGTTCGTAATTTTCTTTCGTTATCATCCTAATACTGTATCTATGCTCACTAAGTACTTCTGCAAAGCCTTTCTGGCTCTGTATATATATACTTTTACTTGTGATTCTTTCAATTTTGTTATATCTCCTATTTCCTCGTATGAATATCCTTCGTAGTCTCTCAATAAAATAACATTTCTCTGTATTTCAGGAATGGTTTGTAACGCAGACTCCAATACTTCAGACAAACCTGAGTATGATTTGCTTTCCGAGGGCTCATGGTACACCGAAACATCCTCAGAAGAAGTCATTCTTTTATCTTTTTTTATTACATCCAGCATAGTTCTGTATGCTGCCGTAAATAAATACGATTTTATGTTATTTATTTCAATCTCTCCTGCTTTTATCCATACTTTTTCAAAAACATCCTGAACAATATCTTTTGCTCTCTCGCTATCTTTCAAGTTTTTGAACACGAAAGAATACAGCCTATCGGCATATAAATCAACACTTTCGTTGTATTCTTTAAGGTTCATAGTTTTTGGTTTCTGAAAGTAGAACGACTACTTATTTACAAAAGTTACAATTTATTTAAAAAAAACAACTTTTCCCCTGTTAGAATCGTATAGTTATTGATACTAAAATTGTGTTAATAAAAGGGATAGGTTTAAAATTTCTCTTACTTTTAATCATTAAAATAACAATAACATGAAAAAAATACTACTTACAATTGGTTTGACAATAGCACTGAACTTTGCCTTCTCACAAACTATCAATTCTACTAATATTGTAAATCTTAGCGATACAATTTACCAAGCTGAGGATGTTTCTCCTAGTATTAGTTTGGGAGCAACAGGAACTGGAAACACTTGGAACTTCTCAAGTCTTTTGATTAATAAAAGAGATACTGTTGTGTTTTATCACCCTTGGACTATTCCTTGTGCAATGAGTGCTTTCCCTACTGCTACTCATAGTTTTAAGCAAGATACTAATACTGCTTTTCTCTCAAGAAGTTCAACTTCACTAGAGCTTATTGGATTGTCAAATGGGACGATTTGTGTAGCTTCACAAGATTCTGAAACTATTATCACTTTTCCTAGCTCATACAATACAAGTTTTAAAGATACTGCAAGAACAACAACTGTTGTAACTGGTGCTTCCGTTGGGCAACCATTGGCAGATTCAGTTAAACTTATTAGTGTAACCTATATCGAATCAGATTTTGATGCTTCTGGTAATTTAACTACCCCTTATGGTGTTTTTTCTAGTATTAGACAAAATCTTAGAAGAGAAACTAATACAGATGTATATGCAAAAGGAACTCTTACAGGTGGAATTTATACACTAATAAGAACTGAGAAAGATACTTCTTTTAGCCACCAATACTGGTCTGATGCTGCGAATGCAAAATTTCCTTTAGTTACCTATGAAATTGATGGCTCTGGAAATCTTACAGGTGGCGTAACTTGGACTATGAAATATGGAGCTAACGCTTACGCATCCATTGATGAAAACGAAGTAAAAGCTTTGAAGGTATACCCAAATCCTGCTACTAACCAACTTACTTTAGATTTAGAGTCAACCATTTCTCAAGTTATCATCACAGATATTACAGGTAAAACGGTATTTTCTTCAGGTAATATTGAAAAAAATACGATTGATGTAAGCTCATTTGTAAATGGAATTTATGTGATTTCAGTACAAACTGATTCTTACACAGCTACTACAAAGTTTATTAAACAATAAACAGATAAAATTATAAATAAAAAAAGCTCTGAAAATTCAGAGCTTTTTTTATGCCTTATTATGAAATAACACCAGAGCCCAATAGCTCTTCATTAAGATACCAAGCTGCAAATTGTCCTGAGGTAATACCTCGCTGTGGATTTTCGAATAAAATAAATAAATCCTCTTCTTTTTGAAAAACGGTAGCTTTTTCCAAATCTTGTCTATAGCGGATTCTAACTTCACATTCTAATTTTTCGCCAGCTTGTAGCTTTAAATCTTCTCTTATCCAATGAATTTCGTCTTGTGAAACTTTCAATGCTTTCCTGTAAAGTCCCGGATATTCAGTTCCTTGTCCAACATATACAATGTTTTCAATTACATCTGTAGCAATTACAAACAAAGGGAATTCTGTTCCTCCTACTCCTAATCCTTTTCTTTGCCCAACAGTAAAGTAATGTGCTCCTTGATGTTCTCCTTTGTCTTTTCCATCTTCTTTTTTATATGAAAAGGGGACAGCTAATTCTTCAATTTCAGATTTAGTTTGATAGTCTGAATAAGCCGGAAAATCTTCAGGAATTTCAATAATTCTTCCTTTTTTGGGTTGTAATTGTTGCTGAAGAAAATCGGGTAGTTTTATTTTACCTACAAAACATAATCCCTGTGAATCTTTCTTCTCTGCAGTTACTAAACTCTGCTTTCTCGCAATATCTCGAACTTCACTTTTTTGTAATTCTCCTATTGGGAATAATGCTTTGGATAATTGAAATTGATTCAATTGACACAAAAAGTAACTTTGATCTTTGTTGTCATCTTTTCCAGCTAATAATTTGTGAATTTCAGTTCCTTCAATCTCTTCAGTTCCTTTTCTACAATAATGTCCTGTTGCAACAAAGTCTGCCCCAAGTTTCAAAGCTGCATTCAAAAATACATCAAATTTTATCTCTCGGTTACACAATACATCGGGGTTTGGTGTTCTTCCAGCATTGTATTCAGCAAACATATAATCTACGATTCGTTCTTTATACTCTGCACTTAAATCTAAGGTTTGAAAAGGAATATCCAATTGCTCAGCAATTGCCAGTGCATCATTACTATCATCTATCCAAGGACATTCGTTGTTAATTACAACAGTTTCATCATGCCAATTTTTCATGAATAGCCCAATCACATTGTATCCTTGCTCTTTAAGCAAATAGGCGGCAACACTAGAATCTACTCCACCTGATAATCCTACTACTACTGTTTTTGACATTGTTTTTTTCTTTGGAGTACAAAGTTACGCGTTTTTATTTTCATTGTCATCCTGAATTTAGTTCAGGATCTCACAGAGAATAATTCTTTGGTAAAATTTCAATGAATAGAGATACTGTAACAAGTTCAGTATGACTTTGATTTGATGATTTAAGTTTATTTCAAGTTATCATTCAATTTAGCAATCCCATCATTTCCAAGAATAATTGGCAAATCCTCTACTCTGTTTTCAGTAGGGCCATTTTCTAATTTCAATACACCTCTTGGGCAAACAGCAGAACAAACTCCGCATCCTACGCAAGAAGATCGCACAATGTTTTGCCCTTTTTGAGCATATGATCGAACATCAATTCCCATTTCGCAATAGGTAGAACAATTCCCACAAGAAATACATTGACCTCCGTTTGTGGTAATTCTAAATCGAGATTTGAATTTTTGAACTAATCCTAAATAAGCTGCCAATGGACAACCAAATCTGCACCATGTTCTGTTTCCAAATAAAGGATAAAACCCTGTCCCTATTACTCCAGAGAATACCGAACCTATTAAGAATCCGTATGTTTTACGTACATTAAATGAATTCATCCCCAAAATCATACTTTGCCCACTAAAAAATGAATATAAAACCAAACCAGTCATAATAACCGCAAAAACTAACACTCCATGAATCAACCATCTTTCGAGTTTCCAGGCTTTTAGTGTCTTGTTGGACAACTGACGGTAAGGATCGCCTAATGTTTCTGCTAATCCTCCACATCCACACACCCAAGAGCAGTACCATCTTTTTCCGAAAAAGTACACAAAAACTGGAACTCCGATTGCAAATAGTGCGATTCCCCAAACAAGCATAAAAATTCCAAGTCTCCCACTTTCTATTAATCCGTTGATATTCCATTCAAAAAAGAAATCATAATCTAAAGGCCACATATTAACGAAGTTATATTCGTAATAATTCAGTCTCACTAATATTTCTGGGATTAAAAAAGCAAAACCTAACTGAAAAAACATTACTGAAATGGTTCTGACAATTTGGTATTTGTTGTGGCGATATTTTATTAACATCCTCACACCCATTACCAGCATGGCAAGAGTATACATTAACCCGTATAAAAACCATTGAGAAGCTTCTCCTCCGCTCAATGCTTTTTTCAAAGGCTCTACCATTACCACCCAAGTGGTTATGTAATATGGGAACCAATAGAGCAACACATAAAATCCTATTAAAAATGTTCCCACAATCACTCCTATCCATCCTCTATTTGTAGCTGAGCTGTGATAAACCCCATCATTTTTTATCCCAGGGTATTTTTTTAAATCAGGGAGGACATTTAATAATACTCCTATAGAAGCCATCAAAAGTGATAGAAAAAACAATAACCATTGATTATTTGCTACAAATCCTGTAGTAGATTTTTTTGTGATTGGAAATAAGTATTCTCCAAATTTATTGGTTTCAAACCCCTTTTTACCAAGAACACTGTTATCAATATCCTTCTTTTTGTCGGTCAAAATATCTGATAATTCTTCTTTGGAAGTTAGTTCTTTATCGAAAACCCAACTTAGGTTGTCCCGTATCATTTTTTGCTTGGAACTATCTAGCTTAGTAGCTTCAGGAAATGCTTGAAGAATAGAATTTTCATTGAAATCAATTTTATTATCTATTGTAGAATGATAAATTAAATTAGAAATGTCATTTTGAGAAATCCCTTCCTCGCTCAAAATTAACTCATTTGTCTCTTCAAGAATATGCTGCATCTCACTGACAAAAGTGAATTGATTTCTAAAAGGCTTTTCCTCATTTTCTTCAAAAGACTTGGTTTGTAGCACATAGCTAGCCTGCTTTGGGCTGCTTTCCAAAATAATTTCCTTCGAAACCTTATATTCTCCTAAAGAAAGAAGTACAATAAAAAATCCAAAAGTAATTATAAATATTCCTAAACCTAATTTTTTCATGAAGGGCTATTTTGTTGAATTTAGTTAAAAACATGCGATAACTCATATTAAAATCGAACCAAAAAACAATTCCATACAGAACTAAGCCATTTTTTTTATCTTTAAAGAATACTTTAACCTGATTTTATGAAAATTTTATTATCATTTACTCTCTCTTTATTCCTATTTATTGGAAACGCTCAAACTACTTGTGACACAGTCGTAAACAAAATATTAATGGTGGGCGATAGCTGGTCTAACTTCCCAGTTGGATTTGGTTCTTTCGAAAATAATCTGGATAGGTTTGGGTTCACAAACATTGGTATGTTCAGCAATACCAGCAATTTATCAGTGAATGGTGCCGAAACGCATGATTTTCTCACCCCTTCTGGAAAAACAGCAATACAAAATGCGCTAACCGCAAATCCAACGATTGAAATTGTAAACCTAAGTATCGGAGGAAATGATATTTTAAACAATTGGAATAATTCGATGGATTCTATTTCTACAGATTCATTATTAGATGCCACTTTGAAAAGAGTAGATAGTATTATCATGAATATTGAAACGATGAAACCTGGGATTAAAGTCTATGTTTCTGGATATGATTTTGCCAATTTTGGTGAAGTAATTCAAACATTTGGATTTCCTACTTTTCATCCTTTTTACAATAGATGGGACGGTATGGGCAAACCTACTTTTGTCGAAATGAATTCCTTACTTAGTAGAGCTTCCAAAAAATTTGAAGTTCTAGTAAATACCTATTTTCATGCTTATTATAAAAGCCCGATAGGATTAATGCAATATTTGTACGGGCAATCAACAGCACTTGGAGTAGCTCCAAATGGAACTTATGCGGCTGGTACTGTCCCTTTTCCTGGAGGAAGATTAGACTACCCAACTCCCAAAATTAGAATGAATGACTATACCGCATTTATTGATTGTTTTCATCTTGATGCTGAAGGATACGATATGTTGTACAAGTATTATTTTGAAGAATATTATTTAGGTTTTTTGAGAGGAGATGTTGATTTTACTATTACCTCTCAAGGAAATGGAAAAGATGGTGGAGTTTCTTCAACCGGGAATATTACTTCAAGAAGAATTACTGTTGGAAATAATACTGCAACAGGAATAAACAAAGGAATAATAAGTTTCAATACCTCAACAATAGCCACCACACCATTACATCGTGGGGACATATTTTTACATAGAGAAAATCAAACTGGGACTCTTCCTTCATTTAATAAAGTGATTTTAGAATTAAAACAAGGAAACTTAGGAACTTCAGTAAACATTGACTTAAATGATTATTCTTCTTTAGCTGATGCAAAAGATACTGCTTGTGTCTATGGGTCACTTAAAGAGAATGGTTTTTGGTTAAGAATAAGAATTCCTAACTCAATGCTATCGCAAATTAACACTTCTGGAATTACACAATTTAGAGTCTCTATGATTGATACTACTGACGGTAATTTATTTTATTTCTCAACCGGTGATTCTCTGAAAAAACCATTTATTGATTTGGAATATTACAACCCAACTAGCATAACTAAAAACACCAAAAAGGCATTGCCAGTTCTCTACCCAAATCCTTCTAATTCTGGAATGATAAAGGCTACAAATCTCTCTGGTTTTGATGGAGAAATTAAAGCTATTGATTTAACAGGAAGATCAATTCCTTTGACTTATACTAATCAAGGTATTGACGTTTCCAACTTAACCGCTGGGTCTTATTTTATTCTATTTTCTGATAAAAAAGAACAGTTTGCATTGAAGTTTGTGAAATTATAATCCCCTTCTATCCAGTCTGTTCAATGCTTTGATAGCTGGCTCATAATTATCTTCTAATTCAAGTATTGCTTTATATTCTGCTTTTGCTAAAGTTGTATTTCCTTTAGTTTCATAACATAATGCCCTATTAAATTTTGCAGGAACATAATTTACATTAATAGCTAGTGCTTTGTCAAAGTTCTGGATTGCTAATTTTAATAGAGAATCATTAGTTGCCTTTGGGTTCTCATCATAACATAAATTAATAAGAGTTCTTCCAATATCAAAATAGGAAACCTCGAATGTAGAGTCAAAATGAAGAATTGTATCGAAACAGATTATTGCCTCTTCATAATCTTCATGCGTATAATAACTCATTCCTTTTAGTCGCCATGCTTCAATGCTCTCTGGCCAAATTGTAAGTGCAGAATTAAAATATTGTATAGCAAGTGGATTGTCCATTCTATCATAAAGAGAACCTAATGCTAAATACGCGTCATAGTAATTTGGGTCACGCTCAATAGCTGTTTGATAAGAGGAAATCGACAGGTCATTTTTTTCTTGAAGTTCGTACCACATTCCTTTTAAATAATAAGGCCGAGCCAAATAAATGTTTTGTCGAATAGTAGAATTGATAAGCATCAATGAGGATTCAAAATCTCTTGCAGCTAAATAGTAATAGGCTAAATCTAGCTTTCCATCAACATGGGTGCTATCTAACTCTATGGTTCTCTCCAAAAATGGAAGTCCTAAATTTATCTTACTAAGAGCAATGTAAGCTTTTCCTTTTATGTAATTAATGTTAGCATCTTTAGGAGCAATTTTCATTGCTCTTTCTATTTGATTCAAAGCATTTTCAGCTTCATTATTGTCTAAATAATATTTTGCCAACTCATAATATCCTTTTTCAGAATTTGGGTTATCAATGATGTATTGATTGATTTCATCCAAATTATTGTCAACCAGATTAGTGTCGGAGACATCTGTTGTAATTATATCTTTAGGGTTTGAGGAAGGTTCATCATTACAAGAAACCAACCCAACAAAAACAAACAATAAAATTCCAAATTTTTTCATAGTCAATACTAACAATTATTTACTTCTAATCACTAAAAAATGCCCCTAAAAAGGAGCATTTTTACACAAGTTTAATCTTATTATTAAGCAGATTCTGCTTCTAATAATTCATAAATTTTAGTTTCCAATTCATCCATTAATTCAGGGTTGTCTCCTATCAGTTCTTTCACTGCATCTCTTCCTTGTCCTAATTTTGTTTCTCCATAACTAAACCAAGAACCACTTTTCTTTACAATATTTTTATCTACAGCTAAATCCAAAATCTCTCCTGTTTTAGAAATCCCTTGTCCGTACATGATGTCAAATTCAGCTTTACGGAATGGTGGAGCAACTTTGTTCTTCACCACTTTTACTCTCGTCCTGTTTCCTAACACATCTTCATTCCCTTTGATTTGAGTAGATCGTCTAATATCCAATCTTATTGAAGAATAAAACTTCAATGCGTTTCCTCCAGAGGTAGTTTCAGGATTTCCGAACATTACTCCAATTTTTTCTCTCAATTGGTTAATGAAAATACAACATGTGTTTGCTTTACTAATAGAAGCTGTTAACTTTCTCAATGCCTTTGACATCAATCTTGCTTGTAATCCCATTTGAGAATCTCCCATTTCTCCTTCAATCTCAGCTTTTGGTGTCAAAGCTGCTACAGAATCCACAATAATTAAATCAATAGCACCTGATCGTATTAAGTTATCTGCAATCTCTAGAGCCTGTTCTCCATTGTCTGGTTGAGAAATAA
The DNA here is from genome assembly GCA_937129365.1 of uncultured Flavobacteriales bacterium. GTDB lineage: Bacteria > Bacteroidota > Bacteroidia > Flavobacteriales_D > CAJJDF01 > CAJJDF01. Next base: position 43,771 of record CAKZNB010000025.1, read on the forward strand.
TTAAATTATCTACATCAACTCCTAAATTTTTAGCATAAATTGCGTCAAAAGCATGCTCTGCATCTATAAATGCACAAATTCCTCCTTGCTTTTGGCATTCAGCAATTGCATGAATTGTTAAAGTAGTTTTTCCTGAAGATTCAGGTCCGTATATTTCTACTACTCTTCCTTTTGGATACCCTTTTACTCCAAGAGCTAAATCCAAAGTAAGTGAACCAGAAGGAATTACTTCCACATCAGCAACTGCTCTGTCACCTAATTTCATTACTGCTCCTTTACCATACTGCTTATCCATTCGCTCCATGGTAGCTTGCAAAGCTTTCAATTTATCGCTATTTACTTCTTTTGTCTTAGTTGCCATATATTTTTCTTATTTAATAATTTGAGCGGTATGCTCTTTCGTTTTTACTTTTTCAATTATATCCTCAATCATCCCATTTCCATCAATTACAAATGTCATTCTATGGATTCCATCATAGATTTTCCCCATGAATTTCTTTTCTCCCCAAACTCCATAATCTTGGATGATTTTTTTGTCTTCATCCATCAATAATGGAAATGGCAAATTATATTTATCTCTAAATTTTTGATGAGATTTAGCCGAGTCTGCACTTACACCCAATACTTTGTACTCATTTTTTAACAACATATCGTAATTATCAGTCAAGTTACAAGCCTGTGTTGTACAACCTGGCGTATTATCTTTTGGATAAAAATACAAAATCACTTTACTTCCTTTAAAATCAGCAAGTTTTATTGCATTTCCATCTTGGTCTTCTGTGTTAAAATCAGGAGCTTTATCTCCTATTTTTAAATGTTTCATAATTGTTTTCGATTTCCACCAAAGTTAACAATTTATTTCTTTGAAATATTGAAAACAACGCTTCTTTTTTGGGCAAATTTTTGGTACTTTGGTAATCCAAAATTTAAACTCATGAAACACATAATTTCTTTACTATTTTTAACACTTTCTACTGGTATTTTTTCACAAGGCTATTGGCAACAAAAAGTAGATTATACTATGGATATTGATTTTGATGATACCAAACATCAATTCAAAGGAAAACAAAAATTGGTTTACACCAATAATTCACCAGATGAATTAGAAAAAGTGTTTTACCACTTATATTTCAATGCATTTCAGCCAGGAAGTATGATGGATATTCGTTCGTTAACTATTGTTGATCCAGACAGAAGAGTGGGTGATAGAATTTCTAAACTGCAACCAGAAGAAGAAGGATATCAAAAGATAAACTCATTAAAAATGAATGGAATGACTGCGGAATACAAAGTTGTTGGGACTATTTTAGAGGTAATTCTTCCTAAATCTATAAGACCAGGTGAATCAGCAACTTTTGACATGGAATTTGAAGCACAAGTTCCTATCCAGATAAGAAGAAGCGGAAGAAACAACAAAGAAGGAATTGATTATTCCATGACGCAATGGTATCCTAAAATGAGCGAATACGATTACGAAGGATGGCATGCAAATCCATATGTAGGTAGAGAGTTTCATGGAGTGTGGGGAGATTTTGATGTGACAATTCGTATGAATAAAAAATATACCATTGGTGGAACTGGAGTTTTACAAAATCCTCAAGAAATTGGAAAAGGGTATACCAATGAACCAATCACATTCAACAATTCTATGTCAACAAAACATAATTGGCACTTTGTAGCTAAAAATGTTCACGACTTTGCTTGGGCTGCTGACCCAGATTACAAACACGACATCAAAACATTAAAAAACGGAACCAGAATTCATTTCTTTTACCAAACTGATACGTTAGTGGAGAATTGGGAAAAATGCCAAGATTACACAGTAAGAGCTTTTGAATATGTGAATAAAAAATACGGAGAATATCCTTATTCTGAGTATTCAATTATCCAAGGGGGTGATGGTGGAATGGAGTATCCTATGGCAACTCTTATTACTTCTCATGGCTCTTTTGGTGGACTGGTAAGTGTGATTATTCACGAAGGATTACACAGCTGGTATCAAGGAATGATGGCAACTAACGAATCTAAATACCCTTGGATGGACGAAGGATTTACTTCTTACGCCCAGCATGATGCAATGGACTTTGTTTATGGTAAAAATGCACTGAATCCACATTTGGGTGCACACAGAAATTATCATTTTTTAGTAAAGAAAAAAGAACAAGAACCTCTAACTACCCATGCCGATCACTACAAGAAAAACAGAACGTATGGTATTTCGGTTTACTCGAAAGGAGAAGTTTTCTTAGACCAATTAGAGTATATTCTTGGAGAAGAAGACTTTAAAAAAACCATGATGGAATACTACAACCAATGGAGGTTCAAGCATCCTAATGCAAATGATTTCAAAAGAGTAGCTGAACAGACATCCGGGCTAGAATTGGATTGGTATTTGGAACAGTTTATTGGAACTACAAATTATATTGATTACAGTTTAGAAGGAGTTGAAAAATGTGAAAAAACATCTACAGCTATTAAACTAAAAAAAATTGGAGACATGCCAATGCCTCTTGATATTGCAGTTACTTTAAAGGATGGAAATTTAAAAGTGTACAACATTCCTCTGGCAATAATGCGAGGAGCAAAAACTCAATCAAAATACGCTGATTACAAAGTGGTAACCGAAGATTGGCCTTGGACAAATCCTGAATTTACTCTATGTATTGACGTAAAAGAAAAAGACATTGAAAAAGTGGAAATTGACCCTAGTTTGAGATTGTCGGATGTGAATAGAGAGAATAATGTTTTTCCTAGAGTAGTTAAAGAAGAAAAGAAATAAATGGCAGCAAAAGCGAAAGCGGAGGTAAAAGAAACCCCATTAATGAAGCAATACAATGCGATTAAAGCAAAGCATCCTGATGCTGTGTTGTTGTTTCGTGTGGGCGATTTTTACGAAACTTTTAAAAAGGATGCCTTAATTGCTTCACAAGTTTTGGGAATTGTATTGACCAAAAGAAAAAATGGAAAAGCTGCTCACATTGAACTAGCTGGATTTCCTCATCATTCGCTTAATACTTATCTGCCAAAATTAGTTAGAGCTGGATATCGAGTTGCCATTTGCGATCAATTGGAAGATCCGAAAATGACCAAAACCATTGTAAAAAGGGGTGTTACAGAATTGGTTACTCCTGGCGTTACTTTCAATGATAATGTGCTGGAACAAAAGAAAAATAATTTCTTGGCAGCTGTTCATTTTACAAAACATAAAATTGGCGTTTCTTTTCTGGATATTTCTACAGGAGAATTTTTAGTGGCCGAAGGTTCTGCAGAGTATATCGACAAACTGATTCAAAGTTTGAAACCTACTGAGGTTTTATTCCAAAAAGGAAACCAAAAAAAGTTCAATGAACTATTTGGGAATAAATTTTATTTCTACCAATTGGATGATTGGGTGTGGAAAGAAGATTTTAGTCAAGAATTGCTAACTAAGCAATTCAATACCAAAACCTTGAAAGGATTTGGAGTAGAAGACCTAAAAGTAGCTACTATTGCTGCTGGTGCAGCTTTACATTATTTATCAGAAACTCATCACAAAGAATCCAAACATATTTCTACTCTTTCTCGAATTGAAGAAGACAACTATGTGTGGCTAGATAGATTTACTATTCGTAACCTAGAGTTAATTTCCTCGAACAATCAAGACGCTACAACCTTAATTGATGTACTCGACAAAACGGTTTCACCTATGGGTGGAAGGTTGCTGAAAAGATGGATGTTGCTTCCGCTTAAAAATGTAAAAGCCATTTCAAAAAGACACGAAGTGGTGGAAGGATTGGTAAACAAAAAAGAATTATTACAAGAAATTACCCATCAACTGAGTCAAATAAGTGATTTGGAAAGGTTGGTCTCCAAAGTTTCGATTGGGAAAATTTCTCCTAGAGAAGTGAATCAATTAAAAAACTCGTTGGATGCTTTAGTGCCTGTAAAATCATTTTGTGAAGGATCAAAAATAAAAGCATTAAAAGCAATTGGCGAACAACTCAACACCTGTGATTCATTAAGAGAAAAAATCACCCAAGAACTGTTTGAAGATGCTCCAGTATTGATTAATAAAGGAAATGTAATAAACGAAGGAGTAAACGAAGAATTAGATGAATTGCGAAAAATCGCTTTTTCAGGAAAGGATTTTTTATTAAAAATGCAACAACGAGAAAGCGAACGCACTGGAATTACTTCCCTCAAAATTGCTTTTAATAATGTGTTTGGCTACTACATTGAAGTACGAAATACCCACAAAGACAAAGTGCCTGAAGAATGGATTAGGAAACAAACTTTGGTAAGTGCCGAGCGATACATTACGGAAGAATTAAAAGAATACGAAACCAAAATTTTGGGAGCCGAAGAAAAAATTCTAGCCCTTGAAACTTCTATTTTTGAAAACATGGTGTTGGAACTTTCTGATTTTACGGTTCCTATTCAGCATAATGCAAATTTAGTTGCACAGATTGATTGTTTGTCTTCGTTTGCTATGCAAGCCATTCATCATAATTATTGTAAACCAATAGTTGATGAATCGACTAAATTGACGATAAAAAATGGACGTCATCCAGTGATAGAAACTTGCCTAGAAGTGGGTGAAGAATACATCCCAAACGATGTGTATTTGGATGATATGGACCAGCAAATAATCATGATTACTGGACCTAATATGTCTGGGAAATCAGCTATTTTGAGACAAACAGCCTTAATTGTTTTGATGGCTCAAATGGGTAGTTTTGTCCCTGCCGATTCTGTGGAAATGGGATTTGTAGATAAGATTTTTACGCGTGTTGGAGCTTCGGATAATATTTCTTCGGGAGAATCTACTTTTATGGTAGAGATGAACGAAACGGCTAGTATTTTGAATAACATTTCGGAACGTAGTTTAATTTTATTAGACGAAATTGGAAGAGGAACGAGTACCTATGATGGAATTTCTATCGCTTGGAGTATTACAGAATATATTCACGAATATCCTCAGAAAAAAGCTAAAACCTTATTTGCTACTCACTACCATGAGTTGAACGAAATGCACAAGCAGTTTCCAAGGATTAAAAACTACAATGTTTCGGTAAAAGAGATTGACAAGAAAATCATTTTTATGAGAAAGTTAATTGAGGGAGGAAGTAACCACAGTTTTGGAATTCACGTAGCAAAAATGGCTGGAATGCCTGGTTTTGTAATCCGAAAAGCAGAAGATATTCTCCAAAAATTGGAGGCAAGAGGAGGAAATGATAATCAAGAAATCAAAAAAACACTCAACGAAAAGTCTGATGAAATGCAATTGAGTTTTTTCAATTTGGATGATCCAATTTTAGAAGATATTCGTGATGATATTGCCAATGTGGATATCAATACTTTGACTCCTGTGGAAGCTTTGATGAAATTGAATGAGATTAAGAAAAAGTTGGGGTGATATTAATGTAACAATTTGAAAATGTGTGAGTTTGAAAATTAATTTCAGATTAATTTTATAATAAATATGAACGAAATACTTCAATTCATACAACATAACATAGTCAACAAAACTTTCTTAGCAGTTTTAATAGCTATCACTATAAACAACATTTGGAAAAATGTTGACATTAAAAGCTTTCTTCAATTTATCAGATATATACTAATCGGTTTTGGTGTTCTATCACTCATCAATTATTGTTATTCTTTATTCTTTGAAACAGAGAGTGAAGATAATTTTCTTCATTTCTTAAATAGAGCAAGTGGCCCAATGAAATACAACTATTTGTTTATGGTTATTTCATCTGTATTTTCTCCAATACTTTTATTATTTATAAATTTAGGCCGTAAGAAATATATAATTTTAACTGTTTCATTTCTTATAGTTTCTGGAGTTTGGTTTGAAAAATTTGTAATCATAACAACAAGTTTGTATAGAGGGCATATGCCAGCTTCCTGGAGTCTTTATTACAACTGGAAAGCTATCTTCATATTACTTATAATAACTGCACCTCTAATTTTATTAATCTTTAATATCACAATGGATATTATTAAAAGAGTTAAGAAATAGTAGCTCTATTATTTAATTTTAACACTTAATCATAAACTTGGGTTCCTTTTTCTGGCTTCATTCATTTTTTCCATTGATGAAAAAACGAACCAAAAAAATCTAGAATTTTCAAAGGTTTTCTGAGAACCTTAATCTGTATTTATAAAGTTTTCCCACTAAAGACTTGAGATAAGCCTGAGCTATTTTCAGCTTTCTACCACACTGATGAAAATCCACCTTTAGTTTTCGACAATTTTAGGTATTAACGAAAATCATAATCGCAAAAATTGACATTTTGAAATTTACGTTAAGAAAATGAGCTTTTATTTCGATTAAAAATAAAAAGCTGTTTGAGTCCAAGTAGATTTAAATCGATCAAGGAAAAAGAAATGGACGAGTTCTTTTTATTTCAGAAATAACAGGTCATTTTTAGTCAATTTCAAGAAGTCTTGAATTTTTTTTGTTTCTTTTTTTGTTTCAAGACAAAAAGAAGAAAAGACTAGAATTATGATACAACCCTAACTCCTTTAGCAACTTTCCCTATCACTCTCAATAACTAAATCCAATTATGGATTCACCACTGCAACATTTCCCATTTTAACAATTATTAAATCTAGCTATTTTTTTAAGCTAAATGGAATTCCTATTATTGAATAATAGAAAACATATTTACCATGTTAAGAACTACTACTCTCTCTATAATTTTGCTCTTCCTCTCTCAAAATTTTTATAGCCAAACAGCAAAATACGTTTACAGAAATGCTCAAGATTCTAGTCACAATGCATACTTATTAGTTACTCCCGATACTTCTAAATTGAGAGGTGTAATTATAAGAGATTATACAAAATTGCCAGATACAGCCCGAAAAACTCCTTACAAATGGAAAGGGCTGGCTTTGCAAAAAGGATTCGCTATTTTATATACCACAACAGTTATTCACTTCCCTGGGTTGTGTTACACCGATTCTTCTACTCAATTATTAGACGAAATAATCAACGAGGCTTTAGTCGACAACAATCTTCCGAGAAATAATTTATTTATAGGAGGGATGTCAGCAAGCGGAACGAGAGCTTTACGCTACACACAATATTGCGAACAAGGTAAATCAAAATTTGGTATACAAATAAAAGGAGTATTCTCTGTAGATTCTCCTTTAGATTTAGAACGATTCTGTTATTCTGCCAAGAATAATAAAAGAAACTTTAAAGGTGGAATGCTTTGGGAAGCAAACCTAATGAACAAAGTATTTCCAGCAAGGCTTGGACCAATAGAATCTAACACTGAAAATTACCGCCAACATTCTGTTTTCTCTTATAAAGATTCTACTGGAGGAAATGCGAAATATTTGTTGAATGTTCCTACCTTATTTTTCCATGAACCTGATATAGAGTGGTGGATTAAAGAAAGAGGTGCAAACTATTACGACATTAATTCGTTTGATATTGCAGGGTTAGTCAATTGGCTTACTGTCAATGGCGGAACCAAAGTGGAACAAATTATTACCACCAACAAGGGGTTCGACAGAGAAGGAAACCGAAAATGTCATTCTTGGACTATTGTGGATGAAGAATATCTCATCAATTGGATAGTTCAACTCTCAGAAGATTAACTAATAATTCTGACTTTTTTAGCCACTTCCCTAGCATTTTCAATAGCCAAATCCAATTTTTGATTCACTACAGTAATATGCCCCATTTTTCGGAAAGGTTTGGTTTGATTTTTTCCATATAAATGAACATAAATCCCCTCTTGTTTCATCACTTCATTTATTCCTTCATAAATTGGAGTTCCAGTGTGGTTTTTATCTCCCAATAAATTAATCATCACGCCTGGCTGAACAATATCAGTGCTTCCCAATGGGAAATTCATTACCGAGCGGTAATGTTGCTCAAACTGAGAAGTGTAGTTGCATTCAATCGTATGATGTCCACTATTGTGTGTTCTTGGAGCCATTTCATTTACGATAACCGAACCATCTTTTAATACAAAAAATTCAACTGCCAAAAGTCCAACCATATCTAATTTTTCGATAATGGTTCGGGCAATTTCTTGGGCTTGATTTTCTGTTTCTTGACTAATTTTAGCAGGAGAAAATAAAAATTCTACTAAGTTAGCTTCTGGGTTAAACTCTTGCTCACAAGTTGGATACGAACAAATTTCTCCTTTTTCATTACGAGCTACAATTACTGATATTTCTTTTTCAAAAGGAATCATAGATTCCAATAAAGAGGGAACTTCAAAGGCTTTTCCTAAATCCGATTCTGATTTTAAAATCTGTACTCCTTTTCCATCATATCCACCTTTTCTCATTTTTTGTACGATGGGGAAAGTAGCTTTTTGTTTTACTTCTTCAATATTATCACACAATTTAAAATCAGCTGTTGGGATATTATTATCTCTGTAAAACTGCTTTTGAATTCCTTTGTCTTTTATCAATTCTATGATGCGAGATTGAGGAAATACTTTCACCCCTTCTTTCTCCAACTGGGCAAGAGCTTCAGTATTAACATTTTCAATCTCAATGGTCAACACATCCATATTTTTACCAAAATTATAAACTGCATCATAATCATTGAAACTCCCTTCAGTAAAAGAATCGCATAAATTAGCCGCAGGACAAGTTGGATTAGGATCCAAAATATGAATGGGAGTTCCATAACTCATGGAAGATTGTATAAACATTCTTCCTAATTGGCCTCCTCCTAAAATTCCAAGTTTTATTGTGATAAAATTCATAGTGTAAAAGTACTTAAAATTGGCTTTATGAAAACAAAGAAATAAAAATAATCAGTACTTTGTTTTGCATAGTACTATGTTTTTTATATATATTTGCATTAAATACTAGTGGAATGAAAATTGAAAACACCAAATCACAGATGAAAAAAGGAATTTTAGAATTCTGTATCCTGAGTATCATCAAAAGAAAAGAAGTGTACCCCTCTGAAGTAATTGCCGAATTAAAAAAATCGGAATTGATTGTAGTTGAGGGAACCATTTATCCATTATTAACTCGACTGAAAAATGCAGAGATTCTTACTTATCGATGGCAAGAATCAACTTCTGGACCACCAAGAAAATATTATTCTATTACCAAAAAAGGGATAGACTTTTTAAAAGAATTAGAATCTACTTGGAACAATATTGCTGAGTCGGTTTCAAAAATTACTGCTAAATAAAAGACATTATGAAAAAGACAATCACTATAAATATCGCTGGTTTAGTTTTCAATATAGAGGAAAATGCGTATTCGATATTAAAAAACTATCTAGAAAAAATAGGAAATAAATTCAATAATCTTGAAGAGCGTCAGGAAATAACAGAAGATATTGAAGCTCGAATTGCTGAATTATTTACTGAAAAACTAAATAGGAACAAGGAAGTTATCAATGAAAAAGATGTTGACCAAATTACCGAAGTAATGGGATCTCCTGACAATTTTGAAGGAGATGAATCTGAGCCAGAGGTAAAAGAAGAAGAGAATAAATCATCTACATCAACCGAAAAAAAGAAGCTTTTTAGAGATACTGACAATAAAGTTGTAGCAGGGGTTTGTGCTGGAATTTCTAACTATTTTGATTGGAACATAGGGTTTGTTCGTCTGTTATTAGCCGTTAGTATTTTAATATTAGGGTTTGGCTTTTGGCTCTATATTATAGCTTGGATTATTATACCTGAAGCTAAAAGCACAAGTGAAAAATTGGCCATGAAAGGAAAGAATGCTACAGTAGAGAATATTGAAAAATACCTTACCAAATTTAAAACAGATATAAAGAGTTTTGATACATCAAACGTAAGTAAATCTGTAAAAAAACAAAGTAATAAATTCAATGATTTCTTGGTAGGAACTAGTAAAAAAATTGACCAAACTCTTCAACCCAAAAAAAGGATAACTGACCTAGGAAACTTGATTTTCTCTATCATTGGATTCGCATTAATTTCACTAGGGATTATTGCTTTAGTAAGTTTACTCTATAGTTTTGTTTCCGATGCTAATACCATAGGAATAAATAGTATTCTGGAAATGATTCAAGAGAATTCAGATATAGACATCAAAAACTTCAATTTTATTCATGTAGCTATATTAGGATTAATATTTAGTTTCTCACTAAGTTTAATAATACAAGGAATTAAAATGGCTTTTTATAAAAATAAAGAGCTAATTAATAAACTTAAGCCTTTTTCAATAGTTACTAGATTCCTTATTATTCTGGCTTTTTTAGCTATAATGATCATCTCAATAGCAAACGAAACGTCCTTTTCTAAATTCTCTTTTTACAACTCATATGATTTAGATTATAAAACAATAGTTGTAAAAAAACTAGATGTAAAATCACTAGATCAAGACTATAAAAAAGTGAAACTAGACATAAGAAGAAGTGAACATAAAACAGCTTGGTTGAGAATCTCAACAAATGGAAAAGGAATACGAAGTGTCAAAAACCAGACGATAAAAGATTTGTATGATTTTAAAGTAACTGATTCTATAATAGAATTATCGCCCTACATCTATTATAATAATGAGTTTTATTCTGATAAAAATGTAGATATCACTCTGTATGTTCCTGACAATGATTCTACAAAAATCATTAACGAATTCGACAACTAATTACTCGCTTTAAGCGAAACCTTTTCCCCTATTGCCTAATATTTCAAATTTCACTACATTTGTTTTCGTCCAAAATTGGGCTCAATCAGAAGAAAAGCGAGTGAATGGAAACAGCAGAAGCAACTAAAAAAGGAGAATTATCTTTCGAAGATTTTAAGAACGAAGTAATTGAAGATTACAGACTTGCACGAGTTAGCAGAGAACTATCTTTACTTGGAAGAAGAGAAGTTTTGACTGGAAAAGCAAAATTTGGAATTTTTGGTGATGGAAAAGAATTGCCTCAAATTGCACTTGCTAAACAGTTTCAAAACGGAGATTTTAGATCAGGTTACTATCGTGACCAAACTCTTATGATGGCAATTGGGCAAATGACTCCAACCAACTTTTTTGCTGGTTTGTATGCAGATACCAACCAAGAAAACGAACCGTTTTCAGCAGGAAGACAAATGGGAGGACACTTTTCTACTCAGACTCTTAACTCTGATGGAAGCTGGAAAAAACTGACAGAACAAAAAAATTCATCTGCTGATATCTCACCAACCGCTGGGCAAATGCCAAGATTATTGGGATTGGCTTTAGCTTCAAAAAAATTTCGTGAAAACGATAATTTATCTGAGTTTACAGGTTTTTCTATAAAAGGAAATGAAGTTGCTTTTGGGACAATTGGTGATGCCAGTACAAGTGAAGGATTGTTTTTTGAAACAATGAATGCTGCTGGCGTATTACAAGTTCCAATGGTAATGAATGTGTGGGATGATGGACATGGAATTTCTGTTCCAAAAAGATACCAAACGACTAAAGAAAATATTTCTGAATTATTAGCTGGATTTGAAGAAACAGAAGAAAAAGCTGGGTTTAAAATAATGAAAGTGAAAGGCTGGGATTACCCAGGGTTATGCAGAACTTACCAAGAGGCTGTAGCACATGCAAGAAAACACCATACTCCAGTCTTAGTTCATGTTGAAGAAGTAACTCAACCTCAAGGTCACTCAACTTCTGGTTCGCACGAGAGATATAAATCGAAAGAAAGGTTAGAGTGGGAAGTTGAATATGATGGAATTAACCAATTCCGAACTTGGATATTGGATTATAAAAAAGAATACAAACAAGAAATTGCAAGCGAAGAAGAATTGGATGCTATCGATAAAGAAGCAAAAAAAGTAGCTCGTGATGCAAAGAAAGAAGCTTGGAGTAATTTCTTAACTCCTTATGTTGAAGAACAAAAATTGGTTCTTGGATTAATTTCTGAAATAGCTAAAAACAGCAAAAACAAATCGTTTATCGAGAAATTGGGGAATGATTTATCTGCAATTGCAGAACCTGGTAGAAAAGAAATAATTTCTGCTGCTAAGAAAACCATTAGGCTAACAATTGGTGAAGATTGCAATCATAAAGCTCAATTAAAAACCTGGTTAGAGAGAAGTGAAGAAGAAAATTACGATAGATATAGTTCGTATTTAATGCCGAGCAATGAAAAAAGCGTATTAAATATTGAAGCTATTCCACCAACTTATGATGGAGATAATCCTCAAGACGGAAGATTGATTTTGAGAGATAATTTCGACAAGCAATTTGAGCAAAACCCTTTGATATTTACTTTTGGTGAAGATGTAGGAAAGATTGGAGGAGTAAACCAAAGTATGGAAGGTATGCAAGATAAATTTGGTGAAAGTCGTGTGACTGACACCGGAATTAGAGAAGCAACCATAATCGGTCAAGGAATTGGAATGGCAATGAGAGGATTGCGGCCTATAGCTGAAATTCAATATTTAGATTATTTACTTTACGGAATTCAAATATTAAGTGATGATTTGGCAACCTTACACTACCGAACCAAAGGAACCCAAAAAGCTCCATTAATTGTGCGAACAAGAGGGCATAGATTGGAAGGGGTTTGGCATTCAGGTTCGCCAATGGGAATGATTATCAATTCATTGAGAGGAATACATGTGTGTGTACCAAGAAACATGACCAAAGCAGCAGGAATGTATAATACATTACTTGAAAGTGATGACCCTGCATTAGTAATTGAATGTTTGAACGGATACCGAAGTAAGGAAAACATGCCGACTAATTTAGGTGAATTTAAAACTCCGTTAGGTATTCCTGAAGTTACCAGAGAAGGAAATGATATTACTTTGGTTTCTTACGGTTCTACTTTTAATATTTGTTCCGAAGTTGCTAAACAATTGGCAGAAGTGGATATTTCTGTTGAATTAGTAGATGTACAGACACTTTTACCATTTGATGTAAATCACTCAATTGTGGAATCTATCAAGAAAACGAACAGAGTAATTTTTGTAGATGAAGATGTGCCTGGTGGTGCAACTGCTTATATGTTGGACAAAGTAATGGTAGAGCAAGAAGCGTATCAATATTTAGATTCTAAACCAGTTACTTTGGCATCAAAAGCTCACCGACCAGCTTATGGAAGTGATGGAGATTATTTCTCTAAACCGAATGCCGAAACAATATTTGAAGCGGTTTATGAAATTATGAATGAAGCTAACCCGACAAAATATCCAACTCTATAAAATTATGAAAAATTTATTCACTTTACTTTTATTCGCAAGTATCTTTTCCTTTTCGAGCTATTCTCAAATTGAAGAAAGAGGAATGAGAAGAAACGCAAGGCCATTTTTTGAACATAATAAAGATTCAAAACACGCACTTGGATTAGCTGCAGGAGCAACAACCGGACTAGGGCTCTCTTACTTATATATGCCAGATAGGTTGTGCTTTCAGGTAGCTTTTCTACCCTTTAAAAGCCAAAGTTCTACCCTTATAAGTGCTGGACTTACCTTTATTTATAGACTAAGAGAAGGAGAAAAATTAAACTTCCTTCTCTATCAGGGAAATCATTTGTTGTATAGAGAACAGACTCAGTACACATATCCTCAGCCAGGTTTTGGCGGAGGAGTACCAAATGGAAAAACTTCTTCTGTTGGATTTAATAATGGAATAGGAATTGGGTTTGAGTTTTTTCTTTCTACGAACGTTTCTTTCAACTTAATGGGTGGTTATGCGGGATATAACAATTTTGAAAATATTTTTATTACTGGCGAAGGAGCTCTTTTTTATAAGTTTTAATTTCATTCATTGAACCAGATTCAACAGCCCATTTCGAGAAGTAAACTTCGTTCCTTTTTTGGGAAGGAATATTACATTCTTAAACGAAAAAAAGACTGGTGGTTTGGGACGAAAAAATGGGCAAAAAAAGGGAAACTCAAAGATGAATCACACTCTGTGTTTCATCATAAGTCAATGATTTTAAGACCTCTTAAAGATGTAGACATGTATCTTCAAGAGAACAAAAGAAAAAATCTTGAGATTGCAATCTCACATTTGAATGAAATTGTAATAAACCCTAATGAAACATTTTCTATATGGAAAAATGTAGGTAGGCCAACAAAAAGAAAAGGATATTTAGAAGGATTAGTTTTACAAAGCGGGAAAATTGCTAAAGACACAGGCGGGGGATTGTGTCAATTAGGTAATCTATTATTCTGGATATTTGCCCATTCACCTCTTACAGTTACCGAAAGATATAGGCATGGCTTTGATGTTTTTCCTGATGTAAACAGAAAAGTTCCTTTTGGAGCAGGAGCTACTCTTTCCTATAATCATATTGATTTACAGGTAAAAAACGAAGGCGAAATCATTTATAAATTAAACCTTTGGTTGGATGAAACCCATTTGCATGGTGAGTTGCTTTCTAATGTAGAAATTGAAGATTCATATTCTATTGAAGAAAGAAATCACAAGATAGAACAACAAGCTTGGGGCGGGTATTCAAGACATAACCAAATAGTTAAAGTCAAGCAATCTCAGAACTCTACCTCAGAATCACTGTTAGTTGAAAATCATGCGATAATGATGTACAATCCTTTTTTAGAAAACAAATAACAAATCTTTGACAGCTTAACAATTGATTATTTCTTATTATTGTTCTTACTAAAATAAAAAACAATAAGTATGATTGACAATATAATGAATATGGTAAAGGATCAAATCGGAGGAGATTTGATGGAAAAATTTGGATTGGATTCATCACAAAAAGATGAAGCAATCAATATTACAAAAGATACTATTTCAGAAACTGTTTCTAAAGAAGCTACTGGTGGTGGACTTTCTGGTATTATGAATTTGTTCTCTTCAAACGATAACGATTCCGAAGGAAACTCAATGTTAGATAATTTGACTAGTTCTCTTTCTTCTAATTTTTCTTCGAAATTGGGTGTAGATTCTTCAAAATCGAGCGGAATTGCTGGAATGATAATGGAAAAGGTTTCTGCTCTTTTTGGAGACAAATTAGGGAGTAATTTCGAAATTGGGGATTTACTAGGAATGTTTGGCGGAGACAGTAAAAGCGGAATGGGCGGAATGCTTGGAAAACTTGGTGGATTGTTTGGAAAATAATCTCAATTAGAATCTAATTTAAAAAGCCTTTCAAAACTATGTTTTGAAAGGCTTTTTATTTTCTCTTGTCATTCCTGCGAAGGCAGGAACAGTAAAATGATTTACATTTTACACATTAAACCTAAAGTGCATAATATCTCCATCTTCCACTACATAATCCTTTCCTTCTACCCCCATTTTTCCAGCTTCTTTTACTTTAGATTCTGAGCCATACTCAATAAAATTATCGTATTTGATAACTTCTGCACGGATAAATCCTTTTTCAAAATCGGTATGAATAACACCCGCAGCCTGCGGTGCAGTCATTCCTTTTGTAATTGTCCAAGCTCTTACTTCTTTTACTCCAGCAGTGAAATATGTATTCAAATTCAGTAATTTGTAGGCACTTTTTATTAGTTTGTGAACTCCAGGTTCATCCAATCCCATATCACCAAGAAACTCTTGTCTATCTTCATAAGATTCCAATTCATTGATATCTGCTTCAATGGCAGCCCCTAAGAATAAAACCTCTGCATTTTCAGCTGCTACAGCTGCTTTAACTTGCTCTACATATTTGTTTCCAGAAGCAACTGAACCTTCATCCACATTACATAAGTACAATACTGGCTTGGTAGTAAGTAATTGTAATTCTTTAACAAACTTTACATCATCATCAGAATCTACCTCAACCTCTCTTGCAGATTTTCCAGACTCCAATTTTTCTTTCATTGCTATTAGTATATCATTCTGTCTTACTGCCACTTTATCTCCAGTCCCTGCAGCTCTTGAAATGGTTTTCATCTTGCTTTCTACTGCTTCCAAATCTTTCAATTGCAATTCAATATCAATAATCTCTTTGTCCCTCACTGGGTCTACATTCCCATCTACATGCACAATGTTATCGTCATCGAAACATCTCAACACATGAATGATTGCATCCGTTTCACGAATATTAGCCAAGAATTTGTTTCCCAACCCTTCTCCTTTACTAGCTCCTTTTACTAATCCTGCAATGTCCACAATTTCTATTGTGGTTGGCATCACTCTTTCAGGATTTACCAGTTTCTCTAATTCATTCAATCTGTTATCTGGAACAGAAATAGTTCCTAAATTTGGTTCGATAGTACAAAAAGGAAAGTTTGCCGATTGTGCTTTCGCATTCGATAAACAATTAAATAAGGTCGATTTTCCTACGTTGGGCAACCCAACAATTCCGCATTTTAATGCCATGTGTTCAAAATTTTTACGAAAATACGGTAAATAACCGAAATTACGCAACGCGAGTCGTTTTTCATTTTTAAGAAATGGAACTAATCATTATTGTTTAGTCTAGCCTACAAAAAGTCAGTTTTTTAATTGTAATATGCTGTTTTATATACTATTTAAATTTACACTGGTTTTAAAAGTTGTCAGTTATCTATTTTATTAAGTTTTTTTAAATGAGTATATTGAAATAAGTTTGAAATAAATCTGAATGCGATGAAATACTATTTTATACTTTCCCTTTTATTGATTACCTTTTTCTCTTGCAAAAAAGAAGTTGGGTTGAAAGAGGTAGATCTCCGAACTAAACCAGAAAATAATGCATATTTTTCAGAAGTTTGGTCAAAATATTATTCAACAAGCAGTAATTTATTTCCCCAATTTGTTGATTTAATAGGCAGTCAAATTATATATACTTCCGAAGGCTATTTAAAAACTTATGTGACAGCATTTGATAAAAATTCTGGAGATACAACATGGCATAAAGTTTATAATCGAGAATGTGAAAACACTGTTAAAGTGAACAACACTTTATTGTTAAATATTAATCATAGCCTAATAGCTATTAATTCATTAGATGGTTCTGAAATGTGGTCAATTACTGCCGATTTTTTACAACATATGATTTATGAGAATGGCAAAATTTATGCAGCTTTTGGTAACGATTATTGGGGAAGAGTTAATTACAAATTATATGAAATTGACCCAGTTTCTGGTTCATCAGTTTTACTCTCTACTCTTTCAAGTTCAGCAATGGGAGTAAATAGGCAAAGGGTCAAATCCTTATCATATTGGAAACACCCGAATGGAAATGATATCCTCTTTATACAAAGTAATTGTGATGTTGTTTTATGTTCAAAATTATATGCTATAGACATTACAAACGATTCGATTTACTGCTCTCTTAGAGTAGGAGCAGCAGAAAACACTAATAAAAACCACCCTATTGACGGTAATTTAATTTATGTAAACCAAGGAGGGAGCATTGCTCAATACAATTTACTTACCAAAACTCATGGATGGTGGAGAGGAACCTCAGGAGGAAGTCATAATAAAAACAGTATAGTTCTGAATGGAGGCTATATTTATGTTTCTAATGGAAATAATGATGATATTGAAAAAATGGATAAAACTAATGGTGATATAATCATCGATGCGCTATTTACTGGCAGAAAATTAGGAGTTGAACACATAAAAGGAGACCATTTGAAAATTGTTGGAAACGAATTATTTTACTCAACCACCTCCACATTTACCCTGTTTAATCTTACAAGTGTCTCTCTTTCAAAAATTTTAAAAAAAGGAGATTATATAAATGATAAAAAAATAAATGAAAATTTTATTCCATCATTTGATGTTGACCCTTCAACGGGATATATTTACACTGGTTGGAGAGGCACGATTTCATGTATCAAACCAAACTAACCGCTATGAAAACACTTATTTTCACACTTATTTTTTCAGGGTTTTGTTTATCAGTTAATTCACAAATTACTGATTTTAACTTCAGTTTAGGCACTTCTACTTTTGAAGAAAAAACTCCAGAAGTTGATTTTTTATATTATCCCTCTCTAGCTTTTAGTGTAGGATTTGGAGCAGAACTTCCATTAAAAAACAACCTATCCATTTATTCGGGAATCCAAGCAAGTTTT
Source organism: uncultured Flavobacteriales bacterium (assembly GCA_937129365.1). Lineage (GTDB taxonomy): Bacteria > Bacteroidota > Bacteroidia > Flavobacteriales_D > CAJJDF01 > CAJJDF01. The sequence goes on from CAKZNB010000025.1 coordinate 61,674, forward strand.
AAACAAGGAAGCAATACTTACCGAGAACTTGGAAACGGGTATAAATTTGAACAAAATTCTTTAGTGAGTATAGTTAGCACTTCGATTCCTTTGATGGCCCAATACACGATTCCCATTGGGAGGAAAAGAATACAAATTGGTGCTGGTGGGTTTATGGGTATAAATATTTTTGCAACTCAAAATTATGACTGGAAACTTATACAAGATGGTGAAGAATATGAGGGAGTTGGGGGAGGAAATTTAAAATTTAAAGACCAAGCAAAAGAAAATGAAGAATTCGAAATAAGAAGGTTGGACCTGGGATTAAAAGCATCAATTGCTTACAAAATGAAAAACATGACATTACGATTAGATTCAGAATATGGAATAAGAAACCTATCTCAATATGATAAAAGTGTTGGGCAATTCCTTACCCGTTCTATTTGGTTTAGCTTTGCTTTTCCTATACAAACAAAAAAAGAAAAATAAAAAAGGAGTTTTGTTGCCAAAACTCCTTTTCAGTATTATTTATTAAATAATTTTAAGCAGCCTCATCCACTTCGGCTTCTGTTTCATTTTCAGAATCTGGATTTAAATCCAACATTTTGTCATTTTCTTTCTTCGCTTTTTTCTCACATATTTTACACAAAGCATCATCCTTTCTAAAAGCAGCTTTTTCTTTTAGAGCCTCAGCAACAGTGGTTCCATTTTCAAAAATTTCGTCCGTATCATCCCCATTAATGGTATAACAATCTTTAAATAAATGGTATTTTTTTCCGTATTTGGTCCAATAAATAGTATCCACTCCGTTCATCAATCCTTTAACTTTCTCAGTTTGTTCAGTGTATTGTTCTACAGAAGCTGAATTAAAATCTACTCCAGTAATACCTGCAATTAAAAGAGCTGCTCCTGCAATCCCTCCAAGTATTCCTTTTTGTTTTCCATCTAAATCTTTATTCGTCAATATCATAATTACCAATGGTAAAAACGCTAACACACTGATAATCGCCCCTAATTGGTTTTGCACAAAAAACTTAAACTTATCTTTTTCAGATGCAGGGTCCAGTTTATTAGCCTTTTTCCATAACAAGTTTCCAGTTACTGCGAGTATCAAGGCTCCTATAATTAGTACAATCATCATAGTCATTCCATCTTCTTGAACAGTTTTTAGCTTTATAATAGCCCATATTTGTAGTCCAATGGCTATTGCCCAAGCAATGGCTGCAATTACTCTAAAAGTTACTGCTTTTGACTTATTGTCTTCAGTAGGTTTCCATGTTTTATCTTCTGACATAGTTTTTTATTTTTTGTTGTTTGTAAATATAAATAAAATCTGAGGATTTGAAGTCACTATTCTTTTTTGCCCAAAATTCTTCCTATTTTTGAATTCAATCAATTTCTACTATGAAAAAATACTTAGTAAACATCAAGCAATTAACTGGAATTCAAGAAGATATTTCTAAGTTAAAACTCAAAGGAAAAGAAATGGGTATATTGCACTCAATTGATAACGCCTATTTAGAAATTGAAAATGGATTAATTGCTGGATTTGGAAAAATGGCTAATCTTCCAGAAATCAATGATTCGGAAACAATAGATTGCTCAGGAAAAATTGTGTTGCCAGCTTGGTGCGATTCGCATACTCATTTAGTTTTTGCTGGAACTCGAGAAACGGAATTTGTAGATAGAATTAATGGATTGACTTACGAAGAAATTGCAGCTCGAGGTGGCGGAATTATCAACTCAGCCAAAAGACTACAATCTGCTTCCGAAGAGGAATTATACCAAGCTGCTTGGACACGATTAGAAGAAATAAAAAGCTACGGAACTGGAGCTGTGGAGATTAAAAGCGGCTATGGATTATCTCTGGATGCTGAATTAAAAATATTGCGAGTAATCAAACGATTAAAAGCAGATTCGGACTTGACTATCAAATCTACTTTCCTTGGTGCTCATGCAGTTCCGCCAGAATTTAAAGGAAACAAAGATGGGTATTTAGATATGTTAATTGACAAGGTACTTCCTATTATTAAAGAAGAAAATTTAGCTGATTATATCGATATATTTTGTGAGACAAATTACTTTACTGTGGCAGATGCAGAACGAATTATGGAAGCTGGAACTAAGTATGGTTTGCAATCTAAAATTCATGTGAATCAGTTTACAAGCATTGGCGGAATTCAAGCAGGAATAAAACACAATGCCCTTTCGCTCGATCATTTGGAAGTAATGACTGACCAAGATATTACCGATTTACATACTTCTGAAACAATGCCTACAGCTCTTCCTTCTTGTTCTTTTTTTTTGAAAATTCCTTTTGCCCCAGTACGTAAAATGATTGACGAAGGATTGGCAATTGCTCTTGCAACGGATTACAATCCTGGTTCTACTCCTTCGGGTAAAATTCCTTTTGTTATTTCTTTGGCTTGTATTTATCAGCGATTGACCCCAGAAGAAGCAATTAATGCAGTAACGATGAATTCTGCTTACGCGATGGGAATTAGCGATACGCATGGTTCCATTACTGTGGGTAAAAAAGCAAATTTGATAATTACTAAAGAAATTTCGAGCTACAATTATATTCCTTATGCTTTTGGTGGTAATCATGTTGAGAGGGTTGTTTTGGGATAAACATCTCAATTACATGTCATCCCACACTTGATGCGGGATCTAAAATTGATACTGATTTTATTAATAATTGACAGATTCTGAATCTAGTTTAGAATGACTTGTTTTTTTATGATTTCTGTTAAATTTTATCTTAATCGTTTTTCGAAAGTCAGGAATGACATCCAAAAAATAGTTCTCTAAACAAAACTATCCCAAATAACCTCCCTCGGTGGCGGTGCCACAACTTTAGTCGGTTCTTTTTTCACAGGATGAATAAATTCAATTCCTCTAGCATGCAAATGAATAGAACCATCAGGATTTGAGCGTTTTGCTCCGTATTTCAAATCCCCTTTTATTGGACAACCTATAAAACTCAACTGGCATCTAATTTGATGGTGCCTTCCCGTTTTGGGATGTACTTCCAACAGAAAATAATTTTTAGATTTTGCTTTTAGGTTATAAGTTAAAATAGATTCTTTTGAACCTTCTCCTATACTTTTGTAGTGTGCATAAGATTTATTTTGAGTTGTATTTCTCTTCAGCCAATGAATCAAAGTTCCAGATTCGGCTTCTGGCTTATTTCTAACTACTGCCCAATACGTTTTTTGAATTTCCTTTTCTTGAAACATTTTATTCAATCGAGTCAAGGCTTTGCTTGTCCTTGCAAAAACTACAATCCCAGAAGTTGGTCTGTCAATTCTGTGAGCCACTCCTAAATACACATCCCCAGGTTTGTTGTATTTCACTTTAATGTATTCCTTCACCACTTCTGACAAAGGTTTATCACCAGTTTTATCGCCTTGCACCAAATCTCCAGATCGTTTATTTATGACAATCAAGTGGTTATCTTCATATAATACTTCCAGTCCCATCTTAATTCTCCATTAAATATGCTTTCAAAAATCCATCCAGATTTCCGTCTAATACAGCATCCGGATTGCTCTCTTGATAATTAGTTCTGTGATCTTTTACCCTTCTGTCATCCAATACATAACTCCTTATTTGAGAACCCCATTCAATTTTCTTTTTATCCCCTTCTATTTCTTCTCGGGCAGCTAATTGCTTTTGCATTTCAATTTCATACAATTGCGATTTAAGTAATTGCAGAGCTTTTTCTCTGTTTCCAAGTTGTGAACGAGTCTCCGTGTTTTCAATCACAATTCCAGATGGAGCATGCTTAACTCTCACTCCTGTTTCTACTTTATTTACATTTTGACCTCCTGCACCCCCACTACGGAAAGTATCCCAAGAAATATCAGCAGGGTTTATTTTTATATCAATCGTATCGTCAACAAGTGGGTAAACATACACCGAAGCAAAAGAAGTCATTCGTTTTCCTTGCGCATTAAATGGACTTACTCTTACTAATCTATGAACACCATTTTCTCCTTTCAAATATCCAAAGGCAAACTCTCCATCAATTTCAATAGTAACGGTTTTAATTCCTGCCGCATCACCAGCTTGGAAGTTTAATTCTTTCATTTTGAATTTATTCCTCTCAGCCCACATAATGTACATTCTCATGAGCATTTCTGCAAAATCACAACTTTCTGTTCCACCTGCACCAGCTGTAATTTGAAGCACAGCACTCAATTTATCTTCTTCCGAAGAAAGCATGTTTTTAAATTCTAAATCTTCTAATTTTTCAATTAATTTAGCATATAAAGAATCTATTTCAGGTTCATTATCTTCCCCTTCATTAAAAAACTCTATCAACACTTCTAAATCTTCTTTTTTTGTCAAAAGATCGTCAAAAGTTTGAGTCCAATATTTTTTACTGTTGATTTTTTTAAGCAGTTTCTCAGCTTCTTTTGGATCATCCCAGAAATTTGGGTCATGTGTTTTAATCTCTTCCTCCTCAATCTCTACTCTTTTTCTATCCAAGTCAAAGATAGCGGTTTAAGTCCGCCAGTCTTTGTGTTAACTCGTTTATTTGGTCTTGATTAATCATACTACAAAGCTACTATTTTAAAAAAGAAATAAGATAAAAGGGAATAGAAAAAAGACTTTTGTTTTTTTGCAAAAACTTTGTTTTTACAAAACTTACAAATTCATAATTCGTAATTGCTAATTCGTAATTGATTTTTACTAATTTTACAACACAATCTCACCAAAATGAACAAACTACACATTTACAACACCTTATCAGGTAAAAAAGAAGAATTCAAACCAATAAATGAAAATCATGTTGGAATGTATGTGTGTGGACCTACCGTTTATAGTGATGTTCATATCGGGAATGTGAGAACTTTTATGTCGTTTGATGTTGTCTATAGATATTTAAAATTTATAGGATATTCCGTTCGTTATGTGCGTAACATTACGGATGTAGGGCATTTGTTGAATGACGAAGATTCTGGGGATGATAAAATTGGAGAACAAGCCAAGAAAATGAACTTGGAACCGATGGAAGTGGTACAGCATTACACCAATGGATTTCATGAGGTAATGAAAGCCTACAACATTACACCTCCCAGTATTGAGCCTTCGGCAACTGGGCATTTGATTGAGCAGATTGAAATGGTTCAGGAAATAATTGACAATGGATTTGCCTATGAAGCAGGTGGTTCTGTTTATTTTGATGTAGAAAAATACCACAAATCACATCATTATGGAGAATTATCTGGAAGAAAAATTGAAGATTTAATCTCCAATACCAGAGAACTTGATGGACAAAGTGAAAAAAGAAATCCGTTGGATTTTGCTATTTGGAAAAATGCAGATCCAAGTCACATTATGCGTTGGAACTCTCCTTGGGGACAGGGTTTTCCAGGATGGCATTTGGAATGTACAGTTATGAGTACCAAATATTTAGGCGAAACTTTTGATATTCATGGAGGAGGAATGGACTTAAAGTTCCCTCACCACGAATGTGAAATCGCTCAAAGCAAAGGGAGTGGAAAACCAGATCCTGCTAATTACTGGATGCATACTAATATGCTTACCATGAATGGTGCAAAAATGAGTAAATCAGTGGGAAATGTAGTTTCAATTAAAGAATTGCGAACAGGTAATCATGATTTATTAGAAAAAGGATTTTCAGAGTCTGTTATCCGATTTTTTATGTTGCAATCTCATTATTCAAGTACGTTGGATATTTCTAGCACCGCTATATCAGCATCCGAAAAAGGGTTCGAAAAGTTGATGAAAGCGATTGATACGTTAAAAGAACTTAAAACCAGCGATTCTTCTTCGGTAAATGTGGCGGGACTGAAAGAAAAGTGCTATACTGCAATGAATGATGATTTTAATACCCCCATTTTAATTGCTCATTTGTTTGATGGTGTAAAAATAATTAATGGAATTGCCGCAGGAAATGAAACTATTTCAAATTCTGATTTAGACCTGTTATCTGAAACAATGAATGGGTTTGTATTTGAGGTGTTAGGATTGGAATCTATAGAAAAAGAAGTTGCACAAGATAGCGTAACAGACGAATTGATGCAAATGCTAATTCAACTAAGAAAAGAAGCAAAAGACAATAGAAATTTTGCCTTGGCAGATGAAATAAGAGATAAATTAACGAGTTTATCCATTGAATTAAAAGACTCGAGAGAGGGAACAACATGGGAAAGAAATTAAGTATAATATTAGTTGGTTTTTTACTGCTTTTTAGTTGTAAAGACGAAGAATCTCGTCCTATAAAACCTGCAACTGATGCAAAGCCAACAGAAATTAAAAGAGCTCAAACTCCTGTATTTAATCAAGATTCGGCTTATCAATTTATACAAACTCAAGTAGATTTTGGACCAAGAGTTCCCAATACTAAAGCGCATGCAAATTGTGCCATTTGGATGGAAAATACCTTGAAAAATTATGGAGCAAAAACATTAGTACAAGAAGCTGTGGTAACAGCTTTTAATGGCGACAAATTGAATATGAAAAACATCATTGCACAGTTTTCACCTGAAAAAACAAAACGCGTAATGCTCTTTGCTCATTGGGACACAAGACCTGTTGCCGATAAAGATACGGAACGAAAATCGGAACCAATTGACGGAGCAAACGATGGCGGAAGTGGTGTTGGTGTGTTGCTGGAAATGGCAAGGCAATTTAGCATAAAACAACCTTCAATTGGAGTAGATATAATCTTATTCGATGCTGAAGATTACGGAGCTTTTGAGGGAAGTATTAGTTCCATGCCAAACGATTGGTGCTTAGGTTCACAGTATTGGGGCAAGAATCCACCAATACCAAATTATCGCCCGAAATACGGAATATTATTGGACATGGTTGGAGGTAAAAATGCTCAATTCCCAAAAGAATATCACTCCATGTTATATGCAAGTCATATTGTAGAAAAAGTTTGGAGTACAGCAAAATTAATCGGCTATGGAAACTTCTTTTTTGAATCAAGGTCAAACAATTATCCGGGTGTCATTGACGATCATTATTATGTAAATGAATTGGCAAATATACCAAGTATAGATATTATAGATTGTAATCCAAATACAGGCAAGTTTGGTGAGTATCACCATACACATGCCGATAATATGGGAATAATTGATAAAAATACACTGAAAGCAGTCGGTCAAACTGTGATGGAAGTGGTTTATCAAGAGAGGTAAAAAAACAAACCCCAACAAAGAAAACTCAATAGAATTAGCAAAAAATCAAATATTTGTGTACATTTGCACCGTATTAGAAGAAAGGAAGGAGCTGAATAGCTCCTTTTTTATTGGAGAATAAATGATAAAAAAAGAAACAGTACAAGCATTAGTCAATGAAAAGCTAGAGGAAAACGAAAGTTTCTATCTAGTTGATTTGAAGATTAGTAGTGCAAATAAAATTTATATCGAAATAGACCACAAAACGGATCCTATTTCAATCAATGATTGTATTGCATTCAGTCGTCAAGTTGAGCACAACTTAGATCGAGAAGAAGAAGATTTTGATCTAGAAGTTACTTCTCCTGGGCTAAGCCAACCATTTAAAGTTCATCAACAGTACATTAAAAACATCGGAAAAGAGGTAAAAGTAATGTTGCCAACAAACAAAACTTTTCAAGGTATGCTAACCGAAGTAAAAGAAAAAGAGTTTTCTATTTCTTTCGAGACAAAAGAAAGAGTTGAAGGCAAAAAGAAAAAAATAATAGTAGAACATAATCCAACATTTGGATTTGATGAAATAAAAGAAACAAAAATAATAGTAAAATTTAAATAAATTAGAAATGGATAGTATCAATTTAATTGACTCATTTTCAGAGTTTAAAGAGTTCAAAAACATTGACAGAGTAACAATGCTAGGTGTGTTGGAAGAGGTATTTCGTGCTATGATTCGTAAACAAAACGGAACAGACGAAAACTTAGATGTGATTATCAATGTAGATAAAGGAGATTTGGAACTTTGGATTAACAAGGTGATTGTAGAAGACGGAATGAGCGAAGATGATGCCTTGGAAATTGAATTGGCAGATGCTTTGAAAATCGAAGATGATTTTGAAGTAGGAGAAGAAATTGCTATTGAGGTAAAAATTGAAGACTTTGGAAGAAGAAACATCTTGGCTTTGAGGCAAAACCTGATTAACAAAATCATGGAATTGGAAAAAGACAATGTTTTCAAAAAATATAAAGATAAGCTTGGGGAATTGATGACTGGCGAAGTGTATCAAATCTGGAAAAGAGAAATGTTAATTTTGGATGAAGAAGGAAACGAATTGATTTTACCAAAAACAGAACAAATTCCTGGAGATTTCTTCAAAAAAGGAGATACAATAAGAGCGGTAATCGAAAGAGTAGACCATATCAATAATTCGCCAAGAATTATCTTGTCGAGAACTTCTGGAGCTTTCCTTGAAAGATTATTTGAATTAGAAATTCCTGAGATATTTGATGGGTTAATTACTATCAAAAAAATTGTAAGAACACCTGGTGATAGAGCAAAAGTAGCTGTTGAATCGTATGACGATAGAGTAGACCCAGTTGGAGCATGTGTTGGAATGAAGGGTGCTAGAATACATGGAATCGTAAGAGAATTAAGAAACGAAAACATTGATGTAATTAACTATACTGAGAACGACAAACTGTTAATCCAAAGAGCGTTGAGCCCTGCAAAAGTGGGTTCTGTTGAGCTTGTTGAAGAAACAGGTAGAGCAAATGTATATCTACATCCAGATGAAGTTTCAAAAGCAATTGGAAGAGGAGGACAAAACATTAAATTGGCTGGTAAATTAACCGGTTACGAAATTGATGTATACAGGGAAGGGGCTGAAGATATTGAAGATGTTGATTTAGGGGAATTCTCTGATGAAATTGATAGCTGGATAATTGATGAATTAAAGGCAATTGGTTGTGATTCTGCGAAGAGCGTTATCGCAATAGGGAAAGTAGATTTGGTAAAAAGAACAGACTTAGAAGAAGAAACAATAGATGAGGTAATGTCTATCTTAAAATCTGAATTTGAGTAAATATTATTTGATTTTCACCAAATAAACTATATTTTTAAGAAAAAGAGTAAAACACAGTTACTAAATGGCGGTAAAGAGATTAAGTAAAATAGCAAAAGAACTAAACGTAGGGATTTCTTCCTTGGTTGATCATTTGAAATCAAATGGGGTAGAGATTGAATCGAGCCCAAACACCAAAGTAGAGGAAGCTCACTACAATATTTTGTTGGAAGAATTTGCCGATTCTAAAACTGAAAAGGCGAAAGCAAAAGAGGTAGTTGCAAGTAGAGAGAAAAAGCCTGAAGTTAAGGAAGAGCCTAAAAAAGAGGAAGAAGTAATCAAAGCAAAGCCTGCTGAAGTTAAAAAACCTGAAGTTTTAGGAACTATTGATCTGAATCCAAAGCCTAAAAAGGTTGAGCCTGAAAAACCTAAGGTTGAAGAAAAACTGAAAGAAGTTGAAAAGCCTAAAGCTAAGCCTGCTAAAAAGAAAGAAGAGCCTGAAACTATTAAGGCTTCTGCAGATAAAATAGCAAAACCTGAAGTTTTAGGAACTATTGATTTGGATGCAAAACCAAAGAAAAAAGAAGAGCCAAAAGCTGAAGAAAAGAAGAAAGAAGAACCAAAAAAGGAAGAAGCTGCTAAAGAGGAAGCTCCTAAAAAAGAGAAGGTTGAGGAAGAAAAAACTATTGTTGCAAAAGCTGGTAAATTAGCTGGAACAACGGTACTTGGTAAAATTGAATTACCTGTTGATAAAAGCAAGGAAAAAACTAAGCGTAAAAGAATAAAGAAAGTAAACATCGAAAAAACCATCAAGAAAGGTGGAAAAGCCGGTGGCGGTTCAAGAGGTAAAAAAGTTCCAAAAGCTGAAATTACTCCTGAACAAATTCAGAAAGAAATTAAAGAAACTCTTGCTAGATTAAGTAATAAAGGAGGAGGAAAGAAAAAGGGAGACAAATACAGAAGAGAGAAAAGGCAAGCAATTGCTGAAAAAAGAGAGGAAGACATCCAAAGACAAGATGAAGAAAGTAAAACACTGAAACTTACAGAGTTTGTAACAGTTTCAGATTTAGCTTCTTTGATGGATGTAACTCCTACTGACGTTATTTCCGCTTGTATGTCATTAGGTATTTTTGCATCTATTAATCAAAGAATTGATGCCGAAACAATTACGATAATCGCAGATGAATTTGGGTTTGAAGTAGAATTTATTTCTGCTGAGGATCAAATTGGAGTTGAAGAAGAAGAAATTGTAGATGCAGAAGAAGATTTAATTCCAAGAGCACCAATTGTAACAGTAATGGGTCACGTAGATCATGGAAAAACATCCTTGCTTGATTACATTAGAGAAGCAAAAATTGCCGATGGTGAAGCAGGGGGAATTACCCAACACATTGGAGCCTATAAAGTAACTGGAAAAGATACAGGAAGACAAATTACTTTCTTGGACACTCCGGGTCACGAAGCCTTTACTGCCATGAGAGCAAGGGGTGCAGCCGTTACAGATATTGCTATAATTATTGTTGCTGCGGATGATGCGATTATGCCTCAAACTAAAGAAGCAATTAATCACTGTCAAGCAGCAGGAGTGCCAATGGTATTTGCAATTAACAAAATTGACAAGCCAGGTGCTAATCCTGATAATGTAAAAACTCAACTTTCTGCCATGAATTTATTGGTAGAAGAATGGGGTGGAAAATATCAGTCACAAGATATTTCAGCCAAAACTGGAGCTGGTATCGAAGATTTATTAGAAAAAGTATTACTTGAAGCCGAATTATTAGAACTGAAAGCAAATCCAAATAGGGCTGCTCAAGGAACTGTTCTTGAATCATCACTTGATAAAGGAAGAGGATATGTAACTAATATTTTAGTAGAAAAAGGAACTCTTGAAATTGGTGATATGATGCTTACTGGACATTATTATGGTAAGGTAAAGGCTATGCATAATGAGAAAGGACTAAAAGTGAAAAAAGTAGGTCCTGCTACTCCAGTATCAATCATCGGGTTGAATGGAGCACCAAATGCTGGTGATAAATTCAACATTTTAACAGACGAGAGAGAAGTAAAACAAATTGCTACTAAGAGAGAGCAACTTCAGAGGGAGCAAAGTGTAAGAACTAAGAAAGTACTTACTTTGGAAGAGATTGGAAGAAGGCTTGCAATTGGAAACTTTAAGGAGTTGAATATAATTATCAAAGGGGATGTAGATGGTTCTATTGAAGCATTAACGGATTCTTTGCTGAAATTATCTACCGAGGAAATTGCTGTAAACGTAATTCACAAAGCAGTAGGAGCAATTACTGAGGCTGATGTAAACTTAGCTGTAGCTTCTGATGCAATTATTATTGGTTTTCAAGTAAGACCAACTGCACAAGCTCGTAAACTTGCTGAAACTGAAGAAGTAGATATCCGATTATATTCTATTATTTACAAAGCTATTGAAGAAATAAAAGATGCAATGGAAGGAATGTTATCCCCAGATATTGTGGAAGAAATTCTTGGAACTGCTGAAGTAAGAGAAGTCTTTAAGATTAGTAAAATTGGAACAATTGCTGGTTGTTTTGTTCTTGACGGAATGATTACCAGAAATTCTCAAGTTCGTTTGATTCGGGATGGAATTGTAACTTACACTGGTAAACTTGATACATTAAAGCGTTTCAAAGACGATGTTAAAGAAGTGAAAAAAGGATACGAATGTGGTATGTCTATCGATAAGTATAATGACATTATCGTAGGCGATCAGATTGAAGCTTTCCACGAAGTAGAAGTTGCAAAAACACTTAAATAATATTAGATGAGTAAGTTAAAAGCACTTTTCAATTCAAGAAAAACTGCTTTTGGTTCTAAGGACAAACTTATTTTGTATTTTAATCAATACTTTGGGATAAAACCAAAGGATATTGAGTTATATAAAAAGGCCTTAACTCATAAATCTGTTTCGGCTGCTTTTAATAATGAACGGCTCGAATATTTGGGAGATACTATCCTTTCTAGTATTGTTGCAACTTATTTATTTCATAAATTTCCCGATAAAAATGAAGGCGGATTAACTGTGCTCACAAGTAAAGTTGTGACCCGAGATAAATTAAATGAAATAGGTGTTCATATAAATCTTAATGAACATATTATTGCCATTGATTTTGAGAAAGGTTATAAAAACATTGTTGGCAATGCTTATGAAGCAGTAATTGGAGCAATTTTTTTAGATCTAGGATTTGAAAAAACCACTAAAGCTATTGAAAAATCACTTCTCAATCATATAGACCTAAAAGAGTTGGATGAAGCTAAAACAAACTATAAAAGTGTATTAATTGTTTGGGGTCAAAAAACTGGGAACAAAGTAGTGTTTAAAGGAAAGAAATTACCTGAATCTAACAAATACAAAAGCACACTGTACATTAATAAAAAAAAGGTGAATTCAATTGCAAAAGATTCAAAAAAACAGGCTGAATTAGATTTGTCCCAAAAAGCCCTAAACTCTTTGTTTTTGGACGATTATTAGCTATCTTAATGAAAATCGATACAATCCATGGATTCCTTTTTTATTTGATTTTAAGTAGTATGCCCAACCGTCAATTATTTTAAGATTTTCTGGAAAAGAAATTCCGCTAAGCTTATAGGACTCAATCGAAGTGCCTGATTGCAAATCAATTTTATCTAAAGTAACTATTCCATTTTTAATAGAGTAAGCATAAAACTCATTGTTAACTTTATCTAAAATAATCTTTTTTGTTGACTTGTTAACTAAAGATTTCAATCCTTTTTTAAAAATTACTTTTGAGGGAGTTTTGTGGACAATTAAAGTGTCATTATACAAATTAAAAGTAATTAGTAAATTATTCACTGCAAATGTTTGAACCTGCAAATCTCGATTAAGAACCTGTAAATAAAGAGTTCTATAGCCAAATTGATCCCTTGGAATTCTTAGTAAACTTACATTTTTTCTTAAAGTTGTCATAGGTTTCTGATTAAGAAATGCCGTAATAAACTCTTCAGATTTTTGGTCATAGGCTTCATACAAAACATCATTGTAAGTATTTCTGATTTGGTATTTCTTGTTATAATTGAAGAATGCATATTTGTATGCTATTGAATCTGAAACAAGAAGTAATCGCTTTATTATTCCTTCAAAATCCGATCTACTTATCGTATAAGGAACAAAAAGTAATGAATCAATATATATCTGGCGAATTGAATCTTTACAGATTAAATGAAGATTGCCAAATACATCCTGAAAAATCGATTTTGGTTTAAAGCTACTTATTTCAAATGTTTTGTAGATGGTATCTATTCCTTCGATAGTTAACTGATAATAATTTTTACTTTTTTTAAGAATTAGTAAAGTATTTTCTCCTATAGAATGATAATCTAAAATATTGTCCATAGTTTTTACACTCACTTTTTTTATCCTTTCTCCATCAACAACAAATGGAGTCAATTGTGTCAAATCCGACTTCATTTGAATATTAATATTAAGAGTATCACTACCCTTAACTGTGTAAAAAACATTTTTTTTTCCTATGAATGAAAATTTTAGTATCTCTTTACTCTCTGCAGAAATTACAAATCTTCCTAGCCTATCTGTTGTAGCTCCAACCTTAGAAGATTGATTTATAACATTAACTCCAAACAAAGGCAATCCCTTCTCATCTTTCACAATACCATTTATCTTCTGAGAAAAAATAGATGCAGTGATAAAAAGAAAAAATATAGTAATTAAGGACCTCATCATATTCATATGAAAAATTAATTAATATCAATATAATAAGAATTTATAAGTTAATGTTTTTTTAATAAGTTAATTATTAAGTGGATAGAGAAATAAATCATCGGTTTTATTCTAGCTGATACAAAATAAACTATAATCAAAACCTCTATATATTACTGAAACACAAAGAATTTTGCATAATTCTTAGGAAAACTCTAAATTTGCCGGTCTTAAAAGATTTTAAACTAAAAACGAACTATGGAAAAGATAATGATTTATGTACCAATCGTACTTGCATTGGTAGGATTAGCATACATGCTAATAAAGAAAAGTTGGGTAATGAAGCAGGATGCTGGAGATGGAAAAATGAAAGAAATTTCTGACCACATATATGAAGGAGCACTGGCTTTCTTGAAAGCAGAATACAGATTACTAACTTTCTTTGTAATTGGAGCTAGTATCGCTTTAGCAGGAGTTGCTATGTATTTAGGAACAACTTATTTAATTGTAATTGCTTTTATCATCGGAGCTATCTTTTCTGCAGTAGCAGGAAACATGGGAATGAGAATTGCTACCAAAACAAATGTAAGAACTGCACAAGCTGCAAAAACAAGTTTACCGAAAGCACTAAAAGTATCTTTTGGTGGTGGAACAGTAATGGGATTAGGAGTTGCTGGACTTGCTGTATTAGGATTAACTTTATTTTTCATCCTTTTCTTCCAGTTATTTATGGGAGGAGAATGGACAAACTCAGCAGATATGACTGTTGTACTTGAAGCATTAGCTGGATTCTCTCTTGGAGCTGAATCAATTGCTTTGTTTGCAAGAGTTGGTGGAGGAATCTACACTAAAGCTGCAGATGTTGGAGCTGATTTAGTAGGAAAAGTAGAAGCAGGAATTCCTGAAGATGACCCAAGAAACCCAGCAACAATTGCTGATAATGTTGGAGATAACGTAGGAGATGTTGCAGGAATGGGAGCTGATTTATTTGGATCTTATGTTGCAACTGTATTAGCTGCAATGGTTTTAGGAAACTACATTATGGAAGTAAATGATATCGAAATCTTTCAAGGTTTTGGTAAAATAGGACCTATCTTATTACCTATGGCAATAGCTGGTGTTGGAATCGTTATTTCTTTGATAGGAACTATGATTGTGAAAATATCTTCTAATGATGCAAAAGAAGCACAAGTACAAAAAGCATTGAACATTGGGAACTGGACATCAATTGCCTTAGTTGCAGTTGCTTGTTTTGGATTAGTAAAATGGATGTTACCAGAAACTATGGATATGAAGTTTTTTGGAGAAGGCCTTATAGCTGTTTCTTCAATGAGTGTATTTTGGGCTTGTATAGTTGGATTAGTTGTAGGAGCTGCTATTTCTTCATTTACTGAATACTACACAGGACTTGGAAAAAAACCAATTTTAAATATTGTACAACAATCTAGTACTGGAGCAGGAACAAACATTATTGCAGGATTAGCAACAGGGATGATTTCTACATTCTCATCTGTTTTGTTATTCGCTATCGCAATTTGGGTTTCTTATGCACTAGCAGGATTTTACGGAATTGCAATGGCTGCTTCAGCAATGATGGCTACAACAGCTATGCAATTAGCCATTGATGCTTTTGGACCAATTGCTGATAACGCAGGAGGAATTGCTGAAATGAGTGAACTACCAAGCGAAGTAAGAGAAAGAACAGATATTTTGGATGCTGTAGGAAATACAACTGCTGCAACAGGAAAAGGATTTGCAATTGCATCTGCTGCACTTACAGCTTTAGCTTTATTTGCTGCTTACGTAACCTTTACCGGAATTGATGGCATTAATATTTTTAAAGCGCCAGTTCTTGCCATGTTATTTATTGGAGGAATGGTTCCTGTAGTATTTTCTGCATTAGCAATGAAAGCTGTAGGAAAAGCTGCAATGGAAATGGTGTACGAAGTAAGAAGACAGTTTAAAGAAATTCCTGGAATTATGGAAGGAACTGGAAAACCAGAATACGATAAGTGTGTAGATATTTCTACAAAAGCATCTCTTAAACAAATGTTATTACCAGGAATCTTAACTATTGGATTCCCAATTGTAATTGTGTTAGTTGGAATGTTAATCTACCCAGAAAACACAAAGCTTGTTGCTGAAATGTTGGGAGGATATATGGCAGGTGTTGCTGTAAGTGGAGTTCTTTGGGCAATCTTCCAAAACAATGCTGGAGGAGCTTGGGACAACGCTAAAAAATCGTTTGAAGCAGGTGTTGAGATAAACGGAGAAATGACTTACAAAGGTTCTGATGCTCACAAAGCTGCAGTAACAGGAGATACAGTTGGAGATCCATTTAAAGATACTTCTGGGCCTTCAATGAATATCTTGATTAAATTAACTTGTTTGATTGGTTTAGTAATTGCACCAATCTTGGGAGGACATACGGCTGGCGTAGGTCATGATGATGACATGAATGGAAACAACATTGAAATGTTAGATGAAAATGGAAATGCTACTGGAGAAAATATGTCTATAGGAGAAGAAAACACAAGCGTTACACTTTCAAGTCCTATTGATAAAGGAATGGAGGATTTATCTGACGAAACTTTATTGTCTCTTGAAAGAGATGGAGTTACAATCTTAGGATTAATCCCAACAGAAAGATATGAGAGACTTCAAGAATTAAAAACTAATGGTGTTCAAACTATTACTGACACAGTGGTTATTAAGGAAAAAGGAATTATTAGAGAAGCGGTTGACAACTTCAAAGAAAAAAGAGCTGAGAAGAAGGCCGCTAAAGAAGTTGAAAACGAGAACTAAATAATTAAAATTTATTTGATAATTAAAGCCGTCCCGAGAAATCGAGACGGCTTTTTTGTATGTTAAAATTTTAAAAACATTTGTTATATTTATAAATCTAAAAAACCTATAAATGATCAAAAATTATTTTTTTTCCTTTCTACTTATATTTTTTTCTTTAAATTCTCTTTCACAAAATACTTTTTTTGACGGGGTAGAAATTGAAAACTTCGATTCTCTTTCTCTTAAAGAACGTCAATTAATTCTTCAATTAGATTCCACTTTTAAATCCTGTTTGAATGACTCCTGTAAATATAACAATTGGCAAAATGCTGAAGGTTTGATTTCAGGGAATGAGATTAAAATTAAAATCAACCAAAAAGCTTTAGATTATATCTCAAAAAAAGAAAAAGAAACTGATTCTAAAGAAGCAATAAAAGATCTTAAATATTCCAAAATGCTTTTTTTGCAGCAAATGGGTACCGTAAAAAGAGAAGATGCAGATAACGAATCTGCCCTTGAGTATCTTTCTAAAGCTATGGATATAGCTAAAGAATTGAATGATACCAGTGGTATGGGTTATGTATATAATGAGCTAGCATTTATTCATCAAATGCAAGATGACTTTGAAGGTGCCGACAAATATTTTAGAAAAGATGCGGCTTTAAATTTTAATTCATCAAGAACTGACGACTTAATGGTGGCTTATTTCAATATTGCCTACATTTTCGCCTATAGAACTGATAAGGAAATTGAAATGGACTCTGCTATATTTTATTTAAGAAAATGCTTACCGTTACTTTCTGACTCAACTCCAGTGCAATTACAATCTAGTTTATTTAATAATATTGGTATGAGTTATTACCTTCTTGATCCACCCTTATTAGATTCTGCTAATAAGTACATTACATTGTTCGAAAAACTAGCAGAAAAAACAAATTCCTTAGAAGAATCTTATTTTGCAAAAAATACTAAAGCTTCTATTTATGATTTGAAAAAAGAATATGATAAAAGTGAAAAAATTAGTCTCGAAGTACTTGAGATTGCGGAAAAGTTAGAAAACAACCAATACATATTGGAATCACTTGAGTTTCTATTTAAAATTCAACTTTCAAGAAATAAACATAAAGAAGCAGTGAACACACAGATTCGTATTAGCAAATTACAAGAAAAGCTATGGAAAGAAAAAGATGTATATGCTTTGTCAGATTTAGAAGCAAAATTTAAATACCAATCTGAGATAGACTTAAACAAAGAAAAGGCTGAGAGTCTAGAAAAAGAATCCCTCCTAAAATCCAATATAATTTACCTTGCAATAGGTTCAGCTTTATTAATTGCATTAGCATTGGTTTTTCTATATATCAATAGAAGAAAGTTAAATAAAAACAAACTAAGGCTTGAAGAACTGGACAAAGTAAACAAGCAAATATTCTCTGTAATTGCTCATGATTTTAAAGAACCCATTATTAATTTTAATCTTTTACTCAAAGATATTGAAGATAAGAAAAGCTTGGATGGAGAATTTGTAAACGAACTAGAATCGCAAGTAAAAAGCTCCAATAATGTATTGAACAATTTATTGAATTGGGCTCGTATAGAATTGGAGAAACAAGAAGTAAACAAAAAGAATATTAATCTTAATGAATTGTGGAATGAAGTGGTTTCAACCATGGAAACAAGTATTAAAAAGAAAGCATTAACTGTGAAAAATTTATTTAAACCATCTGATACAATTGAAGGTGATGCAGTAATGATGGAAATTGTGTTCAGAAACTTGCTTTCTAATGCGATAAAGTTTAGTCCTAATAGCGGAACAATAACGGCAAGAAACCAAAATGGAAAAATTGAAATTGTAGATGAAGGAATTGGAATGCCGGATTCTGATAAGATTTTCAAAGAAAAAGTAAATACACGTTACGGTACAAATGGAGAATCTGGTTTTGGTATTGGATTGTTTATTGTCAATAATCTCCTAGGGAAAAACGATAAAACCATCTCGTTTTCTAATAATTCACCAAAAGGAACTATATTTAGCATTCAAGATGTATAAATATGGAACCAGATAGTGATCAATTTACGGTAGGTATCTTTGAAGATAATCCAATTGTCTCTCAAGGTCTTACTTCCTATTTTGAAAACTCTTTTTCCTATCCATTAAAGGTGATTTTTTCCTCTACAGACCCTATTGAGTTTGTAGAACAATACAAATCACAGCAACCCGATTTTTTAATTATTGATGTTATTTCTGATAAAGTCCTTGGGCTTGAAGTGTTTGAAATTATATTTAAGTTTGATGAACAAGCAATTGTTTTAGCATACTCCAATGTAAAGAGCAAACGCATAATTCAAACCTTAATATCTCTTGGCGTGGTTGCCTATGTGCCAAAAACAGAACCCATTGATGTATTTGAAGATGCCTTCAATGCTATTCTCAAGCAAAGAAAAACCTATTTACCCGAATATCTGAAAGATGTTTCTCGAAAAAAAGAAGTCCCTATTGCCCTTACCAAAATGGAGAAGAAAATCGTCCCTTTTTTGATTGATGGGAAATCATCCAAAGAAATTGCAACTGCGTTTTTTATTACGGTTGATGCTGTAAGCTATCATAAAAAAAACCTGTTCAATAAATTCAAAGTAAATAATATTGCCTCCTTTGTAAAAGAAGTAATTGCTCAAGGTTATTCAGGAGGAATTCACTACTAATCCTCCCAAAAAAACAGCTAAAAAAACTACCAATTTGTGTAGTAGGATAGACTTTGTTTTATAAATAGATTTGTAAAGTTGAGTTTGATTTATTTCAAACATTTACAAGACTATAATGAAATTTAAAAAAGAAGAATTTACAATTGGTGTGTTTGAAGACAATCCAATTGTTGTAATTGGCTTATCTTCCTATCTCAAATCTATTCCTAATTATTCTTTTGAAGTAATTTTTTCTTCATCAAACCCTCAAGATTTTCTATCGCATTGTATAGCTCATAAACCCGATTTCTTAATCGTAGATATTATCTCTGATAAAACATTTGGACTCGAGTTGTTTGAACAAATTTTTTCTAAAAATAAAAATGAAATAATTCTAGCTTATACAAATGTAAAAAGTAGAAAAATAATTAAGACCTTAATTTCAATGGGAGTGGCTGCTTTCATTCCAAAAAAAGATAAGTTAAGTTCTTTTGAAGATGCATTTGATTTGATTATTAAGAAAGGAAAAGTGTATTTACCACCTTATTTAGAGAGCTTAATTGATGATAATGAAATTCCTATTGTTCTTACAGAGATGGAGAAAAAAATAATTCCATTTTTATTAAAAGGATATTCCTCCAAACTAATTGCCGAAGAGTTTTTTGTCACAAGTAATGCGATAGATTTTCATAGAAAAAATCTATTCTCAAAATTTGAGGTAAACAATATTGCCTCTTTTGTGAAAGAAGCAATAGCTCAAGGTTATTCTCGAGGAATTAACTTTTAATACCAAATTAACTTTCTAAAACCTCCCTTTATATCTATATATAGCAAAAAACTACCTATTTGGGTAGTAGGATGGCTTAGTGTATATAAATACATTTGCTACATAAACTTTAAAAAAACAAAATGAAACAAAACATTACAACTAAAATCTTATTACTCTCATTTATACTCAGTATAAATTTTAGTGCTTTTAGTCAAAATTCTAAATCGACTAACAGTTTATCTGATTACAAAGAAATGGCAAGTCAGCCAGGAGCTAACTTCTATACTATTGTAAATCAAAAAAGAGCTGAATTCAATAAAATGGATTTAGACATAAAAGCAAACTACAAAGCTTTTAAACAATTTGAAAGATGGGCATACATCTGGGCAGATAGAATAAACCATGATGGTTCTTTCCCTAGTGCGGATCAAGTAATAGAAAAAAACAATTTATTACAATTACTAGCGCCTAATCAAACAGTTACTCGTAGTGCATCATCTGGATGTGGAGGAGGAGCTTCTACTTGGACTCAAGTAGGGCCTGTAAATAATCCTACACAAAATGGATATGCTTCTTACCCTGGAAAAGGGAGGGTAAATGTGGTAAAAAGAGATCCAAATAATTCTCAAATAATATATGTAGGTTCTGCTGCAGGGGGAATTTGGAAATCTACAGATGGTGGTTCTACTTGGGCTCCAAAATCTGATATGCTTGCAGGTTTAGGTGTTACAGATATCTTGATAGATACAAGTAATACAAGTATTATTTATATGGCAACTGGTGATGCAGATGCTAAACATGTGTCTTCAATTGGACTTTTTAAATCTACAGATGGAGGTAATACATGGAATCCTACTGGATTAACCTTTACGTTAAACCAAAACGAATACATCAGAGACATTGCATTTGCACCAGGAAGCGTGACAAAAATTTTCGCATTAACAAATACAGAAATAAAAGTTTCTACTAATAGTGGAACTTCTTTTAGTAATGTTACTGTTACTTATCCATTTGGAGCTTTTAACGAAAATTTTAAAGACATAATTTTTGATCCAAATGACGCAAACAAAGTAATAGTTTCTGATAGTTGGGGAGCATTATACATCTCTACAAATGGAGGAACTTCTTTTGCAATGCACAACACTATTCAAGGAGGGAATCAACAAGACATATTAAGAATTGTTGCTACACCAGCTAACAATAATGAGTTTTATGCCTTAACTCAATCAGGAGTTTTTAAAAGATATACTTTTAATATGGCTGGAACAGCTGCAGATGAATTAAGCAGTTCTACAATTGCTGGTTTTAGTTCGCAAGGAGGTTACAACCAATGTTTTTCAGTTTCTCCAACCAACAAAAATAATGTAATGGTAGGAGGAGTAAGAGGATATAAATCTATCAATGAAGGAACTTCTTTTTCTGTAATGTTAAACCCTTATAACAATCCAGCAGGAGTTGGTTTTTACGTTCACCCAGATCACCACTACATGGCATTTAATGCTACTGGTGATTCAATTATTAATGGGCATGATGGAGGTGTTCACATTGGAGCTTTCGCTTCAACAACTGGATGGACAGATCTTTCTAATGGACTAATAATTACACAACCTTATAATGTTGCCATTACACAAAAAGTAAATACAGATGACTTTATGATGGCTAACCAAGATAATGATGGTTTTTCTAAAGTATTAAAATCAGGAACAAGACAATGGGTTTCTGCACTTGCTGGTGATGGAACATCTACAGGTATTGATATTTCTGATTCTAGCATTAGATATTTAGGTGGAACTAAAGGTCAATTATACAGAACAAATGATGGGTATGCATCTGGTTATAGCTCTCATACTACGATTTTATCTAGTGATAATAATGCAGCATTTGTATCACCATTAGAATTACACCCAACAGCACCTGCAACAATATATGCAGGACATGATGATGTAAAAAAATCTACTGATAGAGGAGCAACTTGGACTTCATTAAACTCAGGACTTACTGGTGTAAAATTCCTTGATATTACCGAAAATGGAACGTCAATCAGAATACTTGCAATCGGTGGCAATGGTACTGCAAAAATGAGTCTGGATGATGGAGCTACTTGGTCTACACTTACACCACCTACAGGTAAAACTTTTAATAGTTTTTCTGTAAAACCAAGTAATGGTTGGATTTTTGCTACTACTTCAGGATATGGAACTACACACAATGTTTCATTATCAACTAATAACGGTTCATCCTGGATTGATGCTAATTCAAACTTACCAAATATTATAATGAAGAAGATTTTATATAAACATTCTACTTCTGCTAATGATAGCCTTTATTTAGCTACAGAATTAGGTTTATATTTTAGACCTGCTAATGTTGCAACTTGGGCTAAATTGGGGACTAATTTACCAAATGTAATTGTTACTGATATTGAATTTAACTATGCAGCTGATGAACTATTCATTGGAACATTTGGAAGAGGAATGTGGAAATATAATCTTAAGGGTGGTAGCCCTGATGTTACTGCTCCAGTAGCTGACATTACTACTTTACCAGCATTAACTGGTCAATGTAGCATAACTAGTTTAACTGCTCCTACTGCTACTGATAATTGTGCAGGTGCTGTAACTGGTACAACTACAACTACAACTCCAATTACTGCTAACACAACTATTACTTGGACTTATACGGATGGAACTAATACTTCTACTCAAACACAAGCTGTTACTTTAAATGACAACACGGCACCAGTTGCTGATGTTGCCTCTTTGCCGGCTTTAACTGGTCAATGTAGTGTTACTAGTTTAACTGCTCCTACTGCTACAGATAATTGTGCAGGGGCTGTAACAGGTACTACAACTACTACTACGCCTATTACTGCTAGTACAACTATCACTTGGACATACACAGATGGAGCTAATACTTCTACGCAAACACAAGCTGTTACAATTAATGACAACATAGCACCAGTTGCTAATGTTGCTAGTTTACCTGCTTTAACTAGCCAATGTAGTATTACTAGTTTAACTGCTCCTACTGCTACAGATAATTGTGCAGGTGCAGTAACAGCTACAACAACAACTACTACACCTATTACTACTAGTACTACAATTACTTGGACATACACAGATGGAGCTAATACTTCTACTCAAACTCAAGCTGTAACTATAAATGACAACACTGCTCCTGTAGCAAATGTTGCTAGTTTACCGGCTTTAACTGGTCAATGTAGTGTTACTAGTTTAACTGCTCCTACTGCTACTGATAATTGTGCAGGTGCTGTAACTGGAACTACAACTACTACAACTCCTATTACTGCTAGTACTATGATAACTTGGACTTATACGGATGGAGCTAATACTTCTACGCAAACACAAATGGTTACTATTAATGACAATACTGCACCAGTTGCTGATGTTGCTTCATTACCAGCTGTTACTGGTCAATGTAGTGTTACTAGTTTAACTGCACCTACTGCAACTGATAATTGTGCAGGTGCTGTAACTGGAACTACTACAACTACAACTCCTATTACTGCTAGTACTATGATAACTTGGACGTATACGGATGGAGCTAATACTTCTACGCAAACACAAATGGTTACTATTAACGATATAACTGCTCCAGTTGCGAATGTTGCTTCTTTGCCAGCAGTAACTGGTCAATGTAGTGTAACAAGTTTAACTCCACCTACTGCTACAGATAACTGTGCTGGTGTTGTAACTGGTACAACTACTACTACTTTACCTATCACAGCTAATACAACAGTTACTTGGACGTATACAGATGGAACTAATACTTCTACACAAACGCAAATGATTACATTAAATGACAACACTGCACCAGTTGCTGATGTTGCTTCATTACCAGCTGTTACTAGTCAATGTAGTGTTACAAGTTTAACTCCACCTACTGCAACTGATAATTGTGCAGGCGCTATAACAGGAACAACTACTGCAACATTACCAATCACTGCTAATACAACAATTACTTGGACGTATACGGATGGAGCTAATACTTCTACGCAAACTCAAGCGATTACTATTAATGATGTGACGGCTCCAGTTGCTAATGCTGCTTCTTTACCAGCTTTAACTGGCACATGTAGTTTAACAAGTTTAGCATCCCCTACTGCAACTGATAATTGTGCAGGAACTATTACAGGGACAACTACAACTACTTTACCAATCACTACAAGTACAACTATTACTTGGACCTATACTGATGGAACTAATACTTCTTCACAAACGCAAGTAGTAACTATTACTGACGTGACTGCTCCAGTTGCTGATGCGACAACTTTACCAGCATTATCTGCAATTTGTAATTTAACAGCATTAACTGCTCCAACTGCAACAGATAACTGTGCTGGAACTGTTACAGGAACGACAACTACATCATTACCAATTACTGCTAACACAACTATTACTTGGAATTATACAGATGGAACTAATACCTCTTCACAAACACAAAATGTTGTAATAACACCTCTTTATACTTCGGTATCACAAAGTGGATTTACTCTTACAACAAACTTTGTTACAGGTTATACTTACCAATGGGTAGATTGTAATAACGGTTTTTCTCCATTAGCTGGAGAAACAAGCAGAATGTTTACTGCTACTACAAACGGAAGTTATGCAGTTGTAATTACATCTAATGGTTGTTCAGATACTTCTTCTTGTTTTACATTTAATAGTGTATCATTGAAAGATAAATCATCAGCATATGCGAATGTGAAGATTTACCCTAACCCTACAAGTGGAGAGTTTTATATTGATTTTGGAAGAAATGAAGAAGAAGTAAATATTGTTGTAAGAAATACAATTCAACAAATAATTTCTGTTTCTGGTCATTCAAATATCAAAAGAGTAAAATTAGAAACTGGAATTAGTACAGGGATTTACTTTGTTGAAGTTTCATCAGCTAATGGTGAAAGAGCAATATTTAAAGTTGTCAAAAACTAACACGCATGAAATACATAAAGTATTTATTAATTACTTTATTCTTTAGTTGTAAGACTATTGAAATTACAGAAATCAAAAAACAAATAGTAACTCCTGGATTACCTTCAGGAGTTATTGTTTTAAAGTATAGTGGCAAATTCACTACTACTGAAAACACACTTATAAAATCTATTAGTGTGTCTGGAATTAGTAAACCAATTTCTACTTTTACCATTACCAACTTAACAGATGGTTTGCTTCTTCAACAAAATGAAATCCTAAAAAAAGGAGAGTATTATATTGAATTTAAAACGGATTGGAAAAAAGAATTGGAGAATAGTATTGATACTGTAAAGTTTATTACTGAAATAAACGGTAAAGAAAAGACAATTAGTAAAGTCACTACAAAGAATAAAGATATATTAATGAAGTAATAGTCATTAACTTATTTGTTGAAGTCATAAAGTCATGAGATTAAAGTCTCTTGATTTTATGGCTTTTTTTTATGCTTTTAGCTATTGTTTTAGAAAAATTTCGGACAGAATTCTTTTTTCAAGGAAATGACAAACTATTAAACGTTTTATTGTAACTCATTAATATCAGTTTTAATAATCTAAAAGCCGTTTTGAAAATTCTAAGTGGCTTTTTTGTTTTAGTAAGTTCCCTTAATAACTTCCGTTATTATTTTCACAATTTATATTAACTTTGTATTCATTTTTAAACCATTCTTAATTCATGAGTGATTCTATAAAGCACGAATGTGGAATAGCCCTTTTGAGGCTCAAAAAACCACTTGATTTTTACCTAGAGAAATACGGCACAGCTTTTTACGGATTAAGAAAAATGTATCTCCTGATGGAGAAACAACATAATAGAGGACAAGATGGGTCTGGACTTGCCAATATAAAATTGGACATGGCGCCTGGAACACGATACGTTAGTCGTTCTCGATTTACAGGAAACAACAATATACAGAGGGTTTTTGAGCACATCAATGAACGATTTGACAATCTTACTCCTGAGCAATTTAATGATACCGAATGGTTGAAACAAAACCATGCTTTTACTGGCGAAGTATTTTTGGGGCATTTGAGATATGGGACTTACGGAAAGAATAGTGTAGAAAACACACACCCTTTTCACCGAGCAAACAACTGGATGACAAAAAATCTGATTCTTGCAGGAAACTTTAATTTAACCAATGTAGATGAGTTGTTTGATGTTTTGGTAAACATTGGTCAACATCCAAAAGAAAAATCAGATACGGTAACAATTCTTGAAAAAATTGGTCATTTTTTGGATGAAGAAAACCAACAATTATTCGATAAATACAAAGCCCTTGGTTACGATTATCAAAAAATTACTGAATTAATTGTAGAGAATTTAGATATTCAGAACATCTTGAAAAATTCTTCTGTCGATTGGGATGGTGGATATGCAATGGCTGGAATTTTAGGTCATGGAGATGCTTTTGTGTTTAGAGACCCTAATGGTATTCGACCTGCATATTGGTACGAAGATGATGAAATTGCGGTGGTAACTTCTGAAAGACCTGTGATACAAACCGTATTTAATGTTCCTCTTGAAAGCATAAAAGAAGTAACTCCAGGAAGTGCATTGATTATAAAGAAAAACGGAGAGGTTTCTGAAAAAGAAATCTTGGCTCCCTTAGAAAGGAAAGCTTGTTCTTTTGAACGTATCTATTTCTCTAGAGGAAGTGATAAAGATATTTACAACGAAAGAAAAGAATTAGGAAACAAATTGGTTCCACAAATTCTCGATTCAATAAATCAAGACCTAAGAAATTCGGTATTTACATTTATTCCAAACACTGCAGAAACAGCGTTTTACGGAATGGTGAAAGGGATTGATGCTCATTTGAATCAGGTAAAAATTAACGAGATTCAAGCTTTGGGAGACAACAAAACCCCAGAAGCATTGAGAGAAATACTTGAGTTTACTTACCGTGCAGAGAAAATTGCGATAAAAGATGCCAAGCTAAGGACTTTTATCACTCAAGATGATGACAGAGATGATTTTGTTGCTCATGTTTATGATTTGACTTATGGCACTGTAAATGAAGGTAAAGACAACCTTGTAGTGGTTGATGATTCAATTGTGAGAGGAACAACTCTTAGAACCTCTATCTTAAGGATGTTGGGGAGAATGAAACCAAAAAAGATTGTAGTAGTTTCTTCCGCACCACAAATTCGTTACCCAGATTGCTATGGAATTGACATGAGTAAAATGGGAGATTTTATTGCTTTTCAGGCTGCTATTGCTTTGTTGAAAGAAAACGGCCAACAATCTGTAATTGATGATGTATACAATCAAAGTATTGCTCAAGCTAATCTTCCTAAAGAAGAAATGAGGAATTTTGTAAAAGATATATACGCACCATTTACCCCCGATGAAATTTCGGCTAAAATTGCCGAAATTCTTAAGCCTGAGGGAATGGACAATGTAGAAGTAGAAATTATCTATCAAACTTTAGAAGGACTTCATGCCTCTTGTCCAGAAAATTTAGGAGACTGGTATTTTTCTGGCGATTACCCTACTCCTGGCGGGAATAAAGCTGTGAATCAGGCTTTTATTAATTATTATGAGGGGAAAAATGTGAGGGCTTATTGTTAAGCTTTTTTTTAAAAAAGATTCTGCGTTTGTTCTCGATACTTTTTCAATTCGTTATAACGATAATAAAAAACTCTGATAGAATTTGTCATTCCTGCGGAGGCAGGAATCTTATTCATCTGGTTAAGTCTCGTAAATAGATTCCTACCTCCGCAGGAATGACAATGAAAAAGTATGTTCACAATAAAATTAGTAATAAAAAAGCCCTTAATTCAATTGAATTAAGGGCTTTCTAATTTTAAAGAAACTAATTAGTTTCCTATAATATTTACTTTTTCTCTATTGTCTTTCATCCCTGAAGTCTCAACTAAAGCAGAGTTGGCTCTTTGCTTAGCCATTCCTCTTAGTTGCCCAACAGCAGCTTGCTTTTGTTGGTCAAAGTTCTCAGGAAGTGGGGATTCAGTTTTTGTTTTTAATCTTACTACAAACACACCCGTATTTCCAGTTACAGGTTTTGAAATTGCATTAGCTTCTAATCCAAAAGCAGTTCCTACAACAGCAGGCTCGTTTCCAACTCCTTCTATATTTGAAGCTGCCAATGTGGTATTGTTTGAAGTCTTAATTTCTGTTTTAGCGGCCTTAGCAATATCTTCTAAAGAAGAACCTTTCAATCTTTCTTTCAGAATTTCAGCTTTCTTCTCGTTCATTACTTCATACTCAATCGCATTTTTCATGTTCTGGCTCAAATCTTCCCATGATGGAGTTCCAGATTCGCTTCTGCTAATAAGTTGAGCTACAGCAATCGTTCTATCAAAAACCAATTCATCAGAAACATCTCCTTCATCTGTATTTTTGTTAAACACCCATTTCTTTACTTGGTCAAAGTTAGTTCCAAATTCAGGCATTTCCTTTGTTGCAATAGTAATGTCATTTGCAGGATTAACACTTAAACCAGCTTTAGTTGCAGCAGTTCTGAAAGCAGAATCAGATACATTCATTTTTTCAAAAGAATTGATAAACTCAAGTGCTTTATCTCTTACAGCACTAATCGTAGCTCTTGATCTTGTAATCTCACTATCAACTGTAGCTACAATCAATTCTTTTTCATCCGTATTTCTTCTTCCTAATACTTCAATAATATGAATTCCAAATTGAGTCCTTGCTTGAGTAATTGTTCCAACTGGTTCTTCAAAACTTACTTTAGAAAATTCTGGAACCATTTGTTTGTTATCAAACCACTCATATTTTCCACCTTTATCTTTTGATCCTAAATCAGAAGAAAATTTATCAACCGCAGTTGCAAATCCACTTCTATTTCTTTTCAAAGCATTTACCAAGCTATCAGCTCTTTGTTGTTGAATTTCTTGATTAGGATATTCATTATTTCCTAATAAAATATGTCTTACTTCTGCCTCTTTCTTAAAACTGTTTTCTAATACTTTAGCAATTTTAAAATAATCTCCATCTTGGTAAGGCCCTATAACATCGCCATTTTGGGAGTTATTTACTATAGAGTCAATTTCTTTTGGAAAAGATGCAGATCCAAAATCAATATTTTTTGAGTCACTATTGTTTAATACAAAAGTAGTATCATTTTTAGCTTCTTTAAAAAGCTCAATTCTATCCACTAAATATTCTTTAGCAGAATTCAAATCATCTTCAGTAGGTTCTATTTGAAACTCAACAAACTGAAAAGAAACTTTATCTTCTTGCTCGTATTTTTTGTCGTTTTTATGGTCGTTGTAGTAAGCTTTCATATCAGCCTCTGTTACATTCGCCTCCTCAATTCCAACTAATGTAAATGGAGCATATACATACTCAAAATTAGCTGAATTACTGTTGGCTTGGAAATCTCTTTTAGCCTCATAAGAAGTTACATACAATCCTTTTTCAATCATATTGAAATACTTGTTTTGTAACTGCATTTGCTCAGCTTGCTCACCGATAATGTTTTCAAAGAAATATTGAAATCCAGGATTCTGTAAATATCTTGGTAAAAGATTATTCAATGAATCTTGATTAAATTTTCTATCAGGACCTACAAAGAACCCGTAAGGCTCGTATAATTGCCCATCTACATTATTTCCCTGTAATAAATCATTAAATTCCTCATCAGATAAGGTAATTCCTAATTTATCATATTGTGCCTTGTACATTTGTCTTGTCAAGTATTGGCTTAAGTGAGTTTCGCTAATTTGCTGCTTCATTGATGCTGGTGCAGGTTGTCCGTTCAATCCTTCAAAAGCTCTACTCGTTTTAACATATTCTTCCTCAACCATTTTCTGGTATTCAAGACTTGTAATTTCCTCACCGTCAACAGTTGCAACCACAGGATCAGTTCCTCCACCGCCTCTTCCATTCAGCATATCCCCAAGGATAAAAGCCAACATTCCGATTACAATTACTACTACTAATAGCCAAGATCTTTTTCTAATTTCTCCAATTGCTGCCATTCTTGTATTCTTTTGTTTAAAATTTTAAGACGCGAATATACAATTAGTTTAGAAAAAACCACCCGTAAAACGCCTGAAAATTGATTGATTGAGAGGAATTAATAATTAAAATTCAATTATTATTTAACTTACAGAATTTCCAGTATTGATATAATCCTCCGATGGATTAACAAAAGAAAGCTTTCCTTCTTTGTTTTCTGCCATCAAAATCATACCCTGTGACTCTATTCCTTTGATAGCTCTTGGTGCAAGATTTACCAACACACTTACTTGTTTACCAACAACTTGCTCGGGTGAATAACTTTCTGCAATTCCAGAAACTATAGTACGAATTTCGTCACCAATGTCTACTTTTAAATGAAGTAATTTTTTAGTCTTCTTTACTTTTTGAGCTTCCAAAATTGTTCCTATCCGGATGTCTAATTTTGTGAAATCCTCAAAAGTTATTTCTTCTTTGATAGGTTCGGCTGGAGTATTATCTAACTTACTTGCTTCCAATTTAATTAATTGTGTTGTTACCAATTCATCTTCTATTTTGGTGAAAAGCAGTTCGGCTTTATTAATTGTTGTGTTTTCTTGAACTAGAGAAAAGCTTCCCAAATCATTCCAATTAAGTGAATCTGTTAACCCTAACATTTGCTCCAATTGTTTAGCCTTTTTAGGCATAAATGGGGCAAATGCAATTGATAAATTTGCAGAAATTTGCAAAGCAATTTTCATTATCGTTTTCACTCTTTCAGGATCTATTTTTACTAGTTTCCAAGGTTCTGAATCTTGTAAATATTTATTTCCGATTCTTGCAATGTTCATCGCTCCACTCAATGCTTCTCTGAAACGATAAGACTCCAAACTTTCGCCAATTTTAATTGCTGTTTGTTTTACCTCTTCAATAATTAATTTATCTGATTCACTCACATCATTTGCCTCTGGCACAACACCTTCGTAATATTTATTGGTAAGCACCACTACTCTATTTACAAAGTTTCCAAAAATAGCTACTAACTCATTGTTTATACGATCTTGGTAATCTTTCCAAGTAAATTCTGAATCTTTACTTTCTGGCATTATCGAAGTCAACACATACCTCAACTCATCAACTTTATCGGAGTATTCTTCTAAATATTCGTGCAGCCAAACTGCCCAATTTCTTGAAGTTGATAATTTATCTCCTTCCAGATTCAAAAACTCATTGGCTGGCACATTATCTGGCAACACATATTCCCCATGTTGTTTCAATAAAATTGGAAAAATGATAGAATGGAATACAATATTATCTTTTCCTATAAAATGAATAAGTTTGGTTTCTGCTTCTCCATTTTCTGGATTTACTTTCCAGTATTCTTCCCAATTTTTTCCATTATCTTTTGCCCATTTTTTTGTTGCAGAAATATATCCAATTGGAGCATCCAACCATACATACAGTACTTTTCCATCAGCTCCTTCAAGTGGCACTTTTACTCCCCAATCCAAATCACGAGTCATTGCTCTGGGCTTAAGTCCGGCATTTATCCAACTCATTACTTGTCCAGTAACTTGGTTCTTCCATTCTTTTGGATTGTGTAATTGCTTGCCATGAATTTTCCCTTCTTGAATCCAAGAAGTCAACCATTCTTCGTGTCTTTCCATGGGTAAAAACCAATGAGACGTTTCTTTCAAAATTGGTTTGTTTCCAGAGATTGTAGACTTAGGATTTATTAAATCCATAGGGCTTAAATCAGATCCGCATTTTTCACATTGGTCTCCGTAAGCGTTTGGGTTCTGGCATTTTGGACATTCCCCCGAAATATATCTATCTGCTAAAAACTGATTGTTTTCTTCGTCATAATATTGCTCAGTGGTTTCAGTAATAAAAGAATCTTTTTCTACTAATTCTAAAAAGAATTGTTGAGCCATTTCATGATGCTCTGGAGAAGAAGTTCGGTGATAAATTGAAAAATCTATACCAAAATCTTCAAAAGCCTTCTTATTAATTGCGTGGTATTGGTCTACTATTTCTTGTGGAGTTTTTCCTTCTTTTTTTGCTCGTAATGTAATGGCAGCACCATGTTCATCAGAACCACAAACGAATACCACATCTCGGTTATTCATTTTTAAATAACGCACATATATATCTGAAGGCAAATAAGCTCCAGCCAAATGTCCTAAGTGTAAAGGTCCGTTTGCATATGGAAGTGCAGCGGTTACTGTGTATTTTTTTGGGTTTTCCAAGGGTAAAAAGTTTCCGTAAAGATACTATTCTTGTTTTAGAATTTTAGGTTATGATAAATTAGATGATAGTTTTCCATAAAATTATTCAGCTACCCAACTAAATCCAATATTATTAATTGCATATTCTGAGGGATTTATTTTTTTTAATTTAAGGTTTATTGATTTTTGAAAAATATTCCCCTGTAATCCTTTTATTGTATTAGCCTTGTGGAGATAGTTCAAAGTAAATTTCTCATTAATTCTATAATCAACTAATTTTATCTCTTGGTTTATAGTGTCTAATTCTAATTGAAAATCCTGAAATTCATCTTCTTCATTTTGAAAAATTAAATAGCCGTGCCGATGTATAAATAATCTTTTTAATCCTAGTTCATTTTCACCTATTGAATAAGCTCCATGAAATTTTGGTCTTGGAAAAATATCGTCATTAAAATTTCCTGTTTTTAAATAAGGAAACAATCCTTCGATTATTATTAGTAAAACGAAAAATGATTTGATTATCCATTTTTTTGATTCGTGTTTTCCTAAAAAATCAGGTTCAGTATTTGGTTTTTGGAAATCACTTTCAAGAGTTAAAACTGAAAATAAATATTTAAAATAAGGGCTTAAGATTAACAAAAAACCCATCAATAAAAACAGGCTGTAAACTTTAACTGAAATATCAAAACCAAAATTTACAGCTACTACATTCAGCATAATTCCAACTCCTAAAATAGAGGCAATTAATCTTGTTTTACTAAACCATAAAAGCACCGCAACTAAAATTTCTGCTCCACCCAAAAACATAGAGTAACCTCTAGACATTCCCATCGTACTCCAGTACAAAATATCCTTAGATAAATCTTTCAAAGGTGTGAACAATGTATTAGGTTCGGGAAAGAAAAATTGAGCTTTAAATACCTTATCAAAGCCGTAAATTAACAGCTGTAGAGACAAATAATAAGCCAGTATTATCAGTAAATAAAAGCGTAAATTTACTTCTTTTTCTTTAAAAAATATTTTAAGTAGAAAAGCAAGAATTAAAGAGAGCAGCACTAAGTTGAAGACATGCACATAAAGCCCTTCCGAATCGGATGAAATAGTTGAGTCAAAGCTTACACTAAAGCCCGTCAAATACATGCCCGAAAATTGAACTAAACTCTCAAAAAAAGGATTTATCCAAAGATATATTTCTGGAATAATTGAATATTGAAACTCGAAAGTAAGAATGAATAGCGTACAGAAAATGGAAGTTAAGTTCCAGAAAAATTTATTCATGTTTTTATCTCTTATTTATCTTTCCTAATTCCTCTTTTACGATTTGTTTTATTCCAACAAATATGAAAATTGAAAATCCAAAAAAGAAAATCCCTAACCAAATTAACCAACTTCCAGTTGGTGGTTTTGGGCTAGAAATTCCAAATATTATCTCTTCATTGTCTTTGTTAGGTTCTTCTTTTATTCGTTTATTTTTTCTTGCCTGCTTTCTTTTAATTCGTTTTTCTTTTCGAGTCATTTTTTTTTCTTCTCTCTCAACTTCTTCACTTACTTGAACTGGAAATGACTCCGTCTTAGCAAACATTGTAGGGTGTAACAAACTAGTTATTCTATGGTCTAATAATGGATAAGACATTATTATTCTCTTATTTTTTCCATCTCGAATAAATGCATTTCTTCTTCTAATAAAATTAGGTTTAGCCTCCCAACTATTTAATGAATCTGAAATAGAAAACCATCTTTGAACTCGTATCTGTTTTTGTTGTGTTGGGTAAAAGTAGAGTTGATACACCCAAAATTCTTTAGAAACCACATCGTAAACCATCGAGCCATGACTTAAATATTCTGTATAATTTCTATCGCATCCAATGAGAGAATCTTGTAAATCATAAAATCTCATCATTTTGTTTGCTGTGTCCAAACTCACAATTGGATATTGGTTTTTACTTGAAATCACATAATTAAGTTTAATGGGCGATTCGGGTGTTCGGTATCTCACAGGAGCCATTCCTGGTCCAAAATTATTATTGGCATCAAGGAACATTGTACTAGAACTTCCACTGTGACTTTTGTGAAAAATTTTCTTGGTTTGCCCAAAAGAAAAAGAAGTGATTAGCAGTAATAATAGAGTAGTTTTTTTCATAGTCTTTTGTTTTTATAAACTGCTGTACACTTCAACTAAGAATTAGTTCAATACTTAAAGATAAATAACAATTCCATTTACTTACCTTTGCCCCATGGTTTCAGTAAATAATTTATCGGTATTTCTTGGCGGAAAGGATCTCTTTGATAACGTGTCTTTTATGATTGATAAAAAAGACAGAATAGGACTTGTAGGGAAAAATGGAGCGGGAAAATCTACCATGCTCAAATTGATAATGGGCCTCTTGCCTCCTTCTGGCGGAAATGTTTCAATGCAAAAAGGGGTAACTATTGGATATCTTCCTCAAGAGATGAAACATAATAATGAGGCAAGAATTATAAATGAAGTGGAAAGTGCCAATTCAAAAATTACTGTTATTGAAGAAACTCTAGCAGATATAAACCACCAATTAGAAACCAGAACGGATTACGAGAGTGATTCCTACATGCAATTAATTGAAGATTTGAATGATCTCAATGAGCAGTTTAATCTTCATGGAGGATTTAATATGCGCGAAAATATTGAGAAGTTTTTGATTGGATTGGGGTTTGAATCCAAAGATTTTGAACGTAAAATGAGTGAGTTTTCTGGAGGGTGGAAAATGAGAGTTGAGTTGTGTAAAATACTATTGGAACAGCCAGATGTATTGCTTCTTGATGAGCCAACCAACCACCTTGATATTGAATCCATACAATGGTTAGAGGATTTTCTGAAAAATTACAATGGAGCAATTATCCTTATTTCTCACGATAGAGCATTTCTAGATTTTGTGACAAACAGAACCATTGAAATTAACGCTGGAAAAATTTATGATTATAAATTTTCTTATTCTAAGTATAAGGTAATCAGAGAGGAAGAGCTTGTAATTCAAAAAGCTGCTGCAAAGAATCAAGAGAAATATATTAAAGAAACTGAAGAACTCATCAATAAATTTAGAGCCAAAAAGAACAAGGCTGCATTTGCTCAATCTTTAATAAAAAAATTGGATAAACTTGATGTTGTAGAAGTAGATGAAGTAGATAATGGAAGTTTAAATTTTAGATTTCAGCCTGCACCTCGCTCAGGAAAATTTGCAGCTAAGTTTGAAGGATTAACCAAAGAATATCCTGAAAAAACCATTCTTAACAATGCCGACTTGATGATAAATGCCAAAGATCGAATTTCCTTAATTGGGAAAAACGGAGTTGGAAAATCAACGATTATAAAATTATTAGTTGGTGAAGAACAATATCAGCAAGGAGAATTAGAAATTGGGCACAATATTTCAATAGGGTATTTTGCTCAGGATGAAGCTGAAAAACTAGATGGAAATAAAACCATCTTTGAAACCATTGATGATATTGCAACTGGGGATATGCGAGCAAAAGTACGTAATATTTTGGGTTCATTTTTGTTCAGTGGCGAAGATCAAGATAAGAAAGTAAAAGTGCTTTCTGGAGGGGAAAAAACAAGATTGGCTTTATGTAAATTGTTACTTGAACCCCATAACTTTTTGGTACTTGATGAACCAACAAATCACCTTGATATTGCCAGTAAAAATGTATTGAAAGATGCCTTGATGAAATTTGATGGAACACTTTTGGTTGTTTCTCATGACAGGGATTTCTTGGACATGTTGACCAACCGAATTTTCGAAATAAAGAACCAACAAGTAAGTGTTCATCATGAGGATGTAGCGAGTTTCTTGAAAAGAAAAAAGAAAGAAAGTATTGCTCTTTTTGAAAATACAACTAAGAAAAAATCTACTGAAAAAAAGGTAGAAAAAAAAGGGGAAGAAAATAAGTTGAGCTACGAAGAGCAAAAAGAACTGAAAAGACTTGAAAACAAAGTACAAAAGCTAGAAAAAGACATCGAAAAACTTGAGGCTCAAATCAAAGAATATGATTTAGCCATGGCTTCTTTGGATTATTCGGATGAAGAAAAAGCAAATGCAATTATCGAGGAATACAAAACATTGAAAAACTCACTATCAGAAAAAGAAAGCGATTGGGAAAAGGTGGTTGAGTTGCTTTCGTAAAACCGGTTATCCCTAAATAACTCCTATCAACTATTTTAACATTTTTATCTTTTGTTTTGTTTTACATTTGCAAAACAAATTTTATTTAATGAAAAAATTACTGGTTATATTATTTTCCATCTTTTCGATGGCTACTTACGCACAAGAATTTACTATCAGTGGAACTCTTAAAGATGCTGCCAACGGTGAAGATTTAATTGGTGCAACAGTTAAAGTAAAGGAACTACCAACCGTTGGTGCTGTTTCAAATGTTTACGGTTTTTTTTCACTTACACTCGAAAAAGGAGAGTATACCTTAATATTCACCTCTCTTGGTTATGCTCCAATCACAAAAAAAATAAACTTAACCAAAAACGAAAGATTTGAGATCGAATTAACTGAGGATATAAAAAAGCTTAAAGAATTTGAAGTTACTGGCGAAATTGAAGATGAAAATGTTTCCTCCACAGAAATGGGGATTGAAAAATTAGACCCAAAAAGTATTGAGGCTATTCCTGTTCTTTTAGGTGAAAAAGATATTGTAAAAACATTTACCTTAATGCCAGGAATAAAAAGTGGTGGAGAAGGAAATGGAGGTTTCTTTGTGAGAGGCGGAGGAGTTGACCAAAACCTTATTTTATTAGATGAAGCGGTAGTTTATAATGCATCTCATTTATTGGGTTTCTTTTCAGTTTTTAATTCTGATGCTATCAAAGATGTTTCGCTTTACAAAGGTGGGATGCCAGCAGAATATGGCGGTAGAGGTTCTTCAGTAATGGATATTACCATGAAAGATGGAAACAGTAAAAAGTTTGGTGCCTCTGGTGGATTGGGGGTTATTTCTTCAAGACTAACTTTAGAGGGCCCAATTGTAAAAGACAAAGGTTCTTTCATTGTTTCTGGAAGAAGAAGTTACGCTGATTTATTTTTGAAATTCTCTAAAGATCCTGATATTAAGGAATCTAAACTGTATTTTTATGATTTGAACCTTAAGGCAAACTACAAAATCAATGATAAAAACAGAGTGTTTTTATCTGGATATTTTGGAAGAGATGTTTTAGGAGTGGGTGATATTTTTGGTTTTAACTGGGGAAATGCAACCGGTACATTAAGATGGAATCATTTATTTAGCGATAAGTTGTTTTCAAACACCTCATTAATCGTAAGTAATTATGATTATGAATTCAAAATTGGTAGCGGAGATGAATCTTTTGGGTTCAAAGCTTCTATTCTTGATTACAACATTAAACAAGATTTTTCTTATTTCTTAAATGATAAAAACACTCTAAAATTTGGGGCAAACATGATTTACCACACCTTTGATCCAGGTCAATTATTGAGTAATATCGAAAGTTTTACTCCTATTGATTTGAATGACAGGCTGGCAACAGAAAACGCTGTTTACATCCAAAATGAACAAAAATTTTCTGAAGTATTTAGCGTTCAATACGGGCTTAGGTATTCATTCTTTAATTATTTAGGGAATCAAGACTCTATTTATGACTATAATGAAGCTGGTGATGTAACTAATTCTCAATTCTATAACAGGCATGAAAATGCAAAGTTTTATGGTGGTTTTGAACCACGAATTGCAGCCAAATATATGTTGGATGAAGTTTCATCTGTAAAAGCCTCTTACAACAGAAACTATCAATACATTCATCTTTTGTCTAATGCCACAGCATCATCACCAACAGACTCATGGGTTCCAAGTTCTAATAATGTAAAACCGCAGATTATTGATCAAATTGCGTTAGGATACTTCAGGAACTTCAACAAAAATGCCTATGAATTTTCAGTTGAAGGATATTACAAAAACCTACAAAACCAGATTGATTATAAGGATGGAGCAGATTTATTTCTAAATGGAGAAGTAGAAAGAGAATTGACTTACGGAAGTGGAATTGCTTACGGAGCAGAATTTTATCTAAAAAAGAGAAAAGGAAAGTTTACTGGGTGGTTGAGTTACACATACTCTCGTTCTTTACGAAAATTTGATGCAATTAATGACGGTGAATATTACCCTGCTCGACAGGATTTAATTCATGATATTTCTTTAGTTGGAATCTACAAATTCAATGAAAAATGGACTGCATCTGCAAGTTGGGTATACACAACTGGGCTTGCTGTAACATACCCAACAGGAGGATATCAAATAGAAGGAGTAAATGTTCCTTATTACACAGGAAGAAATCAATCTAGATTTCCGGACTACCACCGAATGGATTTGGGGGTAACTTGGTACAACAAGAAAACAGATAAATTTGAATCTAATTGGAACTTCTCAATTTACAATGTGTATGGAAGAGAAAATACTTTCTCTATCAACTTTATTGATGATGAAAATAACCCAGGACAAACCGTTGCAGAACAAACGGCATTATTTAAAATAATACCAGCAGTTACTTATAATTTTAAATTTTAGTCGATACTTTATTTAAACAACAAATTTTATACAAATGAAAAATTTATTAATAGCACTATCAGCCATCGCAATTACGTTGAGTTCTTGCAGAAAAATTATTGATATTGAACTCGAAGAAGGAGATAAAAAAACTGTAATTGAAGCAAATCTCTACGAAGGGAATAATGATTTTAGAGTAAAAATTACCAAAACCGGGAATTTCTTTGGAGATAACTCCCCTGTAATTATAGATAATGCAACGGTTAATTTAAGCGATGGAACTTCAACTTTCCCGCTTATTTATAGTGGTAATGGAAATTATTTTTTAGTAGGATTCACAGCTGTGTCAGGAACAGAATACACCTTAAATGTAGATGAAAACGGAAATAGTTTTGAGGCAAAAGCAACCATGCCAGTAGGGGTTGACATTGATACAATTAGCTATGCATTTGTAGCTGCAAGTGCATTTAATGATGAAGGCTATGTAACTCAATTAGAGTTTTTTGATCCTGGTTCTGTAAATAATTTTTATAGGATTGAAGTTGATATCGCAGGGGAATTTTATGGAGGTATTTCTGATTTAATCTTACTGGATGATGGATTCTTAGATGGAAACAGAATTGAGTTTCCTTTGTTTGGGATTGATGTAGCACAATTAGGAGACAATGTTACCATGAATCTACTTACTACTGACGAATCTACTTTCAAATATCTAGAAGGTATTGATGAGGTTCTTGGTGGAGGAAATGGTGCCCCACCTGCAAATCCTAAAGGTAACTTTAGCAATGGAGCTATTGGAAACTTTAATGTATATGTTAAAGATACACAGTCAGTTACTATTACTCCTTAAATAAATTTATTGAAAACAAAAAAAGGGTCAGCTAAATTAACTGACCCTTTTTTATTGTTTAAATAAACAACGGTTTATTAATGTTATTTTTGGTTAGTAGCAGCATTTTCATAATAATACTTCGGACCTAATTTTTTCCAAGCAATAATACCAATTGTGATATTCTCTTTTTTGTAAGTACTTGGGATATTAGCTTGAAATGATTTTTCAAAAGTTTGCCCTGCAGTTGCAGCTCCATTAATAAATTCATATCCCCAAATTCCACCTTGAAGAGAACCTCTCATCGCTAAGTGGTGTTCAACAGTTCCAGTTTGCCCAGATTGAGTTGCTTTTACTTTATCTTCAATAATATATACGGCCATGTGGTATGTTCCATTCATGTTATTGTACAATTTTGCTTGTGCATCTACAATCAATTTATCACCTTGCCATTTCATTTTATAAGCAATTGATAAATTCACATTGCTTGCAGTTGTATTTTTTGAAGCATCAATTTCTACTCTTGATTTAACTACTTGATCAGTTCCTGTGCTAGATACAACTTTTACTCCGTTTACATAAATTAATGGTTTTGATCCACCATATGGAAAATTAGCTTGAAAAGCATTCATCACAGAATTTGCTGGATCCATTTCACCATTAACAAAAAATGAATTGGACACAAAATAATCACTATAATTTGACCACATAAAAGCATCTCCTTCATATTCATTTATTAATGTTTCCCAATTTGTCCATCCCCATCCTCCGCAAGGTGGGCAAAGTTCTCCTGTTTCTTTAAGTACAATTGGCACTTGTTTTTGTACATGAGCACTGTATGTTGGCTCAGGTGTAGGTTCTACGATAGGTTCCACTGTTTCTTCAGGTTTTTTACAGCTTGAAAGTGCTAATCCTAGTCCTAAAAAAGAAAGTAAAATATACTTTCCAATAGTTAATTTTGTTGATTTCATTGAGTGTTTGTTTTTAAATAAGGACACAATTTACAAAAAAAATTAACACAAAATTATAATTTCTACTTTTCATAGTCTA
This sequence comes from uncultured Flavobacteriales bacterium, assembly GCA_937129365.1. Classification (GTDB taxonomy): domain Bacteria; phylum Bacteroidota; class Bacteroidia; order Flavobacteriales_D; family CAJJDF01; genus CAJJDF01. The sequence goes on from CAKZNB010000025.1 coordinate 102,158, forward strand.
TTTTGTTAATTCTCTTCTCTTTTTACAAGCATATAAAATCCGTTATCTAATTCCAAATATCCTTGATTATAAACAAAGTAATATTCAGTTCCTTTTTTAGTAGTATAAACACTGGTGATATAATTAAAATCAAAATTCTTGGCAATTAACTTATCTCGATGAGTTTTTGTTTTTTGCTCTGGATTTAGTTCCGAGAGAATTTTATAGTTTTTCTTCAACCTATTATTAATATTTCTCACTAGGTTTTTGTCCTCTACATCTAGTTTATTATTATAGGAATTTCGACAATAATCTGAACAAAACTTTTTATCGGCTCTTCCTTTTACAGCATCTTGGCACTCTAAGCATAATTTTTCCATGATTTTAAAATTAGTATTGAATAAATAATTATTTGTTTTTCAATATTTTACAAAAGCAAATATACACAAATATATCCAATTACAAACGACTACAAATATTTACAACCGAAAGTAAACGAAAACAAGTAGTTACCAACCGAATAAACTTTTGGGGCTGTCGCATATTTGCACTGTCGAAACAAACAACGGTGTTTGACGACACATATAACGAACCTGCCCAAGGGCGGAAGAAAACACACTACATTATGAATAATTTAAGAAACAAAGTACAATTGATCGGAAGATTAGGACAAAGCCCAGAAGTAAAACATCTTGATTCTGGTAAAACTGTGGCTAACTTTAGCTTAGCAACTAATTATAAATACAAAGATGCGAGCGGAAACATGGTTGATAGCGTTGATTGGCATAATCTTGTTGCTTGGGGAAAAACTGCTGAGATTATTGAAAAATATGTAAATAAAGGAAGCGAGATTGGCATCGAAGGAAGATTAACAACTCGCTCTTGGGATGACAAAGAAGGGAATAAAAGATACACGACTGAAGTAGTGGTGAATGAATTATTATTAATGGGAAGTAAACCCAATGGAGAAAAAACTACTGCTAAAAAAACAGATGATTTGCCGTTTTAAAAAAGTAACGCTAAAATTAATTAAAGCCATTTCGAGAAATCGGAATGGTTTTTTTATTGAGTATTAATTAAGAATTAAATTCTTGGTATATTTATTCTATCAAAAATAATTAAATGAAAACCCTAAATAGATTATTACTTGTCGCGGCATTAGTCATTGTATTAATTATTGTTCTGAATGTAAAATCCTGCTCATGGTTTGGCGGAACTGGTGAAAATACCATGGAGGTACAACGCTCAGAAATTGACTTAGGGAGATTAATAAGTGGAAATAAAATTTCTATCCGGGATAAAATAATTGTGAGACAAACAGGAAATCTAAAAGTAGATGGGAATTACCTTACTCTTGGAGATGAAAATAAAGACATTACTATTTCCTTTATTTCAGAAATTGGCTACCGGCCAAGCGATATAATTCGCTCAGAAAAAATTGATTCTGTGGTAAATGGAGAAGTCGTTTCTAAAACCCTATTGATTGAATTGCCCTTGCCAGATACATTGATGTATGTGCCAAAAAATGTATTCGAAAGAAAAAAAGAAATGCCTTGGGAAGGATGGTACAAGGATAAAATAAACAAAGAAGCAAGGCAAAAATTCATCAGAGAATTAATAGCAGAATCTTATGAAGAAATGAGAAAGGTTCATGTTACAAATAATCCCAATAAAACTGCAACAGAGGCAACCAAAACTATTTTTAATTATGTAAACAATGCTTACAAAATAGGAAATGACAAAGGATTTGATGCCATTATAGCTTTCTTCAAATACACAGATAACGGAGCAACAAATACCATTCAAGTTTATTATGATGGGCAAACTTTATCTACCCCAGAATTTAAAATTGAAAATCAATAATTGTTAAGTTTTAGAAAATTTAACACCCTTTTTCTGTAACCAATTGATTTTATTAGGTTATTAGAGTAACTCTAAAACCTAAACACTTATGAAAAAGCTATTTTTAATTCTTCCGATAATCATTGGAACCCTATTTTCTGGGTCGCTTAATGCCCAATATTATTATTCTGATTATTCTACTGGAGAACCCGTTTTTTATTATTTCCGCTATTATGGTATGAATGATTCACAAGATTCATTAATTAAACTCCACAACATTGAGGCTCAAAAAACATATTCTTTGAATGATAAGGGGGAAAAGGTTTTTAGTGGGATTAAATTATATGACGAAAAATATCCAAAATTTGATTTGTCTTTTAGAACAAAGAAAAAAATAACTTACAGCACTACAACTTCAACTGAAAACTTTACAGTTTATGATTGGAAACATTGGGGTTCTTCAAGTAAACAGGTTACTCGTTTTGAAAAACTAAATGGTAAAAAATTTCCTAAAGAAAGAATCTATTTTTCGGGAAATAAAATTTATTCAAGAACTCAATACTTTAGAAATGATACAGGAAGAATTGACTCTACACTTTTCTTTAGAAAAAGAAACACCCAGCCTTATTCTAGAACTTATTATTTGTATAAAAACAATAAACTAGCCGAAACAAAATATTATAAAAAAGGGAAATTAAAATATGTAAGAAAATACGACTGCACTCCTTTGGGAGAAAAAGTAAAAAAAGTGAAGAAAACAGCAGTTTGTTCAAATACCGAATTTGATAAGGATGGAAATAAAATTGTGGTAAATGAATTTACCAATGAAAAAGGGAAAACAACTAAAACTAAACGAACATTTAAGGGAAATAGTAATGTGCTAATAAAGAGGGAATCGTTTGATGGAGATAATAACTCTACTTTCTTTTTTGAAAAAACCGATTCAAAAATAACTCAAATAAATTACCGAAGAAAAGGGAAAGAGAGTTACAAATTAGTTCAGCATCTGGACCAAAAAGGGAATGTAATTAAACAAGAACGGTTTCATAAAACAAAACTGAAAAGCACTGTTTTATATGAATTTAATGATCAAAATTTTAAAACTAAAGAGATTTACTTTAATAAAAAGAGAGAGCTAACAAAAGAGACAACCATAGAGTATGACAAAAGAAATTTAATCATCAAGAAAACTATAAAAGGAGAAAAAGACACTTTTACACAGATTTTTGAATATCTCTAAACCCACCATCCGTTTACCACAAAAATGTAAGGTATAAAAAACCCAATACCCGCTCCAGCATAAACTTGAAGTGGAGTATGCTTTTGAAGTATCAATCGGCTTGTGCCAACTAATCCTATGGCAAATAACAGAAAAATGTTAAGTGCCGTGTGGGAGACAAATGTCATTTGGCAAACTCCTACACAAAGTCCTGCAAGTGAACTAATTCCCTGAGCGTGAAGACTTATCTTCCAACGAGTGGTAATGGCAATACTCAATGCCAGAGCTACACAACCTCCCAAAAATCCACTTATAATTATAGGGTCCAATCCTTCAATCCTTCTCAAGAAATAGTAAAATCCTAAATAATAAAGTACTGTAATTATTGAGGGTAACACTCTTTCTTCTCTTTTGGAAAGAGATAAATCAGAAATTAATCTCGACCTGTAAAGAACATAAATAGATATAAATGGAAATAGCAAAGTAAGGATTAAAGCTAGAAAAATAAGTGTATAACCAAATTTCTCGGTATAGATTATTGAATAAATTCCATGAAATTTTAATAAAAAAATAACCCCAAGCAAAGGCATGATAAATGGATTAAGCACTAAGGAAATTACTCGGGCGGTTTGCTTCAAAATATTATAGTTCTTTTCTTAATCTTGCTACAGGAATTCCCAATTGTTCTCGGTATTTGGCAATGGTTCTTCGGGCAATATTGTAACCTTTGTCTTTCAGCATTTCTGCCAAGACTCCATCTGTAAAAGGCTTTTTCTTGTCCTCATCTTCAATAATATTTTGAAGAATTTTCTTCACCTCTCGGGTAGAAACGTCTTCTCCGGAATCGGTTGAAAGTGATTCTGAAAAGAAAGATTTTAATAAAAATGTTCCGAAAGGAGTTTGAATGTATTTTGAATTTGTAACCCTTGAAACCGTAGAAATATCCAACTCAACCACATCTGCAATATCCTTCAAAATCATTGGTTTGAGCTTAGTTTCGTCCCCAGTCATAAAATACTCATGTTGGTATTTCAAAATGGTTTCCATGGTGCTCATCATGGTGTGTTGCCTTTGTTTTATAGCATCAATAAACCAAGAAGCTGCATCTAATTTTTGTTTTATAAACATGATTGCTTCCTTGTCTTGCTTAGTTTTTTTACTCTTATCATAAGCAGAAAGCATATTGTGATAATTCTTACTTACATTGAGTTGTGGAGCATTTCTGGCATTGAGAGTTAAGTTTAATTCTCCATCTTCCTCCGTTAAAATATAATCAGGAATTATGTGTTGGGCAGGCAAAGAAGATTCCTTAATCGACCCGGCTGGTTTTGGGTTCAATTTAGTAACTACTTCAATAGTTTCCTTCAGTCTTTCTTCAGTAAAATTTAGTTTTTCCAGAATTTTGGAATAGTGCTTTTTTGTAAAAGCCTCAAATTGATGTTCAATTAAATTGATTGCATCAGCCAATACTCCTGGCTCTTCTTCGTGCAACATTTGTTTCCTTTCAAGTTGAATCAACAAACATTCTTTCAAATCTCTCGCACCTACTCCAGCAGGGTCTAGGTCTTGAACGTCGTACAAAACTTCTTCAATTTCATCCTCCTCAGCCATAATGTTGAACATAAATGCCAAATCATCTGAAATATTGATTAATTCTCTTCGTAAATATCCCGATTCATCTAGATTCCCTATAATGTTTTGGGCAATAGTCAATTTACGTTCTTCTCTTAGCCTCAACGAAATTTGAGCAGTTAGCCTTTCCTGAAATGTCTTTCCTCCTGAAATTGGAATATTCGTTTCTTGCTCAGGATCAGCGTAATTATTGGATTTTGTTGAATAATGTGATTCGCTATCTAGGTAATCGCTTACATCAAAATCATCTCTTGAGTCTGTTAAATCCTCTTCATATTGTTCCTCAGCATATTCATCTTCTTCTTTTTGAACTCCCTCTTCTAATGCAGGGTTTTCCTCAATCTCATCTTTAATTCTTTGCTCAAGTTCAACCGTAGGCACCTGTAACAGTTTCATTAGTTGAATCTGTTGAGGCGATAGCTTTTGTGAAAGCTTTTGTGATAAATATTGTTTTAACATGCCTACTTTTTCTTAAATATAGTAAAAGTTTTGATTGAATTTTTTTCTTATTCAACCGTAACTAAAAAATTATTTTTCTTTCCTTTTTGTAATAAAATGTACTTTTCTCCTATCAAATCCTCTTCGTTCAATACTTTAGTATCTGTTACTTTTTCTTTGTTTACACTAATCGAATTTTGTTTTAACTCCCTTCGTGCTTCTCCGTTTGAAGAAAGAAATCCTCCTTTCTCTACCAATGCAGATACAATATCTATACCATTTGCCAACTCAGACTTTGAAAAACTAGCTTGTGGAACTCCTTCAAAAATATCTTTAATCAAATTGGCAGATAAAGATTTCAATCCATCTACAGCTTCTTGTCCTTTTTTGAAAAGTATTTCTGAGGCTTTTACCGCATTTTCATACTCCTCTTTTGAGTGCACTCTGATAGTAATATCTTCTGCAAGTGCTTTTTGTAAACCTCTTAAATGTGGAGCCTCTTTATGTTCAGCAATTAATTTATCAATGGTTGCTTTATCAAAAAGAGTGAAAATTTTTATAAAATTTTCTACATCCTCATCACTTGAATTTAACCAATATTGGTAAAATTTATATGGAGAAGTTTTTTCAGCATCTAACCAAATGTTGCCTCCTTCGGATTTCCCAAACTTTGTTCCATCCGCTTTTTTAATCAATGGTGCAGTAAGTGCAAATGCTTCTCCTCTTGCTTTTCTTCTTATTAGCTCTGTTCCAGTTACAATGTTTCCCCATTGATCACTTCCTCCCATTTGAATCTTGCAATTGTTATTTTCGTATAAATGCAAAAAGTCATATCCTTGAATTAATTGGTAAGTGAATTCAGTAAAACTCATTCCAGATTCTAATCTCGATTTTACAGAATCTTTACTCATCATGTAACTAATAGTAATGTGCTTTCCTGTGTCACGAATAAAATCAAGCAAGTTTATATCCTTAAACCAATCGTAATTATTTACAATCTCTGCTGAATTATCTCCACAATCAAAATCAAGAAATTGTTCTAATTGTTTTTTCTGGCAGTTCAAGTTGTGATTAATATCCTCCAAAGAAAGCAATTGCCTCTCTGCAGATTTTCCACTTGGGTCGCCAATCATTCCTGTAGCTCCGCCTACCAACGCAATAGGCTTGTTTCCTGATAATTGTAAAAATTTAAGCAGCATCACTGGGACTAAATTACCAATGTGTAGGGAATCTGCAGTTGGGTCAAACCCTACATAGCCAGAAGTAATTTCTTTCGCTAATTGTTCTTCCGTTCCTGGCATGATATCGTGTATCATCCCTCTCCAAGTTAATTCTTCTATCAAGTTCATCTTTCAACCGTTTTTTTGGTTGGTTAAAATTAGGGATAAAAATATTTTTGAGAGAGTATTCCTCTAAGGAATTACAAACTATCTTCCAACATTATGCCCATAGTATCTATTTCTTCCGAAATAGTATCCAATTCTGGATAGATAATCTTATCCAACATAGGTTTTACAGAATCTACGTATTTCAAATAAGTAGGAATGTAGGTACTATCCATAGGTTTGGCGTTATTGAATTTTTGTTTTCTAGAATCTACTTGTTTCCCATCTTTCCAAAAACGGTAGCATACATGATTTCCTGTTGATGACCCTGTGCTTCCTACATACCCAATAATTTCTCCTTGCATTACATACTTACCTACTTTTATTCCTTCGGCAATTCTTGACATGTGCAAATATTGTGTGGAGTATTGCGAATTATGTTTCACTTTCACAAAATTCCCGTTTCCTCTTCCGTATCCAGCTCTGGAAATTACTCCATCAGCTGTAGTCCAGATTGGTGTTCCGTAAGGAGCGGCATAATCGGTTCCCAAATGGGGTTTAATTCTTCCATACATTCTGAGGTAACGCTTCAAATTATATCCCGAACTCATACGCGAATATTTGAGTGGAGCAGACAAAAACATGCTTTTCATCCCCTTCCCTTCCTCGGTGTAATAATTTGTGGATGAATCTACTGTGTATCTAAATGCATAAAAATCTCTCTCTTTGTGGTTGAATAAAATAGCCTGGATTTTTCCTATTCCAATTGCCTCTCCTTCAACTGATCTTTCCTCGTAAAGGACTTTTATTTTATCGTCTATTTGTAGATGAAAGAAATCAATAGACCATGAATATATCCCTGCAATTTCATCAATCATAGGAAAAGAAACGGCTGTGTTTTGAACTTCTCTGTCAATAGCGAATGAGAGATTTCCTCCTTTTCTTATTCGGGCTGCAATTTCTTTAATCTCAGTTTTTACTGGTTTTCTTTTTGCTAATACAGTAACAGAATCTCTAAAATCAAAAATAAAATACTCTATTTTGTTTTTGATGTAAATGGCGTATTCTAAATTGTGTATGGTGTCTTTGTCAGTTCTACATAGCATAAAATATTCATTGCCTAGAGTAATGTAATCTAGCCCTAAGCTATCTTTAGATTGAATATAAGCTTCATTGATTTCTGCTTGAGACACATCGTATTTTGCAAAAAGATGACTCAAAGTCCAGTCTTTTTCTACTTCACCTTTGTGTACATCAAATTTGTTTAAATCAAATCCATAATGCATGTCAGGTTGGATTACCTCCTTCTTTTTGGCTTCTTTTCTTTTTCTTCTTTCTTCTCCATTGCAGGAAAATAAAAGGATTGATGCTAAAATTAGCATCAGGGCAATCTTACTGTGTTTCATTTAATTGTTTACTTCTTCAATATATTTCTGGTCTTATAAACTTTTATTCCTTCTTTCAAATGCTCATAAAAAGCATCTTCATCATAATCCAATGTTCCTACTGTAGGTGCACAAAGCTCCTCATTTTGGTCAAGTATTACATATAATGGCTGCGCATTTTGATTGAAAGAACATATTTGAAAATCAAGATTTTTATCTCCAATGGTTTTCTTTAGTCTTCCATCGAATTTAGATTTATACCATTGTTCTTCTGGCAATTCCTTTTTATCATCACAATATAGAGCAACCACTACAAATTCTTCTTTTAGTAATTTAAGAACTCTCGGATCTGACCAAACACTTGCTTCCATTTTTCTACAATTAACACAGCCGTGTCCTGTAAAATCAATGAAAAGAGGCTTGTTCTGTGTTTTAGAACAAGCCAATGCCTCTTCATAATCAAAATAACCTTTTATTCCATGTGGTAAATGTAAAAAATCAGAGTATAAAGGGTCTGTATCACAAATATCTTCTCCATCTCCATGATTTATTGCTCCTAATAAATTAAATTCATGAGAAGACATTGGAGGTAAATACCCTGCTAACATTTTAAGTGGAGAACCAAATAATCCCGGAATTAAATAAATAGTGAAAGAAAAAACCATTATTGCAAACATTAATCTTGGAACTTTTAAAAATGGTAAATCACTATCGTGTGAAAATTTTATTTTTCCTAATAAATACATTCCCATCAGTCCGAAAATCACAATCCAAAGCGCGATATATATGTGTCTGTCTAATAATCCCCAGTGATATGTTTGATCGGCTACACTCAAGAATTTTAATGCAAGTGCTAATTCTAAAAATCCCAAAACTACTTTTACAGAATTTAACCAACCTCCAGATTGAGGTAATTTATTAAGCATAGAAGGAAATACAGCAAATAGTGTAAATGGAATTGCAAAAGCTAATGAAAACCCTAACATTCCTATCATTGGCTCCAGAACTGCACCTTGAGAGGCATTAATTAAAATTACTCCTACAATTGGTCCAGTACAAGAAAACGATACAACAACTAATGTTAAAGCCATAAAGAAAACTCCTATTAATCCACCTCTATCAGCTCCTTTGTCAGCTTTATTAACAATCCATGACGGCATAGTGATTTCGAACATCCCAAAGAATGAAGCTGCAAAAATTACAAACACTAAAAAGAAAGTAACATTAGGAATCCAATGAGTTGCCAACCAATTTGAAAAAGAAGCTCCAAATAAAACTGAAACTAAAGTTCCGATTAAAGTGTATATAGCAATAATTGAAATCCCAAAAATTATTGCGTTTCGAATTCCTTTACCTTTATCTTTCATAAAGAAACTAACTGTCATAGGAATCATAGGAAATACACAAGGTGTAAGTAAGGTTGTTAAACCAAAAAGAAATGCTAAAATAAACATTCCTATCAGACTCTCTTTTTCTTTTTCTTGATCTTTTCCTTCAAACTTCTTTGGTACACATGTTCCTAATTCAGACTCGTTTTTTTTTTGAGTTGAGGGTATAGCAAGCAAATCTTTTCCAGTGGTTAAATCAATTTTAAATAAGGGATTTATTAAGATACAACTTGTTCGGCATGTTTGACCATAAAACTCTCCTTGAATCGGTTTAGTGGGGTCGGTTACTTTAATTTTTCTAATAAACTCCACTTTGTCCTCATAAAAATGAGTGGTCATTTCAAATCCATCTTCGTATTTAGATATTTTTTTTCCTTTTTCTTCAATTCCACCAACATACTCGAATTCAGTCGAATCAAATACATTTAGCTCCGAAATAATAGGGCCATCTTCACTATCCTGTATACTAGAAAAAACATGCCAATGCTCGATTATATCAAGTTTTGCTGAAATTTCATATATCCCTTCTTCTATCTTTTTTGACGAAAACTCCCACTTTACCGGCTCTAAAACACCATTTTTTTCATTTTCTTCACTGCTAACAGTAACCTCAGCGTTTTCAATAATTAATTCTCCTTCTTCACCTCCCAAGTTCTCAACTTCTACTTCAGTTAATTTTACTCCTTTGGTATTGTTCAAAACAAATTCATGCTCTTCAGTTGATGGAGGCAAACACATAGATTCGTTACACACCATAAAGTATACACTTCCTTTTACTTTAAAGGGTTTGTCTGTTTTTAATTTGATTTTTTGTTTTAGAACTGCTTTTGTTTTGAAAAAAGTTAAATTCATTTCAAAATTAGGGTCGTATTCTTTGTAGGTTTTAGATTCAATGGTTTTTCCTACTAATTCATAGTTTTCATTAGATACAAACGTAACTTCTGTTGCTACTGGTCCATCATCACTTTCTAATACTTGAGAGTATACATGCCATCCTTCGTCAATTGTTCCTGTAAATATTAAAGTGGCTTCTTTTCCATTTTGTTCTACAGAAAAATCCCAATCTACAGGATCGTAAACTTGAGAAAATCCTAAAAAAGCGAAGAGCCCTAATATCAGTGTAAGTATGAAATTTTTCATTCTAGTTTTTTTTGCGAATAGTAAAGTTAAATTTTTTGCCTGTATATGTCCTTTTAATTCAAAAAAATATTAATCTATCTCAAATGTTTCTTTTTCCTTCTTTTCTTCCTCTCCTATTATTTTTTTAAGCCATTTCGGTCTCTTTTTCTTCTTTTTCTCCTCTTTTTCCTCCTCCTTCTCGGTAGTTTTTTCTTTTTGTTTATCCTCTTCCCAATCTATCTCAAATTTTGGTTTGGGTTTAGGTTTGGGATCTGTTTTCACTGCTGAATTGTCTTTTTTAAACAAACCAAATTCATCTTTCAAAATTCCTTTTACATTATTCTTTTCAGCTTCTCTTTGTTTTTCTTGGTAGTTTTTTCTTCCTTCTTTATCCAATTTATATACTGGATTATCAATGGTTCCTGTCATTAATAAAAATAACCTTGCTCCCGTTCCATCGTCAATTATATAACCAAATTCGGAGTCTTTCTTTTTTGTCAAAATATCTGCTAATCTCAGGTTTATTCCATAGTTAATCTCATAATCAAAAGATTGAGTTCCATACAATCCAATATCCATTGCCGAAGTTTTAATCGTCATGGAAGGAATTGTAATCATTCTATTTTTTATTTGAATGGTATTGCTGAACTCTGAAAATTTAACCGATTTCAATTTTTTGGCTAATTCATCTGTTTTTACAATAGTCTTGGAAATAGCATTTGATTTTAAATACTCAGCAATTTCCTGAAACATCTCAAGATCATTTAATTCTCCATCAGAAACCGTAAATTCAGTATTTACAATAAGTGATGCCATATCAAGCTCCAGATGTTTATTCAAATCAGACTGAATCAATATAATCGCATTGGCATTACCAGAAAGATGATCGTTTCTCACAACTTCTTGACCAAAATTATTGAATTTTAGCAACACATCACTAATGTCAATTTGTCCACATACAATATTTGATTGCAACTTAAATCCTTGGCCATTGGCTATTAACTTTCCTTTAGCATTATAGCTTCCTTTGTTTGACCCAAATACTAAATTAGTTGTAGAAATCTCGTTTTGATTCAGAGAAACAATTCCACTAAGGTTAGTTAATTCGTGTTTTTGATAAATTAATTTGGCAATTTTTGTTTGAATAGTAGCATTAATGTTTTTGGGCAGTTTAACTCCTGTTGTATCTTCTCCCGATTTAATTTCCTCCTTTTCATTCCCTATCAATTGGTCTAATTCAAGCAATTGAGACTGTAAATAGAAGTTAGCTTTAAGATCTTGGTTATTAAACAAATAAGGGATAAAATTTGAGAACTGACTATTAACCGATAAATCTGAATTTCCATATTTCCCAACTAAAGTTGCATTGGACTTAAAACGGTTAAATGTAACATCTCCACTAAATCCGCTGTAACTAGAAAGTGCATTTTCCATTTTTAAGGATGCGTTTGTCAGTTTTGCAGTTCCCACAAATTCACTTACTGATAAATCTCCGTTTCTTAAACTCCCTGTAAATTGGTTATTCAGCGTTAATTTGCCAGCCATGCTTTCAATGGATTCAATATTCAAAAACTGCTCTAGTTTATCCAATTCAAAATCTCCTTTGATGTTGGTAATTATAGTCTGAATATTTTTCCCCAGCATCTTTCCCGTAATATTAAATAATCCACTACTTAAGTTCCCTGTGCCTTTGGTAAGTTCAATGCGTTGGTTTATTGGAGACAGTTCATAGGTTCCTTCCAAATCTAAGTTTGAAAGTTTTACTCCAGAATTTTCCTCGGTGATAGTTCCTTTTGCAATTACAAAATCAGCATTAATTCTCGGTGTTTTTTCTTTTTTCTTAGTGGTAATTTCAATGTTTCCATTTACACTTCCATCAGTTCGGTATGCTTTCAAAACTTCACTTACTTCGTTAGGCATAAGTGAAAAAACTTTAGAAATTTCCACATTGTTTGCTACTGCTTTTATAAGGTTTTCTTCCTTTTTGAGGTTAAACAAGCAATTCAGGTCTAACGACATGTTGCCAATTGCTAAATTTCCTTTTTCCAAGGTAACTTTATCCAAATTAAACACTCCTTTTTTCACAGACAGTTTGCTTTCTTTTTCTGCAAAATAAACTGTACTATCGTTACTTATGTGCTGAATAAATAAATCTGAGTTAATAGAAACAACCGAAGAATCAACTCCAAAGTCTCCACTAAAACTTGCATCGTTTAAATTCAAACTAGCCTTGTTAAAGTTTTGTTCATTAATATAATTCAACACCACATCATGAAAATTTACTTCCTTCAAACTAAATGTAATAGTACTTTCACTAGTATCAATCTCTTCGCTTTCTTTCCAAAAAATGTAATTTTCGTTTCCTTTTTTGTCAATATGTAAATTTACGACTGCATCATCCAAATCCATTTCTTTCACCGAGTAATTTCCTGAAAAAATGGACCCTAATCCAAATTCAAGTGAGAAATTTTGGGCAAATAATATAGTATCTTTTGGGTTCTCATTTTCAATAAGAATATCAGCAAAATTAAGACTTGCGTTTGGAAATTTCTTGAAAAATGAAAACGAAACGTCATCTTCATTAATTTTTAATTTAGCTTTTAAGTGGGTATTTATCTCATCAATTGCGTATCGCTTAATCTCTTTTTCATATACATTGGCTAATACAATTCCTATAATAATCACCAATAAAAATAACGACAATAAAATAAAGAAAGCTCTTTTGAGTTTTCTAAATTTCTTTTTAGGTTGTTCTGTTATTTGGGATTGTTTTTCCATTAATTTCTAGCCGTTGCTGGCAAGGTTGCATTTGGGTTAAACGCAAATTTAATGGAATAATTGCTTGGTTATAGGTCGGGGTGTAGTAAGATATTAAGGATGGTTTTTTAACAAAAATCACTCTTCCTCCTCTCTCAAATCTTGTAAAATTTTGAGAGCTACCTCAAAATCCGGATCACTTACTTGCAATTTAATATTGGGTCTATACCCATCCGCATGAACTGTAAAAGTATTTTCGTTTGCTATAAACGATTCTATTCCTTCCAAGTCAAGTGCTGCCTTATCAAGGTAAGACTCGTGAAGATGAAAATATACTCCTACTGTTTTCATAATTTTATAAATTACATGAACCCTAAGTCCAGCTGAGCTTCTTCGCTCATCATGTCTTTTGTCCATGTTGGATCAAAAACTACTTGCACTTTTGCAGATTTTACAACTTCTATTCCTCTTATTTTATCTTCCACCTCAACCGGTAAAGTCTCAGCAACTGGGCATGATGGCGAGGTTAAAGTCATGTCTACTTCTACATTAAATTCCTTGTCAATTCTTACATCGTAAATCAACCCCAATTCATAAATATCCACAGGAATTTCTGGATCAAAAATTGTTTTGATGGTTGCGATAATTATATCCTCTAATTTCTTTTTTTTCATTCTCTCAGTTATGAAGGTTGCTGCATCAACAACGCATATATTTTCATCTGTTTTACCATGCTTATCAGGCCATTAGAGCGAGTGGGTGACAAATGTTCTTTCAGTCCAATTTCATCAATAAACTCGAGTTTTGCATCTACAATTTCTTTGGGATTTTGATTATTTAATACTCTTACCAATAAAGCTATTATTCCTTTTGTGATAATAGCATCACTATCTGCTGTGTAAGAAATAATTCCTTTTTCGTTTTCAGCATGCAACCAAACTCTTGACTGGCATCCCTTGATGATATTTTCCTCTGTTTTTTGAGAATCGGCAATTATGGGTAGTTCTTTTCCTAACTCAATCAAATGCTCATACTTCTCCATCCAGTCGTCAAACATGGAAAACTCTTCAATAATTTCGTTCTCAATTTCAGAAATTGTCATTCCTTATTTATTTTGATTCAAAATTACTGAAATTTGCCTTGTCTTGCAATCAATACTTGAAAAGGATTTAATACTCTAAAATTTCTTTGACGTTTTCTTTGATTTTTTTACATAGGTCATCCGTTGGAAGGTCGTTTTCATCAATTCCAAAAGGATCTTCAATTTCTTCGGCAAGTATTTCCATACTTACTAATACATAAAAAATAAATACAGCAATTAAAGCAGAATAATAGCCAAAACTTCCAACAAAAGAAAGAGGTATTGTACTCACAAATACGAAAATAAATTTCTTTAAAAAAGAACTGTAGGAGTATGGAATTGGTGTGTTTTTAATTCTTTCACAAGCTCCTGTTATGTCTGAAAATGTTTTCAAATTAACGTCAATAGATAGAAACTCCTCTTCAGAAAGCTCCTTGTTTTTCTTCATTTCATTGAGTTGCCAGTACATTTTTTGGGCAATGTAACTTGTCTTGTGTCCTTTTCTATTTATTTCTTCTAATTCCGTTACCGTCAAATCTAATTCTTCCACTTTTACTCCTAATCTCAAATGCTCCTTCATAGCAAAAGCATAATTAGGAATCATCCTCGAGAAAAAATCCTGATAAGATTTATCCTCAGTCATTGTGTCTATCTTGATGGCTAAGTTCCTACAATTATTAATTAATTCTCCCCATTTTTTTCGCCCTTCCCACCATCTTTCATAAGCAGAATTAGTTCTGAAAACCAACAACAGCGAGAGAACAAATCCTATTAAGGCAAATACATCTCCAAGTTTACCAAGCATATCCAGGGTCTCCCTGTTTTTGATGTAATTTAATTCTAAATATGCTAATCCTAGAGTAAATAACCCCATATAAATCAACTCTTTCCACATAACTATAATCGTATCACTTTTGTGAAAGGTGAAAATATGCTTAAACCAAAATTTGGGTTCGTATTTAATCATTGTTTAAAAATTGAAATATATATTGAATCGCAATTTACACAAATTCAATAAATTAAAAAGAATGAAAAATAATTATAAATTTGTTATGCAAGCATAACAAATAATTCTTATATTCGTATCAATGAAAATGAAACCAGAAGAAACCGTAGATTTTAATATTCGCTCAACTTGGCACAAAATCGCAAGAATGTACAACATTCAAGCAGCTGAACATGGGGTGAGTATGGCTACAGGAATGGTTTTGTTAAATATTGATTTAAAAGATGGAACACCATCAACTAGCTTGGGTCCAAAAATGGGGATGGAATCTCGCAGCTTAAGCAGAACTTTGAAAAACCTTGAAGAAGAAAAGGTGATTTATCGAGAAGCTGACAAACACGATAAAAGAAAGGTTAGAATTTTTTTAACCGAACTTGGAAAAGAAAAAAGAGAAATTTCTAAAGAAAAAGTGATTCAATTTAATGAACATTTAAGAAACAACTTAAAATCTCAGGACTTAGAAACTTTCTTTAGAATAATGGAAGAAATAAACGAGTTAATAGACGAAAACAACATTTTTTTAGCCCAAAATGGGCAATAAATTTTATTAAAACTATTTAATAATGAAAAGAAACATCAAAAGAGTAGCGGTAATCGGTTCCGGAGTTATGGGGTCCCGTATTGCTTGTCATTTTGCCAATGTAGGATTGGATGTTTTGTTATTGGACATTGTGCCAAACGAAGCCAAAGAATCCGACAATAAAATGGCTAGAAACAAGGTTGTAAATGATGCTTTGAAAGCCTCGTTAAAATCAAACCCTTCGCCAATTTACAGCAAAAGTTATGCAAGTAGAATTACTACAGGAAACTTGGAAGATGATTTGCATTTGATTTCTAAGGCAGACTGGATTATTGAAGTTGTTGTCGAAAGACTAGACATCAAACAAATTGTTTTTGGAAATATTGAAAAACACAGAAAGCCAGGAACTATTATTTCTTCTAATACTTCCGGAATACCAATTCATATGATGCTTGAAGGAAGAAGTGAAGATTTCCAGAAACATTTCTTAGGAACGCACTTTTTTAATCCTCCAAGATATTTGAAATTATTTGAAGTAATTCCAACTCCAAAAACTGACCCTGCTGTGGTTGATTTTTTGATGGATTATGGATCTAAAATATTAGGAAAAACTACAGTTTTGGCAAAAGATACTCCTGCATTTATTGCAAATAGAGTTGGGGTATTTTCAATCCAAGCTTTGTTTCACACGGTTGAAGAAATGGGATTGACTGTAGGCGAAGTAGATAAATTGACTGGGCCAGTAATGGGAAGACCAAAATCGGCAACTTTTCGTACTTGTGATGTTGTGGGACTAGATACATTGGTTCACGTAGCTAATGGAGTGAGAGACAATTGCCCAGAGGATGAAAGAAAAGATTTATTTGAAATTCCTAGTTATGTTTCCAAAATGGTGGAAAACGGATGGTTAGGTAGTAAATCGAAACAAGGGTTTTATAAGAAAGTGAAAAATGCAGAAGGTAAAAGTGAAATACTTGAACTAAACTTGAAAACATTAGAATACCAGGCTAAAACTAGAGGAAAGTTTGCAACATTAGAAATGACTAAATCTGTCGATAATTTAAAAGACAGAACAAAAATGTTGTACAATGGAATGGACAAGGCGGGTGAGTTTTACAAAAAATCATTCAATGGAGTCTTCCAATATGTATCAAATAGAATTCCTGAAATATCGGATGAATTATACCGAATTGATGATGGATTAAAAGCTGGATTTGGTTGGGAGTTGGGTCCTTTTGAATCTTGGGATGCTATTGGAGTAAAAGCCGCTATCCAACACATGGAAAAAGCAGAAATGAAACCTGCTCAATGGGTATATGATATGCTTGAAGCTGGAAACGAAACTTTTTATAAAGTAGAAAACGGAACTCGTTTATACTATGATATTCCATCAAAAACTTACAAAGTAATTCCTGGAACAGAGAATTTAATTTCTCTTGAAAACTTAAGAGATTCAAACACAGTTTGGAAAAATGCAGGAGTTCATATTATTGATTTGGGCGATGGCGTTCTAAACGTAGAATTCCATACCAAAATGAATACCATTGGAAGTGAAATTCTTCAAGGATTGAACAAAGCGATTGATTTAGCGGAATCTGACCCACAATGGAAAGGAATTGTAATTGCAAACGAAGGTCAAAACTTCTCGGCAGGAGCCAATGTGGGAATGATATTTATGATGGCTATTGAGCAAGATTGGGATGAATTAAATTTCTCTATCAAAGCTTTCCAAAACACAATGATGAGATTGAGATATTCTTCAATTCCAGTTGTGGCTGCTCCTCACGGAATGGCTCTTGGTGGAGGTTGCGAAATTTGCTTACATGCTGATAAAGTAATTGCCAATGCCGAAACCTACATGGGATTAGTAGAGTTTGGAGTAGGATTAATCCCTGGCGGTGGTGGAACCAAAGAATTTGTAGTTCGGTTAAATGATGAACTAAAAGACGGTGATATCAGAACCAACCAACTTAGAAACAGATTTTTGACAATTGGTCAAGCCAAAGTTTCTACCTCTGGAAAAGAAGCCTTTGAATTAGGTTATTTGAGAGAAGGACAAGACGAAGTAATTGTGAGCAGAGCCCACCAAATTGGCTACGCAAAGCAGCAAGTTCTGTTGTTGGATGCTAAAGGTTATGTAGAAAAACCACAAAGAACCGACATTGAAGTAATGGGGAACGAAGGAATAGGAATTGTATATGTGGGAGCTCATTCAATGAGAGCAGGACACTATATTTCTGATCACGATCAATTAATTTCTGAGAAATTGGGAACTGTAATGTGTGGTGGTGAATTGTCAAAAAGAACTAAGGTTTCTGAGCAATATTTATTGGACTTAGAAAGAAAAACCTTCCTAGAGTTGTGTCAACAACCAAAGACTTTAAAACGAATTGAAAGCATTCTGAAAACAGGAAAAGTACTTAGAAACTAATCCCATTCAATAACTAATTAAACAAATTAAAATGAAAGATTCATATATAGTAGCAGGATTCAGAACAGCAGTAGGGAAAGCGCCTAGAGGGATGTTTAACTTTTACAGAGCAGATGATTTATCGGCAGATGTAATAAGGCATTTAATGAAAAATGTACCCAATGTGGCTGCGGAACAAATTGATGATGTAATTGTTGGAAATGCAACTCCAGAAGCTGAACAAGGACTTAACATTGGAAGAATGGTTTCTTTGATGGGACTTGACTCTGAAAAAGTACCAGGAATGACAGTGAATAGATATTGTTCGTCTGGATTGGAAACGATTGCGATTGCCTCTGCAAAGATTAACTCTGGAATGGCAGATTGTATTATTGCAGGTGGTGTTGAAACTATGTCGCCAATTCCTTTTGGAGGTTGGAGGTTAGTTCCTAATGCAAGTGTATCGAAGAAAAGCCAAGAATGGTATTGGGGAATGGGACTAACCGCAGAAGCAGTTGCCAAACAATACGGAGTTACCCGTGAACAACAAGATGAATTTGCTGTAAACTCTCACGCAAAAGCAGAAAAAGCAATTGATAGCGGAAGATTTCAAGATGATATTGTTCCCATTTTTATCAAAGAGACTTACTTGGATGAAAACGAAAAACAACAAACTCGTGATTTAGTTTGTGAAACTGATGAGGGAGTAAGAAGAGGAACAAACATGGAAGGTTTAGCAAGATTGCGTCCTGTGTTTGATGCAAGAGGAAGTGTAACCGCAGGAAACGCCTCACAAACTTCGGATGGAGCAGCTTTTGTAATGGTGGTTTCTGAGAAGTTTTTGAAAGAAAATAACTTAACTCCTATCGCAAGATTAATGTCATACTCGGTTGCTGGGCTTGAGCCAAGAATTATGGGAATGGGACCCTTGTATGCAATGCCCAAAGCATTGAAGCAAGCAGGACTTAAAATGAACGACATTGAACAAATTGAATTAAACGAAGCGTTTGCTTCGCAATCAGTTGCTGTAATGAATGAATTGAACTTAAATCCTGAAATCGTAAATGTAAATGGAGGTGCAATTGCACTTGGACATCCACTGGGTTGTACTGGAGCGAAATTATCTGTTCAATTATTTAATGAAATGAGGAAAAGAGGGCAGAAATATGGAGCTGTGACAATGTGTGTTGGAACTGGACAAGGTGCAGCTGGAATCTATGAATTATTATAATAAATATTTAAAATCTAAAAAATGGAACCAATAAAAGGAGGTGAATTTATCATCAGAGACACAAAAGCAAACGAAATATTTATACCAGAAGAGTGGACAGAAGAGCAAAAAATGCTTGCTGACATGTGTAAAGATTTTATTAAAACTGAAATCATGCCACATTTAGACAGAATGGACTCTATGGAAGAAGGATTTATGCCTGCTTTAATGGAGAAAGCTGGTGAACTAGGTTTGTTAAGCATTTCTATCCCTGAAGAATTAGGAGGAATGGGTATGGATTTTAAAACGAGTATGTTGGCTACCGAAAGTCTTGGAGGTAGTTACTCTTTCTCTGTGGCTTATGGTGCTCATACAGGAATTGGGACTTTACCTTTATTGTATTATGGAAATGAAGAACAAAAAGCAAAATACATCCCAAAATTAGCTTCTGGAGAATGGAAAGCATCTTATTGTTTGACTGAGCCAAGTGCAGGAAGTGACGCCAATTCTGGAAAGACAAAAGCTGTTCTTTCTGAAGATGGAAAACACTACATTATCAACGGGCAAAAAATGTGGATTACAAATGCCGGGTTTGCAAACCTGCATACAGTATTCGCCAAAATTGATGATGACGAAAAATTAACAGCCTTTTTGATAGAAGCTGATAGCGAAGGAATTTCTTTGAATGCCGAAGAAAAGAAAATGGGGATTAAAGGTTCATCTACGCGTCAGGTTTTTTACAATAATGTAAAAGTGCCTTTGGAAAATATGCTTTCGGAAAGAGAAAATGGATTTAAAATTGCTTTGAACATCTTAAATATTGGGAGAATAAAACTTTCAATAGGTACAACGGGAGCTGCCAAAGAAATGGTAACCGAATCAGCAAAATATGCTAACGAAAGAGAGCAGTTTGGTCGTCCAATTTCAAAATATGGAGCTATCAGAAACAAGATTGGAAAAATGGCAACTTGGATTTTTGCAAGTGAATCTGCAAACTACCGTGTGGCACAAAACATTGATGATGCAATCAAGGCATTAATTGATGGAGGAATGACAAAAGAACAAGCAACATTGAAAGGAATTGAACAATTTGCACCTGAGTGTGCATTATTGAAAGTGTGTGGTTCTGATTGTTTAGATTTTGCTGTAGACGAAGGAGTTCAAATTCATGGAGGAATGGGATATTCTGCAGAAACTTTAGTAGAGAGGGCTTATCGTGATGCAAGAATCAACAAGATTTTTGAAGGAACAAATGAAATTAATAGATTGCTATTAGTGAATATGATTCTGAAAAAAGGAATGAAAGGCGAAATTGATTTGATGGGCCCAGCAATGAAAGTGGCAGACGAATTAATGTCGGTTCCTAGTTTTGAAGAAGGAGAAGAGGGATTGTTTGCTGCTCAGAAAAAATCTCTAGCTGGTTTTAAAAAATCAATTTTGATGGTGGCTGGATCTGCGGTTCAAAAACTCATGGCTACAATGGCTAAGGAACAGGAAATACTAATGAATAATGCAGACATGATAATTGATACATATCTTGCTGAATCTGTAATGCTAAGAGTAGAAAAAATGGTGTCTATAAAAGGCGAGGAAGCGTGCCAAGAACAGATTGAAATGGTAAAGGCTTTCTTTTATGAAGCTTCTCAAAGAATAAATAAAAATGCAACAGACGCCTTAAATTCATTTGCCGAGGGAGATGAGCTTAAAATGATGTTGATGGGATTAAAGAGATTTACTAAGCATGAGCCACTCAATATTAAATCTTGTTACCAAAAAATTGCACTTAAAGTGGTCGAAAAGAATGAATATTGTTATTAACAAAAAAATAACTTAAATTACCAATGTAAAAAAACTCCAAAAAGCTAAAATGACCCTTACAAAGCTTAATGATGAATTAGTAATTGAAAAGCAAAAGTTACACGCCTTGCTTGAAATTACTAATGCAGTAAACAAAAATTACAAGGTAAAAGATATTATCATTCAGTTTGAAACTGTAATGAAAGAGTACATTGGAATTCCTAAACTTGCTCTGATAAACAAGAGAAGTTCGTGGAGATGTATTTTAAATTATGGTGTTGAAGGAGATTGTTCTGAGTTGAATATTCAAGAAATGCTTACCGTAAAAAGTACAACATTAATAGCCGAATCTGAGTTAAAAGGGTTTGAGGATTTTGATGTTATGATGCCTGTTTATCATAAAGAAAAACCTCTTTCTTATCTACTTTTAGGCGGAATTAGTGAAGATGCTATGCTTACCTTTATTCAATCTCATGTGGGATTTGTCCAAACCCTTGCCAATGTGGTTTCTGTAGCAATCGAAACTAAAAATTTAGCCAAAGAATTATTAAAGAAAAAACTTGAAGAAAAAGATATGAAAATGGCTGCAGAGATGCAAAAGCTTCTGCTTCCTAGCGATTTACCTTCTAATAATTATATAGATATCTCTGCAACTTATATTGCAAAAAATATGGTAAGCGGAGATTATTATGACTTTATTCCAATCAATGAAGATGAGTATGTATTTTGTATTGCAGATGTTTCGGGAAAAGGAATGTCAGCAGCAATGTTGATGTCTAATTTTCAAGCTACACTTAGGGCAAATGTTAAATATAATCATGGCAACCTTACTCTAATTCAGTTGGCAAAAGAGCTAAATAAGAGTGTAATTAACTCTGCAAAAGGAGAAAAATTTATCACATTTTTTATTGGGTATTACAATAAAAAGTCGCGTGAATTAAAATATATTAATGCAGGGCACAATTATCCTATTCTTACTCATAATGATGAAATACAAGAGCTTAAGATTGGCTCTACTGCTTTGGGTATTTTTGATGAAATGCCTTCTATTGAATCCGAGACTATTATTATTAATCCAAACACTGTAATAGTATGTTACACTGATGGAATGATTGAGGTAGAAAATTTACAAAAAGAACAATTTCAGACAGAGAGATTAATCAAAGCCGTTTCAAAAAACAGCTACTTAAATATGAGTGAGATGAATAAAGCACTTTTTGATGAAGTAGATAATTTTCGAAATGGAAATTCCTATCCAGACGATACCGCGGTTCTAAGCCTCCGCATTATATAAGTCTATCGCTATTTGAATATTTTTTTTCTTTTTTTCAATTCTTGATGACTTTGCCGTATCAGTCAAAAACATATGTGTTTTTAAAAATTCCACTTGTTTTTTAAGAAATTCTTCCTTTGATCCTACAATATTATTTTCCAGATATTCTTTCATTAGTTTATTACTAATATCCTCAAAATCGCTTCTTCCTAAGTAGTCTAAATCAGCATCTTTGATAATTTCTTCTAATAAATTTTTTGCTTTATGGTCAAATGCTGTGGCTAAAATTAATTCTACTACTTTATCTATTTGTGGTTGTTCAAACCCATAATCAGGGAGCATTTCTTTTGCATATTCTGCTCCTATTGTTTCATTATCATGATATTGTTTTATAAATCCTAAATCATGAAATAAAGCAGCGGTTTTTAATAATAAAATATCCTCAGTATAAATTTCTTCT
Source organism: uncultured Flavobacteriales bacterium (assembly GCA_937129365.1). Classification (GTDB taxonomy): domain Bacteria; phylum Bacteroidota; class Bacteroidia; order Flavobacteriales_D; family CAJJDF01; genus CAJJDF01. The sequence continues at coordinate 124,999 of CAKZNB010000025.1, forward strand.
CCAAAACCAAGAAACTCAACGGCATTCATAATATTTAATGCATGATTATCAGTGTGGTAATAAATTCCTTCAGGAAGTTCATTTCTAAGCATTTCTAATACTTTTCTTGTCACACCAAGGTAATCAGGTTTCGCTTCTTTAAGTTTCGAAACATATTGCCAAAAAATCTTGTTTGGAACACATCCATCTTCATCAGCTGATAGGGCTGGTTTAATCCTTTTAACAAAATACATAGGTATTTTACCAACATTTTTTGTGTCAATTTCACCTCTCTCTTCACATTCAAAATATGGATATATTTTTTTGTAAGTAGCTTCAGATATATTTACTTTTCCTTCCTCTCCAGCTTCTTGAACTCTACTTGCCACATTCACAGAACTTCCCCACACATCAAACATTGGTCTTTTTGTATCAAGAACTCCGGCAGCAATTTCTCCTGTATTTATTCCTACTCTTATTTGCCAATTCAATTCTGAATTTGCGTTTACTTCTTTTACTGCATGTTGCATTTGCAATCCGGCAATAACGGAATAAATAGGGTTTTTTTTGGTTTTTTTTGGCACTCCTCCAACAGCAAAATAACTATCTCCTATGGTCTTAATTAAAATCATTTTGTTGTTAGTAATGATTTCATCAAACTTATTGAAATATACATTAAGAGTATCGACTAATTGAGAGGCTGTTAGTGATGGGGTTATTTTAGAAAAAGAAACAAAATCAGCAAACAATATACTTGCTTGCTCATAGTATTCTGGCTCTATTTTTCCTTTATTCTTAAGCACTTTTACAATCTTATTTGGAAATACATCTTTTAGTAGCTCATTGGATTTTTCATGTTCATACTCCAACAAAGCCTTTTGTTCCTCTATCTTTTCTTTTTGACCAATAATGGTTTGGGTTCTTCGCTCCATAAATTGGCGAATTTTTGCTCTTTGCTTTTTTCCAATAAATAGTATTGCCAAAACAGTTATCAGAAGTCCGACACAAAGGAGTTGCCAAAACAGTAAAGAAGATAAAAATGACCCGAAAATCGGTTTAATTTCTCCAAGAATAATTGTAGGTGATATGGAAGAAATTAAAAACATATAAATAAGCCTTATTGGATATTCCTTAGATTATTCCTCAGATTTTTTTGGTTTAGTTTTTGAACTTTCGCCCATTTTTTGACCAACAAAAGTTCCTTCAATAATTTGCTGTTGAAAATCTTTCATTCCACCAGGTGAGTGAGGAACCAAAATAGTGTTGTTTCCTTCTTTTGTTCCTATACTATTTAAGGTGTCAAAATACTGAGTAAGTAATACAAATTGCATCACTTCAGTTGAGTTTATCTCATCTAAAGAATCTTTAAAATCTTCTATTGATTCTTTAAATCCTTTTACAATTGCAATTCTTTGAGCTGCAACCCCTTCTCCTTGTAATCTCTTACTTTCTGCATCTGCCTCTGCTTCTTTTACAATAGTGATTTTGGTAGCTTCAGCCTCTTGCAATGCTGCTTCTTTATCTCTTTTAGCAGCATTAATTCTGTTCATTGATTCTTTTACATTCTTATCAGGATCAATGTCCGTAATCAATGTTTTAATAATCTCAAATCCATAATCATCCATTGAGTGTGAAAGGCTCTGATTTACTGCATTGGCAATATCATCTTTTCTTGAAAAAACCTCATCCAATTCCAGTTTTGGAACTTCAGCACGAATTACATCAAAAATAAATGAAGAAATTTGTCTTGCAGAGTCATCCAGGCTATAAAAAGACTCTTTAGTTTTACTAGGAATTACTTTATACTGAACCGATGCCTGCATATTTACAAATACATTATCCATCGTTTTTGTTTCAACATGCACATCTAGTTGTAAAACTCTTAAGTTAACCGTACCTGCAACCGAGTCAATAAATGGGACTTTAAAACTTAGTCCAGAATTTGCAATTCTAGTAAACTTTCCTAGTCTTTGAATCACCTTCGCAGATTTCTCTGGTACGATAACAATTGACATGACCAGTAATAGAATTAAAATTACAATAAGGACAATAAGTCCAGGTGATGGTGCTGAAGCGGCTAATAATATCATAGTTTGTTTGGTTTTTAAGCGTTGTTGTTAATTGTAATCTGTGGAGTTTTGATGTTTTTTAAATCTCGATCAAAGTGGTACAATCCACTTTTATCTTCTCCTATTAGGTTCAGTTGGTCAAGAATTGTTCTTACCACTGCCTCTTCTTCTATTTGTTCAGACACATACCATTGCATGAAATTCATGGTGGGAAAATCTTTTTCTTCGTGGCAAATCCCCACTACTTCGTTCACTTTTGCAGATACACTCAACTCATGCTCCAAAAAATCTTCGAATACTTGTCTCAATGATTTGAAATTATTTTGAGGCATTTCTATCTGAGGAATAACGGCTTTTCCTCCTCTTTCATTAATAAATTTAACAAGCCTAAGCATGTGCATTCTTTCTTCATCCGATTGCTCATAAAAAAACTCTGATGTTCCTCCTAATCCGTTTACTTCTGCCCAAGAAGCTACCGCCAAATAATAATGAGACGAATATGCCTCAACTACTAATTGAGAATTTAGCGCTTCTTCTACTCTTTTGTTTAGCATAATTTAATTGTAGTTTTGTAAATAGTTGTATTTATATAAAAATACATAATTTTTAATCAATTGTCATAAGATTAACCGTTAATATTAAGCAAAATGAATAAAATAGAACACATAGGAATTGCTGTAAAAGATATAGAGAAATCAAATGAATTATTTACTTCCTTATTTAACAAACAGCCTTACAAAAGTGAAGAAGTGAAATCTGAAAATGTAATTACTTCGTTTTTTCAAACAGGAGAATCTAAGATAGAATTGCTACAGGCTACTCACGAGGAAAGTGCAATTGCCAAATTTATTGAGAAAAAGGGAGAAGGAATTCATCACATAGCATTTGATGTAACGGATATTCACAAAGAGCTAAAACGACTTGAAAAAGAAGGATTTAGAATCATCACCAAAGAACCAAAAAAAGGAGCTGATAATAAACTGGTGGCTTTTTTACACCCAAAGTCTACAAATGGGGTTTTGGTGGAGCTTTGTCAGGAAATTGATGGATAGTTGTTTTGTCAAATTTCCTTCTTGAAGCAAAACTCTAAGTTATATAAAAAACAAAGAGTCGGTGAAAAATAATATTAAGGTTAAAATCATAATTCCAAACCAAATCCATAAAAAAAATTTAATAGAAAATCGAAGTTTAGGAGTTAATTTAGTTGTAAACCAATAAATTGATGCGCCTGTTGCTCCTATAAGAAAACAAATTGGTAAAATCCATGTAATAACAGTTTCAATCATTTACTAATTTCACTGAACCACCAACTTTTTCACCACAGAACTCTCTCCACTGTTAATTTTAATAAGCAAAACCCCTTTTGGCAAATCAGTTAACAACACTCTTTTACTACCAAAATCAGTTGTTGAATGAGAAATTACTTTAGCTCCAAGCATAGAGAAAACCTCTATATTTTCAATAGGATATTCATTCTTAATCGTTACAGAATTTGAATTTGTCGGATTTGGAAATAAAGAAATACTTGCTAATTTATTCTCTTCAACTGAACTTGACAATGTACTCGTCCAGATTTGAGTGACCCACTGTGGACTATCAATGTATGGGTTTCTATTTCCTTGATAAGTGTAAGAAGAATTGTTTCTCACAATTTCTCTTTGGTTTACAGTGTCTTGTAAGTGCCACTTAACTAATAAGTTAATAAACCACTGGTCGTAGACTTGGGTAGAAGTTCCGTTAAGTGGTCCCCAACCCCAAGATGAAATTTGAGTTTCATAACGGGTTGCAAAATACAACATACATCTTGCTATGTCTCCCTTAAATTCATCAATAGGCTCAAACACTAAATTAGCATATCCAGGAAAAGTACAAGGTCCTTTTTTTGAGCCATTCTGAGAAGTCCAAGTTGTAGAGGTTACTTCTCCAAAAGGAAGACTCCCTCTTTGTCCATTCACATAACCGTCAGAGGGAACTACATGGTGAATGTCTGTTCTCATGGGATATCCTCTTCCAAATCCACTTTGTGGAAACAAATGTTCTCTGTTATGACAACTATTTTCTCCTGTGTAGTTTCCACATCTTCGCGAACCATGATTATAAAAATAAGGGTCAGCTCCAGCAGGATTTTCAGAGTACATATCTAATACAGTGCTATCATTATCGTAAAATTTATCGCTATCTGTGGTGAGGTATCCTGTATACAAATTTCCATAACCTCTATCAATGTGGCCCGCTGTGATTATTTTATTTAGTGCAGTTTTAAGTACATATCCTGTTTTGCCGGCTGTAGAATCATAATATCCTAGAGGAATTTGAGAAAATCCATTTATAGTAAAAAGGAGAATAAATATATGTAGTAGATGTTTCATAAAAATTAGTCTATGTGGCTTAATTTAAGCATGTTAGTCTTTCCGCTTTCTTCAAGTGGAATGCTGGCAGTGTTGATGATTAAGTCTCCTTCTTTTACATACCCTTCTTTTTTGAGCATATAATGGATGTCAGCAATTGTATGATCTGTGCTTACCATTTTGTCATAATAAAAAGTTTGAACACCCCAAACCAAACTCAATTTAGTAAGTAGTTCTCTGTTTCCAGAAAAAACAAAAATGGAAGCCTTTGGTCTTTTTGAGGATATTTTGAAAGCTGTGTATCCCGAAAAAGTCATAGTTACAATCGCTTTTGCATTGGTTTTATCCGCTAAATTACTTGCGTTAAAACAAATTGAGTCTGTGATAAATCGGTCTTTATTTTTCTCAGGATTTTTTTCTTCCAAAATTTCTTTGAATCTAAAATCTCCTGTTTCTTCAAGGATTTTTACCATTGCATTTATCACGTAAGTTGGATATCTTCCAACTGATGTTTCTCCACTCAACATCACAGCATCTGCTCCGTCTAGCACCGCATTGGCAACATCATTTACCTCAGCTCTTGTCGGAGTTGAAGATTCTATCATGCTCTCCATCATCTGAGTGGCAATCACAACAGGTTTTGAGTATTTGATGCATTTTTCAACAATCATTTTTTGTACAATTGGAACTTTCTGCATTGGGATTTCTACACCCAAATCTCCTCTTGCTACCATGATGGCATCTGCTTCTTTAATTATCTCGTCAATATTTTCAACTGCTTCTGGTTTTTCAATTTTTGCAATTACTCTTGCTTTTTTGTTTTTAGCAGCAATCATACCTTTTAACTCAATAATATCTCGTGCAGACCTTACGAAAGAAAGTCCTATCCAATCAATATTATGCTCCAGTGCAAATTCTAAATCAACTAAATCTTTTTCTGTAAGTGAAGGCAAAGAAATTACCGTATTTGGAAGATTTACTCCTTTGTTAGATTTCAAAATTCCTCCTTGAGTCACCCTTGCTTTTACAGTGTCTTTTCCATTAGTGTTGAGAATTTCCAATTCTAATTTTCCATCGTCAAGCCTTATGAATTCACCCTTTTTTACATCTCTTGCAAACTCTTTGTAGTTCATATAAACCCTGTCGGCATTTCCAATACATTCTTCATTAGTAAAAATCAATTCGTTGCCTTCTATCAGAAGGGTGCTCTCTTCCATTTTACCAACTCTCAACTTTGGGCCTTGTAAATCTCCTAAAGTAGCAATGTGTGTTTCTTTTTCTTCATTAATTTCTCTGATATTCTGAAGTACTTTTAAATGATCTTTATGACTCCCATGTGAAAAATTTAATCTACACACATTTACACCTAAGTGCATTATTTTCTCAAGCATTTCTTTTGATTCCGTAGCGGGACCTATTGTAGCTATTATTTTTGTTTTTCTCATTTTAATTTTTTAGAACAGCAAGTTTTCTTTTGACTTCAAGGTATTTATATCTACCTTAAATGCTGTTAACACAACATTAATTTTCCTTATATCTCTCAACATCTCACTTACATCAAATGAACTATAGTCATAAAGAATTAAAAAATAATCGGCAGCTTTTTGCTCAGGAATAAGTGTTCTTCCGTTTTGCTTGTTACTAATTAGCCTTATATCTCTCTCTTCAATTTCATCTTGGTAAAAGTACATTGAGAATTTTGCCTTATCTCCTTTTTTGGTTGAAAAAACAACTTCTTTTTCTTTAACCAACTGAGTGTTAAAGAGCTTATTCAGTTCCCAAGAAAGCCTATAATCTTTTGCATGCGAACTAATTCCAATTAGTTGAAAATCGAATTCAAAATCTGCAAGAAGAACCGTTTTACTCATTGTAAGCATAAATTTACGAAATATACGACCAAAAAAAGAGTCGTTTGTAAAAAACGACTCCAAATTTAAATGATATTTAGTTTAATTCCTCCCAGCTCTTTTTCTTTCATTCTCTTTCAATAAGATTTTTCTTAGTCTTAAGCTTTCTGGAGTTACCTCAACATATTCATCTTCTTGGATATATTCAAGTGCTTCTTCCAAAGAAAACTTGATAGGTGGAGCTAATTTCACTTTATCATCTGCTCCTGAAGAACGCATGTTCGACATTTTCTTTGTCTTTGTTACGTTTACAGTTAAGTCATTGTCTCTTGAGTTTTCCCCTATTACTTGTCCTTCGTAAATCTCTTCGTTTGGTGCTACGAAAAATTTCCCTCTATCTTGCAGGTTATTCAATGAAAATGGAATTGCTTTTCCAGTTTCAAGTGAAATTAATGATCCTGCTGATCTTCCTGGAATTTCTCCTTTGTAAGGTGCAAATTCTTTAAATCTGTGGTTCATAATTGCTTCTCCCGCTGTTGCTGTCAACAAATAGTTTCTCAATCCGATAATACCTCTTGATGGAATTTCGAAGTCAATTGTCACACGGTCTCCTTTTGGCACCATGTTCAACATTTCTCCTTTTCTCATCGTCACCATTTCAATGGCTTTTCCAGAAACTACCTCTGGTAAATCGATTGTCAATTCCTCAATTGGTTCGTGTTTTGCTCCATCAATTTCTTTAATAATTACCTGTGGTTGACCGATTTGAAGTTCGTATCCTTCTCTTCTCATGGTTTCAATCAATACAGATAAGTGAAGTATTCCTCTTCCAAAAACCATAAATGAATCTGCCGATCCTGTATCTTTTACTTGTAAAGCTAAGTTTTTCTCAAGCTCTTTGTCTAATCTGTCTTTGATGTGTCTTGATGTTACAAATTTCCCTTCCTTACCAAAAAATGGCGAGTTATTAATCGTAAACATCATACTCATTGTTGGCTCATCAATCTTAATGGTTTGAAGTGCTTCTGGCGCTTCAAAATCAGCAATAGTATCTCCAATTTCAAACCCTTCTACTCCTACAATTCCACAAATATCTCCTGTTTGTACTTCAGTTACTTTTAATTTTCCCATTCCTTCGAATACAAAAATCTCTTTTACTTTAGATTTTACAATAGTTCCATCTCTTTTTACTAAAGAAATATTTTGTCCTTCTTTTAATGAACCTCTTTGTAATCTTCCAACAGCAATTCTTCCCACATAGGAAGAATAATCCAATGAAGTGATCAATAACTGAGTTGTTCCTTCGTCAAATACTGGAGTTGGTATGTGTTCCAATACGCAATCCAATAATGGGGTAATGTCTTCTGTTGGTTGTTTCCAATCTTCACTCATCCACCCGTTTTTGGCTGAACCATAAATTACAGGAAAATCTAATTGTTCTTCTGAAGCACCTACGCTAAACATCAAATCAAATACATTTTCGTAAGCAATATCAGGTGTACAGTTTTCTTTATCTACTTTGTTTACAACTACAATTGGCTTTAATCCAGCTTCAATTGCTTTTTGCATCACAAATCTTGTTTGAGGCATTGGTCCTTCAAAAGCATCTACTAAAAGTAGAACTCCATCGGCCATGTTCATTACACGCTCAACTTCTCCTCCAAAATCGGAGTGACCAGGTGTGTCAATGATATTGATTTTTACTCCCTTGTAGTTTACCGATACGTTTTTTGCTAAAATCGTAATCCCTCTTTCTCTTTCCAAATCGTTATTATCCATGATAAGTTCTCCTGGAGTTTCGTGATCTGAAAATAATTTTCCGGCCAAAATCATTTTGTCTACTAGTGTAGTTTTCCCGTGATCTACATGGGCAATAATGGCAATATTTTTGATTTCTTGTGACATGTAATTAATCTAAATTTTGTGCAAAGGTAGTGTAATTGTTTACAATTGCTGTAAATACTTAGTTAATTATGTCTTAATGTAGGGTATTGAGAAAAGAGATTTTAAATTAACGAAGAAGATTAATATGTCCTATCACTTCTTTTACTTCGTCATTTTCTCCTTTTACATCAATTTTATATAAATACACCCCGTCTTCAACATCTGTTCCGTTGTGCTTTCCGTCCCAAGTTTTTGTGATGTCAGAAGATTCAAAAATCACATTACCCCATCTATCAAAAATTCTTAGGGTATAGGTTGCAACTCCAGCAGATGTAATAACCAATTCGTCATTTACATTATCTCCGTTTGGTGAAAATGCATTTGGCACATATAATAGAAATTCATCTAAAATTATCACATTCACAAATACTGAATCAACACATCCATGCTGTGTCATGGCTGTTAACTTCACTCTATACGTTTTTTCTTGATTTGCTGGAAAACGAACTAAACAAGGATCAGATAGTGTAGAGGTTCCAGTAGGTCCTGCAAAATCAAAATCCCAATTGTAAGAAATAGCTCCTGATGATGAATTTATAAAGCATACATCTGGATTAAAAGTATATATTTCTTGTGGTGAATAGGTAAAATTAGCAACTGGTAATGGATGAACTACTACATTAATAGTTGTATCGTCTATACATCCCGAATCCGAAACTACTGTATGAGTAATTGGGAATGTTCCCTGTAGAGGAGATGTAAATGATGTGTTTTGTGTGGTTGGATTCCCCGGTGTGTTCCATCCCCACTGGGTTATATTCCCAGAGGTTATTGTTGAGTTATCTGTAAATGTGGTTGCTAATCCAAAACAGACTGAGTCTACTTCAAAGCTTGCTGTTGGCATTGGAAAAGATTCTACTGTTATTGAGCTGTAAGAAGGACATAAATTAGTGTCTCTTACTGTTAAATTGTATGTTCCGGGTGACAGATTATTAAAAAATGTATCGGTTACAAACACTCCAGAGTTTAATTGAAACTCATAGGGGGCGGTTCCTCCAGCAACATTTTTAAAACTTATAAGTCCTGTTTGTAATCCTAAAGGACAAGTTCCTAAACTATCTTTATCAAAAGTTATAATTGTTGTGTCTACAAGAAATGGCTCAGTAACTACGCATCCAGAATCATAAATCATTCTAACTTGATATATCCCTGTTCCTCCGTTTGGAACAGAAAAATTTGTGTCTGTAGCGCCTACTATTGCGATGCTATCTTTGTACCATTGAAAAGAATTAGGAACTGAATCATAGTTTGATTTTAAAATTAAATTTCCTTGGCAATAATGCCCTGTGTCAGTTATCTTGGCAACTGGTGAGAAAAATTTTGACGATTTGTTCAAAATCAATTCATCCGCATAGTAATAACTATATGCTGTTGCTTGACCTCCGCAAGCTCCACCAATAGAAATTGCATTGATATTTACGGTTGGTGTGAAAGTAACAAAGATTTGAGTCCAAGCACCTGTGTTTGATAGTTGAACTGCTTGTCCAGCTAATTGAACCCAAGATCCAGAACCTACTGGGCATGTATTGGTTGCCCAAGGTAAATCAGTACAATTTGGGGTTCCATATAGTCTAAAATTAAATAATGAGTCAAATCTAGCCCAAGCTAAATGAATTGAAAGTGTATAACTAGTTCCTGCAACCATTGGACCACTAAGACAGGTACCAATATTTTCTTCCCAGTTCAATGAACTATAAAAACCTACATATCCTGCACCACCTCCAGGCAATGGTAACGCGGGCCTTTGGAAAGTTCCTATTCCTGTAACTCCACAGGTATTAAAATAATCAGATGTTGCATTTGATGCTTGAATCCAATTATTAGCACATGTAAGTTGACTAAGCGTTGATGGACAACAAGTTCTGGCCTCAAAAGATGGATTTGGTATTAAAGAAGTAATAACCGTATCTGGAGTTGCTATCTCACATCGGCAGTCAGTTGTATCATATAAATCAACTAAACCATCTAAATCATCATCAATTCCATTGTCACAGATTTCTTGATTGAAACCTACTGTACCTACAAAAAGTAGTAAAATTGTGTATATATATCGCCTCATAACTAATAGTTTGTGTTAAATATAACGATTTGTGTTAAAATGGGTTGCCTAATTTGCTAAATAAATTAAAATGAGGCTTTTTCTCTTAATTATCCACCCAATCTCCGTGACTTTTTATTAAGTCAATTAACTCATCTAAAGCATCATCTTCTGGGATGTTTTTCTTTACAACTGTTTTCTCTTTGTACAAAGTAATTTTTCCCTTTCCTGTTCCTACATATCCATAGTCAGCATCAGCCATTTCGCCTGGGCCATTTACAATACAACCCATTATTCCAATTTTCAACCCTTTCAAGTGGCTTGTCTTTGCACGGATTTTCGCTGTAGTTTCTTGTAAATCAAATAAGGTTCTTCCGCAAGATGGGCAAGAAATATATTCAGTTTTTGATATTCTGGTTCGAGTTGCTTGTAGGATTCCAAAACCAACTTCATTGATGAATTTATCTCCACCACAATTTTCTGCTGCTATGAAAATTCCATCCCCTAATCCATCAACTAATAAACTTCCCATATCTACTGAAGCATCAATTTGTAGTTGTTCCGGTTCCAGATTTCCATAAGCTCTTCCAATTACTACTGGAGTTTTACATCCATAATGAAACAGTCCATTGAACAATTGTCTTTGCTCAGCCATTCCATGTTCGTTGTAAGTGTCAATTACTAAAACCGCTGTAGAATCACTTTTGATTTTAATACTAAATTCTTCCGTTAAATCTTCTAACAGAGTGTATATAAAATTAAGATGTGGATGTTTTTCACAATCAGTCTGGTATAATTTTGCATCCATAAAAGGATAAGACCTAGGAGTTTTTTTTTGAGATTTCCAAGTTTCATATTCATATACTAACCCTAAGGTTCCCGGAATTTCAAAATCAACCGTATTTTTATTCAAAAAGATGTAATCGCAAGCTTGATCAGTTAAATTCCATTTATCCAATTGCACAGAATAATTGTACCCCAAGGCAAAAAGATTAGCGGGTTTGATTTCTTTTTTCAAAGAAAAATCTGCCATGACTATGGGTACATTTCCTCCGCCAATATTCATCACTTTATTAGATTCTCGGTGTGAATATTCGAATGGATTAATATAGTTTGAAAACTTTAAACTAAAATCTTTATGATTCGCTCTATTCTCATATCTAGCTACAATTTTTTGAGCTACAGGAATTTCTGCTTCAGCTTTTTCGGTTAAGGAAACCCTTATTGTATCTCCTATTCCATCTTCCAATAAAGCTCCTATTCCTACTGCTGATTTTATTCTACCCTCTTCGGCTTCTCCAGCTTCAGTTACTCCCAAATGGAGTGGATAATTCATGTCTTGTTCTAGCATTGTAGCAACCAATAATCGGTATGCCTGCACCATCACTTTCGGGTTACTTGCCTTCATGGAAAGCACCAATTCATGGTAATTATGGTCTCTACAAATTCGTATAAACTCCATAGCAGATTCTACCATTCCGAGTGGAGTATCTCCATACCTACTCAGTATTCTATCAGACAAAGAACCATGGTTTGTCCCAATTCGCATAGCAACTCCATTCTCTTTACATAAAAGGACTAGAGGGGTAAATTTACTTCTTATTCGTTCTAATTCTTCTTGATACGATTCATCGGTATATTTATATTCGTTGAATTGTTTTTTATCAGCATAATTTCCTGGATTTACCCTCACTTTTTCTACAATTCCAGCAGCCACCTCGGCTGCATTAGGTGTAAAATGAATGTCAGCAACCAAAGGGACATCATACCCTGCTTCTCGAACCAACCGCTTAATTTCTCTCAGATTCTCAGCATCTCTTTTGCTTGGAGCGGTTAATCGCACAATTTCGCAACCTACTTTTGCTAAGCTAATCGTTTCTTCTACCGATTTTTCGGTATTCATCGTATCAGCAGTAGTCATGGATTGAATCCTAATTGGATTATCTCCGCCAATTCCTACCTCTCCTACTTTCACTTCTCGAGTCGTCATTCGAGAGTAATGAGTTGTGCTATCGCAGTATGGTTTTTCTTTGCTCATTTATTTTGTAGGATTTGCATATAATTTAATCTCATCCCCTTTTATTTCATCTTCACACAAAATAACCAATCTCTCAACTATATTTCTTAGTTCTCTTATATTTCCTGTCCAGTCAATTTTCTGTAACTCGCTCAAAGCATCTTTTGAAAATGATTTAACATGTATTCCTTGTTCTTGGCAGATAATTCCAATGAAATGCTCTGCTAACATTGGTATGTCATCTTTTCTTTCATTCAATGATGGCACATGAATCAAAATGACCGCTAATCTGTGGTATAAATCTTCACGAAATTTCTTTTCCGCTATTTCTTCTTTTAAGTTTTTGTTGGTTGCTGTCAATACTCTCACATTCACTTTGATATCTTTGTCGCCACCAACTCTGGTGATTTTGTGTTCTTGAAGTGCTCTCAACACTTTAGCTTGAGCTGGTAGACTCATATCACCTATTTCATCTAAAAATATGGTTCCACCTTCTGCTTGTTCAAATTTTCCTTTTCTTTGTTTGATGGCAGAAGTAAATGCTCCTTTTTCGTGTCCAAATAATTCGCTTTCAATTAATTCTGCAGGAATTGCAGCACAATTTACTTCTATAAAAGGTGCTTTGGCTCTTGAACTTTGCTCATGCAGTTGTCTTGCAACCAGCTCTTTTCCACTTCCGTTTCCTCCTGTTATTAAAACTCGAGCATCTGAAGGTGCTACTTTTTCAATCATTTCTTTAATGGCAGCAATCTCTTTAGATTCACCAATAATGTCTGTAGTTTTCCCTTTGTGAATTTTACGTTTTAACACTTTGGTTTCCTCTACCAAATCACTTCTTTCAAAAGCATTTCTGATGCTAACTAATGTTCTATTTAAATCTAAGGGTTTTTGAATAAAATCATAAGCTCCTTTTTGCAAACATTCTACAGCTGTATCAATAGTTCCATGACCAGAAATCATTATTACTGGAGAATCCACTCCTGTTGATTGGAGTTTTTCTAGCACCTCAACTCCATCCATTTCCGGCATTTTGATGTCACACAAAATCACATCGTATTTGTTTTTGGAAGCTAAGTTGAATCCAACCTTGCCATTTTCGGCATCATCTACTTGATATTTTTCGTTTTCTAAGATTTCTCTTAGTACACTTCTTATCGGTCTTTCGTCATCAATTACGAGTATTTTGGTCATTTGGAATAATTTTTTACTTCAGAAAGTATAAAAATAAGAGTTTGAGAGGAGTATCTCCAATAAAATGGTATTATTTGTTGTTAAAGTATTGTAACTATATTTTTATTCATGGTTACAAATAGTAAAAAAGAGATTTATGCGTTATATTTTCACTGCAATATTGTTTTGTATTGTGCTTGCTTCTTTGGCTCAAATACCAAATTGTGAGCCAATTAGAGGAGAGTATTTGTACATGAGTAAAACGGAAGTGAGTAATCGTTTTTATCATGAATTTTTGTCTTCTATTTCTGAAGAAGATAGTCTAAATAATTTACCCCAGTCTAAAATGTGGGGGATTCATAAATATTGTGAGCCTCAAATAAAATATTATTTTAGGCATCCAGCTTATTCGGATTATCCTTTGGTAAATGTTACTCATGAAAATGCTAAAGCATATTGTAATTGGCTCACTAAACGGTTAAATCAAAGTTTTCCTAATCAAAAAGTATTAGTGAGATTACCCACAGAAAAAGAATGGGAGTTTGCCGCAAGAGGAGGAAATCAATTTGCTGTTTATCCTTGGGGTACGCAATCTATGCGAGTAGAAAAAGGAAAGAATAAAGGGAAATTTCAAGCTAATTTTGTGCTAAGAAAAGGGAATACAATGATGGATGGAGCAACAATCACCGCTCCTGTCACTTCTTATTGGACAAACCCATATGGACTTTATTGCATGAGTGGAAACGTAAGCGAAATGGTAGCTGAAAAAGGAATAGTAAAAGGTGGAAGTTGGAACAATAGAGCGGATTGGCTACAGATTGAAAAAAAACAATATGTGTATTCTGCTTCGCCAGAAGTTGGGTTTAGGTATGTTGTAGAAATTATTCAATTGCCTCAGCCCAAGAAAAAGTCTAAACCCTTAGTTCTGAATAAAAAATTCTTTAGAAAGTATTTTGCAGAGATAAATGATACACTTTCGGTTGGGAAATATGAGGTAACAAATGAATTATTTGAATTGTGCAAAAAAGATTATATGAAAGCTCTTGAAATTGAAGATGAACTTAAAAGAGAATCTATTTGGGATGGAGTTTTTCCATACAGCCAAGTTTGGGCAACAAATTATTCAACTCATCCTAACTTTTACAATCACCCTAAAGTAAATACAGAAGTCTGGGAAACGGAAATATTTTGTGAGTTTATTAAAAAGAAATACTTTGAAGTATTTAGTGAAAAGGTAGAGATTCGCCTCCCAACCGAACAAGAGTGGAAACTAGCCGCAAGAGGGGGAAGTCCTGAGTTTATTTATCCTTGGGGAGGAAATTATTTGAGAAACAGCAAAGGAAATTATTTAGCAAATTTCAATCCAAAAATGAGTGAAGATGAAAATGTACATGGATACGATACATTATCGCTCAATAACTTTTTCCACTCCCATTTTACTGATTTGCACGATTACGATGGAGAAGCTGTAATCGCTCCTGTAAATTCTTATTTTCCGAACGGTTATGGAATTTACAACATGGCTGGAAATATTGCGGAAATATTGCTTGATTCTAATTTTACTAAGGGTGGTTCTTGGAAAAGTAAGAGCTATTTCTTACAAATTGGTTCTAAAGAAAAATGGGATAAAAAGGCAAATCCATTTACTGGGTTTAGAATTGTAATGGTTAAGAAAAAACCTTAGCTTTTATAAAAAAACAATCCTAACAAAAGGACTATTCCTCCAAGTAAAAACCACAAATAGGAAATTGAGCTTTCTGCTTCAAAAGTAATTTCAGGATTGTCTTTGGTTAAAACAAACTCTGTTTTTTGTTCGTTGACATCTAAAACATGAAAATTCTTTTGTTTGCTGCTAAAATTAAATAGCAAAGTGTTTCTTATACTTTTGATAGTCTTTTTTTCAAAAACCAATTGATATTCCTCATGGTGAGATTTCCCTTTTTTGTCGGTTACTTTTAGCAGTTTTAAAATCTCTTCATTTTCAGCTTTAATAATCAAATTAGCCTCAATATATCTAAACAAGGAATTCTGAATGTCTTGAAAAGTAGATTGGTTATTTAAAGTTGAATCATACATAAATACAGCATTTCTCAATGACCAAGGAAACTCTGCATCAACCAAAATAAAAGTGTCTTCTTTGTAAATCGAAAAAGACACTTCATTAGGTGAATGAGAAAATAATGGATTAATTGAAAATAATAATCCTATCATTATAAAAAAATTTATCATGGAGGTCCTATTTTAAAATCTGCTGAAGGTGTTCCTCTAAAATACCTTGGGATACTTGGGAATTCATCTGTAATTACATAATAATAGGTTCCTGATGGATATTCTGGAGTTACACCAGTTCTTCCGTTTGCTTCATCCAAAGTTCCATGACCTGATACATACTCGTAGTCATTACTATAAATTCCGTTGTACACATCACATGGTGCAGTAATTCCATCGCCTCCTCTTTTTCCAGATTTTAATTTATAACTAGAGGTCATTGAAACCACAGCTGAAGAGTTGTCATTCGCTGTTGAATAAGCATATTTATAATAAATTGGAAATCCATCTGCTGCATAACCTATTAAAGTCATTGCGGTGGTTGAAATTGATAAACTTTGTAAATATAATGTCGGAGAACCATGGTAGTGATATTTTCCGGTTGGTTGAACATGTGCACTGTTACAATCTAATCCTAAATTAACATTTAATGCTTCTAAATTCCAAGCCCAATTTACATTAGGATCCATTCTGCTAGTGTGAGGAAAAGGCTCGGCTGCTACAGGGTCTAATTCGACTCCATTTTTTAAAACACCGAAAGAATATTGTGGTCCAACATTTGGCCCCATCCCAATTGTTGAAAGTAAGGCTGTAAAACTTGATGCTGCCGAAGGAGTTGTTGTAACATTATAGGTTTCAGATTGAGCAGAGATCGCATTAGGATTAAGCGAACCCATACCTCCTCCAAATTTTCCTACCATGTGGCTAGGAATTGAGTTTGAAGTAATGGTTCTGGTAGTTCCAGAAACTGACTCAGAATATTGCGGTGTAATTGTTAAAGTTTCGCCACAAGGCCCTCTAGAGCCATCCAAAACTTGGTCTGTTATACAATTATCGGTAGGTGTTGTAGAGGTTGTTGTACATTCCGCAACTTTAGGTTCATCTTTTTTACAAGAAAAAACAGCTATCGAGATAGATGCTATTATTAAACCTGTTTTAGTTAATTTATTTACCATGCCGTTTGTTTTTTGGTCTTCTTTTTGGTTGAAAAATTGTACTCAATTCATCTACCATATTGTTGAATTTTTCTTTTTGTGAATCGCTACATAATTCTTTAATATACTGAAAATGATTAAAGTGTAATGTTTCTATTTCTTTTATTCCTTTAATTATTTCGTTTCTTAACGAGTCATTTATACTAGGTGATTCGTCCTTCAAGCTTTTATAAAACCTGTTTTTAGTTTTAACGATTTTTTCATGCGTTTTTTGTACACTTTTTCTATGAACCTCTATCAATTCTTGGTAGCTTGATTGTTGAGAATCATCAAACCTAAGTTTTTCTATAATGATTTCACTTGGTATTTTCCTTTGGTGTTTTTTATTCTTACCCATAAAAAGAAATCCAACTAATAATAAATTAGAAATCAATAATACAGCGATAATTATTTTTGCAGTTTTATTCATCTTTTTAATCGTATAAAGTATTTAGCGAATATGGGTTTAGTGCGTCTGCTTCATCGCTGTTTTGAAAACTATCGTACTGGCTAATTATTCCAACATTTACGAATAGAGTTATCACAGCTGCAGCTACTATAAGCCTAGATTGCAACTTAATTTTACGCTCATGAAGTTCTATTTTTTCTTTAATACTATCATAAAGAAAATCTGGAACCTCAACACAATTGAATTGCTCTTTATTTAATGTCTCGTTTTCCATTTTATAGTTTTTTTCAAGTTTGCTCTTGCTCTTGATAGCAAAGATTCCAATGCTTTTTCTTTGATAGATAATATTTCGGCTATTTCTTTTTGGCTCAAGCCTTCAATACTTTTTAATATTAATGCTGTTTTTTGATTTTCTGGAAGCTCACCAATTGCTCCCATTATTCTTTCAACAGCTTCCTTGCTTTCAATTTTTATCCCCGGATGATCAAAGTCTATCTTGTCATTATCCTCATATTCTCTGGAGAACAGAGTCCTTAATTTTCTGTTTTTGGACTTGATTACATCCAAACAATGATTTATCGTTATTCTGTATATCCAAGTTTTTAGACTGGATTTATTATTAAATCCTTCTATCTTCTTGTAGATTTTTACAAAAACATCTTGTGTTGCCTCTTGGGCATCTTCTTGATTCTTTAAATAATGGAGGGAGAGGTTGTAAACCAATTTGGCGTATTCATTATAAATACTTTTAAATTGGAATTCATTTTTCATCTTAATTTTAAAGGGATTGAAAAATTATTAGACGAAACCACCTGATAAATCCTTCGGTGAAAATTAGTTCTTTCTTACATTACCTTTTACACTAATTACTGCTATTTTTCTTTTTGTGTTTGCAGTAATAGTTACGTATTTAATTTGTTCTCCCAAAGGCATTCCTGGAGTAAATTTAACCTTTATTGTGCCTGTTTTTCCAGGTTCAATTGGCTCTTTAGAATATTCTGGGACAGTGCAAGTACATGAACCTCTAACATTTGTAAACACTAACTTTTCTGTTCCAGTATTGGTTACAGTAAAGGTTGTTGTGTATTCGTAACCTAAAGCAATACTTCCAAAATCATGTTCTAGTTTATTGAACTTATAGGTGGTTATTGGAATTACTTTTTCAACACCTAATTTGTTTTTTACTGCTAATTCATGTTTTAAATCAGCAATTTCTTTTCGGGCTTTTTTTAGGTCATTTTCTACGTTTTCATAGTATTGACCCAACTCATTGTATTTCTTCTTGCTTACGCAAGAAGAAATAGTGAGTAAGATTAAGCAAAATGCAATGATTCTGTAATGCATTTAAAACTTTTATTGGATTTGAACTCCTTCTGGGGCAATAGGTTGTGCAGGTTGCTGCGGAGCATTAGGATCTGCTTGAATATCTCCTGTGATTGTTAACTGAGTTGTTGCAGGATTTGTGTTTGCAGTAATTGTTACATACTTAGTTTGAACTCCTGATTGACCTGCTGGCTTGTATTCAACAGCAATTTCTCCAGTTTCTCCTGGTGCAATTGGCTCTTTTGAATAAGTAGGGACAGTACAACCACAACTACCTTGAGCAGAAGATATTATTAAGTTAGATTTACCTACATTTTTAAATGATTTCCCTTATGTAAACGGAAGTTTATTTGCAACAAAAATAAATTTCTCTTTATTCTGCGTTATTGCCCAATTCTGGTTTTCTGCATGGTATTTTTCTGGTTGAAATTTTAAAATTGGCGGAATCTCCTGCCCTATCAAACTTGAAGAAATAAGAAAAAATAACAAGAACTTTAGTCGCATATTTCTACATAAAAGAATTTAAGATGACAAAACTAAAAACAATAACGCAGCTACAACAGCTCCAACAACTGGCCCCACAACAGGAATCCAAGAGTAACTCCAATCGCTAGAAGCTTTATTCTTTATTGGTAAAATTGCATGCACAATTCTTGGACCTAAATCTCTTGCAGGATTAATTGCATAACCAGTTGTACCTCCTAAAGACAAACCAATAACCCAAACTAAAATTGCAACAGGCATTGCACCTAGAGAACCTAAACCTATAGGTGTTGTTGTATCAATATTATTTAATGCAGCTCCTGTAAAATATAAAACCACAAAAACCAACACAAAACAACCTATAATTTCACTAATTAAATTACTAGAAAAATTTCTGATTGCAGGTGAAGTACAAAAAATAGCTTTTTTAAGCTCACCATCTTCAGTTGCTTTAAAATGATCTCTATAAAAAACCCAAACAAAAAAAGCTCCTAACATGGCTCCAATAAACTGTGCAATAACATATTT
>CAKZNB010000026.1 GCA_937129365.1 uncultured Flavobacteriales bacterium
TTCATCAATATTAGAAAGTAATTTAATTAAATCATAATATTTTTTTTCTGGAATATTTTCTTTTTCCAACTCCCATGATGATATTTTAGCTTGAACAATACCAGATAAATAGGAAAGTTTAGCTTGACTAATTCCTCTTTCAAATCTTAAATTTCTAATATCTGATCCTTTTATTTCGCTAATCATAGTATGCTAATGTAAACACAAAAAAATAATATTACAAGTATTAGATAAACACATTTTAAATTTGCTATAACCTTCCTAAAAAACACTCTATTTTCTAACCATTACCCCCAACCCTATCCACAATCTTCTGTCCAATAGCCAAACCTGCTGTTGCAGCTGGCGAGGGAGCATTCAATACGTGAATACTATTTCCGCTGTATTCGATTCTAAAATCGTCTCGAGTTTCGCCATTTACTCCCAATAATTGAGCGCGCACTCCACTCCTAGCCTTCCGTAAATCGTCCATTTCGAGAGAAGGAATCATTCGTTGTAGGGTTTCTAAAAATAATTTTTTAGAAAAAGCCCTGCGGTATTCCATCCAAGCATATTTACTGTTTTCGGTAAGGAGCTTCCAAGTTCCTTTGTAGCTTAAGGCATCGGCTGTATCTTTTAAACTAAAAGCAGTCCGGTTGTAGCCCTCTCTTTTAAAAGAAAATACGGCATTAGGACCACACTCTATTTCTCCGTTGGTCATTCTTGTAAAATGCACTCCCAAAAATGGAAAATCAGGATTAGGAACTGGGTAAATTAAGTGCTTTACTTTGTGTTTGGCTTGTTCGGTTAATTCATAATAATCTCCGCGAAAAGGAACTACTTTTTCTTTTAAATCTACTCCATCTTTTTTTGCCAATCTATCTGCTTGCAGTCCTCCACAAAATATGAGTTTCTTGGCTTTGTAACTTCCTTTATTAGTTATCAATGTAGAAATTTCTCCTTTTTCAATTCCTTTTACTTCTTCGCCTAATTTAATTTCAGCTGGAACAGTATGTTGCTTGATTAACTCTGCCAGTTTGAAAACCACTGCTGGATAATCAATAATTCCGGTACAAGCCACATGAATTCCTCCAATAGATTCAACAAAAGGCTCAATTTGTTTTACTTCATCAGCTGTTATTTTACTAATTCCTTCCGTTTTATTAGCAATCCCATTTTCATAAATTTTATTCATGAAAGGCAGTTCCTTTTCGTCAGTTGCTACAATTACTTTTCCGCATACATCATGAGGAACATTGTATTTTTGAGCAAAAGCCACCAATTCATGCCTTCCTTCTCTGCAGTTTTCAGCTTTAAGCGAACCAGGTGTGTAATAAAGCCCTGAGTGAATGACTCCAGAGTTATTTCCCGTTTGATGAGCAGAAAGTTGGTTTTCTTTCTCAATTACCAATACCTTGGCTTGAGGGAATTTTTGAGTCAGTTTGTAGGCTGTGGATAACCCTACAATTCCTCCTCCTACTACTGCGTAATCATAAATTTGAGACATAAAGAATGTGTTTTCTTGTTACAAAGATAAATAACACACCCCTTTATCCCCTCTCAAGAGGAGAGATTCTTTGAAAAAATAATTTACCTTTGAAAATCAAAATAAACTAAATGGATTTTTCTACGGATATAAAAATAAGAGGGTATCACATTGATGTGTTTGGACACATGAACAATGCACGATACTTGGAACTCATGGAAGAAGCAAGATGGAGGTACATTGATGCCACAAATTTTCAAGAAACGCTAACTAAAAACAACTGGGGATTTGCTGTGGTAAATATCAATATTTCTTATAAGCGTCCTTCTCACAATGGTGATGTTTTAACATTTTCTCAAGTGATAAAAAGAATGGGAAATTCTAGTCTGACTATCGACCAAATTATGACTAAAAAAAGCACAGGAGAATTAGTGGCAAGTGCAGAAGTTACTTTTGTAGTATTGGATTTAAAAACCCACCGCCCTGCAAGAATTACAGAAGAAATAAAAGAGGCTTTTTCTACTGAAAAATCATAGTCATGAACATCAAATTAATTGTAGTTGGCAAAACAAATAAATCCTATTTTAATGAGGCTGAAACTGAATATTTGAATAGATTAAAACACTACATCAAAGTTAATTACATTACAATTCCTGAACTTAAGAAAACCAAGAATCTATCTCTTGCTCAAATTCAACAAAAAGAAGGAGAGTTGATTTTAAAACACCTAAACCCAACTGATGAAGTTTGGTTGATGGACGAAAAAGGGAAACAAAAAACCTCGGTTCAATTTTCTCAATTTTTACAAAAGAAAATGAACCAAGGCATTAAAGACTTGGTATTTATTATTGGGGGTGCCTATGGTTTCTCAGAGGAAATTTATAAAAAACACCCAATGAAATTTAGCCTCTCAAACATGACTTTTTCTCACCAAATGATTCGAACTTTTTTACTAGAACAAATCTACAGAGGAATGACCATTCTGAAAGGACAACCTTATCATAATGAGGGTTAATTGTTCTCGATACAATTTTATTTTCGTTATCACTCAAACAAAATCACTCGAACTGACAAAACTCTGTCATTTCGAGTGAATTATTATTTGACGATAGTCAATTAATAATTTGTATCGAGAAGTAATAATTACTGATTCCCCAAAATTAACGGCATTCCATCTGCTCCACCAATAACTACCACTTTGGAGTTTGGTGATTTAGATAATTGCAGAGTAGCTTCAATTCCTTTTTCTTTCAGAATTTTATCTGTCAAAGAAGCACTCAATATTTTGTTTGCTGCAGCTTTCCCTTCTGCGTCAATTTTTTGTCTTTCAGCTTCTTTTTTAGCTTTTTCAAGTCTGAATTCATATTCCAAAGTCTCTTGCTCTTGCCCTAATTTCTTTTCAATGTAGTTTTTAATTTTAACTGGAAGCGTTACGTTTCTTACTAATACCGCATTCAATTGAACAAATTGTTTTTCCAATTCAATTTTCATTTCTCCATAAATTTCATTCTGGATTGCATCCCTTTTTGAAGAATATAATTGTTCTGGAGTATATCTTCCCACAACACTTCTTGTTACTGCTCTAATTTGTGGAGCAATTACCGTTTCTACATAACTTGTCCCTTTTGTTTGGTGCAATTTTCCAAGATTTTTCAAATCTGGTTGGTACAAAACAGAAATATCTAAGTTAATTTCCAATCCGTTTGATGAAAGTACCGTCATATCTTTTTGAAACAACTCTTGTTGTTTGGTATTGTACTTTTCTACTTTATTCCAAGGTGCAATAATATGAAACCCTTCTCCCAAAGGCGGTTCATCAGTTACAACTCCTTGTCCAAAAGTTTTAAATAAAACCCCTGCTTCTCCATATCCTATATTTTTGGATGATTTCCAAACTAGGATTAATAATAGGACTAATATAATAATTCCTCCTACTCCAAATATTCCTCCTCTTGATAGTTTTGGTATTTCAAATTCTGGTTGTGCCATGATTTTTTAATTAATAGTTAATAGTGTGTAATTGATAATTCCTTATTTAATGAGAAATAAGCTGAGAATTAATCTCTCAACAACTTCTTATATTTCACTCTGGTAGGAACTGTATTTCCTAATCGTTTTAATTTATTCTCTTCGTATTCCTCGTAAGTTCCTTCAAAATAATATACTTCTGAGTCATTCTCAAATGCAAGAATATGGGTACAGATTCTTTCTAAAAACCATCTGTCGTGAGAAATAATTACTGCACATCCTGCAAAGTTCTGAATTCCTTCCTCTAAAGCTCTCAATGTGTTAACATCCAAATCATTGGTTGGCTCATCCAATAACAATACATTTGCCTCTGTTTTTAAAGTCATTGCTAAATGCAATCTATTTCTTTCTCCACCAGACAATACTTTTATCTTTTTACTTTGAGAATTTCCTCCAAAATTAAATCTAGAAATATAACTCCTTGCATTTATTTTTTCTCCTCCTATCTCAATGTTATCAGCTCCTCCAGAAACTACTTCATATACCGTTTTTTCGGGATCCATGTCTTTGTGTTTCTGATCTACGTAACCAATCTTCACAGTGTCCCCAACCTTAAATTCTCCAGAATCTGGTGTATCTTCTCCCATAATCATTCTGAACATGGTAGTTTTCCCTGCTCCATTTGGACCAATAATTCCTACGATTCCTGCTGGTGGTAATTTAAAATTTAAGTCTTCGTACAATACTTTGTCCCCAAATGCTTTTGAAACATTGATGGCTTCAATTACTTCTTTACCCAATCTTGGTCCGTTAGGAATTGGAATCTCCAGTGTTTTTTCTTTCTCAGCCGATTTCTGATTCAACATTTGTTCGTAGTTGGCGATACGCGCTTTGTTTTTAGCTCTTCTTCCTTTTGGGTTTTGATTCACCCAGTCTAACTCTCTTTGTAAGTGCTTTTGTCTTTTACTTTCCGTTTTCTCTTCTTGTTGTAATCTTTTTAATTTTTGATCCATCCAAGAGCTATAATTTCCTTTCCAAGGAATTCCCTTTCCTCTGTCCAATTCAAGAATCCATCCTGCGATATTATCCAAGAAAAATCTATCGTGAGTTACTGCAATTACAGTTCCTGCATATTGATTAAGGTGTTGCTCCAACCATTGTACCGACTCAGTATCAAGGTGGTTAGTTGGTTCATCCAATAGTAATACATCTGGGTTTTGTAATAATAATCTGCACAAAGCAACCCTTCTCAACTCTCCTCCAGATAAATTCTCAACAGAAACATCTCCTTCCGGAGTTCTCAAAGCTCCCATTGCTTGCTCCAATTTGCTGTCAATATCCCAGGCATCCAATTGGTCAATTTTTCCTTGCACTTCTCCTTGTCTGTCAATCAAAGCCTGCATTTTATCTGGGTCATTCATGATTTCTTCGTCCATGAATTTATTATTGATTTCCTCATATTCAGCCAAAATATCCATCGTACTTTGTACTCCTTCTTGCACAATTTCTTTCACTGTTTTAGTTGGATCCAATTTTGGTTCTTGAGGTAAATAACCTACCGTGTAACCATCCTGAAATACCACTTCTCCTTGGTAATCTTTGTCCAAACCTGCAATGATTTTCATTACAGTAGATTTACCCGATCCGTTCAATCCAAGGATTCCAATTTTGGCTCCGTAAAAGAAAGAAAGGTAAATATCTTTAAGTATATGTTGCCCAGATGGAGTGGTTTTGTTCACCCTGTCCATTGAGAATATTATTTTTTTATCGTCTGACATTTTTAAATAGTAATTAGTCGTTAGTAATTAGTCAATAGTTTTTGTAAAACTGCGTTTTGTAACGGATTGCTAAGATAGTGAAGTTGTGATTGAATTGAAAGTTGAAACTAAGATTATTGTTAAAGATTACTAAATTGAAAAAATAACCTTTCCTTTTATCTAATTTAGGAGTATGAGAATTTTGTCAAAACTATTTTTATCGTTAATACTAATGTTATCATCCTACAATTTTGGGATTTCTCAGGATACAAATTCAACTAAACAAGCACATATTCTCATTACAATTGAGGATAGCTTGAGAGGCAGATCATTTTTCGGAGAAGATTCAACTTGGATTAATGAGCAACTTCAATTACACAATGCACCATTCAAAAAATCTAAGATTACCTATAAATTAGTGAAGATTGGAAAACGTCAGTTTACTGAAGGACCTCATGCTAATTATTTTACAAAAAGTAAACCTGTAGCAAATTTTAAATATGGCGATTCTGCCTTTTCAGTTTTAGGACAAAAGTTTTACACTTACATTGGCAATTCTTCTTGGGGTTATTATCCCGAATATCATTTGATTAGAATAGGTAAGTCAAGCGTTACCAAAAACATCTTTAATAATCAAACTCCAGAAAGATACTGTAAGCATGGTTACGATACATGGCGAGCAGTTCCTTGCCTTACATGTGAAAATGAACTTAAAAGAATTAGCTTAGATACATCTTTTCGTTTAAAAATTAGAGAACCAAATACCTGCGAACATGGCTGGGATCAATTAAGAGGTTTGGCTTGTCCACAATGCTTGCATACTTACAGAATGCAGTATGATTCAAGTTATAAGAAAAAACATTTTCAAGATTCAATTAATCGAATGCAACAAATTTTGATGGGAGGTTGCAACCATGGACATATTTGCTGTCAAACCACATTTTGTGAATGTTGTCCGGAAAATTTAAGAAAGAAAAATGCCACTTTTGAAATTCCTGTTACTGGATCACCCTTTTGCAAACATGATTATGACCAAAATCTTGGACAAGCTTGCCCTCAATGTATTCATGAAGATATGATGAGCAAAGACTCAACGCTAAAACCTTATAGATTTTATTTCCTAGATTCTACTAACAAAAGAAAAACTGTAATTCAAGATTGTGCCCATGGACATATTTGTTGTGAGGTGAATTGCCTATGTTGTACTGGAGGAAAATCTATGAAACAAATTGAATTAGAAGTCCTAAAGCTTTCAAATTGCAATCACAGTCATGATTGTTGCACTTTTAATTGCGAATGTTGTCCAACTTTAACAAAAAAAGAACGCAGAAAACTCATCAGAAAAAAGAAAAGAACTTATAGACGAAATTTAAGAAAGTACAAGAAATAAAAAATCCTTCCCAATTAGCTTGGGAAGGATTCAATTTTCTTTAAGAATATATTTATTGAATAATCAATTTCATATTCTTCCTCCCTTCTTTACTTCTTAATTGAACTATATAAACCCCTTTGGCAAAGTTTCGGGTGTCAATTTTCATTGTATTCTTCGTATTTATTTCTTCAGAATACATCAATTGTCCATTCAAACTTATTATTGATAAACTGGTATTATTTTGGATTTCACTAAACTGAACCTTTATATCGCCTGAGGTTGGATTTGGATAGAGTTTTACATTAGTAAAAGCTTCGTTTTCATTCACTCCCAAAGTTCCTGCTTTTATTACAGAAATACTAAATCCACTACTTCTTAAAATCCCTGTAGAATCAACCGTAATAGAGTCACAGTAGTAATTTTCGCACCCAGATAAGGAATCATTTATTTTTAAACACACTAAATAACTTCCACTTGAAGCATAAGTATGAGTAGGATATTTTTGTACTGCACTATCTCCATCTCCAAAATACCAAGTGTATCTTAATCCTCCTGCTCCATAAGACGAATCAACCTCTAAATACACATAACCTGAAGTTAATTGTTTTGGATAAAAAGCAGCCCAGCAATTGGTATCTAACACAATACATCTTGAAGTATCTTTACAACCGCTTAAAGTTACCTCCACAGAATAAGAACGGTGGTAATTTGTAGGGATAAAACTACGGTTGTTTGCTCCAGGAATTGGACTGAACCCAGGTGTAAAATCACAATCGGCAAACCATCGGTAACTTGCACCTCTTGTGGCAGCATATAATCCATGTTGTAATTGGTATATAGAATCAACTCTCGGGTGTAAAATTAAGTTTATTTGAAAAATACTATCACAACTAGCCGCAATATTAATTGTGTCGTTATAAATACCTGAAGATGTTATTGTTTTTCCAGAAGGACTTACATAAAAAGAGGCACAAATTGTATCATATATAGTATCATAAACTGAATTACAAATAACAGAATGAGAACCTAAACCTGAAAAGGTATTCATAGGCAATGAATCCCATTGAAGTCTCGGGTCATAAACTGAAGGAAAAGGATTTGTATCTCCTATATTGATAATAGATTTCCTTCTTAAAGTATGATTGTATGTCCATGAAGTTGAGTCAGATGACACTGAAATTAATGGCCACCCATAAGATCTATGAGATGAACTAACTCCGTTAACTACACCAGGATCTTCACCGACTTTACCAATGAAATCTATGACTTTAGATGATGTCGATATATTAAATAAGACTATTGCATCATTTCCATTAAAATACATGAAATTATTGATCGAATAATTAGAGTCAACAAAAGTATCAGCTAAAGCAGCAAGAGCAGGAAGAATAGGCAACTCAGCACCCGTACCTGAAGGATTTCTTTTGTCAAGAACTATTACATATGTTTGATTAGGAAGGATTATACCTGCTAAAGGTAAAGTCTTATTTGAAAGTGCGGTTGCAGAACCATTAGAATACCTTCTTAATTCATAATTAGACAAATCAATAGTGTCAGTTGTTGGATTAAATAATTCTATTGCCTTATTGTTATTACTCCCTTCAACATACTCTGAAATAAATATTTCATTGTATTGCGATATAGAGAAAAAAGGAATTGAAAGAATTAAAAAAAGTGTAATAAAATTTTTCATTAAAGTGTTAGTTTCCACAAAAATATCAATTTTATTGGAGTATATAAAAACATCAATCCATATTTTCTAAATAATCAAGTACTTTAGGATCCTTTTCTTCTTTCTTTAAAGAATTAATAACAGTATTCAGTTCATTCAACTGTAGCTTAAACTCACTAATTTCTCTTTCAATTTTTGATTTTTTAGTTGCTTCTTTTGTAACAGAAAGTTTAGTTTTCAATTCTTCTATTCTATTACTAATTCTAGTTTTAGCTCCAATTAATCCTTGATAACCAGACATTTTCATCCACCAAGCCGATGAATTTTTAACCACTTTGCTGTAAACAGGTATTGTTTTAGAAAGCTCGGTTTCGTCAAGTTTCATTAAATAATTTGAATACTGACTTAGCAATCCATACTTAGCAAAACCATCTGTTGTGTTAATTGCATTGATAAAAAAATCATGGTTGTTTTTATCTCCATATTCTGCATACAATCCCGTAATCACTTGCTTAACTGAGTTACTTTTCTCCTTCTCCAACCCCTTTGCGAACTCCATAGCTTTCTTTGGATTACTTGCAGCCAACCCATCCAAACAAGCTCCAATTACTTGATAAGACTTATCTTTTAATCCTGCTTGTAATTTTGACTCATGATTAATATCATTTCCATAATATTCAGTCAAATTCCTAAAGGCGTTTGCTCTTACTGATGATGTTTTATTTGTAGTTAATTTTAATAGTTGATCTTTTAGCAATCCCGACTTTTGTTTATAAACTTCTCCCAAATTACTCATTGCCATATTATTGAACTCATAAAATGATTCGCCCAACAATCCAAAAATTGCAATTAAAGATTCTTCATCTCGGTTGTTTTTAATTTTTGCTAAGGCTTCTTTTTTATCTAAATAAAGGGGTGCATTATTCAATTGATAAATCCATTGTTCTTTCGGTTTTTCTTCAGATTTTCTTCCTAGTATTACTTTCTCTGCATCAAAATTAACTAATAGAGGTTTGTCTGTTTCAAACTCAAAAGATTGAAATTTTTGATTCACAAAAATAGATTTTCTTTCTTTCCCATTTACTGTGTAAACATCTACTTCGATAGGCAATTGAAATACTGGAAACAGATTGAAGTTTTGCTTCTGCTCTACTTTCAAAGTCAATTTCTTTGAGGTTTCGTCATAAGTATGAGAATATTCCAAAGTTGGATGCCCTTTGTCAAAATACCACTGATTAAAGAACCAATTCAAATCTTTCCCAGTTACCTCCTCAAAAGAAAGTCTCAAATCATGAGCCTCAGCAGCTTTGAATTTCATTTTATTTAAGAAATGATTAAGCGAAGTAAAAAAAGCATCATCTCCCACATAATATCGCAACATGTGAAGGATTCTTCCTCCTTTATTGTAGGAATGTCCATCAAACATTTCCATTTCATCTTCGTATTCAAAATTCACCAAATCATGGTACCCACCTTGAGCAGAAGAAAGATAATAACCTCTAGCTTCTCCATAGGCATTCATGTCTGCTTCTTCTCGCCCATGCTCAAATTCATCCCATAGGTATTGGCTATAGTTCGCAAAAGATTCATTGATAGTTAAATTTGACCAAGATTCGCAAGTAACCAAATCTCCAAACCAATGATGAAACAATTCATGTGCAATGATAGATTCGTTGTCTGAGTCCAATAATTCTCTATCAGTTTGGTACAAGAAATCTCCATGAATTACTGCTGTAGTATTTTCCATTGCACCCGAAACGTAGTCTCTCACAACAATCTGGTTGTATTTACCCCAAGGATAAGTTACTCCCAGTTTATCTGAAAAAAACTGAATCATCTTAGGTGTTTTACCAAAAATCGCTTTAGCATAAGGTGTATATTCTGGCTCAGTGTAGTAATTCACTTCCATTTTAGTTCCATCAGGTCGAGTCCAAGAATCTTTGGTAATATTAAATTCTCCTACAGCCATCATAAATAAATACGGAGCGTGTTTCAAGTCCTGTTTCCAATAATCTGTTCGAGTTCCATCCTCATTTTTTGTAGAGGAAACTAGCTTCCCGTTTGATAAAGTTTTGTACTTATCTTTTACTGTAATCGAAAGTTCTTGAGTTGTTTTCTCGTTTGGTGAATCAATGGTAGGAAACCAACAAGAACTCGATTCTGTTTCTCCTTGTGTCCAAATTTGTGGCATCTTGTTTGGATCTTCGTCCAATGGATTTATAAAATACAATCCTTTGGCATCAGTTATTGCCGAGCTTCCTTCTGCTTTTAATTCGTTGGGTTTGGCTGTGTAATTGATTTGAATCTTATATGAATCATTTCTTGTGAAAGTTTTACCCAAATCAATAGTCATTTTCATACCATCGTATAGATATTTTAAATCAGCTCCTTTCATTGTTACTGAGTGAATATCCATTCCTTTCGCATCCAATACTAAAGTTGATGTATTGTAGAAATAAGGTTCAAAAGTAAGCTCAGCAGTTCCTAATAAATGTTGTTTTTGCCAATCAAACTTCACCTCCAATTTGGTATGAATTAAATCATTTACTCTTGTATTTGAAGCTTGATAACGGGTGATTTCAGCAGTTTCTTCCTCCCCAGATTGTATAGTCAATTCTGGCAAAGACATAATCTCTGTAGGCTCCTCTATTGTTGCTTCTTTGTTGGTTTTGCATCCAATAAAAAATGGAAATAAAGCTATTAGGTATATTTTTTTCATTTGATAATCTTTTATTAATTACTCTCCACCAACCCCGCTCTCTCTAGCAAAGCATCAGGATTTGGTTCTTGTCCTCTAAATCTTTTGTATAATTTCATTGGGTGCTCTGTTCCTCCTTTGCTCAATATGCTTGTGGCAAAACTCATTCCAGTTTCTCGGTCAAAAATTCCTTTTTCT
Organism: uncultured Flavobacteriales bacterium; assembly: GCA_937129365.1. Classification (GTDB taxonomy): domain Bacteria; phylum Bacteroidota; class Bacteroidia; order Flavobacteriales_D; family CAJJDF01; genus CAJJDF01. The sequence goes on from CAKZNB010000026.1 coordinate 11,131, forward strand.
TTGAAAAAAGCAAACGCATCTGCATCTAACACCTCTGCCCATTTGTAACTGTAATACCCTGAAGAATAGCCTCCATTAAAGATATGTGAAAATGCTACCGACATACAATTTTCAGCTACATCTGGAGTAAAAGCTGTTTTGTCAAAAGTTTTTCTCTCATGAAACTTTACATCTTTTATTCCTTCTGGATTTTGCCCGTGCCAACTCATATCCAATAATCCAAAACTTACTTGACGTAAAGTAGCAAGTCCTTCCATGAAGGTTGAAGATTCTTTTATTTTTTCTACATATTCCATTGGAATAGTTTCTCCAGTTTCGTAGTGTTTGGCAAATAAATCTAAACATTCCTTTTCGTAACACCAATTCTCCAGCACTTGACTTGGTAATTCTACAAAATCCCAAAACACACTTGTTCCTGATAAACTTGGATAAGTGGTATTGGCGAGCATTCCGTGCAAACCATGTCCAAACTCATGAAACAAAGTAGTTACTTCATCAAAAGTCAATAAACTGGGTTTGGTAGCGGTTGGTTTAGTGAAATTACATACATTAGAAATGTGTGGCCTTTCGTTTTTATCGTTATTGATTTGTTGAGATTTAAAACTTGTCATCCAAGCTCCATTTCGTTTACCTGGGCGAGGAAAATAATCTCCGTAAAAAATGGAAACTAACTCATTTTTAGCATCATACACTTCGTAAGTCTCTACTTCTGAATGGTATTTGTCAATGTCTGTTACTTTGCTAAAAGTCAATCCAAATAATTTATTGGCAACCGCAAAAGCTCCTTCAATCACATTTTCTAATTTGAAATAGGGTTTTAGTTTTTCGTCATCTAAATTGAATAATTTCTTTCTTAATTTCTCGGCATAATACGAAGAATCCCATTTTTGAAGTTCTTCTATTCCGTCTAATTCTTTGGCAAACTCAGCTAAAGTGTCAAATTCTTTTTGAGCAAATGGTTTTGCTTTCTCAAGCATTTCGTTCAAAAAGCTATTTACTTTGGTTGGACTCATTGCCATTCGTTCCTCCAACACAAAATTTGCATGTGTATCGTACCCCAATAAATTGGCTCTTTGGTGTCTTAAATTTGCTATTTCTAGCACATTATTTTCATTGTTGTACTCATTCTCTTGAAATCCTCTTAAACCATAAGCCACAGAGAGTTTTTGTCTTAATTCTCGGTTGTCTGCATACTTCATAAAAGGTCCATAACTCGGATAATGCAAAGTGAACAACCAACCTTCTTCTCCCTTCGCTTTTGCGGCTTGAGCGGCTGCTTCTTTGGTTCCATCTGGCAATCCAGCCAAATCCTCTTCATTTTGAAGGTATAATTCATACCCGTTAGTTTCAGCTAGTATATTCTCACCGTAAGTCAGTTTTATTTTAGAAAGCTTATTATCAATCTCTCTTAACTTTTCTTTGTCTGAGTCATTTAAATTAGCTCCATTTCTTGAAAATCCTTTGTAGGAATTATCCAGTAAAGTGATTTGCTCAGGAGATAATTCCAATGAATCTTTAGTTTCATACACAGCTTTTACTCTTTTGAATAATGCTGGATTAAGTGTTACATCATTTCCAAATTCAGTTAATAAAGGTGAAACCTCTTGAGCTATTTGTTGAATTTCGTCATTGGTTTCTGCTGAATTTAAATTAAAAAACAAACTTGATACTCTGTCTAATTGATTCCCAGAAAACTCCATAGCTTCAATGGTGTTTTCAAATGTGGGTGTTTCTGAATTATTTGCAATAGCTTCAATTTCAGTTCTTGCCTCAGCAATTAATTGAATAAATGCAGGTAAAAAGTGTTTGTTTTTTACTTTAGAAAATGGAGCTAAATCAAAGGGTTTTAAAAGTGGATTGTCTGTTTGTGACATAGTTTTTTTTTATTACGAGTCTAGCTCTAATGATTCTTTTACTAATTCTATTTGATCAGATAATAATTCTACAATAAAATCATGTGATTCTTTAATATTGACTGATACATTACCCATCTTTTCAATAATTTCTGTGAATGAAATTAATTCATCTTGATCTAATTTTTCTGATACCGAATTAGAGAAATCTAAAATCATTCTAAATATTTCCGCTAAATCAGATTTATTTTTATCAGAATTTGAATATACTTCAGAAATTGCTTCATTAACCTCTACCCTCTCATTCTTAATTATTTCTTTAATATTTGAAACAGCCTCCTTGTAGTGCTTAATTTCATTGTTCTCATTTTGATTATTTCCAAAAATCCCCATACTTATTATTTTATATTTTTTAAAAGATAAAAATACTAATTTCTATTGTTAAATTTTGTCAAAATATCTAATCGGGTTTAAATGAGGATAAGTGAATTTTAAGCATAAAAAAAAGGTCAGACAAATTGCCCGACCTTTTTACTACTAACATAAAATTTTATTTAAGTTTATAATTTATTGGAACTACCATTTCAACATTAGCTTTCTTTCCGTTTATAGTACCAGGAGTCCATCTGGGCATAGATTTGATTACTCTTACCGCTTCTGCATCTAACTCTTCATCAACTTTTCTCTTTACTATCACTTTCTTTATTTTTCCTCTTTTGTTTACTACAAAACCAACATAAACCACACCTTCTTTATTAGCTTTTTTCGCTGCCTCTGGATATTTGATATTCTCCGATAAAAATTTGAACATCGCTTCATTACCACCTGGAAACTGGGGCTGAACAATTTCATCTTTTACTAATTGAGAAGGATTCATCTGAATTGGAGTATCATCTGAAGTCCAAGTTACAAAAGAAAATAAGAGAACTAAGACTGGAATAACAGCTACTAATTTTAGATTTTGATTGATTGAATTTTTCATGATTATTGATCTTTTTGCCAAGTTTAATTTATTACTAAATTGGCTGGTTAATAAATATTTATGTTTACTTATCTGTAGTGAATTACTTAAAAGAATTTCAATATAGGTTTCCTTATATTTTTCAAACAGTATTTGATCTACTTGATATTCCTGAGTTCTTTTCAATTCCCATTTCATCAGGTAAATTATTGGATTAAACCAACATATTAATTGGTAAATCTCCATCAACAACAACTCAATTGTATGTTTCTTCTCTACATGGATTCTCTCATGCTCTTCGATAATTGGAGTCTCTGAATAATCAGATGAATTCAAGTGGATTTTGTTCAGAAAAGTAAAAGAATCAGCTGTGTTGGATTGATATATTTTAATTCCATCTTTAAGGTCAAAATTTAATTTCTTGAAGAAATTAGTAATCCTAATTAATTTAAAAATCAAAACTGCAATAGAAATAGCAACTCCAGCAAAATATAAGTATTCCCATTTAAACCAATTGGTTTCTCTAATAAGTTCTGATTGTGAAATTTCGAATAAATCTAGCTCCAGAAATGCAATAGGAGTTACTTCTGAATAAATAGTTATAAGCTCTTTTATTCCTATAATCAATAGTGAAAAAAGCGGGATTAATAACAATAGTCGCTTTCTATTCGTGAAATTAATCTTGTTCTTAATTATTACATAGAGTAAATAAAAGAACAAAATGTATACATTTATTTCTATCAGATTATACATCTTTTTTAGATTTAATAAGGGTTAATAATTCATCTAAATCCTCTAGACTTATAGATTTATCATTGATGAAAAATGACAATAATTCTTTTGTAGAGTTATTGAAATAGTTCTTTTTAAGTTTTTTAATCCTATTAGAAGAATATTCTTCTTTAGAGATTAATGGATAATATTCATTAGACTTTCCGTAGGTTTTGAATCCCACAAATTCTTTCTTTACCAGAATTCTAACTACTGTTAACACAGTATTATAAGCTGGTTTTGGCTCTTTGATGTTTTCTAAAATATCTTTTGCAAATCCTTTTTCAATTTTCCAAATAACTTGCATTATCTGCTCCTCTGCTTTGGTTAATTCTTTTTTCATATTTCAAATATATAACTATATTTTTAGTTATACAACTAATTTTATAGTTATTTAACTAAAAACATAGTTTAGACCTATTTATACATTCAATATATTTTGTAATTTTACCTAATGATTTTATTTACAAGATTCTCAATATTCTGGAAATACAGAGGGATTACCCTTTGGCCATTTATCATATTAAAAAAGGAATATCTCACAAACAAAGTTTTACTGAATCATGAAAAGATTCATTTACGCCAACAAATTGAACTACTTATATTTCCTTTTTACTTATGGTATGGAATTGAGTTTTTGATTCGCTATCTCCAATATAAATCTTGGGACAAAGCCTATCGCAATATATCTTTTGAAAGGGAGGCTTATGCGAATGAAAAGAATTTGGAGTATTTAGAAAGGAGGAAGTTTTGGGGATATTTGATTTTTTTAATCCAAAGGAAAGCAAAACATATAAATTGATATTATTGAGTAAACAAAATTTCTCAAAATTAATTCATTAGTAATTATTGTGCTTTTTGGATTTTTATTTTTTAGAATTAAAAAAGAAATAAATGTAGTTATCACAAGCCCTTGACCAATATATACAATAGGAACTATTGGAGGCCATTTCATTATATAAAATAGAAAACCAATTGACACAAAAAGTACTGCAAACTTTGACAAATTTGAAATGAAACGCTCTAAAACATTTGTATTACTATAATCCTTATCAAGTTTTAGCGTGAACAAATAAGAATTTGCTATGACTCCAAAAGAAATAACTTTAATCATATTAGTTTTAAAAAATCCATCCAATAAAAAACAAATTGCTAATAAAAATAAAACTGTTAGCTCTATTTTAAATAGATTATTTAAAATCCATAATTGGATTTTTTGAAATACGTTTAATTCTTCTTTTTCCAAGTTTAAAATTAAATAAAAAAGGGATAACCTATGTGGTTATCCTTTTTGTTTTTTTATAGTTATTTCTGGTGACTAGTTGGGAATTAATCGGGACAAGTTATCCATAGATTCTCGCTTTTGCGGGGATGAAAGAAAGTATGAGTTAATTTACTCAAACTCCTCAATCAACACACCCATTTTACCCATTTGAGCATCCCTAAGGGCTTGCATTACTTCAGTTTGGTTATTCATTACAAATGGACCATACTGAGCAACTTTTTCACCAATTGGTTCTCCAGAAAGCAACATAAATCTTGTGTTTTGAGATGCTTCAAAAGTGATAGTACCTTCCTCTTTTTCAAACACAATCATATCTTTTCCTATTACTTCTTCCCCATTGGCTATTCCCTCTCCATCTAATAAATAAAGTATTGAATTATAATTCTCAGGAATAGGAATTTCTATTTTTCCTCCTTCTTCAACTTCTCCTCTCAGTAATGTTTGGGGAGTATAGGTTGGAGCAGCTCCTTTTATTCCATTCAGTTCTCCTGATACAATCCAAATCTTAGATTTATCTCCTTTGATTAAAGGAGTATCTTCTTTAGAAATGGGTTTATAAAAAGCAGGCTTCATTTTGTCAGCACTCGGAACATTTACCCAAAATTGAATAAACTCCAAGTCCCCTCCTTTTTCAACCAACTCTTTTGGAAATCTTTCACTGTGTGTAATTCCTTGTCCTGCAAACATCCATTGAGTTCCACCTTCTTCTACCAAGGCATTATTTCCTAGTGAATCTTGGTGATTTACTCCTCCTTTAAATATGAATGTAACTGGAGAAAATCCTCTGTGTGGATGTGGTCCAACTCCTTCATTTCTTGGGTCTTGCCCTCCAGGTAATTCATTTTTCCAATGATGAATTAACAAAAATGGATCAACGGATTCTAATCCATCAACTGGTAAAGGTTGGTCTAATAAATGTCCTCCCATGTTCACTTTCTGTGCTGGGATAATTGTTTTTATTCGCTTGTTCATAGCTTTTGTTTTTTATCTAATTATTGAACGTAATTAGAAGGGAAATCTTACACCCAAATTTTGTTTACTTCATCCACTTAATTAGCACCATTTCAATAGCTAAAAACAGAAGAGCTAACAGAATAAACCTCTTCCATAGTTTAGTGGCATCTTGATATGATTCCGCATTATCGATGGAAGTACTTGAATTAGCCACATCAATAATTTTCACAAAATCCGTTGAGTAATTTTTGGATAAATCCTCTGCTGAAAACGAATTGAAATTGGATTCTTTTCTACTGTAATTTACTCCAAATGAATAGACTAAATTCTCATTTGCAATCACTTCATAATTTCCAGCTTTCTTAATTTCATCAGAATAGAATAGCTCCACTTCTCCTCTACCTACTTCAGTTTCGGGTATAAATTCTACTCCTAGTTCTTCGTTTCTAATTTTAAGATTAGAGACATCAATTCCATTGTCTTTTATTCGAATAGAATTAGTTTCCATTCCTGCCGAGGATTGCTGAGATACTCCACTTGATTCGGCAACTCTTAATAATGCAGTTACAAATAAAGAATGGCTAGCAAAATTTGAAAAATTACTCGATAATGGAACTCCCAACACAAATACTTTTCCTTTTTCGTAATTAAATTTAGATAAGAAGTCATTGCCAGTTTGAGATTTCATCAAAGTAGTTTTACTACTTCTGTTAGATGAGCTCAATTTGTACATCGAAAATATTTTAGGCAAATCAATGTTTTTAGGAGTTTTCTCGAACACATCTCTAAAGAAAGGACTTTCCAAATTCAAGTAAGTGACTTTAGTATTGGAAGTATCTTTTTTCATAAATCGCCCAACACGAGTAGCCAAAAGCAATTCGTTTACTGAGTTTAATTCTAAATTATCTCCGGGGATTATCAATAATGAACCTCCTGACTCTGTGTATTTCATTAACTCAGAAACCAATCCAGAAGAGTATTTATTCAATTGATTCACAATAATTAAATCACTTCCAGAAAACTTAGAATAATCAATAGAAGCTGCAGAAAGATTAGTCAGTTTGAAATAAGGATCAGATTTGAACAATTGGTTGATATTTCCACTTACATTATCCAAATACTTAGCTGACTGATTAATTACCAATATATTAGAGGTTTTTTTCAATACGTAAGAAAAGTAATAACTATCATCAAAAGTAGCTGTTGGGTCTGGATATTCCGAAATCAATAACTTACCCGAAACTATTCCCGATTCAGTTAATTTATAATCCAAAGAAACTGTTTCTGAAGAATTCGCCAATACATCTTGATTCAAAATTCCTTTTACTGAACCATTGATTGACAATTCAACTTTCAATTGAATATCGTCTTGGGTAGTATTTATAATTTTGGCAAATAGCTTCTCTTGTTTGTTTACAATCCTCACTGGCGATTCAAACCAAACTGAATCTACATACACATTACCCACTTGGTTGGGAGTAACAGAAACCAAATTCAAGTTAATGATAGAATCAAATTTCAAATTCTCCATATCAGCAGTAGATTTCTGAAAATCAGAAATATAATAGGCGATTTTGTTTTGAGAATTTTCTTTCTTCAAAAAATCCAATTGCTTCTGTTCTATTTGACTTAACAATCTTGAATTAGCACTAATCGATAACTCTTCCACTTCCGAGAGAAACTGCTTTCTAGTAATAAACCGCTGGTGTTTCGATTCAAAATCATTGGTAATCAATTGAAATTTATCATTCTGCTGATATAAGTTTGCAATCTTTTCTGCTTCCTTTTTTGCGTTATCTAACAAAGTGAATTCATTCAACTTATTCTCCATACTAAATGAATTATCAATATATACCGAAACCAATTTTTCTCCAGCAGTAAGTGTATTCGAATCATCTTTCCAGAAAGGCTGTGCAAAAGCAAATACCAAAGCTGCAATGGCTAAAATCCTTGCTAACAAAATCAGTAAGTGCTTTAAATTTGACTTTTTAGATGTCTCTAATTCAACTTGTTTAAGCAATCGAACATCCGAAAAATACACTTTCTTGAACTTTCTAAAATTGAATAAATGGATAATTATTGGAATAGCAATTGCCAATAACGCCCATAAAAATTGTGGATATAAAAAGTTCATGGGTCAAATATATTTCATTTTTTTAACTAGTAAGGATTAAACAACTACTTTTGAGAATTATTATTTCATTATGACAAGAAATCAAGCCTTTGCCCTGCTCCACCTTTGTGTGTTTTGTTGGGGATTTACTGCTATTTTAGGAGAGTTAATTTCCTATGATTTATTCTCATTGGTTTGGTGGAGGTTGCTAATTGTTAATCTCAGTTTGTTGGGATATTTATTAGTAACTCGCAAAAAACTGATTCTCAATAAGTCTATTTTCTGGAAAATTGCTGGAGTTGGAGCTATTGTAGGAGTTCATTGGTTATGCTTTTTTGGTGGAATCAAAGTGGCTAATATCTCTATTACCATGATTTCTTTTTCTACGGGCACTTTTTTTACCGCATTGATAGAGCCTTGGGTGTATAAACGAAAAATAAATCCTAACGAATTAATCATTGGTTTACTAATAATAGTAATCATCAGTTTTATTGGAATGATTGAATACGAAAATTCCGAGAATCCAGTGGGAGGAATAGTTTTAGGTTCGTTAGCAGCATTTACTGCTGCAATTTTCTCAACTTTTAATGGAAAACTAATTCAGAAATCCAATGCGTTTACCATTTCATTTGTAGAACTGATATTTGCTTTTATTTTAGTTTCAATTGCCATGATTGGCATGTCAGATATTCCAGAAAATTTATTTAGCCCAAGTACTGAAGATATTGTGTATTTGATTTTACTTGGTGTGGTTTGCACTGCTTTCCCTTTTATTGCTAGCGTAGAAGTAATGAAAAAGCTAAGTCCTTTTTCTGTAAACTTAGCTGTCAATTTAGAAATTGTGTATGCGATAATTTTGGGTTATTTTATTTTTGGAGATGCAGAACAAATGACTCCTACTTTTTACATTTGTGGTACTTTAATTGGAGTGCTTATTGTGGTAAATGAGATTTTGAAAAGGAGGAGGAAGAAGAGGTTGAATAATGAAAATAAATAGTATGTGTCATTCCGAATTTATTTCGGAATCTCTATTCATTGAAATTTTACCTGAGCTAAAAACGTGAAATATTCTTTGTGAGATTCTGAATCAAGTTCAGAATGACAGATGAATATTATAAACTAAACCAACCCCTTCTCCACCAAATACTCAGCAATCTGAACTGCATTTGTAGCAGCTCCTTTTCTTAGGTTATCCGCTACAATCCACATATTTAATCCATTTTGCACAGAATAATCTCTTCGGATTCTACCTACAAACACTTCATTTTTTCCTTCGGTGTATTTCGGCATTGGATACACATTCATTTCTGGATTATCTTGCAACACCACTCCTGGAGTATCAGCCACAACCTTACGAATATCCGAAACTTCAAACGGTTTTTTAGTCTCCACATTCACTGATTCCGAATGTCCACCAACTACAGGCACTCGAACTACAGTTGCTGTAACTCGAATTGAGCTATCGTTAAAAATTTTGTGCGTTTCGTTCACCAATTTTATTTCTTCAGAAGTATATCCATCTTCCTGAAAATCACCACCATGAGGCAAACAATTTTTATCAATTGGATAAGGATAAGCCATTTCCCCTTTCAAATCCATACGTTCATTTTCCATTTGTTTTACTGCTTTCACACCAGTTCCAGTAATGGATTGATACGTAGAAATCACTAATCTTTCAATTCCGTATTGCTTTTGAATTTCAGATAATGCCAACACCATTTGAATTGTTGAACAATTAGGATTTGCTATAATTTTGTCTTCTTTGGTTAATTCAGAAGCATTGATTTCTGGTACAATCAACTTTTTATCTTCATCCATTCTGAAAGCAGAAGAATTGTCAATTACCGTTGTTCCATTCTCTGCAAATTGGTGAGCAAACTCTAACGAACGCTCTCCACCAGCAGAAAAAATTGCGATATGTGGTTTTCTCAAAATTGCTTCTTGCATTGAGATAATAGCATGTTTACTTCCTCCAAACTCCAATTCTTTCCCCACAGATTTTTCTGAAGCGACCAACATTAATTCCGTAATAGGAAATGAGTTTTCGGCTAATACTTTCAATATTTGAGTTCCCACCATTCCGGTAGCTCCAACAACAGCAATTTTCATTTATTTTAGATTTAGTAATTATTTAAACGCGTTCTTTTAAACCTTGTGGTACAAAAATATTATATTTAAGCCACAATCTAATTTATTTATGCGGTATTATTTCACATTCTTGTTGTTTCTGTCACAAATTGCGATTTCTTATTCTCAATTTACGGATAATTTTACTGATGGAAATTTTACTGCATCTCCAGCTTGGAGCGGAAATACAGCTGATTTCACAGTTACTTCAGGAGAATTACAACTCAATGCTCCTGCGGTTTCCAGTTCAAAATATTTGAGCACAAGTTCGCAAGCAATTAATACAGCTAGCTGGGAATTTAAGGTTAGAATGACATTTGGTACTTCTTCTTCTAATTTTGCAAAAGTGTATTTAGTTTCTAATACTTCCAATTTATCAGGTTCTTTAAATGGATATTATGTAAAAATTGGGGGGTCGGATGATGAAGTTTCACTTTATAGCCAAACTGGAACTTCCGATAGCGAAATTATTGATGGGCGAAATAGTGTAGTTGTTGGTTCAACTGTGGATATAGTTGTTCGTGTTTCTCGTTCTACGGCAGGTTTATGGGAAGTTTTTTCTGATACTTCTTCTACCTCTACTTTTATTTCTGAAGGAACAATTACCGATAATTCACACACACAAAGTTTATTTTTTGGTGTAGCATGTAACTTTACTTCAACCCGTTCTACGCGATTTTATTTTGATGATTTTGTAGTAACTGGAACTGCTGCAGTAGACAATACGAAACCAACTTTGGACAGTGTAAATGTAGTTTCAAGCACACAATTAGAATTAGTATTCTCGGAACCTTTGGATGCTACAACTAGCCAGAACACATCCAATTACAATGCTGATAACGGACTTGGAAATCCAACATCTGCTGTACGAAATCCAACAGATTTCAGTAGAGTGAACTTAACTTTTTCAACTGCATTTGGTCTAGGCACAACTAATGTGTTGACTACTTCAAATGTGGAAGATATTGCAGGAAATATAATGAATACTTCCAATTACAACTTTGTTTACTTTATTCCATCTATTCCTATTTTTAGGGATGTGGTGATTAATGAAATATTTGCAGATCCTTCACCAATTGTAGGTTTGCCCGATGGAGAATTTGTAGAAATCTATAATCCAACCACTAAGTTTTTTCAACTTAATGGTTGGCAAATTACTGATGGTTCTTCTACTTCTACCCTTCCCAATTATACTTTAGCTCCAGATTCGTATGTGATTTTATATGCTTCTTCTACCTCTGGAGATTTTTCTCTTTACTCGAATAAATTAGGCCTTACTTCTTTTCCAGGATTAAATAACACTGGGGAAACGATTACTTTATTGGATGACAATGGAAATACCATTGATGCTGTAGAATACGACATTTCCATGTATCAAGATGCTGTGAAAGACGATGGAGGGTATTCATTGGAACAAATAAACCCAAAAGCAAGTTGTTTTAATCCAACTAATTGGATAGGTTCAAATGATGCAAATGGTGGAACTCCAGGAGTAGTTAATTCCGTTTGGGATACCACTCCAGACACCAGTAATACTGGAATTATCAAAAGTATTGCAACTTCCAATTTTACCATTAAAATAACTTTTGACAAATCAATTGACACTGCTAAATTCTTTCGTGATATATTAATTTCTGATGGACGAATTGTTACTTCTTATACTTCGCTCAATACTTTTGGAACTAAGTTGGAATTGACTGTGAGCCCAGAATTAGACACAGGAAAAGTCTATTTAGTTCTACTTGATTCTTTGACTGATTGCGAAGGAAATTACAGAAAAACAAGCTCAGAAGTTGTGTTGGCAAACCAGAATAAATCTGGAGTAATTATCATTAATGAAATTTTATTTAATCCTTTTACTGGAGATGAAGATTTTGTAGAACTGTACAACAATTCTGATTTATATATTGATTTAAAAAACTGGCAATTAGGAAATGATGACAATGGAGTTGCAGGGAATTTAAAGACTATTGAAGAACATTATATCCTAAAACCTAATGAATATGTGGTAATTACCAAAGATTATCAATTAATCACAAACCGCTACCCTACTCATTCGCCAACAAATTTTATTGAATTGGAATCGCTTCCTACTTATTCGAATGACGAAGGAACTGTGTATGTATTAACTCCTCTTGGACAGGAATCGGATAAATTCAATTACAATGAGGATTACCATTTTGCTCTGTTAAGAGATAAAGATGGAGTTTCTCTCGAACGATTAGATTTTGATAAATCTACTCAAGATGCCTCCAACTGGCATTCGGCAGCTGAAGAAGTGGGTTTTGCAACTCCAGGACTAGAAAACTCTCAGTATACTCCAATAGTTGAAACTGAAGATGTTATTGCTGTTTCTCCCGAAATATTCTCGCCTGATAATGATGGTTTTGAAGATGTATTAACTATTTCTTACTCCATGGCAGAAGTTGGTTTTGTAGGTAATGTAACGATTTACGATGCCAATGGAAGGCAAATTAAAAGTCTGGTTAAAAATCAATTATTAGCAAAAAAAGGAAGTTTTACTTGGGATGGAACTACTGACGAAAATTTAAAAGCAAGAATTGGGCGTTACATTATTCTCTTTGAATACTTTGATTTGGAAGGAACTGTGAAAACCGAAAAGATTACCTGTGTGGTTGGGCATAAATTATAATAATTAATCTAAAACCAAAAACTATGAAACTTAAATTTTTAATTCCATTTATATCAATAATTGTTTTATACAATTGTGGTTCAACAGATAAAGGACAAAATTGTGCAGATACTTTTTTTGCTCATATAATAAATGAGAAATATGACTCCGCACTTTATCTTATGGAGAATATGTCTCCAACTGATTCGATTAGCTTAGCAAATATTAAAACATTTGGGAATAATCCAAATCTGGGTAAATTAATCGCTGTTGAAAAAAGCTTTGGGTTCAGCACCAATATTAACAATGGAGTTTCTACCGTTAAACTACCTTATAAATTGCAATATGAAAAATCTTTATTATCTCGTGAGGTAACTATTGTAAACAAAGGAAGAGGTTACAAAATAAGATTGATAGAGTAAGAACTACTTAGTCACAATAACCAAATACTTACTTACACTCCAAAACTTATCCGCATCCAAAATTTTGATTTTTTCTATGTTTCCATCACCAACTAGCTCATAAGACCCTGCTGGGTGAGTTGTGATAATATCTGCCTTTCTTACTCCCAAAGGAATTTCAGTCAATTCTTTTGTATTTACTTCTGTAAAATACTCTTTATTAAAATCATCCTTTAACTTTTTAGTTTTTCCAATCCCAATCACTCCTCCTTCAGAGGTAATTACATTGTTATCTTTCAGTTCGTTTTTAGAGCCAAACGCATAATAGGCAGTATGCAGAGCAATATCTTGCCCTTCAATGGTTTCATTTTTATCAGCAATCACCGCTAAATTAGATTCGTAAGCAGCCATCAACTCGTCAAAAGCAACATTCATATCCCCTAATTGACCTTTCATTCCAAGTATTTTAATTTCTCTTTCTTCAGCTTGCTTGGTCATGTTTCTTACCACGGCCTCAAGTTCGTCAAGTTGTCCGTTTGAGTTTTTCAACTTGTTATTCATGCTAGCAATTTTCTTTTTGTTATCAGCAAGCAATGCTCCAAGTTGTTGCAAATCAGCTTTTATTGACTCCGCAGATTGTTGTACTCCTTCCCCATTTGGCATTAGCACAGTGTTTTCTTTGTCTTGGATAGAATTCAAATTGCTTTGAATATCCATAATAAACTGAGAATATTCAGTAAGCAAAGCTTCTTTTTCATTCAATTGAGAAGTCTGGATTTTTAATTCTTCGTTTTCTTGTTTTACTTTATCTAATTCAGCAGATAATTCTGCTTCTTTTCCTCCACAAGAAGCTAGTAATAAAGTTGATATAAATATTAGGGCTAAATTTTTCATGATATTGTTGTTTTTAAAATAATTACTTAGTTAAAAATAATAAAATTTGATACTTTAATTAAAGAAAGTACTTTATACTTTTACATAACTGAAAGTTTAAAAAAATAGTATGGACTCCAATCAAAATATTCTCGAATACATAGATTCACAAAATCTTTGGAGTGAGACTAAGGTGTATAAAAGGAATGAGTTCATTAAAACGAAGGGTTCAATTGACACAAACTCCTATTTTATAGTTGAAGGAAGTGTCCGAATATTTATTCATCATGAAGAGGAAGAAAAAATAATCCGCTTTGGATATAAAAATTCATTGGTAGCTGCTTTAGATTCTTTTTTAACCAATGAACCCTCTCCATTTATTATTCAGGCCATAAAGAAAACAACAGTTAAAGTTTTGAAGAAAAAAACTTTTGATAAGCTAATGAATACCATTCCTGAAATGAGAAACGAATGGCATAGAAGACTTGAAGAGTTAGCATTACAACAAACTGAAAGAGAAATAGATATACTGACAAACTCTCCTAGAGAAAGATACTTGAGAGTACTAAAAAGAAGTCCTCAATTATTTCAGGAGATTCCTAATAAATATATTGCTTCTTATTTGAGAATGAGTCCCGAAACTCTTTCCAGAATGAAAAAATCTTGATTTCAATCAATGTTTATCCAAGTTAGAACCATCAACTTTGTAAAAAAAGGATATGAAAATAAAACAGACACAATTATTAGATGATCTAATAAGTATGACTAAAACCCATATTAAAAGGGCTGAAGAATTACTAAAGCTAAATGAAACTCAATTAAATTATAAAAAAGATGAAAATTCATGGAGTATATTAGAATGTATAGAACATCTTAATAGATATGGTGATTTTTATATTCCTGAAATTACTGCAAAGTTGTCTGGATCTAGTAATTCTTCAAATACTTATTTTAAATCAGGTGTATTGGGTAATTATTTTGCCAAAAGCATGATGCCAAAAGAAAAGCTAAATAAAATGAAGACTTTCAATACAATGAATCCTAATAACAGTTCATTGAATTTTTCTGTTTTAGATAAATTTATTTTGCAGTTGAATGAAATGTTAGACATACTTGAGAAATCAAAAACAACTGATATTCAAAAAATTAAAACATCAATTAGCATATCTAAACTAATCAAATTAAGACTTGGAGATACATTGAGAGTTGTAATTTATCACAACGAAAGACATTTACAACAAGCAGAAAAAATCAACTAAATTACTTCTGTTTTTGAAGCGGATTTGCAGTTATTTCTTTGTATTCGTTTCTTTTTCTGTAAATATCAATTGCGAGGTACAAAGCATTTCTGAAAGAAGATTCTGAAGCTTCATTTTTTCCAGCAATATCAAATCCAGTTCCATGATCGGGCGAAGTTCTAACTATTGGCAAACCAGCTGTATAATTCACTCCATTACCAAAAGAAAGACTTTTGAAAGGAACCAATCCTTGATCGTGATACATTGCCAATACTCCATCATAATTGGTATACACAGAGCTTCCAAAAAATCCATCAGCTGAATAAGGTCCAAAAGCCAATATGCCTTTTCCTTTTGCCTCAGCAATTGCAGGGTTTATGATTTCCTTTTCTTCATCCCCAATCACCCCATTATCACCCGCATGTGGATTCAATCCCATTACGGCAATTTTTGGTCTAGTAATTCCAAAATCTTTTATCAAGCTATCATTCAATTGAACAATGGATTCTACGATTTTTTCTTTGGTAAGTGTTTTTGCTACTTCTTTTAAAGGAATATGTCCAGAAACCACAGCAACTCTCAAGTTATCAGCCACCATTAGCATCAAAGCTTTATCTACGTTAGATAATTTTGCCAAAAACTCTGTGTGTCCTGGGAAGTTAAACTCACTACTTTGCACATTGTGTTTGTTAATAGGAGCTGTAACCAACACATCAATTTTTGAAGCTGCCAAATCATCTGTGGCTGCTTTCAATGATTTTATTGCATACTCACCTCCTTCTGGAGTTTCCTTGCCAATATTAAGTTCGGGGTCCTTATCCCAACATTTTTTTATGTATAATGTTTTGGATTTTGCTTCCATTCCCTCTTCCAAATTGGTGTGAGTCATTGCAGGTAAATCCAAGGATTTTCTGTGAGCAGAGAGTAAAGAGGCCGAACTATAAATAACTGGTGTTACAAAATCTAATAGTCTATTGTCGGAGAAGGTTTTAAGAATTACTTCCGGACCTATACCATTTATGTCTCCTATTGATATTCCTACTTTTATGGGCTTTTTACTCATTTAATTTGACAGTTTAAAGGTTAAAATCTTTTTTTTATCACAATTTACCGCGAGGTTTACTAATTTTGTACTCTCAAAGGTAAAATATTTTTACCCCAAAAAGAATAAATAAAAATAAAATGAATATTACAAAAGAACAAGTGTTGGATGCTCTTAAAAATGTGGTAGAACCAGATTTAAAAAAAGACATTGTAACCTTAGGACTTGTATCCGATATAGAGATTGAAGGAATGGAAATTTCTTTCAAATTAAGAATTAGCAATCCTGCTTTGCACTCCAAAAAAAGGATGCAACAAGCCTGTGAATTTAACCTTGAAAGGTTTATCAGCAGTGATATTGAGGCAGATATTGAAATCTCAGGAATAGGAACTGAAGAAACCGATCCAAACCTAAGAAAAATATTACCTGGAGTTAAAAATATTGTGGCTGTAGCTTCTGGAAAAGGTGGAGTTGGAAAATCTACCGTTACAGCAAATATTGCAATTAGTTTGGCAAAAAAAGGCTACAAAGTAGGATTGATTGATGCAGATATTTATGGTCCTTCCATGCCATTGATGATGGATTGTGCTTTCGAAAAACCAACCATGACTGAGGTGGATGGCAAAAGCTACATTCAACCCGTTGAAACGCATGGAGTAAAAGTAATGTCAATTGGATTTTTTGCAGACCTAAACCAAGCAATAGTGTGGAGAGGTGCAATGGCAAGTAAAGCCATCCGCCAGATGTTTATTGATACACATTGGGGAGAATTGGATTATATGCTAATTGATTTACCTCCAGGAACTGGGGATGTGCATTTGACTCTGGTTCAGTTAGTTCCAATAACAGGAGCTGTGATTGTAAGTACACCGCAAGCCATTGCACTTGCTGATGTTAAGAAAGGGATTCACATGTTTAAGATGCCAAATATTAATGTACCGGTATTAGGTGTGGTTGAGAATATGTCCTACTTTACTCCTGCTGAATTGCCTGATAATAAGTATTACATTTTTGGAAAAGATGGAGTGAAAGATTTGTGTGAACAATTGGAAGTGAAATTATTAGGAGAAATTCCATTAATACAGAGCATTAGAGAAGCTGGAGATGCTGGAACACCTGTTGCTGCTCAAGATGGAACTCCCTCTGCAATAGCGTTTGATTTGCTTACGGCTAATATTATAGAACAATTAAATTGGAGGCACAACAACCTAAAACCAACGCAAGTAGTAAAAATGCAAACGCCATGATAAAGAAATTAGCACTTATTTTTTCTGCAGTTTTATTTGCCTTTTCAGGATTTTCTCAAAAACAAGTCCCTACAGATAGTGTTTTAATGGAAATTTCTCAAAAAGAAAAAGATTCTCTTGAATTGATTGAAAAACAAAGATTATACAAATTAAACCACACCGATTTTTATGTAAGGAGAAAAGGAAAGTTTTATGCTTCTTGGGGTTACAATAGAACAAGCTATGGACTAAGTAACGTAAGGTTTCAGGGAAAAGGTTATGATTTTACTGTAAAAGATATGGTGGCAAAAGACAGACCTTCAAAATTTGATCCTAAAATTTATTTTAATCCTACTTTATTAACGATACCTCAGTATAATTTAAGGATTGGTTACTATTTAAACGACAAAATATCTTTATCCATAAGTGTAGACCACATGAAATATGTGATGGTAAGAGATCAAGTTGCCACTGTAGACGGAACTATCGAAGCCAGTGCAAGTCCTAGATGGGCTGGTGAGTATAAAAATAAAGTAATGAAAATCGAACAAGATTTTCTTGGATACGAACATACTGATGGATTGAATGTAGTTTTTGCTGAATTGGATTACAACGATTTGTTTTTTGAAACCTCTGACAGAAAATTTGCGGTTGATTTAGTTGCAGGAGTTGGACTTGGAGCTACTATACCAAGAACAAATGCCCATATTCTTGATAGAATAGGTGAAGATGCTTTTCACCTTGCAGGTGGTGGAGGTTCTGCTAATGTTGGACTTAAGCTCTACTTTTTTAAATACCTATTCCTTCATCCTACTGTAAAAGCAGGATATTTGGTAATGCCTAATATTGCTACAAATGGATTAGAAATTGACAAAGCTTCACAAAATGTTACTTTTTTCCAGTTTAATATGACTTTGGGATTTCAATTTAGATTAACTGATAAATAAACACTTAAAAGAAAAAAACAAACAATAATTTTTAAACTTCGTACAAAAAAGCTATTTTCGTACTTATAAAACTATTTAACAACAGAGAGACATGAAAAAATTACTATTTATAGCCTTAATTTTTAGCTTTGCAACAGCAGGAGCACAGGATTTTAAAGAGAGAGGAAACAAAGGAAGAATTTACCTTGCGTATGGTTTGAACAGAACATCTTACGATTTATCTACATTAAAAATGAAAGGGGATGGATATGATTTTGCTTTAACTCATTTTGATGCAAACGATGGATTTACTGAATATGATTTTGCAAAATTTAACGGAAAAATTGGATTTTTCATTACTGAGCACTTATCACTTTCTTTAGGTTACGATAACTTCAAATACAAGCAAATTGACAAAAGATTAGTAAAAATTGGAGGAACTATTGAAGATAGCAGCCAATTTGGAGCTACTTATTATGAAAATCAAGATGTAATAAGAACTAGTGATGATTTTATTACTTATGCATACACTTCAATGACTTACATTAACTTGAATTTAGAAGTTAATGATGATTTCTGGGTTTCTAAAAATGGTAAATTTGCATGGAGCTATTACTTTGGTTTAGGAGGAGGAATCCTAATGAGCGAAAGTGAAACTAGCTTATTTGGAGGTGAAGTTGTAACTAACGACAATGGAATGAATGGTTTTGGAGGAAATGCTTCTTTTGGAACAAGATTTCACTTAGGACCTGTGTTCTTAGAAGTTGGTGGAAAAGCAGGATATATGAGAACTAAAGAAGTTAAAATGCCAAGAAACGGTATGGCTGACCATACTTTCCTTTTCGCTTCAGGAATTGGATCTGTAGGTTTATCTTTCAAATTTTAAGAAGTATAATAACATTTTTAAAAAAGGGACTTGAAATTCAAGTCCCTTTTTTTGTGAGAAAAAATTTCAAGAATATCGAAATTGATATTTTATATTATTGAATTTATGAAAACATGTAATGAATATTATTTCCACTAATGGTTTATATATAATTTTTAGCGATAAGCTATAAATACTGAACACAAGATATTTTCGATTAATATTTAATTTTCTTATTTCAAAAATTAAATCAATTAAAACTTGATTAGTTAGGATTCCTTACTATATTTGTACTGCAATAATGCATTAATTTAAAAAAAATAAAATGAATAAATCAATTTTTTATCACGCAGGATGTCCAGTTTGTATAAGTGCAGAACATGACATCATTAATTTAATCGGAGCTGAAAATGTTGAAGTCGTAAACATTGGAGAAGACCGAAACAGAATTTCAGAAGCAGAAAAAGCTGGAGTTAAATCAGTACCAGCTCTTGTAACTTCAAATGGAAATGCTCTTCATATTAATTTTGGAGCTTCAATGGCTGATGTAAAAGGCTAAAAAATTTACTTCAAATAGTTAGGACTCCTACTTTAGTGAGTCCTGACTATTTTTTCAAATCTTAAAAAAATAATTATGAAATTAAAAATAACAACTATAATAGCTTTGGGAGTCATTGCAATAACAAGCTGTTCTAATCCGCAAGCTTCTGCATCTAAAGTGGAAGTAAGCCAAAACAAAATAAGCGAAACACCCAAAGAATCGACCCCTGTCACAATAGAAGATTTGTTACTTCTGAAAAAAACATTATTGTGGACTGAGGAGGACGATAAGTACCTAAAAATGGCTGGAGATGTACTAGAACCACAATTAGATGATGTACTGGATGTATGGTATGGATATGTAGGAGGAAACGAACACTTGGTATATTATTTCAACAGTCACGGAAAGCCAAGTGGAGATTATTTGGGAAAGGTGAGAGTACGTTTTAAGCAATGGGTGTTGGATCTTTGCAACAGAAAATACGATCAAGAGTGGCTTAATTATCAAAATGAAATAGGATTAAGACACACTACCAAAAAAGGACAAACAGACAAAGTTGAAAATACACCTAACATTGTAAATTACAGATATATGATGGCTTTTATTTATCCTATTACTGTTACAATAAAACCTTTTTTAGAAAAAGGTAATAAAACACCAGAAGAAATAGAAAAAATGCACAATGCTTGGTTTAAAGCTGTAGTTCTTTCAGATATTCTTTGGACAAAACCTTATATTAAAGAAAATCACTTTTAATGAAATGTCTTACTGTAAGACTAACAATAATTTTATTCACAGTAACATTACTGTTAAGTTTTGCTCGGAATAAACCTTCAGAAATAATACAACAGAAAACAATGAAAATAGCAGTTTGGGATACGTATGTAAAGAGAGAAAATGGTATCATAATGCACTTTGATATTTTGGTGCCAGACACCTTAAAAGATGCAAATGTAGTATACGGATTTGGAAAGCATTACTTGAACGGTAAAGGTGTAAAATCAGATAGTTTAACAGCAAAAGAATGTAGATTTTGTCACATAGAGGAAGCCACACCTTCAATGATAAAAGATATTAAAATAAAAGGCTACTCCATTATTGAAATGGAAAATTGCAATTAATTTAATTAGGATTACTAACTTTGCCTGTTGAATAAATTTTCGGCAGGCTTTTTTATGAAGGACAGCACATTTAACCCAAAACAACAAGAAAAGGATATTTCAAGCAAGATCGTTGCAGGATTGGAGCGTATTTCAGAAGTATTCAAAGTCTTATTATGGGAAAAAGCTAAACTAGTAGGATTAAGCCCTATTCAAATTCAAATACTAATTTTCATAGCGTTTCACAAACGTAATTTATGTAACGTAAGCCATCTTGCAAAAGAATTTAATGTAACAAAACCAACTGTAAGTGATGCAATTAGAATTTTAGATAAGAAAGGTCTTATTATAAAAGATTTTTCGTCCTATGATAGCCGAAGTTACTCTATTATATTATCTGATTTAGGAAACGATATGGTTTCAAAAACCTATGATTTTTCTTTTCCACTAAAGAAACAAATTGATGGTTTTTCAAATAAAGATTTAGAAAGTTTACTTGGAACTTTAAGTCAATTGATTTACAAATTAAATAGTAACGGAATTTTAACCGTTCAAAGAACTTGTTATGGATGTAAATTTTACAATAAAAAACAAGATATTGACTATTGCAATTTACTTCAAAAAGAATTAATAAAGAAGGAAATTCGATTAGACTGTCCCGAATATGAAGAAAAATAATTGGCTAACAATGTTTATGAAATCATTGTAATTTCCGGGATAATACTTTTTAATTACTAACCGTTACCCCTCCAATTCCTTCTTCAAAGCCACCATTTTAATTCCAGCCACAGCACATTCCACTCCTTTGTTTCCATGCTTGCCTCCACTCCTATCAATGGCTTGTTGAAGTGTATTATCAGTTAACACACAAAACACAACAGGTTTGTTAAACTTAAGATTTACATCTTTAATTCCTTGTGAAACAGCTTCGCACACAAAATCAAAATGCTTGGTTTCTCCTTGAATTACGCTTCCTATTGCTACTACTCCATCTACTTCGGTGTTTTCGAGCATGAGTTGAGCAGCAAGTGATAATTCATATGTGCCAGGTACTCGTTTTACAATAATGTTTTCTGGGTTAGCTCCATTTTCAATTAATGTGTCGTAAGCACCTTGAAGCAAGGCATCAGTAATCTGGTTGTTCCATTCAGAAACAACAATCCCGAATGACATCGCTGATGCACTCGGGATTGAATCTTTATCGTAATGAGATAAATTTGTATTGGCTGTAGCCATAATTTATTTCTTCAATTTATTAATGAATTTTTCAATTCCTTGAGCTTCTGCAGAAGTTGGATAATCATTTTTGATTCTTTCGTAAGCTTCAATAGCATTGTCATTTTCTTCTACTAATTCATAAGCTAAAGCCAATTTCTTTAAGTATACTGGAGCTGTAAAATCATTGTCAGAATGAGCTATAGCATCTTTGTAATTTGAAATTGCTTTATCTACACTTTGTACTTCAAGATAAGCATCCCCTAGAGCTCCTTTGGCAACAGCACCAACTAATTCATCAGAAAAACTTACTCCTTCCAAAGCATTAATTGCTTGGTCAAATTGACCTAAATTCAAATATCCTACTCCCATATTGTATGCAGCGATTTCTCCTGCTGGAGTTCCACTGTACTCATCAGCAATGGTTGCATAACCTACATTGTTTTGATCACCATCAATTGCAGCTTGAAAATTATCAGAACCAAAGTTCTTTTCTTGTTTCCAGATGAGGCTACTAGCTTCAAGAGATTTTGTCTCTTTATTGCTATTGTACCACCAAAATCCTGCAACCAAAACTGCTATTGCTCCTAAAGCAATATAAATTGTGTTTTTATTTTGTTCAAATTTTTCCTGAACCCTATCGCTAAGTTCCTGTACGTCAAAATTTTCTATATCTGCCATTCTATTGTTTTTTTGAAAGGACAAAAATATAGTTTTTTATCCATTTTCTGTCATTTTTAAAGAGAATATTTTTGGAATAATCTTATCGGAAGAGAATCTCGTCTATTACTCGTTTTTTAAGTTTTCTATTTAGGGATTCTTTGAGCTTTTCTTTAGCAAAAGATAATTCGTGCCTAAGCACCGAAGATTCAATGTGTATCACCAATACTCTTTTTCTAAGTTCAAGCGATTTAGTTTTTCTTGCAATAGTCTCTCCCATCATCTCTTTCCACTCTTTCTGCAAATCTATTTCAGCCATTTTATGGTCTATCTTATAGACTTTCAATAGTTTATCAATAGCTTCCTTGAGTGGGGTAACTTCTTTATTTCGTTTAGAAAAACTCATGGATAAATTTAGGCAAACTAATTGCAAAATGGAGAATTTATTCAGAGAATTTCAAACAAAAATTAATACCTTTAACTATGAAAATCACTCTAAATATCAACCAAAAGAACTTTGAAGCAGATTTAAACAATCCGCTAGATATTTCGATGAAGCTATCTACTGACGAAGAAAATTCGAGTGCTTGGTATGTTTCGCCAGTAAAAATTGAACCCGTAAAAGGGGATGGTTTTATTGGAAGTGTGGCTCAAGGTGGTTCTGTAAATTTTAGAAACATTACTTTCAATCCACATGGAAATGGTACTCACACTGAATCAGTTGGGCATATTGCCAAGGAAATTTATTCAATAAATAAAACATTAACTACGTTTCATTATGTTGCCAAAGTAGTTTCAATTGAACCTGAAACATGGGAGAATAATGAAGGAACCAGAGAACAAGGAGATTTAATAATTACTAAAGAACAGCTAGAAAAAGCTATTGGGACTGATAATCCTGAGGCGATTGTGATAAGAACTTTACCTAATTTGGAGAATAAACGAACTAAACAATATTCAAACTCAAACCCTCCTTATCTTTGTCACAATGCGGCTAACTATTTAAGAGAAATTGGTGTAAATCATTTGCTAATTGACTTACCTTCAGTTGACAAAGAAATTGATAATGGGGAGTTGCTAAGCCATAAAGCTTTTTGGAATTACCCAACAGATATACAGTTTCAAAAAACAATAACTGAATTTATTTTTGTAAAAAACTCAATTGAGGATGGAATGTATATATTGAACCTACAAATTGCCCCTTTTGAGAATGATGCTTCGCCAAGCAAACCTGTACTTTATAAATTGATTGAACAATGAATATAGAAGAATACAGAGATTATTGCATCTCAAAACCTGGAGCAACAGAAGGGTTTCCTTTTGATGATAAAGTATTGGTTTTTAAAGTCATGGGAAAGATATTTGCTTTAACAGATGTGGATGAATTC
The DNA here is from genome assembly GCA_937129365.1 of uncultured Flavobacteriales bacterium. Taxonomy (GTDB): domain Bacteria; phylum Bacteroidota; class Bacteroidia; order Flavobacteriales_D; family CAJJDF01; genus CAJJDF01. The sequence goes on from CAKZNB010000026.1 coordinate 35,302, forward strand.
AAAAGTATTAATTTGAAATGCGAACCAGAATATGCTATTGAATTAAGAGAACAATACGAGGGAATTTATGGCGGCTATCACATGAGTAAAAAACACTGGAATACCTGTGAAAATGAGAGCGATATTCCTGATTCGGTTATGAAAAAATTAATAGATGACTCCTACGAGTTAGTAGCCAGTAAACTGACAAAAAAACTAAAAGAAGAACTTAAACAATTAGCTAACAATTAATGAAAAACAACAGATTATTCAAATATTTTATTGCGGGGCTTTTATACTTATTACCTATTGTAGTTTTTGGTTTTGTACTTTACAAAGCATTTACTTGGGTAGATAGTATAATTCCTGATGAATACCGCTTTATTCCGGGATTAGGAATAGTAATAATTGTAATTTTTCTTATACTATTTGGGTGGTTTACAACCATTTCTAAAATTGATGATATTGCCAAGGAATATTTTCATAAAGCATTAAACAAAGTTCCTGTTCTCAAAAGTATTTACTCAACTCTCGAAGATGTTTCTTCAGCATTAGTTGGGAACAAAAAGACTTTTGACCGCCCGGTTTTGGTTAAATTATCAAAAAACCATGATATGGAACGAGTTGGGTTTATTGCTAAAGAAGACCTTAAATTCTTAGGTATCGGTGAGGATAAAATCGCTGTGGCTTTACCATTTACCTTTAGCTATATGAGTAAAATAATCATTGTACCCAAAGAAAATGTAACACCCATAAAAGCAAAATCATCTGAAGTGATGAAGTTTTTACTCTCTGGAGGAATTACCGAAGAAGAAATGAATGAAGTAATTAAGGATTTGGAGGATTAATAAATGTTATGAGACAAAAAATTTTAATATTTCTATTGATAGTATTAACTATGCCATCCTTAGGTCAAAAAGTAGAAAAGAAATTTTCAGTTGGACTTAAATTTAGTCAAAATATACCAACCACTGGATTACAAACAAAAACTGAAGAACAAGAATTTTATGTTAAAGATGATTTTTTTTATACAATTGGTATTGGACTAAATTATTCAATCTCAAATAGACTTTCTATTATTTCTAGAATTGATTTTATGAAACAACCATTAATTCAAAAATCTTTACACTATCAAGGTTTTACTGTAAGAAGAAGAACAATTGTTTATTCAGATTTTGAAAGGAAAATAATTCAGGTTCCATTTGGAATTAGATTTTACTTAACAAACAAAAAAATGAAAATTTTCTCACAGCTAGGTTTAATTAAGAACTTTGATTATAATCACGATGAAAATCTTAAACAGCACCTAAATGGCTTTGCTGGAATAGGAATTGATTTAAAAATTAATGAAAATTATCAGTTAGACTTTATAACAGAAATTCAAAACTCATTTGGAGAATTAAAATATTCATTCCTTAGTATTGGATTTGAAATTAAAAGATTCTTTTAAACCTCCACAATTCCTTCAAACACTTGAACCGCTGGTCCAATAAGCCAAATGTCATCAAATTGATTTTCAGAAATTTGGTTAAATTTGATAGATAATTCCCCACCAAGGATTTTTATTTCAACCGGTGACTCTAGTTTATATTTTATGGCTCCGCTCAATGCAACTGCAGTTGCTCCAGTTCCACAAGAAAGAGTTTCACCTTCCACCCCCCTTTCGTAAGTTCTCATTTTCAGCGAATTATCACTTTCTTTTTGAACGTAGTTTACATTTGTTCCTTCAGTTTTAAACCGTTCGTTATAGCGAACTTTATGAGCTTCGGTAACAATCTCTATTTTAGACAAATTATCTCTGTATTCAATATAATGTGGAGAACCCGTATTGATAAAGAAATACTCTGAACCCTGTTCTACAGCTTTTACATTTCCCATTTTTAGTTCAACTTTCTCTCCAGAAATAGTTGCCTCATGAATCCCATCAATAGCGTTAAACCGAGTTTTATTTTCAATAATTTGTAAAAAATTTGCAAAAGCTACTGCACATCTACTTCCATTTCCACAGAAACTCTGTGTGCCATCTGCATTGAAATAAATCATATCAAAGTCAACTTCTGGATGATTTTCAATTAAAATCAATCCATCTGCACCAATTCCAAACCTTCTGTCACACAGCTTTTTAGCAATAGATAAATCTGATTTATCAATTATCTTATCGCGATTATCAATCATCACAAAATCGTTTCCGGTACCTTGATATTTGTAAAATGGTATGTTCATTATTAACTATTTTGCGATTGGTTATCCAAAAATTCTTTTTCTTTTGCGGACAAACTCTCCATTCCTTTATCCCCAATTTTATCTAAAATTCTGTCCATTTCTTGCTGTTTTTTTGCTCTCAATTCATTGTAAGCGTAGTCATCCCTTGGGACTTCATTATTCAGCAACTCACTACTCGAATTACCGATACCAAAAAACTTTAAAATAGATTTAAAAATACTCATACTACTTATTAGATTGTGAAAAAAACAATTCTTTTTCTTTTTGGGTTAAACTACCATATCCAGATTTTTTTACTTTTTCTAAAATTGGTTCCATGTCCACAGTTTGAGTTTTAGAAGTAGCCTGTTTCTTAGTATTTGTTTTCTTACCTCCTTTTTTTACTTTAAGCTTTGGTTTTCTAGTTTTTAAAGAAAATAAAGAACCAGAGAATACATTGTCTAAAAACCGTTCGAATCCACCAAGCCAATTTTTCCCTTTTTTTAATTGCGAAGCATACACAAATCCGAAAGTAGCTCCTCCAAGGTGAGCCAACCAACCGCCAGCATTTCCACCTACTACCCCGATACTTGATTGCAAACGGATTAAATCAAATAATACAAAAAACGCTGCAATATATATAAATTTAATAGGTTGAGGGATAAACATAAACTTCAACTCAAAATTGGGTTTGTAAGTTGCTAAAGCAACAAATAAAGCCGAAATTGCAGCAGAAGCCCCATATAACATTCCTTCTCCGAGCTTAGTAAAGGCTGGCAATACGTTATAACCAATTGCAAAAAACAAATATCCAACTGTTCCCCCTACTAAATAAACACTCAATAGCTTTTTGTTCCCAAGCATTTTCACAAAAAAGTTGCCTACAAAATAAAGCATAATCATATTCCATAAAATATGTCCTATACCTGAAATATCATGAGTAAACATGTGTGTAATAATAGTCCAGGGTTTGTATAAAACCTGCAAAGGATTAGATGGAATAGCATAATAATTGGCTAGTTCAAAATCTGGAGATGAAAAACGGATAAAAATAGAAACCACTAAAGAAATTACAAACAACGAAACATTGACTATCAAAAGTTTTGTGTGCATTTCACCCTGACGAAATTTTAACTTGATATTTTCTATTAATTCTTTCATGTATTCTCTAATATTACAAAATTACAAATATTAACGAACTCATGCTTCTAATTTCTCGTATCTATTAAAGAATTGAGGTATTCATGAAAAAAACATCCTATTTCATGAAAAAATAGAATTCCTTTGATCTAAATTATTTAACTTGTAATATGAAAAACAACACCTTTATGAAACTTCAATTATCCACCATAGTTACAACACTTTTAATTTTTGCAACTGTATCTTCCATTGGTCAAATTACTTTTAGACCTAATGATAGTATTATGGTTATAAAGAACTCAGACACTCTTGATATTCCTTGGGCTGGTGGATTTGATGCTCCGCAGTTCTCGAGAGTAGATTTGAATCTTGACGGGAAAGAGGATTTGGTGATTTTTGATCGATCAGATAAATTGGTGATTCCATTGATAAATATCGGAGGAGTAAATGAAATAAAATACAAATATGCTCCAGAATACAAACAACAATTCCCTGAATCGAGAGGATGGATGTTGATGAGGGACTTTAACAATGATGGAAAAAAAGATGTGTTTTTCAATCCGATGGGTGGAGATGTAGGTTTAGCAGAAAATAAATCTGTAAGTTCATTAAGTTTTTCGATATACACAAGGCAACTTATATCAAATCAATACCCTGGAGGAAATATCGGAATATATGTACCCAATGAAGATATACCCGCAATTTATGATGTAAATGGCGATGGAGATATGGATATATTGACTTTTGGAGTACTGGGTACAACGGTAGAATACCACAAAAATTTAGCTGTTGAAACAGATGGAAATGCTGATTCATGCAATTATCATTTGAAAAATTATTGCTGGGGACATTTTTTAGAAATCGGAACAAATACTAACAAACTAAAACTTTTAGACACATGTACTTACAATGTGCCAGTCCCTGAAATTGGTCCAAATCCAATAGGTACCGGTTCAAGACCAGTGGGAAGTGGTTCTAGACATGTAGGGTCTACGGTTACAGCATTTGATAATAATGGAGACAGTGTAGTAGATTTACTATTAGGAGATGTAAGTTTTAATAATATTGTAATGGCACAAAGTGATTCTAAATTGCCTGACAACAACACTAGTATTATTCTTCAGGACACCTCTTACCCGTCTTACGACACTTCAATTGATGTAATGCTTTTTCCTGCCACTTACATAGAAGATATTGATAATGATGGAATTAACGATTTGATTGCCGCACCCAATACTTCTGAACTTTCTGAAAATTACAATCAAATACGTTTTTATAAGAACATTGGAACTAATAAAAATCCAAATTTTACTCTGAAGAACAAAAAGCTTTTTGCTGATGAAACAATTGATTTGGGTGGATATGCAATTCCTCAATTTTTTGACCACAATGCTGATGGATTGATGGATTTGGTGGTTTCTAACTTTGGGTATTTTAACAGAGATAGTATTACGTATGAATGTAAAATTTCTCTTTATGAAAACAAGGGAACAGTAAATAATCCTGTATTTGAATTTATTACTGATGATTATCAATCTATTTTTTCATTGAAATTAGGTTCATCGCTCCACCCAACTTTTGGAGATTTGGATGGAGATGGAGATGAAGATATGATACTCGGAAATAGTGAAGGATACTTACATTATTTTACAAATACTGCAGGATCTGGTAATACTGCAAGCTTTACGCTGACAAGTTCCCGAATTCTTGACAACCTAGGAACTACAATAGATGTAGGGCAATTTTCTGCTCCACAATTATTTGATTATGACAATGATACTGATTTAGATTTAGTAATTGGAAAAGTAAATGGATGGATAAGGTATTATGAAAACATTGGAACTACAACTGCTCCAAGTTTCAAAAAAATAACTGATAGCTTAGGGCGAGTTGAAATAAGAGAAACATGGGATACTCATGGTGCTATTACAGGTTATTCAACTCCTCGATTTTATAGAAATGGTTCTACTGTAGAGTTATATGTAGGAAGTCAATCAGGAGGAATATATTATTACACAGGTATTAATCCTTCAAACCCAAGACAAACTTTTATTGTAGATACTGTCATTAAAAATAATATTTACGGAAAAAGATCTGTACCAACAGTTTATGATTTCAAAAATGATGGAAAAATTGATATAGTTTCTGGTAATATCAAAGGGGGGCTTAACTTTTTTACCCAACAATTAGGGTTTTTATCTATTAATGAGATAGAAGTTCCTGTGAACTTTAGTTTATACCCAAATCCTGCAACAGAAAGTGTTACAGTAAAGCTAGATGCTATATCTGATATAAATCAAAACTTAAGAGTTATTGATATTACTGGGAAATTAGTTTTAGAAACTTCAGTTACTAATTCTCAGACTACACTAGATATTTCAAAACTTAGAAAAGGAGTATATTTTGTAACGGTATTTTCTGAAAAAGGACAAAAAACTCGTAAATTGGTGGTTCAATAATTAAACGAACTACCACTGAAAACCAAAGACTTTTCATATTACTCAGAAGGAATTACTGAAGGAAGTGTTGTTGCTTTAAGTCAAGCTATTACCTTGATTGAAAGCTCTAAAAAAGAACATCAACAACTTGCTCAGAAGATTGTGAACTTTTGTTTACCCCATTCTGGTAACTCTGTGCGAATAGGAATCACAGGTGTCCCTGGAGTAGGAAAAAGTACATTTATCGAAGCCTTTGGTACTTTTCTTACTTCTATTGGTAAAAAAGTAGCTGTACTGGCAATTGATCCAACTTCGCAACAATCAAGAGGAAGTATTCTAGGAGATAAAACTCGAATGGACAAACTAGCTGTAAATCCCAATGCTTACATTCGTCCTTCAGCCTCTGGTAAAACCTTAGGCGGTGTAGGACAAAAAACTCATGAAACAATTATTCTGTGTGAAGCTGCTGGATTTGATGTAATTCTGGTTGAAACTGTAGGTGTGGGACAATCAGAAACTGAAGTTTTTTCTATGACTGATTTTTTCCTATTGCTCATGATAGCAGGTGCTGGTGACGAGTTGCAAGGAATAAAACGAGGAATTATGGAAATGGCTGACACTATTTTGATAAACAAATCAGAAGGTGATAATATCCCAAAAGCCAAACAAGCAAAACGAGAATATGCAAATGCTCTGCATTTATTTCCTGCCAAGGAAAGTAATTGGATTCCTAAAGTAGAATTGTGTTCAGCAATTGAAAATAGGGGAATTAAAGAAGCTTGGAAAATTATAGAATCGTATGTGTTGAAAACAAAATCTTCGGGCTATTTTGAAGAAAACCGAAAACGCCAAACCAAAGATTGGTTTTACAAGTTTTTGAATCATCAGATTTTGGCTTCCTTTTATGAAGGAAATAGAGTTAGCGATAAACTAAAGCAATTGGAACAGCAAGTATTAAATGGAGAACTTTCTCCGTTTGAGGCGAGTAGAGTTCTATTAAATAAGAATTAAGAGATAATAATTCTCATCATTTTAATTTCTTCTCCATACATGATTCTGATAAAATATAACCCCTTATCTTTTTTAGATAAATCTAATTTTAAATTTTCAGAAAACGGTCTGTTTTCCAAAGTAAATATTTGATTTCCTGTAGAGCTTATAATTGTGATGGAAAAATTAGCTGTGACAGAACTATCAAGACTAGGTGGCGAAAGAGTAAATATCCCATCTGAAGAAGGGTTTGGAAAGACAGTGAAGTAAGCAGATACTGAAACTTTTTCTTTTTTCTTTGGTTCATTTTTATACACTTGTTCTTTTCCTAAAAAAGCAACAGCAGATGAACCTAAATTGTCACAAGCTATTAATCTATAAACTCCTGTATCATAAGTCTCTAAAAAACTTTTTATTTCTCCTGGTATTAATACAAATTGAAACCCATCATGCTTATACCATTTAAACTCTTGACATTGTGCAAGAATTTGAGGATAAGGACATGTTTGAGCTAAATCAACGTAGAAAGTAAGCCTTGCTTTTCTACCTTCTGTTGTTTCTTGATATGTAATTTGAAGACTATAAGTACAAGCACCAGCAAAAGAAAAAAAAGTGAATAATAAGAATGTAATAGAAAGGACAAAATTTTTCATAGGGAATAGCTTTTCAGTAACACGATAATATACACATTATATTGTTAGTAGAGAAATATTGATTATAAGTTATTGTGGAAAAATCACTTCAAAATGTCAACTTAAATTTATAATGATTGAGATTTTTTTTGAGCAAATAGAGCTTTTAATAAAAGAATGATGTAAATCATTGCTACGATATTAGACCAATAAAATATAAATTGTGTGAAGATCATATTTTCATAAAACATGTCAACAACATCAAATAACTCATCAATTATAAATAGCCCAGAAAATATTCCAAGGGTTAACATGATGATTGTTGTAACCTTAAATTTCTTAAATCTGAAAATCAAAAGACTCCAGTAACCAATATATCCAATAAGACCAAAAATAACTGTAAGCACTATTGGCAAATCATTTGATGAAACACTTCCCTCTGAAAACATTAATAATCCAAAGAGATCGACTACAAACAAAAATGAAGCCGTAATTAAGCCAGATAGAATGAAAAAGGTATGTAATAGTCTGCTTTGCATTCTAAAAATTTCTTTTAGCAATCATTTCCGTAAAGGCTATCAAATCCTCAGAGTTAGAAAGTTTTTTTAATTCAACAACTGCTTTTTCTGTGAAGTTATCTTGTAATTCTTCGGCTAGTTCAACTCCGTTTTGTGATTTTAAAAATGCTATCACCCCATTAATGTTCGTGTCAAAATTCTCTTTATCCTTAATCAATTTAAGAATGTGAGTAGAAGTTTCCTTGTCTCCATTTTTCAATGCCAAAGCCATCGGAATATTTACTTTTCCTTCTTTGATGTCTTTGTATTGTTCTTTACCATTTTCTAGATAGTCAATAATATCATCTTTTATTTGGTACGCAATTCCCAAGTTTTCGGCAAAATCATTCCAAATTTGCTCATCTTCTTCTTGCAACCCTGAAGAATAAGCTCCTGCCAAACAACTTGCTTTCAACAAACTTCCAGTTTTAAGTGCAGCAACTTTAGTTAATTGCGAAACAGAAAATTCACTTTCTTTGGTAGCATTTAGTTGAATTAACTCTCCTTTAGAAAGTGAAACTAAAGTTGTAGAAATAATCTCTAACAACTTGAATTCCTTTTCCTTAGTACAAACCTCAATCATTTTAGATAATAAATAATCACCCATCAATACCGTAGCTTTATTTCCAAACACAACATTTGCAGAGGTCTCTCCTCTCCTTAATTGTGCGGCATCCACCACATCATCATGTAGCAAAGTTGCTTCGTGCAAAATATCTATCAATATGGCAGATAAATAAGTAGAACGGTTTGTTTCACCTTGAGCTTTGGAAGAAAGCAAAGTCAATTTTGGTCTTAAATTTTTTCCTTTTTTCTCAAAAACAAATTCTAAAAAAGTAGAAATAAGCGGAGAAGTTTCTTTGGTATCTTGAAAGAAAATTTCTCGCTTCAAAGCATCAATATTTTGTAAATCTTGTGCTAATATTTCCGAAATCGGTTGTTTTACATCCATTGCTATCATAGCTTTTGGGTTTAATTTTTATTTTTTCTTAAATAAGCAAAGTACTCTTTGAGTATTTCATCATTATTTGCTTCTCTCGTATCTATTTCCAATACCGAAGGGTGCTCATTGTGGTTTATAAAAGTTGAAAATTCACTTTCCAACTTGCTCACGCTCTCTGCCTTATAATACTTAAGATTATAAAGGTCGCAAAATTTTTGGATAGAAGTATTGTGAGGGGTTGTAAAAAATGGTAACGAAGTTTCGTCTTCTTTGGGTTGAGGAAGAATTTTGAATATATTTCCTTCACCATTATTAATTACAATCACTTTAAAATTGGCAGGCACATGATTATTCCAAAACGCATTAGAGTCATAAAAGAAACTCACATCACCCGAAATCAATATCGAATTATCGTTTACTTGGTGAGCACCCAAAGCTGTTGAAGTACATCCTTCAATCCCACTCACTCCCCTATTACTGTTGTATTTCAAATCTGTTCTTTGATTAAATAATTGAATATAACGAACCACCGAACTGTTTCCCATTTGGAGGTTACAACTTGGCAGGTTTTTGGTTAAAAATTCAAAAGCTTTCAAATCTGAGAAAGATACTTTGGAAATAAATTCTTGGTGACTTTTTTCCGATTCTTTTTGAATTCTATCCCAGTTGGTTTTAAAAAATGATAATTCATCAAACTCTACATTCTCAGCAATTAAACTCAATTCATCCAAAAACATAAACGACTCAAAATTTTCTAAATCAAATAAATTCTCATTTCTCACTTCCGAAAAACTCCAATGTTCTTTGGGTTTATGTGCTCTGAATAATTGTTTGATTTTTTTAGAAATTACAGAATGACCAATGGTTATAATTAACTCAGGTACAAAACCTTCAGGGCTTTTCTTATCAATCAATTCAATGGTTCTATCGATACAAGAATTCACATTTTCTTTATGGAAATTTGAAGTTGTTTCGGAAAGAACAACTATGTTTTTATCTTTTTTTAATAGTAACTCTAACCAACCCAGTTCATTAAATTTATTATCTGAAATTAGTATCAGTTTATCAGAATACATATTCCATTTCTCTACTAATTCCTCTTTTCTTACTCTCTCTTCTATTCTTGTTAAATCGGTTTTAGACAAGAAATTATCTGGGTTAACTTTTATTTCCTTTTCAATAATTTCATACAAAGGTTCAGCAAGTTGCACGTTTAAATGAACAGTCTTTAGTTTTGATAATTCATAAAAAGCTTCTTGAATCAATGCAGAATTCTCTTGAGTTTTATCATTCTCATCCTCAATCAAATTATAATTATTCTCACAGAAATTCTGATATAAATTTTGTTGATTGATAACTTGCCCATCGCCTATTTCCAATCCATTGCTTTGTCTGTCCGCTGTAATGATTAACAAAGGAATCCCTTGCATGTGAGCCTCTGAAACTGCTGGAGTATAATTAAGTGCGGCAGTTCCAGAAGTACAGACTATCACAATTGGCTGCTTTTTTTGCTGAGCAATCCCCAAAGCAAAATAACCTGCAGAGCGTTCATCTACAATGCTGTAACAAGTAAAAAAAGAATTATTGGTGAATGAAATGGTAAAAGGTGCATTTCTTGAACCCGGAGAAATGACAATATCCGAAATACCATTGAGTTGACATTGCTCAACGATTTTCTGTACCGATATTTTGTCACTTATTTTCAATCTTTATTTATTTCATTTTTTGGATGCAACATGAATTGCCGCAATTCCATTTGAAACATTTTGGTAAGTAGACTCTTTAAAACCATTCTCTTCTATAATTTTTGCAAACTTTTCTTCAGTTGGAAATGCTTGAACAGACTCAGGTAAATAAGAATACGCTCTACTATCTTTAGAAACCATTTTCCCAATACCTGGCATTAATTTTTTTGAATAAAAATTAAATAACTGTTTGGTAGGAAACTTTGTAGGATTAGAAAATTCCAATACCACAATCTTTCCATTTTCCTTTAATACTCTGCTAATTTCAGAAAGTCCTTTTGAAATATCTTCAAAATTTCTGACACCAAAAGCAACTGTAACAACATCAAACTGATTATCATCAAATGGTAGATTTAAGGAATCTCCATATTTTAATTCTACTTTATTGCTTAGGTTTTTCTTTAATACTTTCTGTTGACCCACTTCCAACATTTTGTTAGAAATATCTACACCAATAATATTACTTCCTCCTAATTTAGATAAGGAAATGGCTAAATCTCCTGTTCCGGTTGCTACATCCAAAATTTCTGAATGCGGAACTTCTTTTACGATTTTCAACACTTTCTTTCTCCACAATTTATCTATTCCAAGAGAGAAAAAGTGGTTCAAAAAATCATATTTACCAGAAATATTGTCAAACATTTCGGCAACTTGCTCAGTCTTTGGAGCTTCTTTTTCGTTATAAGGGTTTATTTTTTCACTGCTCATTTTCAGAAATGATTGAAAGTTTAATATTTTTTGTAAATATA
>CAKZNB010000027.1 GCA_937129365.1 uncultured Flavobacteriales bacterium
TCACACAGTATCTGACTACTCGATGAATCTACTCCCACATATACCGTATCGCAGATTACTATACAGGCTGTGTCGCCCTGAAATGGGGAAACAGTTGTTGTGTAGGTAACACATGTATCTGTAAATGACAATACAATTCCTGAATTACTTGTTCCTGAACCGTCACAGGTTGCAATTGAATATGGCCCACCTGTTCCAGAAGAAACAATACAGGTGCTATCTGTTCCACCAGTTGAAGGGATACCTCTATAAAGAGTATCACAACTAATTTCTGGTAAAATTAGGTCATTAATCATATCAATAATACACCCCATACTGTCAGTAGCCTTTACAGTATATGTTCCAGCTAACAGATTAGGAAAAACTCCTGTTGTGTTACTAGCTGTAAAACTTCCTGTTAGATTATAAGTAATAGTTTGTTCTCCAATTGCTCTTACTGTTATTGATCCTCTTGTCATTGATCCTCCACATATACTCACAGGTGTAAAATAGGCTGTATCTAATTGAAGTTTCTCTAAAGTATCCAAAAGGGTTACTTGTGCTTGAACTATACATTGAGGGTATGTCTGATCTCTTCCCCATATAGTGTATACTCCTGTATCTAAACCTGTAAAACTAGAACTAGTCTGGTATCCTGAAGTATCACTTGTTATACTGTATTGATGATTTCCAGAAGGAACACCCACCACAAACAAACTTCCTTTGGTAGCACATGTAGGGTATAAAGAATCAATAATTAAACTTGTTAAAGTATTTAAAACATTAACAGTAACAGAAGTATCAACAAAGCAACCAAATCCGTTAGTAATTCTAACTGAGTAAACCGTTGTAGAAAGTGGAGTTACATTTATAGTACTATCTGTTTGAGTTGTATTCCATAAATAACTAGTTCCTCCGGTTGCCATCAAATCAATTGAATATCCTCTACAAAGATTAGTATCAGCTGTCATGGTAACATTAGGAGAAGGATATAAAGTAATTGAAACAGTATCAATCGTAGAACATCCCCCTGATCGAGTGGTTGTTAAATAAATTTCATCTACTGTTAACACATTGACATCTGCAGGTAAATATATTGGATTGGATATATTAGGGTTACTAAAACTAGACCCTGGAATATTTCCACTCCATGAATATGAAAATCCTACACTTGCAGAATCACCTATCTGAACAGTTGAATTATCACATATTGCGGTATCATTTCCAGCATTCTGAATAGCTATGGCACTAACAATAGTAATATCGTAGTTACACATACAAGATGTTGAATCAAACTGAACAATCAATTGACAAGACTCAAGATTTGCAATGTTAAACATCAGTGTATCGTATGCTGTATCATTATACAACACGGTTTTGTTTATAGGACCTGATGAATATATAAGTGTGTCAATACCGCTATCTACAACAAAGTTATTGTTTACATCGCTATACACATTTATCCCATATGTATTTATCCTAGTAGTATCGGTATTTCGGTGAGAAAGATAAACTGTTATCTCTTCATTTGAAGGGTCAATTGCTGTACTCGTTGCTCTTGAACTAATAAAGTTCAAATATGGTTTTCTCATTTCAAAACTCTCGGTAATAAAACTAGTTTCAGTTTTAAGACTAGAACATGAATCTACTCCACAATAAACTCCAGATGCTACTGTAAACGTAGAAAATGCAGTAATTGCAGATAAGTTACACCCAATATTAGTACTCCAATAAATATCTATTTCAAATTGATCTCCACTACTCATTCCATTAGGAATTGCATAATACAATCTTGTGTTTTCTCCTATTTTCTCACTCTTAATTAAAGTAACACTATCTGCCAATCTATTACTATCTGTAACGTAAGTTAAACCAAAAGGCAATGTAATTGTAGCTGTATCATTAAGGGTTGTATCTGTTCCAAAAGAAAAGAATGTACCTTGATAAGTGAATTTATATAATTGAGTACAAGTTGTAACACCATCAACTGGTGGAATAATTTGAGTAAAAAACTGGTAATTTTTAAGTGCTCCAGCAATAGTTATCCTTTCCGAAACATCTGAACTTCCATTTCCATCAGCAACTTCAGAGCAAGGTTTTTGTCCATACACATTAAACTGGATACTAGAACCTGCTATGTAATCACAGGTTGTACTTGCGAACATTTTAATATATGCAGTTCTTCCATCAGCTCCAGCATTATTAGCAGTACCAAAAATTCCTTTTATTGAATCAATTAAAGTATGATCTCTTAAATCTATTCTTAATCTATTAGGACTTATAGAATCTGCCGAAGCATTTTGAAAATTTCCTGAATTAATTGGGTATTCAACTAAAATAGAATCGATCGTTAATCCTGATAATCCACCAGGAACATCAAATTCAATGGCAGGGTTTATTAAATCTGCAACATCCGTACTAAACACTCTCATTTCTATTTCAAAAGGATCACACATTGTAACAGGAGTTACAGTACTTGTATCATCTACATCTATCGTTACGATAGTGTTTTTAGGCTCTAAGGTAAGAGTTAAGGAATTGTCATAACAATTAACTACATCTACATCAGCATAATCATTCGGGTATCCTTGACAATCCCATCCCACATTGACATCAAAAGATGTGTCTGTACAAGTTGAATAAGTAGCTTTTAGTCTAAAATTATAACTATTAACGCCAGAAAAAGTATCAACTTCAGCATATAAAAATCCTCCTGTATCAACTACATTTACAAGAACTTGACTTCCTGAAGTAATGTCAAAAATTGAATCGATATGTATACCTGTTATTTTTTTGATTCTTAACCAATTATAGTTTGTTGTTCCTGCGCTTGTTTTATCTACTTGAACATCCCATGAAACCTCAGGTTGCGTACCTTGAGAAGTAGGGTTTGGTGATTGTAAAAACAACGAAGGAGCATTAAAAGTTTTTGAAACTAAATTTGAAACAGTGCTGTTTCTTACTGATTTAACACTATCATCATATGCAAATCTTTTCCAATCCACTGTAGAAAAGATAGGCGTTGTTGTTAATTCAGTGGGAGCTCCACATTTAATAGCTACTTGAATTTCTGCATGCATGAAAGATGAGCCAAAAGTTGGTTCATAAAAATTTCCTGCTGGCTTTACAATTAATTTTCTAGTAATTGAATCCCAAATTGTAACAACATCTCCTGCAGTTTCTGTCCAACCACCAGTATAAGTTGCAGAGTTTGGAACAAAATCCATATATGTAGGCAGAGTAAATACTACAGAATCCATTTCATATGGAGGTCTGTATTCATTTGGAAATGATTGTCCATTAAAAATTCGTGCATATAATCCAGATCTTATTCTTGCAGTAGCACATTCATTAAAAGTTTGCCCACTTCTCCATTCCGTAACATAGGTATAGGCATGATTCATGGTTGCTTTATCTCCATATCTATCACAAGATTTTTCATTTGCTAAAGCATCTAGAGAGTAGAATCTTCCTCTGAAATTCACAAAGGGTTGATCAACTGTATTGGCAAAAGAAGTTCCTTCAACTACCATTTTTAATTCCATCCATATAGTATCTTTTTCAAGTCCTTCTCCGTAATTGTAAGTAGGACTTACAATTGAACGATATGAACTAATGTTAAAGTCAAACCTTTTTCGAGGAGAAGCCACATATGAAGGAGCTACAGTAATAACTGTATCATATATTCCAGAGGAAATATCGTGTATAGAGATTTTTCCTGATACAAATCTAAGGTCTGACATACCTGTATAACTAACATCAAGGTATGCGTTATCTAGAACCGTATCATGTATTACTGCATAAGTTTTTATTAGCATGGTATCTCCATGTAGGTAATACTTTACATTATGAAGTGCAGTATCTAAAGTTACTTTTGCTGTTTTGGTACTATCTGTAAATCCTCCAGAAATTCTATTTGCATCAAATCCTTTGGTTACTATACCATTACAACCTCCAGGGCAGTGGGTATTAATTGATGGTAAAGCTGCACATTCTATATCTTCCTCTAAACAGCCTGATAAACATCTATATCTACTGATATAACTTAAATCCAACCTTGTACTCTGAAAAATTGCACAATTTAATTTAAGAGGAAACTCAAATATTCGAGTATAATTTGCTGTATTATATCCACCAGATATTCTATAAACTAGAGTATCTCCTTGCATTATAAAAACTGGGTTTAAAGATGCAGATAAATTTGGAATCATGTTGCTACTATCAAGAGTTATTCCAGCTGGTAATACAATTCTTACTTCATACTCTTCGTCTATTCCATTTCCACATGCATATGCAGATCTATTAAAATGAGTACTTACTGAAACAATAAAACCATTTGTATCTAAAGGATCTAAATCAGAGGGAGCTACTTGCTCAGAAACTAGACCGGCATAATTTTTACCAAAATATGTGTAGTTAAAATCTGTAACTTTTGCTGGTCTTTCAAGTCCACATTGGTTTTTATGAACAACTTGTGTATACATATGCTCATAATTAATGAAGGCTTTTCCAGAAATTCCGCATGCAGCACTAAAATTTGGATCTAACACATACCCGTAAGTAAATTCAAATTCCGCTCCTGGAGGTAAATCATCAAAAAATCCATCTCCATCCAAATCTTCTAGTCCAACTCCTGAAGAGTCAGGATCAAATGTCAACAAATTATATATAGCAATATCTGGAGATGTTGATGGCGGTCTTCCAGGTAATAAATCTGATCTTAATCTTATCGGAATAATGGTGTCATTTACTTTAAACAATACTACATCTTTTCTAGATGTATGGTTTGACATTGCAGTGGTAGAAAACGTAGTTAATGCGACTGCATTTCCCCCTCTACCTACTTCCAAAAGAATATCTAAAGCGGCAGCACCAGAATTTGTATTATTATTTTTTATCCTGTAAACCAACCAAGTTGTATCGCATAAAAAGGCTTGAGGTGATGACGAAGATAATCTTGTAATCGTAATATCAGGTAACTCAGAACCAAAAACTACATTCCCCGGCTGTGATGCTGAGGACTGACAGTTTTGCCCTAAGAAACAACCATAATAAGAGGTGTGTCTTACTGGTTCCTGCTCACACAAAAGAACCACAAATGATTCATTAAAAATAACTGTTTCTCCATTATCAAAACACATATTTGTCCCTACATCACCTACAAAAGCTGGCAAAGCGAGGTCTATATAATATAACAATGTGTCTACTGTACTGGATGGATGTGGAACTAAAGCAACTCCATTATACTTTAATACATAATCCTTAATAGCTGAAGTATCAATAGCTACCTTATGAACAAAATTTCTTGTACACCCTACTCCTCCTTGAACTACAGTAATAGGTCTATCTTTTACAGTGTCAGCTACATTAGAGTTAGCTGCTGTAATAGTTTGAACTCCAAGCACAGCAACTTCTAATGTGTATGTCCTTGTAGTGTTATCATAATCTGTTAATAAAGAATCTGTCCCGTTTGAATAAGTAACCTCTAACGAATCCTTAAAAATATCTCCATTTATAGAGTTCATTATTGTAACACATTCAGCTGTTCTTTCAAAAGAGAATTGAACAAAATCTCCGATACTCCAAGTACCAGATATTTCAAACACTGGCTGTGATAAGTTGGTAACATCAAACTCTGAAACTATAAGTCCTGCAGGCCCAGAAACTTTACTGAAATTTCCTACACCACTATACAGAACACCCTCAGGTAATTTTACAGTTACAAAAACATCACTTACTCCATTAATTCTAGAAACAACACCTACAATATTTGTAGTGTCATTAATCCCACATGGACGAAGACCTTGGTTTGGGATTTGATTTACTTGTATATCTGCATTGGATACTTGTGAAAAAGAGAACATTACTGACGAACTCAGCAAAATACTTAGTAGAAATTTTTTCATTTTATTAAAATTTCTCTAAAAGTAAACTATCAAATGTTAAGGTTTTCATAATGCTCTAACATAAATTAACTTTATTTAATAAAAAAACCTTAGTTCTTTAATCAGAACTAAGGTTTAAGATGATGCTAATTGAATATATTATAACGAACTTTCCTACATATGAAGATTTTGTTAATTTTTTAGCACCATATTTTTAGATTATCTCTTAATCTGCATGTATCCTACGTATGGTTCGAAGTCTTTTGTTCCTAAATCGATAATGTAGAAGT
>CAKZNB010000028.1 GCA_937129365.1 uncultured Flavobacteriales bacterium
TTGTCTTTCATCCAATTAATAAGCTCTACTTTGTATTTTTTTTCAAAATTCACTAACAAAGCATTTTTTTCTCCAGTTTTAAAGTCTTTGCCAGCAGCTTGCCAATACATGTGTTCAAATGCATGTTCATAAGGTGTTTCTCTATCAATATTTGCTCTAAACCTCATATCAATCAAATTGATAAGTTCAGTAGATGCAATTTCAATTCTACGGTACTGAGCCGATTGAAATCCACTAGCTGGAGTCAAAGTATCTCTAAATTTCATGTATTGATCTACATCCATTCCTTCTCCCATCACATCAAATGAACCAGATAAAACATCAAAATATCTACTAACTCGCATTAAATGTTTTACAAATTTTTCTGGTTCAATATTTTCAGTATTTGATACTTGCCCAATCTCCCAAAGTATCATTTTGAATAATAACTCATTAATTTGATGATACATGATAAATACCATTTCATCAGGCAATTGAGTTCTTTGAGTTTGTAATCCAAGCAATGCATCTACTTGTGCAAAATCCCAATAAGTCATTGGTTCAGCATGTAGCAAGCCTGATAAATGAACGTCAGGGTTTTGTCCAATTGCTTCGTATTTTTTATCTATTGCGGCTAATAGTTCTTCTCTGTTCATGGTTTATTTTATAAAGTTCCTCTTTTTTCTTGTTCTCTTTCAATAGATTCAAATAATGCTTTGAAATTTCCTGCACCAAATCCTCTTGCCCCCATTCTTTGAATTATTTCGAAAAATAAAGTAGGTCTATCTTCAATAGGTTTAGTAAATATTTGTAATAGATATCCTTCTTCGTCTGCATCTATCATAATCCCAAGAGATTTCAATTTTTCAATATCTTCTCCCAGTTCATGATTATGTTCTTGTAACCTTCCAGGTACAGCTTTGTAATATTCTTCAGGAGGAGTAGATAAAAATTCAATTCCTCTTGCTCTCATTTTTGCAACTGTATCAATTATATCATTAGTTGCAACAGCTATGTGTTGAACACCTGGTCCATTATAAAAATCTATATATTCTTCAATTTGAGATTTCTTTTTCCCTTCAGCTGGTTCGTTTATTGGAAATTTAATTCTTCCGTTTCCATTACTCATAACTTTACTCATAAGAGCAGAATATTCTGTTGTAATTTGCTTATCATCAAATGACAAGAAGTTTACAAAACCCATAACATCTTCATAAAACTTCACCCAAGTATTCATTTCATTCCAACCTACGTTACCTACCATGTGGTCGATAAATTTAAGTCCAACAGGTTCTGGATTGTAATCCGATTCCCATTTTTCATAACCTGGTAAAAATACACCTGTGTAGTTTTTTCTTTCTACAAACATGTGAACTGTTTCTCCATAAGTATAAATTCCTGCTCTGACAACTTCACCATGTTCGTCTTTTTCAACTATTGGCTCCATGTAAGATTTAGCTCCTCTTTTTGTAGTTTCTTCCCAAGATTTTTTTGCGTCATCTACCCAAAGAGCAACAACTTTTACTCCATCACCATGTTTGGCAATGTGTTTATTCATCCATGAATCTTCTGTAAGTGGAGTTGTTAATACAATTCTTATTTTGTCTTGTTTCAACACATAAGATGCAAATTCTTTGCATCCCGTTTCAAGCCCTTTGTATGCATGGGATTGAAATCCAAATGCAGTTTTATAAAAGTGAGCTGCTTGCTTAGCATTTCCCACAATAAATTCTACATAATCAGTTCCTAAAAGTGGCAAGAAGTCTTGTGCTCCTTCAAATATTTTTTCTAGTCCGTATTCTACGTTTTTAATATCGCTCATAATAATTTAATTTTTTTTATTCAGTAATCCAAGATTTATAATAATCTCCTACTTGTAATTTCATGGCTTCTTCTGTAATCATAACTGGTCTAAAAGGGTCAATCATCACAGCTAATTCTTCAGTGTGAGTTTTCCCTACACTTCTTTCAATTGCTCCTGGGTGTGGTCCGTGAGGTATTCCTCCAGGATGCAAAGTAATTTGTCCTATTTCAATATTGTTTCTGCTCATAAAATCTCCATCTACATAATACAGTAATTCTTCTGAATCTATATTAGAATGGTGGTAAGGGGCTGGAATTGCTTTAGGATGGTAATCGTACATTCTAGGAACGAAGGAACATACTACAAAACCTTCTGCTTCCCATTGTTGGTGAATTGGAGGTGGTTGGTGTATTCTTCCTGTTATCGGTTCAAAATCATGAATTGAAAACGCATATGGATAATGAAATCCATCCCAACCTACTGCATCAAAAGGATGATTTGAATGAGTATATTCCCACAACATTCCTTGTTTTTTTGATAATACTTTAAACTCCCCTTTCTCGTCATGAGTAGTTAACTCAGTAGGCAGTCTAAAATCTCTTTCACAAAATGGCGAATGTTCCAATAATTGTCCAAAATTATTTCTGTATCTTTTTGGGGTTTGAATAGGACTTGCAGATTCTACAAAAAGCAATCTGTTATCAGTTGTATCAAAATCTATTTGGTAAGTAACTCCTCTAGGGATTATTAAATAATCTCCGTATTTGAAGTCAATGTTTCCGTACAATGTTCTTAGTTTACCAGAACCTTTGTGGATAAAAAGCATCTCATCACAATCGCTATTTCTGTAAAAATAATCTTTTGAAAATTCTTCAGGAGCAGCCAATCCAATATTCAAATCGGAGTTTGTGAAAAGTGTTTTTCTGCTTTCAATATAATCCTTTGTTTTTGGGATAGAAAAACCTTGAAAACTCATGGCTTTCATGTTTTTTTCTATGGCAATTTTGGGAGTTAAATCTCTCAACATTTTCACCTCAGAAACTACTGTTGGCGGATATAAATGATAAATAAGAGAGGAGTTTCCTACAAAACCTGCGGTTCCAAATAATTCTTCTTGGTACAAACTACCATCTTCTTTCTCGAAAGTGGTGTGCCTTTTTGGTGGGATTTTCCCCAGTGTGTGATATCTTGACATTTTTAAATGTAATAAATTTATAGGAGTTTTAAATGAAATTCGGGCGTAAATAGCCCTTTTACTCTGGATTTTTGATAATCACAGAAAGCAGTAATAAAAAGATATTTTCCCAGCTTGTTTTCATTTTTATAGTATAAAAATAAGAAAAATTTATGATAAGTAATTAATGATATAAATCAGTTTATTGCACCATTTCATCTAGAGGTAGAGCTGCATCAGGGCAAGTTTTTTCCATTCCTTCCATTATTTTTAAAGGATCTAGATTTTTAAATTCTTCTCTAGCAGATACTTCGTCAGAGCATTGCATTACTTCTATTATATTGTCTTTTTCTTTGTCAAAGTTTTTGAGACATTCACAACGGGCTTCAATTGCTTGTTCCAGAAGAGGTTTTTCTTCTTGGCATTGAGTTAAAACAAATAGAGGTAAGAGTACAAATAGTAATTTTTTCATGAGTTATATATTTTGTTTAACAAAAATAAAAAATATATGGTCATTCCGCACTTGATGCGGAATCTGTTGGCAAGCATTTATACTATTAATTGACAGACCCTGAATCCAGTTCAGGGTGACTTCGTTTTTTTATTTTTAGAATTGAAATATGCTAATAATATTCCTTAATTTTGCACTATGGAAGACAATAAAACAGCACTGAGCGAATTAGGGGAATTTGGGTTTATCGATAGACTCATGAAGAAGATAAAAATTTCGGATAAATCAGTAATTAAAGGAATAGGGGATGATGCTGCTGTGGTAGATTTTGGCAACAAAAAAACAGTAATTTCTACGGATACACTTACAGAAGGAGTTCATTTTGATGTTTCGTACACACCACTTAAACACTTGGGATACAAAGCTGTAGTGGTAAATGTTTCGGATATTTTTGCTATGAATGCAAAACCAAAAGCGATTACAGTTTCACTTAGTTTTTCGAGTCGTTACCCGGTTGAAGCAATTGACGAATTATACGAGGGCATTTTATTAGCTGCAAAAATGTATGGAGTTGAAGTAATTGGTGGTGATACAACTACTTCGTTATCAGGTTTGATAATTAATATTACGGCAATGGGAGTTGCTAATGAAGAAGATATTGTATATAGAAATGGAGCTAAAGAAAACGACTTGTTGGTCGTAACGGGAGATTTGGGAAGTGCGTATGTTGGTTTACAATTGTTAGAAAGAGAGAAACAAGTTTTTAAAGCCAACGATAAAATCCAACCCGATTTGGAGGGAAACGATTATGTGTTGGAAAGAATACTAAAACCAGAAGCTCGTGCAGATATTATTGAGTTACTTTCCAAAATGGAAGTAAAACCAACTAGTATGATTGATATCTCGGATGGATTGGCTTCAGAGATTTTCCATATTTGTACTCAAAGTGAAGTTGGGTGTAGTATTTACGAAGATAAATTACCAATTGATCCACAAACGGTGTTGAAAGCTCAAGATTTTGAGATGAACCCAACAATTGTGGCTTTAAATGGCGGTGAAGATTATGAATTACTATTCACCATCAAACAAGAAGATTTTGAGAAAGTAAAAGGAAATCCTCACATGAGTATTATTGGCCACATGACTGATAAAAATGCGGGTGTAAATTTAGTAACAAGAGATAATTCGTCAGCACCTTTAACTGCTCAAGGTTGGGATGCTTTTTTGAAAAGGGAAGCGGATGATGAAGGAAAAGAGGAGGAGTAAATTATTTTATCAACTTAATAATCCCCTCAAAATCCTTTTTCAATATTTTCCCATTATACCACTCCTTTTCAATAGTAGAATTATATTTTTCGTAGAAATTAATAGCAGGTTCGTTCCAGTCTAATACCTGCCATTTTGCTAAACTAGCTCCAAGGTTTTGAGCTTCTTCCAGAAAAGCTTTAAAAAGCAATTTCCCTATTCCATGCCCTCGTAATTCTGCTTTTACTACAAAGTCTTCTAAGTAGAGCATTTTACCCCTCCAAGTGGAATAAGCCATGTAATAAAAAGCTATTCCAACTATTTCGTTTTCTTGTTCAGCGAGAATGACATCGAATACATTGTTCTCAAAATCCGTTTCATAATCGGCAAGAGTTACAGTTACTTCTTGTGGTGCTTTTTCGTAAAGTGCTAGTTCTTTTACTAAATCTAGCACTGATTTTAAGTCTTGTTTTCTGGCTTTGCGTAGGGTTGTTTCCATGAGTTGAAATTAGGAATTATTTAAGTAATTCTTTTGCTACAATCAAATCAATAGGAGAGGTAATTTTGATGTTTTCAGAATTTCCTTTAACAGGGTGAATGTCATGACCAGAAGCCTCAAATACTGATGCATCATCCGTAAATTTACGAGAGTACTCTTTGCAATAAGACTCTTTAATTAGGTTACCATTAAAGTATTGTGGGGTTTGTACTTGCTTTACCAAATTTCGATCAAGTATTTCATTTCTATGCTCGGTAATATACCTCAAACTATTAACAGAATCCAACACAGGTATTGCAGAATAATAAGTTTTAGTGGCTTGATAACACCGATTAATTGTAGAAGGAGAAACCAACGGACGAACCGAATCATGGATTCCTACAATGGAATTATTTGGCACTAAATCCAGTGCATTTTTTACGGAAAAAAATCGTTCAGAACCTCCTTTTACCACTTTGTGATTGAAGTTGAAGTTATATTTTTGAATCAATTCTTCCCAATATTCAATATAGTCTGGATGTAAAGAGATAATAAATTCAATAGAATTATCTGCTTCAAGAAAACGCTCAATGGTATGAAAAATAATGGGTTTATCATGGATTTTGATAAACTGCTTAGGCAAAGGAGAATTCATTCTTTTCCCAATTCCGCCAGCAACAATTATTACATAATGATTAGAATCCATAAACTAAAGATAATAAAAAAGGAGAGCTTTTGAGCTCTCCTAAATTTGTTTAGATAATTAACATGGCATCACCATAAGAGAAAAACTTGTATTTTTCTTTCACAGCTTCTTCGTATGCTTTCATCACAAAATCATAACCTCCAAAGGCACAAACCATCATCAATAGTGTAGAGTAGGGTGTGTGGAAGTTAGTAATTAATCTATTTGCGATACTAAAATCATAAGGAGGGAAAATAAATTTATTGGTCCATCCATCAAATGGTTTCAACATATTCTCAGAAGAAACCGAAGATTCAATCGTTCTGATTGATGTAGTTCCAATTGCACAAATATTTTTCTTAGCGTTAATCCCTTTGTTGATTATATCTGCATTCATCTGACTGATATAAGCTCTTTCAGAACCCATTTTGTGTTTTGTCAAATCTTCTACTTCAACAGGCTGAAAAGTTCCTAACCCTACATGAAGTGTAACTTCTGCAAAATCAACTCCTTTGATTTCTAATCGTTTCAATAAATTTTTACTAAAGTGAAGTCCAGCAGTAGGGGCAGCAACCGAACCTTCATGCCTTGCATAAATAGTTTGGTATCTTTCCTCATCTTCTGGTTCTACAGCTCTTTTGATGTATTTTGGAAGTGGAGTTTTTCCAAGCTGACGAACTTTTGCCTGAAATTCTTCATAACTTCCATCAAATAAAAATCTTAATGTTCTTCCCCTTGAGGTTGTGTTATCAATAACTTCTGCTACCAACTCTTCATCTTCACCAAAATATAATTTATTTCCTATTCTGATTTTACGAGCAGGATCCACTAATACATCCCACAATAAAGTTTCTTGATTTAGTTCTCTCAACAAAAACACTTCGATTTCTGCTCCAGTTTTCTCCTTATTTCCAATCATACGGGCAGGAAAAACTTTTGTGTTGTTCATTATCAACACATCTTCTTCTTCAAAATAATCGATTAAATCTTTAAATGTTTTGTGTTCAATAGTTTGCTTTTCCCTGTTAAGCACCATCAATCTCGATTCATCTCGATTTTCAGCAGGGTATTCTGCTAATAATTCTTCTGGTAATTCGAATCCAAATTTCGATAATTTCATGTGTAGTTTTATTTTAAGATTTCAAAAGTACGATTTTACTTAGTTTTTTCCTAACTCTGATAGCACCTAAAAAGATAATAACTAATTAAGAAAGTGGCGTAAATTCCGAATCAAAAATTCGTTGTTGAATTTCCTCAATTGAATAAGCGTTCTCAACGTCATACTCTCCAATTTTTGTTCTTCTTAAATTTGTTAAATATGCTCCATTGTTAAGTTTAACGCCAAAGTCATTGGCTATTGAACGAATGTAAGTTCCTTTGCTGCATTTGATTCTTACTTTTACTTCTGGTAAATTAATTTCTAGAATTTCAAACTCATAAATTGTAATTCTGTTAGGTTTCATTTTCACTTCTTCTCCTGCTCTTGCCAAATCATACGCTCTTTTTCCCTCAATTTTTTTTGCAGAGAAAATAGGTGGGTATTGATCTTGTTCGCCAACAAAACTTTCAGCACATTCTATAACTTGCTTTTCGGTAATATCAGAAATATCATATGTTTTGTCAACTTCCATTTCCAAATCATAGCAAGGAGTACTTGCTCCCAATATAATTGATGCGGTATATTCTTTGGGTAAATCTTGAAAAGTAGAAATGGTTTTAGTTTTTTTTCCGCTACACATTATTAGTAGTCCAGTTGCCAATGGGTCAAGTGTTCCAGCATGTCCTATTTTGTAGCGTTTCTTTTTTGTAACTTGAATAAATGCTCGTTTTATTCTGTTTACAGCACCAAACGAAGTAATGTTAAGTGGTTTGTCTACTAGCAGCACTTCACCTCCATAAAAATCAATAGGTTTTTGTTCCATATTAAAGCAATGAATAGATAATTGCTGCAATTCCTATCACAAAACAATAGATTGAAAAATAAGTGAGATTAGAATTTTTTACCAATTTAATCATCCATTTGCAAGCAAATAATCCAGTGATAAATGCAAAAGCAAACCCAGCTATATAAGGCATATATTCTGAGGAAGTCATCACAGTATCAGATTTTACAATATCTAATAAGTCTTTGGCTATTTTACCAAAAATAAGTGGAACAACCATTAAAAAAGAAAAACGAGCCGCTTTTTCTCTATCAATTCCCAATAAAACGGAAGTAGAAATGGTAGCTCCAGAGCGAGAAATTCCCGGAAGAATGGCAATCATTTGAGAAATTCCAATAATAATTGAGTTTGTAAAGCTCACTTCCTTGTCCGTAGTTTTAGCTTTGTCTGCAACAAATAATAAAGCTCCTGTTACCAACAACATGAACCCTACTAGCATGATTTTACCTACAAAAAAGGATTCAATAAAATCATCGTACATTACACCTACAAGTGCAGCAGGAATCATTGATAATACAATTTTTACAGAAAATTGGAACTCTTTGTTGTTTTTGAATTGAAATAATCCTCGAATAATTTCGGCAATATCTTTTCTGAAAATAACGCAAGTACTTAGTGCGGTGGCAAAGTGTAAAACCACTGTCATGGTCATGCTTTCTGGAATTTCTTCACCAAAAATTGCTTTGACCAACTCAATATGCCCACTACTACTAACTGGTAAAAACTCAGTAAGACCTTGAACGATTCCAAGGATAATTGCTTCTAATAAACCCATTTAGGAGGTTGTAAAAATTATTTTTTCTTAGATTTTTTTGCAGGAAGCTCTTCAATTACTTCTTCCTCATCAGTGCTTGGATTGAAATTTTTGATAATTCCAAAAAGAACAATTACATACCCCGAAATCACAACAAAAGGAGCAAGAGTAAGTCTTCTGAAATTAAAAATCTCATCGCTATACTCAGCAGGATTTTCTGGATTACCTCCAGACATAATAAAATATCCAATTACAAATGTGATTATTCCAGCAAGGATAATCAGGTAATTTTTTTTAGTAAAATATATGTTCTTGTTTTCCATGATTTCTATTGTTTGTAGAGTTTGTCTTGGCTTAGTTTTAAGTATTTATTTATTGAAAACACCGTAGAGCTAAAGCTTACAAGTACTCCGATGGCTGTAATAATTCCAAATATAATAAGATTGGAGTTTAAATTTTCTGGTTTGAAAACTAATTCTCCGATGATAGGACTATAATTCTCAAGCACTAAACTAAGTAGAATATAGAGAATGATGGCAATAAGTGCCGAAGTAATTCCTTGAATTATAGAATTAATAAGAAAAGGTTTTTTGATAAAGCTGCTTTTTGCTCCTACAAATTGCATAGTTCGTATCAAAAATCTTTTGGAGAAAATAGCTAGTCGGATTGTATTGTTTATCAAAATTATTGCAATGATTAATAAAATACTACTAAACCCTAAAGCATACCATAATCCTTTGTAAAGGCTATCGTTCATTACTTGGAACTGTGCTTTGCTGTAAGATATTTCACCAACAAAATCTTCATATTTTTCTAAAATATTTTGTTCAAATAATTCAACACTATCAAGTTGTGCATACTCTTTTTTGAGAGTTAAATTTATACTATTGTAAAGAGGGTTGCCTCCGATAAATTCTTCTAAGAAATCTTCGCCCATTCCTTCAGCCATAAACTCAACGGCTTTTTCTTTGGGAATGTAAGTTGTGGAATTTACTCTATAATCTAAACTAATTTCCTTCTCGATTTGGTTCATTTTGGCTAGCTTGGCGTTGTCTCTGAAGAAAATATCCACTTCAATTTTCTCTTTTTGTTCCCCAGCAATTCTATCCAATTGGATAATAGCCATACCAAAAATGAGTAGCAAAAACAAGATAAAACCCATACTAATCGTTACATATAACGAGGTAGTTTTATATCTGGTTTTTTTTGTTTTAGCCATCTACAAATGTAAAAAATATCCAAAGGGTTTAATAAAATTGTTCTCCTTTTTTTCTATTATTAAAGAGATTTAACAAACTATGAGAGAGTTATTAGCAAAAAAGGCTTCGCGAGCTAACAGTTATCAAGTGGTTTCGCTAGTTTCGAATAACCCTGAAAAGTACAAAGAACTTGTTGAGATAGTTAAAGAAAACGAATCTCCTTACAGTGAAAAAGCTGCTTGGGCTGTTAGTCATTGTTTTGATGAGAAGACGGGTTTTTTTGAAGACTATTATCCTGAATTTACCAAAATCTTAGGAGATAAAACATACTCAGATTCGGTTAAAAGAAACATTGTAAGAATCTTTCAATTCAAAGATATTCCAGAAGAATTTCAGGCTTCAATTATTAATTCTTGTTTTGAATTAGTGATAAAAAAAGACACCGCAATTGCTGTAAAAGCCTTTAGTTTGGGTGTGTTGGAGAATATGTTAAAAACATATCCTGAGCTTAAAAATGAATTAAAATCCTGTATAGAAGATTTACTTCCTACAGCAAGTTCGGGGCTTAAAAATAGAGGGAATCATATCTTGAGGAGATTGAATAAAATTTAATCTGTTACTAGAAATTTATACCCTCTTCCATGAATATTTTTGATGGTTACAGATTCATCGGTTTTAAAATTCTTACGAAGTTTTGAGATAAACACATCTAAACTCCTACCAGCAAAATAACTGTCATCTTCCCAAATGGTTTGTAATATAAATTCTCGCTTTAATAGCACATTAGGGTTTCTAACAAAAAGAGCCATAATATCCAATTCCTTTTGGGTAAGTTGAATGGATTTTTCTTTTGTGATTAGGGTTAAATTACTAATATCCAAATTATAAGTTGAGAAAGATAAAGTTGTGTCTGAGGGGTCAATAAATTTTCCTCTTTTCAGAATCGCTTGTATTCTTAGTGTTAATTCTTCTACACTAAATGGTTTTGTGATATAATCATCTGCTCCTAATTTTAATCCTTTTATTCGGTCTTCTTTAAGCACTTTGGCAGTGAGAAAAACCAGTGGAATATTCGGATTTATTTTTCTTATTTCTTCAGCAAGCGAGAATCCATCCATTATTGGCATCATTACATCCAGGATACAAATATCAAATTTGACTAATGGAAATTGAGCCAATGCTTTTTTGCCATTATTAAAGTGTGTAACCTTAAACTGGTAATTTTCAAGACTATCTTTTAATAAAAACCCCATGCTTTCATCATCCTCTACCAATAATATGTGTTTCTTTTTGGTCATAGTTTATTTAGGTAAATAAATGGTAAAGGTAGTCCCAACTCCTATTTTACTTTCAAAAGAGATAGTTCCTTTGTGCTTTTCTATAATTAGTTTTACATAACTCAATCCAAGTCCGTAACCTTTAGTGTTGTGAATATTTCCAGTTTCCTCTCTGTAAAATTTTTCAAAAATATGCTCTTGATTTTCTTTAGCAATTCCATTTCCTTTATCGGATATTGTTAATGCAAGTTGATTTTTTTCGTTCTCGGTTTCAATGTTAATCTCAGGTTTCTCATCAGAATATTTTATGGCATTATCAATTAAGTTATTCACCATGTTAGTCAGATGAATTTTGTCTCCAATTATTTCTTTATCAGATTTTAAGTCAAGAGTTAATAGTCCATTTCTCTCTTTAATTAAAGGCCCAAACGTCAATACTGAATCTTTTATTAATTGATGTAAATCAATTTTCTCAAAACGGAAAGTTTCTTCATTTTTTTCAATTGAAGAAAAATTTAAAGTCATGTTTACTAATTCATTCAATCGATTATTTTCTTTAGAAATAATTTCAGCATATCTATTTAGTTTTCCCTCATCCATTTCGCTTCTTTTATTTCTTATTGCATCTGAAGCTACTGAGATATTGGCAATAGGAGTTTTAAATTCGTGAGTCATATTATTCACAAAATCTTTTTTGAGATTGGCTAATTTTCTTCCTTTTAGAATAGAGATAATGATGAAAGTAAATACCCCAAGCAATAATATAACACTAACTGAAGAGAACAACCAAATCTTCATTGAACCCAATAAATAAGTTGGCTTGTTATTGAAAATTATCTTAAAATTGAGATTCTCCTTATCATCAATTCTTGCTACACAAGCTGTAGAATCTCTATATACTAACCGAGTGATTGTATTACCTAATATAATTGTATTGTCTTTTGCTTTTAATATTTGATAATCAAAACTGGCGTTAATATTTCTTTTTGAAAATTCAATGACTAAATTGCTATCTAGTTTTCTGAGAGGGAAATAACACAATGTTTCTACAAAAAACTCATTAGAGGCTGTTTTGGTTATAGGTCTTATTCTAGAAGTTTTGTTTGCATCCCCAAGTAATAACCTGTCAGCCACATTTCTGAGGGCGATATTTACTTTTTCATCAAATTGCTTTTCTTCAAGAGAGAAAGCTCTTTTAAACCAATAACCTTGTGTAATAAATAATCCTAGTATGGTAACTAACATTAATAGTAATATAATCCGTATTGATTTTGTAGACATAGTAACGAAGTTAACTTATTTATTCATTGCAAAACCCCGATTTACACTTCGTTAACATCTTTTTACAGTTCATTTTCAATACTTTGTGAGTTAGTAGAGTATATTTGTTTTGAGAGAAAACACATAAAAATAACGTACTATGAAATTAAAAACAGGTTTTATCGGAATTAGCCTAATCTTAGCAGCATTTCTTGCTTTAGGATGTGTAAATGGATCAAAAGAATTAACTATAAATGACGAAATCACAAAAAAGAACGACAAAGAAAAAGATTTAAAAGTGTGGTACGGAATTCAATCTAGATTTATAAATAAAGCGGTAAAAGAAAAACTACAAAATGCAAAAGAGTTGGATGATTTTATTGATCATTACCCTGTTAATTGGATAAAAATATACGATTCAGTAGTCATAACAATTGCAAAAGGAGAGGAAAAATTTTCTGAATCAGGAGATAATAATGTACTGAATAAAGCTCAATTAAAGTTGATGAGTTCATTAGATTATTCTGATGGGATAGAGCTAAATGTGTATTACAAAGAAAAAAATGCGGTGACTGAAAAATTAGAATCTTCTCACATGAGAAGGTCGTTTACAGTAGTGCCAAAGTATGAGGCAGAATGCACCATGCACTATGATTCTTTGATAAAACAATTAACGCTTAGTAGTTTTGAAAAAATGGATTTATCCAACGTAGCACCAATTAATGTAGGTCCAGATAGTATGGAGATACCTGGGCCTACGGAGATTTTATTTGTAATAAACGAAAAGGGAAAAGCTGAAAACGTAAGAGTTGGAATATCTTCTAATGACAAGAAAACGGACGCTTTGCTTCAGCAATTGATAACTGATATGCCACTTTGGAAACCTGCTAAGGATGAAGAAGGTAAATCAGTAAAGCAAGAATTTTCATTTGTTGTTACTGAAAGTAGTTTTGGATGGGGCTGTTAATTCTATCAGGATTTTCTTTAAATAAAACCAAAGAAAGAGTTTATTAATCTCCACAAATTTTAACACCTTTGTACATCAAATAAATAAGCATGGCAAAGGAAAAAACCTCAAAGATTAATATTGCAGTAAACAC
Source organism: uncultured Flavobacteriales bacterium (assembly GCA_937129365.1). Classification (GTDB taxonomy): domain Bacteria; phylum Bacteroidota; class Bacteroidia; order Flavobacteriales_D; family CAJJDF01; genus CAJJDF01. Next base: position 13,350 of record CAKZNB010000028.1, read on the forward strand.
AGACGAACATAATGTTCCAGAAAAAATGAGTTGGACTGCAACTGACGCAAATATTGATAATAAAGAATGTAAAGCCATGATTCTTTCTATTTGGGATAAAGAGGATAAAAATGCGTTGAGAATGGATTTGTGGACCAAAGAAATGATGGTAGATGAGATGAAAATGTTTTTTTATCAAACATTAGTAACTATGGCAGATAACTTCCAAAAAGCCACAGGAGAAGATGCAATTGTTGAGGATTTAAGAGATTATTGTGCTCATTTTGCTGATAAAATGAAGCTTGACCAGATGAGATAAGTCGAATTCCAGAATTCTTTTTCTACCTTTATTCCAGATGAATAAGGTGAAACACATACTTAATAATCCGATCTTAGTTTTGAGTTTAATCTCAATTTTTGGATTGTATTGGTTGTTCTTTCAATTCGATTATTCAAATCCTAATTCTATTGCAGGAGATGGAGTGGGTTATTATCAATATTTACCCAATACTTTTATTAATAATAATTTAGATTCTCAAACTCCTGATAAGCGATTTTTTAATGAGGTAAATCAAAAAGGAGTTAATAAATATTATGCAGGAACAGCAGTTTCTATGTCTCCTTCTTTCTTTTTAGGGCATGGTTTAGCCTATATTTTTGATATTGAGCAGAACGGATATTCTTGGATTTACCATTGGGCAATTTCATTTTCGGGATTGTTATTTTTATTAGCTGGCGTACTTTTTCTAATCAAGTTTTTAAAGCTTTTAGAGCTTGATGGAATAATAATTTCTGTTACAATCTTACTATTACTTTTTGGCACAAATTTATTTTCCTATACATTTCTTATGCCTTCTATGTCTCATGTCTATTCATTTTGTTGGGTTACGGGATTTTTATTTTTTATAAAATCATTCTCTGTAACCCAGAAAAATAAACATCTATATCTAGCAGCTTTTTTTCTTGGAATGATAATTTTGGTAAGACCGATTAACGGGATTATAGCATTTGCTTTGCCCTTTTTATTTTCTTCTAAAACCTACTTTTTTGAGTTTATTAAGAAAACTATTAATGGCAGAAAATTATTGATTTCTTTAATAATACTCTTTTCAATATTGTTTTTACAATCCATATTTTGGTACTTACAATGTGGTCAATGGTGGGTATGGAGTTATGGAAATGAAGGGTTTGAGTTCACAAATCCTTACTGGAATGAGTTCCTATTTGGTTTCAGAAAAGGAACACTGATTTACACTCCAATGCTTTGGTTATCTATCGCAGGATTAAGAATATTAATCCGAAAAGAAAAGTTCAGAGGAATAAGTCTTTTACTATTTTTTGTTGTTCTTGTTTATCTATTAAGTTCCTGGTGGAATTGGTATTACGGACCATCATTTGGGCAAAGACCATTGGTTGAATTTTATGGTTTATCCGCTTTTTTGATAGCTTATTTATTTCAACATTTAATTAATAAAAAGAGCCAAATAATTGTAGGAAGTTTGGCGATAATTTTTGTATTTCTCAATTTATTTCAAACCTACCAATATCAAAAAAATATTCTTTCTAGTTGGGATATGAATTGGAATAAATATCAATATAGTTTTCTCAAAGCAGGAGACCAATATCGAAATGTGCTTGGCGGAAACAATGACATTATGCTTTACAAAGCAAGAGTAGATACCGTTTTTTCAAAAACGATTGAGCCTATTAAAATCTCAGAAGGACTAGAAATAGGAAGAGTTTTTGTTCAAGGAAATTCTTCAATCATTAATTATAAAGAATCAGAGTTTAATTTTGCTTTGACTATCTCAGTTAATGATAATTTTATTTCAGAAAGAGGAATATACATCTTAACAGAATTAGACATTATGGATTTTGAAATATCTCATAAAAATGAAGCTCTTTTTGTAGTAGATATTTCAGATTCTACAGGAAATAACTATCATTATTATACTTTCCCTATTAGGAACACACCTCCAAGAATTAAAGAAATTTGGAAGAAAGAAAGATACAGTATTGAAGTGCCTGAAGTTCAGAACTCTACAGATAGAATTAAATTATATATCTGGAATAAAGAGCAGGAAAATTTTTGGATAAAGGATTTAAAAATTGATATTATTACAATTGACTAATTGAAAAAGAACTCACAATACTTGAAAACCCTTCTTCAAATTCATCAAAGGTGTTTTGCAGTGCCGAACAGTTAATGATGTAGGATAAATCATCTTTTATAGTTACATACAATTGTGCAGTTAATGGCAATCCTTCAATTAAGTAATTATACCGTACTTTTTTAAATTTTACTCCATTAATAATCTGGTAACTAGGTTGCTCAGTTTGGTTTAATTCCTCAAACATTCCTTGAATCATTTTCAAGTTTCCATCAAAAAAAGCATCTAATTCTTTTCCATTCGTGCCACCAACTACAATATTTACCATCTCCTGAAAATTATCACTTTCATCAGTCGGAGTCATTATATATATCATACTTAGGGTTGTATCTTCAACCGCCTCCCATCCTTTGGGGAAACTTACAGAAACAGGAAACCACTCAGAGACAAATACCTGCTGATTCATAGCGTTATCCGAATTTTCAGTTTGAACTGGTTTGATAGTTTTTTCAGTCTCTTTATTTTCTTCACAAGAAAGCACCAAAAACACACTTAAAAAGATGTATAAGATTTTTTTCATATACAAAGATACAGTTTAGTCTCATGAAATAAAAAAAGTATATTTAGCGAAGGATAAAAAAACAAACCTCGTCTTTACAATCAGAACAAAGAACTATTTAAGAAAAAACATATGATACAGCCTAAAAAAATCATTGGCTTTTTTGCCATTTTATTTATGTTAAACTCGGCCCAAGCCCAAGAAGGAGAGTGGATTGAAGTGAGAGATTTTGAAACATGGAGTTCGGTAGGCGCAAGAATGAAACTCAATAAAGATTGGGAGTTTACACTATCGGAGCAATTAAGATTAAAAAATAATTCAAAAACAGTTGACAGTTATTTTACTGAATTAGAAGCACAATATTCTGGATTCAAAGGATTTGAAATAGGTGCTGGATTAAGGTATATTAAAGAAAATGATAACAAGGGGAAAATCCAAGGTTACGAAACTCATTTTAGGTACAATCTTGATTTAGGTTACAAACATAAATTGGGAGATTTTAGGATGGGATATCGAGTAAGATTTCAAAATAAAGATGAGTTACAAGTGTCTCAAAAACAGGGAGATACTGCGATTAATAAGTTGCGTTTAAAAATAGGAACTGAGTATAATATCAAGAATTGGAAATTAGACCCTAAAGTCTCTCTAGAGATGTTTAATACTCTTGGAAAAGGATTTGATAAATTTAGAATAACAGCAGGAACAAGTTATGATTTCAAGAAATTTGGTAAAGTAAACTTGTTTTACAGAATGGAAAGAGAATTAATGCCAAAATATATTGAATATCCTAAGACAACGAACATTATAGGATTGAGTTATGTGTATACATTCAAAATTAAGACAAAATGATAAATACAAAAATTAAAGTAGTTGCTGTAATAGCATTAGTTTTAATAGCATATTCTTGTAGAAAAGAAGTGTTTATTGATAGCGATTCAATACGACCAGATGGATGGACAACTGAAACGCACTCAAATGATGTTTCGCCAAATTATGATGTAGTTTTTGAAGAAAATAAAGTCAATAAGATTCATATAGTATTTACTTCTGACGAATGGAGTGCTATGCAAGCTGACTTATCTGATGTGCTTAGCGGAAGTGGACCAGGTAGTTTTTCTGACCAAACTCCAAAATACTTTGCTGCAGATTTTTATTTTAACGGAAAACAATGGTTTGAAGTAGGGGTTAGATACAAAGGAAACTCAAGCTTAACGGCAAGAAATGGTAAATTACCACTAAGATTAGAGTTTGATCAATTTGAAGACACTTACCCAGAAATTAACAATCAGCGATTTTATGGATTTAAAGAATTAACTTTAAGTAGTGCCTTTAAAGATGAATCTCTCATGAGAGAAAAATCAGCTTCTGATATATTTAGAAACTTTGGTGTACCAGCTGTAAGAACAGCTTTTTACGAAGTATATGTGGATATGGGTACAGGAACTTATCAATATTTTGGATTGTATACAATGACGGAAGTTGTATTTGATTCTTTTTTGACTAACTACTTTGGAAGTGAAACAGGTAATTGCTACAAGCCAGATGGTGATGGAGCAAAATTTTCTACTTCGGGTTGGGATTTGAATGATTTTGAAAAGAAAACCAATAAAACTACTGGAAGAGAGGATATTACTGCTATGCATAATGCACTTCATGCTACAACAAGAACTTCTAACCCAACTGCTTGGAAAGCTGGATTGGAAGCAACATTTGATGTAGATGGTTTTCTTAAGTATCTCGCTGTAAATAATACGATTCAAAACTGGGATACGTATGGAGTTATGACCCACAATTATTATTTATACAATGACCCTGCAATGGGGAAACTGAGATGGATTGTGTGGGATAACAACGAAGCTTTAAGTGATAATAGAAGAGCAATTCCTCTTGCTATGAATACAACTGGGACTGACTGGCCATTAATTAATTATTTGATAAACAATCCTGATTATGAAGCTACTTATAAAGCGTATGTAAAAAGTTTTGTTAGCTCAACTTTTGCAACAAGCAGAATGAGTGGAATATACGCTACACAACAATCTCTTATTTCAACATCTGTTGGAAACGAGGCAAATGGTTATACACATTTAACTGGAGGAATAGGAAGTTTTAATACTGCTGTAAGTGGACTTAATTCTCATAACTCAACAAGAGTATCTGCTGCAAATTCTTACGCTCCTTAATTAATTTTATATTTTTAAAACATGACTAACAAACTTAAATTTAAAATAATTGGTTCAATTGCATTAATAGCATTTGTTTATTCATGCAGAAAAGAGGTGTTTATTGAAGATAAAGATTCAAAAAACAGACCAGCTGACTGGACGACTGAAACACACTCTAATAATGTAGAGCCTAACTATGATATTGTCTTTAATCAAAATAAGGTTAATAAAATACACATAGTATTTACCTCTCAAGAATGGGCAGATATGCAGTCAAACCTTGCAACTGTAAAAGCAGGTGGTTATAGAGATGAACCAGCATACGCTCCAGTAGACTTTTATTTTAATGGAATCCAATGGTATCATGTTGGAATTAGGTACAAAGGTAATTCTAGTTTGAAAAATGCAAATTCAGGAAAACTTCCTTTTAAATTCAATTTTGATATTTTTGAAGATGAGTTTCCGGAAATAAACAACCAACGATTTTATGGGTTCAAGAAACTTGCAATGGGAAGTGGATACAAGGATTTGACTTTGATGAAAGACAAAACTGCAGCTGATGTGTTTAGACATTTTGGTGTACCTGCAACTCGTTCAGCTTTTTACGAAGTTTATATAGATAAAGGAGATGGAAATTATATTTATTTTGGTTCATATACAATGAACGAAGTTGTAGAAGATACTTTTTTAAAAAATTACTTTGGAACAGAATCAGGAAACTGTTATAAACCTGATGGTACAGGGGCAAGGCTCAGTACTTTTGTTGCTTCTAGTTTTGAACATAAAACCAATGAATCAATTGCTGATCACAGTGATATCCAAGGGTTTATTGCTGCATTGAACTCACCAACAAGAACTTCAAATCCTACAGCATGGAAAGCTGGGTTGGAAGCTATATTTGATGTAGATGGTTTTTTGAAATATTTAGCTGCTATGAATACAATTCAGAATTGGGATTGTTATGGTAGAGCACCTCATAATTATTATTTGTATAACGATCCAGCTATGGGAAAATTTAGATGGATAGTTTGGGATTGTAATTTAGCTTTTGCTGAAGGTACAGGAAGTAGAAAATCTCTTACTTTTGATATGAATGAAGTAGGAACGACTTGGCCTTTGATAAACTTTGTAATTGATGATGCCGGATATAAAGCAATTTACAAATCTTATGTAAAAGATTTTTACACTACTTCTTTCGCAACTAGTAGAATGAGTTCTATAATCTCTTCTCAACAATCTTTACTTTCTACTTCTGCAAGTAACGAACAATCAGGTTACACATTCCTAACGGGTGGTTTGGGGAGTTTTAATTCTGCTGTAAGTGATTTGCAAAGTCATTGCGTAACAAGAGTTTCAGATGCAAGTACTTACGCTCCTTAATCTAGTTTTTCTTTTAGATAACTTCCTGTAACTGAATTTGGATTCAAAGAAATTGCTTCTGGAGTTCCTTCAGCTACTATGTTTCCTCCTTTTTCTCCACCTTCTGGACCTAAATCAAGTACCCAATCGGCACATTTTATTACATCCAAATTGTGCTCAATTACTAATAATGAATTTCCTTTATCTATCAAAGCATAAAATGCTTTCAATAGTTTTTGAATATCCTCAAAATGAAGACCTGTCGTAGGTTCATCAAAAATAAAGAGTATTCGTTTAGCAGATTTTTCTTTTACTAAAAAGGAAGCTAATTTAATTCTCTGAGCTTCTCCTCCAGAGAGCGTGTTGGAAGATTGCCCTAGTTTTAAATAGCCCAATCCCACATCTTCAAGCGGAGAAAGTTTTTTGGCTATTTTTTTTCCAAATTTATTATCAGACTTATTAAAGAATTCTATGGCATCAGAAATAGTTAATTCCAATACATCATAAATAGAATGGTCTTGAAATTTGATTTCAAGTACTTCATCTTTGAATCTTTTTCCTTTACATTCATCACAAATAAGTGAAATATCAGCCATAAACTGCATATTCACTTTCAGTGTTCCATCTCCGCCACAGCTTTCGCATCTTCCTCCTACTGTGTTGAAAGAAAAGTGTTTAGTTTTGTAACCGTTTACTTTAGCTTGAGTAAGATTTGCAAATAATGCTCGTATTTCGTCATAAGCTTTTACATAAGTAGCAGGGTTGGATCTTGATGATTTCCCGATAGGATTTTGATCAATGAATTCGATTTCATCAATGTGATCAATGTCTCCATCCATTTTAATAAAATCACCCGTTTTACTGGCATGCCCTCCTTTCACTTTTTTAAGTGCAGGGTAAATAATGTGTTTTATTAAAGATGATTTTCCGCTTCCGCTTACTCCAGTTATAGTTGCAAAAACATTCAATGGAATTGACACATCAATGCCTTTCAAGTTGTTTTCTCTACAGCCCAAAAACTCAATACTTCGTGTACTTTTCTTTCTAGATTCTGGAACAGGGATTACTCTTCTTTCAGTAAGATACTCGGCAGTTAAACTTCCCTCAGAAGAAATTAATTGCTCATGATTTCCTTGAAAAACAACCTCTCCACCATGTGAACCAGCCATTGGTCCCATGTCAATAATTTCATCGGCTATCTTCATGATGTCTTCATCATGCTCTACCACAATTACAGTATTGCCAATATCTCTCAGCGATTTTAGCACTTTTACTAATCTCTCAGTATCTCTTGAGTGCAATCCAATACTGGGTTCATCCAAAATATACATAGAGCCAACTAAGCTACTTCCCAGTGAAGTTGCTAGGTTTATTCGTTGAGATTCTCCTCCAGAAAGAGTAGAAGAAAGTCGATTTAAAGTTAAATAACCCAAACCAACATCCAATAAAAATTGGAGTCTGTGAGTAATTTCCATTAATATTCTTCTCGAAATATCTTGTTCTTGCTGAGTTAGTTCCAATTCGTCAAAAAACTGAGCACATTTTTGAAGTGAAATATCTACTAAATCCGTAATGTTTTTTCCTTGTATTTGAATGTAATGAGCTTCTGGTCTTAGTCTTTTTCCATCGCAAGTTCCACAGATAGTTTTCCCTCTATATCTGCTCAACATTATGCGGTATTGTATTTTATACGATTGACTTTCAACAAATTTGAAAAACTCATTCAGTCCTTTAAAATGTTTATTCCCTGTCCAAATCACCTTTTTTTGTGCAGGAGTTAAGTCATAAAAGGGCTTGTGAATTGGGAAATCAAATTTATCAGCATTTTTGATTAATTCTCTGCTCCATTCACTCATTTTTTCGCCTTTCCAACAAACAATTGCTTCCTCAAAAACGGATAAATTTTTATTAGGAATAACTAAATCTTCATCAATTCCAATTGTTTTTCCGTAACCCTCACAAGTAGGGCAAGCTCCCAACGGATTGTTGAAGCTAAATAAATATTCGTTAGGTTCATTAAACTCAATTCCATCCAATTCAAATTTATTAGAGAATGTTTTTGTCTCTTCATTTCCCCCTTTTATTTGAACTTCACAAGTTCCATTACTTTGCTGAAATGCAGTTTCTAACGAGTCGTAAATTCGCGAATTATTCTCTTCATCTTCTTTGCTTACAGAAATTCTGTCGATAATAATTTTTACTGAATCAAACTTTTTTGGAGGGTTTTCAATAGCATCTTCAAGAATGTAATTTTCACCATCAATTTCTATTCTATTAAAACCTTCAGTTTGAATATTTTTGAGGTAAAGCGTTAGTTTTTCTTTTTCTCGTATTTGAATTTCAGATAAAATTTGAGCCTTGGTTCCATCAGGAAAAGTATTGATATAAATTAAGGCATCTTCGCTTGTGTCTTTTTTTACTTCGTTCCCAGAAATAGGAGAAATTGTTCTCCCAATTCTTGCAAATAGTAATTTTAAATAATCATAAACCTCTGTTGAGGTTCCTACAGTTGACCGAGGGTTTCTTGAATTTACTTTTTGTTCAATGGCAATTGCAGGTGCAATTCCTTTGATAAAATCAACCTCAGGTTTTTCTAATTTACCTAAAAACTGACGAGCATAAGAGGATAAACTCTCTATATATCTTCTCTGTCCTTCGGCATATAATGTGTCAAAAGCCAAAGATGATTTTCCGGAACCAGAAAGTCCTGTAATCACCGTTAATTTGTTTTTGGCAATTTTTAACTCAATATTTTTGAGGTTGTGCACTTTAGCACCTTTGATATGAATATGTTGGGACTTTGTAATAGTAGTCATTCGTTTGTTTGAAATGCGATTTCTCTTAAATTTTTTCGACCCTAAAGGTAACTATTCTTACCTTAAGTATTTGTAATTATGGGTTAATAATATGTATATTAGTTTAAATCAAATTCTTCAAAAAAATATGAAAACATTGTATTTAGTTCGTCATGCTAAATCCAGTTGGAACAATGCTTCACTGTCTGATTTTGAAAGACCTTTGAATGATAGAGGCAATGCTGATAAAAAAGTAATGGCGAAGAGACTCAAAGAAAAAGAAACCGAATTGGATTTTATATTATCTAGTTCGGCAAAAAGAACTTCGCAAACAACGTATGCTATTAAAGAGGAGTTGAGTATATCTAGTGAGAATATTAAATTTTCAGATAATTTATACCATGCATCTTTAGTTAATATGTTGAGCGAAACTAATTCAGTTTCGGATGATAATGATATTATTATGTTAGTTGGTCATAATCCTGGAATGTCAAATTTATGTGATTATTTATGCGATTATTTTGTGGATTTCCCAACTTTAGGAATTGCAAAAATTACATTTGAGCTAGATTCTTGGCAAGAAATATCAAGAGGTACAGGTACACTTGAATGGTTTGATTTTCCTAAAAACAATTAGTTGTAAATAACTACTTAATATTAAAAAGAGCCAAATAATTGGTAGGTTTATCTTTTTTACTATATTGGAGGACTAATTAATAAGAATGATGTCAGAAAAAATACAGTTTGAAAAAGAAATTCCTATCCGAACATCGGTAGGAATATTATATGATATGCTGACTACACCAAGCGGACTTTCCGACTGGTTTTGTGAAGATGTAAATATAGACGGTGATGTATTCAGTTTTTTCTGGGATGGAGTAGAAGAAAAAGCGGAATTATTAAGAGCAAGTAAAAATGAATTTGTGCGTTACAAATGGCTTGAGGATGAAGAGGATGATACGTATTTTGAATTTAGGATTAAAATTGACGGGATTACAAAAGATGTAGCCCTAATAGTTACTGATTTTGCTGATGACCAAGATGAGGTGGAAGAAAACCAACTTATTTGGGAGAGTCAATTCAATGATTTGAAAAGAGTTATTGGTGCTTAAGCAATAATTTTCAACTTATATAGTTTACCGTTTTATGCTGAAGAAATTAGATTGGTTCATCATAAAGTCCTACATTATTCCTTTTATCATTACATTTTTCATTGCAGAATTTGTTTTGATACTTCAGTTTATTTTCATTTATCTTGATGATTTTGTTGGAAAAGGAGTAGGGGTAAATTTGTATTCCGAACTTATTTTTTATGCTTTTTTGGAAGTAGTTCCTATGGCACTTCCTTTGGCAATTTTGCTATCTTCTATCATGGCAATGGGAAACATGGGGGAGAAAAACGAACTCACAGCCATGAAGGCAGCTGGTGTTTCTTTACTTCGCGTTATGAGGCCTTTATTTTTTATTATGTTAATACTGGCTGGAGTTTCCTTTTATTTTTCTAATTACGTTTGGGGAAAGGCTTATCTCAAAAAAAAGATTCTTATTACAGATATGACTAATAAGAAGCCCACTTTAGTACTCAAAGAAGGAGTTTTTTTTAATGATATAGAGAATTATAGTATTAGAGCCACTAAAGTTGATAAAGAATCAAGTATGCTTAGTGATGTATTAATTTTTCAGCATGTGCCTACCTATAAGTATCGAAAAGTGATACGAGCAGAAGGAGGTGAGATGAAAAAATCTGATGATGGGAAGTATTTAATATTGACACTTTTTAACGGAGAGATAAATGAAGTAATTAATCCCAGTTCAAACCCAATGGAGGAAAAAAGTAAATTACCTCACCAGAAGATAAAATTTGGAAAAACTACTCAGCAAATTGATATTTCTTCTTTAAGCTTGAGTAGAACTTCTGAGGAAGATTATGCTTCGCAACCAAGCTTATTGCCAGTAATTGAATTAACAAAAGTGGTAGATTCTCTTCAACAGAGTTATGATACGATTAAGCGAACTTTATTAGGGTATTACAACAATACACATGTAGTAAATAAGGAGATACATTCATTTGATATGGATACGATTACTCCTGCCTATTTCTATTTGGATTCATTAATTCCACAAGAGCGAAAGTCTATATTAGCTAATGCTAAAAATAGACTAGAAAACTCTATAAATTACCTAGAAAATCGTAGTTCTGATTTTGTTAGCAGAGCCAAAGCCAAAGCCAAAGTTGAAACTGAATGGCACCGTAAATTTACGCTTTCATTTGCTTGTATTGTGTTATTTTTTGTTGGAGCACCATTGGGGGCAATTGTAAAAAAAGGAGGGCTTGGAATACCTATAGCCATTGCTATTGCATTATTTATTATTTATTATATTATTTCCATTACTGGGCAGCGATTGGGAACAGGGTTAGTACTACCTCCTTATATCGGGATGTGGTTGAGCTCTATCGTGTTACTTCCATTGGGAGCTATTTTGACTTATCAAGCCGCTACAGAATCTAAAATTCTAGATTTTGAGTTGTATGGAAAATTTTTCAAAGGAATATTCAAGAAAATCTTTAGTGTTTTCAAAAAGAAAAAAACTATATAAAAGTTAATTTTTAATCTTTTGGTTAATAGATTACTAAGTTTACCTTATGAAAACTAAAAGTATATATCCACTCATTTTAATTTTTGTTGTTTCACTATTCTCTAGCTGTTTTGAATTGGTAGAGGAAGTTACACTTAACAATGATGGATCAGGAGAATTTGAGTTTACTGCGAATTTGAGCCAAAGTAAAACCAAGTTGAAATCCATTATGCTAATGGATAAAATTAATGGACACAAGGTACCTTCGCAAGCAGATGTAACCAAAGAAATTGTGGCTATTTGTACGTTAGCAAAAAAGACTAAGGGGATTAGTAAAGTAAGTCGATCTATCGATTTTGAGAATTTTATTTTCTCATTCAAATGCCAGTTCGATTCTGTGGAAGCTTTGAATAGTGTAGTTAAGAATTTTAGACTATCTAAAAAAGTTACGAATAAGAATCACGATAAGCAGTTTACTTACGATAAGAAAAAGAAGATTTTATACAGAAACTTTGATGCAGCTTTAAAACAAGAATATACTCGATTAAATGCAGAGGATAAAAAAGTATTTAAGGGGGCAACCTATGTTTCTGTGTACAGATTTCAAAAAGAAGTAAAAGCTACCTCAAATTCAAAAACAAAGACATCTCCTAACAATAAAGCTACTATGCTAAAAGTTAACGTATTGGATGTAATAAATAAGAAATCTAGCCTTAAAAACACCATTAAACTTAAATAAATTCCATCTCATTTATAGGCAACTATTATAGTTTGGACTAATCAATTTATTTACGAACTTTGTTGTATCAAAAACTTACACTTATGAAATTTACAAAATTAGTAGCCATAGTCATTTTACTATGCTCTTCATTCTCTCTATTTAGTCAAGATTTTACTTCAAAAATTAGAGACAATGCTTTGGTTGTTTTCACCTTAAATGGGGATAACATCTTAAAAAAAGTACCAGAAAACGAAATAAATATTTCACAACTATTTTATGAGTTTAAAAGAGAAATGAGAACTGACAATATCAATACAATGTCTGATTTTGGATTCAAATTTAATTCTTCAATGGTATATGCAATGGAGGTTGATACAAACATGCTGTTCAATCTATTTTTCATGCCTATCAAAGATTTAACAAAATTTGAAAGCATGATTTCTGAATTCTCTAGAAATAAAGTAACTACACAGAAAGATGGGTACAAATCAGTTTCGAATAAAAGAAATACGGAACATGTAGTATGGAATTCTGAGTTTGCTGTTTTTGCTTTTGGATATTATACAGGGAGTCTTTATCAATACAGATATTACAACAGTTCGGATGATTATAATTACTACGAAGAAAATAAAGCTATTGAAAAAGTATTGAAAGAAGATACAGCAAATAAGCTGACTGTTAAAGAAAAATCGGATAGAGTTGATGAGATTCTCAAGAAAGGATATAAGCTTTCTTATTATGACCTAAATGAGGAAATTCCGGGTGAAGCTTCTAATAATGAAAAGGTTATTGAAGAAGAGGTGATTGAGGAAGTTGAAGTTATGGAAGTAGATAATATTCCACCTCCACCCCCACCACCTTCAGTAATGGAAATTTCAGAAGATGTTGTTGAGGAAGTAGCTATAGAAGCGCCTTCTTCATCAAGGAGATCATACCGTAAAAATAATTACTACAATGATTTATACAGAAAGAAAAGTGAAATTAATGATTATCGAAGAAGGATAAGAAATAAAATTAGAAACAGAAGAAATGATATTAGAGAAGAGAAAAAAAATAAATTGGTAAAACAAATTTTTGATACTCGATTCAATACAATTTTTAACAAAGACATAGCCAAGTCTATTAATTCGGTTTCAAGTTTTACAAAGAGTAAGGATAAAAAAGCTGATGGAGTGCTTTGGATGAGGAATGACTACTTTCAAAACGGAATGAAATCTATGATGACTTCTATTTTTGGGTATGGATATTACGGCAGGAGATACCGAGGAGGATTGTTAAGTAATTCATTATACTCGTTTGGAGAAGATATTTCGATAACCAAATTATATTTCGAGAAAAAAGGAGTTCGTTTTACCAAAGAGAGTGATAACAACGAAAAAAGTAAAAAAGCTACCAATGCTATTTTTAGTACAAAACAAGATTCTCGTTTTTTGAAATACATCAATGGAGATAAGTTCATAGGTTACATTTCTTCCACATTTAGTTCAGAGGCCGCTATTAGAGAATTGCCAAATTTATGGACATCTACTTACACTCAATTTTCTCCTGAATACAGAGAAGAAATGGAGGTGCTTGCTGATATTATGGAAGTATTTATGGATGAAAAAGCCATTGGAGAGATGGCAACTGGGAATGCAATGTTTGTGTTGAAAGACATGAAAGAAAAAGAAGTTAGCTATACCTCTTACCAGTATGATGAAAACTACAAACGAACAAAAGTGCAGAAAACTCGAACCGAGCTTCAGCCAGAGTTTTTGTTTATGTTGACTACCAAAAATGAAAGTTTACTGACCAGAATCATGAAGCTTGGAATAAAAAACGAGGTGATAAGTCAAAAAGGGACGTATTACACTACCCAAACTAAAAAATCTAAATTACCCATGGATTTTTTCTTTGCAATTAAAGATGGAATTGTATTTGTAACTACGGATGAAATTGAAATTCAAACAATTGTAGCAGGAGGAAATTATAAAGGAATAACAAAAAAGCACAGAAAACTAATTGAGAAAAACTCTCAAGTAGTATATTTTGATAGCAAGAAACTGGTGAGTTATTTACCAAACGAAAGTGTTAGAAGAAGAAACATTGAAGAGTTTATGTATTTCAAAGAAAATGGATTTGAGGAAGTTTTGATGACCACAAAAAATCAGAAAGGAAATTTATTTTCAGAAGGATTTATGCATACTCCAAAAGGAGAAAATAATTCTGCAATGTATATTTTTGAATTTTTGAACGGAATGATTGAAATTGGAAGAAGGTAATTTAAACTGCACAAAAGAATAAATTATGAAATCTAAATTTTGGAATAAATTTCTAATTTTTCTTTTGTTTCTTGGGATGTTGGTGTTAACTATTTGGCTCTATATCAGATACAAACCAGTTGTTGCCAATCCTATCCCTCAAGATGCCGATGCAATTGTATGTATTGACGTTGCCAACCTCAGAAATGAGCTGGTGAAAGAATATTTTTCTGGAGAAGAGTTAAATGCTGAGAGTTTTTTTGACATCCGAAAAATTGGACTTAAAATTCCCAATTACGTTATTGGATTTACTTGTCTATCATCAAGCCCAGAAACAATTTTCATTTCTTTTGATATTTCTGATTCCGTAGTATTTAATTCTTGGACTGATAGTTTGGTGAATGAAAATTCATACTCTGTTGAAACTATAAATAGTGACACCTACATCAAAAGTCCGTCAAACAGATTTGTTATTTGTGCAAATGAGAATAAAACCATGGCATTGTTCAGTATGGGATTGAATCTTGACTTAGCCAATATTATAAAAGTAAGTAGAGATATTTTTGAGAATAAAAACTTGATGACTTCAGAAAGCCCAATGCTCAAAACTATAAGAGAAAATAAAGAAATTGGATTTATTTGGATTGACAAAGGAAAGCGAACAGCCAAAGAGTCCATGTTGTTTTTTGATTTCGAAAAAGGAAAATTATCTCTCGATGGTAATATTTTTCTAAACGAAGAGTATCAATTTGAGGAAATGAACAATACTGTTATATCTCAAAGAGAACAACAAGCGTACTTTTATTTTAATGGAGGAAGTTCAAAATATTATACTGAATTATGTAATAAAGTAGATAGAAAGCAATTTGAAAAACTAACCAACTTCAGTGTTGATTCTTTACTATATTATGCTGATAATTCGATAAACTTTAGTTTTTATGATACTGAAACATTAGCTGATACTTCCGTGACTTATGAGTATGACGATGATTTTAATAAAGTAGAAAAAATCAAAATCAATAAATCCATCCACCCAGTGTTTGATTTGACAATTCCAGAAAAAAAAGAAGGACTATTTCGCTATCTAAAAAATGATAGTAGTATCAAACAAATGGGTTACAGGCATGTGTTCACTCCTTATCCATTTACTACAGTATATGCATACAATGACAATGGACTTGTTTTATCAACTGCTCACCTCACTCAATTTATAGAGACTAAATTCCCAAATTTTTTAGAGTTACGAGTTAATTTTTCTGAGATAGATTCTGTATTTTTAGAGAAATTAGGAGTAAGAAATTCTATTTTTGAAAACAAAATCATTTCTTTGAGAGCAAACCAAATTTCCGACTCTACTAGAATTGTAGGGAGTATAAAATTTAATTAATTTTCGTTCTAGTGATTTCTTTATTGCGTTTGCTGTGATAAATATCAATCGCCACAATAATTGCAAAGCAAGTCCAAACTGGTACAGAAGCCTTGTCGGTATCTAAGTAATTATTTAATACTCCATGAATAAAATAGGAGGTAAGAGCAAGAATTACTGAGAGCAGCAAGGTTTTTAACTCTTTGTCATCCAGTTTTATATACAACATAGAAGCTCTGTAAAACACAAAAAACAACAAGACCAAGAAAGAGAATAATCCGATAACACCCATTTCGGCAAGAGTTCCTAAATATTCGCTGTGTGCGTTTCCTCGATTTCCAAAATTGGTGCTAATAACTGTAATCTCACTAGAGTGCTGAAAAGGAGCGTATTCAAACGCATAAGTTCCTGGTCCCCATCCAAAAAAGGGTTTTTCTTCGAACATCCGAATTGCACAATTCCATCGGTTTATTCGCTCAAGGTTAGAGGCATCAGTTGATACATTTGAGATGGACTCAATGTGTTTTGAAATATTTTCCGAAGAATCGGTTTTGTTTTTGCTCAAAGCAATTGAAATATCTGTGTAATATTGAAACCCAACAAATCCTGCAAAAAGACCCAATAGTGCTACATACTTAATGTGGATTTTTAATTTGAATAAACCCCAAACTCCCAATGCAGCTACCAAACTAATCCATGCAGCTCTTGTATAAGAATAGACAAGACCTACAGTAAGAATTACTAAAATTAAGATTAAAACATATTGAATAATGGCGGAGTTTTTCTTTCTAAACATTAGTCCAATAGTTAGCGGAATGTAAAATGCTACAATTGCCCCATACGAGGTATGATCTTTGTAAAAAGGAGACATAATCCAGTGAGCAGCTTTTTGGTCAAATCCCCAGCCATAATGACGAACAAGCGTAATAAATACAACCGCAGCTAATGAGATTAGGTACAGCCAAACAATTCGATACATGTTTTCTTTTTCGCGAAATACAATAACCAAATAGAAAAACAAAGGGATTACAAACCATAATTTTGCAACCAAAAATTTAAGTGAAACAATGGGGTTAGAACTGGTAAAAACAGTAATAAGCATCCAGGATAAGTAAAATAAAGTAGCTATAGTAATCGGATGATTCAGCAGTTTTTTATCGTAAGTTCCTCTCATCAAGGCTCTGATAGAGAGAAGAATCATCAGTCCAAAAAGAATAGGTTCGGTAGGTAAATAAAATCCAATATTACCCAAAGCAAGTTCTTCGAGATTGAGAGAAAAAGGAGTGCAAAGCACCACAAAAAACAGGAGTTCCTTAGTTTTATAAAAACTAAAATAAACTACACTTACCGCGAGTGGTAAAAATGAAACATAGTAGTTTCCTTTAAACAAAAAGTATCCGTTAAGCCCTATAAAAACAAGACTTAAAAAAACAAGTAATAGATTATATCGAGATAATGCCTTTGGCATAAATTACGATTCTTTTCTTTTTAATTCTTTAATTTTTTCGAAGACTAAAAGCAAAACAATTGCAAATAAGAAGGCTGAAATTGTAGACACAACAACAATTAACCATCTTATTGGATATGCTTTTTTCTCAGAAGGGGAGGCACTTTCTACAGTAAATTTATGAGAGAAAGCTGAGTTGGCATCTGACTTAAGTTGCTCGTATACAGCATCTTTTGTTGATAAACGAATATTCATCCACTCCAATTTGTTTTCAAAATTTGAATAAATACTTCCGTATTTGTCAGTTGCTTTAATTTTTTCTTCAATTAATTTTTTTGTATTCCCGTCTTTTGCACTTGAAAGTGCAGTGATTAATGTTGCTCTTGACTCCTTATCAACTACCCCCATTCTGTTAAGTGAAGAAAGAGAATCAACTGTCATAGAAATTTCTTCAAGCAATTTATTTCTTTCGTTTTCAGCTACTTCCAATGCCTCTTTCGATCGCTCATTAATCATTCTGTTTTTGGCCTTATCAAATAAATTGGCAATATCATTTGCCATATCAGCTGCCATTTGAGGTTTTTTGTCCATTACCTCAATCAACACCGAACCATATTTTGTTCTAGAAAAAGAAACATTTTCCTCATAGCTTTTGTTTAGCAAGGTGTATTTTATTTTACTAGAAGTATCAATGTCATAGTGTTGCATCAGGTTATACTTCTGTATAATTGCATTTCTAATTTCTCCAGACTGTAACACTTGAATCATCTGCTCGGCTTGTTCTTCTTCACCAAATTGTGCCGCACTTTGTTCAGGATGTACTTCATCTGTAAAGGCTACAGTGTTAGACATTGCAGGGTAAAGAGTCACTACTGATTTATATTTTTCTTCAATAAGTAAAGAATAAACAGCAGCAGCAATTGCCGCAACAAGAGTAATTAAAATCAATAATTTTCTTTTATTCCAGATAAATTGAATCAAGTCTTCTGCTTGGTTATTTTGATTCTGAGTCATGGTCTAGTTTTTTATTTAGGGGTCAAAATTACTAATATCTTCCTCATTAGAGAAATTATTTAACCATAACGGACTAATTGTAGTTTTATTAGCATTAGCATAACAAAAAAAAGTGATGAATTTCTTATCTTCGTTTAGTAATCAAAATCAAGAAAATAGATGAAAATTATTGTTCCGATGGCTGGAAGAGGCTCAAGATTAAGACCTCATACTTTAACCATTCCAAAACCCCTTATGCCTGTTGCTGGCAAGCCAATTGTGCACAGATTGGTTGAAGATATTTCACGAGTAAGTAATGAAAAAGTAGATGAAATAGCTTTTATAATCGGAGATTTTGGGGATGAAACTGAAAAACAATTAATTGGAATTGCAGAAAGCCTTGGAGCCAAAGGAAGTGTGTATCATCAAGATGAAGCATTGGGAACCGCTCATGCAATTTTGTGTGCAAAAGATTCATTGAAAGGAAATATTGTAGTGGCTTTTGCAGACACTTTGTTTCGAGCAGATTTTAAATTGAATACTGAAGATGATGGGATTATTTGGGTAAACCAAATTGATAATCCAAGTGCCTTTGGAGTTGTGAAATTGGATGAAGAAGGAACAATTACTGATTTTGTAGAGAAACCAAAAGAATTTGTATCTGATTTGGCAATTATTGGAATTTACTATTTCAGAGATGGAGAAAATTTGTGTGGAGAATTACAGTATTTGATTGATAACGATATCCGTGAAAACGGGGAGTATCAGATTACCAATGCGTTAGAGAATATGAAACGTAAAGGAGCAAAATTTAAAACGGGCAAAGTAAACGCATGGATGGATTGCGGAAATAAAAACGTAACAGTTGAAACCAACCAACGAGTTCTTGCTTTTGAAGGAAAAAATATTGTGGAAGGAGAGTATACTTCTGACAATTCAGTAATAATTGAACCTTGTTTTATTGGTGATAATGTGAAAATTAAAAATTCTGTTGTGGGACCACATGTATCTATCGGGAACAATACTTCCATAGAAAACTCGGTTATAGAAAACACCATTATTCAAAATGAGACAAAAATTTCTCATGCAAATATCACTAATTCTATGATCGGAAATAAAGTATTGTACACAGGAAAAGCTGAAGATTTGAGTATTGGAGATTACACCGAAATCCAACATTAATATGCGAATTTATCTCTTTATAGCAATTGCCTCATTGGGGTTTTTCTCTTGCAAATCTTCCAAAAGCATTGCAAAGAATCCTGCTGAACAAGAAGTTATTGTTACTAATGAAGATAAATTTAAGGCGCTATTTATCAAAGCAACCAATATGGTTATGGTTGAGGACTATGACAAAGCAATAGAACTCTATGAAAAGTGCAAAGAAATGGATGCCAGAAATGGGGCCGTTTATTATGAGCTATCTCGTTTATACGCAAAAAAGAGGAATGCTCAATTAGCTTTTAACAATGCTGAGAAGGCATTGGAATTAAGCCCAAAAAACAAATGGTATTTGTTACAGAAAGCAACGGTACTTAACCGAACTGGGCAGAGTGAAAAAGCTATGGTTGCTTACGAGAATTTGTTGAAAGTAGATGGTAAAAATTTGCCAGTTTTATATGAGTTAGCTGAGTTATATCAGCGAGAGTCTAAATACAAGGAAGCTGCCAATACTATTACAAAAATTGAGGCTATTACTGGGAAAAATCCAAGAATGAGCTATCAAAAATATATGTTGCTAATGGATGCCGGAGAAGTAATTCCAGCTTTGGACGAAATAGCTTCTTTACTAAAACAAGACCCTACAAATGGAATGGGAAATTTGGCTATGGCTCAACATTACCAAAAATCTGGGCAGGAAGAAAAAGTATACCAAAGATTGATTTATGTTTTTGAAGATGCAGAAATTAGAACAGACACTAAACTTTCTATTTTGATGGATTACATCAAGAGAGTCAAAACAGATGATGGAGCAAAATCCGAAGCATTGAATTTGATTAATATTATGCAAAAAACTCACCCAAAAGATGTAAAATCTTATGTAGTTGCTGGAGATTATTATTCTAATATTGGAGACCTGAAAAAAGCTAACGAGAATTACGAACAAGCAATAGAATTCTCAACAAAACCCTTTCCTATTTATATTCAGTTAATGGATAATTCCTATAAGCTGAAAGAGTATAAAACAGTAGTGGGTTATGCATCGCAAGCCATTGAGTCTTATCCTACCCAGCCTGTGTTTTATCTGTATAAAGGGATGGCTCACAAAGAACTAAATGAGTATAAAAAAGCTATTTCATCTTTTAAGACAGGGAAAAATGTAGTGGTAGATGATGAAAAAATACAGTTTGATTTCTATTCAAAAATGGGCGAAACATACCACTTAATGAAAGAGTATGAAAAATCAGATGAGTCTTTTGAAAAAGCATTAGAAATTAATGGACTAGAACCATTTATGCTTAATAATTATAGTTACTATTTATCGTTAAGAAATGAAAAATTAGAAAAAGCGGCTTACATGTCAAAAAAGACGAATGATTTATATCCTGATAATGCTTCATTTAATGATACGTACGGATGGATTTTGTATCAACAGGGAAAATTTGAAGAAGCAGAGAGATGGATTAGAAAATCATTGGATAATGGTGGAGCCAAAAGTGGCACGGTATTGGAACATTATGGAGATGTGCTAGAAAAAATTGATGGAAACTCAAAAAGAGCACTCGAATATTGGCAAAAAGCAAAACAACTTGGCGACCATTCTGATGAATTAGACACTAAAATTCAAGAAGCTAAAAATGAGTAAACAGATAACATATTGGTTAACTATCGGATTGATTTCTGTATTGCTTTTTCAGTGTAAAGCAAAGAAACCACTGATAACTGATTTGGAGGTTGAAGAATCTACTTCAAAACTTCAAGCCGATACTATTGTGAGTAATTTACTACTCAATAATTTCGAGTTTAAGGATTTAAAAGCAAAAATCAGGACTAAATTTAAAAGTAGAGAAAAGCAAAACTTGATGTTTGGGACTTTTATTAAAATGAAAAAAGACGAATCAATTCATGCTACAATTTCTATTCTTAACATTCCTATTGTAGTTGCCTTAATTACTCCAGATTCATTAAAATTCATTAACAAAAAAGATCAAGAGTATTTTGTAGGAGACTTTAGTTATGTAAGAGAATTACTAAAAACAGATATTTCTTTTGAAGAAATTCAGAACTTATTAATTGGGAACCCAATTAGATTAGATTCTAATAAAAGTAATTATTTGATTGAAGAAAATGAAGAGGTATATTTAAGTTCATTGAGCCAAAAACAATTAGACAAAAGAAAAAAAGCAACTACATTATCTTCTGATTGGCTGGTTAAATACTGGGTAAACGAATTGTATAAACCAGGTAAGACTGTAATATTAAATGATTCTGCTGAGACAAGTATTACGGTGACTCAAGCAGACTTTAAAAAAGTAGATGGGCAACAGTTTCCTAATAGAACTGTGGCTGAAATAATAACTCCTAAGGATTCCATTGTAGTTCAGTTGAATTACCAACGAGTAAAAATTAATTCGAATGTAGACTATGAGTTTTCAATACCAAGTCACTATACACCTATTACCCCATAGATGAAAAGTAAAATTTTTACATATTTTTTTCTGTTAGTTTGTTCAATTTCAATCTCTTCAGTTTCGTTTGGTCAAAAATCTAGGACTCAACTGCTAAAAGCCAAAGAAGAAAGACTAAAAAAACAATTGGCTGAAACTCAAGAACTCCTTTCTGCTACAAAAAAGTCTCAAAACACTACTTTGAGTGAGCTTAGAATTATCAATAAACAAATTGCCTACAAGGAAGAGTTATTGATGAATATGAATAGTCAGATTAAAGAAACTACTCTTCAAATAAAACAGAACAAAGAGCAAATAGAATCATTGACAAGTGATTTGGAAAGATTGAAACAAGAGTTTATAAAAATGATTCGGTTTGCTTATAAAAACAGAAAAAAAGAACACAATGCCATGTATTTGTTCTCTTCAGATAGTTATTCTCAAGCTTATCGAAGGATGAAATACATTGAGCAATACACTAAGAATAGACAGAAGAAAGTTATTGAAATAAAGCAAAAACAAGAAGATTTAGTTAAAAAAAATGTTGAATTGGAAGCTAATATTCTATCTAAACAAGAATTGATAGCAAGTTTTGATAAGGAGAAAAAGAAGTTTTTGGAAGTAAAAAAAGATCAACAAGAAATTCTGAATAAAATAAAAGCCAACAAACAATCACTGCAACAAAAGCTGGATAAACAAAAAGCAGAACAAGAAAAAATTGCGGCTGCAATACGCAGAGAGATTGAAAAAGAAATGGCTAAATCTCGAAAAAACAATTCTTTTAAATTAAGCCCAGAAGCAAAATTAGCTTCTTCGAGTTTCGAGAAAAATAAAGGAAAATTGCCTTGGCCAGTTTCTCGCGGAACAATCACCAAAAGATTTGGAAGGCAAAGACATAGCCAGGTTTCTACTACTTATATTCAGAATAACGGAATTGATATTAGTACATTGAAAGGAGCAAGTGTAAGAGCTGTATTTGAGGGAACTGTAACAAGCGTATTTAATATTGCGGGTAGTGGACAAATGGTAATTATTAGCCATGGAGGCTATAGAACTGTGTATGCAAATCTTAAAAATGTTACTGTTAAAAACGGGCAAAAAATAAAAACGAAGCAAATAATTGGCACTTTATTGCCAGATGCATCTGGTGCAATCTCGGAAGTTCATTTTGAGATATGGAAAATATCTGGTTCTAGACCTGGGCCAATAAATCCATCTGCTTGGTTGTATAGGAGGTAGAGTTATTTTTCAGAATACTCCGAAATTAAATACACAATTACCACAATAATCAACAAAAATAAAAAGTACTTTGGATCTTTGTAGATAGGCTTTTTAGGACGTTTAGTAAAATTTTCATAGCTATGAAAAAGCTTTCCAAAATCCTTCTGTTTGTCCATCGCTTCTTTGGACGGCAAACTTGGTTTTTTGTCTTTATTTAAATTGTACTTTTTCATCATTTACCCTTTACTAAGGATTGTTTTATTGTTTCTATAATTCTGTAAATACGCATTTTTGCGGTAGCTTCAGATATTGCAAATATACTTGCAATTTCTTTAAAATTCATTTCTTCAAAATACCTCAATTCAATCAATTGATTTTTTTCAAGCGGTAATTCTTCTATTACTTTTAAGATTTGTTCTAGCTGTTCTTCTTTGTTATCAACCTCTAGTTCAGTGGCAATTCCTTGAAGCGAATTTTCATCTACCTCAATAGTAATGAGCTTTTTGTTTTTACGAAAATATTGGTTGACTTCGTTACTTGCAATTCGGTAAAGCCAAGAAGAGAAAGGAAACCCTCTGTCTTCATATTTATCCAAATTAGACATTGCCTTGAGGAAAGTAAGCGAACATACTTCACCAGTAGTATTCTCATCTTGAATTTTTTTAAAAATAAAGATGAAAATTTGCTCGTAATATTTTTCATACAAATAGCCGAAAAACTGCTTGTTTTCCTTGGCTTTTTGGATGTATTTAAGTTCTATATTTCTCTCTTTTTCTGTCAAAGACGGGCTTTTTCTTTTAGGTGTAATTCGGATTAATGAAAAAGTAACGGTTAATAGAAGAAGATTATTCTACAATCCACTCAAACACAAACAACACCCCATTTTGTATTACCCTCACAACCGCACAGTGCGAAATATGTTGCATTTCAAAGGGCTCATTTTCATTAAATTCTTCAGAGTCTTTTAAAAAAAACACTCTATCACAATCCATAATTCCCTCGGGTGTGAAGCGTTTTATTCGGTAATTTTCTCCTTCTTGTTGAATATAAAACCAAGCACCACCGCCTTCACCAGTTAGCCATTGGGCCTTTTCTGGGGTTTCTCCTATTTTTTCAGGAGCGATAAGTCTGCCGGTCATGTCCATGGTTATTCTTTTATTAAAGGATATAAAATATTTAGTCGCTTTGTTAATACACCCTCTTTCAGTTCATAATAATAGCGTTTATCATTAATCAACTTTACATTAGTAATAGTAGTGTGAGTTACTGTGTAAGGAATTCTTATCAAAATGTTTTTTAGCCATCCCAAATTACTTGCCTTGGCAGTTTGTGCCACAAAACGAGAGCAATTTGTGCCATCCAAATTCAAAGGACCATAAATAATAGCTCCATGGTTTTGCATTGTTTTTGCTTTTTCAAAAGCCTTGTTTAAATCGTTTACAAAAATGGTAGAGGCAATTAATCTACCCTCTCCATGGGTGGCTTCAAGCTGAGCTAATTCTCTCATCAATTCCTCAACATTTTCAATTTTATTGTCTTTGATGATAGGTTTTGTATACAAAGTTAAATCAGGGTCGGTAAAACTATCTCGGACTCTGCCATGTTTTTTTGGCGTTTGGTATCTTCCAAAATCAAAATAGTGGAACTCCTTGGTTTCATGGTTTACTAGCACCAAAGCTGCATGACCTGCTTTGTAAAAACCATCTTTGATAAACCCAAGAGTTCGCATAATCCCATCATACCATTTTCCTTCCTGAATTACAGGAGTATCTGGCCAAGCAAGTGGAATTATTGTGCCTTTTATTGGGTTCATTGTTTAAATATAGGAGTTTTATGAGGTTTTTTGAAACAACTTTTTTACGTTTTTTATTTCTATGATTTTAAGAAAAAACAAGAATAAAATCCCTGAGAAAAATAAGATTAGTAATAATAGATACCAAGGTAAGAAATCAAAATAAGTTTGATTCACTACTATTCCTAAAGCCAAAACTATCCCAGAGAATAAAATTCCTTTTACTAATAGCGATTTATTAACCGCAAGATTGAAATATGATTTGCACAACCAAATTTGAGCAATTGCAGTAAGCCCTTGAGTAATTAAACTCGCAATTGCTGCTCCGTAGGCTTTGTAAATTGGGATTAAAATTAGGTTTAAAATTATATTTAAAACAACTCCTGCAAAAGCAATTTTGTTTAGTGTTTTTAGATTTCCATTTGCTGTGAGCAAAGTTCCAAAAATGTAAGTGGTAGAAATGAATACAAAACAAATCATCAAGATTCCAAATACTTGGCCAGATTGGAAAGTGCTGTTTGTATACCTTGCACCGATTAATTCTTGGCTAAACAAAAAGCAGGTAATAGCAACTAAAATTGCTCCAGGAATAAGTATGCTACTAGCAACATTTACCAAACTAGCCACAGATTTTTTGTTCTTTAATAGGTTTGCAAAAAGAGGAAGTAGGAGAGTGGCAAACAAAAATGCAATGTTGTTTGCAGCCTCAAAAAATCGGAAACCATTGGCATAAATTCCTGCTTGGGTTTTTCCATCTTCGAGCATTCTTTCGAGCATTACACTATCTGCTCGGTAATAAAAAGTCATGAGTAGAATAAGTAAAGCATAAGGTGCACTTTGCCTTAAGATTGCTATTGAAAATAGTTTGTCCCAGTTTAGTTTGAGTAATTTTTGCTTGCTTAATAACAAAATTAAGGCTGTAATTACTGAAACTGAATAGGCAAATGTTTGTGCATACACAAACCAATAAATTTGAAATGGTTCGTCAGTTACTCCACCCCACAATAAAATTGAGCAGATGATTATAAGTAAGAATCTATCCAAAACGGATACAATACTATCGTATTTAAAGAGGAGTAATCCAGTTAAATTTGAACGGAAATAGAGTGTAAATGCAGCAAGAATTTGATTGAATATAAGCCAAACCAACAGGTAAATTTCTGATTGATTATAGCCAATTATCGCTCCTAGAATAAGTACAAAAGCTCCGTAAATTAACGCCAATAATACTCTAAGAGAAAACACTTTAGAGAAATATTTTTGAATCAAAAAGGGTTGCTGAGAAATAGTGCGAGTAGTGAAATTTACAATTCCTACATCAAGAAATATGGTAAATAGAAAGGTAAAACCAAGCAGTGAAAAATACAATCCGTATTCTTCGGCACCCACTCGGTTTTGAATTTCGGCATCAATCCCCAAAATATAAAAGGGCTTCACCAAAAAATTGAGGAAGAGCAAAAATGCAAGATTAGTGACGAATTTTCTGTTCATACTCCGTAAATATAAGGAGTTAGGTTAAAATTGGAAGTATTTTATTGGATATTATGAAATGTCATCCCGCACTTGATGCGGGATCTTCGATAATGCTAAGAAGTTTGAAAATGAGATTCCTATTCTTTTTAGAATTATGAATTTTAACGAAATTTTGTTTAATTCAACTCTTCAAGTAATTTTTCAAATTCTCCAGTTTCTTTTAGTTTTTTCATAGCATTATTCAATTTTTCAACCAACTCTGGACGATTTTTAGAAACAGCAATTCCGATAACTTCTTCCGTAAATTTACTGCTTATTACTTCTAATTCAGGGTTGTTTTTAGCAATTTCATTTAGAAAACTTTTGTCTAAAATATAGGCATCAATTTTATTTTCGAGTAGTAATCCTTCGGGTGCAATAAAAGCAGTATCAAATTTTTCGTAAGTCATTAGTTTACTTTCTTTGAGATTTTCCTTAGCCCAACTATGTGCTGTAGTAAATTCTAAGGTGTAAATTCTTTTTCCCTTTAAATCGGAAAGCGACTGAAGAGAATCTGATTTTCTTACTAAAGCAGAGAGCCCATCGGTGTAATATGAGTTGGTGAAAAGCACCTTTTCTTTTCGCTCCTCATTGATGGTTATTGCTCTAATGCAAATATCTGCTTGTCCTGTTGTTAGTGAATACATTCTTGGGTCACCTCCTTTTTGCAAAGCTAAATCTGTGATATATTCATATTCTAAACCAGCTTTCTCAAGCACTCTTTCGATAAATTTCGGTTCAATTCCAGTGGGTTTTGGTTCTCCTTTTTTCCATTGGTAATGAGGTAATCCTTCACCTCCTGGCCAAGAAACAAAAATTTTTATTTTTTGATTTTCAACAGATTGAGTAGAATTTTGTGAACAAGAAAGAAGTAATGAAATTAGTAGAAGAATGGTCAATACTTTTGTTGTAGTTTTCATAAGCTAATGTTTAATTAGGGCAAATCGTAATAGATTTCAAGTTGAAAAGAGCTTTAATTTAAGATTTTATAATCTTTTATCCCTAATGCTTTAGCAATCGATTTTAGTGCTTTATCTTTGTTTTTCTTTGCTTTTTTTGACCAATTAATTTCATCATAAAAATTGGGTCTATCGGGAGTGATGAAGATTGAATTTTGATAATACTTTGACCTGTAAGGTAATCTTAGGAAGTGAAATTCTTGATTGGTTAAAGTTGTTTTGAAGTCTTTTTTAGAAGGAACCCAAAAGCGATAGTCTGAGAAAATGGCTTTATTAATTTTAGTTGAAGAGTTTTTTAAAATGAGTTGTTTATTGTTTTCATTTTTATTTAGTGCATCTTGATACCGTTCTTTAGTCCATTCCTTTTGAATCAAAATTGTAAAGTGTATGATTCCATTTGCCTTTAAATTTTTATCTCGAGAAGTATTTATGCGACTATTATAATAACATACAGAATCTGGACCAATATCATTGAATAATTCTAATCTATCAATAGTTTTAGAACCACTGCTTAAGCTATCATAAACTCTCTTACACTTAGAGCCATAGTAAATACTGAGGCTATATTTATTTGCAAATACAAACCAGTTTCCATCGAGCTTTTGGTTTAGCTTTTGCTGGAGAATAGAAATATTATGTTTGTTTATTACTACTCTTTCTCCCTTTTTGATTTTAGTATAATTGCTGCTTTTGAAACTAAAAAAAAGCAATGAGATTAATAAAATAATCATCATTGCTTTAGTTAGGTTTTTCATTTCAATTGTTTTTCATCAGTTTTGCTAACTATTTCTGCATCATCTGCCAAGAACCTTCTTTGATAAGTGGCTCTGCTTGTTTGTATTTCACCTCTTTAGTCTCCCCACTTCTTACGTTCACAATATTTACTCGGTCATTTCTTCCAATTTTCACCTCACGAACTACAGGTTGTTGTTTCACTCTTTCCCCATTTTGTTGCTGGTTGGCAACTTGTTGGTTTAAGTCAGAACTTGCATTTACATCTGTTCTTCCAGTTTGTAGTTTTGGTTGAGATCTACGTTGAAGTTTTTCGTTGTTTGTTTGTTCAACCCCTTCGTTTTGCGGCAAATTAGCTTTCATCAAGAAAGAGATAATCTCTTTATTTACTTTGCTTACCATTTGTTTAAACAATTCGTAAGACTCTAATTTATAAATTAATAAAGGATCCTTTTGCTCGTATTGTGCCCCTCTTACCGATTGTCTCAAATCGTCCATTTCTCTCAAATGATCTTTCCACTCGTTGTCAATTACACCCAAAGTAATATTTCTTTCTAATAGTTTAGAAATGTTTTTCCCTTTGGCTTCAAAAGATTCTTTCAAGTTCGCAAGAACTTGTGTACTCTTACTCCCATCCGTAATTGGGATGATAATATTCTCATAAGAATTAGACTCATTTTGATATACATTGGCAATTACAGGATGCGTTTGTGCAGCCATCAGCTCCACTTTTCTGTTGTAAGCTTCTTTTGCTTTTTGGTACACCATTTCTACCAATTCATGCTCGTTTATTTTCAAGAAATCTTCTTGAGAAACTGGAGATTGAATTGACATTACTCTAATTAGTTCCAATTCAAACTCCTCAAAATCTTCAACTTGCTTTGTGCTAAACACAATGTTTTCAGCAATTTCATAAAGCGTATTGGCAATATCTAAATCTAGTTTATCACCGTATAATGCATTTCTACGTTTTGCATAAATAGAATTACGCTGAGCGTTCATTACATCATCATATTCAAGCAAGTGCTTACGAATACCAAAGTTGTTTTCCTCTACTTTTTTCTGTGCTCTTTCAATGGATTTAGAAATCATTTTGTGTTGAATCACTTCTCCTTCTTTGAAGCCCATTCTGTCCATCATTTTTCCAATTCTTTCCGAACCAAAAAGTCTCATTAAGTTATCTTCTAGAGAGATGAAGAATTGTGAAGATCCTGGATCTCCCTGTCTTCCAGCTCTACCTCTCAATTGCCTATCAACCCTTCTAGAATCGTGTCTTTCTGTACCAATAATTGCAAGACCTCCTGCTTCTTTTACTCCATCTTGCAGTTTAATGTCTGTTCCCCTTCCTGCCATGTTGGTGGCAATGGTTACAGCTCCAGCTTTTCCAGCTTCGGCTACAATATCTGCTTCTTGTTGGTGTTTTTTTGCATTCAGTACATTGTGTTTTATTCCTTTTGAAGTCAATAAATTACTCAGCATTTCCGAAATTTCTACAGAGGTTGTTCCAACCAATACAGGTCTTTTTTCTCCTACTAATTTTACAATTTCATCAATTACAGCAAAGTATTTTTCTCTAGCGGTTTTATAAACCAAATCCTCTCTATCGTCTCTTGCAATAGGTTTATTGGTAGGAATTACCACTACATCCAATTTGTAAATATCCCAAAATTCTCCTGCTTCAGTTTCTGCAGTTCCAGTCATACCAGCCAATTTGTGGTACATTCTGAAATAATTTTGCAAAGTAATGGTTGCGTAAGTTTGAGTGGAAGCTTCAATTTTCACATCTTCTTTAGCCTCAATCGCTTGATGAAGTCCATCCGAATAACGTCTTCCTTCCATAACACGACCAGTCTGTTCATCTACAATTTTCACTTTTCCATCAACCATAATATACTCTGTATCTTTTTCGAATAAAGTATATGCTTTAAGCAACTGATTGATAGAGTGAATCCTCTCTGCCTTAACTGTGTAATCTCTTATCACTTCATCTTTTTTGGCAACAGTTTCTTCGGTAGATAGTTTTTGGCTTTCAACTTCTGCAAACAATCCTCCTAAATCAGGAAGTATATAAAAATCTGGATCTTCAGCTCCCGAAATCAAATCAATTCCTTTCTCGGTAAGGTCAACTTGGTTATTTTTTTCTTCAATAACAAAGTACAATTCTCTATCTACTTTTATCATTTCCTTACTCTGATCCTGCATGTAGAAATTTTCTACTTTTTGAAGTTGAACCTTTATTCCTGGTTCACTCAAATACTTAATCAAATCAGGGTTTTTTGGCATTCCTCTATGCGAACGTAACAAAGCCATCTGTCCCACTTTTGTGTGTTCAGCTCTTGTCTTTTTATCTAACGATTCATCTTCAGCTTTTGCAATATTTTCTTTTGCAATCACTAAGTTTTCTTTAGCAAGTTTTCTTTGTGCAGCAACTAATTGTTCAACTTTAGGTTTTAATGTAGTAAATTCCTGCTTATCTCCTTGAGGAGTTGGTCCTGAGATAATTAATGGAGTTCTTGCATCATCAATTAATACAGAATCTACCTCATCGATAATAGCAAAATGGTGTTTTCTTTGAACCAAAGAATCCACATCGCTACTCATATTATCTCTCAGGTAATCGAATCCAAATTCGTTGTTAGTTCCAAAAGTAATGTCGGCATTGTATGCCATTCTTCTCTCGTCAGAATTTGGTTGGTGCTTATCAATACAATCTACAGAAAGTCCATGAAACTCATATAAAGTTCCCATCCATTCGCTATCTCTTTTTGCTAGGTAATCATTCACCGTAATCATGTGAACTCCTTTGCCAGCAAGTGCATTTAAGTACACAGGAAGGGTTGCAACTAAGGTTTTTCCTTCACCAGTTTGCATTTCAGCAATTTTCCCATTGTGCAGTGCTACACCACCAATCAATTGTACATCATAGTGCACCATTCCCCAAGTAACTTCTACACCTCCCGCAGTCCAAGAGTTGAACCAAATTGCTTTATCACCCTCAATTTCAACCGCATCTTTTTTAGTTGCAACAGCTCTATCCATTTCTGTAGCAGTCACTTCAATCTCTTCATTCTCGGTAAACCTACGAGCAGTTTCTTTTACCACTGCAAATGCTTCGGGAAGTATTTCTAATAACACTTCTTCTAGCTTTTCGTTTGATGCTAATTCAAGTTTTTCAATTTCCTGAAAAATTTCGTCTTTGGCATCTACATCGGTATTTTCATCTTGAGTTTGAGCTTTTAAGGCATCAATTTCAGAATCAATATCGGCTGTGTAGGCTTTTATTTTTGCTTTAAATTCTTGTGTTTTGGCTCTTAATTCATCGTTTGTAATAGATTGAATTTTAGCGTATTCTTCTTTAGTTTGGTCTACTAAAGGGTTTATATCTTTAAAGACATTTTTAGTATTGTCTCCTAGTATTTTTTTGAGGATATTTTGAATCATCAGTTACTTAAATTTATGACTAGTTTGTTGTCAAGTATTTTTACAATAATTGTGCTTGTAGAGTTTACAAGCCATTTTGACTGACAAAATTACTAAAAAACGACTAAGTAACCGTTAAAATCTTTTAAATAACCTTATTTGGCAGAGAGTATTGAAAAAGTAATATCAGAAATATACTTTTCATTAACTTTGGGTGTTATATATAATCAATGAGAAAAATACGAATTATATTTTACTTACTTATTCTTGTAATGCTTGGGGCAGGCTATTATTTCTACCCTAAAATAGAGCAGTATATGTACGGAATGAAAACCATAGGGATTGAAAAACAACTTGATTTTTATGTTTCAACAGGAACTAATTTTGATGTATTAGTAGATTCATTGGTTGCGAATAAAGTAATTGATTCACCCGAGAAATTTAAAAAATATGCGCAATTTAGAAACCTGAAAAATAGAACTGTTGAACCTGGGAAGTATGAATTTTTTCCAAAAAACACTCTACATGAATTAGTAAATGCTTTAAGAAAAGGAAATGGAGAAAAAGAGGTGCGAATTACTTTAAATAATACGCGAACTCTTGAAGATATTGCAAATAAAATTACAGAGAATGTTGAAGTTTCATCCTTTGATTTTTTGATGCTACTAAACCAAAAAGAAACACAAGAAAAATATGGATTTGATTCAGAAACAATAAGAACATTGTTCATACCAAACACTTACAATGTTTGGTGGGATATTTCTAAAGAAGAACTTCTTAACCGGATGGCAAAAGAATATAAGAAGTTTTGGAATGCTTCTCGAAAATCAAAAGCCCAAGAAATTAGCTTAACTCAATCTCAAATTTCAACTTTAGCTTCTATCGTTTATTCAGAAACAAAAAAAGCTGACGAAGCCCCAAAAGTAGCTGGAGTGTATATAAACAGATTGAAAAAAGGGATGTTGCTTCAAGCTGATCCCACGTTGGTGTATGCGTTGGGAGATTTTAGTATTCGAAGAGTATTGAATAAACATAAATTAATAGAATCACCTTACAATACCTATAAAAATACTGGATTACCTCCAGGCCCAATAATTACTCCGCCAATAAGTTATTTAGATGCTGTGTTAAACTACAAAAGGCATGACTATATTTTCTTTTGTGCCAAGCCTGATTATTCAGGTTATCATGCTTTTGCTAAAACAAATGCTCAAC
Source organism: uncultured Flavobacteriales bacterium (assembly GCA_937129365.1). Taxonomy (GTDB): domain Bacteria; phylum Bacteroidota; class Bacteroidia; order Flavobacteriales_D; family CAJJDF01; genus CAJJDF01. Next base: position 46,121 of record CAKZNB010000028.1, read on the forward strand.
ACAATGTGAATGCAAGGAAGTATTATGCTTTTTTGAATAAAGAGGGGATAAGGTAGGAAATAATATTCTCATTTTATCTGTCATTCCTGCGAAGGCAGGAATCTATGTTGGGTTAATGATTCTCGCGTTATTAGATTCCTGCCTTCGCAGGAATGACAATGTTGTTGATAAGTTAACTCTCCCAAGGATCAAACAAATTCTCTTGTTCTCCTCTTCCGGGTTCTTCTTCTGTTAATGGCTCGCATTCTTTTAATGTATCTTGACAGTCTTTTGGTAATTGTTGGTACAATTTTGTTCCTTTTGTTTTCCAAGCTATCATTTCATCCGATACTTCTTTTATAAGCCGTGCAGGGTTTCCTGCCATCAAACTTCTTCTTGGGATGATAGATTTTGCTTTCACAAAACTCAAAGCTCCCACAATACATTCTTCGCCAATTTCTACTTCGTCCATTATTACGGCATTCATTCCAATTAATGAATTTTTACCAATAATTCCTCCATGAATGATTGCCCCATGACCTATGTGAGCACCTTCGTGTAAAATAGTATCTTTCCCGGGGAACATGTGAACTGTACAGTTTTCTTGTACGTTACACCCATCTTTAATAATGATTTTCCCCCAATCACCTCTTAAGCAACAACCAGGACCAATGTATACGTTTTTGCCAATAATCACATTACCAGTAACAGTCGCTTGTGGATGCACAAACGAAGAAGGATGGACTACAGGTTTAAACCCTTTGAATTCGAAAATCATAATTTTTATTTAATAGCCAGAACCACTAGCTCCAATCTTTTCGATAGGATGCCAGGTAGTTTTTACTTCGGTAAATTTTGTAATGAAATAAGGAGATTCATTGTCGTTTTTCATCCAATTAATATCACTTTTCACTACTATTCTTTTCAGGTTTGTTGTAGAGTTTTCTTTGATAGATTTCATTGCTTTCTTGTCATTTCCACAATACAACATACTATTTACATCCATGTGTGTTGAGAAATGTGGAATTAATTCCTCAGCATTTCCTGTTAATATATTGATGACCCCTCCTGGTACATCAGATGAATTAATCACTTCGGCAAAAGAAATTGAACAAAGCGCTTTACTTTCAGAAGCCAACACAATACACGTATTTCCTGAAACGATAATTGGAGCTATAGTCGAAACTAACCCAATTAATCCGTTTTCTTCGGGTGCAATAACTGAGACAACACCAGTTGGTTCTTGTACCGAGAAGTTGAAAAATGCTCCAGAAACTGGATTTACAGAACTACTTATTTGTTGGTATTTATCTGCCCAGCCCGCATAGTAAATTAACCTGTCGATAGAGGTAAACACTTCGTTTTCGGCTTGTTTTTTAGTTGAACCCATTTGCATTAATTCATCAATGAATTGAGCTTTTCTTCCTTCTAGCATTTCTGCTATTCTATACAATATTTGGCTTCTGTTATAGGCCGTTTTATTTGCCCAAGGTTCAAATGCCTTTCTTGCTGCAACCACTGCATTTCTAAAATCTTTTCTCGATCCTGTGCACATATTTGCTATTTCTTCTCCTTTGGTATTTTTTAAAGTAAAATACCTTCCAGATTCTGTCCTTGGAAATTTACCTCCAATGTACATTTTGTATGTTTTTAAAACTTCTATTCTATTCATAATATAATTTTTATTTCCCTTCTTGAGAGGGGATTAAGGGGTGTGTTATTTTCATCAGTATTTTATTAATCGTCAAAAAACACACCTCTTTAATTCTCCTCTCAAGAGGAGAGATTCTCGCGATATTATTTAATCCTCAAACTGCAAATAAGCCTCCAATCCATGCAACCCTCCTTCTCTTCCAAATCCACTTTCTTTGTATCCTCCGAATGGAGAGGTTGGGTCAAACTTATTAAATGTATTTGCCCACACAATTCCTGCTCTTAGTTGATTTGTCATGTTGAATATTTTTGAACCTTTATCAGTCCATACTCCGGCAGAAAGTCCGTAAGGTGTGTTGTTAGCTTTAGTAATTGCCTCTTCTATCGTACGGAAAGTCTGGATAGCCAATACAGGCCCAAAAATCTCTTCTTGTACAATTCTGTTACTCTGAGCCACACCAGTAAATAAGGTTGGTTTACACCAGTATCCGTTCTTTTCTAGTTTTCCTTCTGGTTGGTAAATTTCGGCCCCTTCTTCTTTCCCTAATTTGATATAATGGTTAATCGTATCCAATTGAGATTTAGAATTAATGGCTCCAATATCTGTGTTTTTATCCAATGGATTTCCAACAATCAGACTTTCCATTCGGTCTTTTAGTTTTCTTAGTACAATATCATAAACCGATTCTTGAACCAATAATCTTGAACCTGCGCAACATACATGCCCTTGATTAAAGAAAATTCCGTTTATAATTCCTTCCACAGCTTGGTCAAGAGGTGCATCTTCAAACACAATGTTTGCTGCTTTCCCTCCCAGCTCTAAAGTGACTTTTTTATCTGTTCCTGCAATTGCTTTTTGGATAATTTTTCCAACACCCGTAGAACCAGTAAATGCAATTTTATCAATTCCTTCGTGGTTTACAATTTCAGCTCCGGTATCTCCAGCTCCGGTTACAATATTTACAACTCCATCTGGCAAGCCAGCTTGTTCGCAAATTTCAGCAAGTAGGAGAGTGGTAAGTGAAGTAGTTTCGGCAGGTTTCAATACTACGGTATTTCCACAAGCTAAGGCTGGTGCTATTTTCCAAGCTGCCATTAACAAAGGAAAATTCCAAGGAGTAATTTGCCCTGCCACACCCAATGATTTAGGGTTTCTATTTGGGAAAGCATACTCTAATTTATCTGCCCAACCTGCATAATAGAAAAAGTGATTTGCTGCCAAAGGAATATCAATATCTCTCGATTCTCTTATTGGCTTTCCTCCATCTAATGTTTCAACTACTGCTAATTCCTTAGCTCTTTCTTGCATAATACGAGCAATACGGAAAATATATTTCCCTCTTTCTTTTCCAGATAATTTACTCCAAGTGGTATCGTATGCTTTTCGAGCAGCTTTCACAGCCAAATCCACATCTTTTTTATTTGCATTTGCAATAGAAGCTAATTTCTCTTCATTAGCTGGATTGTTGGTATCAAAATATTTCTTTGAGGATGGTTTTACCCATTTTCCTCCTATAAATAACTCGTATTGTTTTTTAAGATTTACGTGCCCAGTACTCTCCAAGGATGGAGCTAATTCCCAGTTGCTTTTTAAATCTAGTTTTGTTTCTTTTTTAGGCATAATTGTATAATTAATCTTTCGAAAAATAATCTTTAGATTGGTAATTCCCTGTTCTTTGTTTCTCTAATTGCATAAGCACATCATTGGCAAGGCTACTCGCTCCAAAACGGAACCATTGGTTAGTCAACCATTTGTCGCCCAGCGTTTCTTTTACCAACATTAAATATTGCAAAGCTAATTTAGCAATAGAAATTCCACCAGCAGGTTTCATTCCTACTTGTATACCAGTTTCGTAGTAATAATCTTTTATAGCTTCAAGCATTACCAAAGTAACTGGTAAAGTTGCCGCAGGGCTTATTTTTCCAGTAGATGTTTTAATAAAATCACTTCCTGCATGCATAGCAATATCACTTGCTCTTCGCACATTATCCAAACTACCAAGCTCTCCTGTTTCCAGGATAGTTTTTAGCCTGGCATGTTTGCCGCACACTTCTTTTATTTTAGCAATTTCATCAAATACATAATTGTGTTCTCCTTGGTGAAACTTCCCTCTTGAGATAACCATATCTACTTCATCTGCTCCAGCATCTATTGCCATTTTGGTATCGGTAATTTTCACTTCAAGTGAAGAATTTCCAGATGGGAAAGCAGTTGCAACCGAAGCCACATTTATTCCACTTCCTTTCAGTTGTTCTTTGGCCAATCCTACAAAATTAGGATACACACAAATTGCAGCTACAGTTGGTAAATCTTCATAAGAATCATGCAAATGCATTCCTTTGTAGCACAATTGCTTTACTTTGTTCACAGTGTCAGCCCCTTCCAATGTGGTAAGATCAATCATGTTCAAAGCCATTTTTAATCCATGGATTTTAGCTTCTTTTTTCACACTTCTTTTTGTGATTCGAGAAACACGATCTCCAATTCCAACCTGATCTACTGTTATTATTTTAAAATCTTTCATCGTTACAGTTTTTCCCCTTTTACTAGTAGAGTTGATTTTACAGATTCATTTTTTAAATGTACAAACTCCAATCTTGAGTCATCTTTCATAAACTCTTTAAAGTCACTATTCGATTCAAAAGATATAAAATGGATTTCATAAGGAAGTTCTTTTTCTTCTGAAATGAAATTTTCCTTAGTTGGTCTTATTCTATAAATAATCCTACCCTTATACTTTTCCATTAATGGAATTGCAAAACTTTCAAACTCTAAGAATTGCTTTTCTTTACCTGGTTTTATAAATATTAATTGTGTTAAATAAATCATTTGAAATATCTAAAATCATGACCATCTTTAATATTTTGCAACACTTCGATATACAATTTAATCAAATTCTCTACATCATCTCTGTGAGCTGTTTCTACAGTCGTGTGCATGTATTTGAGAGGTAAAGAAATCAATGCAGAAGCAACACCTTCATTAGAGTAAGCAAAAGCATCAGTATCTGTTCCAGTTCTGCTTGAAAGTGCCATTCTTTGAAATGGAATCTTCTTTTTCTTAGCGGTATCAATCAACAACTTTAATAAATTATTTTGAACTGCTGGAGCATAAGATAAAACTGGTCCATCTCCTGATTTAAAATCACCTTGTTCAATTTTATTAATCATTGGTGTATTTGTATCGTGACAAACATCATTTACGATGGCAACATCGGGTTTGATTCTTTCCGCAATCATTTGTGCTCCTCTCAATCCAATTTCTTCTTGAACAGAGTTTACAATGTATAATCCAAAAGGAAGTTCAATCTTTTCTTCTTTCAGTTTACGAGCAACTTCAGCAATTATAAATCCACCCATTCTGTTGTCAAGAGCCCTTCCAGTAAAATATTTTTTATTTAATACCATAAACTCATCTGGATAAGTGATAACACACCCAACATGAATTCCCATTTTCTCTACTTCTTCTTTTGAGTTTGCCCCACAATCCAAAAATATATTTTCTAGTTTTGGTGGTTTTTCGCTTCCGCTTTTTCTAGTGTGAATTGCTGGCCAACCGAACAATGCTGGAACAATTCCTTTGTCTGTATGAATATTTACTCTTTTAGATGGAGCAATCTGATGATCTGAGCCTCCATTTCTTCTTACATAAATAAATCCGTCTTTATTGATATAATGTACAAACCAAGAAATTTCATCAGCATGAGCCTCTATTACTACTTTGTATTTTGCTTTAGGGTTGATAAC
>CAKZNB010000029.1 GCA_937129365.1 uncultured Flavobacteriales bacterium
TGAGGAACTTCTACTTTTCCAAACTGACGCATTTTTTTCTTTCCTTTCTTTTGCTTTTCCAAAAGTTTACGCTTTCTAGAAATATCTCCACCATAACATTTAGCGGTAACATCTTTACGCATTGCAGAAATGGTTTCTCTAGCTATTATTTTCATTCCAATAGCTGCTTGTATAGCTATAACAAACTGTTGTCTTGGAATTAATTCTCTAAGCTTTTTACATAGTTTAGAACCGAAATTGTAGGCTTTATCTCTATGTATCATTGTAGAGAATGCATCTACATTATCACCATTTAATTTTATATCCATACGTACTAAATCTCCTGCTTTGAAATCTGTCATATAGTAATCAAAAGAAGCATATCCTTTAGAAATTGACTTCAGTTTATCATAAAAATCAAACACAATTTCTGCCATTGGCACTTCAAATGTAAGTTCCACTCTATCCGAAGTTAAATAAACTTGGTTGGTCAACATTCCTCTTTTATCGATACACAGGTTCATAATTGAACCTACATAATCTGATTTAGTAATGATTTGAGCTTTAATAAATGGCTCTTCTATATAATCTATTCTTGAAGGATCAGGTAAATCTGATGGATTATTTAATTCCAACAATTCGTTGTCTTTCTTCAAGTAAGCTTTGTAAGATACATTGGGCACAGTTGTTATAACAGTCATGTCAAACTCACGCTCCAATCTTTCTTGAATAATTTCCATGTGTAACATCCCTAAGAATACACAACGAAAACCAAATCCAAGTGCTGCCGAGCTTTCTGGTGCAAATACCAACGAAGCATCGTTCAGTTGCAATCTTTCCATTGCATCTCTCAACTCTTCATATTCATCGGTATCTACAGGGTAAATTCCTGCAAAAACCATTGGTTTTACATCCTCAAATCCTTTTACAATTTCAGTAGTTGGGTTGTCAACAGTAGTGATTGTATCCCCTACTTTTACTTCTTTAGCCTCTTTTATCCCTGAAATAATATATCCCACATCTCCTGCACTAATCTCTTTTTTAGGTAATAGGTCTAAACCAAGATTACCAATTTCATCAGCAAAATATTCTTTCTCTGTATTAATAAATTTTACTTTTTCTCCTTTTTTCAATTTCCCATTCAGTACCCTGAAGTAAGCAATAATTCCTCGGTAAGAGTTAAATACTGAATCAAAAACCATTGCCTGAAAAGGAGCATCAGCATTACCTACAGGAGCTGGAACTCTTGATACAACCGCCTTTAAAATATCCTCTACTCCCAACCCAGTTTTTCCACTAGCAGGAATAATATCTTCTTGCGAACAGCCAATTAATTCAATAATTTGATCTGAAACTTCTTCGGGCATTGCTCCTGGCAAATCCATTTTATTCAAAATAGGAATAATCTCCAAATCGTGTTCAAGAGCCAAATATAAATTTGAGATTGTCTGTGCTTCAATTCCTTGAGAAGCATCTACAATCAATAACGCACCTTCACAAGCAGCAATAGACCGAGAAACTTCGTAAGAAAAATCTACATGCCCTGGAGTATCAATTAAATTCAATACATACTTTTCGCCATCCTGAACATAATCCATTTGAATAGCATGAGATTTAATTGTAATTCCTCTCTCTCTCTCCAAATCCATATCATCCAATGCCTGATTTTGCATTTCTCGGTCGCTTATCGTCCCGGTGGTTTGCAATAATCTATCAGCCAAGGTACTTTTACCATGGTCGATATGGGCAATGATGCAGAAATTTCTGATGTTTTTCATAGTTGTGCTTCTCCTAATTAATTGTTCCAAAATTACGAATTAACTTCAACTAAAAGCGAGGTTTAGCTTAATTTGTGAGTAGTAATCTGTTTTTTTTATTTAGAGTGCTAAAATGGTGGAACTTTAGTGAAGTTTTAATTACATTTGCGTATTATTTAGAATCTTTAAAAATAACAAGTTAACACAGAATGATTTCAATTAAAAATTTACATGCATCCATTGAAGGAAAAAGTATTCTTAATGGAATAAATTTAGAGGTAAAGGCTGGAGAAGTACATGCTATTATGGGACCAAATGGTTCAGGAAAAAGTACACTTTCATCCGTTTTAGCTGGGAACGAAGATTATGAAATCACAGACGGTTCTGTAGATTTTATGGGAGAAGATTTATTAGAATTTTCAACTGAAGAAAGAGCAAGAATGGGAATTTTTTTGGCATTTCAATATCCAATAGAAATCCCTGGAGTAAGTAACATGAATTTCTTGAGAACGGCAATTAACGAAACTCGTGAATCAAAAGGAGAAGAGCCAATTGCTGCCAAAGAATTTTTGGCGATGGTAAAAGAAAAATCTGCTTTGGTTGAGTTGGATAATTCATTACTAAAAAGATATGTAAACGAAGGATTTAGTGGAGGAGAAAAAAAGAGAAATGAAATTTTCCAGATGGCAATGTTAGAGCCAAAATTGGCAATCCTAGATGAAACTGATTCTGGGCTTGATATTGATGCATTGAAAATTGTTTCTCATGGTGTAAATACTTTAAAAACAAAAGATAACGCAACTATCGTAATTACTCACTACCAAAGATTATTGGATTATATAGTTCCTGATTTTGTTCATGTATTGTACAAAGGTAAAATCGTGAAATCTGGCACTAAGGAATTAGCCTTAGAACTAGAAGAGAAAGGATACGACTGGATTAAAGAAGAGATAAACGCATAATAATATTCTCAAAAAATGAGTTCAACACTTACCCAAAATAAAGTAGAAGAATTTGTTTCGCACATCGCTGAGAATAAATTAGCGGTATGGAATGAATTACCCTCAATCCGTAAATCGGGTTTAGAAGCATTGGAAGAACTTGATTTTCCAACTACAAAAAATGAATACTGGAAATACAGTCGAACAAACCGTATTTCTAAACATGCCTACAAATTTAATCCGCTAACCGATGTAAATATTGATTTAGATTCTGTTAGAATAAAAGGATTAGACACCTATGAAGTAGTGATTGTAAATGGTTTTTTAAATAAGGAATTATCTAATTTACCTTCAAAGGATTGCATCGAATTAAAATCATTTGAGGATTGTTCTACTGAAGAATTAAGGAGTTACTTTTCTCAAAATCTGGATACAATCTCGAATATTTTCTCTGCACTAAATACAGCCTATTTCACTGATGGAATTTTAATCCATGCAAAAGGAAAATGTGATAAACCGGTTCATTTAATTCATTATTCTGAGGGTACTGAAACGATTTCTCAACCTCGAAATATTTTTATTGCCGACAAACATGCTGAACTTTCAATAATTAAAAGTTCACTTAACAAGAATACTTCTAACTTCTTTTATAATTCTGTAAACGAATTTTTTATTGGAGAAAATAGCCACATGAATTATTATGTAATTCAAAACTACGAAGAGGGAATCAATGTGGTTAGTACGAATGTAGCTACTCAAGAAAAAAACTCTACTTTTTCGGCTTTTAATTACACTCTAAAAGGAGATTGGATAAGAAACAATACTAACGTATTTGTAAAAGGAGAAAATTGCGAAAGTAATTTATATGGTGCCTACCAACCAACAGGCAAAGAGCATATTGACAACCATACTATCATGGATCACCTTATGCCGAATTGCGAAAGCAACGAGCATTATAAAGGTACAGTTGGCGATAAAGCTACAGGGGTTTTTAATGGAAAAGTATTTGTAAGAAAAGACGCTCAAAAGATTAATGCATTTCAGAGCAACAACAATATTTTATTGTCTGATGATGCAACTATGAATTCAAAACCTGAGCTAGAAATTTATGCTGATGATGTAAAATGTAGTCATGGCTCTACCTCTGGGCAATTAGACGAAGAAGCTATATTCTATTTACAATCAAGAGGTTTGAGCAAAGAATCCGCAACTGCATTATTAATTGGAGCATTTTTGGGAGAGGTAGTAGAAAAAATTGAAATTCCTGAGTTGAAAGAAGCTGTTCTGGAAATGTATGGAATGGAGTAATTTTCAATTGATAATTGATAATACAAAACTGAGGGCTGAGGGTTTTTATTTGAAGCTGAGCGGAAAATAAAAATGTCTCGAAGTCCGACTTTGAATAATAATGACAAAAACAATAAACCAAATACGAGCAGACTTTCCAATACTTTCACGAGAAGTAAATGGAAAACCCTTGGTGTATTTGGATAATGGTGCAACTACTCAAAAACCTCAACTCGTAATTGATTCAATTAGCAAGTACTATGAGAATGAGAATAGCAATATTCACCGAGGAGTTCACACTTTGAGTCAAGAAGCTACTGACGCTTACGAACAAGCTAGAGTTAAAATTCAACAGTTTTTAAACGCTAAACATTCGCATGAAATTATTTTTACTTCGGGAACAACTGGAGGTATAAATATGATTTCAAGTAGTTTGAGAACATCCGTAAAGCCGAGTGATGAAATTATCATTACAGCCATGGAGCACCATTCCAACATAGTTCCCTGGCAAATGTTGTGCGAAGAAACTAGAGCTAAACTAAAAGTTATTCCCATTAACCAAGAAGGAGAATTGCTAATGGACGAGTACAAGAAAATGATTTCTTCCAACACCAAATTGGTTGCATTTACTCATACTTCAAATTCTCTTGGAACTATTAATCCTACGGATGAAATCATTAAAATTGCTCGTAAAAATGGAGCTTTAGTTTTAGTGGATGGAGCACAAGCAGTAACTCATGGAAAGTTGGATGTGCAATCAATGGATTGTGATTTCTTTGTATTTTCTGGGCATAAGTTATTTGGGCCAACAGGGACAGGAATTTTATTTGGAAAAGAAGAAATACTGAACTCACTTCCACCCTACCAAGGAGGCGGAGATATGATAAAAACAGTTACGTTTGAGAAAACAACTTACAACGAGTTGCCACATAAATTTGAAGCAGGAACACCTAATATTGCAGGTGGAATTGGATTAGGAGTTGCTATTGATTATGTTCAATCTGTTGGTTTTGAATTTATTGAAAAGCAAGAAAAAGAATTATTGGATTACGCAACTCAAGAATTATTGAAAATTGAAGATTTAAGAATCATTGGCGAAGCCAAACACAAAACTTGTGTGATTTCTTTTGTTGTAGATGGAATTCACCCTTTTGATTTAGGAACCATTGTAGATAAAATGGGAGTTGCAGTTCGCACAGGACACCACTGTACTCAACCCTTAATGGATTTCTTTGAAATTCCCGGAACTACAAGAGCTTCGTTTAGTTTTTATAATACAATTGAAGAAATTGATGTGTTGGTTAAAGCTTTGGATAGGGCTTTGGGGATGTTGAGATAACGGCTTTCATCTTCATAAGTCACCCTTAGTGATTTGAATAAGTTCAAATCACTAAGGGTTCAGGCATGGATTTTTTCTGGTATTACACAATTTACGAACTGAGGGTTTTTCCGATAGGAAAAATGTCTCGAAGTCCAATTTAGAAAAATTCCGTCTTTTCAACTGTCATTCCAAACTTGATTTGGAATCTAGTGTTGGAAAAAGAGTATTTTCTATCACTTGTCTATTTCAAAAAAAACCCTTTTTTAATTGAGTATCATAAAGTTGAAAAGTTAGTAACGCATAACTTTAGATTCCAAATCAAGTTTGGAATGACAAAAAAGACATTTTTACTAACTTTACTAATTACTATTCACTTTTCACTCCTAATTAAAAAATGACCTCCATCCCAAATAAACATAAAGATTTTTTTCAATCAGTTTTTGAGATTGTAAGACATATCCCTGAGGGAAGAATTACAAACTACGGAGCAATCGCAAAAGCATTGAGTACCCCTCGATCTTCGAGAATGGTGGGTTGGGCAATGAATGCAGCTCATTCTCAACAACAATATATTCCTGCCCACAGAGTAGTAAATCGAAACGGAATGCTGACTGGAAAGCACCACTTTCCTACTCCAACTGCCATGCAACAGGCATTAGAAAATGAGGGAATTAAAGTTATAGAGGATAAAATTGTGAATTTCAAAGAAGTCTTCTGGGATCCTAATGTTGAGCTTTCACTCTAAAAAGCATGTCATTCCTGCCTTCACAGGAATGACAATTTTATAGTTATTTTCTATGAACAATAGACTATGGAAAGAGATTCTGAAAAAATTCAGAATGACTATACATTTTCCATAAATTTGATTCATCAAAAAAATTCTCTACATAGCTTTGTTTCTACTTCCTTTTTTTGGGAGTAGCCAAATGTTTGACTCAATAAGAGTTAGCCTTACACACAAGCCAAAATTCTATGCAGATTTCAATACAAGAAACTCTTTTATAGCTAATTCAAGGGCTCAAGTTAGGGGAATATTAGGCGGTGTTACTTTTAATAATAATTTTACTTTAGCACTGAGCTACAATTGGTTAATCACAGAATTCAATACTATTTCGCCAGAAAATGACACATCTGCTCTCAAAATGAGATATGTTGCTCCATTTGTTTCTTATTCTTTTTTGGAGAAAAAAAACTTACAATTATCTGTTCCAGTGTATTTTGGATTTGGTCAAACTTTGTACGAAAACACTAAGAAGGAAAAAACGAATGCTCATTTTATTTTCACTTACGAACCCTCTATGAAAGCAACCTACCGAGTTTTTAAGTATGTTGGGATTAGTGCAGGAATTGGATACAGAGTGTTACTTATAGGAAACAGATTTATTGACGAAAACTTTAATTCTCCAACTTATACCGTTGGTGTAAAATTATTTATGGGAGATATCTACAGTGATGTTAAAAAACGAATGAAATAATAACCCCATTTCGCTACAATATCTTTTATATTTGAGCGGTTAAGAAAGAAAAGAAATTTTATGAGATTTTATTTATCCCTTTTATTTACAAGTATCACTGTTTTTGGTTTCAACCAAATTAATGATACGGTGATTTCTGCTACTTTCAACTTATCAGTTGAAAAATTAACAGATAGCTTATCTCCTGAATTTTATAAGACTCGATACAACGAAACGGACTTGCTTCATAAAATAACTGATAATTACGGAAATAAGTTTGAAGATTTATATGGGACAAGAAACATGCGTCCAATTTTGCATGGAATTGCCTACCGTGGTGGTGGAAACAATTATTACCATAAAACTGCTAAAAGAAAAAATCAAAATCCATTGCCCAATGATGGGGTATTGAACTTATGCCAAGAAGGATTTTCAAAATCGGTGTATTTGTACCAAAAAAATGCAGACTCAATTCTTGATTTCACTGGCTGTAATTGTATTGATGGAGAAACCAATAATCTTGAATATGTTCAACTAGATTATTTTGACAAAAACCATATTTATGAAATGGTGAAAATGACTTATGAAAGTGCAAAATATGATTCTATAGGCCCAGTTTATTTACATTGTTGGAATGGTTGGCATGCTTCGGGATATATTTCTGCAATTTTATTAAAACAATTTTGTGGTTACACTAACCTTGAAGCTACTAGTTACTGGGACATTGCCACTGACGGGGCTAACCAAAGCCCAAGATACCGAAGCATAAGAAATCAAATAAATGATTTTGTTCCTTATCCAGAATTTAAACTAGAAGATGGAATGGGCAACAAAATTTGCCCTCCAATGCCCAAAGTGATTGATAGTTCAAAAATTCATTTGGAGATAGAACATCTGGTAATTGTTCCTGAAGCTATTCCATTGAACTATAGGTTAATTTTATATGAGGTGAAATTTGGCTCTGGAAAAACTGCAATCGCTAATCCAAGTAGTAACAAAGATTTGAATTATTTATTAGAGGCTTTGGAAAAATATCCGGAGTTGAAATTAGAAATTGGTGGGCACACAGATCGTTCTGGTTCTGAAGCTAAGAACAAAGTATTGTCTAACAAAAGAGCCAAGTTTGTGTATGATTATTTAATAGGGAAAGGGATTTTAACCGAGCAATTAACTTACAAAGGGTATGGTTCAAGTTACCCAGCATTTAGCAACAAATACAAATCTGGGAGAGCAAATAACCGAAGAATTGAAGTACGTATTTTACAAAAAAGAGACTTTGGTTCTGGAAATTTGGTGGATGAATCTGCTTATGAGGAATCGAATTTAACTATGAAAGATTATTTAATCAATGTAAAACCTACTTTGGGTCAAAGTATTATCCTTTCTCAACTTGCTTTCGAGCCAAGCACCACTCATATTTCAGATTCTAATAATAAAGATTTAGAGAAAACTTTGAAGTTATTAAAGTCCCATCCAGCAATGACAATTGAAATTGGTGGTTACACAGACAATTCTGGGATAAAAGAAAAAAATGACAGTTTATCCGAAGAAAGAGCGAAATCCGTTTACCTTTATTTAATTGATAACGGAGTAGATGAAAAGAGATTAACTTATCAAGGATTTGGAGATAAAAACCCAATAGCACCTAACCGCCAGCGATGGGGAAGGGATAAAAACAGACGAATAGAAATTAAAATACTCAATAACTAATGGAAAAGATAAACTCAGAAAAAGCACCCGAACCAGTAGGAATGTACCCTCACGCTCGCAAAGTAGGAAACTTATTGTTTCTATCAGGAGTTGGCCCAAGAGAGCGAGGAATGAAAAAAATTCCTGGAGTAGAACTCAATGAAGATGGAACAATCAAATCGTATGATATCGCAAAACAATGTCATTCAGTATTTAATAATGTGAAACTGGTGCTAGAAGCAAGTGGTTCTTCTTGGGATAAATTGGTAGATGTAACAGTTTTCCTTACCAACATGAAAGATGATTTTAAGATTTACAATAAAATATACGCGGAGTATTTCAAAGACAATCTACCTTGCCGAACTACTTGTGAAATAAATTGCTTACCAACTCCCATTGCAATTGAATTGAAGTGTATTGCCACAATTGATTAAATAAACAATCAGATAGAACTACACAAAAAAGCCGATTTGAATAATTCAAATCGGCTTTTTTTATTAATAATTATTTCAAGAAAAATCTTACATCTTATATCGAAGCGTTCTTACTTCTTTTCTAAAACCTCTACCCTTTCAATTTTACATCATTCACAAACTGCTTAATTCGCTGTTCTTCCGATTTTTTACAAATCAGTAACACTCCTTTTTCTTCTACCACAATGTAATCTTCTAATCCTTGAATTACAGCCAATTTATCTTTAGGCAATCTCACCACACACTCTTTAGAGTCATACAAATGAGCTTTTTTTCCAATCACCGCATTTTGATTTTCATCTTTATCAATGTGTGTGTACAAAGCACCCCAAGTCCCTAAATCACTCCAACCAAAATCAGATAAAACCACATACACATTCTTAGCTTTCTCCATGATTCCGTAATCAATAGAAATGTTTTTGCATTCTGCATAAGTATGCTCAATAAACTCTGCCTCAAGATCCGTATTATACACATTCATTCCTTCATTAAAAGCCTCATGCAAAGAAGGTAAAAACTTAGAGAATGCATCAATAATAGCATCTGCAGACCAAATAAAAATTCCTGAGTTCCAATAAAAATCTCCGCTATCAATAAACTGTTGAGCCAATTCCAGATTTGGTTTTTCGGTAAACATTTTTACATCTCTCACTTCATTAAGTGTTCCATCCTTATTATCCAAAAACTGAATATAACCATAACCAGTATCAGGTCTACTTGGTTTAATTCCCAGTGTTACAAGACATTGCTCTTTTATTGATTGTGAAATTGCAATCTCCAAAGTATTTTTAAATCTGGTTTCGCTCATCACAATATGATCTGAGGGAGCAACAATAAGTGTAGCGTTTGGATTTATTTTTTTAATCTTATAACTTGCATAAGCCACACAAGGAGCAGTATTTTTTCTACTAGGCTCTTGAAGTATTTGATTTCTACTAATCTCTGGCAGTTGCTCAGCAACCAAATCTGTGTAATCTGAATTAGTAACAATATAAATATTCTCTTTTGGGCACACCAACAACATTCTATCAAAAGAAAGCTGAAGAAGTGTTCTTCCCAACCCTAGCACATCATGAAATTGTTTTGGATATTCCTCAGTACTCATTGGCCAGAATCTACTTCCGATTCCACCAGCCATTAGTATACAGTAGTTATTTTTCATAGTATTATCAAACCTAAAACACGATTTTATTCTAAAAAATCAATGCTTTTTTAAGGATTATTAGCTTTCACAAGTATACAAATTTATCTCTGAAAGGTTTAGAAATAACCTCACTTTATTTAAAAAAAAGAGATTAAATTATTGTAAAATAAAAACCTTTAATATTAAATTTGATACCGTTTATTCAATTTTCTTTTGGTACTAAAATATTTTTCGTATTTTGCCGTGTCTTTAAAGATTTGAGGCAACTTTGAAATAGTCTTCTAGAAATAGAGAACATAAAAATTAGAGAGGTGGCCGAGTGGCTGAAGGCGCACGCTTGGAAAGCGTGTATATGGGTGACTATATCGAGGGTTCGAATCCCTTCCTCTCTGCGAAGAGATAAAAATTAAAACAACGATAACCAATAAATAAAAAACAACAAACAAGACAAAAAAAATAACCATGAAAAAAGTAATAACACTATTCGCACTAATCGGGATGTTTGCATTTGGAATGAACTCTATGAGTTTTGCTCAAGAAACTGAACCAAATGAAGCTACAGCTACTGAATCTTTAGAGGTTTCTAATGAGGAAAAAGCAGCACTTAAAAAACAAGTTGAGGAAAATGCTAAAAAAACTTCAGCCAAAAAATCTGACGAGCCAACAAAAAAGACTGTAGGAATCATCCAACAAGTAAAACAATACTTTATTGACGGGGGACCAGCATTTATGTCCTTAGTATTCTTAGTATTTCTTTTAGGTTTAGCACTGAGTATAGAAAGAATTATTTACTTAAACATGTCTACTACCAATAACCACAAGTTGTTGAGTGATATTGATGAAGCAATGGAAAGCGGTGGAATTGAAGCTGCTAAAGACGTTTGTAGAAACACAAGAGGTCCAGTAGCAAGTATTTTTTATCAAGGATTGGATAGAGCTGATGAAGGAGTTGAAGCTGTTGAAAAATCTGTAATTAACTACGGAAGTGTTCAAGCAGGATTGTTAGAGAAAAACCTTTCTTGGATTTCATTATTTATTGCAACTGCACCAATGTTAGGATTCTTAGGAACTGTAATCGGTATTATCCAAGTATTTGATATTATTGAAGTAACAGGTGAAACTGAGCCAGTACAAATTGCTGGAGCAATGAAGGTAGCCCTGAATACTACACTTGCGGGTCTTGTTGCTGCAATTGTTCTTCAAATTTTTTATAATTACATCGTATCAAAAATTGATGGAATTGTAAATGACATGGAAGATGCATCTATCTCATTAGTAGATATTGTAATCAAGAACAAGTAATATAATCACTTTGTTTTATTGCGTTTTGCACTAAAACTATAACTATTTAAATAAGTAAACATGGAAAATAAAACACTATCAAGAGCCTTATTTGGGGTCACAGTGCTATTATTCATTATTTCGGCCTATTTCTTTTTTGGAATGATGACAAACGGAGCTCCAAAGGATTATGATGCCGAACAAATGGGACTAGAGTTAATCCAAAAAAAGGAAGCTACTTCAAAGGATTACTTGGCTAAAGGTGAAAAATTATATAAAGAAAAAATTGCTTCAATTGATGGTCACATCCTAACTGGCGTTAACTACATGGCTGGGGTATTATTCATAGCAGGAGGGCTCATGGTTATCTTCCTAATATGGGGTTTAATATCCACACTCATGACGGACTTCAAAAAAGGAATTCCCTCACTCATCTTTGTGGGTATAGCAATATTGGCTTTTATATTTGCCTTTGCTATGCAAGGAAAAGATACGCTAGGTGCTGATATACAAGCATCAAATTTCTGGGTATATGGATTATTATTTGTATTGATTCCTGGAGCAATAATTTTAGTGATTGACCTAGTATGGGGAATCATAAGAGGATACACTAAGTAAAATTTTAATAAACTAAACTCTCATGGCAAGACGTAAATTACAAGAAGTAGATGCAAGTTCGATAGCAGATATCGCATTTATTCTACTTGCCTTTATTATCATAGCAACCACTCTTGAAAAAGAGTCTGGTTTGCCTGCGGTATTGCCGCAAAAAACAGATAAAGATCAAATAAAACCACCAGAGGTTAACGAAAGAAACATTCTTGAAATATTGGTTAATAAAGACAACCGATTGATGATTGAAAAAGAATGGGACAAAACTCCTGATGATATAAATGAATATGTGGTTGAGTTCATGACTAACCCAGAAAACTCTGAGGCTTTACCAAGAATGGATGAAGTAAATGAGCAAATATGTAAACAGAACATTGCTATTTTAAAGTCTAACTATGAAGCTGCTAGCCTAATCGAAAAAGGGAATATAACTTCCCAAATAGAAAAATGGGAAGCAAAACTTGAAGCTGTAAAACTAGTTGGTCCATACAGAACTGTAAACAAAGCTGCCACTATTGCTATTCAGTATGATAAATCTACTTCTTACGGGACTTATTTAGCTGTAAGAGATAAAATAATGTCTGGATTAAATAGCTTGAGAGACGATTTAGCAATGGAGAAATTCGGAGTGAAATACGGAGATTTAGAGAGAATAAGAGCTAACAAAAAAACGGATGAGGATAAGGCAATGATTAAAGCCATAAGACAGGTTTACCCTCAAAAAATAATTAAGCTCCCAGCTAAAAATGTTCAGTAAATAAATAATTTAGTAACAAACAATTATGTCAAAATTTAGACAAAATAAATCGAAAGAAATGCCTGGTGTATCTACTGCATCACTGCCAGATATTGTTTTTACAGTATTGGCTTTCTTTGTGGTAGTATCTTCTATGAAGCAAAGTGATTTAAAAGTAAGGATGACTAAGCCATCAGCAAAGGAAATCATACAGTTGGATAAAAACGAAGCTATTGATTACATTAATGCTGGTATACCAAAAAATACAGCTTTTGGAAATACAGTAAGGTTACAACTAGATGATGATATTCAAACCAATTACTTAGAGATAAGAAGGTTTATAGAATTAGCTAGAGAAGAAAGAACACCTACTGAAAATGACAAAGCTACTGTATCAATAAAGGCAGATAGAGACGATGTAGACATGGACGTAATTGATAAAATTGAGAACGAACTAAGAGAAGTGGAAGCTTTAAGAATAAACTACTCTACTCAAAAAGAATCAAAAAGAGGAGGAAGTTAATTTTAATAACTTTTTCTAAAAAATAATAAAAGACTAGAATTTAATTCTAGTCTTTTTTTGTGGCAATTATTGTTGCGTTATAAGTTTTGATTTTAAATTAGCTTTCTTCCCATGAGTTTTATGCAATTTAGTAGAGTATTATTTGAATAATACCTAATTTTGTAATCAAATGGAAGCAGAAAAAACACTAGAAGTCACAACTTCATTTTCCCTAAAGAGGAAACTAGCTGACTATGCATCACTTACCAAAATGAGATTGGCTAGCTTAGTAGTTTATTCTGCAGGATTAGGTTACGGAATTGCCTTGTTAACAGCTGAAATTTTTCAAAATGCCCCACCTTTACCATTAAAACCAGACCCTAGTTTCTCCTGGGCTACCTTTTTATACATTATTCTTGGTGGATTTTTAGTTACAGGATCTTCAAATGGATTTAATCAGATTATTGAGAGAAAATCTGATAAAAAAATGAAACGTACAGAGAATCGGCCTTTACCAGCAGGAAGAATGAAAGTTCCAGAAGCAATGATTGTTTCAATATTAACGGGGATTATTGGTTTATTCCTTTTATACCAAATAAATTATATCTCATTCGCTTTAGGATTAATTGCTTTGATATCTTATGTAGCAATTTACACACCACTTAAAAAAATCACCCCAATTTCGGTATTTGTAGGGGCTTTTCCAGGAAGTATACCACCAATGATTGGTTATATTGCCGCTACTGGAGAGTTCGGTTTTGAACCTGGTATGATTTTCTTAGTTCAATTTGTATGGCAGTTTCCACATTTTTGGGCAATTGCATGGAAAGGAAGTGATGACTATGCCAAAGGAGGCTATAAAATGCTCCCTTTTGGAGATGACAAAGACAAAAGAACGGCCTTTATCATATTGTTCTACACACTATTTGTAATCCCAACAGGAATGTTACCATGGGTATTTAACATA
Source organism: uncultured Flavobacteriales bacterium (assembly GCA_937129365.1). Classification (GTDB taxonomy): domain Bacteria; phylum Bacteroidota; class Bacteroidia; order Flavobacteriales_D; family CAJJDF01; genus CAJJDF01. Next base: position 14,144 of record CAKZNB010000029.1, read on the forward strand.
TCGGGAATGGTATCAATGGTATTGAGTATTGCTCTAGGGTTATACTTTATTCGTCCTGCGATAAAACTTTACAAATCTCTTGAAGATGAAGACGCACTAAAATTAATGTTCGCCTCTTTCTCATACTTACCTCTAATATTTCTATTTTACTATTTAGATTTATTAGTCCAAGTTTATTTTTTTAATTAGTTAATTTTGCCTCATGGAAAATCAACAAGACATCGAATTATATTACCAAAAAGCCAGAAGAAAAGCCAAAACTAACATTGTGTGGTTTGGAATTTTCTCAATAGTTATGCTTTTTGCAGGTCTTACTAGTGCCTACATAGTATCAAAAGGAGATAACTTTTGGGTTAACTTTTCTATGCCAAACACTTTATGGATTAGTACGATATTCATATTAATTAGTAGTATCACAATGGTTCTGGCTGTTAGAGCTTCAAAAGAACAAAGTAATAAAAGAACCGTAATGTTCTTAACTATAACCTTAGTGCTAGGACTATTTTTTGCTGGCTCTCAATACATGGCATGGAGTCAATTACGAGCAAAAGGATATGCCTTTGCCGATAAAATAATAAATCCAAATACAGGTGAATTCATGATGAATGGTAAGTATGGAGAAGATTTTACCATTCAATTTCAAGGAAATGAACTAATACAAGAAGAAGATGGATTGTATTTCTGGGGTGAACAAGCAATAAAAATCGACAAAGAAGAATATGAGCAATTAAACGCTACTTCTCCCGAAATGTTTGTGGGAAAAGAATTTATTAGAGTTCAGGAAAACAAAAAAAATAAGAACAAGACAATTCTTGAGGCAGTAGTAAAATCAAAAATGCCTTTATCCCCAAGTTACCTTGCTAAATTAAAGGAAGTTGGAAACGTGAGTAGTTCTTATTTTTACACACTTACCATTCTTCACCTTCTTCATATTTTAGTAGCACTTTTTTATCTAATTGGGATGATTGTATTAGCTACCAAAAAAGAACTAAACGAAGACAACCAATTAAAAATAAAACTAGGAGGATATTTTTGGCACTTTTTTGCAGGATTGTGGCTCTATTTATTATTATTTTTGTTTTTAATTCATTAAACTTGTAAAAAATTATTAGAAAGTTATGGCAGGACATGTAGAAAATGTTGATTCAGCAACGGCTTGGGGAGGAGGAAGATCTCCTTTCAATGTTACTTATGGTAAAATGATGATGTGGTTCTTCTTAATCTCAGATGCACTGACATTTGGAGGTTTTTTAATTGCCCTTGGTTTTGCAAAAGCATCAGCAGACACTTGGCCATTGGCTGAGGAAGTATTTTTTCACTTTCCGCTAACACATGCAAACCTTCCGTTGATTTATGTAGCCTTAATGACATTTATTCTTATTGTAAGTTCCGTAACTATGGTACTTGCGGTTGAAGCTGGACACAGGATGGATCAAAAAGGAGTGCAAAAATGGCTTGGATGGACAGTTGTAGGTGGTGTAATTTTCTTAGCTTCTCAAGCTTGGGAATGGAGTACTTTTATTGCAGGACCAGATGGAATGCTTTCCACATGGGCTGATAATGCTACATTAACCAACAACCCCTACAATCCCGCAAACCCTGATATTGTTAGTTATACCAATTTCTTTTTCTTTGTAACAGGATTTCACGGATTCCATGTTTTCACTGGAGTTTTAATAAACTTTCTCGTTTACCTTAAAGTTAAAAAAGGAGTATACCAAGAAAGGGGTCACTACGAAATGGTGGAGAAAGTTGGTTTATATTGGCACTTTGTAGACTTAGTTTGGGTATTTGTATTTACCTTCTTTTACCTTGTTTAAATTTTTAAAAAAGACACTATTTAATTATGGAAAATAGAGACGACCTTATAGTTAACGATAGTTATGCACCTATGGTGAACCATTCTGAAGAAGAAGGAAAAGCTATTCGTAAAAAAATATGGAAAGTAACAGCATTATTATCCATTTTAACTGCTGCTGAAATAGCAATGGGAATTTGGTTAAGCTCTAGAGATTCTGGATATTGGTGGGCAATTAAACTTACTTTTATCATCATGACGGTTGTAAAAGCATTTTACATTGTAATGGAATTTATGCACTTAGGGCATGAGAAAAAAAGCTTAAGAAGATACATTATTATCCCTTACGTTTTTTTTATTGTCTATATGATTTTCTTGATCATTCAAGAAGGTTTCTTAGTAGCTCCTATTACCTAATAGCTGAATGAAAAACACCAAAAGAATATGGCTGTTTCTATTATTATTTGGGACGCCAATCATATTTCTTTACACCCTTTCTAGAGGGAAAAATAATTCGAAAGATTTACCTTATTTTGGCAAAACAGAAGAATTAGCCAAAAAAACAACAATCAAAGATTTTCTGTTTTATGATATTGATAGTAATGTTGTAAACAAAGAAACTACCAAAGGAAAAACATTAGTTGTTAGCACCCTTTTTCCTTCATGCCCTACCTATTGCCCTGTTTTACAAAGTCAACTGAAATTTTTGGTATACGATAAATTGCAAGATAGCTCTGGCTTTAAAGACCTTCTGTTTTTATCTCACTTGATAGATACAACTGGTGCAGAACCAAATTTATCACAGTTTGTAAGTGAGCAAGAAGGAATTAACTCTAGAAACTGGAAAATAGTAGTTGGAGAAGATAACCCAATCTATGATTTTGAATTACCAACGGGTAATGTGAAAAATAGACCCTGTGATGGAACAGTTTCTTGCATGGGCGGAAAAGCCTATTACCAAATGATATTGCTAGTAGATCGTGACAATAAAGTAAGAGGGATGTATCAAGGTAATCAAACCCAACTGATAGAGAAAATGAGAGGTGATATTCGAAAGCTTTTTATTGAGTATGTTCAAAAGGACAGAAAAGCATCAAAGTAACACTTTACTTTCATAATTTATTATCTTACTTTTGGCAACAAATCACAGTGAATGACACACAGATTAGTTATACTATTTTTTCTTATAGTTATTGTTTTCTCTTGTAACGAAGAGCAAAAACACATTGAAAAAACATTGCCCTTTATAGGTCAAAAGGATTATGATGAAAACGGAGAAGAAGTGCCTCACAAAGTAGCTCCATTCCAATTCATCAATCAAGATTCTTTGATAATTACAGAAAGTTATTTGAAAAATAAAATCACAGTGGTAGATTTCTTTTTTACTACTTGCCCTACTATTTGTCCTGTAATGACAAAGAACATGAAGAAAGTACAGAATAGGTGGGCTAACGAACCTAAAGTTCAGTTTTTATCACATACAGTTGATCCTAAAACAGATACACCAAAAAAATTAAAACGATTTGCGAAATTTTATAATGCAAACACTACTAATTGGAATTTTGTAACAGGAAATAAAGAAGACCTTTATGAGGCTGGAGTTAATAGTTACCTTTTACCTTCTCAAGAAGATGCACTTGCACCTGGTGGATTTCTTCATTCAGAATTTTTTGTGCTAGTTGATGAAAATCTAAACCTAAGAGGAATTTATGACGGAACCAAGGAGAACTATATGGATTCCTTATCTCTTGATATACAACTGCTATTAAATGACTGATAATATAAAGAAATACAAGAGATTAACCGTCATTATTTCAATAGTCTTACCTATTGCAGTAGCACTTTTATTTTCTGTAAAAATTGAGGGGGTTGATTTAACTTTTCTTCCCTCTATTTATGCAACTATTAATGGATTAACAGCAATTGTATTGATTGCAGCATATATTGCGATTAAGAAAAAAAAGAAAAAACTTCATCAAAACCTTATTAATACTGCAGTTATATTCTCCTTAGCATTTTTGGTAATGTACATAGCCTATCATGCTACAAGTGATTCAACAATATACGGAGATCTCAATCACAATGGGGAATTAGAAGAAGATGAAAGTATCTTATTAGGGTCAATGAAATATGTGTATTATGGTATATTAATTTCTCATATTATTCTATCTATTATCATTACACCTTTTGTATGCTTTACTTATTTAAAAGGTTGGTTGGGTGATTACGAAGGTCATAAAAAATTGACCCGCATTACATTTCCGCTATGGTTGTATGTTGCAATTTCTGGAGTTGTAGTTTATTTAATGATTTCACCCTATTATGCCTAACTTCGAACTATGAAATTTGGAATACCAGGAATTATTGGAGCAGTAATTGGGTTTTATTTAACTAAGAGTTATTTAGGAGCCATTGTTGGGTTTGTAGTAGGCTCAAGCTTTGACCGAAGTACAAAAACTCGCTCTCGTACAAATCCAAACTTTGATGTAGGTAAATACCTCATGATGCTTTCTTCTGTTGTAATGAAAGCAGATGGAGTTACATTAAAATCTGAATTAAATTTTGTAAAGAAATTTTTCACTCAACAATTTGGCGAAGTAAGAGCTCAAGAATATATCAGACAATTAAAAACTTATCTTGATCAAAATATTTCTATAGAAAAAGTATCAGAGATTATTGATGAAAACATTAATCAATCTTCTAAAGTTCAATTACTTCATTACTTAATTGGCATTGCTGTAGCCGATGGAGAAATGAGTAACAATGAATTGCAAGTTCTTAAACGAATTGCACGTTCCATGAGAATTGGTGACCAGACTTTTATGTCTATTCTGGCAATGTTCAATTTTCAGAGACAAGGTGGTGGTTACCATAGGCAAACTAATACTATAAATAATAATGGAGTTAGTTTGGATAACGCTTATAAAGTACTTGAGGTTGGTCCTAATTCTTCTGAAGCCGACATTAAAAAAGCATACCGAAAACTCGCAGTAAAATATCATCCTGATAAAGTAGCTCAACTGGGCGAAGAATTTCAGCAAGGAGCCAAAGAGAAATTTCAAAAAGTTCAGGATTCTTATGAGAAAATAAAAGAATCAAGAGGAATTAAATAAATTCCATTTTTTTTGATTAAGCAACCTATTTTTACTTCTTGTACTTAACAATCAATTTGTTATATAATATAGACTAACTAATGACATACGCATTAAACAAAAATAAGTTTCACAGATTGTGAAAAAAAAATCATCCTACACTTTATAACAATTAAAATTTATATATATTAGGAGATTATTAACGAAATTTTACGAAAAATGAAGAAAAATTACATTCTAATTTTATTTATAACATTATTAAGCCTAGGAGGCTTTTCTCAGCTTTCAGGAGTATACACCATTGATGGTGCATCTGCAACTGCTGGTACAAATTACCAAACTTTTCAGGCTGCAATTTCTGCTTTGAACACTTCTGGTGTAAGTGGGGCTGTTACTTTTAATGTAGCTGCAGGAACTTATACTGGCGAAGTTTTGGTTGGATCCATAACAGGGGCATCTGCTACAAACACCATTACTTTTGATGGAGGCACATCTGGAGCAACTATCACTTATGCAGGAACTTCTTCAACAAGAGGTACAATAAGATTTTTAAATGCAAGTCATACTACTTTCATGAATCTTAATGTAACTACTACTGGTTATGGAAGAACGATTTACTTTGATGGAAATAATAACTACATAACATTAAAAAAATGTAATATTTCTACTAAAATTGGAACATCAAGTGCTTTTTGTGCTATTTACAATGAGTCTGGTACTTCAAATAAATCTCAATTCATTACGATTGATAGTAACAACATTGTTGGAGGATATTACGGAATCTATTTCTATGGTGGTTCTTCTACAGAAGCCAATCATGAAGATGGAAATGTTATAACTAACAATGACATCTCTGATTTTTATTATTACGGAGCATATTTATATTATCAAAAAAACATCAATTTCTCCAATAACACAGTTAAAAATGGTAACTCAAGTACATCAGTGTATGGAGTTTATTTAAGATATGGCTTTTACAACAAAGCAGAGAATAATAAAATTACTCTTAAAGGATCTAGTACTATTTATGGTATTTACAACTACTACCAATACGCAAGTGCTACAACAAATGCATCGCAGTCTAACAATATGATTTCTGTAGAAAGCACAGGTACTGGAACTATATATGGGATTTATCTTTATTACAGTAGATATTTTAATCTTTACCACAATACTGTAAACACTATTGGTGGAGGAACAAATACTTGGCCACTATATTCTTATTTCTCTAACTCAACAAACTACAGAGATGTAAATATTGAAAATAACATTTTTGTGAATTCTGGAACTGGTAGAGCTGCTTATTACTATAATAGGTATAACAAGATTACAGCAATAAATAACAACCTTTATAACTCTTCTCACCCTACTCCTATTTATTATTATGGTACTACTGGAGTTTATCATCCAACTTTAGTAGCTTTTCAAACAGCAGCAGCCCCTCTTGGTGCTAACGGTGTTTTTGGTGATCCACAATTCTATTCTTCAACTGATTTGCATGTTTACGGTACACTTGCAAGTAACACTGGTTTAAATAAAGCCACTATTACAAGTGATATTGATGGAGATGTAAGACCGCTTGCTCCTTCTTCTACTGTAGATATTGGTGCTGATGAATACAATGTACCTACCTGTCCACCAGTAACTGGATTAACGGCATTTAACAGACAACCAACAGCTCATGACATTACTTGGACTCCTGGTGGTTCAGATGTTTCTTGGCAAATTGAATATGGACCAACTGGTTTTACTCAAGGAACTGGAACCGTTCAAAACTCTGCAAATGATACAGCAACAATTTCTGGTTTAGCAAATCAAACAAATTACCAAGCTTATGTTAGAGGAATTTGTGGACCTGCTGATACTGGAGTATGGATTGGGCCTGTTGATTTCAGAACTTTCTGTTCGTTCCAATTTAACGGTACTTATACAATTGACCCTGCTACAGCAGTTTCAGCTACTAACTATCATTCTATTAGTACTTTCTTACAAGAAATTCAAGATTGTGGAGTTTCTGGACCTGTAACTCTTAATGTAGTTCCTGGATCAGGACCATATGTAATTTACGAAGATGTAATGGCAATTCCAGGCGCATCTGCTACTAACACTATTACATTGAATGGTAATGGAGATACAATTAATAGAACAAACTCTTCGGAAACCTATTTCATTGCATTTAATGGTGCAAAGCACATAACAGTAAATAACTTTCATTTTATCAATAATGTTAACAGCAATATATTAGCTATCGTAATGAGAAATAAATGTGATAGTTTAACTTTTACAAATAACTTATTGAACTTGAGAACGAACTTAACTTCTTCTTTAAACTCAGGGATTTGTGGAACTAGTTTACTAACCTCTCCAACAGCAAGTGGTGAAAATGCAAACAACATTACTGTTGACGGCAATACAATTATTGGTGGATATTATGGTGTTACAACATATGGTTTAAACACAACGACAAAAGGAACAGGTTGGACTATTAGTAATAATACATTTGAAGATCAATATGCTTATGGAATTAGTACTTATTATTCTGATGATAACATTATCCACAATAATGACATATCTCGTCCTAATAGAACAAACTCAGTATTCACTTTTTACGGAATCAGATCTTATTACAGTGTAAACACACAAATAACCCACAATAGAATACACAATTTAGGTTCTATGACAAGAGGACTTTATGGAATTTATTTTGGGCAGTCTACCAATACTGCTGCTAAAAGGTCTAATGTGATTAACAATGCTATTTATGACGTAAACCCAACAAGTACTACTTATGCACTATACCTTAATAGTACTATGAGTTATGTTAATGTATTCCATAATACTGTTACTATTAATACTGATGGAAACACTAGTAATGTTAGAGCTATTTACAGAAGTAGTTCTCCAAACAATGAAGAATACAGAAACAACATTGTAGATGTAACTGGAAGTGGAACTGGAACAAAATATTGTATCTATGTTAGTAATGCTACATCGTTAACAAACGACTATAACTTGTTTCATATGGGAGCTTCTGGCGGAACAAACTATTTAGGTTATTCTAGTGGAAATAGAGTTGATTTAGCGGCATGGCGTACAGCAACTTCTGGAGGAGCAAATTCTACAGATTTCAACCCAGTATTTACAGCAGGAACAATTATACCTTTGTCAAGTTCTATTGATAACATTGGAGACCCTATTGCGGCAGTAACAATTGATATTGATAGCATAACAAGAAATGCTACAACTCCTGATATGGGAGCAATTGAATTTACTGCTACAGGTGGTGATTTAAAACTAGTTGATATCTCTTTAGAACAAGTTGACGACTGTTATGGAATAGCAGATTCAGCTATTGCAATATTAGAAAATCAATTTGGAGATACTATTGATTTTACTGTAACTCCAGTTAAGATTTATTATGGTATAACTGGACCTATTCCAGCTATTGATTCAATAGTGATAGCTGCTGGTAAACTAGCTGCTGGTAATCAAATGAAAGTATATAACTTTAATGTGAATATGTCAATGGTAGGTGTATACACAATTAGTGGTTTTATTACACCAGCTTCCTACAACATTTTAACTTCAAATGATAGTTTATTAAACCATGCTACTTCTGAAGTTAAAAAAATTGTTGATGCTACACCAGCATATGATACCATATATTCTTTTACAGATTCTTCTAAATTGAAAGTCAAATCTCCTTTTATTAATGGTACGACATTCTTTATTTCTGAAGTTTGTCAGTATGCTGGTGCTTCTAACGGAAGACCTACTGGAGGAAAACCAACATGGATGAAAACGGATGATTATATCGAGGTTACTGGTGTGCCAGGATCTGATTTAGCAGGATTTACTTTTGAACAATGGAATTCTGGAACTACAGCTACTCGTCAGAGTACTCATACTTTCCCTAGTGGAACTGTACTAGGTCCAAATGGAACTGCAATTATTGCAACCAGTCAAATTTCAGGGCAAACTAATGACCCAGCCAATTTTATTTACCTTGGGAATGGAAGCTTCACTGGTACTAATGGTTCTGGAGGTAGAATTGGTAAGGTACTAAAAGATCCTTCTGGTAATGTTATTGATGCTGTAGCTTACAATGGTTCAACTACAACTGCATATATTTTCCCTACTGCTTCAGGTGTTACTGCCTCTGATTGGTCTATGCCTTTATTACATACTTCGGGTACTTGGGGAATTAGATTGACAGGGCCAGATAACAATACAGGTTCTAATTGGGTAATTTCAACTGGACCAAAACAAGATCCAAATGTATTAAATTCAGGTGTGCCTGTTCCAGCTGCTGGACCAGTTCCTGGGCTTACTTGGACTGATTTAGCTACTACAACAGTAATAGATTCTACAGATGAAATAACTGTAAAAGGATTTACTTCGAATGGAACTTATGCTTATGAAGCTTCTTACACTACTCCTTGTGGAGTATTTAAAGATACTTCTTGGGTAACTGTATTAAACATTACTTACGATACTGTAGATCAAAATTCTTGTGATACTGTTACTTCTCCAATTAGTGGAAGAAAGTATTTCTCAACTGGATTGTACAACGACACTATTTTTGGAGCTTCTCCAATTTATGATAGTATTGTAAGAACTTACAATGTGAGTATAGATACTACAAGTGAAATATTCACAATTACAAACTGTGGAAACTTCTACAGCCCAAGTGGAAAAACTTGGACTACATCTGGTACTTACTTAGATACAATTACTAATTCATTAGGATGTGATAGTTTAATGACATTTAACTTAACTGTTACTGCTGAAATTACTATTCCATTAGTTGTTACTTCTTGTGACACCTATACATGGAGAGGAAGATCGTACACAGCTTCAACAATGGATAGAGACACAGTAAATAATGGAAGTTGTGATAGTATCTTTACATTAGACTTAACTGTTAACTACAAATCATTTGATACAGTTACAGTAACTGTATGTGATTCATTAGTTAGTCCTTCAGGAAAATCATGGACTACAACGGGTACATATATGGATACTATCCCTAACGCAATTGGATGTGATAGTATTATGACATATAACTTAACTGTAGATTACATTTCTTACAGAACACTAAACGTAACTGTTTGTGATAGTTTTGTGAGTCCGAACGGAAAAGTATGGACAACAACTGGTGTTTATAACGATACTGTAATGAACGCTCTAGGATGTGATAGTGCATTAACCTATAACTTAACAGTAAATTACTCTTCAATAAGAACGGATAATATTGTTCTTTGTCCAGGAGGTAACCATAGAGTTGGACCAAGCTTGTACACTACTGCCGGAACATATACTAATGTATTCAGAAGCTTCTTTGGATGTGATAGTACAATTATTACAAACCTATCATTCCACCCTGCTGCGGTTGCAACAGTGAATTACAACTTCTGTACTGGTGATTCAGTTCAAGTACTAGGAAACTGGTATTATACTGCAACAGTAGTTATGGATACAATTGTTGGAGGATCATCTAATGGATGTGATAGTGTAACAACTCACAACATTACAACAAGAACTGTAACACCAGCTCTTAACTTAGGAAATGATGTAGTTGCATGTTTAGATGGTGGAGTTACTATATTTGCTTCTACTGCTTATGACACTTACAACTGGAGTTCTGGAGGTACAACAAATGTACTGAGTGTAACTGGAGCTACTGCTGGAGTAAGTAGTACGGATCATATACTTACTGTTACTCAAGCATCTTCTGGATGTACAGCAAGAGATACTGTAAATATTACATTCAATAACTGTACTGGATTAGGAGAAATTGATGCTGACTTAAATGTTAACTTATTCCCTAACCCTGCTACCGACTTTGTAACTATCGAAATTATCGATAAATACAACCAAGGTAACTTGAAATTAGAAATCTTAAATTCTATTGGTCAAGTAGTTGCTTCTAAGTCTATTGAAAACTCTAATGAGAAAGTAATTATGGATGTGAACAACTTCAGCAAAGGAATCTATTTAGTTAGAGTTTCTTCTGATAGAATTTACATGACTAAAAAACTTATTATTCAGAAGTAATAATTAGATAACCTAAATCCTAAACTCCCTTCAAATTTTTGAAGGGAGTTTTTTTTGATTAAAACTGAATGTTAAAAAGAAGTATAAACTAACTAAAAATTGTATTTTTATAGTTCTTAGCCCTTGATGTAAAACAAAATCAATGAAAAAGAGTTACAATAAGATATGAATACACTTTTTTCTTTAGCCCTAAATACCTCAAAAGTATTATTACTGCTGGGCTTTTTGTTTGTTTCTAGCATTTCTATTTCACAGGATGACCCTACAATGATTTTTGAAGGGAAAATCAAAGATGAAAGTGGAAAGCCTCTTTCTGGGGCAACAGTAAAGATTATCCGTAACGGAAAAGAAGTCCATAGTGCCACTACAAACTCTAGCGGAGAGTTTTCTTCCTACACTGATTATTACGGTTATGTATACAAAATTGTAGTTTCTAAAAATGGACTAACTACCAATACCATAGAAATAGACAGTAAAAAGGGGTATCATGAAGAAGATGTTGCTCTCGAAATCATACTTCCGATACGTGTAAAATTAACTTCTAAAAAAGAAGGTATAGATTATTCTATTATTGAAAATACTCCAATTGATAAATTTTCTATTGATCCTAATGATGGAAATTTAGTAGAGAATTTTAAATACAGAGATAAAAGGCAAGACGAAATCAAAGATTATTTCAAAAAGCTTGCTGGTAATGAAAAGGATAAAGAAAAAAGATTTCAAAAATTAAAAAAATCTGGTGATAAAGCTTTTTCTGATAAAGATTATGGCAGAGCTATTGACGATTGGAAACAAGCTCTTGATATAAAATATGATGAAGAACTGACAAATAAATTGGTTGACGCTGAGATTGAATATGAAGACATTCTCAAAGCAAAAGAAAAAGAAACCAAAATGAAAAAACTCCTTAGAGAAGGAGATGAATTGGCAAACCAATTAAAATTTGAAAATGCTAGAGAAAAATATGAAGCTGCACAAAGTGTTTTACCAAAAAATAAAGAACCTAAAACCAAACTAAAAGAACTACAAAACAGAATTGATAACCTTGCAAATGAAAAAGCTGATAAGGAATATAACGAATTAATGAAAAGAGCTGCTATTAAAGTAAGTTCTGAGAGTTTTGATGAGGCGAAAAAATTATACACAGAAGCTCTAGCCAAAAAACCAAAAGAAAAAGAACCCAAAAAGCAGCTAAAAAATATTGATAAGCTAATTGAGCAACTCGCAAAAAACAAAGCTGAATACGACCAACTAATAGCTGAGGGAAACACTCAATTCGGGAGTAAAGAATATGAAAAAGCAAAATCAACTTTCGAAAAAGCCAGTAAACTAATTGAAAGAGAGGAATACCCTAAAACCAAAATAAAACAAATTGATGATTTGCTTGCTGAGCAAAAGAAAAAAGAAGCAGAATACATAAAACTAATTGCATCTGCCGATAAAGAATATGGAACTGAGAAATATGAAGAAGCAATAAAACTCTACAAAGAAGCATTGGGTGTAAAGCCAGGATCAGAAAAACCTACTAAACAAATTGAGAAAGCAACCAATCTTCTTGCTAAACTTAAGAAATTAGAAGAAGACTATGCTAATGCAATGAAAAAAGGGGATGCTCTTTTTGCAGAAAATAAGTTTAAAGAAAGTATTACAGAATACGAAAAAGCTTCTGGATTAAAATCTGATGAACCCTTACCAAAATCGCAAATTGAAAAAGCTAAAACTGAAATTGCTCGATTAGAAAAAATTGAAAAGGATTATCAAGAAGCATTAACACAAGCCGACAAACTATTAGCTGATAAAAAATATGAAGAGGCCATTACAACTTATAAAAAAGCTGAAACCCTAAAGCCTGAACAAAATAGACCCAAAGAAGGAATTGCAAAAGCAAATGAGGAAATAGCTAAACTCAAGAAGATTGAGGAAGATTATGCTAACTTTTTAGCTGAGGGTAAAAAATCTTTTGATAATAAAGATTATCAAACTGCATTAGCAAATTATGTAAAAGCAAAAGAAACTAAGCCCTCTGAAAAACAGCCTGATGAAGAAATAAAAAAGGTAAATGAGGCCATTGCAGCTGAGAAAAAAATAGAGGAAGATTACACTACTGCAATGAATAGTGGAAATACTGAATTAGGAGCTAAAAAATATGAAAAAGCAATCACTTTCTTTGAAAAAGCTAAAGGCTTAAAGCCAAATGAAGCTGAGCCTAAGAAAAAAATAGACGAAGCAAATACTGCTTTAGCTGCTATTAAAAAATTAGAAGAAGATTATAATAGTGCTCTATCAAATGGTGAAAGTTTATTAGGTTCAAAAAAATACACTGAAGCAATTACAAAATTTGAAGAAGCAAAAAAACTAAAGCCAACAGAATCTAAACCTCAAGAAGGAATTGACAAAGCAAAAGCAGGAATAGAAGCCGAAGAGCTTGCCAAAAAAGCTGCCGAAGAAGCAAAAAGAAAAGCAGAAGAAGAGGCAAGATTAGCTAAAGAAAAGGCAGAGAAAGAAGCTGCAGAGAAAGCTGCTATAGAGGCCGAGGAAGCTAGATTAAAAGCTGAAGCTCTTGCAAAAAAAGAAGCTGCGGAAAAAGCAAAAAGAGATGCAGAGGAAGCAAAAAGACTAGCAGCAGAAAAAGCAAAAGCTGAAGCAGATAAACTTGCAGCAGACAAAGCTGCCCAGGAAGCTGCAGCAAAAAAAGCTCTAGAAGAAGCTGCAGCAAAGAAAAAAGCAGAAGAATTAGCCAAATTGAATGCTGAAAAAGCCGCTCAAGAAGCTGCGGAAAAGGCAAAAAGAGATGCCGAAGAAGCAAAACGATTAGCTGCTGAAAAAGCAAAAGCAGACGCAGATAGACTGGCAGCGGAGAAAGCTGCAAAAGAAGCAACCGATAAAAAGGCTAGAGAAGCTGCTGAAGCAAAAAAACTAGCCGAAGAACGAGCTAAACTAGAGGCTGAAAGAGCTGCGAAAGAAGCAGCAGATAAAGCCGCCAGAGATGCTGAATCTGCAAGACTTGCAAAAGAAGCAGCAGAAAAAGAAGCGGCAGAAAAAGCAAAACTTGCTGCCGACAAAGCTGCAAGAGATGCAGAAAAAACTCGACTAGCTGCGGAAAAAGCAAAATTAGCAGAAGAACAGAAGGCTAAACTTGCTGCAGAACTAGAAAGAAAAAAAGCAGAAGAGTTGGCAAGATTAAATGCTGAGAAAGCAGCAAGAGATGCTGAAGAAAAGGCAAGATTAGATAAAGAAAAAGCAAAACTAGCCGCTGAAGCCAAAGCTAGAGAAGCTGCTGAAGCAGAAAAAATGGCGGCAGAAAGAGAAAGAAATGCAGAAAAAACAAAGAGATACAGTTTGTTAATTAAAAAAGCTGATAATCAATTAAATAATAAAGAATATAAAGGTGCGAAAAATACTTATAACTCTGCACTAGCTATCCTTCCAAACGAACAATATCCTAAAGATAAAATCGCTGCGATTAATGAGATTTTGGATAAGATGAGTGATGAAGAGCGAAATACAATCACAAGTACTGATGATTATTTTAACATCGATGCAGAACTTTATGGTACTGAGGTAGATATGACTGGAAAAGATGGAAGTTTTTTACTTACTAAAATTGAAGATAATTCTGATTTAAGGAAGTTTATGGATTTACAATTCTATATAGATTCTTTGGTGGATGCTAATGCAAAATCTGAACTCAAAGATTTTGATTTTTCTCAATTGACTTACCAGAGATTTGAACAGATTAAGGAATCTCTCTCAAAAGATTTGGGGGTAAATGACTATGGAAGGCATGGAAACATCACCTCAGTGGAATTGTATATGAATGCATATCTTGAGCAACAAGGAGAGATAAGTAAAGATAATACGACCAATAGTTTGCTAAATTATACCGCTTACCAAAAACTTAAAGAAAAGTATTTATCTGAAAATAAGGAAATGGTAAAAACACAAAGTAGATTAAGTGATGAATACCTAAAATACTCTGATAACAATATTGAATTAGCTAAAATTAAAGCCTTAAAAAACAGCAAGACTAACCAAGAAAACTATGAAAACATAGTGGTTTTAAAACAGAAATTTCTGAAAGAATATGAAGAAGACGGGAAAAAATTTAGAGATAGAGATGAAGAATTAAAAATATTGAAAGAGAAACTTTACGAAAAGAATGAGGACTTGAATGAAAAAGAAATTTTAAGCTTAAAAGCTGAAATTGATTACTTAGAAAAAACCCAAGAGATACTTCGTGAGAAACAAAAGAAAGGGAGTGATAAAATTACCGCAAATTCTAGCCAATACAATGATTTTAAAGATAAACAAAATGATGTTTACGAAGAATTAGGAGAGGAATCTAATGAAAAGATTGAAATGAACATGGAGGAGCTAGCTCTTTTGGAACAAAAAAGAATTGAAAAAGAACAATTTGACCAAAAAGCTCTTGAAAAAAATATCAAGCAAATAGATGACATTAACGATAAAATTGCTGAGCAAAATGAAGAGTTGAATGGGAAGAGCAAGAAAAGCCAAACAACCAAATATGAGCTAATGGAAGAGACTCAAGAAAAACTTCTTGAGAAGAATAAATTGGGTCAAAAAAATATTACTGAAAATGCAGATGAATATCAGAAATATAAAGATGAATTGGCAAAAAGTAAAAAGGAAGAACAAACTAAAAACAATGATAATGCTCTCAAAACAAATGAAGAATTAAAGGAGCTTGAGGAAAAAAGAATTAAAAAAAACGAAGAGCTTGGTGAAGGAAGTGAAAACAATGCGGAAGCAATGAAAAAGTACCAAGACAAAGTTGAAAAAGCTAAGAAAAAAGCAGCTACCTCTAACAAAGATAAGTCTCTTGAAAAGAGCAAAGCTCTTACTGAATTAGAAGGGTCTAGAAGCTCTAACAAAGCAGATGGGAACAAAGATAAACTTGCTTTATTATTCCCTGAGGGAGTAACCCAAAAAGTATATGAAAAGAAAAATGAATTTGGGGAAGTTATTGCAATTACAACAAGAAGAGTTGTTGTAAAAGGAAATAAAGGACACGACTATATTCATAAAAAAACCAAAGCTGGAAGCTTCTATTTCAAAGACGGAAAATCTATATCCGAAAACACTTGGGACCTTGAAACTTCTGGGGAAATCGTAAATAATTAATGATGAAAAAACTAATACTATTTATATCAGCCACACTATTGTTTTCATGCGGTGTAATTCAACAAAACAAAGCTGTAGACTACAACAACTCTTTGATTGAAGAGCAAGAAAAGGTCGCAGATTTTATCAATGAATTTATTGAAATGGTAACAACAGCTGACACTTTAAGCCACACTATTATTAAAGAAAAAAGACAAAAAGTACTCGGCAGAATTGATAAAAGCATTGAAAATGTGAAAGAAATTGGTGGATTTAAAAATTCAAACGAGTTTCAGAACAGTATACTAAATGTGTTTCAGGCATACCGAAATGGAGTTGAAAATGAGTATACCGAAATGGCAAACTACTTGTTGCTTCCTGCCGAAGAACAAACACCTACTAGGTATTTTGAAACACAAGATATTGCCTTTGTTGCAGATAGTTTAATCAGTATTGCAGAAGGTGATTTTATGGATGCTCAAAAAGTTTTTGCAGATAAACATAACATCCAATTAGCACCAGTTCCTGCTGGGAATTATTAATACACTTTTGTCGTATATTTTTTTAATTCTTTGTCCAGTAACTTTGCTCTCCCATTGGTTACTGAGTCCAATAAGCTCCAAAATGGTGGTTGATGATTCTTCTCTTTAGTATGAGCTAATTCATGCAAAATCACATAATCTTGCAACTCTCTGGGAACTCTCATCAAATGTAAGGAGTAATTGATATTGTTGGTGTGAGAGCAACTTCCCCATCTTGAAGTGGTGTTTCTTATGGTCACTTTTTTATATTCAAAACCAAACTCCTCAGCAAGCTCTTTTGTTCTTTTTGCTAGAACTATTCTTGCTTCTTTTCGCCAAGATTCTTCAATACATTTTCTGATAAATTGCTGTGATTCTGATGAAAGAATATCTTTTGAGGTTGGGATTGTAACAATAACTACTTTTTCAGTAATGGTGCATTTGAAATTTTCAGTTTCTTCTCTAAAAAACTTCAATTGGTGCAAATTAGTTCTGAAATCTGTTGACTCATCAAAAACTGTGTAATCTGCTTTCTTTTTTTGCTCAATAGCGTGTTTTACAATCCAATCTTGTTTTTCTAACACAAAACTTTTAGCTCTTCGGAAAGAAATTAAATTGGGCACAGTAACCCTTACTATTCCCCCTGGTTTTATGGTAATCCTTATTCGTTTGGCTCGTTTGCTTTTGAACAACTCCACCTCTCCTACTCCTTCAATATCGATTGTTTTTTTACTCAAAATTTAAACTTCAATTGTCTATTTTCATTTTTATTTCCTGTGATTTTCACTTCATTTCTTTTCAAATTATTTACCGAAAGTCCCAGTAATCTTACTGGCAATCGAGGAATAAAATCTTGGTTAATAATCTGTTTCCATCCATCTTTCAAATTTAACGCTTTGGAAATATAAAACTCAAAAGTCAGGCTTTTTGTTTGTTGAGTAAAATCATTGTATTTAATTTTCACAGTCAAGGTTCTACCCTTTGCATTCGATTTATTCATTCTTCTTGCCAATTCCTCTGCAAGTTCATCAAGTTTGGTTCTTATCTCTTCCACATCCTCAATATCATCAAAATAAGTGTGCTCCACTCCTATTGATTTCCTTATTCGGTTAGGGTTTACTCTTCGGTTGTCTTCCAACCTTACCATTTTATAATAATGTTTTCCGGATTTACCGAAGTGTTTTTCCAAGTAATCAAGCTCTTTACTTTTTAAATCTTTTCCATAAAAAATTCCTTTATTCATCATTTTAGATGCAGTCACTTTTCCTATTCCAAAAAATCGTTCAATGGGTAATTTGTCAATAAAATCAGGTGCTAATTCTGGTGTAATCACAGTAAGTCCATCGGGCTTATTCACATCCGAAGCTATTTTAGCAAGAAATTTATTGAAAGAAACACCAGCCGAAGCTGTTAATCCTAATTCCGATTTTATTGCCTTACGAATATCTATAGCTATCTGTGTGGCAAAAAACTCATTGACTTTGTTGTCGGTAACATCCAAATAGGCTTCATCCAAAGAAAGTGGCTCTATCAAATCTGTATATCTCGAAAAAATTTCTCGAATTTTGGTTGAAATTTCTTTATAACGGTTAAATCTTGGCTTTACAAAAATAAGATGGGGACAATTTCGAGCCGCAGTAATAGATGGCATGGCAGATTTTACTCCAAATTTTCTAGCTTCGTAGCTGGCAGCTGCAACTACTCCTCGCTTTTTACTTCCTCCAACAGCTATTGCTTTTCCTCTCAATTCAGGATTATCCAATTGCTCTACCGATGCGTAGAACGCATCCATATCCACATGAATTATTTTCCTTATTTCTTCCATAAAAAATCCCGAGTAACTCAATGTTACTCGGGATAAATTTAAGAAATTTAATCTTTGTTTATTCTGTCAAAAAATTAAAATTCAATAGTGAATTCTACTCTTCTATTTAATGCTCTTCCTTTAGCAGAAGTATTGTCAGCTCTTGGCTTAGTAATTCCATATCCTTCAGAAGTTAATCTTGAAGCACTTACTCCTTTTTTAACTAAATAAGCTTTAGCCGCAGCAGCTCTATCTTTTGATAACTGTAAGTTCTTAGCTTCATTTCCAGTGTTATCTGTGTGTCCTTCAATTTTTAATTTGTAAGAAGGATTTTCATTCATAATCTTAGCAACATTATCCAACACTACATAAGATCTTCTTTGAATAACTGAAGAACCAGATTTAAAGAATAATCCTTCCATTGCTTTAGTCATTACTTGCTTAGTTTCTTCCTTAATTTCTGGACAACCTCCGTTAGCTTTAATTCCTGCAATTGTAGGACATTTGTCATCAACATCAGCAATTCCATCTTTATCCGTATCAGGACATCCATTAATAGTTCCTGCTACAGTTGGACATTTGTCTTTTGCATCAATCACCCCATCTTTGTCAGTATCTGGGCAACCGTTTACTGTACCTGCAACTGTAGGACATCCATCTTTTGAATCCTCAATTCCATCTCCATCCGTATCAGGACATCCAGCAAATTTTGCAATACCAGCAGTTGTTGGACAAGCATCATCTTTGTCTGCTATACCATCTTTATCCATATCAGGACAACCGTTTAATGTTCCTGGAGTTTTAGGACATTCATCCTTTGAGTCTTCTACTCCATCAGCATCTGTATCAGGACATCCAGCAAATTTTGCTAAACCAAATACTGTAGGACACTTATCTTCTTTATCTACAACTCCATCATTATCAGTATCTTTTTTAGCAGAAAAGTTATATGTCAATCCAATAGTGGTCATCAAGGCTTGGTCTTGAAATTTGTCGGCAGGATCAACTCTGTTGTCCAATTCATCATTCCACATGTAAGTGTATTTAGTCATCAAATTGATTCCTAATCTTTCGCTTACCGCAAAATTAAATCCAATACCTCCCAATGCGTTTACATCTACTGATAAATTACCAGAGTTTTGTGTGTAGTGATCAGCAATAGAAATTCCATCTCCTAATCCAATAAATAAATAAGGTTGGAAAAAACTATTTTCTTTAAGCCATTTACCGTTGTTAAATTTCAACTTAGCCATGATGTTAAAATCTAGAAATTTAGCTTCAAAAGAGCTTAAACTATCAGAAAAATCAAGGTTACTAAATGTTACCATACCTTGAACATCCCACCAAGGAGTTAAATATTTTGATAAAGAAACACCATAAGCTGCATGCTCAGAAAAAGAGAAAAACTCACTTCCCATATCTCCTGAATACTCTTGGGTACCGAAATGCAATCCTACATTCCAATCATGTTTTTTTGTTTGTGCATTAGAAAAGCTAATTGAAGCTATTGCTATGGCCGTTAAAATTATTTTTTTCATTGTTTTTGTTTAGTTTTTACAGTGCAAAACAACTCATTATGGTTGTTAAGATACCGTTTTTAACTATCGGTTAACAATTCAATTAATGTCGTTTTGTCACTTAAAGCATCGAAACAAACACCTAAATAAGTAAAAATTGTCATTTAAGAGCTATTGGTATCGAATTTGAACTATGGATTATTCAAAAAATAACAACAAATGGCAACAGGAAAAATTAATGTACAAACGGAAAATATATTTCCAATCATTAAAAAGTTTTTATACTCTGATACGGAAATATTCTTGAGAGAATTGGTATCCAATGCGGTGGATGCATCTCAAAAATTAAAAACACTTTCGTCTTTAGGAGAGTTTCAAGGAGAAGTAGGAAAATTACAAGTAGAAGTGCTACTTGATAAAGAGGCTAAAACTATTACTATCCGTGATAATGGAATAGGGATGACTGGCGAAGAAGTGGATAAATACATCAATCAAATTGCATTCTCTGGAGCGGAAGAATTTGTGCAAAAATACAAAGACTCTGAAGGTGCGGCAGCAATGATTGGGCACTTTGGATTAGGATTCTACTCTTCTTTTATGGTATCAGAAAAAGTAGAAATAAACACACTCTCACACAAAGAAGGTTCGCAAGCTGTAAGATGGACTTCGGATGGAACTCCAGAATACACGCTCGAAGATATTGAAAAAGAGACAAGAGGAACGGACATTGTAATGCACATTGCCGAAGATTCTATGGAGTTTTTGGAAGAAGCAAGAATCTCAACTATCCTTAATAAGTATTGTAAATTCTTACCGGTTGACATCAAATTTGGAACAAAAACTGAATACATTGATAGCCCAACTGGCGAAAAAGACGAAGATGGAAAACTAAAAAGAGATCCTATTGAAGTGGATAATATCCTAAACAATACTTCTCCGATGTGGGCAAAAACGCCATCGGAATTGAAAGAAGAGGATTACGATAAATTCTATCAAGAATTGTATCCAATGTCTGAGAAACCTCTTTTTAATATTCATTTAAATGTTGATTATCCTTTTAATCTTACAGGAATTTTATATTTCCCTAAATTGAAAAAAGACATACAAATTCAGAAAAACAAAATACAATTGTACTCCAATCAGGTATTTATAACTGATTCGGTAGAAAATATTGTGCCTGAATTTATGCAGTTACTTCACGGGGTGATTGATTCGCCAGACATTCCTTTGAATGTTTCTCGTTCGTATTTACAAAGTGATAGTAATGTGAAGAAAATATCTTCGTATATCACCAAAAAAGTAGCGGACAAATTGAATTCTATGTTCAAAGAAAACAGAGAAGATTTTGAGCAAAAATGGGAAGACATCAAAGTATTTATCGAATATGGAATATTGTCAGACGATAAGTTTGATGAAAAAGCTAAGAAATTTGCTCTACTGAAAAATACGGAAGGGAAATTCTTTACTCTAGATGAATACCGTGAAAAAGTAAAAGAAACTCAGAAAGACAAAGACGATAAAGTAGTGTATTTGTATACAAACGATACAGAAGAGCACCACTCATTAATTGAAAATGCAACAAGCAAAGGGTATGATGTTTTAGTTTTAGATGGACCTTTAGCTCCTCACTTGGTTTCTAAATTGGAACAAGGGATGGAAAACACTTCTTTTGCACGAATTGATGCAGATACAATTGAAAGATTGATTGATAAAGGGGAAGAAGTGCCAAGCAAATTAACCAAAGAAGATGAAGAAAAACTAAAACCAGTTATTGAAGAAGTAATGCCAAAAGCTAAGTTTTCGGTAGATTTCCAGAGTTTGAGCGAAACAGATAGTCCAATGCAAATTACTGAGGCTGAGTTTATGCGAAGAATGAAAGAGCAGCAAGCAATGGGCGGAGGAGCCATGGGCTTCATGGGAAGTATGCCAGAAATGTACAATTTGGTAGTAAACTCAAATCATCCGTTGATTTCAAAAATATTGGAAACAAAAACCGATAAAAAGAAAAAGCAATTAATTGAGCAAGCAACTGACTTAGCACTTCTTGCAAAAGGAATGTTGACAGGCGAAAAGCTAACTAAGTTCTTGAAACGAAGTGTAGATATAATAAAATAAAACCACTAAAATGAGCTACCACCTGTAGCTCATTTTTTTTGAGGGAATTCATAAATATCTCTTATATTTAAAGGAATAAACAAAAAACTAGAAAAATGGATTTAGATAAACGAATAGAAACTGTAAAAAAGAACCCAGGTTCTGCTTTTAAAAAGTATGGAAAATGGATTATTATTGGAATAATTGCCATTTGGGGAATTACAGGTTATAATGGACTAATTAATGCAGAAGAACCTGTTAAAAAAGCATCAGGAAATATAGAAGCTGAGTATCAGGCAAGAGTTGACAAAGTGAAAGTTATTTCAAAAATTGTAAAAAGTGCAGCCAACTACGAGTATACTACTTTAGTTGATGTTGTAAAAGCAAGAAAGATAAAAGAAGACTTAAAAAAAGCTGGAAAAAAAGTAGATAAAGCAATTGATGGATAGGTATTTATGTATACATGGGCACTTTTATCAGCCCCCAAGAGAGAACGCATGGTTAGAAAAAATCGAAATTCAGCCTAGCGCATTCCCTTATCATGACTGGAATGAACGAATTACTAGAGAAAGCTATTACCCCAATGCATTTTCACGTGTCTTAAATGATGAAGGAAAGATCATTGACATTGTAAATAATTACTCTAAGATTAGTTTCAATTTCGGACCTACCGTCTTGTCATGGATGGAACAACACGCACCCACTACCTATCAAGCCATACTCGATTCTGATAAGGAAAGTATGGGTAACTTCGATGGCCATGGATCGGCTATTGCACAAGTCTATAATCACCTGATTATGCCCTTGGCAAACAGAAGAGACAAAGAGACACAAATAGTATGGGGAATAGAAGACTTTAGAAAACGTTTCGGTCGAATGCCAGAAGGCATATGGCTTGGAGAGGCGGCCGTTGACACGGAAACACTTGAAATCATGAGTGATCATGGAATCAAATACTCTCTTCTGGCGCCAAGACAAGCTGCCCGATACAGAAAGGTTGGTTCAAAAGATTGGATTGAAGGTATTGACTCCAATAAGCATTATTCCTACACCCTGCCCAATGGGAAAAAAATAGCATTGTTTTTTTATGATGGTCAACGTTCTCAAAATGTAGCATTCAAAGGAATTCTTCAAGACGGTAAGCGTTTCGCTGATGACTTGATGGAAGGCTTCAGGTCAAACTCAGAAAGAGAGTTTGTACACATTGCTACAGATGGAGAGAGTTATGGCCATCATCATGAAAATGGAGATATGGCTCTGGCCTATTGCCTAAGATATATCGAAGAAAATGATCTCACCAAAATCACAAACTACGGTCAATATTTATATTTATTCGAACCTGAGTACGAGGTACAGATCCATGAAAACAGTTCTTGGAGCTGTGAGCACGGAGTAGAAAGGTGGAGAAGTAACTGTGGCTGTCACTCTGGAGGTGATGGAAACTGGCATCAGAAATGGCGAGAACCTTTAAGAACCGCATTGGACGAAGCACGTGATCAGATGATTAATGTTTATGAAAAGGGCTTATCAAGTTTTACGCCAGAACCATGGGCCATGCGGAATGATTATATCCGTGTTATACTCGATAGATCAAAAGGAAACCTCAATCGTTTTTTAAAGAAACACATTGAGAAACCCCTTTCCGATGCAGAAAGGACTCATGTAATGCGCATGCTCGAAATGCAGCGAAATGCCATGCTGATGTATACAAGCTGTGGCTGGTTCTTCAATGACATCTCTGGAATAGAAACGTTACAAATCTTACAATATGCCTGCAGGGCAATTCAATTAGCTGAAAGTGAATCAGAGGTTAAACTCGAATCGCAATTCATTGAAAACCTTGCAAGAGCTGAAAGTAATGTCAAAGAAGAAGGAACTGGAAAAGATATTTACCTTAAGCATATTCTTCCTTATCAATTGTCGCTCACTCAGGTGGGTATGCATTATGCCGTTGCCTCTTTATTTGCTGACACCCCTCAAAGCTTAACTGTATTGAATTATGACTGCAAGAGTCTCTTCTTCGAAAGAAAGAGTGCTGGCTTGCAGAAGTTAGCTTATGGTACAACAGTAGTAAACTCTAAGGTGACCACTTCTAAGAAGGAATTCAGTTTTGTAGTGCTATACCTTGGCCAACACCATATTATTGGAGGAACATGTCAGAGGCTTTCTACGGAAGAATTTAGTCCTATTTCAAATGCCTTAACAGATGCTTTTGAAAAGAGCAATGTTGCCAAAGTAGTTGATATCATTAAAGAAAAATTCCGAGCCCACACCTTCTCTTTCTTTGGCATGTTCAAAGATGAGCAGATGAAACTTGTAAACCAGTACTTAGCTGATAGCGAGGACTTGGCATATGATTCCTACAGGAAGATTTACGACCGCAACTATGGTATTCTGAATGTAATGAAAGGACAAAAACTTCAAATCCCCCCTACACTAAAGCAAAATATTGATGATGTCATTAACATTGAGTTTAAGGACCTCTTTGTCAATGACCATTTCTCAATAGATAGAATGGAAGAGTTAGTGGAAGAAACAATAAAGTGGGACGTGAAGCTTAATGGGGAACTTATAAGCGCCAAGCTTAATGACAAGTTGGACGATATGTTCGGCCAATTCAATAATGATCAATCGAACTATCAGTTATTAGAAGAAACTCTAAATGCCATTAAACTATATAAGAAAGTTGGGCTTACTCCTTTACTGGTAAACCTTCAAAACAATGTTTTTGAGCTCAGCAAAGCAATGATTTCGGGAGTTAATGCACCTATGGATGCAAATCAAGTAGTTATAGAGCTACTAGAGCAAATAGCTCAAGAAATCAGCATTGATCTGAGCTTCATTAAAAATCAGGCTTTGACAGCATAAACCAGATACCATATAATAATAACAGAACCCTAAGGGCCTTTATTCCTTGGGGTTTTTCATTCATCCCTCCGTTCAAAGTGTTCTATTACCACGCATCACATGTACGTTTTTAGTACACATTTTTCCGTTCAATAGTGCACACTAATTTTTAATGTATTGAAAAACAGATACTTATGATTTATGGCACAGCCATTGCAAAACAGTTGGCAGGTCAGTTAGAAAATTAAAAATTACAATCATGAATAGCCCGAAAGTCAACAACATAAACAACAGCAACAGCCCAAAGGTCAGAAATTTGAGTGCAATCATAGCAGTGATGCTAGCAGCAGTTACACTTTTCCAAGCCGGAAACCTTAAGTCAAATGACTTAGCAGGCAAAGGCGTTTCCAATATAGAGGCAGAGCTAATCGCTGAAATGGATCAGTTCTTTGCTGAAGATGAAACTTCACTTGAAGAAGAGATTTACATGGAAATGGAAGAGACCCAAGTTGAAGAGGTCAGCATCTTCGATAGCGAAGACAACTTAGTAGCTTCTGGAAATCCAGCAAACGATATTGAATTAAGAAAGCTAGTGAATCAAGCAGACTACTTAAGTGAGTTTGCTGACAAGCAGTACTACAGACTTTCTTTATAAGAAAAAACTATCTAGTCAATAGTTATTAGGGTTAAATCTTGGTTAAATGCCCCGACATGTCGGGGCATTTTTTATGCCTAACAAAAAGGAAAGACGGTCATCTTTCGACAACCGCCTTGAGTTCTCAATGAGAACTACCTATGGATCTTAAAATAGCTTATACAGCTACCACGGAATTTTCTTCGAGTGTAAAGTTATTCGGTACATACTTGTCCGCGGCCCAATCGTTCTCCCAAACCTTACCATCAATTAGGTATCTAAACTGGTATTCTCTTCCAGTCTTCAACTTAACAGTTGCTTTGAAGGCACCAGATTTTAATTTTTTCATCTCAATTGAAGATTCGTCCCAATTATTAAAGTCGCCTACTAGTGATACCTGACTTGCGTTTGGTGCAGTTTCTGCGGCAAGTTGAAAAGTCACATTAGCCTCTGGCTTAGTTTTTAAGTATTGTTTCTTAATGCTCATTGTAGTAAAATTTACGCTTCAAAGGTTT
>CAKZNB010000030.1 GCA_937129365.1 uncultured Flavobacteriales bacterium
TTCAATTTCTTGGGCATTTTCTTTCAAAATAAACAGTTTGTAAATCGTATCTAAGGAATTAGCTGGAACCTTATACACCAAAGTTTTCTTTCCCACAAAACTCAGTTTTAGATAATCACCAGGAACGCAATCCAACATAAAATTTCCCTCTTCATTGGTTACAACCCCATTTTTTGAATTGGTATTAAGTATGGTTACACCAACCAATGGATTATCTTCTTCGTTAATCACATTACCTACAATAGTTTGCGAAAAACCAACGGTAGAAATCATCAAAAAGAAGCAAGCAACAAGAATTTTCATAACTATTTGTAATTCATATTTATAAATATAATAAACTAATGGCTTTTTTTTCCCCTCAGTAATCCCTAATTTTATACAGTTTTAGAAATTACTATAATTAAAAACAAAAAAAACATGTCAAAAGGATTTTTTAATGTTCCGTTCCAAGGGAACGAAGAAGTATTAAATTACGCACCAGGAAGTGCAGAAAGAGAAGAGTTACAAGCTAAGTACAAAGAAATGTACAACAGCAAGATAGAAGTACCTTCTTACATAGGAAGTAAAGAGGTGCATACAGATAATAAATTTACAATGTCTCCACCTCATGATCACAAACACAGTTTGGGAACTTACAGCATGGGAACTAAAAAACACGTGGAAGAAGCAATTGAAGCCGCATTGGCAGCAAAAAGCGACTGGGAAAATATGAGCTGGCACAGCAGAGCAGCCATTTTCTTAAAAGCAGCAGATTTATTGGCAGGTCCATACAGAGCAAAAATGAATGCTGCAACTATGTTGGCTCAATCAAAAAATTGTTTTCAGGCAGAAATTGATGCCGCTTGCGAGTTGATTGATTTCTTGAGAATGAATGTAGCTTACATGCAAGAGATTATGGAAATACAACCAGATTCTAACCCAGGATTGTGGAACAGATTAGAATACAGACCACTTGAAGGATTTGTGTTTGCAATTACTCCATTTAACTTTACAGCAATTGCAGCCAATTTATGTGCTGCTCCAGCTATGTTAGGAAATGTAGTGGTATGGAAACCAGCGGAAAGCCAAATTTATTCTGCTCAAGTAATTATGGAATTATTTAAGGAAGCTGGATTGCCTGATGGCGTTATTAATATGGTATTAGTAGATGGACCAGAAGCTGGAGAAGTTGTATTTAATCACAAAGATTTTGCAGGATTACACTTTACAGGTTCTACAGGAGTGTTCAGACATCTTTGGAAAACAATTGGAGACAATATTTCTACTTACAGAACTTATCCTAAAATAGTAGGAGAAACTGGAGGAAAAGATTTTATTGTAGCTCATAAATCTGCTGTTCCTAAGCAAGTTGCTACCGGAATTTCGAGAGGGGCTTTTGAATTTCAAGGACAAAAATGTTCGGCAGCATCAAGAGTTTATTTACCATCCAATATGGCAGATGAAGTAATTGAATATGTAAAAGAAGATGTAGCTTCTATGAAAATGGGATCACCAGAAGACTTTGGAAACTTTATTACTGCGGTAATTGATGAAAATGCATTTGATAAAATTGCAGGATACATTGATTATATCAAAGAACAAGATGATGCAGAGATTGTAGCTGGAGGAAACTACGACAAATCAAAAGGATACTTTATTGAGCCTACAGTTGTAGTTACAAAAAGCGCTAAGTTTAGAACCATGTGCGAAGAAATATTTGGCCCAGTGATTACGATTTATGTTTATGACGAGAATAAATTTGAAGAAACTTTGGAAATGGTAGATGCAACTTCTGAGTATGCACTAACGGGTTCTATTTTCTCACAAGATAGATACATGGTAGAGTTGGCAGCTGAGAAATTGAAAAATGCAGCAGGAAACTTCTACATTAATGACAAACCAACTGGAGCAGTTGTGGGGCAACAGCCTTTTGGTGGAGCAAGAGGTTCTGGGACAAACGATAAAGCAGGTTCAATCCTTAATATGTTGAGATGGGTTTCTCCAAGAACAATTAAGGAAACATTTGTAACACCAACTGATTATAGGTATTCTTTTTTAGGATAAAATTTTTAACCAAAAGCCCTTCTTAATAGATTTAAGGAGGGCTTTTTTTATTTAATGAAATGAAAAAAATAATTTTAGCACTGATTTTAGTAGTAGCAAGTAATCAGTTTTTATCTGCTCAGGAGAAACAATCTCAATTAATTAAAAGAATTGAGTATGATAGCAAAGAATTAGATCTTACCAGAAAACTTGAGGTTCATAAACTTGAAGATGAGAGGTTATTAGTTGTTACCTCACAATATAAGGATAAGAAATTTACTTATATGTTTTCTAAATTAAATCAAGATTTAGATGAAGTTGCTGAGCAAGAGTTTCAGGTATCAAAAAAACATTATTACGGTGCTTCTTATAAAACAAAGTCTCACTTTTTTGTGTTTTTTCAAACCAGAAAAGGGAAATATATTTTGATGAGTATAGACTTAGCCTCTATGGAAATTAACTCTGTAGAAGGCGAAGTCGGAAAAAAAATATCCTTTGGTAAAATGAATGTAATCGGAGATTATGTGTTTTTTGATTCTAGAGCAAAAAGAGAAACTTTTTTGACAAAAATCAATTGGAAAAATGGGAAAAAAGAAGTGATTCCAGTTACTGTAAAAGACAACAAAGCGAAATCAATTCGATATACAAACTCACAATTACTAAAGGACGAATCAGAGTTGTTTTATTTCATTAGAGCTGATAAGGAAAAGGAAACTTATGTTATGCGAATTGGAACTGATGGAAAAAAGAAAGATTTTTTTAGCCTTACAAAGAATTACGACCAAGTGATTTCGGAAATTTCAGTTTCAAAAGTAGGTGAAGATGAATACATCTACACAGGTACTTATTCTGAGAAAAGTGCCTACGCTTCTTCAGGAATGTTTATCGGAAAATCTGTGGGTAGATCTGTTAAGTTTATTGAGAATTACAATTTTTTAAACCTAAACAACTTTCTTAATCATTTAAAAGAAAGGAAAGTAAAGAAAATTGAAAGGAAGAAAAAAAGAAAAGAGAAAAAGGGAAAAGAATTATCTTATAATTACAACATTGCTTGCCATGATATTATTAAAAAGGGAGACAGATATATTTTTATTGGTGAGGCATATTACCCTACATACCGCACCGAAACTACTTATGTAACTAATGCTGATGGAACTCAAACCACACGAACCAGAACAGTGTTTGATGGCTATCAATACACCCATGCTGTAATTGCTTCTTTTGATGAGTCAGGACAATTGATATGGGATAATTCTTTCGAATTATATTCGGCATACAAACCATTTTACGTAAAGCAATTTATCTCAGTTTCAGAAGCTACTGATGAAGAAGTGGAAATGATTTTTTCTTCAGGAAGAAATATTAATTTCAAGACCGTTAACCAGTTTAATGGGAAAACAATTAAAGAAAGAAAGTCTGAAATTATTAGCACTGGAGATGATACTGATAAACTAAAATCTTTTGGTACTTCAGAAACTGATTATTGGTATGGAGATTATTTTATTACCTACGGGTATCAAAAAATAAAGAATAAGACCGGTAAGAAAAAGAAAAAAAGAAAGGTTCATTTTATTAATAAGATTCAGTTTTAAGCTATGAAAATCTACACAAAAACAGGCGACAAAGGAGAAACTTCATTGTTGGGCGGAGCAAGAGTTCCAAAGTATCATTTGCGAATAGAAGCTTACGGAACAGTGGACGAATTGAATTCTCATTTGGGATTAATTCGTGACCAAGAAATGGAAAAAGAAACCAAAGAGTTTTTGATTCAAATACAAGATAACTTGTTTGTGATTGGCTCTCACCTTGCTAAAGAACCAGGGAAAGATAAAGTGAAAATTCCTGAAATCACCGAAAAAATGATTGTGGAGCTTGAACACAAAATTGATGAAATGAATGAGGAATTACCTGATATGAAGTTTTTTGTGCTTCCTGGAGGACATCCAACAGTTTCTATGTGTCATATTACAAGATGTGTATGCCGAAGAGCAGAAAGAGTTTGTGTGCATTTGGCTGAGAACAGCGAAGTAGATTCAATTATTACAAAATACCTGAATAGACTTTCAGACTATTTATTCGTTTTAAGTCGTAAACTTACTCAAGACTTAAATGCAGAAGAGATTCCTTGGATAGCAAAGAAATAGAGCTATTTGCCAATTAACATATTTTAAAACCCTTTAACAAATTTTTGTTTTAGGGTTTTCTTTTTTAAAGTACTTTTAGATTGAGGTGTAACATTTTTGCATTTCAGTAGTTTTACCCAAAAGGAATTATGCGAATATTATTAATTTTTTTACTTTCATTACTCGGCAATTCAATCTTGTCACAATCCATGTCTGGATATGTGTTAGATGAAACAAATGCACCTGTTCCTTTTGCAAATCTTTATATTAAAAATTCGGCATTAGGAACTTCTACCGATGCAAATGGTAGGTATACCTATCAATTTACCAATCAGGGAATATATACAGTAGTGGTAACTGCAGTAGGTTTTGAAACTCAAGAATTTACTGTTTCATTAGAAGGGAACAATGAAGTAATAAAAAATATCTGGCTCAAAACAGATGTCAAACAACTCAAAGAATTTGAAGTAAAAAGTAAAGGAAGAGATCCAGCTTATGGGATTATTAAAAGAGCGATTGAAGAAAAAGAGCGATGGGATACTCAAATACAATCAAGTAAGAGTGAAGTATACATCAAAGCAAAAGAGGTGATTAGCGAGAAGGAAAAGAAGAAAAGAGAGAAGAAAGAAAAAGCTAGAAAAAGGCAGGAAAAAGCACAAGAAGCAGCCAAAGAAAAAACCGATGAGGAACTTTTTGATGAAGCAGAAAATAAGAGAAAACGAGAGTTAAGTCGCTTTGCTAATAGTATAAATATGATGGAGGTGAAGATGGAACGTCATTACCAATATCCAAATAAGGTAAAAGAAATAAGATCTGCGTATAAAAAATACGGGAGTATTTTCGGGCTATTTTTTAAAAACACTATTCAAAACGATTTTAACTTTTACGATAATTTGATGAATTTATATAAGTTGAATAGTGTACCCTTAGTTTCTCCTTTAAATTCACTTTCTGTACTTACTTATAAATTCAAATTAGTAGAAACTACGTTTGATAACGGAATAATGATTTGGAAAATAGAAGTTACTCCTCGAAAAAAAGGGAATGCTACTTGGGAAGGACATATTTGGATAAGAGATCTAACGTATAACTTAGATAAAGTTGATCTAAATTTACACAAAGGTGGGTTAATCAAATATACCGATTTTAGAGTTAAACAAGAGTATTTTTTCAATGAAGATTCTGTGTTATTGCTAAAAAAGCAAGTCTTTGATTACATGGAAAAAAGCGGAAGACAAGAGTTTAGAGGAAACACAACAGTTGTATATTCCAAGTATCAATTGGGTGTAGATTTTCCAAAAAGGTATTTTGGAAATGAAGTGGGAATTACCACCTCAGAGGCTTATGAAAGAGACTCAAGTTATTGGGATAAAATTCGACCAGAACCATTGACACAAGAGGAACAAAGGTTTCAATTTATCAAAGATAGTATTCACGATTATCTTAATTCTCCTGCCTATCTTGATTCAGTAGATTCGGTTTTTAATAAAGTTACTTTGTTGGATGTGGTATGGAATGGAGTTGATTTCAGAAATAGAAAAAAGAAACAATCTTGGCGATTTGGTTCACTTCCTGAGTTAATTTCTTTCGATCCAATTAACTTTTTGAGGCTAGGACCTGGAGTATCCTATTTCAAAAGATTCGAAAATGAAAGAACCCTTAATTTAGGAGGAAGATTAGATATTGGAACCTTGAATAGAGACATCAAAGGGAATTTTAGAATTGGCACCAAATATGACCCCATGCACCTTGGTAGAATTGATATGTATGCAGGTAAACGATTTGATTTATTGGTGTTTGATGATGCATTATTCAATAAGTTTCAACGAAATAATTGGATAGAAACAGGCTATCTATTTGTGAGTACAAGTCGAGAGATATTCAATGGGTTTTACTCAAGGTTGTGGTATAGTTTTGATGATAGGAGCTCCATAAAAAATTATAATTTTACTCCAATTTTTGATTCTATTTTTCCTGGAGAGCCTAATGTCGCAGCTGATTTTGCAGGTTATCGTTCTTCTCGAGTAGGATTTGGATTTTCATTTACTCCTTTTCAAAAATATATGTTGGAACCTAAGCGAAAGGTTGTGTTAGGAAGCAAATGGCCAGAGTTCTCAGTTGGATATGAAAAAGGTGTTCCTGGTTTATTCGGCAGTGTGATTAATTACGATTATGTAAATTTTTCTATTCTACACACATTTAATGTTAGGACTTTGGGAACTTCTTCTTATCGTTTTGAGGCTGGTAAATTTCTTAACAAAGATGAATTAAAACGGGAAGACAACAAGATATTTGGACGAAGTGATCAGTGGTTTTTCGCCTCTTTTCTTACCTCAATGCAATTGCAGGATACTACGCTAAATGTAACGGATAGTTATTTAAAATTAAACTACATCCATCACTTTAATGGAGCTATTATTAATTACGTTCCATTGATAAAAAAACTTGGAATTCATACTGTTGTTGGAGCAAGTGGACTAATGATTCCTCAATATAAATATCAATACGCTGAGGTTTTTGCTGGAATTGAACGCTCATTTAGAGTTGCTAGAACTCGATTTAGATTAGGAATATATGCAGTTGAGGCTCGTTCAAATCTTAATCGAATTGACCCTAGAATTAAGTTTGGAATTAATTTTTATAGTTTTAGAAATGACGATTGGGGATACTAATCTTTCCTTTTGAGCAATAAATCGTTTTATTTTTATTGATTTTGTTAAATTTATAAGAATATTGATGTTATAACTATACGCTCAAGAATGTCTAAATTAACAATCATCCTATCTACTATATTGTTTTCTTTTTCTATTTCCTATTCTCAAGTGGGAAAAGAAATTTCTGTTCAACTTGAATCAACTGTTCAAGAATCTCCTGCAATAATTTCATTAAAATGGAAAGTACATCCAAGCTCTACCGGATATTCAGTTTTTAGAAAATTGAAAAGTGGAACTTCTTGGGGAGCTTCCTTAGCTTCATTGACCTCTTCTGATTCCGCTTATTTTGATTCTAATGTAACCGTTGGTGTTTCTTATGAGTACAAAGTAGAAAAGGCTGGAACCAGAACTGGTTATGGATATATCAGTACAGGTATAAAAGTAAATTCCGATCATCTTGAAAATAAAGGCAAATTTATTATAGTGGTTGATTCTACCCATATTTCTGATTTTTATCAAGAATTGTGGCAACTGGAACAAGATATTCGATTGGATGGCTGGCAAGTTTACATCCTCAAAGTTGATAGAAACGAAACAGATGTTGCTGTAAAAAGTAGAATAAAAACACTCTATAATACGGATTCTACAAAGTTTAAAGCTGTTTTATTACTTGGGCACGTTCCCGTTCCTTATTCTGGAGATTTTGCTTATGATGGTCACACAAACCACCAAGGAGCTTGGCCGGCAGATATGTTTTACGGAGACATGGACGGAACATGGACTGATGCAACAGTCAGTAATACAACCCCTTCCAGAGTTCAAAACGACAATGTTCCTGCCGATGGAAAATGGGATCATACTTCTATTCCTTCTGATATAGAGTTGCAAGTAGGTAGAATTGATTTTCATAGCTTACCAGCTTTTTCAGAAACTGAAGGGCAATTGATAAAACAATATTTAAAGAAAAATCATGCTTATAAAACAAAGGCATTTCAATCTGTAAACAAAGCATTGGTTGATGATAATTTTAAAACTGTAGCGGAAGGATTTTCAGCATCAGGATATAGAAATTTTGCTCCAATACTTGGTATTGATAGCGTTGAAGATGCTGATTATTTCACCACTCTTAAAACCAATACTTACATTTGGTCCTACGGTTGTGGAGGAGGAAGTTACACCAGTGCAGGGGGAATTGGAAATACTACAGGGTTCACAACTGATAGTTTACAATCAGTTTTCACAATGCTTTTCGGTAGTTATTTTGGAGATTTTGATGCAAACAATAATTTTTCGCGTTCGGCATTAGCAAATGGCAATGCACTAACTACCGCTTGGGGCGGAAGACCACATTGGTTTTTTCATCACATGGGACAAGGAGAAAATATTGGATACAATGTTCGATTAACTCAAAACAATTCTACTTTTTATCATGCAAGTACACTGTCAGGTTTTTATAGATTAATCGTAACTAATTTTCTAGGAGATATTTCTTTGAGACAACACATGATCGCACCGCCCTCAAATGTCCTTATTAATTCCTCTGACCCTATGATTACTTGGACTGCTTCTACTGAAACAGTTCTTGGATATAATATATATAAATCAGATTCTTTGAATGGAGTTTACGCCAAATTGAATACGAGTATTGTAACAGGAACTTCTTTTTCGCATGTAGGTTCAGGAAATGATTATTACATGGTAAGAGCTGTAAAACTTGAGGAGACAGCAAGCGGGTCTTACTATAATTTAAGCTTAGGTTCGATTGGTAGTTTTAGCCCTGTTGGTATTGATGAGATTCAAAAAGTAGAATTTGATTTATACCCAAATCCTGCTAATTCATATATAAATATAGAGTCTGAAGATAGAATTTATGAAATATCTATTATTTCTTTGGATGGAAGTTTAGTAAAAAGGCTATCAAACTCAGATTATCAAAATATTGATATATCCTTTTTATCAAAAGGAATTTACTTAGTAAAGGTAAAATCTGAAGAGGGTAAAATAGGAGTTAAGAAATTGGTTGTTAATTAATCTTCCAAAAAAATATGAATAGTATTCACCATATTACTAGAACCAACAATAAATGGAACTCGTTGATGCAATTCAGTTGGCTTTAGCTCCATTATTCTATTTTTTCCGTCTGTAGCTTTTCCGCCAGCCTGTTCTATTACAAAAGCGAGAGGATTACATTCGTACAATAACCTTAATTTTCCATTTGGAGAAGTATCTGTACTTGGATAAACATACACACCACCTTTCAGTAAATTACGGTGAAAATCGGCTACCAAAGAACCAATGTAACGCGCAGTATACGGTCTTTTTGTTTCTTTGTCGATTTCTTTGGTGTAATCAATGTAGTTTCTTAATCCTTGTGAGGTTTTGTTGTAATTCCCCTCGTTCATAGAGAATATTTTTCCGTCTTTGCTTGTCTGCATATCAGGATGAGATAGATAAAAAACACCTAAAGAAGAATCGTAAGTAAATCCATTAGTTCCATTTCCTGTTGTGTAAATCAACATAGTAGAAGAACCATAAAGGACATAACCCGCAGCTACTTGCTCAGTTCCTGGTTGTAAAAAATCTTCTAAAGTTACGGGAGTTCCAGAAGGAGAAATTCTTCGGTAAACCGAAAAAATAGTTCCCACTGATACATTCACATCAATGTTTGAAGAACCATCAAGTGGATCCATCGCTACTACATAATTCCCATTCATTGACTCTCCATCAAAAGCTACATAATCATCATCCTCTTCGGATGCAATTCCACAAATTACGCCTCTATTTTTTAGAGCTTTAATAAACACATCATTAGCATACAAATCTAATTTTTGTTGCTCTTCACCCTGAATATTTTCAGTTCCAACCGCACCCAAAATATGCTCAGCCAATCCAGCTTTGTTTATTTCATGATGAACTATTTTTGAAGCTAACCTTATTGAACTCAAAATACTAGATAGTTCTCCAGTTGCATATTTAAAATCTTTTTGATTCTCTATGATAAATTCGCCAAGGGTAAATGATTTCATGTGTCTTTTTTATGTTAGTTCGTAAAAATACGGTTATTAACCGATTGTAAAAAATATAGCTCATTAGATTTTACTTTGTCTTTGGGTTTAGGTAATTTTAAAGAGAAGATTCATAAATAATGAAAAGAGTATTTTTAGGTAAAAAGCCTGATGAAGTTAGATTTGCAATTGTCTCAATAATTTTTGCTTTTTTACAAGGAATAATTGCATACTTAATACCCATAGCTGCAGAACATATTTGTTTTTTTATTTCGGCTCCTTTAGCAATCATTTTACCTAGTTATTTTCTTTGGAAAGTGACTTTTAAATCAAAAAAAAATTACAATTTAGGTAATGTTTTTATAGTTAGTTTCTTTCTGACATTATTTAGTCATTATTTAAACTTTGTCTTTTTAGGTTTGGGTAGATTAATTTGTTATAACTTGACCGGAAATTGCACCGATTTTATTGGAGAAGTAGAATCTCTTTTTGAAACTGTTACATATCTCAGTTTTTTTAGAACAGCTATTTCTTTATATTATTGGGGTTTAATTACTTTAATAGTTAATATTTTGATAGGATTATATATATTGAGAACATCTAAAGTAAATTACATCTAAATTTTTATAAAAATTATGTCAACAATAAAAGAATATTTAAACGATAATAAGGATCAATTATTAGGAGAATTAATTGATTTATTAAAAATACCTTCGGTAAGTGCAGACCCTGCTTATAAAGCTGAGGTGGATAGGTGTGCGGAGCATGTAAAACAAAGCTTGATAAATGCTGGAGCAGATAATGCAGAAATTTGCGAAACTGCTGGTCATCCAATTGTGTATGCAGAAAAAATTATTGACCCAGCTTTGCCAACTGTATTAGTTTATGGTCATTACGATGTTCAGCCAGCTGATCCAATCGAATTATGGACAAGTCCTCCGTTTGAACCTGTAATCAAGGATGGTTATATTTACGCAAGAGGTTCTGCTGATGACAAAGGGCAGTTTTATATGCATGTAAAAGCCTTTGAATACATGATGAAAACCGATTCTCTGCCTTGTAATGCCAAGTTTATGATTGAAGGGGAAGAAGAAGTAGGTTCGGAGAATTTGGGAATTTTTGTGAAAGCAAACAAAGAAAAATTGAAAGCAGACACGATTGTAATTTCTGACACTTCAATGATTTCTAATGAGAATCCATCAATTTCTGTAGGGCTGAGAGGATTAAGTTATTTGGAAGTTGAGGTAACGGGGCCAAACCGCGATTTACACTCAGGACTGTATGGTGGGGCAGTAGGAAACCCAATTAATATTTTGTGTAATATGATAGCTTCGTTAACCGATGAAAACAATCACATTACAATTCCAGGATTTTATGATAATGTTAATGTAGTTTCGGATGAAGACAGAGCTGAGTTGGCTCGTGCACCATTTAATCAAGAAGATTATAATCAAGAACTTAACATCAAAGCAGGATTTGGAGAAAAAGGATATTCTACCAATGAGAGAACTTCTATCCGTCCAACATTGGATGTAAATGGAATTTGGGGAGGATATATTGGGGAGGGAGCAAAAACAGTATTGCCATCAAAAGCTTATGCTAAAATTTCTATGAGATTAGTTCCAAACCAAAGTTCTGAAGAGATTACGGAAAAGTTTCAAAATCACTTTGAATCCATCGCACCAGATGCAGTTAGAGTTTTAGTAAAACCACATCATGGAGGAGAACCATTTTTAATTCCTACAGATTTTGCTGCTTATCAAGCTGCAAGCAAAGCAATGGAAACTACATTTGGAGTAACTCCAATCCCAGTACGAAGTGGAGGAAGTATTCCCATCACCTCAATGTTTGAAGCTGAGTTAGGGCTTAAATCTGTACTTATGGGATTTGGATTAGCCACTGACGATATTCATTCACCAGACGAGCATTATGGAATTTTTAATTATCTGAAAGGAATTGAAACGATACCTTATTTCTATCAGTATTTTACTGAGGAGTTTAATAAGTAATTTAAGTATTTAAAAAAAAGGATTGGTATAGTGCCAATCCTTTTTTTCTTCTCAATAATAGTTTAGTGATTAGAAAAAGTCTACTTTTCCGCTGTCCATATCATATACAGCACCTACAATTTTAATTTCTCCATTATCTTCCATTTCTTTTAAAATTGGACTTTGTTTTCTTATTTCGTTCATAGTATTTTTTACATTGCTTTCGCATGCCATATGAACGAATTCTTTATTTTTAGAAGTTCTGTCTCCTTCATATTCCACTGAAAGTACTGCAGGTCTTATTTTCTCGAGCATTGCTGTTATGTTTCCTAATTTTACATCATCCACAGCAGCTTTTACAGCTCCGCAATGCTCATGACCCATCACTAGTATTATTTTTGACCCTGATACTTTACAGGCAAATTCCATACTCCCGAGTATATCTTCGTTTACAAAGTTTCCTGCAACACGAGCAACAAAGATATCTCCAATCCCTCTGTCAAATACATCTTCAACAGGAACACGACTGTCTACACAAGACAATACAATGGCTTTAGGGAATTGTCCGTTAGTTGTTTTTCTTACTTGTTCCGAGTGATCTCTAGCCGTCAAATCATTATTTTGGAACCTTTCATTTCCATCTTTAAATGATGCTACAACATCATCAGGAGTTAATGCATCTCGTTGTTCTTTTGTTAATACTTCCTGCACTAAACCAGTGATTTCTTTTTCTACTTCTACTGTAGTAGTTTCTACTTTTTCTTCGGCAGGAGTATTGCAACTCATTAAAAATGTTGCTAATCCTATTGCTGTGACGATTGTTTTTGTTTTCATGGTTTTATTTTTTTAGTTAAAAGTTTATTATTCCTATTAAGTTTATTTGGTCTCTTGACCCTTGATTAAATAATTGATTCATGTATCCAATTTCAAAGTTTATCTTTTTGGTTAATTTGTATCCCAGACCTGCATATATTCTATTACGGTCAAATAACCCACCTCGATCATTGATGAAAATTTCATTGTAAGCAGATAGATAAAGCGTTTTTGGAACGAGTGTTTTGTTGGTTAATGCTACGTTCATAGATAAAAAGTACCTGAACCTCATCTTAAAATCAGATTCTAAAAATCTTTGTTCGAATCGGTATCTATGTTGAAAGCTAATGCGACTAAATGATTGACGAGTAATGAATTGTTGAAAAATTCTATGCTCATTGTTTCCAGCTTTTAGTTCTGGAGCTATATAATTTTCACTTCTTATGAAACCATATCCTAATAATAAATTATTATTGTTTGGTGTTAGATTATATCCAATTCCTGTTCTCAATAGCAATTGTTCCATATCTCCAATAGCATTATAATTACGATATTGAACTTCGTTGTGAATGTTCCAGTTAGAATTTAGTTTTTTATTTCCTAAATACATAAACCAGTTCCCCAGATTACTTTCTTGACCAAAGCTTACAATTGGTATAAGTGTGAGTATAATTATCCATTTTTTCATGCACAATTATACGACAAAATGTTTATATGATAGTAATACTATCATATAAATATGCAATACTATCTATTAATATTATTTATGTAAAATTATTTTTATATAAATAATCAAAATAGAATACTGAATTATAGATGTTTGTATTAGTTTTAAAAATTAATACTCCCAACTTTTATATTCCTCATTCTTCTCTTTTTCCTCATTATAAATCCAAACCATACGATCTAAGAACCACATTTTCCCTAACATAACTAAAATGATTCCCAGAATTGTACTCCAGATATGTAGGTTATACAATCCATAAATGTAAAATGGTAGACCAAGAAAACTAATAGTATTGAGTATCATAATCATGGTTAAATGATGCTGAGGAAGGGGATGTTCTTTTCTGTTTATCCAAACTCTTTCCCCAAACACAGCTCTTGATGTCCAGTTTTTTGTTGATTTTGGTGGCGGAAATACTCTTGGGTTTATAAATGTCCAGAATAAAACAATTCCAATTGGAATTAATGAATAATAGCCAATCCAGTCTCTACTCCATATTGCAACTGCAAGAAAAATAATGATAGGGACTCGTGTCCAGGCACTCCAAGGATTGGAATGTCGCATCCAGTTTTTGTCATTT
This sequence comes from uncultured Flavobacteriales bacterium, assembly GCA_937129365.1. Taxonomy (GTDB): domain Bacteria; phylum Bacteroidota; class Bacteroidia; order Flavobacteriales_D; family CAJJDF01; genus CAJJDF01. The sequence continues at coordinate 13,913 of CAKZNB010000030.1, forward strand.
AACTTAAATAATTTGGCAATTTTTGCTTCTGCAGACATAGTGAATTTTCTTTAACTTAAAGTTACTTCATAAAAGCGAAAGCTACAAACTCCATGGTCCAAGCTACTCCAAGATGAACGATAAGTCCACCGTAGATATTTCGAGATTTGTAGGCTAAAATTCCTAATGCAAATCCACCAAAAATAGAACCGATTGTTTCCATCATAGGCTTGCCAAAATGTAGAAATACATAGCAACACACCATTGGAAGGATAGCATGTTTCCCAACAAATTTTGATAAGGCAACTACCATAAATCCTCTAAAAAGTAATTCTACAGAAATGAAGTCAAATCCATAAAAAAACTCATAAATAATGATTTTTATCCAGTTCGAATAAGGAAAAGTAGAGGCTGAGGTGGCATTATAAGTAGGATAGTAGGCAAGTAAATCTCCGTCAAATAAAGAAGCAACAACCACAACTGGAACCATCAATGCTATAAGCCATAAATAAGGCTTGATATTGGCTCCACTTAACCTTAGCCCATAAAGCTCAGGCTTGAATTTTTTTACAAAAATATATACGATAAAACACGGAATAATAATAGTGAAAAGGCTTATTCCATTTGCCATTAGCTTGTAAACATAATTATAACCAGGTTGCTCTATTGAGATTAGTTGTCGTCCGTATTTTATTAAATAATAGGAAGAATCTATTGTGACAAATAATAATCCTAATAATCCAAGTAAGATATAAGAAGTTGTAAAATTAGCATGATTTTCTTTTTTAAAAACACTCAATATCAGAATTGGAATAAGAAACGCAAAAGCAAACATACCCCAAAGTTTTAAAGCTCCAACTTCACTATAGTTTGATACTCTGAAGTGTTTTGGATAAATATCAAAAGTGTAATTAAGAGTAATAGATATTCCTATAAATAATAGAATTACAAGATGACTGATAAGATGAAATTCTTTGGTAAAATGATCTCTGAAATAGCCAATAAATATTTTCATATTATCTTACTAATGTTACATCTCCTTTTCTTATAATTTCACCAAATTGCTCAGTGTCTGCTATGAAATAATAAACGTAGACCCCTTCGTTTGCTTTTTTGCCTCTAAAAGTTCCATCCCATCCATTGGCAGGATCATTTGTTTCAAACACTTTTTCTCCCCATCTGTTATATACGATGAATTGGAATGATTTAAAGTTTCTTCCATAAACGTAAAGTAAATCATTTTTTCCATCTCCATTTGGTGAGAATATTTGTGGTATTGAAGCATTAACTCTACACCCAATCATTAAATCAAAATTACAGGTTGACGAATTCATTTCCTTATCAGTTGCAGTGATTGAAACACTTAATGTGTTTACATCATTTACCTCAGTAGAATAATCAATAACAGTTCCTGGAGTTGGTGACTGTGTATATTCTATTGAGTCTGCATCTGTACAGTTATCATAGGTATTTAATATGCTTGAATAATCAGGTACAACAAATCGACAATCATTTAATAATGTAGTATCAATTACCAATGGCGGACAAGTTACTCTTGGAGATATATCGTCAATTACCGTTACAGTTCCTGTACAGGTAGAAATATTTCCAGAAACATCGGTAACAGTAAGTGTAATTGTATTTGCCCCAATTTCGACACAATTAAATGTTGATTTATTTATCGTTACTGATTGTATTCCACAATTATCTGTAGAACCGTTATTTATATCACTTACCATGATAGCTGCAAATCCAAACGAATCTAAAAATACAGTTGTATTCATACAAATTGCTGTTGGCGGAACTGTATCAAGCACAGTTACATTTGCTCTGCAAGAGTCTAAATTTCCGCTTGGGTCATAAGCAGTTATTAGTACTGAATTGCTTCCTGTGTCTAAGCAATTGAAGGATGATTGAGATAAGGTTGTGTACTTCACTAAACAATTATCTGTAAATGACTGAAGGATGAAACTGGAATCAATCGAGACATTCCCAGAAGCATCAAGATAGATTGTTGTGTCTTTACAAACTATAACTGGAGCAATTGTATCGAATACCGTTACTGTTGCCATACATGAATCTAAGTTTCCGTTTATATCTTGAACATATACCCAAACTGAGTTAGCACCAGTATCAAGACAAGTAAATAAAGTATCAGAAACATACACAGTATCAACTGTACAATTTGATGTAAAACTTGATAATACAAATGAGGTATCAATTATTGAAACTCCCGCAGAGTTTAAGTATACTGTTGCATTATTACATACAACTAAGGGTTTTAAAGTATCTCTTACAAATATTCCTGCCTGACATGAATCAATATTTCCATTTATATCTTCGATAAATACAGTCAAAAAGTTTAATCCAGTATCTCCACAAGAGAAATTAGAATTAGATAAATAAATGGTGTCAACAGAACAATTATCAGAGAATGAAGCCACAACATTTGAAGTGTCAATAATCGCATTCCCTGTTCCGTCAAGATATACAACATCATTTTTACAAACCACCACAGGATTAATGGTGTCAAGTACTCTAATATTTGTTTGGCATGAATCTAAATTTCCGCTTCCGTCAACAATGTATACTGTAACAGAGTTATTTCCTGTGTCAATACAAGTAAAATTACTAGTTGATAAGTAAAGTGTATCTACAGTACAATTATCAAAGAATGACGAGACAACATTAGAAGTATCTATAGAGATATTTCCAGTTGTATTCAGGTATATTGTATCTGCTTTACAAATTACAACAGGGTTGATTGTATCAAGAACTCTTACGTTTGAAATACAGGAATCAATATTTCCATTAACATCCATTGCATAAATAGTTACCGAGTTATTTCCGGTATCAGTACAAGTGAATGAATTATTAGAAATATAGACTGAATCAATTCCGCAAATATCAGTAGCTGAAACTAAGATGAAAGAAGTATCGATTGTAGCTGAACCTAATGCATCTAAATAAATGGTTGTGTCTTTACAAACTGCCATTGGATTAATAGTATCAATTAGAGTTATTGTTGCTATACAAGAATCCAAGTTTCCGTTTACATCCGTTACATAAATAGTTACTTGATTATTTCCTGTATCAATACAGTTGAACGTATTATTAGAAATATACACTGAATCAATCCCACAGATATCCGTTGCAGAAACTAGGATGAAAGAGGTATCAATAGTTGCCAAACCTGCTCCATTGAGATAGATGGTTGTGTCTTTACAAACTAATATTGGATTTATTGTATCAAGAACAGTTATAGTTGCAATACAAGAGTCTAAGTTACCATTAACATCAGTAGCATAAATAGTTACTTGATTAGTTCCAGTATCAATACAACTGAATGAGTTATTAGAGATATACACAGAATCAATTCCGCAAATATCTGTTACAGAAACCAAAATAAATGAAGTGTCAATAGTTGTCCCTCCAATTGCATCTAAATAAATCGTTGTGTCTTTACAAATCACCAATGGATTTATTGTATCCACAACAGTTACAGTTGCAATACACGAATCTATTTCACCATTTACATCCGTTACATATATTGTTACTTGATTAGTGCCAGTATCAATGCAATTGAAAGTACTGTTAGAGATATACACTGAGTCAATTCCACAAACATCTGTTACAGAAACTAAAATAAACGAAGTGTCAATAGTGGCAGACCCTGTTGCATTTAAGAAAATAGTTGTGTCTTTACATACTACTACTGGATTGATAGTATCTATTACAGTAACTGTTGCTGTACACGAATCTAGATTTCCGTTTACATCAGTTACATAAATTGTTACAGAGTTTGTTCCCGTATCAATACAACTGAATGAATTGTTAGAAATATACACAGAGTCAATTCCGCAAATATCAGTTGTAGAAACTAAGATAAATGAGGTATCAATATTAGCAGAACCAGTTAGAGCGTCTAAATAAATAGTTGTGTCTTTACATATCAATAATGGGTTGATTGTATCGAGAACAGTTACAGTTGAGATGCAAGAATCAATATTTCCATTTATATCTGTTACATAAATTGTTACAGAATTAGCTCCTGTATCAATACAATTGAACGTATTGTTAGAAATGTACACCGAATCAATTCCACAGACATCCGTTACAGACATCAAAATATACGAAGTGTCAATAGTTGTTGAGCCAGTTCCATCCAGATAGATAGTAGTGTCTTTGCAGGTTACAATTGGTTTTATTGTATCAATAACTGTTATATTAGCAACACATGAATCTAAGTTTCCATTAACATCAGTTGCATAAACAGTCACAGAATTTGTTCCCGTATCTCCACATGTAAATGAATTATTAGAAATATACACCGAATCAATTCCACAAATATCTACAGCAGTTACTAATATGTAAGAGGTGTCAATTGTAGCTGAACCCGTTGCATCTAAATAAATGGTTGTATCATTACAAATAACAATTGGTTTAACGGTATCAATAACTGTTACAATTGATAAACAAGAATCTAAATTTCCGTTTACATCGGTTACATAAACAGTTACTTGATTAGCTCCCGTATCAATACAGTTGAATGAATTATTAGAAATATACACTGAATCAATTCCGCATATATCCGTTCCAGAAACTAAGATAAAAGAAGTGTCAATTGTAGCAGTTCCGGCTGTATTTAAATAGATAGTAGTGTCTTTGCAAACAACATCAGGTCTTATTGTGTCGAGAACAGTAACAGTTGAAATACAAGAATCCAGGTTTCCGTTTACATCCGTTACATAAATTGTTACTTGATTATTTCCTGTATCAATACAGTTGAAAGTAGTGTTAGAAATATACACCGAGTCAATTCCACAAACATCTGTTGCAGAAATTAGGATGAAAGAAGTATCTATTGTCGCAGAACCAGTTGCATCCAAATAAATAGTAGTGTCTTTACAAACCACAGTAGGGTTAACCGTATCTAAAACAGTAACAGTTGAAATACAAGAGTCTAAGTTTCCATTTACATCCAGCACATAAATAGTTACTTGATTAGTTCCAGTATCAATACAAGTGAATGAATTATTATAAACATAAACTGAGTCAATTCCACAAATATCCGTTGCAGAAATTAGGATGAAAGAAGTGTCAATTGTTGCGGTTCCAGCTGTATTTAGAAAGATGGTTGTGTCTTTACAAACAACTAATGGGTTTATTGTATCTACTAAATATACTCTTGAAATACAGGAATCAATATTTCCATTTATATCTCTTGAATAAACCGTAATTAGATTAGCTCCAGTATCTACACAATTTAATGAGTTAGATGATAGATAAACTGAATCAATCCCACAAGCATCATTTGTTGAAATTAAAATCATAGAAGTATCAAGACTTATAGTTCCGCTGTTGTTGAGGTATAATAGAGTGTCTTTACAAATTACTATTGGATTTACTGTATCAATTACTGTTACTATAGAAATACATGAATCCAAATTTCCACTTAAATCTAAAGTGTAAATTGTTACAGTATTTGGTCCAATCTCATTACAAGTAAATGAATTAGTTGAAATATACACCGAATCGATACCACAAGCGTCTGCTATGGATACTAAAATAAACGAAGTGTCAATGGTAACATTACCAGTTACATCCAGATAGATAGAAGTGTCTTTACAAGTAATGATTGAGTTTATTGTGTCTAATACAGTAACTGTTGAGATACAAGAATCAATATTTCCATTTACATCAGTTACATAAACCGTAACTGAATTAATTCCAGTATCAGAGCAACTAAATAAATTATTCGAAATATAAACTGAGTCAATCGCACAGGTACTATTTGCTGAAACCAATACAAATGAGGTGTCAATTGCAGCAGAACCAGTTGAACTAAGATAAATTGTTGTGTCTTTACAAGTAACAATTGGTTTAATTGTATCGAGAACAGTTATAGTAGAAATACAAGAATCCAAGTTTCCATTTATGTCTGTTACATAAATTGTCACAGAATTAGTTCCGGTATCAATACAATTAAAAATATTATTAGAAATATACACCGAGTCAATTCCACAAATATCGGTAGCAGAAACTAAGATGAAAGAAGTATCAATTGTCACAGAACCTGTTGCATCTAAATAAATTGTTGTGTCTTTACAAGTAACAATTGGTTTAATTGTATCCAAAATAGTAATTGTTGAGATGCAAGAATCAATATTTCCGTTGACATCCGTTACATAGATTGTAACTGAATTAGTACCTGTATCAGAACAAGTAAATGAATTATTAGATATAAAAACCGAGTCAATTCCGCAAACATCAGTTGTAGAAACTAAGATAAATGAAGTGTCAATAGTTGCTGAACCAATCGCGTCTAAATAGATAGTTGTGTCTTTGCAAACTACCATGGGATTAATTGTATCGAGAACAGTTACTATTGAGATACAAGAATCCAAATTTCCATTTACATCCGTTATGTAAATAGTTACAGAGTTAGCTCCCGTATCAATACAATTGAATAAGTTATCTGATATGTAAACGGTATCAATTCCGCAAATATCTGATGCTGAAACCAATACAAATGAAGTATCAATTGTAGCAGAACCAGTTGCATCCAAATAGATAGTTGTGTCTTTACAAATTACCAAAGGATTGATAGTGTCTAGGACAGTTACCGTTGAGATACAAGAATCTAAATTTCCGTTAACATCTTGGACATAAATCGTTACTTGGTTACTCCCAGTATCAATACAACTGAAAATATTATTAGAAATGTAAACCGAATCAATTCCACAAATATCTGAAACAGAAGTTAAGATAAACGAAGTGTCAATTGTAAACGAACCAGTTGCATCCAAATATATTGTTGTATCATTACAGATAACAGTTGGATTAATGGTGTCAATCACAGTTACAATTGAAACACAAGAATCAATATTTCCATTCACATCCACAGCATAAATTGTAACAGAATTATTTCCAGTATCAATACAGTTGAACGTATTATTAGAAATATATATCGAATCAATTCCACAAATATCAGAAACAGAAGTTAAGATAAAAGAGGTGTCAATTGAAGCCGAACCTAACACATCTAAATAAATGGTTGTGTCTTTACAAACTACCATTGGATTAATAGTGTCAATTACAGTTATTGTTGAAATACAAGAATCTAAGTTTCCATTTACATCTACTGCGTAAATGGTTACAGAATTACTTCCTGCGTCAATACAATTAAAAGTGTTATTAGAGATAAAAACCGAATCAATTCCACAAACATCTGAAACAGAAGTTAAGATGAATGAAGTGTCGACTGTAAACGAACCAGTTGCATCTAAGTAAATAGTGGTGTCGTTACAAACAACTACCGGATTGATTGTATCGAGAACAGTTACTGTTGAGATGCAAGAATCAAGATTCCCATTAACATCCCTTGCATAAATTGTCACAGAATTTGTTCCCGTATCAATACAACTAAAAGAGTTATTAGAAATATATACCGAGTCAATTCCGCAAATATCTGTTGCAGAAACTAAGATTAAAGAGGTATCAATTGTAGCTGAACCAGTCGCATCTAAATAGATAGTTGTGTCTTTACAGAAAACTATTGGATTAATTGTATCTAAAACAGTTACAGTAGAAATACAAGAATCTACATTTCCATTAACATCCGTTAAATAAATTATTACTTGATTGGTTCCAGTATCAATACAATTAAATGTATTATTAGAAATATACACAGAATCAATTCCACAAATGTCAGTTACTGACACTAAAATGAACGAAGTATCAATTGTAATTGAGCCAGTCGCATTAAGATATATAGTTGTGTCTTTGCAAACAACTAGTGGATTGATTGTATCGAGAACAGTTACTGTTGAGATGCAAGAATCAAGATTCCCATTAACATCCAAAGCATAAATTGTCACAGAATTTGTTCCCGTATCAATACAATTAAAAGTATTGTTAGAAATATACACCGAGTCAATTCCACAAATATCGGAAACAAAAGCAAGGACAAATGAAGTATCAATTGTGAAAGAACCAGTTGCGTCTAAATAAATAGTTGTATCCTTACAGATTACAGTTGGATTAATGGTGTCAAGAACTGTAACCGTTGAGCTGCAAGAGTCAAGATTTCCATTTACATCAACGGCATAGATTGTTACTTGGTTATTTCCAGTATCCAAACAATTGAATGTATTATTAGAGATATACACCGAATCAATTCCACAAATATCAGATGCTGAAACCAATATAAATGAAGTATCAATTATAGCTGAACCTGTTGGATTCAAATAGATAGTTGTGTCTTTACAAACTGCTATTGGATTAATCGTATCGAAAATAGTAACATTAGAAATACACGAATCTAAGTTTCCATTTTCATCAAGGGCATAGATTGTAATAGGATTAACACCTGTGTCAATGCAGTTAAACGACTCTTTCGAAATATAAACAGAGTCAATTCCACAAATATCACTTACTGAGACAATAATAAATGATGTATCAATCGTTGCAGATCCCGTTGCGTCCAAATAGATGGTTGTGTCTTTGCAAACAATCATTGGGTTGGTTGTGTCGAGAACAGTTACAGTTGAGATACAAGAATCCAAGTTTCCATTTACATCCGTTGCATAAATTGTCACAGAATTTGTTCCAGTATCAATACAACTGAATGAATTATTAGAGATATACACTGAATCAATTCCGCAAATATCTGTAGCAGAAACTAAGATGAAAGAGGTGTCAATTGTAGCTGAGCCAGTTGCATTCAAATAGATGGTTGTGTCTTTGCAGAATATAGTTGAATTTGTGGTATCTAAAACTGTAACTATTGCAGAGCAAGAGTCAATATTTCCTTTCTCATCAATAGCATAAATTGTTACAGAGTTACTACCAGTATCATTACAATTAAAGGTATTATTAGAAATATAAACTGAGTCAATACCACAATTATCTGTTGCTGAAACTAAGATAAAAGAAGTATCAATTATAACCGTTCCAGATGTGTTTAAAAATACGGTTGTGTCTTTACATGACACCATTGGCTTGATAGAATCTTCAAATAAATTAATTGGAATTCTAGGTGAGAGAACACATCCAGTTAATGTATTTTGTGCTTCTATGTAAAAACTAGTGTCTGAAGTTATGGTTAAGTTAAAAGGTGAATTGCCTAAATTTGTTCCTCCAGTTAATTGATTCCAAACCGAATAAGTTATTCCAGCTTCAAGAGTATCAGGAGAAATTGCATATACTGTATTTGGACAAATTAATGTATCGGTAGTAGTAAAAACTTTTGGCAAAGGATTTACTAAAATATTTATGGTATCAAAACTGGAACAATTCCCTCTGTTTGTCTCCAATAGATAGCTTAAAGTAGTTGGAACTGATACAACAGGTGCGGTAAACAAGGGTTTAATTATGGAACTGCTTGATAAATATGAAGTAAGTGATGCCCCAGTTAATCCAGTCCAGGTATATGTTCTTTGGGTATTAAATTTACTATCGGTACAAACTGGTAAACTATCTGAATCAAGAACACAGATAGTTAAAGCGTTTGTTGAGGATTCGAAACTTATAGGAACTAAAGTGTCGTTAATCGAACAAGCACAGTTTGTTGAGTCAATGATTATAAAAATATTACAAGCATCAACATCAAGAGATAAAGTATGGTTAATAATTAATGAATCTCCATTTTTTAAACTATCAGTAATCAAATAATCTTGACCAGTAAAATAAGCATCATTTGCATCTAATATTCCATTGTTATTGGTGTCACTTGCAAATGAAATTTTGGTATAATTTACAGGTACTTTAGCACCGTTGTTTTTTATTTTAAAACTTAAAGAAACAGAGTCTACACAATTTTGTTGAATAGCGATAGCATTTTCAATAGTAAACTCTCCCTTAATAATTGTTAGTGTATCAAATGTGGTGGTGATTGGGAAATTAATATCACATAAGACAGAAGTAGAAGAACATAAAATCTGATGTTTTTCTGCTGTCGAAATTTTTATCGGAACACTAGAACAATCTGAAATTGTATAATCTAATGAAACTAATCTAAAGTCAAAACCTATACTGTCGCCTGCTGGAACACCCGAAACAAGTGCCCATTCGAGAACTCGTTTGTTATTTATTACTGTATCATGAGGAACTAATGAGGTTAAATAACCCCCATTTAATACATTGAAAATAGGATTTTGAATAGTAATTGTAGTGTCGTCAATTTCAAAAATAAGTCTTTCTTGACCGCTAGTTGAGCCACCAACTGCATTAACTAGGAGTAAAGAACCGCTTGTTTCATTGGTACAAATATTTACCGTATCTTCTTCAAATTCTATGGTAAGCACTGTTGCAGGTGCAGCGGGTAAACCTTGAATAATAATTGGGTCACTTGCTGTCGCCACTGAAAAAACTGGGTCGCCACATAATTCTGTAGCAAGTGCTCTAAATACCACTTGATCGCCAGAGGTAAAAGGACAACCAGACTCAAGTTTAAACCTTAATTTGAACTTATTACTATCTAAAGGGGTATTCGCATTGGGAAGCAAGCCGCCATTAAAATTACTTGAAAAATCCCACTCATAAGTTCCAACAGATAATGTTGGATCGAGAACAGGAACCCAAGTCCCTGAGTTTGCTGGCCACTCAATTTCAGAGGTTGATGGCACAATAGTTAGAGTAGAAACTGGTAGGATTAATTGTTGTTTAAAATTCTTTACATCTACTTCGCCAGAGTTTTGTGAAAATAAGGTGTAATCAATTGTATCGCATAATTCAACTGCTGTATCTGGCTGATTCACAATCAGATTTTGAATTAATGGTGTTTTAGCAATAAGAGTTAATTTACCTGACTTTACAACATTATTACAAACAGCTCCAACATTTGGATAACCTTGAGCGGGGTCAATAGGATACTGCGAACAGCTATAACCCACATTGATAATTAAACTATCATCACTACAAGATGTATAATCGGCAAAAATCAATAAATTCTTAGATGAGTTAGGTAAAATAGTATCAATTTTTGCCCAAAATCCATTTGCATAAGGAATGAGTGGGTATGTATTTGAACCATAAGTAATTTTAACTGGATTAATTCCTCCTGATGGAGATTGAATATCAATCCAAGTATAAGGTGTCATTTGTGTTAAATTTGTATTTCTAACATCTATTGACCAATTAACTGTATCAGCATTTGCAATTATTGAGGGAGTGTTTAAAGTCAATTGAAGTTCAGGAAGGGTAGCTCCAGTTGCACTTACACTTGTATAAGAAGAGAAGCTATTTGCAGCCTTGGGTCCACCAATAGCCTGTGGATATAAGTTTCTATATAATCTATAGGTAAATCTTTGATTTCCATTAGGGTGCGTAGCTGAATTTGATTCTATATCTCTACCGCAAGCATTTCTAAATGGAAGAGCAGCTTGTAAATGATCTCTTGCTCCAAGTGCATACCTTTTTGCTAAAGAGTCTGTGTAAACCACCAATTCATTTGAAGAAATAATTCTCACAAATTTTTTCGGCATCACCTGTGTATTTGTAGTTGAAGCAACATTTATACCTCCGTAATAATAACGAGTTGAGTAATATGTTTCGGTTGTATCAAGAAAATATACAGCTTCATCCCAAGTTATATATACTGAATCAAATTCAGTGTAAGGTTTGTATTCAGCTGGATCAAATTTAGGATCAATAGGATTGGCTGGATTACTAGTAGAGCCAGCATCTAAGTAAGAAAATCCAATATCAAAATAAAATGCTTGCGAACAACTTCTCCATCCATAATTATCAGTCCTTCTTGATATTCTTTCTGCTTCATGGTCTATGTCAATTTCTACTCCTCGATAAATACAAGTGGGAATAAGAGATTTGGTGGCTGAATTATCAAATGCTAAAAGTTGTGCATTGATATTGTAATCTCTGTATTGATTTCCATACATGTAAAATACAAGTTCAATAGTATCACTTGTAAAAATGGGGTTTCCAAGATCTCCACCAAAACGGTATAAGGGATTTAATGTGGCAACCCTCATACTGTCTCTCAAATTCGATAAATCTAGCCTTAGTGTTTTTTCAGTTGTACTTTGTGTAGTTTTTGTAATTGTAAAATCATTAAAAGTAAATGTACTTCCCGAACTTACATCTGTAATTGTAGCTTTATTAGAATTAGTTAAAAAAGCAATTGGATCTACAGTAGAGGCTAAGTGAGTATAGTTTATATCAAATAATAAATTATCAAATGCTGTATCTTTAATAACTATTTTGGCTGTAAGTTTTATTGAGTCAAAAGGGTGAACTTTATCTAAAACCACTCCAGGAGTATTTCCATTTACTTGTGTAGTTTTGGTATTATCTGTCCATCCAAAAGTTGCTCTTTGCATTTTTTGAGATAGTATGTTATACCCTTTATGTTTCGAGTCACAATCTTTAATGATAGTTAAAGTACCACAGCCAATTGGCGAAACATAGCAGGGGTCTGCAATATTTCCTGAATCAATATGTACAAAAGAACTGGCATTAATTATTAGTTCCGAGCAGGTATCAGTATTGAGAGAACAATCATTTACAAAGTCTAAGGTGAAATTATCGTCACTATTATTTGCACCCCTCATTCTATCTGTAAATACACTAATCGTATCAAATGCTGCTCCGGGTTTGGTTGTAATACTATAATTTACCGTAGCATTATTAGTAACACCATTCCAGATAATATTTACAGGAGAAGCCACTGAGACTCCTTTTGGCACAATAAATCTTTTCTCAAGCCTTACTTTTGTCCAGTCAAAACGAGCAAATTGAGCCCATTCATTGAATGTTATACTAAACGGAATACCATTAACTGCGCTTGTACTAGAGGATAATGACCTAGAATTGAAATCAAGATATTGGTAGTAATTTTGTCTACGAAATTGATTCATAGACTCACCGCACATATTATTAAAATCTACATATATAGCTTTGTGAGCATAGAAATAAATAATTTTTCTTCCACTTGGTCCAGTGTTGCAGGTAAAGCTAGGTCCTATATTTCGATAAAAAACTTCTACTTTTATAGAGCTGTCCGATTTTAAATCATTCATCAGCCCATCTCCATTTTCATCAGTTAATCCACCACTATTATACTGTGCTGTTGTAAGTGAATCTACTAAAGGATATAAACCAAAAGCTCCAGCTTTAAATGGTACAATTTGCCCATTAATTTTTACCGAATCATAAATTTTTGTATTAGGAAAAGAGGCAGGATTATACATGGTACTATTATTTCGTACCATTGGCAATTGTATAACCAAATCATAGGCATAGTCAGCTAGTGTTGCTGTTGCATTTTGAGTATTCCTCACCGTAAAAGAATAGCTTTTGCTAGTCTGGCAGTAATTAGTAAGGCTTGAAGAAGTTGTAACATAGGAAATCACAGGATTAGAGACAATAATTGACCCCAATGTGCTGATTACTGAAGATTGGCATATATTCCCGTCACATCCCCAATTTAATTCTACATCCGAATCTATTGAGAGTGATGTAGACGGACAAGTAACAAGTTCTACAGAATCAGAGAAATAGAACACATTATTTGAAGGGCTCAAAGGTGTTCCTCCAAAATCTGAAATATCAAATTTATAACGAATACTATCTCCAGTAACGGATAAAGAACTTGTACCTCCAGATACCCAAAATACATCATGGTATGGCTTTTCTACAATTATTTCAATTGAGTCAATATCTCCTACAAGTGATGTATAATCCACTTTGAAAGTTCTAATGTATTTTTGCCTAAGAACTAGTTGAGAGAGATTTATTCCTACTTGATTCCCCGTATTTGTATTAACAAAACCAGTGATAATCAAATTAGGTTGATCTGCATTTATTTGAGCAGAGGTTACTGTGGTTCCCAGCTGAACATTACTAACATCAAATAGCGAGAACTGTAAAGCACCTGATACAGAACTACAATTTGATTTGATTAAAAAATTAATAGTATCTAATCCCCCAGCAGGAATATTAGTGAATCTAAATTCGGGTAAATTCTTATTTGAGGTATCAACTATGGATACATTTGAGTTTGGAATTAAAGATACAAATTCAAAATTAGTTGTAAGATTTGCTTCTAACCTTATATTGCTAATCCCACCTACCGAGTATACTACAACAGATACAGTGTCTGCATCTCCACATGTAACGATGGAAGAGGGAACAGTATTATCAAAAACATCAGTTTGAGAAAAAGAGTACCTAGAAAAAAGTACAATTGATAATAGAATTATAGTTCGGTACAAAGACCTTAACAACATATTTAATTATTTGGTATTAAATACGAAATTACTTGAATTTAGTTGGGTTTGAACACGATAAAATGAATACTATTAACTACAAACTGTTAATAGAAAGCAGTTTATTTATGCTTTTTGATAATCAAAGTTGCATTATGTCCTCCAAATCCAAATGTGTTTGATAGTGCATAATTAACTTCTCTTTCTTGAGCTTTATTAAACGTAAAGTTTAGCTTCTCATCGAGTTCAGGATCTACTTCTGTGTGATTGATTGTAGGGGGAACTATGTTTTCTGTAACAGCCATTACACAAGCAAGCGCTTCAATAACTCCGGCAGCTCCTAATAGGTGTCCTGTCATAGATTTTGTTGAACTAATGTTTAAGTTGTAAGCATGTTCTCCAAAAACTTGTTGAATTGCTTTTGCTTCAGCAATATCTCCAAGTGGCGTAGAAGTTCCATGAACATTAATATAATCAATTGCTGTAGGTTCAATTCCTGCATCTCTCAATGCTTCTTTCATTGCATTACGAGCTCCCAATCCATCAGGATGTGGCGCTGTAATGTGATGTGCATCACCAGATGCTCCACCTCCAACTACTTCGGCATATATTTTTGCTCCACGAGCTATTGCATGCTCATATTCTTCGAGCATTAAAGCTCCTGAACCTTCACCTAATACAAATCCATTTCTGTTTTTGTCAAAAGGTCTAGAAGCATTTTGTGGTGCATGATTATCTTGTGATAATGCATGTAAAGCATTAAATCCTCCAATTCCTGTCTCAGTTACTGCAGCTTCAGATCCTCCAGAAAGAATCGCATTTGCTTTACCCAAACGGATGTAATTAAATGCATCAATCAATGCATTTGTAGAAGAAGCACAAGCTGAAACGGTTGCAAAATTTGGTCCTCTAAAACCATATTTAATTGAAATATGACCTGCTGCAATATCAGCTATCATTTTTGGGATAAAGAAAGGATTGAATTTAGGTGTTCCATCACCTTCAAAAAAGTTTTGACACTCATCTTGAAGTGTTTTAAGTCCTCCAATTCCTGCTCCCCAGATTACACCGATTCTATCAGTGTCAATTTCTTCAAGATTCATTCCTGAATCTAAAACAGCTTCATCAGCTGTTACCATAGCATACTGCGAAAATACATCTAATTTTCTTGCATCTTTTCTATGGATAAACTCGTTTACATCAAAGTTTTTAACCTCACATGCAAATTGAGTTTTAAATTTTTCAGCGTTAAATTTTGTGATAGGTGCTCCGCCAGACACCCCTTTTTTAAGTGAATCAAAATAATCGGATGCACTATTCCCGATAGGGGTTAGTGCACCGATTCCAGTTATTACAACTCTTTTTAATTCCATAAGGAGCTAATTTTATTTAGCGTCATTAATGAATGTTACTGCATCTCCTACCGTAGCAATTTTTTCTGCTTGGTCGTCTGGAATTGCAATATTGAATTCTTTTTCAAATTCCATGATTAGTTCAACAGTATCCAATGAATCTGCTCCTAAATCGTTTGTAAAGTTAGATTCTAAAGTTACTTCAGATGCATCTACACCTAATTTGTCAACTATAATCGCCACTACTTTATCTTGTATTTCTGCCATTTTTTTTTATATTTTAATGTTTAGATTGTGCAAATAAAATTAATTAATTCCTATTAACCAAGAATTCGCACACTACTTTCTTAACAAAGTCTGTTCCAAAAATGTTTTAAACCTTTGCTTTCATTAATTCTCTGTTCATTCTTGCAATGTTATCTAAGGATATACCTTTAGGACATTCTACCTCGCAAGCACCTGTGTTTGTGCAGTTTCCAAAACCTTCAATATCCATTTGGTTTACCATATTAAGTACTCTATCATTTGCTTCTACTTGTCCTTGTGGCAATAATGCATATTGAGACACTTTGGCAGAAACAAATAACATTGCTGATGAATTTTTACAAGTTGCTACACAGGCTCCACATCCAATACATGTTGCTGCATCCATTGCTAAATCAGCATCTGCTTTAGGAATTGGTAGTGAGTTTGCGTCTTGAGTATTTCCAGAAGTATTCACTGAAATATACCCTCCAGCTTGCTGAATTCTATCAAAAGCGCTTCTATCTACCATCAAATCCTTTAATACAGGGAATGAATTGGCTCTAAAAGGCTCGATATGGATTGTTTCTCCATCTTTAAACATTCTCATGTGAAGTTGACAAGTTGTTACTTTTCTGTCAGGTCCATGGGCTTCTCCGTTTATGTACATAGAGCACATTCCACAGATTCCTTCACGGCAATCATGATCAAAAGCTACTGGCTCTTCTCCTTTTTCGATTAATTCATCATTAAGGATATCCATCATCTCAAGAAAAGACATGTGTCCTTCTATATTAGATATAGGATAAGTAACCATTTTACCTGGTGATTTAGCATCTTTCTGACGCCATATTTTAAGTGTTAAATTCATAGCAGTTATTTATAAGATCTTTGCTTTAACTCAATGTTTTCGTATTTCAATTCTTCTTTATGAAGTTGTGCTTCAGAAGGAGTTCCTTTGTATTCCCAAGCTGAAACAAATGTGAAGTTTTCATCATCTCTTTTTGCTTCTCCTTGTTGTTCTCCATCAATCTCTACTGATTCTTCTCTGAAGTGTCCTCCACAAGATTCTTCTCTTGTAAGTGCATCTTGAGCAAACAACTCTCCAAGTTCTAAGAAATCAGCAACTCTTCCAGCTTTTTCTAGTTCTCTATTTACTTCATTTACACCTCCAGGTACTCTTACATTTTTCCAGAAGTCAGCCCTTAATTCTTGAATCTCAGCTATTGCTTCTTTTAGTCCAGTAGCATTTCTTGACATTCCTACTTTGTTCCACATAATAACACCTAGCTTTTTGTGGAAATAATCTACAGCTTTTGTTCCGCCAGTGTTTATTAGTTTTTCCAGTGTAGTTTTTACGGAGTTTTCAGCTTCATTAAACTCATCTGTATCGGTAGGAATTTTTCCCGTTCTAATATCATTTGATAAATAATCACCAATAGTGTAAGGTAATACAAAATATCCGTCAGCTAATCCTTGCATTAGCGCAGAAGCACCAAGTCTATTTGCTCCATGATCAGAGAAGTTTGCTTCTCCGATTGCGTAACAACCTTCTACTGTTGTCATTAAATTGTAATCTACCCATAATCCTCCCATTGTATAGTGAGTTGCAGGATAAATCATCATAGGTGTTTTGTAAGGATTTTCATCTACGATTTTCTCATACATCTGGAATAAGTTACCATATTTTGCTTCTACAATATCTTTTCCTAAATCATAAATTCTTTGAGCAGAAGCATTTTCTTCGTTATGAATTTTTGCTTGCTCTTTTCCGTATCTTTCAATAGCTGATTTAAAATCTAAATAAACTGCTTCTCCAGTTTTGTTAACACCATAACCAGCATCACATCTTTCTTTAGCAGCTCTAGAAGCAACATCTCTTGGTACTAAGTTTCCAAAAGCTGGATACCTTCTTTCTAAGTAATAATCTCTTTCGTCTTCAGATAAATCGGTTGGCTTTTTCTTTCCTTCACGGATAGCCATTACATCATCCATGTTCTTGGGTACCCAGATTCTTCCGTCATTTCTCAATGACTCAGACATCAATGTTAACTTAGATTGATAATCTCCCGATCTTGGGATGCAAGTTGGGTGAATTTGTGTAAAACAAGGATTAGCAAAGTAAGCTCCTTTTTTGTGAGTTTTCCATGCTGCAGTAACATTACTTCCCATTGCATTAGTTGATAAGAAATATACATTTCCGTATCCTCCAGATGCAATTACAACTGCATGAGCAGAATGTCTTTCAAGTTCTCCGGTAATTAAGTTACGAGCAATAATACCTCTTGCTTTCCCATCTATTTTTACTATGTCCAACATCTCATGTCTGTTGTACATTTCAATTTTTCCTCTAGCAATTTGTCTGTTCATTGCTGAGTATGCTCCAAGTAATAACTGTTGTCCTGTTTGACCTTTTGCATAAAAAGTTCTTGAAACCAATACCCCTCCAAAAGATCTGTTATCCAACAATCCTCCATAATCTCTGGCAAAAGGAACTCCTTGAGCTACACATTGGTCAATAATATTTCCAGATACTTCTGCAAGTCTGTAAACATTTGCTTCTCTAGATCGGTAATCACCCCCTTTTACTGTATCATAAAATAAACGATAATTAGAATCTCCATCTCCTTGGTAATTTTTTGCTGCGTTAATTCCTCCTTGTGCCGCAATTGAATGGGCTCTTCTTGGTGAATCTTGGTAACAAAATGCTTTTACGTTATAGCCTTGTTCGGCAAGGGTAGCTGAGGCAGAACCTCCAGCAAGACCAGTACCGATAACAATGACATCAATTTTTCTTTTGTTAGCAGGGTTAACTAAGTCAATTTTATCTTTATAAGTTGTCCATTTATCTTTTAATGGACCTTCTGGGACTTTAGAATCAAGTGTGCTCATAGTCTATATTAATGTTGTAAAAAGTGAAAAATTGCAATAAAAATGAATCCTGCTGGAACAACAATTGCAAATGCGTTTCCGAATTTTTTGATAAAGTTTTTTCCTTTACTTACTCCTACAGATTGGAAAGAAGATTGGAATCCATGAAGTAAATGCAAGGCTAACAATACAAAAGAAATAATGTAGATAATAACTCTAATAGGGTCAATAAATTTTTCGCTTAATTCATCGTAGTATCTGTATCCGCTGTTTGGATTGTTAGGGTCAATCAATCCAGTCATATCTCCGTCAATATATTTTTCAGTGATTTCGTGAACCCAAAAATCATAAAAGTGAAGTCCTAAAAAAGCCAATACTACAAGACCAGAGTAAATCATATTTCTTGACATCCAATTAGAGTTTGCACTTGGTTTATTGTAAGCATATTTTACTGTTCTTGCTCTTCTGTTTTGTAATTCAAGTACAATTCCCATAATGAAATGAAAAAATACTGCGAATATTAAAACGGGCTGTAAAGCGAACTGAACTACAGGGTTAGTTCCCATAAACTGAGATACTTCATTGAATGTGTCAGGGCTTATTACTGATAGCATGTTGATGGTTAAATGCTGTAATAAGAAAAACATTAAAAAGAATCCTGACAAAGCCATTAAGATTTTACGACCTATGGTAGTGAATTTTGATTTAGACATGTTTATTTATAGTTTTTTCTTGTATGTAATGGTAAAAGTAACTTTTGAATAAATTTAAAGCAAGTTATAAGAACAAAAATAGCTTATTTATATAGATTCTTGATAAAAACTATATCTTTGATTCCGATGAATTTTATTGATGTATTTATTGT
The DNA here is from genome assembly GCA_937129365.1 of uncultured Flavobacteriales bacterium. Taxonomy (GTDB): domain Bacteria; phylum Bacteroidota; class Bacteroidia; order Flavobacteriales_D; family CAJJDF01; genus CAJJDF01. The sequence goes on from CAKZNB010000030.1 coordinate 33,451, forward strand.
TGTAATCTTACTTTGGTTTGGTTACAAAGGGTTTAAGAAAGGACTTGTATTTGAGTTAGTAAGCATTGTTGCACTCATACTTGGGGTGTATGGTGGATTAAAATTTTCGGATACTACTGCAGAATATTTAGCATCTTACATAGATTCTGAATATTTGAATATAGTTTCTTTTACGGTTACATTTCTTATTATTTTAGTGTTGGTTTTTGCTGCCGGAAAAGTTGTTGAGCGGATCATCAATATGGTTGCATTAAAGCTAGTTAACAAACTTTTAGGGGCTCTTTTTGCGGTTCTTAAAATTGGATTGGCTTTAGGTGTATTGCTTACTATTATTGAATCCTATGATAGTAAATTGAATTTTATTCCAAAGGAGACTAAAGAAAACTCAATACTCTACAAGCCACTATTGGAAGTGTCGAATAAAATTCTTCCTGAGATTGAAAAAAACAATTTATTCCAAGATTTAAAATCAACTTCTATAACCGAAACAGAATAACTCAAGTTGTTTTTCGTATTTTTACTTTTACATGTTTAAACACTATTATAAATATTTCGGAATTGTACTGATTCTATTTATGTTTTCATCTAAAAATGGGGAAGCACAATTTTACAATGGTTCGTTTCAAGAGTTTGGAAAAAACAGGGTGCAAGAAGTTACATTCTTTTGGCAATACTATGATTTTCAAAGATTCAGAGTTTTCTTTTATGGAAACGGAAAAGAGCATGCGGAGTATGTTGCTCGTTCTGCACACAAAAGTTTACAGGAATTAGAATTGTTTTTTGAAACAGAATTAGACTCAAAATTAGAGATTCTTGTATTTAATAAACAATCGGATTTTAAGCAAAGTAATATTGGGCTTACCAACGAAATATCCTCAAATATTGGGGGTAAAAATAATATCATTGGCAATAAGATGTTTGTGTATTTTGAAGATGATCATACTAATTTTGACAAGCAAATTAGGGCTTCGCTCGCAGAGGTTATTGTGAATAAAATGGTGTATAGAAGTAGTTGGAAAAAAGTAGTGAGAGGTTCTGCCACAATTGCTCTTCCTGAATGGTTTACTCAAGGTTTGTATTCCTATAAATCAACTGAGTGGGACAGTGAAATTGATAACATTGTAAAAGATAATATCCTTAACGATAACTATAATAAACTAGGAAGAATACAGCCTGCTGATGCAAAATATGCTGGGCATGCGATTTGGAATTATATTGCTCAAGTCTACGGAGATGAAGTGATTCCTCAAATCTTGTATTTGGTAAGTATTTCGAAAAGCTTTGAGTCTAGTTTTAGGTTTGTTTTAGGAAAATCAACAAAAGCACTAAATGCTGATTTTGTAAATTATTATAAAAAGCAATACGAGAAAGATGAAATGCAAAGAAAACTTCCTTTTCAAGAAGAGATTGCAATAAAGAAAAGAAAAAAGAAAGGGAAAATAACGCAATATAAAATAAGCCCTGATGGAACAAAAATAGCCTATAGCACCAATGATTTAGGGAAATATTACATCTGGATTTATGATTTAAGTACAAAAAAGTATACAAAAGTTCTTAAGAGAGGTTACAAAATAGAAAGAAAAGAAGATGAGTCTTATCCACTTCTTGATTGGCATCCTGATGGTAAAACATTGGCTTTTGTAGAAGAAAGACACGGAGCAGTTTTTTTCAATTTTTATAACTTAGAATCAAAAAAAAAGAATGCGATTCAGGTTCAAAAAATAAATAAAATAACAAGCTTTAGTTACAACCATACAGGAACGCAATTTGTTTTTACTGGAGTTCAAAAAGGAAATGTTGATCTATACCTATATACTATTTTAGGAAATGGATATTTGCAGTTGACTAACGATTTTTATGATGAAATAGATCCTTCATTTATTGAAAATTCATCTAAGATTATTTTTTCTTCAAATAGAAAAAATGACTCTTTATACATTGATTCCGAAAGAAAACCTCTTCCTTATAAATACGATTTATATATCTACGATTTACAAAAGAAATTTCAAAGAACCCTAAAACGAGTTACCAATACACCAAAAGTAGATGAGTTTCAGCCTTATGAAGTTGCTGATAAACAATATACATACACTTCTGATCAGAACGGAATTGTAAATAGGTATATAGCTGTTTTTGATAGTACAATTAGTTCAGTGGACACGGTAATTACTTACAGATATTACTCAAAAAGCTCTATTTTAACCGATTATAAGAGAAGTATTTTAGAATTGGATTTCACCCAAAACAACAATAATCTAGGGGTTTTGATGTATCAAAATGGAGAATATAAGTTATACAAAGGGGAATTATCATTAGATAAAATGATTGCAACAGATGTCAGCAATACTTATTACCAAAATGTTGAGAATCAAAATTTTGAAAACCAAGAGAAAAAGAGTACTGTAGAATTACTTCAGTCAATTCCTATCATAGAAAGCGACTCAATAATAAATACCAAGAATTACCGATTTATAGAAGAAAAGCCAAAAAAGGTTATTGAAAAACCAATCGAAAATGAAATGGTTTTTATGAATCCTAATAATGAAATAGGTAAAAAGATTCCGAAAGTAGATGAAGAATTTATATTACCTACAAGAAAGTTGTATAACATCAACTTTACTTTAGATGAGGTGACAAGTCAGCTAGACAATAACTTTATCAATAACAGTTATCAAGTTTTTAATCCAAATTCTCCTGTGTTTAATAATCCAAGTATTAATGTGTTTAATATGATTCAAATGAAGGATTTGATGGAGGATTACAGATTAATAGGAGGAGTTAATCTATCCTTTAATTTACGAGATAATGATTATTTAGTAGTATATGAAGATTTGGCTCAACGAATAGATAAAAAGTATTTATTTTCTCGCCAAGTATATACCAATGATAATGGATTGTACCCAATTAGAACAATGATCCATGAGTTAAAATACAGACTGAAATATCCTTTTACAGAAGTATCAGCAATTGGCGTTACTTTTAATTTAAGAAACGATTTAACAGTTATTTCTTCAGTGGATAGACCAAGCTTAGAGTCCGAAGATATTTTTAGAAATATGGGAGGTGTAAAATTAGAATACATCTATGATAACACATTTGATAGAGGAATCAACTTGTATGAAGGAACAAGATTGAAGCTTTTTGGAGAATTTTATCATGAGATTTATGAAGAAAAAACAGATTTCTTTGTGTTGGGAGCTGACGTTCGTCATTATCAAAAAATCCATAGAGAATTAACTTTTGCATCTCGTTTTGCAGCAAGCACCTCCTTTGGAAATAGAAAATTAGTGTATTACATGGGTGGAGTTGATGGAGGTTTTATACCAAGATTTAATGAAGAAACAATTATTCCAACAGACAAAGGTTTTGCATTTCAAACTATTGCCACACCAATGAGAGGTTTTATCCAAAACACTCGTTTTGGAAATAGTTTTGCCGTAATTAACTCAGAAATAAGATGGCCAATTTTCAGGTATTTTAGTCAGTATCCTGTACAAAGCAAATTTTTGTCTTCATTTCAAATAGTAGGTTTTGGAGATGTGGGAACCGCTTGGACAGGACCAAACCCTTATTCTCTTGAGAACTCATTCAACAAAAGAGAAGTGACACAAAAGCCGATAACAGTAATTCTCGAAAATCAAAGGGAGCCAATAATTTTTGGATATGGATTTGGATTAAGGGCTGAGTTATTTGGATATTTTGTACGATATGATTGGTCTTGGGGAATAGAGGATGGGGTTAATCAAGGCAGAATCAACTACTTTTCTCTATCTTTAGATTTTTAAACTTAAAATACTTTTCATTGTGGATTTTCAAACACTCGCTTATTTAATATTAATAGGAGTAACAGCAGGCATATTATCTGGCTTTATAGGAATTGGAGGAGGGATAATAATAGTTCCTGGATTAATTTATTTAGTAGGGTTAACTCAACTACAAGCTCAAGGAACAAGCCTTGCGCTTATGCTTCCTCCTATCGGAATTTTAGCATTTATGCATTATTACAAAGCTGGTAATGTAGATTTAAAAGTAGCTGGAATTGTTGCTTCAACTTTTATTGTAGGAGGATATTTTGGAGCAAAGCTTGCTCACAAAGTAGATGAAAATTTAGTTAAAATTATATTTGGAGTAATTATGTTATTGATTGCTATCAAATTGATTTACAACGGCATTAAACTTTATACGGGAAACTTAAATGGATAATAATTTAGTAAATAAAATAAAAGAGTTTGCCTCTCAAAATTATGATGAAGTATTAGCTATCAGAAGGCATCTTCATCAGAATCCTGAACTTTCTTTCCAAGAATTTAATACCTCAAAATATATTCAAGATGTTCTCACAAAACTAGAAATAGAGTTCGAAACTGGTTTTGTTAAAACAGGTATAGTGGCTTTGATAAAAGGAAAAAATCCCGAAAGCAAAGTAATTGCATTAAGAGCTGATATGGATGCTTTGCCAATTTTGGAAGAAAATAACATCTCTTATAAATCACAAAATAACGGTGTGATGCATGCTTGTGGGCATGATGTTCATAGTGCTTCTTTATTGGGTGTTGCCTCAATTTTAAACAAATTAAAAAGCGAATTTGAAGGAACTATAAAATTTATTTTTCAGCCAGGAGAAGAAAAACTACCGGGAGGAGCATCATTAATGATTAAAGAAGGAGTTCTTGAAAATCCTTCGCCAAGAACAATACTTGGTCAGCATGTTTTTCCTGATTTACCCTTGGGGAAAGTTGGTTTTAGACCAGGAATGTATATGGCGTCAACCGATGAATTATACCTTACAGTTAAAGGAAAAGGAGGGCATGCAGCTTTACCGCACAAATGTGTAGATACTGTTTTAATTGCTTGCGAAATAATTAGTTCTCTACAGCAAATTGTAAGCAGGCATGCCAAGCCAGACGTACCTTCTGTACTGTCTTTTGGAAAAATAAATTCTACTGGAGGAGCTACTAATATAATTCCTGACGAGGTAAAAATTGAAGGAACTTTCAGAACCATGAATGAAGAATGGAGAGAAAAGGCACACAAAAAAATGGTGAAAATTGCCGAAGGAATAGCTGAAAGTATGGGTGGAAAATGTGAATTTGAAGTAAGAAAAGGATATCCTTTTTTAAAAAATGACGAAAAAGTAACTCAAATTGCTCAAGAAGCTGCTATTGCTTATTTAGGTAAAGAAAATGTAATAGATTTGGATTTGAGAATGACAGCAGAAGATTTTTCATATTATACACAATCAATTCCTGGTTGCTTCTATAGGTTAGGAACAGGCGAAAGCACAGGATTACATACTTCAACATTTAATGTAGACGAAAAATCTCTTGAAATAGGAATGGGAATGATGAGCTGGCTTGCATTAAATTTACTTGATAAACAATAGAAATGTCTAAGTTTCGTTCTGAAATTAAACCCTAATAGATGCAATTAAAAACACCAATATTTATTTCATTTTTTTTAATGACCTTCTATATTTTTGGTCAGGGAACAGCTATTGGTAAATGGAAAAGTTACTTCCCCTATAATAATGTAATTGATATAGTAAGCCATAATAAAGTTGCTTACGGAGCAACAAGAAATGCAGTAATTATTAGAAATTTTACAGATGGAAGCATTGAAAGATTAACTGAAGTAAATGCTTTATCTGACATCGGACTTTCTTCAATAGGTTATAATTTAGCGAACAATACACTTATTGTTGGTTACGAAAATGGAAATGTTGACATTATTATCGATAATGAAACCACTAATCTATTTCAAATCAGAGAGAGTAGTATTGTTGGAGATAAAGCAATTTATGATATTTATTGTAAAGGAAATTTCGCCTATTTATCATGTGGATTTGGGATAGTAGTTTTTGATATTAAAAAAAAGGAAGTAAAAGACACCTATATAATTGGAGCTGGAGCCTCTCAATTGAGAGTAAATCAATTAATCATTGAAAATAGTACAATCTATGCAGCTACAGAAGATGGACTCTACACCGCTAATGAAAACAGTGCTTTTTTAACTGATTTTAATTCTTGGACAAAATCAACAACTATTCCCAATTTTAATAACGAACTGAATTCAATAACTTCTTCTTTAGGAGTAGTTATGGCAAGCTCAATTAATTCAACTTCTTCAGACTCTTTATTTGTTTTAAAATCAGGAAATTGGTCTAGAATCTCAAGTATTTCTGATAAAAAAAATCTTTCACTTTCCTCGTCAAGTAATGTATTGATGATAAATAAATATGACACTATTTATGTCATGGATACAAATTTGGCAATCACAAAGACACTAACAAATTATGATGGATTTTGGAGGCCAAAGTGCAATATGATTCAATTTGATGGCAGTCATTTCTATATTGGAGATGCCGAGAATGCTATAGTAAGAATAAAAGAAAACTTTGATGCAAATTTTGAAAACCCAAAATTTATATACAGCACAAATGTTTTGGATATTGAAGTTGAAGATGGACAGTTATGGGGTTCTACGGGTTCATTAGTTGGTGGCGGATGGAACAAAACCTACAACAATGATGGTGCTTTTCATTATGATATTCGAGAAAATGTCTGGTCGATTTACAACTTAGCAAAACAATCAGGAGAGTATTGTTTTCCTAAAAATTCAAGTAATTGTATGAATGATTTTGTGGGTATGATTGTAAATCCCGAAGATCCAAAAAAGGCATATGTATGTTCTTTTTCTTTAAAAGGTATTGCTGTTTTACAGAACAAAAAATTAGTAGAAGCCTATGATTCAACTAATTCTTCTATGAGAATAAGCTCTGTACATAATGATAGATTTGCAGTAAAAGATGGAACTTTTGATGCAAATGGTAATTTGTGGGCAGTAAATTCATGGGTTGAAAACCCGTTATTACTTAAAACATCTTCAGGGGTTTGGAAATCATTTGATTGTGGAACTGCAAATAAAAATAAAATTGGAGCATCGGTTACAATTGATGAGCTTAACAACTATAAATGGATAATTTTTAAAGATGACAAGCTTGTAGTTTATAATGATAATGGCACTCTTTTGGATGAAACAGATGACCAATTTAAAGAGATTTCAAATGGAGCTGCAAAAGGCAATTTAGAGTCTTCACCTATTTGCATTGCTGAAGATAGAGATGGAGAAATGTGGATTGGGACGGAAGAAGGGGTTTATGTTTTTTACAATCCTTCTGACTTATTTTCGGCATCAAGTTTTTCAGTTGAAAAAATAAAGGTAACACTTGACGGAAATGTAGAGTTACTATTAGAAAATGAGCGTGTTACAACAATTGCTATTGATGGAGGGAATAGAAAATGGATTGGTACCGAAGGTTCAGGTATATTTGTTCTTTCTCCTGATGGCACAAGTCAAATTTTAGGATTTACCACTGAAAACAGCCCTCTTTTATCAAATAATATTAATGATATTGCAATCGATCATGAAACAGGTGAAGTATTTATTTCGACTGATAGAGGTTTAATTTCTTATAAAGGAGAAGCCACAGAACCTCAAGAAGCATTTTTGGATGTATATGCTTATCCAAATCCAGTTTCACCAGATTATACAGGAAAAATAGCTATTAAAGGCTTAATTGCAGACTCGGATGTAAGGATTACTGATATTTCAGGAAATGTAGTTTTCAATACTGTTTCTATAGGTGGGCAGGCAATTTGGAACGGAAATAAATTGGATGGAACCAAAGCAAGCACAGGTATTTATTTAGTTTTTATGACTGCTCCAGATGGCTCCTCAAAACAAGTGACCAAAATTCTTTTCATGAATTAAGGCTTTCGGTAGAATAAATTCTTGTAAGTTAGCAAGGAATTTTTTCTGAAAATGAAATCAAAAGCAATCAATTTTATATCAAGCAAATCAGCAATAGTTACCCTATTGCTAATTACTGTATTAATTGTTTTTAGGCTGTCTAATGTATCAGAGAGAGAGACTTCTTGGGATGTTCTTGGCTATTATTTACCATTGCCAGCAACCTTTGTTTATGATGATCCACTCATGGAAAACAGAGAATGGATAGAGCAGATTAACGAAGAAAAAGAGCTTACCGGAACGCTTTATCAAATCTCCTCAACTCCCGATGGAGAACCTATGTATTTTTTCTTGTTAGGAATGGCTTTTTTATACCTTCCCTTCTTCCTTTTGGGGCATGGTTCGGCTTTTTTATTTGGGTATCCTGCGGATGGATTTAGTATGCCTTATCAATACGCAATGGTAGTTGGAGGTTTGTTTTACACTATTTTAGGATTGTTGTATCTGCGAAAAATTTTACTACAATATGTTCCAGATAAAATAGCAGCATTTGTAATTATAATAGTTGTTTTGGCAACCAATTACTCTCATCATTTATCACTCAAAAACCTTGAAACAGTAAATGTTTTGTTTCTGTTTGTGTGCCTTATAATTTGGAATACTATCCAATGGCACAAGACCCAGAAACTCAAAAATTTGCTAGCAATAGGGGGATTTATTACCATTATGTCATTAGTAAAACCTAGTGAAGTTTTAATTGTATTAATCCCTATTTTCTTTGGGGTGTATTCAAAATCAACTCTACTTGAGAAGTGGGAATTAATAAAGAAACACAAGCTTCAATTTTTGTGGATGATAGGAGTTTGCCTCATAGTTGCATTGCCTCAAATGAGTTATTGGTATGTAAAAACTGGTAAATTATTTTATGATAGTTACATTAACCCTGGCGTAGGATTAGATGTGTTTTCACCTTATGTTTTTGAATCCTTATTTAGTTACAAAAAAGGATGGTTAATATACACTCCAGTTATGATATTGAGTTTAATTGGTTTTTATTATTTATTCAAAAATCATAGAAAATCTGCTATTGCTTACACATCTTATTTTGTGGTAACCACCTATATAATTTTTAGTTGGACGGAGTGGTGGTATGGAGCAGGATTTTCAAACAGGCCACTCATTACAACTTATCCAATTTTGGCGATATCCTTGGGGTTATTTTTGACTCAATTGCTTGAAAAATCTAAAGTTTTAAGAATAGGAGTTTTAGTATTTGTTATTCTATGTTTGTCGCTGAATCAGTTCCAATGGTGGCAATTAAGAAACGGAATTTTAGAACCTTACAGAACCACCAAAGAGTATTATTGGGTATCTTTTCTTAAGACTTCGGTGACTGATACGGATAAAGAATTACTTACTGTATTTCGCGATTTTGATGGGGTTCACAAATTTTCTAATAAGAGTGAGTACAAGATGGTATCAGAGGAGAATATTGACTTTGATGATATGGTGAATGGTTTTAATTTCACCCCTGAAATAGAATTTTCTCCATCTTATGAAAAACCTTTTAAAGAAATAACAACTAAAGACCATATTTGGGTTGAGGTAAAAGTGGTATATAGAGGAAAAGAACTTTCAGAAGAAAAAATGCCATTAATTGTAACTCACATGAATCGAAGAGAAGGTGCCTACGGTTATTACACCACAAAGATTCCTTCAAGAACCTTTCTAGATAGAGACTTTGCTGTTTTTACAGCTCAATATATGACTCCAAATATCAGGAATGTCAATGATACATTAAAAATCTATGTTTGGAACAAGGATAGATTAAATATTGAAATTGCTAACATAAAAGTTAAAGTATTTGAAAGAAAATAAACTATATAATTTTTTTAAAACCAATTGGGAATTTACAATTTCGGCAATTGGGCTTACTGTACTCATTTTATTTTCTTTGGATCATATTTTCTTTTGGGATACAGTACAATTAGCTTCAAAACACGCAACTTTTTATTACGATAATGAGTTAAAGTTAGCCCTCCTGCCAGATGAAATAGATAGTGGACACATACCTACTTTTGGTTATTTATTGGCAGTTCTTTGGACTATTTTTGGTAAAAGTTTATGGATTAGCCACCTTTTTATTCTTCCATTTGCTATCGGAATAGCCTGGCAATTGAATAAATTAGTAAGGCACTATTTTGATAAACAGCATCATATTTGGGTAATGCTAATTGTTTTAGCAGACACTACTTTTTTGAGTCAAGCTTCACTTGTTTCCCCAGATATTCCTTTGTTGTTTTTCTTTTTGCTGGGATTAAATTCAATTGTTTTTGATAATAAAAAACTCAAAGCATTAGCTTTTGCTTGCCTGTTTTTAGTAAGCTTAAGAGGAATGATACTCACAGTTCCATTATTTTTATTTGATGTATTTTTGAATCTCAATCTAAAAGTAAATTTAAAAAACAAAGTAGTTGATTTGGTAAAAATAGGGTTGCCTTATTTACCAGCTGCATTAATTTTTATTCTCTTTAGCTGGTTTCATTTTAATCAAAAAGGCTGGATAGGTTACCATGAAAACTCTCCTTGGGCAATATTTTTTGAAAGAGTAGGAGTAGACGGAATGATAAAAAACACAGCAATATTTGGTTGGAGATTGTTAGATTTTGGTCGAATAGCTTTATGGATTATTGGCATTATTTTAGTCCCAACTTTATGGAAAAAAAGAAAATTATTGGATAAAAAAACTAAACAATTAGGTGCTTTAGCCTTTTTGATTTTAGCCTTTTTATCAATCCCGGCAATTATTTATTTTGACTTAAAAGGACATAGATACTTCATGCCTATTTACTTTTCTATTTCTATTTTTATTTGTTACGCTTTATTCCAAATTATTGAAAATAAAACTTTCAAAATAATTGGAGGCTTTTTTGTCTTAATTAGTTTAATATCAGGTAGTTTTTGGGTGTATCCTGATAAAATTTCCCAAGGATGGGATTCAACTCTGGGGCATTTACCTTATTATAATTTGAGAGAAAAAATGATTCAATTTATGGATAAAAATGGAATTGATAAAGCAAAAGTTGGGTTTGATTTTCCCGGTGCTTATCCTCAAAAATACCTGAATTTATCTAATGAAACATGGAGTTTTCCTGAAGTTGATTTCAAAAAACAACAATACATTCTTTACTCAAATGCAGTGAATGAATTTACAGATTTAGAATTGCAAGAATTAGATAAAAGTTGGAAACTAATTCATTCTGAAAATTCAAAAACCATTAAATTCAGACTCTATCATAACCCTCAATTATAGTTAATAGTAAGCAATTTCAGTTTTTTTTATTATTTTAGGGGCGTAATTAAGAAAAAAATCCATGCCAAGACCAATATCATGTATTATTGTAGATGATGATGAAACATCAAGGTTTATTCTCACAAACCTGATTAAGAAAAACGGTTCGCTTAATCTAATCAAAGCTTGTTCCAATGCTGTTGAAGCTAGAGAAACGATTGATGAACATGAAGTTGAAATAATGTTTTTGGATATTGAGATGCCTTATGAAAATGGATTGGAAATGCTTTACAAACTTGAGCATAAACCCGAGATAATATTTATTACATCACAAACAAAGCATGCTATAAAAGCATTTGAATTCGATGCAATAGATTACATTGTGAAACCTATAGACCTTGATAGATTGAACAGTGGAGTAGAAAAAGCAAAAAGAAGAATTTTTGGAAACCCAAATTTAGAGAAAATAAACGAGGAAGACGAGGAGTTTATTCTCATCAAAAAGAATAGAGAAACTCAAAAAGTTCCTTATAGAAATATAGGATATATTGAAGGTTCAAGCAGTTACATTACTTACTGTACTACGGAAGGTAAAATTACCACAACAGGGATATTAAAACAAGTAGAGGAAACTTTAAATCCAAAGGTTTTTGTTCGAGTTCACAGGTCATTTATAGTTAATATAAATAAGGTTACAAAACTTGGTTCTCAAGAAGTAGCAATCAGAAATACATCAATTCCATTATCTCGAAAATACAAAAAAGAAGTAAAAGAGATTTTTGATGACCTTAACAAAGTGGTTCATGAGAATAGCACTAATTGATGATGATGCAACCACTAATTTTATTAATAAGAATAAACTTAGAAAAGAAATAGAAGGTTGTGAAGTATTTCCTTTTGGAAATGGCAAAGAAGCTATAGATTTTCTTATCGAAGGAAACAAAGTTGACATTGCACTTCTTGATATGAACATGCCAATAATGAATGGATTGGAATTTATAAAAAACCATTCTGAATTGCCTCAGGAAAAACAAATAACAAAAGTTTTTTTGTTTGTAGAACAAGGAGCTCACAAAGAGTTCAAAGAGAAATATAAGTTACATCAAGTATTGCAAAAACCACTCACAAAAGAGATAATTCAACTGATAACCAGTGATTAAAAAAAGTATACTTAACGAGTTAGGTGAAGATATTTATGTTCAAGCCTTAGAAATTTTTTTGCGTAACGCAGAGAAAGATTTTAACCTGCTTAATCTATACATAGAAACCAAAGACTATTCAAATGCAAAATTATTAAGTCACAAATTAATAGGTAGCTGTGAAGCAGTTGGAATAAAAAAACTTCCAGTTTTGCTAAGAGAAGCGGATGAAAATTTAGTTAAAAGATACGTTAGAAAAGAAAATCTAGATGATATTAATCAATTATTTATTGAATTTAAAAAATACCTAAAATCCAACTACGAATTAGAAATTGAGAGTTAAAATTCGGAATAAGGAATAAAATTTAGTTACTTTGAGTAGTAAATTTTAGAACACATAATGGCACGAATTTTAACAGGGATACAAAGTACAGGAACTCCACATTTAGGAAATCTTTTAGGAGCAATAATTCCCGCAATCAAAATGTCGGAAGATAAAGAGAATGAATCATTTTTATTTATTGCTAATCTCCATACTTTGACTCAAATAAAAGATGCAGAGATTCTTAAAACTAACACATTAAATACAGCTGCAGCTTGGTTGGCTTGCGGTCTTGATGTAAATAAAACAGTATTTTATCGCCAAAGTGACATTCCTCAAGTAACTGAACTAACTTGGTATTTGAATTGTTTTTTTCCATACCAAAGATTAAAATTAGCTCATTCATTTAAAGATAAAGCGGATAGATTAGAAGATGTAAACGCAGGTTTATTCGATTACCCAATGTTGATGGCTGCTGATATTTTATTATACGATTCGGAGATTATTCCTGTAGGAAAAGATCAGTTACAGCATATCGAAATGGCCAGAGATGTGGCTAGTAGATTTAACAACCAGATGGGAGAAACATTGGTATTGCCTGAGCCAAAAATACAAGAAGACACAATGCTTATTCCTGGAACTGATGGTTCTAAGATGAGTAAATCGAAGAATAATGTGATTAATATTTTCTTGGCTGACAAGAAATTACGCAAGCAAATAATGGGAATTGAAACCGATAGTACTCCTCTTGAAGACCCTAAGAATCCTGATACTTGTAATTGTTTTACTTTGTATAAACTGCTTGCCTCTGAGGAACAAATAGTTGAAATGAGAAAGAATTATCAAGCTGGTGGCTATGGTTACGGACATGCTAAACAAGCTCTTTTTGAATTGATTACAGAAAATTTTAAAGAAGAAAGAGAGAGATTTAACCATTTTGTAGAAAACCCAAATTTGGTAGAAGAACAACTAAAAATTGGTGCTGAAAAAGCTAGAAAAATAGCCGATGAAGTGCTGGAAAAAGTCAGAGTTAAGTTGGGTTATTAAATTTTGACAATTACCTTTTTCCATTTGTCATTCCGCACTTGATGCGGAATCTAAAACAGATACTGATTTGGTTATTAATTAACAGATTCTGAATCAAGTTCAGAACATCTGTTTTTTTTAATATTAGTAATTTGAGAAATTCTCGAATTAAGATTCCCATTTTCATGGGAATGACAAATGTGTTTGATTAGTAAGTTTTAAACCTGAGGGTTTTATCTTTTTTTCAGAAACAAAATATTTTGAAAGATGAATCCTAAAACAACCCCTTTTCCTCTTTCTGAGAATCCTCATACCCCTGATCCACTAATAAGTCTTTACCATTGGCAGCAGCAACTGCAAGTTGGTCGCAAACCTCATTGTATTTGTTTCCTGCGTGTCCTTTTACCCATACAAATTCAACTTCATGTTTTGGGTAAATTAATAAAAACCGTTTCCACAAATCGGCATTTTTCTTGCCTTTAAAATTCTTTTTCACCCAGCCAAACACCCATTTTTTCTCTACAGAATCTACCACATATTTACTGTCTGAAAATATACGGACTTTATATCCGGGTTTCTTTAACATTTCAAGAGCTACAATTACACTTAGCAACTCCATTCGGTTGTTAGTTGTGTGGCGAAATCCCTCTTTTACTTCTTTGTAATGCTTCCCTGCCATTAGCACAATTCCGTAACCACCAGGACCAGGATTTCCTAATGCAGAACCATCGGTATATATATTTACATGACTCATTGGGCAAGGAGTTTTTCGATTACCATAGGAAAATGTTCGTGTTCAAGTTGCTGAATTTTAACTTGTAAATCTTTCCAAGTATCGGTTGGTTTTACTTCGCATTCAAACTGCTCTATGATGTTTCCCTCGTCATAATGTTCATTTACATAATGAAAAGTAATACCCGATTTGGTTTCTTCAGCTTCAATCACAGCTTTGTGGACATGCTTTCCATACATACCTTTTCCGCCAAATTTAGGCAGGAGAGAAGGGTGAACATTCACAATCTCATTTTCAAATCTAGAAGTAAATTCTCCAGGGATTTTTAAAAGAAAACCAGCGAGTATAATTAAATCAACATTCAATAAATCAACCAATTCAGTTACATTTCCTTCTTCCAATTCTTTTTTCGAGAAAGCTATAGTATTTACTCCCGCTTTTTGAGCATTTATAACTCCCAAGCAGTCTTTTTTGTTAGAAAAAACAGCTTCGACATTAATGTCAGGATTAGACTCAAAATGAGAAATTAAATTACTCATATTACTCCCATTTCCTGAGACAAAAATCACTATGTTTTTAGGGTTTTTCATTGAATTGATGTTCTGAAAAATCATTTTCAGATTAAGTCTGATTTTCTTAACTTTACGGCTCAAAGATAACAGATTAATCACATTCTGCCTAAGGTCAGATTACAAATAACACAAAGATGTCAGGACATAGTAAATGGTCATCCATTAAGCACAAAAAAGGAGCGAAAGATGCAAAGAGAGGAAAAATTTTCACTCGAATAATCAAGGAAATTACTATTGCAGCCAGAGACGGAGGAAGTCCAGATCCCGATATGAACCCTGCTTTGAGAGTAGCTATTCAGAACGCGAAAGGGGCAAATATGCCTAAAGACACCATGGAGCGTGCCATAAAAAAAGGTTCTGGTGATGATGCGGCAAACTTAGTTGAGTATACTTTTGAAGGATACGCATCCAATGGAATAGCAGTATTTGTAGAAGCAACTTCGGACAATAATAACAGAGTGGTAGCAAACGTAAGAGCAGTTTTTAGCAAATATGGTGGTGAATTGGGAACTCATGGTTCACTTTCGTTTATGTTTGATAGAAAGGGTGTGTTTACAATTGATAGAGAATTACTGAAAGAGTGGGAATTGGAAGATTTAGAATTTGAATTGATTGATGCTGGATTAGAAGAAATCGATGTTCAGGAAGAAGATGTATTTATCTATACTTCGTTTGATAGCTATGGCGAAATGCAAAGTAAGTTGGACGAAATGAAAATTGAAGTAAAGAGTCAAGAACTCCAAAGAATCCCTACAACTACAATGGCTTTGGATGTAGATAAAGCAAAATCTGTACTAAAATTGATTGACAAAATGGAAGAGGACGATGATGTGAATGTGGTGTACCACACTCTTGAAATGACTGATGAATTGGCTGCAGCTTTGGAGGAAGAGGATTAAATTGTTATTGCGGTCTCTTTTCTTTGCTGGACCTCGACTACGCTCAGTCTGACTGGATGAATAAGATTTAGGTTTTATTTAATCTGAATATCCAAGTATCTGACAATTCGAATATCTATTCCACCCCATCAAAAACCCCACAAATAACCTCACAAACCCTCTCAATTTCTTCAAACGAAATAGTAAGCGGTGGAGCTAACCGAAAACTAGCAGGACAAGACAAGAACCAAAAAGCGATAATCCCTTTTTCCATGCAACCTTCCACTACTTGTTGAGTAATTTCTTCATCTTCAAGATCAATGGCGAGCATCAATCCTATTTGTCTGATTTCTTTCACCAAGGAATGAGAAAGTAATTGCTTCATCAAAACTCCTTTTTTGTGAACGTCTGCAACTAAATTTTCTTCTTGAATTACATTAATATTAGCAACAGCTGCAGCACAATTTACTGGATGTCCACCAAAGGTTGTAATGTGACCCAGCATTGGATTATTAGTCAGGCAATCCATATTTTTTTTGCTCGAAACAAAAGCACCAATTGGCATCCCGCCACCAAGAGCTTTGGCAATTACCAAAATGTCTGGGGTAATTTCGAACTGTTCAAAAGCAAAAAAGCTTCCCGTTCTTCCAAATCCAGTTTGTATCTCATCCAAGATTAATAAAGTACCAGTTTCGGTACATTTTGTTCGTAGAGTTTTCATGTATTCTTTGGCAGGAATTCGAACTCCTGCGTCACCTTGTACAGTTTCTATAATTACACAAGCAGTTTTCTCTGTGATTTTTTCTAGGTCTGAAGTAGAGTTGAATTCAATAAAATTTACGTCTGGTAAAAGTGGTTTGAAAGCCGATTGTTTCACAGGATTTCCCGAGACGCTCAAAGCTCCGTGTGTACTCCCGTGATATGATTTGTGACAAGCAATTATTTCTTCTCTTCCAGAATATCTTTTAGCTAATTTTAGAGCACCTTCCACAGCTTCTGCTCCTGAGTTTACAAAGTAACTTGTGGTAAGATTCTCTGGCAGAATTTCATTCAGTTTTTCGGCTAATTTAAGTTGAGGAGTTTGGATAAACTCTCCATAGGGCATTACATGAAGATGGGTATCGAGTTGATTTTTAATAGCCTTAATTACTTTTGGATGTCTATGGCCAATATTGGTTACAGCTAATCCAGAAACCATATCGTAATACGCTTTTCCCGATTTATCGTAGATAAATAATCCTTCGGCACGAGCAATTTCTAACCCGATTGGGAAAGGAGTTGTTTGGGCTTGTAGGGTATGAAATATCTCTTTGTCATCCATACTTTAAAAGTACTACATTTTCAGTTTTTTCCATAAAAAATCCCTTTTGATATTTTGTAATCAAAAGGGAGTAATTTTAAATATATAATTATGCTTATTTCTTTTTTCTGGCTTTACCTTTTCTTTTCGTTTTTGTTCTGGTAAACAATCTTTTTTCGATGTGATAAAATTTAGCCAGTTTTTTCATCGGGAGTACTTTTTTAAACTTCTCGTGGTACATTTTTTGTATGTCTAAATCACCTTGTTTAAAAGCAAACCTCTTTTGGATTATTTCATCTAATTCAGCATCAGAAAGTTCATCCATTTTTTTCTTCCCTTTTCTTTCGGAAGCAAAATATTTCTTTCTGTTAGCTTTTTTGGCTTTAACAAATTCATGGTAAAGCGGTAAAAAAGCCTTTTGTTCAGCTTCAGTTAATTCAAGTTTTTCTATTAATAAACTATCTGCTTTAGCAAGTCGATGATTCATATCACCTCCTTTTTTTTGAGCCATTCCCAATACTCCTGCTAGAGTAAAAAGAGTTAATAAGGCTATTTTAATTGTTTTCATTTGTTTAAATTTTATTGATTAATACTTAATTTTCTTTTTTAGTTCATTGCCATTTCGTCAAATTCCAATGATTCATCTAGTTCTAGGTCAACCCCAGAAATATCTTCGAAGTATTCGTTTACTGTAAGTTGTCCAAACTCTTCAATGGATGATTGATCATTTCCTCCAAAGAAAAATATTGAAGCAATTCCAGCTATAACGGCTACTGAAGCTGCGTATCCAAACACTTTATAAAATGAAATGACTTTTTTTGGTTTGGCTGTTTCACTTACTTTACTCATAATTGAGTTTTGTAGCAAATCAAAATAACCTGTAGGAGTTTTAAATCCATTCTGCCCTTTCAGTTTATCCAAAGCTGGAAATTCGTTTTCTATGTGTTCGTTATTTGTTTTCATGTTGTTCTGGTTCTTTGACAATAGTTTTTTTAAAAGGTTTAATCGGTATTGGTTAAATATGCTTCAATTTTTTTCTGAGCATGGTGGTAAGAGGCTTTTAATGAACCTACTGTGCCGCCCAAAACTTCTACAATTTCAGTGTATTTTAATTCTTGAAAGTATTTCATATTAAAAACTAATCGTTGTTTTTCTGGCAAGGTTCCAATGGCTTTGTAGAGTTTAGCTTCTATTTCATCTCCAGAGAAAAACGGATCATCTTTTCTGTTTTCAATTTGAATGTCTTCTATTGATTGGGCAATACGCCTTTTGTTTGTTTGAATAAAATTTAAAGTTTCGTTAGTTGCAATGCGGTACATCCAAGTAAATAAATTTGATTCCTTTTTAAATTTCGGAAGCCCTTTCCACACTTTAATAAAAGTATTTTGTGTCACATCATTCGCATCCTCATGGTTAATTACCATTTTACGAATATGCCAATACATCCGTTCTTGGTATTTATTTACCAAGTGACCAAAAGCAAGTTGCTCTTTTCCTTTGGTAAAAAATAAGGTTAGTATGTCTTGGTCTTCCAATTGCATTAATTCTTTTTTTTTCGAGAACAATTCTTAGACCAAAGAAAAGGGAAAAGGTTTAATTGGGTTATAAATTATCTAATTATATATAATAAACCATATTTCATATCGTTATAGAGAAAACTAAACCCAATATATGGATAAAAAAATTACTCTTAATGACTTATCGGAATTTTATAAAAATGAAAGAAAAATGTCTCAATTCTTAATTGATATGCAAGATTCAAGTTCATATTTTAACTCGGTAAGTGACTTCACAATTTCAAATATCATGGCTTATTCAAAAGCTTTAAGTGTTCGAAATTCTAATTATTTAGGAAAACTAGATTTTATTTTAAACTAAATTTTCCTTTGCCCTAACTAAATTGAGCGTATCTATTTTTTAGATACGCTCTTTTTTTGTTAACCTTGTAACTAATGAGCATTTTATATTCCATATCAATTCGATTTTATGCGGTTGCAATTCGCTTGGCTTCACTTTGGAATCCCAAAGCAAAGCAATGGATAAATGGAAGGAAAAACTGGCAAGAGAATTTAAAAAATGCACTTTCAGAAAAGAAAAATATCCATTGGTTTCATTGTGCATCTTTGGGAGAGTTTGAACAGGCAAGACCATTAATTGAAAAGATTAAAAGCGAAAAACCTGATACACCAATTTTGGTTTCTTTTTTCTCCCCATCGGGTTACGAACAAAGAAAAAATTATGAATTGGCTGATTATGTTTGTTATTTGCCTTTGGATACAAAATTCAATGCAAAAACATTTATTTCATCCATCAATATCTCAAAAGTTTACTTTGTAAAGTACGAAGTTTGGCCCAATTTCTTTAGAGAGTTGAAAACCCAGAATATTCCTTTTTATTTAATTTCTGCAACCTTTCGTGAAGGGCAAATCTATTTTAAATCTACAGGAAGATGGTTTAAAAAATTGTTGGAGTTACCGACACAAATTTTTGTGCAAGATAAAGCTTCAATGGAAGTATTAAAAAAGCATAATATCGATAGTTTTTTGGCTGGAGATACCCGTTACGATAGAGTTTTTATGGCTGCTAAAAAAGCAACTACAAATAAAATAATTGAGGATTTTTGCAGGGGTAAATTTACGCTTATAGTAGGTAGTAGTTGGGAGAAAGAAGAAGAAATTGTTTTACAAGCATTTTATAACTCGGATGAATTTTTCAAGGTAGTTTTTGCCCCTCATGACATTAGCGAAAGTCATATAAAAGGGATTCTTAGTAAAATAAAACAAGACACAAAATACATACGATATTCAGAGGTAAAAGAGGGTGTAAATTTACAGGATTTTGATATGTTGATTTTAGATAATATAGGACTGTTATCAAATGCTTATCAGTATGGTTCTGTAGCATTTATAGGTGGAGGATTTACTAATGCTCTGCACAATATTTTGGAGCCTGCAACTTTTGGTTTGCCTGTTTTTTATGGAAGCAACCACAAAAAATTTCCTGAAGCAAAAGACATGCACATGAATGGAGGTAGTTTTGAAGTTCATGATTACCTTGATTTTGAAATGAAACTGGAGTTGATAATGGAAAGTGAGGAAGTATTAGCTCATAAAACCAAGAAAAACAAAGAATTTATACAATCAAGAATTGGTGCAACTGGAATAATTTATTTAAAAACTATTGATTCCTAAACCGTATAAAAATTAGAATTATTCTTTTTCATTGTCGGTTAAACTTTCTTACATTCACACTTCAAAAATTATAGTTTAATACATGAAGAATTTTTTAATAATTCTATCGGCACTATGTTTATCGTTAAGTGCTTATTCTCAGACAGGTACCGTAAAAGGATTTGTATATGATAAAGAAACTGGCGAGCCGGTTATTTTTACCACTGTGCAACTAAAAGGGACTTCAATTGGAATTTCTACTGATGTAAATGGATATTATAGCATTACTCAAATCCCACCAGGAAGCTATGTTTTGATGGTTTCTAATGTAAGTTATGCTAATTACGAAGATTCTGTTGTGGTTAGAGCAAATAAAGTTTTAACTAGAAATATTTACCTAAAAGAAAGTTCTACTGAGCTAAAAACTTTTAATGTAGATGGTGAAGCCCAAGAGGCAAAAACCGAGGTAAAAATGTCTATAATTAAAGCCACTGGTGATGATATTAAACAAATCCCTGCAATTGGGGGTGATGCAGATATTGCTACCTATTTTCAAACAGTACCAGGAGTTGTAACTACGGGTGATCAAGGGGGACAGATGTATGTGAGAGGAGGTTCTCCTATCCAAAATAAAGTATTATTAGATGGAATGGTTATTTATAATCCTTTTCACTCAATAGGATTTTTCTCGGTATTCGAAACTGAGATAATCCGTAATGCAGACATCTACACAGGAGGATTTAACGCAGAACATGGAGGAAGAATTTCATCAATAATGGATATTACAACTAGAGATGGTAATCCAAATGGACTGAAAGGTAGATTGTCTGTTTCTCCTTTTATGGCAAGTGCATTGATTGAAGGGCCACTAATGAAACCAAAAGAAGAAGGGGATGGAAGCATCTCATTTATCCTTACAGGTAAGCACTCGTATTTAGATGAAACTTCAAAAGTATTGTACTCATACATAGATACAACTGGAGAAGGTTTGCCTTTTGGATTTACTGATTTGTATGGAAAAATTACTTTCAAAGGAAAAAATGGAAGTAAATTAAACTTATTCGGTTTTAACTTTAGAGACAATGTAAACTACCAAGCTATTTCTGATTTAAGTTGGTCGTCTTGGGGTGCTGGATCAAATTTTCTATTAGTTCCAGGTACTTCAAAAGTATTGATTGAAGGGAAATTTTCGGTTTCGGATTATGGAATTCAATTAATTGAAGAAAATGGACAAGAGAGAAGAAGTGGAGTGAACAGCTTTAATTTTGGATTTGATTTTAAATATTTTATCAAAGAAAATGAATTGAAGTACGGAGTTGAAGTTTCTGGATTTGGAACAGATTTTAGTTATGTAAACTCTACAAATAGAACTATTGAACAGAATGAAAATACCACTGAGTTAGGCTCTTATGTGTCTTATAGAATCGTAAAACCTTTATTGGTAATTGAGCCAAGTTTCAGGATGCAATATTATGCAACTTTACGAACATTTTCTCCAGAACCAAGGTTGGGATTAAAGTATAATTTGAATGAGAATATCAGAATAAAATTAGCTGCTGGGATGTATTCTCAAAATCTAATTAGTGCAAACTCGGATAGGGATGTGGTAAATTTATTTTACGGATTTTTATCTGGACCAGACAATTTGCAAGAAAAGTACACCGATGAAGATGGAAATACTAGAGATGTAACTCATTCGCTTCAAAAAGCAAACCATCTTATTTTGGGTACAGAAGTAGATTTATCCAGAAATTTGAGTTTGAATGTTGAGGGATACTACAAACGATTTACGCAGCTTACTAACATCAATAGGAATAAAATTTTTGATGAAAATGATAATGTAGATGCTCCTGAGATTTTAACAAAAGATTTTGTGGTGGAAACTGGAGATGCTTTTGGGGTTGATTTTGTTGCAAAGTATACAAACAAAAAGTTTTATATCTGGGGAGTTTATTCTCTTGGTAAAGTTACTAGGTGGGATGGAGTAAGAACATACTCACCAGTTTTTGACAGAAGACATTCGGTAAACCTTATTGCTACTTATAAGTTTGGTAAAAATAAAGATTGGCAAGTAAATGCTCGTTGGAATTTTGGATCAGGACTGCCATTTACCCAAACTCAAGGGTACTACCAAAAAATTGATTTTAATGACGGTACAGGAACAGATATTACCCAAGCAAATGCAGATGAGTTAACAGCTGTTTACGCTAATTTAAATGAGGGTAGATTGCCTACTTATCACAGGTTTGATATTAATTTAAAGAAAGTTATTGAGTTTAAAACCTCAATGCTCGAACTTAATTTTGGTATTACCAATGTATACAACAGAGAAAATATTTTTTATGTAGATAGATTGACTGCAGAGAAAGTATACCAACTTCCTATACTGCCAAGTTTGGGAGTGGCTTGGAGTTTTTAACCCTCCAAATTCTTAAAAATCTCTCCAAAATCCTCCCAAAAATCATGGGCAGAAACAATGTTTCTCTCAAGAAAAGGAAAAATTGTTGCCCAATCATTTTTATTAAAAACGGATACACCCTCAAGCTCAGTGTAAATTCTGGAATTTATTCCATAAGGTGTTTCGTACTGTTGTTCCCAAGTTAATTCATCTTCAAAACTATCAGTAATCACTGCCTTTAGCTCAGTAAATTGCTCATAGAATAATTCTCTTAACCCATCATCTTTGTGTTGTAAATCAAAAGAGAAAAAAGCCTTTTTCTTGTCCACTTCCAGTCTAAAGTAGATGTCTTTTACTTTGGTATTATAATTTACCCACCTGACTTTAGCTTGATATACCTTGTTGTATTTTTTCATGTACACACCAAATGTGGTCCAGAATTCCTTTCTTAATGATTTGGCTTCGTCTTTGGAGTACATACATTAGATTTTTTGTAAAGAAAAGGATTTTTATTAAAACATAAAATTACCGTTTACTCAATCGAATATTCCATTTACTCAAAACAAAACCCATTCTACCAAAACTGGTTAACAAATTGATAACAAATGCGTACATTATAATAGATTAACTCATTAAAAAACAATACGCTATGAAACTCAACACTGTAATTATCGATGACGAACCCAATGCAAGAGAAAACTTACAATTACTAATTAATGAGTATTGTCCCGACTTGAATATTGTGGGAATGGCAAGTAATATTAAACAAGGAAAAATATTAATCAATCAGTTTGAACCCGATTTGGTTTTCTTGGATATTGCCATGCCAGGTGGCGATGGTTTTGAGTTGCTAAAAGAATTTGAAGACAGAGATTTTTCAGTAGTATTTATCACAGCACATTCTGAGTTTGCACTTAAAGCTTTTAAAGCAGATGCGATTGATTATTTACAAAAACCCATTGATATTGATGAGTTACAGAAAGCCCAAGAAAAAGCACTTAAGTTTTCTTATGCTGATTCTTTGGCGGAAACCAATAGCGATCAGGTTACATCTGAAGATGAAATTGAGAAAATTTCTATACCAACCAGAAGTGGTTATATTTTTATTGAGAATAAGGACATATTGTATTTTAAAGCAAATGAGAATTATACAGAGTTGATATTAGCAGATGGCTCTAAAATATTGAGTAGCAAAACGATAAAACGATATGAGGAGAAAGTGAACCCACATATTTTTTATAGAGTCCATAAATCTTTTATCATCAACAAACACAATCATTTGAAAGAATTATCTAGACAAATGGGAAATTTTGCTGTGATGAGTAATGGAGAGAATATTCCTATTGCAAGAAGAAGATTGACTGATTTTATGAAAGTAATTAGCTAAGTATTATAACACTTTCTTTAATTTGTCTCTACAATTTCTTATATTCATTTTTATTAATTAAATATACAAAAAATGAGCTTAGAAGATATAAGAAGAAAAGCAGAAGCTGCTGCAAGAGATGCACAAGCAAATCTATCAAGAGATGAAAACGTAGTGAACACTGAAATTGAACAATCGTATAAATTTTTACAAGAAAAAGGAGTTGATACTACTTCTATAAACATTGGTTTTGAGGATAATACCTTTAAATTAAATGGAACAGTAGAAACAGGAGAAAAATTACAAACTCTTAATCAAGCGGTTGAAAATTCTGGATCAGAAAACCCAATAATTAACAATGTTGAGTTGGAAGATTTTACTCCAAAAAATATTACTATGAAAGTGAAAACTAAAGGTAGTAATTTGAATGTGAGAGCAGGAGCAGGAACTGAAAATGATATTGTAGGAAAATTTGCTAATGGAACTGAAGTTCAATTAGTAAAGAAAGTACAAGAAGATTGGTACTTAATGAGAAATGGTGAAACTGAAGGTTACTGTCACACAAATTTTCTTACAGCTGAATAAAAGAGGTTAAGATAATAATAGAAAAAGGAGAGTGGTTCACTCTCCTTTTTTATTGGAAAATAATTCGTGATTTTTATTATAGTTCAATTCGTTAGAATCTAGTTTCCATTGAATTACCTCTAAAACATCTTTTTCTTTATGGTTTGGGATAGAAAGAACTAAGGGTTTTAATTTCATTGGACTTTTCTTCAAATTTAATTCAATTTCGGTTTCAATTTTACTAAAAATAGTGTTTGTCAGATTTTTTCTTTTATTGGTTAAACACACATCACAAGTTCCACAATTTTCAAATTCTGTTTCATCAAAATAGGAGAGAAGAAGTTTACTTCGGCAAATTTTATCCGATTCACAATACCGAATCATGAATTGCAGCTGTTCTCCTTTTACTTTTTTTCTGTCAAGATAAATGGATTTTGGAAACTTCAATCTATCCTCATGCAACCTGTCAACTATATAAGTTAAGACTGGCTCATGAGATGCGGGTAGAAATTCAACAATCCCAAAAGTCTTTAGTTTTTGTAAAGAGTTTTCTATCTCTTTTACCGATTTTTTAAGAGAATCAGCCAATTGATTTAGGTTTACTCCAATCAAATTATCAAAAATAGTTTCATGTTTTCTGAGCAACAATTGAATCAATCCTTCGTGCTCAGGATGTTTCACTTGGTAATTGTAAAGTTCATTGTTGTTTACCTCAAATTTCACTCTGTTTGGCCTTGAAATTGCGTCTGAAACATTAATATATCCCGCCAAACTCAGAATAGAAATGCTGTGATGTACCTGTATGGGTTCAAAATTAAATTGATTGCAAAAGTCCCCTAAATTAAATTCATAATTTGCTCCTTCACCGCCACCAATTGCAAGTCGAAAATAATTACCAAGAGCATTGTACACTTTTTTAATTTCCTTTATTTCAGGAAATTCTAACTCATGAAATCTCTCCAGATTCAATTTATCACTAGGTTTGTAGAGAAGTGCAGCAAACGATTTTTTGCCATCTCTTCCTGCTCTTCCCGCTTCCTGAAAATACGCTTCTGGCGAAGCTGGCGGTTCCAAATGAACTACAACTCGAACATCAGGTTTATCAATTCCCATCCCAAACGCATTGGTTGCAACAATGATTTGTGTTCTGTTTTCAATCCAGTTTTGTTGTTTTCTGTCTCGTTCATCTTGCTGTAAACCACCATGATAATAATCTGCTCTAAATCCATTTGAAGTTAAAAAATTGGCAGTTTCCATCGTTTTTCTTCGAGTGTTGGCATACACAATTCCGCAACTATTTGTTTTTTTAAGAATTTGTAGCAAACGCTCTTCTTTATTTTCGATTTTCAGCACTAAATAACCCAAATTTTCACGAACAAAACTCTGTTTGATAATATGCTCTTTATTAATTGAGAGTTGTTCTGAAACATCTAGAATAACTCTCTTATTTGCAGTAGCAGTAACCGCTAAAAAAGGAATAGACTTATCAATTATTTCTCTCAGCTCTTTTATTTTTTGATAAGCAGGACGGAAATCATGTCCCCATTGCGAAATACAATGCGATTCATCTACAGCAATCAAATTCACTTTCATTTTAGCAACTCTCACCTTAAAAATCTCTGTCTGAAGGCGTTCTGGTGAAACGTATAAAAATTTGTAATCTCCATACACACAATTGTCAAGAGCAATGTCAATTTCTCGTTTGTTCATACCAGAGAAAATTGCCAAAGCTTTTATTCCTCTTTTATTTAGGTTTTCAACCTGATCTTTCATTAGTGCAATCAATGGAGAAACCACAATACAAATCCCTTCATTTACCAATGCTGGAACTTGATAACAGATAGATTTTCCTCCACCAGTTGGCAACAAAGCAAGAGTATTATTTCCATCCAATACCGAGCTAATAATATCCTCCTGAGAATCTCGAAAAGAATCGTAGCCCCAGTATTGTTTTAATATGTCGTGAATGGTTTGGCTCATTGCTTCGATAAAAATAGTCGAGTTAGAGAATTTAAAAAAGGTTAGAGTTCTTTTTCTTCAGTATAGTATGTTTTTTCCGTTAAAAATTTTTGAAGCCTTGGAAAAAATTTAGGAAAGGACATACGGTTTTTGGCTTTTCGCCAAAAAATACCTTAGAAAAAGCGTCTTTTCTTTTGGTTCGTTTTCTTTGGACGAGCAAAGAAAATGAATAAGTGTGTTGTAAATTATATCATTGTTTTTTATAAATACTATTTTTAAATTGCCATTCTAAAAGATACAAATTTCATTGTTTCCTTATTATCTTCGTAAAAACAAATTCAACTTATGCTTACAATTGATCCAAAAGAAATACCTGTACCAAAATTACATCACTATTTATTGGGGGCAGTTGGTCCTCGTCCCATTGCATTTGCAAGTACAATTGACAAAGATGGAAACAGGAATTTAGCACCATTTAGTTTTTTCAATGTGTTTAGTGCAAACCCACCAATTATGGTGTTTTCTCCAGCCCGTAGTGGACGAACAAATACTACTAAAAATACATTTGATAATGTAAAAAAAGTGCCCGAAGTAGTGATTAATATTGTGAATTACAGTATTGTGGAGCAAATGTCTTTGGCAAGTTCACCTTTTGAAGCTGATATAGATGAATTTACAAAATCGGGATTAACTCCTGTTGCTTCTGAAACCGTAAAACCTTTTAGAGTAAAAGAATCACCTGTACAATTTGAGTGTAAAGTAAACGAAGTGGTAGAACTCGGAACGGAAGGTGGAGCAGGAAATTTGGTTATTTGTGAAGTGACAAAAATCCATATTAACGAAGAGGTTTTAGATGAAAACGGAGCAATCGACCAACACAAAATAGATTTAGTTTCTCGAATGGGAGGAAACTGGTATTGCCGAGCCAATGCTGAATCAATGTTTGAGATAAAAAAGCCAATTATGACTGTAGGAATTGGTTATGATTCAATTCCAGAAGACATTAGAAACAGCTCCATTTTATCAGGAAACGACTTAGGTAAATTGGGAGGAATAGAAGAATTGCCTAATGAAACTGATGTAAACGACCATAAATTAATTGAACTAAGCGAATTATTCGTAGACTTGGAAGACGAACAAGATAAACTAGAGTTAGAATTACACAAAAGAGCTAAACAAGAATTGAAAGAAGATAAATTGAAAGAAGCTTGGATGACTTTGTTAGCTTTTAATGAATAATTGTTAATATCGACTAACATTAATAATAGTAATCTTAATTTGAATTAATACCTTTGCATAATCTTAAATAATATAAAAAATAAGGAATGGAATTAGCAGGAAAAGTAAAAGTAATCTTTGACAAACAAACTTTTGGAAGTGGATTTGAAAAGAGAGAAATAGTAGTTACAACTCAAGAGCAATATCCTCAGGATATTAAGTTTGAAGTATATAAAGAAAAATGTGATATGTTGAACAACTTCGCAGTAAACGAAGATGTAACAGTACATTTTAACCTAAGAGGAAACGAATACAACGGAAAATATTTCGTGAACTTAAACGCTTGGAAAATTGATAAAGGAGCTGCAGGAGCTTCGCCTCAAGGAAATGTAGTGCCAGATAACGCAGCACCATTACCAACTTCTGAATCACCATTTGATTCTGGAAGTGATGGAGGAGATGATTTGCCGTTTTAATTAAGACTCGAATGATTTAAAAAAGGGAAACGATATATCGTTTCCCTTTTTTTATGTAAAAATTGTTAGGTTCCCTTTTTCAATGAATTCATCGCCATTTATATCGGTATAGGTTAAAATCCAAAAGTAAGTCCCATCAGATACAGATTTATTAGAAGATTTCCCATTCCAACCCTTTTCAAGATTCTCACTTTCAAATAATTGCTGTCCCCATCTATTGTAAATAGTAAGTTTTGCCTGAACAATATTACTCATTAAAGCAGGTTTAAATACATCATTAATCCCGTCTCCATTAGGTGTAAACACATTTGGCATTTTCAAAAAAGAGGAACATTTGTTTTCTTTTGAAATTTTCACATCATCCAAATAATAAAAGTTATTACCAGATGAAAGTCTGCAACCTGGGCCAATTATTATTGTCGGAACATCTTGATTGGGGGTAAAAGAAAAACTATGTTTAGTCCAATTGCTTGTGTAAGTTCTTATAGTAGTTTCTCCTAATAAACTCCAATTACTATCATTGGCAGGGCAGCCAAAAGATAATCCCCCTGAACTTCCAAAAGGAAGATTGGAGCAAGAGGAACTACCAAACATAGAAATAGTAGTGGTTTTATTTCCAAAAGCGTTCAATACCCAAAAACTAAATGTATAAGTAATCCCTTTTTTAAGAGAATCTGGAAGGCAAGTCCCAATATATTCTTTCAAATTAGGATAAGCTACTCCACTTTGGAATACTCCATTGAAAAAACCAATATAGCCAACTCCGTCTGGTGGAGCAGCTGGATATGATGCATTAGCAGTTCTGTATCCACAGATATTAAAGTAGTCGGAAGTATTGTTAGAGGCTTGCCTCCAATCATTAACACAATGCATTTTACTAAAAGAGTTGGGGCAACAATTTTTATCCTCAAAAGAGGGGTTGGGAATAAAAAAATCCTCAGTTCCACAGGGACAATCAATTGTATCAAAACCATCAATCAATAAATCAAAATCATCGTCAATTCCATTGTTGCAGATCTCTTGACCATAGGCACTTGAGAATATAGCAATAGAAATTATAAATAATCTTAAATAGAAATACATGGTTAGTTAAAGTGTTTTGATAAAGATACTGATAAAACCAAGTTACGGTTGCCTCAAAACCTAATTCTACAACAGAATCTAATAATTTGACTAAGAAAATAAGGGATTTTTCAATAATACTAACCAAAACACTATCTTTGCAACCAAATTCAAAACCATAGAAATGGAGAAGATAATTAGTGGGATTCAACAAATGGGAATAGGAGTTCCTGATGTAGAAAAAATATTTGCTTGGTACCGAGAAATGTTCGGGATAGATATCAAAGTATTTGAAGAAGCTGCCGAAGCTCCCTTAATGATTGATTACACGGGTGATAAAGTGCAAAGCAGAACTGCAACTTTGGCTTTGAGTATGGAAAGTGGAGGTGGATTTGAAATTTGGCAATACACTTCTCGAAATACCGAAAAAGCAGACTTTGATATTCAACTAGGAGATTTGGGGATTTATAGTTGCAAGATTAAATCAAGAAATGTAAAAGCTACTTTTGATTTTTTGACAAAAAAAGGAGCGGATATTTTGGGAGATATTACCAAGAACCCTGAGGGAGAGGAAAACTTTTTTGTGAAAGATCCTAACGGAAATATTTTTAATATTGTAGAAGGAAAAGGATTTTTTGTAGATACTAAACATCCAGCCAAAACTGGCGGAGTTGCTGGAGTAATTTTGGGAGTTTCGGATATGGAAAAATCGCTGAGATTATACCAAGATGTGTTGGGCTATGAAACTATAGATTTTGATGAAACAGCAGAGTTTGCATGTTTCAAAGGATTGCCTTCTGGCGGAAAAACATTCAGAAGAGTACAATTATCTCACAAAAAAAATAAAGTAGGTGCTTTTGCAAAATTATTAGGGCCAACTACTATTGAGTTGGTTCAAGAGATAGGAGGAGACCCAAGAAAAATATTTAAAGATAGATTTTGGGGAGATTGGGGGTTCATTCACTTGTGTTTTGATGTGCAACGAATGGATTTATTAAAAAAGGATTGTGAAGCAGCAGGATTTCCTTTTACAGTTGATAGTGACAATTCTTTTGATATGGGCGAAGCTGCAGGAAGATTCAGCTACATTGAAGATCCTGATGGAGCATTAATTGAGTTTGTAGAAACTCACAAAGTGCCCTTAATGAAAAAAATAGGTTGGTACATTAATCTTAAAAAGAGAGATCCGGAAAAGAGCTTGCCAACCTGGATGTTGAAAGCGATGAAAATGAGTAGAGTAAAATAAGAAGAAAGAAACAAGAAGCAAGAAACTAGAGTCAAGAATATTACCTGAAGTAACATAACTAAAATTCTAAAAGATATGTCAGAAAGAGTTAGAGTAAGATTTGCACCAAGTCCAACAGGGCCACTTCACATTGGAGGAGTAAGAACAGCCTTGTTCAATTATTTATTTGCCAAAAAACACGGAGGAGATTTCATTCTTCGTATTGAAGATACGGATCAAAAAAGATTTGTAGAAGGAGCAGAAGAATATGTAATTAATTCATTGAATTGGGCAGGAATTCCTCACAATGAAGGTCAAGGAGTAGGAGGAGAATATGGTCCTTACAAGCAAAGCGAAAGAATGCATTTGTACAAAGAATATGCAGATTATTTGTTGGAAAACGACAAAGCATATTATGCATTTGATTCTTCTGAAGAATTGACAGAAGCTAGAGAAAGAAGTCAGAAAGAAGGAAAAACATTTGCTTATGATTCAATTACTCGTCAGTATTTGAAAAACTCAACGAGTTTATCGGCTGATGAAGTAAAAGAAAGAATTGATAATGGAGAAGCTTATGTAATAAGAATGAAGCTTCCGAGAAATGAAGAAGTAAGATTTTATGATGAGATCAGAGGATGGGTGATTGTAAATACGGCTAATATGGATGATAAGGTATTGTACAAATCGGATGGTTTACCAACTTATCATTTAGCTAATATTGTTGATGACCATTTGATGAAAATTACGCATGTTATTCGTGGAGAAGAATGGTTACCATCTGCACCACTTCATGTGCTGTTATACAAATATTTAGGTTGGGAGGACTCTATGCCTAAGTTTGCTCACTTGCCTTTGATTTTAAAACCTGACGGTAAAGGAAAGTTGAGTAAAAGAGATGGAGTAAAAGGAGGATTTCCTGTATTTCCTTTGGAGTGGAAAGATCCTGCAAGTGGAGAAATTTCTGCAGGTTACAGAGAGGATGGGTATTTCAAAGAAGCTTTTGTAAATATGCTGGCTTTCTTGGGATGGAACCCAGGAACAGAGCAAGAGATATTTAGTTTAGATGAATTGGTTGAAGCTTTTTCATTGGATAGAGTTGGAAAATCAGGTGCTAAATTTGACCCAGTAAAAACTAAGTGGTACAACGAGCAATTTTTGAGAATGAAATCTAACGAAGAGTTAGCTTCATTATTAAAGCCATTAATTGATTTTGAAGTAGAAGATGGGTATTTGGCTCAAGTTTCAGAATTATTGAAAGAGAGAGCTGTTTTTGTCTCGGATATGACGGAAGATTCATTTTATTTTGAAGCTCCTACAGAATTTGATGAAAAGACTATCAGGAAGAAGTGGAAAGAAAATACTCCTTCAATCATCGAGGCAATGATTGCTAAATTTGAAGGAATTCAAGATTTTTCTTCGGAGAATGTTGAGGTTGCTTTTAAGCAGTATTTGACTGATAATGAGCTTGGAATGGGTGCTGTTCTACCAAATTTTAGAGTATTAGTTACAGGAAAAGGAATGGGGCCTTCTATGTTTCAGATTGCAGCTATACTTGGAAAAGAAGAGACTTTGAATAGGCTAAAATCTGGTTTACAGAAGTTTAAATAAGAATTGGTTTTATCAAATGTTAAAATTTGATAACTTTTGTTAAACGGACACAATAATCCACCTTTTTAAGCGTAAATTAGTACGTAACAAAAAAGGCAATTACCATGTTAGAACTAAGCAAAACTATTCTCAGTAAAATCAGTTTCGACAAATATTTATTTAAAAAAGAACTAAAAAAAGCAGTTAAATGGGTGAAACCAAACGAAGCTTTAGTGCTTAAAGTTTGGTGTTTGGCTCAGTTTGGACATTTATATTCAGATGTAATTCTTGAAGTGTTTGATGCAAATTAAATAACCGCTTAATATTAAAAAATAAAAAGGGCTAGTTGAATTTCAACTAGCCCTTTTTATTTTAGTTATAATTTTTATTCTTATTGAATAATTAATTTCTCTAATCTTCTAACTCCATTAATTTCAATACTCACAAAATAGATTCCTGCGTTTAAGTTTCCTTTTTCAATTGTCAAAGTATTATTCCCTTGGGATAAAGTTTTGTTAGTAATTATTGATTTAACTGTTTGTCCAAGAGTGTTTAATAAAGAAACTGAAACCTGAGACTCTTTCTTTAAATCAATACTAGCAGTAGTGAAATTGCTTGTAGGATTGGGGAATAATTCAAGGTTTGAAATCAAATCATTTTCATCAATTCCAACTACCTGATTTATGTTAATATCATCAACAAAAAAGTTGTTACCATTTCCGTTTTTTATTCTAAACTTAAATCTAAAATTAGAAGTAAAATAAGATCCATTAATAGGAATAGATTGGCTAGTCCATTCACTTGTACCTCCGGGGAAAAACTCACCACTTTTAGATCCTACCGTAGGATTTAAGCCTCTAAAAATCACCCAGTTTTCTCCACAATCATTTGAAACAAGTAATTGAACAGTTTCTGAACCAGAAGTTGGTTTTCTAGCATAAGAATATTTAAAATTAATAGATGCAGATGAGCTTCCTGTTAGATTCAATGACTTGCTAACAAGCTCACTAACGGCCCCTTCGCTTACAATGTAGTTTCTTAACATAGCACTTTTTGCACCGCTATAATTAGAGTTGCTAAGTCCCCATACCGATGGGTCATTAGAAATTGTTTCCCATGTGTCTTCAAACTGAAATTGAGATATTTCAAACCCCTCAGAGTAAGGTAATGAAGCTCCCCAGTCTGGAAGTACTCTTATATACCTTGATTTTGTTACTGTTTTTGTTCCGCTTGCATTAGAAACTGTAAGCGTAACATCATGTCTACCAGGATTGTTGTAAACTACAGTTGGGTTCTCGGCAGTTGATGTGCTAGGAGTTCCTCCAGGAAATCTCCAAGACCAACTAGTTGCATTATGATAAGAAGCATCAAAATATTGAATTTGTTCAAACTGACAAACAGACTGACTTTCAGTTGTAAAATCTGCGGCACAAATAATATCAGAAAATATACCAGTAGCTGCATGGTTTGCAGCAGTAATTAAATTATTTCTACCACCAACTACTGAGTTTACAGCAGCTCTCATTCTTGTTTTTTGCCCTTCAGTAAACATTTTTGAACAGTATGAATATTCCATAATGTTTTCAACATTATCTAATGTTCCACAAGTTACACCAGCAACATTACAGCTTGTCCATCCAATAGTGTTTGGGGTGTCACCTACACCATCATCTAAAGAACAATTTGATGATAGACCTGGAGTGTTAGAACTTCCCCATAAGTGAGGTAAATTAAGCCAGTGACCTGCTTCATGAGCAATAGTAGTATTATATACAGGTTGAACTGATGTGCCAATTGTTCCTACATAAGTATGCAATACATGGATTCCATTTTTCATATCTGCATAAAAAGGAGGTCCAGGTCTGTAGGTATATCCCGCAGCTCCGCTTGCTATAGATTTTGCAATATATATATTCATGTATTTATTTCCAGGGAAGTTTCCATGAGCAGCTTTTACAGCATCAGCAGCAGAGTTTCCTCCACCATTTGTTGTGGATGATAGAGTACGAGTAATTCCACTAAAACATGATCCATCAATTTTTTTTTGAGCTAATCTAAACTCAATTTCAACATCTGCAGAAATTCCTCTAAAAGCTGGAGCAACAAAAGAGACATTAAGGTTTCTTTTTCTATATGAATCATTCAAATCTTTTAAATCGCTCATAATTTGAGCATCAGAAATATTTTCAGTTCCACCTTCGTGAATTACATGATAAACTACAGGAATATAATAAATTGTACCTGTTCTTGTAGCCTGATTTTTAAAGGTATTAATAAATTGATCCTGAACTTGCTCAACAGAATCTACTTCTCTTGCAAAAGCTGCATCAGTTTTTACTCTGGTGTAAATATCTTGATCGTGAGAACAAAAATTGTTGCGATTAACTGTTTGTTGTGTGAATCCTAAAGTAGACAATACTAGTAAGGATACTGATATGATTAAGTGTTTGTAATTCATGCTTTTAATTTGTTCTATGGGTAAATAACTTATAGACTCAGTCGTAAATGTAACTATTTAATTACACTATTTCCAATGAATATTCTTTCAAAATATGCAATTCTATAGATTGTTTGATTTATTTTTTGACACTGTTTTAAAGAAAATCCCAACAATAATAAGGTATTATAGAATAGAAATTTGTACATTTGCAGTTCGAAAAACATCACTTTAATACAAAATGGCAAAAAAAATTCAAACAGTAGAGGATAAATTGAGGTCTATATACACACTTCAATTAATTGATTCAAATATTGATAAAATAAGAACTATTAGAGGTGAACTGCCTTTGGAGGTTGAAGATTTAGAAGCTGAAATTGAAGGTTTGACAACTCGTAAAGAGAATATTGAAACTGAAATTGAAAGTTTAGAGACTAATATTTCTGACAGAAAAAACATGATGCTTGAAGCTGGTGATATAATTGAAAAATATAAAAAGCAGCAAGGAAACGTAAGAAATAATAGAGAATTTGATTCTTTATCAAAGGAAATTGAATTTCAAGAATTAGAAATTCAACTTTGCGAAAAGAAAATTAAAGAATTTAAATTTAAAGTTGAGAGCAAGAAAGAGGTGTTGGAAGAAGCATCTGCTAGGGTTCAAGAGAAGCAAGAGTTATTGGATCAGAAAAAGAAAGAATTAGATGAGATTATTTCTGAAACTGAAAACGAAGAAGCTGTATTGATTGAAAAATCTGAAAAAGAAGCTAAGAAAATTGACGAAAGATTATTGAGAGCTTACAAAAGAATTAGAGGGGGGGCTAAAAACGGATTGGCAGTAGTGCCAGTTGAGAGAGGTGCTTCGGGAGGTTCTTTTATTAGTATACCACCACAAAGACAGATTGAAATTGCTGCAAGAAAATCAATTATTTATGATGAGCATAGTGGAAGAATCTTAATTGATGCTGAAATGGCAGAAGAACTAAATGGAGAAGTTGACAAAATGATTTCTAAGCTTCTAAAAAAATAATAAAAAGTAAACTTGATATTGTAAATGGCTAACCCAAAAGGTTAGCCATTTTTTTATTAATTTTAAAAAAAAAATATTTTGGGAGATAAACTAGCACATTTCATATTAAATTTTAGAATTCCGATTCTTTTATTTTTAGCTCTTATTACAGCTTTTTTTGGCTATCATGCTACTAAAGTTGAATTGGATTATGAAATGCCAAAACTTCTTCCTCAGGATCATCCTGATTATGTTGCTTATGAAGATTTTAAGGAGATGTTTGGAAATGATGGATTCAACATTTTAATTGGAATAAAAGACAAAGATTTTTATACTCCTGAAAAATTTAACAAATGGAAAGAACTTGGAGATGAATTAGCAAGTATTCCTGGAATTGATTCTTCTTTCTCTGAAGCAAACTTTTATACTATCGAAAAACCTGATAGTAACAAACCTTTTGCTGTATTGCCAATTTCTCCAGATAAAGTCTCAAGAGTTAGTGAGTTAGATTCTATCAAATCTAAAATTAGAAGCCTTCCATTTTATGACGGAACAGTATTTAATGATGACAAGGATTTTCATGCTATGATGCTGATGGTAAATCCTGAATTTTTTAACTCAAAAGAGCGAGGAAAATTTGTTGAGGAGATAAGAAAGATTGGAAATAAATACGATGAGCATTTTGAAGGAGAAATGTATTATACTGGGCTTCCGTTTATTAGGGCCATGAACATGCTCAAGATAAGTTCTGAGCTTGCAAAATTTATGGTGCTTTCATTATTGGCGACAATCCTTGTACTATTTTTCTTTTTTAGATCATTGCGGGTAGTTATGATTTCTGTTTCAATAGTATTAATTGGTGTAATTTGGACTATGGGAATTGTTGGTTTATACGACTATAAATTAACAGTAATTATGGGATTACTTCCTCCTTTAATTATTGTAATTGGAATTCCTAATTGTGTGTATTTAATTAATAAATATCAGCAATTATACCTTGATTCTGAAGACAAAGAGTATGCTCTTAAAAATGTGATTACCAAAATAGGGCACATTACATTCCTTACAAATGTTACAACTGCATTTGGGTTTGGAACTTTTGTATTTACAAATAGTTTGTTGTTATTTGAATTTGGGTCGGTAGCATTTTTCAGTATTTTATTATTGTTTTTGCTTACTACATTGCTTATTCCAATTCTTTTTAGTTTTTCAAAACCTCCAAAACAAAGACACACGAAGCACCTCGAAAAAAACTGGATAAGTAAACTATTAACAATATTAAGACACACAGTAAGGCATAAAAAGAATACCGTATTCATTATTGCTGGAATTTTAGTAGTGGTCTGTATTTATGGAATTACATTTCTTACTCCTTCAGGAAAAATGGTAGATGATTTACCTAACGGAGACAAAGTAAAGACTGATTTAGTTTATTTTCAGGAAAATCTTTCTGGTACAATGCCTTTTGAAGTTGTTTTGGATGTAAAAAACAAAAGAAATAGATTCAGAAGAAATGTGCTTGAGAAAGTAGATAGCGTTCAAAGATACCTTGAATCTTTTGATGTAATTTCAAGAACTACCTCTTTAGTTGATGCATTAAAATTTGTAAATCAATCAGTTATTTATAAAGGAGACCCTTTAGACTATCAAATACCTGAAACAAAATATCTCAGAAAAATATCCAGAAAATTGGAGGAGGATACCATTACAACTGTGGGTATTTCACTTAATATGTTTATAGATTCTACAGGAACCAGAACAAGAATCACCTCGCAAATTGAAGATATGGGGGTGGATAAATTAGATAGCTTAATTGAGAAAGTAAAGCCAAAAATTGATGAAATTCTAAATCCTGATAAGGCTCAAATCAATTATTACATTTCTAAAATTGATGCTGGAGAACAAGAGGAAAAGTTAGCCTATATGGATTCACTTTTTTATGAATTTCCATATATTGAATTTTCATATTTGGCTTATTTAAAAGATGCAAATCCTGATTTACAAGAGAAGTATGACGAGAATGGATTAGATTTTAAAGAAATCTTAAGCTCTGACATGAAAGGATTAAACGAAGCGATAGATTACACTTTTATTGGAAACAGAGTAACCGGATTTATTGTGCCATTTGCAAAAGGAACTAAGTATTTGATAATCAATTTACTTATTAGCCTGTTATTCGCAATTATTGGGATTGCTATTCTTATGGCTTTCTTATTTAAGTCCTTTTGGATTGTATTAATCTCTATTGTTACTAACGTAATTCCGTTATTGTTCACCGCGGGATTAATGGGGTATTTTGGGGTAGATTTAAAACCATCGACTATACTAGTTTTTAGTATTTCATTAGGTATAGCTGTAGATGATGCAATTCACTTTTTAGCTAAATTTAAACAAGAGTTAAAGCTTAATAATAATGATTTAGGTCCAGCAGTTTATAATGCTTTAAGAGAAACAGGAGTGAGTATGTTCTATACTTCCATTATTTTATTTTTCGGATTTTCAATTTTTATTGCATCAAGTTATGGAGGTACTCAAGCTCTCGGAATTTTAGTATCAATCACACTGTTAGTAGCTATGCTGTGTAATTTAGTACTGCTTCCATCGCTATTGTTGAGATTCAAAAAACTTATAGAACGATAACAATGGGAAAACGCTTTGCTCTTTCCATATCAAGCGGATTAATTTTAGGATTATCTTGGGTAGAAATCACTGGTTTATTTCCTTTTGTTTTTGTTGCCTTAATACCGTTTTTAATTCTTGAAGATGATATTTTAAAGAAGAATTTGTCTTCTGCCAAAGTGTATGTTCATGCATTTATCATTTTTTCAATTTTCAATGCTGTAACCACTTGGTGGATTTATCATGCGTCCCCAGCAGGTGCTTTTATGGCATTTATCTTTGGGGCAGCTTTAGTGGCATTTCCATTTTGGTTTTTCCATCTTACTCGAAAATTTATTGGAAACAAAGAAGGATATATTGCTTTTGTAATCAATATTTTAGCTTTTGAGTGGTTGGATTATAATTGGTCCCTTTCTCATCCTTGGTTACCTTTTGGAAATGCATTTGCAGGATTTCCTGATATTGTGCAATGGTATGAACATACTGGAGTTGGAGGAGGCTCTCTTTGGATTCTTTTGGTTAATTTGATAGTGTTTTTTGCTTGGAAAAAATTCGTAAGTGAGAAAACAATTATATCAATTAAGAAACATATACTGACAGTATTAATTTTATTGATTATCCCAATTTCAATATCTTATCTTATTTTAAATAGAGTTGATTTAGGAGAGAACAATCCGACAATTGGAGTTGTAGTTTCTCAACCAAATGTTGATCCATATCAAAAATTTGATGGAAATTTAACAGCTTTGGATCAAACTAAAAATATGCTAAAAGTAACTGAAAAGTCTATTGATGAGAATACAAGATTAATCATTACACCTGAAACTGCCTTTCCTTTTTCGCTAGAAGAAAGCATGATTCAGTATTCCGATGAAGTGCAACTTTCTAAGATTTTTTTAAAAAAATATCCGAAAGTTAATTTGCTCACTGGTGCATCAACCCATGCATATTTTGATAAGGAAAATTCTCCTGCTTCCAAAAAAATAGATGAAGGTGGATTTTATGAATCTTATAATTCAACTTTATTAATCAATCAATCAGATTCTATTCAGATTTATCACAAAATGAAATTGGTGTTAGGAGTAGAGGTATTGCCTTTTCAGTTTATTACAAAGCCTCTAGAGTCTATTTTTGATTTAGGCGGAACAGTTGGAACACTTGGAACAGAAAAAGCCCCTAAGAACTTTAAAATAGGAAATGCGGTTGTCGCTCCAACCATTTGTTACGAGTCTATTTATGGTGAGTTTATGGGTGAGTTTTGTGTAAAGGGAGCAAACATTATATCGGTAAGTACTAATGACGCTTGGTGGTACGATACTCCAGGGTATAAGCAACTCCTTGCCTATACACAGTTGCGAGCAATTGAAAACAGAAAGTGGATTGCCCGTTCTGCTAACACAGGAATTTCTTGTTTTATTAATCCGAGAGGAGAAATAGTAAAGAAAACCAAATGGGAAGAAGCCACTTCAATTGGAATGGATGTTCCATTAATGGAAGGGACAACTTTTTATGCTCGAAATGGGGATTTTATTTCCCGAATAGCTTTATTTATTGCCTCCTTACTTCTTCTACTCACTTTTGTAAGGAGGATTAAAAACAAGAAATAAATTTATTTTTGTATCTTGTTATTAATCATTACATCATTAGAATGAATAAGTTAGCTAGATTAATTATTTTGTTGAGTATATTATTTAGCTGTAATTCAGGAAAAAATATTTTTAATAAAAGAAAATATACTCCTGGCGTTTACAGGAGCACTTCTTCTAATTATAAATCAAATTCAAAAAAGCCAAAGAAAAGCCATTTCATCTCCAAAAAGAAGGAATCAGAGAAAGTTATTTCTAAAAAAGAGGCTATAATTAGTGATAATAATCAGAAATCATCAGATAAAAATAGGCTAAGTATTGGGAGGGGTTATAATGAAAAGACTGAGAATAAATTATCATCGTCAAATCAAAATCATGAGAATTTAAAGATTCCCCGAGAATTTAATCAAACAAATTATCCTGTAAGAAAAGATTTTTTAGATGAAAATATCTTGTCGGATACAAATTCTAAAAAGGATTTATCCCTACTATGGATAAGTCTTGCTCTTATCATTGGCGGAATATTATTTATAGTTTTTGTAGCCATAGATGTTGTTAGTCTTGGCTCATTGGGAGTATTAATTGCATTGCTCGGATTTTTAGGGGTAATTGCCGGATTAATAACCTTAATTATTTTTCTTATAAGATTGTTTTAATAACTTTTGCATTTTATAAAAAAAGTATATATTTGCACTCCTTATTGCAAAATAAGAAAACAAGGCTGGTGCCTTAGCTCAGTTGGTAGAGCAATGGACTGAAAATCCATGTGTCCCTGGTTCGATTCCTGGAGGCACCACCAGAAAAAAGTCCTACTGTTATCAGTAGGACTTTTTTATTGATTTAATTCTGAGATGATTTTGGTTGGTGGTTTAAGTACCTTAACCTCTTAACTTGTTTGTGCGGGAAGCTTATAAACTCATTTTCTATTGAAATAAATTTACCCTCACAGCAAATCCAACATTTTGATTCATAGTAGGAAAAGAGGTAGAAATATGAGGAGTAGTCATTACTCTATCGTAATAAAACCTTAACGTAAATTGCTTGTTCAATACATAGTCTGCAGATCCTTTTATGGATACATATTTCTGTCCAGCTGTTACTTGATTTTGATTTTGATCTATGTTTCTTATAATCGTTTTGTTATTTCTGAAAGAAACATCAACTCTTGCATTAATATCACTTATTGGAGTTTTCTTCCCAATTTTAATAGGGAATTTCACATTCTGAAAGCGATATCCTGAACCTATCGTTATTTCTGTACCTTTCAATTCAGTAATTCTATTATTTGTTAAACTCAAGGAGATATTTCTATTTGAACGGTATTCAAATTTAGTAATCAAACTGTTTTGCCATGTAGCATCTACTTTGAAAAGAGGATTAAATTGCTCAGTAATGGAAACAGATAAAATTTGTTGTTCAGGACGGATATTACCTACTTCATCTCTTGAACTGCTATTTCCATTATCATCTACAACTGCTTGTAAATCGGTATTAAATGAGGCTACAGTGAAGGTAGAATTATAAGCATGTGAGAAAACAATACTTCTAAATATTTTTCTAATGGCTGGCAATCTATTCAATCCGTCAATGGTTACTCTCCAGTTTAAGTTTGGTATTGCACTTAATGGGTTAAGTGTTTTTTGAGTAAGATTTTTCCCTGAATATGCTGCAATGAAAGATGCCATAACAACCTGTTGTTGAGAGGCTCCATAACCATCATTATATCCAGCAGTATCTAATGCAGAACTTGTATGATCTGGGTTTCTGGCATTAAGCATTTCAGAAGCCTTTTTTCTATTTTTTAATAATTCATCAAATAATTTTGAGTTTCCATTGCTATCATTTTTTACAAAGGCAGTACGAATTGAATTAAATGAATAACTGTAATTACCAGTTCTCATTGTATTAAAGTTCTCATATTGTTGTGAAACATCACTCCAAATAAAATTCTCGTTCATGTTCTCAGAGTATATATAGTTTGCTGATAATTCAACTCTCAGACCTTTAAAAGGTTCAAAAGTAGCTCTTGTATTAAAGTTTTTGCTATGGCTAGTTGTTCTTTGTGCATTTATGTACTGGCTTGTTGGTCCCACTAGCCAGCCTTTTGCGGCAGCTCTTTGAGCAAAATCATTATTTGTTTCTCTCCCAAAGAAATCCCGCTCTTGTTCTCCTCCAAATACAAAACCAACACCAGGAGTAGAGAATCCGTTTGTCATTCCCAAATATTCAGATGGTGGAACATAACCAGGTAAAAACTGTCCGTCAATTGTACTGTAACTGAAAGTAATATTTTGAAGAGACATCAATATTTTTGCAAGCCCATCGCCAAAAGTCAGTGCATTTGGATCTTTTTTCTTTTTCTTCTTTTTGCCCTTTGGGTCTTTTTCACCCTCTTTACTTCCTTTTCCTTTTTCCACAGGACTTGGCCTAGACCTTGAGCTAATTCCTCTGCCTCTACTTCTTGATTTCTGATTTACTTTCTTAAAATAAGGGACTTTGTTATACAAAGTCTGCATATTAAAACTTCCATTCCAAGCAATATTTCTTGAGTTTTGAATTGTATTCCCAAGAGAATCTTGTGAGAGAGGTGCTCTTTGCCAATCGTATGTAGCCTGGTATTTTGTGGTAAGATTCACAAACGATAGCACAGGAATTTTTTTGAATGGCCAAGTATAAGTTAGGTTTGCATTTTGTAAGTAATGATTATTCTCACCAAAATTCCCAAGACTTTTTAATACGCTATCTCTGTTCATTTCAAATTCATCAGGGTAAAGAGTTTTGTCAACCTTTAAGTTACCTGGTTCCTCAATAAATGCTTGATTATTTGCATTGTAATTAAAACGTAATCCCTGCATAATATTCCAGTTCAAGTCATAGTTTCTATCCCATGTAAATGTCTTGGTAAATTGCGGGATAATTAGAGCATTTCCTGTTATATCACGAGCTTTACTTTCATTGTATGTTCTGTCAATATTTGTGTTAAATGCAAATTGTTTTGGAAGCGGATTTATATTGATGTCCCTAATAATCCTAAACCATTGAGATGAACGTAAAAACTTATTATTTTTAAAAGGGGTAAAAGGTTTTGTATTTGTTTGGTAAGTATAATTTAATCCTCCATTATAGGTTCTAGTAGTGTTATATTGTGTTTGAATATCTCTTCTATACACTTCGCTGTATGCATAAGTAAACCCAAAGTTTTTTATGTCCCAAGGGTAGGAGTTTTTAGATTTTTTTTCAGGAGATATTCTGACATTGGTAAAGTTTAAACTTCTACGAACTGTTATATCTCTTGCGTCCTTAATTCTTTGTTGCTGCTCTTCAATTGATGCATCAGCAATTGACTTGTCAAATTCAATATCTGGGTTAAGAGGGTCAAACTGAGGGTCAATAATTCCTTCTGAGAATCCGATAAAAAGTGGAAACTGAACACCTACTTTTTCTCCAAAAAACTTTCCTAACTGTATGCTTGTTGCCGCATCTACTTGTTTTATAGTTTCTCTTTGTCTTTCACTTACTCTTTGCTCTATCCCTCCAAATCCAGGTGTACTTATTTGACCAGCTAAAGATACAGTTGCAAAATCTGCTAATGTAGCTTGCACTCTTGATTGTGCTGCCCATCCTCCAGAGTTTTCAAAATCAGTCATTCTTAATTCATTCACCCAGACTTTTACACATTTATCTTGTCCATCATCAGGTTGCCAAGGGTGTTTTTTATCCTTATTTGGGTTTCTTACCCCAATCATTATGGTTTTTAAATCCCTTAAATTAGGGTTTCCAATCACTTTTATAACATGATCAGGTTTCCCTGGTACAGCTTGCTCAAAAACTGATAGTATTGATGCAGCCGCTCCTGAATTGTTTCTAGCAATTTTAAGATTTTTTAGGTCTTGTAAAATAATTTCAAGATTGTTAGCTTCTGGCCATACATCTTCTGCACTCACAGCTCCGTAAGGAGTCATTTTTATAGGCATTTCGTATTCATAATAGTTGTACTGAAAATCAGTTCCAATCCTTACAAAAATGGTTACATCATCATCTTTTACAGGATCGTTAGTAACAGTGTGTTGCTCTCCATGAACAAACATTTTAATTTTTTTATAATTCAATACATCAAAATCTACAGTTCTAAAAGCAGCTTTTGCTACACCATCTTTTAGCCCGCAAACCTCCATCTCAAGAGATTGTTCATTTAAGTAAGCTTGTACAGCAGAGTTAGGATTTATTTCTCTCTGAAAATTAGGAGGAAGTGTATAGTTTATAGGATTTCTACTAGAATTTTCTTCAATATTTACGGCAGAGATATTAAAAACAGTTCCTGAGGGGTCATTTTGAATATATTCTCCATTATCTACAATATCTTTGTCATATCTTCTCCAAGTTCCTCTAAGAAGCTCTAGCCTTGCAAAACGAAGAACTACTGGGTCTTGAAAACCTTTCATAAAAAGCCTCATAAATCGAATAGATCTAAAATCTCGTATTCCATTTACAACCTTGCTTGGCTGACGAACAGGAACTCTAAATTGATACCAATCTACAGCAATACCAGAATTTTTATTGACTCTACTTACCTTGTCAACAATAAAGTTTTTTCCAACTGCCATTTCAGCACCTGGCTTAAGATTGATTTTATATTGATAATAAGCCTCAGTTTCATTTAAGTTATTATCTCGGTTTATATCCTCTAAATCTGGCAAAGTAGTTTTAGAGGTAGGATACCCTTCTGCATTTAAACTTTGTGATTGCTCATCTGTAGCAGAATTTCCTTCAAGTCCATTAAATTCTTTGTAACGGTCTATAATATCTGCACTAATATTATCATATTGGTCATCTCTATAAAATGTATAATCATCACCAGAAGGATCATTCAATATTTTTGCTTTAGCAGCAGGTGATAAGGCGGAAGCGTTAACCCAAGCAACATATGCAGCAAATTCAGTTTGTTCATCAGCATTTGAAACCCCATCTAGCCCAACATCTTGAAACCTTCTTGATGCAGGGTTGTTATCAAAGGCAGTAATAATTTGCTGAACGGTTGGAACTCTTCCCCATTTTGTTTTCGTTAATACACTTTGATCGAAAACTCCATCTGTTGGCAGCCCATTTTCAAAAGTTTTCACTCCGTCTCTCAATATATCCTCAGATACGTTACCTAAATTTATATACAGTTCTCCACCGGTCGTGTTTGTTGAGTTTCCATTACTACCAGCTCCAGGACCAAAAGGATCCATTACCCAAAATTGGATATATTCAATGTTGGCATTTTCAAAATCGT
Source organism: uncultured Flavobacteriales bacterium (assembly GCA_937129365.1). GTDB lineage: Bacteria > Bacteroidota > Bacteroidia > Flavobacteriales_D > CAJJDF01 > CAJJDF01. The sequence goes on from CAKZNB010000030.1 coordinate 78,410, forward strand.
TAGTCTGTAACTGTCTCATTATTCCTCCCCATCTTGATGCAGGATTATTCAAAGTTCCATCATTTGCTAACCCACTGGAATTAACACTTGGGTCAGTATCAAAATTATAAGGACCTCTTTCTGAAGGGAAGAAAGCTAAATTGAACATGGCGATTCTATCAATTTGTCCTGCGGTTGGGTCAATACTTCTATTTGGAAATAATTCACTTTCTTGAACCAATCGCATTTGGTTATTATTTTGAATTGCATCTCCGTCAATATAACCTGGTACTAATCCTCTTTCTTCATAAAACACAGAAGGGTCGTATACATTCCAGTTGAATAACGCACGGTTTTTACCGTAATCCAAATTATTAATTAATGCGGCCTCTGGAAATAAATCCGGTTGTCCTTGAGGAACACTGGCCAAAACCCATGTATTGAATGAGCGAATGTCTATTGCAGATTGACTTCCCTCAAAATCATCAATAAAAGACTGCCCTTCATCTCCAATTGCAGGGTTGTGCCCTGGAATTAAATAGGCAGCCTCTAAAGAGGCAGTAATACTTGATTTTTCCTTAGTATTAATGAAAGGAATGTTATCAACCAATCTCGTTAAAAAAGGAGCTTCTCTTTGGAAATTTCCATTTATACCTAACATTGTGTTTCTTACAGGCTCATCTCCAATGTTTACCTTTTGTGTCATTGGTTTTTCTGAGAGTCTAAGCATAGTTGCCCCAAGATTAAAGTTTTGGTTAAAACGGTAATCGAAATGAGTACCAATCATTGTTTTTTGGATAGAAGTAAAAAGAGAATTACTCTCTAATGATATTTTGATTGGGGTACCTGAATTTAAAACACCATCATTCAATATTTTAACCCTTCCAATGTTGTAGTCAACCGTATAATCTTGATTTTCAACAAGTCTTACACCTCCGGCAGTAACTGTAACAGAACCTTGAGGAATATTAAATGCATTTAACGAAATTTCAGAACTATTTGCAGACTCATAAGTACCTTTTATTTTAAATCTGTTAAGCTCAGGATTTTGAAGTGCTATTGTTTGAGTACTATCATACAATTGAGGGTAAGCAATTGTTTTTACCAAAGTAGGAGTTAAGCCAGCACCCAATAATTGATCTTCGAGATAAGAACCAAATGGCTCTACCTTACTAAAAATAATTCGACCATTTTGAGGATTGATTGTTCCTCCATTTTCAACTCTGTTTCCGTTATATTCCAGTGGAATAAAATCAAAAACTCCATCAGGATAGGGCTGCTGTTGTTGGTTAATAATATCAGAACCAATAACTTGTAACACTAATTTGTCATCCACTCCTGCTTGAGGAATGTAATTTATCTCTACTCCAGTTTTTGGGTTGTTGTACCAAATATCTAATTTAAAATTTTCTTGGTTTATTTGATAAGCACCAATTGAGTATACATTTTTCATCATCAAATCCCATGCTTTGTTGAATGGAGTGTTGATTGTACCTTTTAGTAATTTTACAAAAAGTGCATCATTTCCTTTTATACCATCTGTAGAAAATTCACCAACTTGGTAGGTTTTTCCTTGGTAAGTATATTGGTAGGAAACTGCTAATATTTCATCATTATTCAATGGCTGATTAAGAGAAATATATCCCAATATTGAATTATAATTATACTCAGAAACTGCTAATAATCGAGCGTTTTCTAATTTTTCGTATTCCTCACTTTGTTTGAATGGTCCAGGAGAAGTTGTTCTTGCATTAAGAGTTGAAGATACTGAAGTAAGATTTCTAGCTGCCGGAGTAGAGGAAAGAAACCCATACAGATTATTTACATCGTTATAAGGAATACTATTTACTGAAGCTCCAGTGCTTAAAGTAACATTTCCTTCAATAACTTTAGCTTCTCCTAGATCGGCAAAAGCTACAATGTTTCTTGTGTCATCAAAGTCATTAACTCGGTTTGTTACCCACACTTCCATTTTGGTAATCCTTATCTGAGAACCAACATTTGGAAGAGATTTCATGGCGTTATCATAATTATCTCTATGGTAATGATTTATAAAGTAATGTCTATTTGCTTCGTAATTGTTAATTGGTAGCTCATACTCTTTTTGTTGAGCTCCGTTTTTTATATTAATCTCTTTTCTTTCTCCTCTATTCTGAGAAACAACAGTAGAAATATTTAGTTTTCCAAATTTTAAATCTGTACGAATTCCAAATAAACTCTGACTTCCTTGGATTAAGGTGTTTTGAATAGGGTAAGTAACATTTCCAGCTTCAATTTTCTGAAGAATTTGATCTTCATTTCCTTCATAAGCCAGTTTCGTTTGGTTTTCAAAATCAAAAGTAGCTTCCGTATTGTAATTAAAGTTTAATTTAAACTTATCACAAATACTACCTGTTACATTAAGTTGAATCTGCTGACCAAAATCAAATGTAGTAAGTTGCCTTTGTTTTACTGGTATTGCAGGATTTTCAGTTCTAGTAGTGTTTAATCCAAATTTTAATTCTGCAGAACCTTGCGGTTGAATATCAATTAATTTTCCTTCACATATATCTCCAAACTCTCTGTTTTTCTTTGCAAGTTTAGGAGCAAAACTCCCAGAGTTTGTACTATTATCTTCGGCTATTTTGTTTTTCCAATAATCTTCCTGTGCTTGCTGTTCTTGATACTTTCTGTATTCATCAAGTGACATTGATATGGGTGAAGTTAATCTATTACTGTCTCCCAAAGTTGATATAAACTCATATCTCCCCGTACTTGGATTATACCTGATTTTCCTTTTTATATTCAAAGGATCTTCAAAATTAATAATACTGGTTTTAGACTTAGTGGGATCAGTAGAATTTACAAACGGATATTTTAATTTTACATCTGGTGAGTCAATTTCTTGGTCAAAAAACAAAGGTTTAGAATCATCAAGAATAAATTCACGATTTCTTTTTTCTTCTGTAAGTGAAAACCCTACAAATAATACGCTTGAAAAGCTTACTAATAGGAATATCCGTGTTGATATGTTTGTTTTTTTTCTCAAGCAGTATATTAAAAAGACTTAAGGCTCTTTTTTATTATTTGTTGTACATCAGCAATAGTTGGTTCTTTCATAAGAACTTTATTAATAGCGGTTTCTGCAGATTTTTTATCAAAACCTAGTACCACAAGAGCTGATAACGCTTCATTTTTAATAGTATTGTCCATCAATCCTGATTTATTGTCTAACGCATCAGAAGTTTTTAAAATTTTATCTTTTAAATCTAAAATAATCCGTTGAGCAGTTTTAGCTCCAATTCCCTTGATACTTGTAATTGATGTAACATTGTTCGATGCAATAGATGAAACTAATTCGCTCGAAGTCATCGAAGAAAGCATCATTCGTGCAGTATTAGTACCAACTCCAGAAACCGAAATTAATTGTCTAAAAAGTTCTCTTTCTTGTGTGTCGGCAAAACCATATAGTGTATGTGAATCTTCTTTAATTGATAAATAAGTAAAAATTTTACAATTTTCTTTATCTCCAATTTTAGAGTAAGTCTGAAGAGATACATTTACAAAATACCCAATTCCATTGCACTCTATAACTATGTGTGAAGGATTTTTTTCTATTAATTTGCCATTCAAATATGTAATCATCTACAACTCCTTTTTTTAGGAAGGGATAAATATAAGTAAATCCTACTGAAATTCTGAATTCAGCAGAATTTATTGCAAAAAAAAGTCTCCCCAATAATTCAGGAAGACTTTATGATGATTTTTTAATCTTTATTACTTAGTAATCACAACCTTTTCAGTTCTGATAGCTTTGTTGTTTGAAGTTACAGAAACAAAATAAATTCCAGCTTTAAGGCTTGATGTGTCAACTGTTGTATTCGAGTTGTCATTGTTTACAGTTTTTGTAAATACTTTTTTTCCAAGTAAATCAATAATTTCAATTTTTTTGTTCTCTTCGTTAGAGTTTAACTTTACATTTAAAAAAGTAGTTGCAGGATTAGGGAAAACTTTAAGACTGGTTTCTTTTTCAACCTCTTCAATGCCTACACCATTTACGTTAACAACATTAAAGTTAACATTTACCCAAGTACTATCAGTAGGGTTAGCATCATCATAAAAAACATATTTAAAAGATGTAACTCCATAATCAAGTTTTGGATAAACATGACCTGAATAAATTGCAGTTTGTGATGCGTTAATATTATCTGGATCACTGATAACAATTGGACTTGAACCCCAAATAACTCCTAAAGTACATGTTCCCCAACAAATTGCATTTGTTGAAAGAGGAGCAGTTGATGATAATTCAATTTTTTTAACTCTTAATGTTTTGGTTGTAGAGTAAAGACTTTTTACATCAATTTTTACTTCTACATCTTGGTTGTTATCATTTTCAAGAGTATCCAAAACGGTAATTGTTGTTCCGTTGATAAGAGCTGTTCCATTATGTTTTCTCAATTCAATCTGAGCAAAACTTGCTGAAAGTGAGGTTGCTAAAACAAGAGTAAGTAATTTTTTATTCATTTCTGTCGGTTATAATAATGTTAATTGTAACAAAGCCATATAATTTGGCATAGTTATTTGTATATTCACATCGATAAAAATACAAAAAAAATATATAAAAATGAACAAAACAATTAGATTTTCAGTTTTAATAGCACTTTCGATATTAATCTTCTCTTTTACAGGAGGAAGTAAAAAGACAATTCCTAAGGTTAACGTAAAAACTTTATCAGGTAAAACAGTGAGTACCTCTACATTCAAAAACGGAGGTAAACCAATGGTAATTTCTTTTTGGGCAACTTGGTGTAGCCCATGTAAAAAAGAGTTGAATAACATTTCGGAAGTTTACGAAGATTGGCAGGATGAAACAGGTGTGAAGCTTATTGCTATCTCAATTGATGATGCTAGAAACAAGCATAAAGTAAAGCCATATGTAGATTCTAAGGCTTGGGAATTTGAGGTGTATTTGGATGCAAATCAAGACTTAAAAAGAGCAATGAACGTAAACAATGTTCCTTACACTTTTTTGGTTGATGGAAACGGAAAAATTGTATATGAACACAATAATTATGTTCCTGGAGATGAGAAAAAATTATACAAAAAAATCAAAGAATTGGTTAAAAAATAACATTTAGCTTATTACAGATAAAATTGAAAGGTGAAGTTTCTAAAAACTTCACCTTTTTTAGTTACATTATTCTTACATTTGTTATATAAATAAAGAAAATTATGAATTCATTCGTGTTTTTAGCAATAGGGGGCTACCAAATTGTATTGATAGTTGTGGTTGTTCTGCTATTATTTGGAGGAAAAAAAATTCCAGAATTGATGAAGGGACTTGGAAGTGGAATTAAGGAATTTAAAGATGCTTCAAAAGGAGAAAATAAAGATTCTAACAAAGAATCTATTGACAATGTATTAGAGGATAAATAAATCTTTTCATTGTATACCACTCATTCAGAATTATTAAAAGCCTTAAAAGCAAATTCTACTACCTGTGTTCAGGTGGTGAAGGATTATATTGCTCGTATTGAAGAAAAAAAACAGTTAAATGCTTTTCTTGAAGTATTTAATGAATCTGCAATTGAAAAAGCCCAACAAGTTGATGTAAAAATTGCCAGTGGAACTGCTGGTAGACTAGCAGGTTTAGTCATTGGAATTAAAGATAATATTTGCTACGAAGGGCACAAAGTATCTGCTGCTTCAAAAATACTAGATGGTTTTGAATCCTTATATTCTGCAACTGCAGTTGAGCGATTATTAGCTGAAGATGCAATTATTATTGGAAGACTTAATTGCGATGAATTTGCGATGGGAAGTTCTAATGAAAATTCGTCAAAAGGAAATGTATTAAACCCAATTCAAGAAGATAAAGTTCCTGGAGGTTCTTCTGGAGGTTCTGCTGTTGCAGTAGCTGCAAAACTTTGTATGGCATCGTTAGGTTCTGATACAGGAGGTTCTATTCGTCAACCAGCATCTTTTTGTGGTATTGTTGGAATGAAACCAACCTACGGAAGGGTTTCTAGATGGGGATTGTTAGCTTACGCATCCTCTTTTGATCAAATAGGTCCTTTTACAAATTCTGTTGAGGATGCAGCTTTAATTACTGAGATATTATCTGGTAAGGATAAATATGACAGCACTTGTTCTTCCAAAGAAGTTGGTGGTTTTTCAACTGCAATTTATTCTGATAAAAAACTGAGGATAGGTATTCCTAAACAAGTTATTGAAAGTAACGGATTAAATTCTGAAATAAAGGATAGAATTATTGAAATTGCTGATAAATTAAAAGAAGAAGGTCATACGGTTGAGAAGTTTGATTTTCCATACTTGGATTATATGGTACCAACTTACTATGTGTTAACTACCGCTGAAGCTTCTTCTAATTTTTCGCGATACGATGGAGTTCATTTTGGGTATAGAAGCGAAAATGCTACGGATATTGACTCTACTTATGTGTTATCAAGAACAGAAGGTTTTGGGGAAGAAGTAAAAAGACGAATTATGCTTGGAACTTTTGTACTGAGTTCAGGATATTATGATGCTTACTACACTAAAGCCATGAAAGTGAGGAGAGTTATTCAGGATAAAACGAATGAAGTTTTTAAAAATTTTGATTTTGTTTTAGGACCTACAACACCAGATACAGCTTTTAAAATAGGGGAGAATGTAAAAGACCCTATCACCATGTATTTACAAGATATTTTTACAGTTCATGCCAATATATCTGGTAATCCTGCTATATCTTTACCTTTAGGGAGTCACTCAAACGGAATGCCATTTGGAGTTCAAATAATGGCAAAATCTTTTGAAGAAAAACAATTATTTGGTTTTTCAGATAACTTGATTAAGTTATTGTCTTAGTTCATTAAGGATTTCTAAGGGAATACTCTCTCCATTATACCATAATTGAAAATAAAACACACTATCTTTTGCGATTCCAAGCGTTTCTCCTTTGGATATCCTATCACCAATTTTTGTTTTAATATCATCAAAATTTTCATAAACAGAAGTTACATTGTTAAAATGCTGAATTACAACCGATTTATCTGTCGTGTTAATAGTAGTTCCATCCATTGAAGCTTCAATTTTAGACTTATATTTTGGAGAAAATACCGCTTTACTTATTCCATCATCATTAATAACATCAAATTCAGATTCGGAAGGAAAATCAAATAAAAGAACATCGGTTAATATTTTTAGTAGAATTGAGTTTTTGTCTCTAATGCTAAATAAAGAAACTCTTTTTCTTAATATTGAATCTTCTTTAACTCTTTCAAAAACAACACTTTTATAATCAAAACTTGTGTCTTTTGTTAAGGTGTCTTTAATAGTAGAAAAATTCACTGAATCCGAATTACTAAGTATAGATTGTAAATTGGCAATCCATAATTCTCTATCTCTATTCTCTTTTTGTATTTCGTTAATTATAGCTTGGTTTTCCTGATCTATCTGGTAAAGTTCAGAGCCTTTGCTTGGGTATCCAGGTATAAAATTCTTAAGAGATGTAAATGAAATAATTAGATAAACTAAAAAAGAGAAAAAAAGGATTAGAAAAATACTCAAAACAATAGTGTTTCCCTTAGAAATTGTAAGCGCATATTTTTGCTCAAAAGATCTGGGGTTCTGTAAAATGAATCGATTCTTTTCTTTTAGGTATTTTTTTACCTTGGAAAACTTATTTTCCATGCTTTAGTTTCTATTATCAGTGAGATTAATCGATTAAAGATAAAATAATTTAATTTATTATTAGTTATAGGGTCAGTTTATTGATTAATTTTTAATTTTACCTCTTAGCATTTAAGCTTTTGGGCAATTTTTATATGATAAAACACTCCAGATACATAGTAATTTCAATTTTAGTGATACTAGCTTACGCTTGTTCCACTGAAAAAGATAAAAGGCTAAATAGGTTTTATCATAACACTACCGCCTATTACAATGGTTATTTTAATGCTAGAGAGATAGTTAAAGTTTCTCATAAAGATTATGTTAGAAATACCGAAGAAGATTTTTCTGAAATAATTCCTGTCAATAGATATCCCAACGAAGAAGAATCAAAAGCTTTTTTTCCTGAAATGAACAGAGCTATTGATAAAACCTCTACCGTAATAGGAAAACATGCAATGCCTAATGAAAAAAAAGGAAGGGATGCAAAAAAAGAATACGGAAAATGGATAGATGAGAATTGGTTGATTATGGGAATAAGTTATTTCTATAAAAGGGAATATGAAGAAGCGATAGAAAAATTTGAGTATATCATTAAAATGTACCCGAAGGATGAATCTAAATACTATGCAAAATTATGGTTAGCCAAAACTTATAACGAAATGGGAGATTACCCAAAAGCATTAAGTTATTTGAATGAGATTGAGGTTGAGAAAGAAGCAAAAGAGCTGAAAGATGCCAAGAATGAAAAAGCTAAAAAAAGAAAAAAGAAATATAGTAAAAGGAAAAAAAAGAAAACAAGAAGGAGATCTAAAATTAAAAGAACAAAACAAAGGGAAGAGAAAAGAGAAGAAAAATCAGTATTAGTAAAGTTTCCTAAAAAAATGACTGCTGATTTTTATGCTACAAAAGCAGATTATTACCTCAGAAAAGGGGAGTATAAGCCCGCAACTGAGTTTCTTGATAGTGCTATTAATTATGAAAAAAAGAAAAAACTAAGAGTTAGGTATTCTTTTATCAAAGCACAGTTAAATCAAGAACAAGGCGATATTCAACAAGCATCTGAACTTTACAGCTATGTAATAAAAAAAGGGAATGATTATCAGATGATTTTTTATGCAAAAATTAATAGAGCCTTATCTGCAAGTAGTAAAAATAGAAGTTCCTTAAAAAAAGAATTAATTGACCTTGCCAAAGATGAAAAATACATCGAATTTCGAGATCAAATATATTATGCATTAGCTGATTTGGAATTACAAGAATTTAATAAAAATGAAGGGATAAAATATTTAGAAAAATCTGCGAGTTTTCCTCCCTCTAATCCAAAACAAAAGGCTAAAACATTTCAAAGATTGGCAGATGTTTACTTTGAAGATAAGGAATATATTCCTGCACAAAAATATTATGATAGCACATTATCTGAGTTGGATAATAAATCGGCACTATATTCTCAGATAAAAGAGAAAAACGAAAGTTTGACAAGGTTAGTCGGATACATAAACACTATTAAGTTTAAGGATAGTGTACTTGCTATAGGTAACTTATCAGAAAAACAAAGAAGAGATAGAGCAGAAGAGATTATTTATGCTGATAAAATGAGAAAAATTGAGGAGGCAAGAGAGGCTAAAAATCAACAAAATAATCCAAGCACACCATCATTGCCTATTGCCAATAATCCATTAGAAAAAGGGAGTTTCTGGATATACAATGAGAGAACTAAAGCCAGCGGAATCAAATCTTTTTCTGAGGTTTGGGGCAATGTAGCCCTCGAAGATAATTGGAGAAGATCAAATAAAAGCCAAAGCTCAACTTCTGAGCCTACAATTAATATAGACGAAACTCCAGTAGTAAGTGATAAAGAGATTGATGAGTTTTTAAAAAATGTTCCTGTTACTGATGAGGACAGAAATTTAGCGGAGATGTCAATAATCAATGCTAATTTTTTATCAGGATTAATTTACACTAACATCCTGAAGAATAATCAAGAAGCTATAAAATCATTTAAGGATAATAAAAAAAGATTTCATCCAGATTCAAAAATAACTCCTTCATTATATCAATTATATATTTTATATCAAGATTTAGGTAAAAGAGATGATGAAGTGGCAGTGAAGAATTTTATTCTGTCAAATTATCCGAAATCAAAAGAAGCAAAAATTATTCTTGATCCAGATTACGCAAGTAAAATGAAGAAAAGCGAAGATAAATTTAAAGATTCTTACACCATTGCTTACAACCTTTTGATGAATGGAAAACAACAAGATGCAATTGTAAAAGTTGATGAAATCTTAAAGGATAAAGACCCAAATCCATACGAGTGTAAGTTATTATACTTGAAAGCAAAAGCTTATGCAGAGATTAATAACGAAGAGGAATTAGAGAAATCACTGCAAGCGGTTGTAGATAATTGCTCAGGAACAGAATTGGGAACTCTTGCAGAAAAGGCACTTGGGAAATTGAGAAATCAAATTAATAAAAAAGAGGACTCGAAAGAAACAACCTATGTAAAAGACGAAAAGGCAGTTCATTATTTTGCAATTGTTGTCCCACTTACTGAGGATATTAATAAACTTAAAATTGCATTAAGTAATTTTAATAGTACATCATTTGATGAAAAGGGATTAAAAACTACTGCAATAGGACTAAACAGTAAAACTCAAACAATATTAGTAAAACAATTTGATAATAAGAGTGATGCTCAAAGTTATATGATTGCCTTTAAAGTAAATCCTGAAATGAAAGATTTCATAACAAAATACACTTACTTTACAATTACACCAGCTAATTATTCTACGCTGTTTAAAACCAAAGAATTGAAAAAATACGAAGAGTTTTTCAATGTAAATTACTACTAAATAAATGAAAAATTTAAGTTTAATTCTGTTTTTGATTGTTGCCATTTTTTCCTGTACTTCCAAAGGAAAACTTGATATTGATAATCCAAAATTAGATACTAAATTATCTATCAGCCGTTTTGATAAGGAGCTATTTCAAGCTGATATTTATAAGCTGAAAGAGCTAAATGAACAATGGTTAAATAAATATGGAATTTTATACGAGTCTTTTATCAATCAGATGATTAATGCAGGCCATCCAAAAGACCCGATGATAGGATATAGGCTTGAAAATTTTTTAACCGATTCAACTATATTAACGATCAAAAATAAATTAGAAGAAAAATTTGATGACTTTTCTGTCTATGAAAAAGAACTAAATCAATCTTTTGGCTATTACCACCATTATTATCCTAAAACTCCTATTCCATTTATCGTAACTTTTTATTCAAATTTCAATGCAAAATCGTTTCCTTACAAAGATACTTTAGGAATTGGGCTAGACTTGTTTTTGGGTAGAGATGAAGAAATAGTTAGTTATTTAGCTCCTGAAAAATACCCCCAATATCTAAAGCAAGATATGGACCCAGAATACTTGGTTTCTGAGACTATGAAAAGTTGGGTTTATGCCAATCATTCTCGTCCTCAAGAGTATGCCAACTCTACATTGTATGGTGTCAGAGAAGATTTTTTATCCTCGTTAATTTACCATGGTAAAATGATGTTATTATTAGAGGCAACAACTCCTAATAAAAGTATAGAAAACAGGTTTTCTTTTACCAAAAAAGAAATAGATTGGTGCAAAAAAAACGAACAATTTATTTTTCAAAATCTAATAGAATTTGAATTGCTCTACTCTAAAAATTTAAAAGAAATAAAAGCTTACATAAATCCCGGTAGTTTTACACCTGGATTACCGCAAGATTCTCCTGGTGGAATTGGGAAATGGATTGGGTATAAAATGGTTAAAAATTATTTTGAAACTAAAGAAATTTCGCTTCAACAATTAATTGAAAATCAGAATGATGCAAGGGAAATCCTTAAGTATTATAAACCTTAATAATAAAACTCCTTAGGAGGTCTTCTGTATAAAGGAAGTATCCAGCCAATTTGTATAGAAATTAAAAAATCTTTTCTTTCGCCAAACCTTGGGTCATCTAATGAATAATCTACCTGGTAACCTCTTCTAATTTTTGTAAAAGCCTGAGTAAGTTCAATTCCTCCATAAAAATTTAGCAACCTATTGTTACTTAGGTATTGATAGCCAATGAATTCCGTCAAGGAAAATCCAGCTGTATATCGATCATATCCTTTTTTATATTCACCATTTAATTGAACTAAATCTCCGCTAATATTATTAAAGTTTATTTTATGAGTAAATATGCCAGCCCCAATAGTAGCAACAATCCCAGAATTTAGATTAGGAGAAAAATAAGGAAATAATCTGCCGATATAAACTCCGGCATGGTGTCCTCTTTGCAACATTTCATAGGTTCCAAACTCACCATTAGAGTTAATAATCCCGCCACTAGAAGTTAGTAATTCCTTAATCATTCCTGAGTCTTTAATGGATCTTCCAAACATAAAATTGTAATGTGCACCAACAATCCATTGTGATCTAAATTTTATTTCAAACCTTGAATTTATGATTGAAGTAAATCCCATTCTTTCCTTTAAATCTAACTGAGGAAAACCAGCTGAGTAACCAAGTTTAATGGCTGGCATTAGAATAGATGAATCCGCTATGTTTTCTTGTCCTAATACTCTTTTAGAAGAAAAAAACATAAGCTGTATTAGAAGGAAAACAAAAATTATTTTTTTAATCATATATTAAGGTATAAATTTTAGAATAAAATTGATTTAATGTTAACTGAAAAAATCAAAAATTATTTTAGAGATTTTTTTTCTTAATCAAACTTATAACTTATTTATTAAACAACATTTAAAAAATGTTAAAAAAGTTTTGGGTGGGGATTATTCATTAACTATATTTGCCCGAATATATTATCGATAAATATCAACTTATGAAGAATAGATTACTTACATTACTATTTATTGCTTTTGCATCAAACGCAATTTTTTCTCAAAATATTGTAACAGATTCGGTGTTCGAATCTAGATGTGCTGAAAGCGGTAGGGCTTATTTTACAGAAACAACTTCTATGCCGGGAGGTTTCTGGAGTATCACAACTTCCCCTGCTGGATATACACCAAATCCGCCACAAACAATAAGTGAATTTTCTGCACTTCCTGCAGGGAATTATGTGGTAACTTTTACTGCAGGTGCAAATTCAGATACACAGGCTTTTGTAATTCCTGGAGCTTATGTAGATCCACTTTTTGGAGTTGATACCATTATTGATGCTATTTGTCCTGATCAAGGAGAAATTCAGGTTTCTATGACCTTGGGAAGACTTCCTTATAGATATAGATTGTTGCACAGAGATTCTGCTCCTGGAAACTACGAGCCTTGGCAACCAAGTGGTATGTTTGACTCATTAAGAGCAGGAACTTACGAAGTGCAAGCAGAAGATTCTTGTGGAGTTTTGAGAACAATTTCTGGATTAGTAGTGGCGTATCCTAATGGAGGACCCTTAGGATATAACTATAATGGAGCTGGAGGTATTTATGCTTCTGATGAAGCTACTTCATTCCCAACTAGTTGTACTCAGACTACTGTAGCAATGATGTTGAGAAGAAACTATGTATATTTTACTCAAAATGCCGGAACGATGTGGGATGGAAATGGTGTTGGTGTTTCTGATCATACTGATCCTAACCAAGTTCCTTTAAGATTGATTGGTGGTCAAGCACCTTATACATACACACTTACTGAATCTGAGGCCTATTCATTTCACCCTCCTGTTACAGATACATTTAATGACTTAAGACCTGGTCTTCCATATTCAAGTGAATCTGCTACAAGCTCAACTACATACTTTAGATTAGGAAGAGGAATTGAGTTTGATGTGGCTAACGATTTAACAGTATATTCTGTTGGAATGATTGGAACAAGAACTGGTTACAACGCTTTGATTGTGCTTTACGACAATCTTGGAAACGAATTGTATAGAAAATGGGAAGAGCAAGATGCAACTAACGGAAACGATAATGTTGCGAGTTTAGGTTGGTTTATTCCTGCTGGAACTGGGTATAGAATGACTGTTGAGGCAATTAATTCTCCAGGTAGATTGAATAGTGCTTTCTACGCATCAGGTGTCAATTACCCAATATCTGCCGGTGACATTACTATTACTGGTAATGCTGATCCAACTACAGATGCAAGAATTCTTAATTTCTTTAGTTCAGTAGTGTATTCAAAAAATACTGCCGCTGTTCAAGGGCCAGACACCTCTGCAATTTTTCAAAATGTTCCTAGAACAAATGCAAATTCGTATACAATTGTAGCTGAAGATGGATGTGGTGAAAAAGTATACAGGTCTATCACTACAAGAATTCCATTAGAATTTGTAGGAATGAGAAGAACTGCTGCTGAATGTGGAATTGGTACTGATAGATTATTTCCAGACTTAGAACCTTATGCAACTCTACACCAAGATGTAGCACAACATTATTATACTTGGCCTTGGAGAGGAAACTCAATTGGAGGTACATTGCCTTATACTTATACGGTGACTTCAAATATTGGATATTCTCCAGCTCCAATTACAACACCTTTAGCTTTTTGTAACCCGATTAATGCTGGTACTTTTTATGATCCTGCTAGATTAAGAAATTTAGACGGTTCACAATGGCAACCTACTTCTGGTTCTGTTGTTACTGTAAATATTACGGATGCTTGTGGTGAATCAATTACTGAAGTTTTTGGACCACCATCTGGAAATACTCCAATTGAAGATATTATCGCTACTAATGATTTAGAAGGATGTGCTCCTTGGAAAAGATATAGAATATATCATAACCCTTATGTGGATACCTTTGAGAATTTCCAATTAAATATTAATCCACTAACTCCAGGTGGAGCTCATGCCAGAGTTGAAACTGGAGGTACAATTGACTATTTTAATCCTCAATATAATTATTATCAAGGAGCATCAATGAGAGGTAACACCTCTTTATATCCTTATTTTTTACCTGGTACTTATGAAATTACATTTACTGGTGTATGTTCAGGAAATATTGTAAGAGATACTATTACAGTTACTCCAAGTAACTTTTCTTTTACTGCTACAGCGATTCAGCCTTGTTCAAATACACCAACAGGAATGATTTCTGTTGATCATACAGGAAATGATGTCTATACTTCACCAATTGATTTTCTATATGCTGGTAATTTTGACCCAAGTGTTAATTATGCAACGGCAACTCCATTGGCTCAAAGTTTAATAGTTGGTAATGTTTCATCTTTTAGTGGACTAGCCCCAGGTACATATACTGTACTTCATGGTACTACTAATGGGTCGTATAGCTTTCTAATGAATTGTGCTGAATATAGAACAGTTACAATATTGCCTTATAAGGTTGTAGATTTTACTATGACTTATGACCCAAGCTGTGCAACACCAACTGGTAATATATATGTAACTGCTTTTGATGGAGTTAGGCCATACACTTACCAATGGAAACTAAGCACAGACCCTGTTTCAGTTTATTCAACCAATTCTCAATTAAACGATACTATTTCGGGTCTTGCCCCAGCTATTTATAATGTTAGAGTAGTTGATTCATGTGGACAATCAACAGTAAAAACTGTTAACACAGCTGCTCCTTTTGCAGTTCCTCCCGTTACAGCTAATAACGATACAATTTGTGAAGGAAGTGAACTAAGAGTAACAGCTACTAATTATCCAAATGCAACTTATACATGGTTTAGAAATGGAGTAGCAATTGCTCCTCCTGTTGATTCTAATATTTTTTCTATCACCAATGCAGCTTTATCTGATGCTGGATACTATAGCGTATCTATTGCAATTTCTGGTTGTGGTACATCTAACGCAGATAGTGTTGATGTTGCTGTTGTATCTAGTACGAACACTGCTACAGCATCGGCTGTGCCAGATAGATTATGTGAAGGAGCTGGAGCTATTAACTTAACTGGTGGAAATACAACACCCCCTACTATTACAAGCGGAACTTGGACTCAAGTAAGCGGGCCAACTTCTCCACTTACTAGTACAATTACTCCTTCAAATATGAATGTTGCAGTTGTAACTGATATATCTAATACTGATGGACCACCTGAAAACCCTTATGTTTTTAGATGGGAAATTGACAATGGAACTTGTTTATCGTCTGCTTACGATACAATTTATATTCACAGAAATCCGCCTTCAGCGTATTCTGGCTATGATCAAGTTCTTTGTGAGCAAGTTGCTACTAATTTAAATGCTACAGCAATACCATTTGGGTTTGGATACTGGACACAAGTTTCTGGAAACCCTGTAACTATTGCTGATACTACAGATCCTAATACAACTATTTCTGGTCTTATTTGGCCTGATACCGTTGTAATGAGATGGACTGTTGTAAATGATTCTGCTAATGCAACATGTACTGCTAATCATGAAATGTCTGTAATAAATAATGTTCAGCCAATTGCTAGTTCTGTATATGCAGGGCCAGACGATACAGCTTGTGGAACTGTTGCATATACTTTGCAAGCATATCCTATTTCTTCTGATTCGGGAACAGGTAAATGGGTTCCAATAACATACCCAGGTTTAGCACCAACTTTAAGTGGAGCTGGAATTATACCTAATTCTGTTGCAACACTTAGCTCACCAGGTGAATATACTTTTGCTTGGGAAGTTTCAAATGGAGTATGCAATACCCTTGCTGATACAGTTACTATTTTTTATATCAATGCAAATGCAGGTAGTGATATAGTTGTTTGTATGGATGACACCAATAACATCAGAGTTAGTGCTGACACCGTTCCGGGATTACCTGGAACTTGGTCATCAACTTCTCCTTCATTTACCTTTACACCTAATGGAGTTTCTGGTTCGGATACTGCCTTAGTTGGTGGGTTCGTTGCAGGTACACATAGTTTTGTATACACTGTAGGTGCTGGTGGTTGTATTGAAAGTGATAGTCTAATCTTATTAGCTAGTAACCCACCTTCAGCTTCAAATGCTGGCTTTGATCAATTAGGATTATGTCAAGATACTGCAGACTTACAAGCAAATATCCCAGCTGAAGGAACAGCAATTTGGACACAAGTTTCTGGGCCAAATACAGCAATAATGACTGATTTTGATTCAGCTTATAACCCTATTCAAGGTCTAATAGTTGGTACTTATGAGTTTGTTTGGACAATTAGTAATCAACCTTGTACTCCTGAAACAGATACAGTTGTCATTCAAGTAACTGGATTGCCACCAACAGCAACAATAATCTCAACTACTGATCCAACTTGTATTACATTAGGTTCATTAGTAGTTAGTGGTTCACCTGCTGGAAGCTATGAGTATAGTATTGATAGTTCTACTGGTGGATACCAATTATCGCCTACTTTTGCAGGATTAGATACAGGAACTTATACTGCATGGGTTAGAGACTTAACTAATACTGCTTGTGTATCTAGACCATCAACTTCAGTTACTTTAGTTGATACTGTGCCAAGACCAATGTTTGATTCGGCTTATTTCACGCCAGTTAGTTCTTGTGGAAGTGTAACTTCAAGAGGTTCAATAACTGTTAAAGCAACAGGAGGTAGTGGAACTTTTACTTACAACTTAACAGGAAGTTTTACAGCTAGTAATACTACTGGATTCTTCCCTAATTTGTTAGCAGGGATTTACACAGTAAAAGCTGTAGACAGTATAGGTTGTCCTATTGATTTGATAACTGATTTATGGTTGCCAGAGATTGCATGCGATACAGTATATTCAGGAATTCCTGTTACAGGAGGGGTTGATACTACTTGTGTAAACACTCCTGGTACTGGAGGTCCATATACTGTTGAATCATGTTCTGGAACAGATGCTACAGCTAAAGGATTAAGTTTTGCTAAATATGATTCTTGTATTGTTTACCCACAAGTATTGCCATTATTGCCAATTCCTTTCCCAGGCGACACAGCCTGTATAGTAATCTGCGATACGGTATATGTGGGAGTAGATTCATCGAGTAGTCAGATACTGTGTGATACAACTATCTTGATCTACTACCCAATCCCAGAGCCAGACACAACAGTGACAGTATTACCAAGAGGCGGAGGAAGTGTAGTAGTCTGTGTAGACACTACCCAAGTATTAGGCAACAATTTAATGTACAGATCCTGTAAAGGAGCAAGTGCGGGTACATTTACGCCAGTAAGTTCAGGAAGTAACTGTTACACTTATATTCCTTTGATTAGTCAGATAGATACGACCTGTGTAATAGTCTGTGATGAGCATGGAATCTGTGATACCTCGGTATTTGTATTTATCCCAACGTTGGATAATGACACTGTAATAACTACTGACACTGTAGTCTGTGTAGACACGACAGAATTACCAGCCGGATTCCAAACAGTAACAGGATGCGATGGTAATAATCCAACAACAACAAGTAATGGAGGGCCAGTAACAATAGATGCCCAAGGCTGTGTAACAATTTCACCAGTATTCAATGGAGGAACCGACACTACTTGTATCATAGTATGTGATACAGTGAACGGAATATGTGATACAACGATTATCATTACAGCCCAATCACCAACACCAGATACCATTACAATGTTTACAAATGGAACATCAACCGATACGTGTTTAACGACAGATGAATTATTAGGAACGATGTTCAGATACAGAAACTGTAAGAATCCAACAGGAGGAGTATTAACCAATGTAGATACCTGTTTCAATTACATACCAATCACTAATACTATAGATACGGCCTGTGTAATAATCTGTGATGAATTTGATATTTGTGATACGACAGTATTGATATATGTACCACCAGTAACCCCAGATACCGTAGTAACAACAGATACAGTAGTATGTGTAGACACTACAGACTTGATGGGAGCAATGGTAGATAGCATTACAACTTGTGATGGAAGCTTAACAACCAGTAATGGAGGAGGAGTAGCGATAAACACAACAACAGGATGTGTGACTACTACACCAAACTTCACAAGTTCCAATACAGATACAACTTGTATAGTAGTATGCAAAACAGTAGGTGGATTAGTAATCTGTGATACAACATTAATAATCACAGTACAACCCCCAACAAGAGATACAATTGTACAGTTGACAAATGGAGGGCCAGTAGATACCTGTTTAGCACAACCAGAGTTACCAGGAACGATGTATAGATATACTAACTGTGGAAACCCAGTACATGGAGTATTGACAAACAGTAACGATACTTGTTTCAACTATACGCCAATCAATGATGTACTAGATACAGCTTGTGTAGTAATCTGTGATGAGTTTGGAATCTGTGATACGACTATCTTTATCTATGTGCCACCAGTAACAGTAGATACTGTATACACACAAGATACAGTAGTATGTGTAGACACTACAGAGTTACCAGGAACAAGACATACAATGACTACATGTGATGGATCAGGAACTACAAACAATGGCGGAAGTGTAATTACTAATTTAGCTACTGGCTGTGTAACCATCTCACCAGTATTTAATGGTAAGACAGACACAACTTGTATAATCATTTGCGATACAGTATTCGGTATCTGTGATACAACTCTAATCATTAATATGAGAAGAGCTATACCAGATACTATAGTAGAGTGTATTCCAAGAGATGGGCAAGCCAATGATTCAGCAATGAATACCAATGACTTGTTAGGATCAGTAACAACAACAAGTGTGTTCACCTTACCAAAACATGGACAATTTACCTTGACAAACGACACGAACTCAAGTTACCAAACTTCACCATTCCCAGTATTGGATACGGTACAAGTTTCAATTTGTGATGAGTACAACTTCTGTGATACGTTTACATTCATCTATATACCACCGATGAATAACGATACGATATATACACAAGGAGGAGGAGTTACTTGCGTAGATACTACAGAAATGCCAAGAGGAGGATCTTATACTTCAATAGGGACTTGTGATGGATTGAATATGACAGCAAATGGTGGAACAGTAGTGCCACAAGCAGGAGGATGTGTAGACATTACTCCAGACTTTACAGTAAATAGAATAGATACTACTTGTATTATCTTATGTGATACTGTATTACCAATGTGTGAGTGTGATACAACATACATCATCAGCTTTGCACCAACAACTCCAGATACCTTTGCAATTCAATTACCAAAAGGAACGAATACAGCAGATACTTGTTTAACAACAAGCGAGTTGTTTGGAGCACCATATACTTACAGAAGACTAGGAGGACCAACACCACACGGACCAGTAACAACACATAACGATACTTGTATCAACTATGTACAGACTAGTACAACTAAGTACTTGGATACAGCCAGAGTATTAATCTGTGATAAGTATGGAAATTGTGATACAACAATTATCATTTATGTACCAACCCCAGATCCAGATACTTTGATGGTAGGGCCAGTGATTCCATTGACAAACGCAGATACCTGTGTAACGT
>CAKZNB010000031.1 GCA_937129365.1 uncultured Flavobacteriales bacterium
ACGTTACACAGGTATCTGCGTTTGTCAATGGAATCACTGGCCCTACCATCAAAGTATCTGGATCTGGGGTTGGTACAAAAATTAATAATGTTGTATCACATATTCCGCAATCATCACAGATAATTACACAGGCAGTATCTAAGTATTTCGTACCAGAAGTTTGAGTGTAAGTAAAACAAGTATCATTGTAATTAATTAAGTTTCCTCTTGTTACATTCTTACAACTTGTATAAGAATTTGGAGTACCTAATAATTTACTATCCGTCAAACAAATTTGAGCAAAATTAGCAACATCAACCTGAATAGCTATTGTGTCTTTTGTCGGTGGGTCTAACAAAACAATTGTAACAATTGAAGTACAAGTGTCAATATTCCCACTGCTATCTGAAGCGTAAACAGTTACTGAGTTTGGACCAAGATTCATACAGGTAAACATTGTATCGCTAATCCAAACTGAATCTACACTACAATTATCAGTAGCACCTGAAAACACAAAACTTGTATCAATAATAATTAAGTTGGTAGAGTCTAAATAAAGTGTTGTGTCTTTACAAGTAACAATTGGATTCAATGTATCAAGAACCATAACAGTTGCCATGCAAGTAGAAGAATTTCCGCTAACATCGGTAACAGTGACAGTAACTATATTTGGCCCAATATCACTACAATCAAAAGCAGTATCTGAAACAGTAATCGTTGCAATCTCACAGTTATCTGTACTTCCATTATCAACATCACTAGAATCTATTGTTACATTCCCCATTGAGTCCAAATATGCATTTGCATTTCTACACATTGCAATAGGAGCAATAGTATCTAATATTGTGATTGTTGCTGAACAACTATCTATATTTCCACTTACATCAGTGGCTATAAGCGTTATAGAATTTGCCCCAGTATCTGCACATGTAAACACTGTTTGTGACAATGTCATAGAGGCTATAGTACAATTATCAGTAGTTCCATCATCAATATCACTTACAGAAATCATAACATTTCCTGTAGCATCTAAATAAGCTGTATCATTTTTACAAACCATCAATGGAGCTATTGTATCAAACACAGTAATTGTAGAAGTACATAAACTAACATTTCCACTTGCATCTGTAACAAACAATATTACCGTATTCATTCCTGTATCTACACAATTAAATGAGCTATCGGACAAAGTCATTGTGAATGAACAGTTATCAGAACTTCCTCCATCTACGTTTGCTACTGTAATTGGTGCATTTCCTGTTGCATCTAAATAAACCGTATCATCTTGGCATAATGCTGTTGGAGAAATGTTATCAATCACCGTTACTGTTGATGTACAGGTAGAACTATTACCATTTACATCTGTTACTGTTAATGTAACTGTATTGGATCCTGTATCTGTACAGGTAAATGCTATCTGTGAAAGTGACATTGTTGCTATTCCACAATTGTCTGTGCTCAAATTGTTTACATCACTCGAGTCTATCGTTGCATTCCCTGTCCCATCTAAATATACTGTCACTGCTTGACAATTTGCCATCGGTGAAGTTGTATCAGATATTGTTACTACTGTTGTACACGAATCTATATTTCCTGACCCATCTGTTACAATCAATGTAACTGTATTGGCTCCTATATTTGAACAATCAAATGTTGTAGACGAAATTGTCATACTTGCTATTGAACAATTATCTGTACTTCCATTATCTATATCACCCGTTGTTAATGTAACATTTCCGGTTCCATCTAAATAAGCTGTAAAGGCTGGCTGACATAATACTGTTGGTAATATTGTATCTAATACCGTCACAGTTGATGAACATGTACTTAAATTTAAAGATAAATCCCTAACATTTAAAGTGACAGGATTTACTCCTAAATCTGAACAAGTATAATTGGTACGAGATAATGATAAGGTTATAGGACAATTATCATTACTACCATTATTGATATCAGCAACTGTATTACTTCCATTTCCTGTTGCATCTAAATAAACAGTATCATCTTGACAAAGTGCTTCTGGATTAATTATATCATATACTGTAACTACTGAAGTACAATTTGAAGAATTTCCATTTACGTCTGTTACAGTTAAAATTACAGAGTTAGTTCCAAGATCTGCACAAGTAAAGGCAGACTGAGATATTACAACAGTTGATATTCCACAATTATCTGAACTACCATTATTAATATCGGCAGCAACAATTGATGCATTACCTAGTGAATCTAAGAACAATGTCATATTTCGGCATATTGCTGTTGGACTTGTAGAGTCAGAAACAGTAACTACTGAAGAACATGTACTTGAATTTCCATTTCCATCGTCAACGGTTAAAGTAACCGGATTTGCACCTACATCAGAACAGTCAAAATCTGTTTGAGACACTGTAAATGTTACAGCTCCACAATTATCTGTACTTCCGTTATCAACATCACTAGCAACGATTGTAGCAACACCTGCAGCATCTAAAAAAACAGTTATATTCTGACAAGTTGCAGTTGGTGAAGTAGTATCCAAAACCTGAACAGCGGCTGAACAATTTGCAAAATTTCCTGCGGTATCAGTAACTGTAAGAGTTACAACATTAAAACCAATATCTGCACAAGTAAATGTAGTTTGAGAGGTAGCAAATGTTGCTATTCCACAATTGTCTGTACTTCCTCCATCCACTGCATTAGAATCAATAGTAACAGTTCCAGCACCATTTAGATAAACAGTTATACTTGCACAGCTTGCAACTGGCGGAGTAACATCAGTCAAAGAGCATTGTGAATAAGAATCCTGAGAAGCAAATATCAGCAGGGAAATACTAAATAAAAATAATAATTTTTTCATGAAATTTAGTTTAATAAAAATAAGAGCTAAAGATAGCTTATTAACTTATTACTACCAAATTAAGCCTAATACAAATAAAAAAAGACCAAACATATGATGCATGGTCTTTTTAATAAAATTATAAAACAAAAAGCTATACTGTCATAATATCTTTTTCTTTCGCATCAATTAGAGCATCTACTTTAGTAGAAAAAGAGTCTACTACTTTCTGCACCTCATCTTCTCCTCTTTTTGCAATATCTTCTGAAAGTCCGTCATCCTTTAACTCTTTAATGAAATTATTAGCATCTTTCCTCTGGTTACGAATAGAAATTTTTGCATCTTCTCCCTCTGCTTTAGCTCTTTTTACTAGCTCTTTTCTTCTTTCTTCAGTTAACACAGGAATGTTAATGATGATTAATTCTCCATTATTTTGCGGATTAAGTCCAAGATTAGAATTCATAATTCCTTTGGCAATCTCATCCAACATTGCCTTTTCCCAGGGCTGAACTGTGATAGTTCTAGCATCTAATGTACTCACATTAGCTACTTGTGCCAAGGGGGTTTGTGAACCATAATAATCTACAAAAACACTATCCAACATAGATGGATTGGCTTTTCCAGCTCGTATTTTTTGTAATTGGCTAGTCAAATGCGAAATCGCTTGACTCATTTGTTCTTTGGCCTCATCAATAGCCATTTTTATTTCTTCTGTCATACCAATAATAATTTAGTACAAATATAATTTTTTAAATGAATTACTTAGTTTTTAACTAAAGTTCCTTCTTCTTTTCCATCAACAACTTTACCAAGATTTCCGGGTGTATTCATATCAAATACAACAATAGGAAGGTTATTTTCTTTACACAAAGTGAAAGCTGTTAAATCCATAATATTTAACCCTTTTTCATAAACTTCATCAAAAGTTATACTCTCAAATTTAGTTGCGGTTGGATCTTTTTCTGGGTCGGCAGAATAGATTCCATCAACTCTTGTTCCTTTTAAAATCACATCAGCTTCTATTTCAATTGCTCGTAAAGATGCCGCAGAATCAGTAGTAAAATAAGGACTTCCAGTTCCAGCTCCAAAAATTACAATCCTTCCTTTTTCAAGGTGACGAATTGCTCTTCTCCTGATGTATGGCTCAGCAATTTGCTCCATTTTTATCGAAGACATTAATCTAGTTTTCATTCCAAAACTCTCGAGAGCAGCTTGTAATGCCAATCCATTTATCATAGTTGCAAGCATTCCCATGTAGTCTCCTTGCACTCTTTCCATTATTCCTTTTTCAGCCTGTACACCTCTAAAAATATTTCCTCCTCCTATTACAATAGCAATTTCAAGTCCTTGATCATGAGCAGATTTTATTTCTTTGGCATAAGTTGCCAATCGATTATTATCTATTCCAAATTGCTTTTCACCCATTAGGGCTTCTCCGCTTAGTTTAAGTAATACTCTTTTATATTGCATCTTGGTGGTTTATAGTTTCAATCTTATTAAATTGAAATGATTCGTTAAAAATAAGCCAAAAAAAAGAGAGAACTATAAAATTCTCTCTTCTTTTTTAAATATTAATTTGATTAACTTAACGAAACTCTTTCGAATCCTGTTACTGTTAAATCGTTGTCAGTTTCTTTCAAGAACTGAGTTACTGTTTTTTTGTTGTCAGTAAACATCGCTTGTTCCATCAATGTGTTTTCTTTAAAGAATTTACCCAATCTTCCTTGAGCAATTTTGTCAGCCATCTCAGCAGGTTTCCCTTCTTGAATAGCTAATTCTTTTCCTACTTCTAATTCTCTCGCGATAGTCTCAGCAGATACCGAATCTTTGTTCAAAGCAATTGGTGCCATTGAAGCAACTTGCATAGCAACTTGTTTTCCAGCAGCAGCAACTTCTTCTCCATTTTTGTTAAATCCTACAACAGTAGCAATTTGGTTTCCTGGGTGGTTGTAAGAAACAACATAATCAGCATCAATTACTTTGTAATCCAATACCAATTTTTCTCCAATTACACCGATTTGCTCAGTAATTTTTTCTTCTACTGTCAACTCGTTATCATATTTCAAAGCCTTAAACTCTTCAATATTAGCTGGATTTTTATCCATTGCAATATTAACAAATGATTGAGTCAATTTTTGAAAATCATCATTTTTAGCTACGAAATCAGTTTCACATCCTAATGTTACTAAGTAACCTTTTGAACCATCATTGCTAGTATTAGCAAACACTAATCCTTCAGAAGTTTCTCTATCACTTCTCTTTGCAGCTACCTTCTGTCCTTTTTTTCTAAGTACATCAATTGCAACTTCCATATCACCATTAGCTTCTACTAATGCCTTTTTGCAGTCCATCATTCCTGCACCAGTCTTTTTTCTTAACTCATTTACTTGAGATGCCGTAATTTTCATTTCTTTTAAAATTTAATTGTAATCAATTAAGCTTTTTCAGCTACTTTTTCTTTTCCTTTTGAAGCAGATCTTTCAGCTAATCCTTCTTTGATTGCTTCTGTCATAATTCCTACAACTTTGCTAATAGATTTAGAAGCATCATCATTTGAAGGAATTACAAAATCAACATCTTTTGGATTTGAGTTTGTATCAACCATTCCAAATACAGGAATTCCTAATTTTCTTGCTTCAGCAAATGCGATGTTTTCTTTTTTGATATCTACAATAAAAATTGCTGCTGGAGTTCTGTTCATATCAGAAATAGATCCGAATACAGTTTCCAACTTTTCTCTTTGTCTTGATCTTTGTAGTCTTTCTCTTTTTGACATTGTGTCGATAGTTCCATCTGCCAACATTTTGTCATAAGCTTGCATTTTTCTGATTGATTTCTTTACAGTAGAAAAGTTTGTCAACATTCCTCCCAACCATCTTTCAGTAACGTAAGGCATGTTAGTTTCATTAACTAACTCAGCCACTACATGCTTTGCTTGTTTTTTTGTTGCTACAAACAAAATCTTTTTTCCAGATTTTGTAATTTGCTTCATTGCTGCAGCAGCAGTTTCGATTTTCTTAACAGTTTTGTTAAGGTCGATTACGTGAATTCCATTTTTTTCAGAAAAAATGTATGGAGCCATGTTTGGGTTCCACTTACTTTTTAGGTGACCAAAGTGTACACCTGCTTCTAATAACTCGTCAAAGTTTGTTCTCATTATATTGTTTGTTTACATTCTGTTCTCAATCAACTTTACTGGTAGCACCACTTTGGTAGTCCAATAAGTTTAGATACTAAACAAAATTTTGGGTTGTATATATTAACGCTTACTAAATTGAAATTTCTTTCTAGCTTTCTTCTGTCCTGGCTTCTTTCTTTCTACCATTCTTGAATCTCTAGTCATAAGTCCTTCAGCTTTTAACAAAGGCTTGTATTCCTCGTCAATTTTTACCAAAGCTCTTGAAATCCCTAATCTGATTGCTTCTACTTGTCCAGTAAACCCACCTCCATCAACATTGATAGTAGCGTCATATTTACCTAAAGTATCTGTTAAAATAAACGCCTGGTCTACTTTTCCAGTTTGCAAATCAGTTGAAAAATAATCTTTGTAATCTTTCTTGTTGATTGTGATGTTTCCTTTTCCTTCTGATAAGTAAACTCTTGCAACAGATGTTTTTCTTCTTCCTATTGTATTAATAACTTCCATTCTATTATTTGTTATTTAATGTCTTCTAATTTTAGTGTCTTTGGCTTTTGAGCTTCATGTGTATGCTCATTTCCAGCAACCACAAATAAGTTGCTTCTGTAGATCTCTCTACCCAACGTATTTTTTGGCAACATCCCTTTCACAGATCTTTCAACCAAAGAAATTGGATTTTTGTCCATTACTTCTCTTGCAGTTGCAGTTCTTTGTCCTCCTGGGTAACCAGTGTGACGAATGTAAGTTTTGTTATCCCACTTAGCTCCTGATAATTCAATCTTTTCAGCATTGATTACAATTACTTTGTCCCCACAATTAGCGTGTGGAGTAAAGTTTGGCTTGTGCTTTCCTCTTACTAGTTTCGCAACATTACTTGCCAATCTTCCTAGTCTCTGTCCTTCAGCATCAATCACAAACCATTGTGCGTTTGCGTTCTCTTTATTTGCTGATATTGTTTTATAACTTAGTGTATCCACTTGTGTATAGATTTAGTATTATTCTTAATTTATGGACTGCAAAGGTAAAACAAATTTATTTTTGAACAAACTTTGTTTAACATTTAATTGTGGAAAAATCATTTTATTTCAAAATCACTCTATTTAGCTTATCAGAAATGATTTTTTTTAATTCAATTAAAGTCAATTGAGAACTTAACAAATCAGTTATTTCTTCCTCCACAGGTTCCTCTTTTAACCTATCTTGTATTTTGGCAATATCCATTTCTACTCGTTTGAGTTGTAGCGCAAGAACTGCATGCTCTATTGCAAACCTCAACTTCATATCCTCCGTTGTAACATATATTTTATGTTTAACTTTCCAATTATCACTCATCAAATATTTCTCTTGACTTA
The DNA here is from genome assembly GCA_937129365.1 of uncultured Flavobacteriales bacterium. Taxonomy (GTDB): domain Bacteria; phylum Bacteroidota; class Bacteroidia; order Flavobacteriales_D; family CAJJDF01; genus CAJJDF01. The sequence continues at coordinate 7,286 of CAKZNB010000031.1, forward strand.
AAGTAATTGCTGTTTCAACAATTTCCGGATCTGTATTAAGCAAAAGAGACTTTATCTCAAAAGGAAGACCTTCATGAAAAATTTTAGAAAAATGATTGAAAATTCTTTGATAGATTTTATTAGTAAATAATATATCATCATGTTCAATCATATGAATAATGTACTCTAAAACAGAAACATCTATTTGCTCCTCCCCTTCTTCAGTTATTCTTGAAAATTTAACCTCTCTATTTCCAAAACTCATCAACAAACGAACAATGTGAAACTCTTCATGCTCAGAAGTGTTTTCATCAAAAGATATGTCATGCTGTTTATCAGAAACAATTTTAGTAATAGGTAATTCTTGAACAACTTCGTTTCTTAATCTTGAATTCCTCTCCTTATTATAATTATTCTTAATGTTATTTTTTACAGCCTGATGAATTGACTTTTCACTTGCATTTAATCTTTCACTACATAACTTTATATAGTCATTTCTTTTCAATTCATCTTGAACAAAAGATAAAGTCTCAGCCAATGAATTTATTAATTCAGTTCTTTTTATTGGATCTTCTTTTATTTCATCATCCGCTAAATCTGCTCGAAACATAATAAAATCCTTGGAATTCGTTTCAATAAAATCTTCCATCTCTGGCTGACTCAATTTCTTAGCATATGAATCAGGATCTTCTCCATCTGGAAACAAAACCACTTTTACATTCAGTCCTTCTTTTAAAATCATATCAATTCCACGAAAGGAAGCTTTAATTCCCGCCACATCTCCATCAAACAGCATGGTAATGTTTGGTGTATAGCGTTTTATCAATTTTATTTGCTCCACCGTAAGCGAAGTTCCTGATGAACTCACTACATTTTCAATTCCCCTTTGGTGAAGAGAAATTACATCCGTATATCCTTCAACCAAGTAACAAACATCTTTTTTTACAATGTCTTTTTTGGCAAAGTACAATCCATACAACACTTTACTTTTATTGTACAATTCACTCTCTGGCGAATTAAAATATTTGGCTGTTTTCTTGTCGTTTCTTAATGTCCTTCCTCCAAAAGCAATTACTCTTCCTGTAATAGTGTGGATAGGAAACATGACTCTTCCTTTAAAAAAATCGAATCGTTTTCCTGGTTCTCCTTTTGTCAATCCTGATGCTAACAAAAACTCTTCTTTGTATCCTTGTTTCAAAGCCTCCGAAGTAAACCCATTCCAAACATCTGGATTGTATCCTAACTGAAATCTCTCAATAGTTTCCATTGAGTAACCTCTTTCTTTGAAATAAGAAAGTCCTATTGATTTCCCTTCGTCAGTTTCGAGTAGTTGTTGAGTAAAATATTTTTGTGCATAAGAATTTACAATTTGCAAAGACTCTCTGCTGGATTGTTGTTCTTTTTGTTCAGGAGAAAGTTCCTTTTCTTCAATCTCAATATTGTACTTATTGGCAAGATAACGAAGAGCTTCAGGATAGGTCATTTGCTCATGCTCCATCATAAAATTGACGGAGTTTCCTGCTTTTCCGCACCCGAAGCATTTGTAAATTCCTTTGGTAGGTGAAACGGTAAATGAAGGTGTTTTTTCATTATGAAAAGGGCAATTCCCAATCATATTTACCCCACGCTTTTTAAGCGTAACGTAATCTTGAATCACTTCCTCTACACGGGCAGATTCAAAAATTTCTGATATGGCATCTTGTGGTATCATTTATTTTGAGAAAACAAAGATAGACAATAAACATGGATTGTGGAATTGGAAAATTCTCTATTCGTAAACTACTGATGCTCTTTTAATTTCCTCAATCAGCATTTCTTTAGAATCTTCGTAACTATCTATCAGCAAGAAACTTCCTCCGCCAATATCAGAAAATCTTGACATATCTTCGGCATCCTCAGCTTTGTTTTTAATTCCCAGCACAGTGAGCCCAATTCCTTTATCGTAATTTTTCTTTACCAATCTATCAAGGTTTGTGTTTCCTTGATTAAATTTTCCATCGGTTGCCATAATCACTAAGTTATTCCCTCCTTCGATAAAATACTTTTTTGCTTGACGATAGGCAAATTTCATCCCATCACCACCGGCTGTCATCCCAGATGCTTTAATTCCTTGAATTGTTTTTATCAGTAATTCCTTTTCACTTCCAGATATTCCTCCAACAATTACTTTAGAAAAAGTAGAGTAAGAAATCAACGTAATTTTATCGTTTGGACTTAACTTCTTTACCATTTCAATTAAAGAAGCTTTCAATAAATCCAATTTACCTTCAGAATTCATTGAACTTGAAACATCTAATAGAAACACAATGTTATTCGATTTGTAAGAAACCACTTTTGGCTTAACAACTTCTGGAATTACTGTGTCAACAGAAACGCTGAGCTCCTCTTCCACAACAAATTGAGTGTCAATTTCGTAAATAATTACTCTCTTTTTTATTGTATCTTCTTCAATAATTTCAGGCTCTACTTTTGCTATTTCTTGGGTATCAAGTGGGTATTCAAATAAGGTTTTAGAAACTGTATCTTCAATTATTGGCTCGGGTTCTTCAATTACAATTGGCTCTTCTACTTTTGGTTTTTCTAGGTACACCAAAATAGAGTCGTTATTCCTATTTACATATTTAGGAAACTCTTTGCCAATATATTCATCCGCACCTACCACAAAATAATACAAACCAATGATTGCTTTGGTTTTTACTTTACCATTTCGGTTTGTTTTTTCAATCTGAGAAACCATTCCATTGCTAACAAAAGTGATAGAAGCATCTTTTATCGGCTTGCCAGTTTCTTTATCAAGCACCAATGCCTTAAACTCAAATATTGGCGGGCCTCCCACATTTGGATTATCAAAACTAGGGCAAGCTAAGCCTAATGAATTATCAATTTCTTTTACATTTCCTTCAATAGTAAATACAAAAGGTTCTAAACTATTACTCAAATACACAGGTATTTTTTTTCTAAATTTCCCCGTTTTGGTTGGATTATATTTTACTCTAATAACCAACAAACTATCTGGCATTATTGTTTTTCCGGAAGTTAGTGTTCTAATTTCTCTGTCGTGTTTTACCCTAAGTAGATAGATTTTTTTATCTGTAGTATTTCTAAATTTTAAATCTACAACCCGCTCATTACCTGCATAGATGTCTCCAAAATCATGGTCAATTTTATCAAACCCAAACTGAGAAAACCCAGAAAAAGAGAATAATATAAATATGAATAATAGATTTCGCATGACTCAAAGTTAACCTAAACTAATTTAGTTTTAGTGTTACTGATTCAATAATTGAGCCAAAAAGATACAGATTTAAAAAACTTCTCTTTCGAGTTTAGTCACATCCTTGATTAGGATTTTTTTTCCATCAATTTCAATAATTTGCTCTTTATTGAAATCAGAAATAGTACGAATCGCAGATTCGGTTGTAACTCCTGCAATATCGCCAATTTCTTTTCGAGTAAGCTTTGAATTAAGTGCCGCAGTATCTTCATTTACTCCAAATTTGCTAGATAATAAAAGAAGAGCTTCGGCTACTTTTTCTCTCACTGATTTTTGAGCCATATCAATCACTTGCTTCTCTGCTTTACGCAAATCACCTGCAAGCATTTTTAGCACTTTCATAGAGAAATCAGAATTGGCTTTTAATAAATCAAGAAATGCATCCGAAGGAATTTTGAATAACCTTGTTTCTTCCACAGCACTTGCCGAAGCTGAATATTGCTCTCCATTAAGAATTGAACGATACCCAATTATATCACCAGCAGAAGCAAGTCGTGTAATTTGTTCTTTGCCATTTACCCCGTATTTATGGATTTTAACAATTCCTTTATACACAACATACAAAGCTTTAGGATATCCCCCTTCATTAAAGAGAGATTCTCCTTTTTTGTAAACCTTATCAATTTCTTGCAAACGCAAAGAGGCAATTTGTTCTCGCGAGAGTTCGCTAAACAAACAAAAATGACTCTTAGGATTATGGGTTTTAAACTCTTGCATAATTAATAATAACAAAAGTAGGAATAATAATTTTTATCTGACAATAAAAAACTCAACAAGCCCTAATAATAGTTGATAATTTGTTAACATAAATATTGGTGAGCTTCATTTATATGTAGTACTTTTGCATTAAATACTTAACAAAATACCCTCAATATGAAAAAAATATTACTCTCAGCAGTTGCAATAACTGCCTCTTTATTCCTTAATGCTCAATGTGATGAGATTTTTATCTCTGAATATGTTGAAGGATGGGGGAACAACAAAGCAATAGAATTAGTGAATCCAACTAACTCTTTAATTGATTTATCTAAATACGAATTAAGAAGATACTCTAACGGTTCTAGTTCTGCTGATTCAAAAAAAATATTACAATTAGGGGGTGCAATTGGACCTAAAGGAACTTTTACGATTGTAATTGACAAAAGAGACTCAACTGGAACTGGACAAGAAGCTCCTGTTTGGGATATTCTTCAAGAACAAGCAGATACTTTTCTTTGCCCAGATTACAATGTAAATAACGTAATGTATTTTAATGGAAATGATGTGATAGCTCTTTTTAAAATCGGTACTCCTTCAACTCCTATTGATATTATAGGAAAAGTAGGTGAAGATCCAGGAGCTGCTAACGGAGTACCAAGCACAAACAAAGCCTACGGATGGCCTTTAATTTCAGTATCTATGGACTCGACTGCTTGGACGAAAGACCATGTTATGGTAAGAAAATTTAGTGTTACTGGAGGTGATTCTGATGGATTTAACTCGTTTGACCCAAGAACAGAGTGGGACACATTACCACCAACAGATTTTAGCAACCTTGGTTTCCACAGTTGTAATTGTACTGGATTAACAGGTACTCCTGAGATTGCAAAAGATGAAAAATTCAATGTTTTTCCTAATCCTTCAAACACTGGAAATATTACTTTAAAATCTTCATCTGTCCCTACTAAAGTGGAGGTTACTTCAATTTTAGGAAGCAAGGTGATTGAGACTACTTCAAATTCTACTACTACATCTATCAACACAACTAACCTTACTAAAGGAGTTTATTTTGTAGCATTAACATTTGAAAACGGACAAAAATTAACTAAAAAAGTTATTTTAAACTAAGCGTCAGAAAGACATGACTAAAAAAATTCTATTATTAATCCTATCTCTGTTTTCAGGGATAGGATTTTTTGCTCAAACAGGTATTCTTAAAGGAAATATTAAGGACGAAATTACTGGGGAAACTTTAATTGGTGCTTCAGTTATATATGGAGAAGGAAAAGGGACAGTTACCGATATTGACGGGAATTACAGCTTAGACATCCCTTTGGGTGAGCAAACTATCACTTTCTCATATGTAGGAATGATTCCAATAAAGAAAACTATTACTATAAAAAAAGGAACTCAATACAAAGACATTACGCTTTCTACAAAAAAAATGCGTGAGGTTGAAATTGTTGCTGATATTGCAAAAGAAAGAGAGACTCCTGTTGCATTTACAAACATCTCGAAAGAAAAACTAAACGAAGAATTAGCTTCTCAAGATATACCGATGGTGCTTAATTCAACTCCAAGTGTATATGCTACTCAAAGTGGTGGTGGTGATGGTGATGCAAGGATAACAATAAGAGGTTTTAGTCAAAGAAATCTGGCAGTAATGATTGATGGAGTTCCTGTAAATGACATGGAAAATGGTTGGGTTTATTGGTCAAACTGGTTTGGCTTGGATATGGTAACTCAAACTATTCAGGTTCAAAGAGGACTTGGAGTTTCTAAACTAGCCGTTCCATCCGTAGGAGGAACTATGAATATCTTTACTAAAGGAATAGATTCAAGACCAGAAATGAGTGCAAAAATGGAGGTAGGAACAGGAATGTTTCAAAGACAATCTTTTAGTTTTAACTCAGGAAAATTAAAAAGCGGTTGGGGGTTTACTGGAGCATTTTCAAGAAAAAAAGGAAATGGGTATGTAGATGGAGCTTATACAGATGGAATGTTTTTCTATTTAAAGGCTGAAAAAAGATACAAAAATCACTTAATTAGTTTGTCAGGATTTGGAGCACCTCAAAGTCACGGTCAACGCTCATTCAAAAGTCCAATTGCCTATTACAGTGTAGAAGATGCACAAAACCTAGGTGTTTCTCAAGAAGCTATTGATATTGCTGCAGCTGCAAGAGGAGTAGATCATGGAATACGATTCAATGAATTCTGGGATGATTACACCACTATTGATGGTAGACAAAAAACACTTTTTGCCCAAGAAAATAAATATTTTAAACCACAATTTACTTTAAGAGATTTTTGGCAAGTAAATGAAAAACTGTACATAACAAATGTGGCTTACGTATCTATTGGTAGAGGAGGTGGAACTAATATAAGGAACCCATTTTATAACGAAGAAACTAACCGAATTGATGCTCAAAAAATGTATGAATTGAGCTACCAAACTACTGATTTTGGACTTAGACCCAATGTAGATCCAAGTTTTCATCCTACTGATTTATGGGTAGAAAATCCTGTTTACCAATCCGTTAATAATCATTTTTGGTATGGTTTACTATCTACTGTAACTTATGTGAAAAATGACAACCTAACCTATTCAGGTGGGTTTGATTTAAGAAGTTACTCAGGAGAACACTTCAGAAGAGTTTATGATGTATTTGGTGGTGATTACGTAAAAAATGCCTATAAAGACAGAGGTTACAATAAAAATGAAAACAAAAATATCTTTAGAGTAAACGACAAAGTACATTACCATGACGAAGGAAAAGTACAATGGGGTGGAGCATTTGGTCAGGCTGAATACAAAAAAGACTTATGGTCTGTATTTGTAAGTGGTTCTATATCTGTATCGAGATATAAGGGGATTGATTATTTCCGTGAAAAAACTATTACAATTGATGGTGAGACTTATGATGTAGGCTATAATGACACAGTATTTGCTAATGGAAATACTTATACTAGAAAATCTGAAGAATTAGAACCATACTCAACTAAATGGGTTACAAAACCGGGGTTCACAGTTAAGGCTGGAGCAAACAGAATAATTGATGAGTTCTCTAACATTTATGTAAACATGGGATATTTATCTAATGTGCCAAAATTTGCTAATGTTATCGACCAAAGTAATGAGGTAGTAAATAATATTATCAATGAAAAAGTACAAGCTTTTGAATTGGGTTATGCATATAAAAAGAATCAACTTTCTTTCAATATAAATACATACGCTACAAACTGGAAAGACAGGCCTTATACAGTTTCTAGAACGAATGAAGACAATGAAACATTTAGAGCCAACATCCAAATGGATGCACTTCACTTAGGTGCAGAATTGGAAGCAGCATATAAAATCAATAAATATGTAACGCTTGAAGGTGTTGTTGCTTTAGGAAACTGGACATGGCAAAGTAAGAAAGACAGTATAACTTTTTTGGATGATGCAGGTTCTACTATTACAGATGCAACTGGTAATGTTCAATATGCCTCTTTTGATGCGAGAGGAGTGCATGTAGGAGATGCAGCACAATCTCAACTGGGTGCAAAAATTAGAATTAACATTACTAAAAGACTATACATCAAATCGCAGTACACATGGTTTGATAGATATTACGCAGATTTTGAACCAGGAGGATTAACTGGTGAAAATGCAGGAAGAGAATCTTGGCAAATTCCTTCTTATGGATTGATGGATTTACATACTGGATATTCTTTTAGATTAAAAAATATGGGAGAAAAAAGTAGGCAACCTCTCTTAAGTATCAGACTAAGTGTTCTAAATTTATTAGATACACGCTATATATCAGATGCTCAAAACAACGATAGATTTACACAAAACTTCAATAATTTTGATGCAGCTTCAGCTTCAGTTTTTTATGGGTTAGGAAGAAGATTTAATGCATCTGTACAACTTAAATTTTAAATAAATTATAATGAAAACAATTATCACAATATTACTAGGATTAACGATTAGTTTATCTGCAATTTCTCAGGCACCAGTCCCTTTTTCTTGGTCGGTACCCAATACTACTTTACCATCAGGTGTAACAATGGGAATAACATCTGGAGGGGCAACATATCAACCTGGTTTTTATGCAAGTAACGGTAATCTTGCCGCACCAAGTGTAAAACTAAATGGAACAGGACATTATTTAACTATCAATATTGCTGCTGAAGCTGGAGAAGTTTCTTATTTTTTAAAAGGACAAAATACAACTAGCGCTCCATTTCAAGGAACTTTAGACGTTCAATTTTCTGCAAACGGAACTACTTGGACAAGTGCAAGAACTCTTGTTAATTCTGCAATTAGCACAACTTCTTACACTCAATTTAAAGATACTTGTTTGGCAACAACTCGATACATCCGTTTTTTCTACACCAACAAAGTAAGTGGTGTAAATTTATCTTTAGATGACATTGCTATTGGTGTTCCATTACCAAAACCTGAAGCTGAAATTCAAGCTTCTATTGGAACGGATACAGTATTTAGCGGAAGTAATTATTACACATTCGAAACAGTAGCTTCAACAAAAAGAATTAACGTAATACTCGAAAACCAAGGAACGGATAGTACGTTGAAAATTACAGGAGTTACCAGTTCGAACTCCACTGAATTTAGCATCGCAAGTTTCCCAAGTTCTATTGATAGTTTATCAAAAGATACGCTAAAAATAGATTTTACTCCAAGTGCTGTAGGTACCAGAACGAGTATAATTTCTATTGCTAACAATGACGCAAACGAAAATCCTTATGTAATTAATCTTATCGGGTACGGAAATGGATTGGCAACTGAGCCAGCTACACCTGCTAATATTTCTTTTACTAATGTAAAAACATATAAATACGAGGTTTCATACACTACTTCTACCCCACTTTCTGATGAAAGTTATTTAGTGTTATTCAAAAACGGTAGCCAACCAACCGGAACTCCTACTGATGGAATTGAATACAGTGCTGGCGAAAGTATTGGGAATGCAAAAGTGGCTTATGTTGGGAAAAACCTAAACTATTTATCTAAAGAAACTTATGCAAACTCAAAATATCATATTGCTGTTTTTGCTTACAGTGGATTTGGAACCTATTCTAATTATAATGCTACTCCAAAAAGGGATTCTGTTACAACTCCTATTACAATGCAATCTCCAAGTCATTACAATGGATTAACAGTAACAAGTGCTGATTTTATTGATTCTCTTCATGCAAGAGTCAATCCACATATTTTGGCTTTTTATAGTGATTATGATGATACATATATCAATGAGTTTGATGTAAGAGATACAACCAACAATCAACAAGTTGTAACTTGTGCTTACACAGGTGACCACTATATTTACTCTCCGCCTTTTAACTTTAGTTATATCTCAAGAGAACATACCTATCCACAAAGTTGGATGCCAACTTTTGGGGATCAAACAAAACCAGAATACAATGATTATCATAATCTTTATCCAGCAAATCAAAATATGGCAAATGCAGTAAGAAGCAATAAACCATTGGGTGAAGTTGTTACTGTAATTAGCACTTTTAAAGGTGGAACTTATGGATTAGACCACAGAGGAAAGCAAGTGTATGAACCAATGGATAGACATAAAGGAAATGCCGCAAGAGCAATGTTGTATATGTGTATTGCTTACAATGGTATCTCGGGAAATAATTGGTCTTTGCCAGACCCTATTGATGCATTCTCTGTACCTTATGGACAAGAGCAAGATGTACTTAAAAAATGGCACTGGCAAGATCCTGTTGATGGGCAAGAAATGGCAAGAAATGATTACATAGAATCTGTTCAGAATAATAGAAATCCTTTTATTGATAGCATGAATTATGTGTGTTATATTGATTTTATGACCATGAATAAGGAAACTAATATTGGGCCTTGTATTACAAAAACGATAAGCATTGAAGAGCAAACAAGTTTACTGAATTTAGTGGCTTACCCAAACCCTACCAACAATCAATTGAATTTAGCTTACTCGTTAAAAAATGCTGAAAACGTAACGATAAACATCATCAATACGTTGGGACAAACTGTAAAAAGCGTAGAATTTCAAGCTTCAGAAAATGGAGTAGAAACTTTGGATGTTTCTGATTTAGCAGATGGAATATACCATGTAAAACTTATTGGAACATCATTTGAATCACAATTGAAATTTGTGAAACAATAAAACATCTGCAAATCTAATTTTATAAAACGCTCAATAGATTCTATTGAGCGTTTTTTTGTTAAAACAAACTGATAAAACCAATATGGACTTTCCCGTTTCTTACCAAAATCGGATTGTTTTTTTGTTTTCCTAAGCCATAAGTAAGAGTCAAAATCCCTGAGCCTGTCTGGAAGTTAAGACCCGCTCCAAAACCAACAGGAAAATCATTCTGATAATTATTTACAGAATTGTTTTCATAAAATGCGGCATCTACAAAAGCAAAAACTGCAGAATTTTTGTCAAAAATAAATCGATATTCGGTTGTAAAAATAGAATAACTAGTAGCAAAAATTGACTGCTGATTAAATCCTCTTAAAGTCTGTAAACCGCCTATTTGATACAATTCGTTTTCAAAAATATTATCTCCAAGTAAACCAGCCGACTGAACCCTGAACATAAGGGTAGATTTTTTCATTAATGGTTGGAAATAAGCGAATGAAACTTCAGATTTGAATTGAGAAGTGGATTCTTTGATCTCTTCGTATTCCTCAAGAGAAATTGCCTGGTTCTTAATTACTTTTTTTCTTCCTGTGCTCCCATTCAAATTTATCAACCATCCTTTCCTCGGGTTTATCCTATAATCTAACGAATTAAAAGTATACTCAGCTCCATAATACAGGGTAGAAACAGAATTAACAGAAGGAATAATAAGTGCTATTTGAGGTGTGCCAAGTGAGTTGGATTGAATAAGTTGAACATTGACACCAAATTCCTGCCTATTATCAATAAAATAGGAAAAACCTCCTAGAGCATTGAGATTTGCAAAAGAAGTGTCTTGACGATAATAATTTAGTTTTGTGTGAACTCCAATATTAGTATTAAACAAAAACGGATAATCAAATTGAACGATAAAATTTTGAGAATTAGTTTTAACCTTTTCCCAGTTCAACTTTATCCTTTCTCCTCTTCTTAAGGCATTTAGCAAATCAATATTTGCCTCTCCCACAATAGATAATTTTCCTGTATTTTCATCAGGATTCAAACCTAACAAACCATCAAATCTACTATTGCCATTGTCGTTTAAGTACAAAACCAAAGTCGCATTTCCTGGATTAAAATACACTTCTCCGCTTCTAATTTCTGATACAAAAGGTATGTTCTCAATTTTTTCTGAAATCTCACTAATAAATTTCTGAGAATACAACATCCCTTTTTTGTACCCAATTCTTTTTTCGATTACCTTTTTAGCCGTTTTACATTTTCCTTTTATAATCAAAGAATCAATTGTAATTAATTGATTTTCTTTTACCATTAAAATCCCCGAAACTAAAGAATCTTTTATTTTGATAGAATCAAAATACACCTCAGCAAATGGATACCCATTATTCTCATAATAGTTTAACACAGTATTTACTGAAGAATTAATAGTTCGAGAATTGACTATTGGCTCAAAGTCGAGTTTACTTTTATAAAGAATAGTCTCAATTTTTGAATCGGATTCTATTAAATTCCAATAATATTTTGGACCAAGATGAAAATAATAATAGAAAATATCTTTTTTTACAATTACCGAATCAATTTTAGATTCTGCAAAACCATCCAACTTGAATTTAACCAATTGGCTTTTTACGACCAAATCCAAAGCAGCAGAGTCCTTTACAAGGTTTGAAGAAACCAGCTCTATAGGATCGTCAGCAAAAAAAACAAACGAAACTTGAGAATTCCCTTTACTTTCAAAAAGAAAAAAGAATAAAAAAAATATGCCTACTAAGTTCTTCATCTGCCATAAAACTACTATTAGAATTTAATTATTTCATTGAAATGAAAAATAAATAGAAATTCTACAAACTTTTTGTACTTATTTCTCGTTAAAGAAATATATCTTGAGATAGAAAGAATAAACCAAAAAAAAGAACAAACATAAAAGCAAAAAGTTTATTTTTGTTAACAACTTGTTCATAAATACAAGGTTCATTCCGCGTTGTCAAGACTAAATATGCCTTTTTTTGTAAATCTAATAAAAACTCTATAATGAAAAATATCCTAAAAATAGCTTCAATAATCTTTGTATCAGCAATTCTTTTTGCATCTTGTACTACCAAAAAGCAAAACTGCGATGCTTATGGTTCAATATCTAAAATGGAAAAAGCTCAAGAGTTAAACAAAGTTCAAAAATCTCAAATTATCTTATCTGAAAAGAAAAGCTAATTATACATTTTAACATCTTATTTCGAAACACAACTCATAACTGAGTTGTGTTTTTTTTTACCCTTATTCAAAAAAACTATTTACAAATCAAACTTTGCCTATATTTGTATTACATTAGTCATAGATGAAAAACAGATTTTTATATATTTTATTACTCCCACTATTATTTAGCTCTGCTTATGGACAAATTCCTGCTGAGCAAGAAAATAAAGCTGGGTTTAGATCTGAATGGTTTGGAGGATTAATACTTCATACAAATGGATGGGGAGGAAATCTAACTAGAGGGAAATTTAAAACCTATAAGAGATATGACTTATACAGTATAGATTTAGTAAATATAAAAGACCCAAAGGAGTATAAAATAAGGTATCAAGTCTCTCCTGATAATTTTGCAAGGGCTTTTAAATATGGAAAATTAAATTCTTTGTATAACGCAAGATTTAGCTATGGACAACAAAGAATGATATTTGAAAAACTGAGGAAAAAAGGTGTTGAAGTATATTTCAACTGGAAAACGGGTCTTAGCTTAGGCATGTTAAAACCTATTTACCTTGAAATTATTAACCAAGGAGATGGAACAACTTTCAATAGCGAAGAAAGATACGACCCTACAAAACATAATGAATCTAACATTTTTGGGAAAGCATCCTTTGGTTCAGGATTCAATGAAATTAAATTTGTGCCTGGTGCACACATTAAAACTGGATTCAAATTCGAATTAGCAAAAAAAAGAGAGAATATATTCGCCATAGAAACCGGGCTTATAGTAGATTTTTTTCCTACTGGTGCTCCAATTATGGCATTTAAAGATGATAATACTCTTTTTTACAATTTTTACATAAATGTTTTATTCGGAAAAAAATATTACGATTAAATGGAGGTGAAAGAAAAAGTAAAAAAACCCAATTGGTTAAGAGTAAAATTACCAATTGGAAAAGAATATAAAAAAGTGCGAGAAATTGTTGATGACCATGGTCTTCATACAATTTGCCAAAGTGGAAACTGCCCTAATATGGGCGAATGTTGGGGAGCAGGTACAGCAACTTTTATGATACTCGGAAACACTTGTACTCGTTCATGTGGTTTTTGTAATGTATCTACAGGTAAACCAGATGAAGTAGATGTTTTTGAGCCTGCAAAAATTGCTAAATCTGTAAGTTTAATGGAAGTTAAACATTGTGTTATTACTTCGGTAGACAGAGATGATTTGCCAGATGGTGGTGCGGAAATTTGGGCTCAAACAGTTAGAGCAATCCGAAGAAAATCCCCTACAACTACAATGGAAACACTTATTCCTGATTTTATGGGGAAATGGGAAAACCTACAAAAAGTAATAGATGTTGCTCCAGAAATTGTATCGCACAACCTAGAAACTGTAAGAAGACTTACCAAAGAAGTAAGAATTCAAGCAAAATACAACAGAAGTCTTGAATTATTGAGAAGATTGAAAGAAGGAGGAATGAAAACCAAATCTGGAGTCATGCTTGGGTTAGGAGAAACCGAGGAAGAGGTATTGGAAACAATGGACGACTTGAGATCTGTAAATGTTGACATCCTTACATTAGGTCAATACTTGCAACCAACCAAGGAACACCTTCCTGTTGAGGAATTTATTACCCCTGAAAAATTTGCTATGTACAAAGAAATAGGACTTGAAAAAGGATTTCGATTTGTAGAGAGTGGTCCACTTGTGAGATCAAGTTATCATGCCGAAAAACACTTATTTTAAGCCGTTTAATAGAATTGTATAAATTTTATTAAAAATTCAGGCAAATTAGTTTCAAAAATTCTTAATTTTAGTGCTATTAAAAGTATTATTATATGCTTTTATAACACAAACAACGATTATTTGATTTACCCATAAAGGGAAAATAAATGCTTATGAAAAACACTACTAAACTAATTTTAGGCGGATTACTTCTTTCAGGAATAGGATTTGGTTCCTATTTAACTTGCGGAAGCTGTAATACAGATATTGCTGAATACACTCCTAGAGAAAATTCTATTTCATTAAAAAAGACTGCTTCTATGCAAGCAATTGAACTTTATGAAGAGATGAGAAAAAATGTGAATACTGGCAGAATGGAAGCCAGTGATTTTGCCAATGCTTGGCAAGCAGTAAAATCTGCACCCGCTAGTAGAGGTACTATTATGACTCTTAAAGATGAAGGACCTGATAATGTTGGTGGTAGAACTAGAGCAATTTTAGTAGATAATGCTAATATTAATACTGTATACGCAGGAAGTGTTTCTGGTGGATTATTCAAATCTACAAATAGAGGAAATACTTGGTCTCGTGTTGATGCTTTTAATGCTGTGCTTTCCGTATCTACAATTGCACAAACTCCTAACGGAACTATTTATGTGGGAACAGGACATCATGCCGAAAGCACAATTTCAACTACTGTAAGTGGTGGCCACAAAGCAGATGGTGTATATTACACAACAGATGGTGGTACTACCTTTACAAAATTGGCTACTCCTACTTCACCAGTTGCATGGAACAATGCTAATGTAAATGATATTGTTGCCGATCCTAATCAACAAGATGTAATTTATATTGGTGGAGGTTTTCCAATAAGGATTACTAAGGTTACTAATAAAGCCACTTTCGCAGGTGAACCTGGAATGACTGGTGCTGTGCAAGATTTAAAAATGTCTAGAGATGGTAATCTTATGGTTGCTGTGAGTGGAAACTCAACTTACGTTAAAGCTGGCACAAGTAATTTTACAAAAGTTTCTGCTATTGCTCCTACATCAGGACAAATGGCTGAATTAGGATTTACAAGAATAGAATATGCTATTTCTCCGACAAAAAATACGGATGGAAAATACTCTGTTTATGCATCTACTGTTAAAAGTGGAGGAAGATTAGGTGGAATTTGGGCATCTCATGATAATGGAGAAAACTGGATAGAAGTAATCCCAGAAACTCCAAATGGAACAGCTCCAACAACAGTTCTTACTACTGACCCTTTTGCAAATGGACTTCAATATCAAGGAAATTACAACAACATAATTACCTCAATACCAGGTGCACCAAGAAAATTTATTGTTGGTGGAATTAACATGCACAGATGGACAGAATCTTCAACTGCTGCTCCTTTTGGGCAAATGTCGCAAGTGTCTTCTTCACAAGTTGCACAAACAAATTCATTTTATTCTCATGCCGATCATCATGAAATACACTGGGACAATACAAATAGAATGTACGTAGGAAATGATGGTGGAATTGGTATTTCTGACAATGCTACTCAATCAAACATTAGATATTACCCTGCTAACAGAGGATATAATGTAACTCAGTTCTACGGAATTGGATATTCTAAGTACGGAGATCTAATTGGAGGTGCACAAGATAATGGTACACAATATAAGGATGTAAATAATCCAGGGACTTCTCCACAAGAATTCAGAAGAGTTCAAGGTGGTGATGGATTTGATTGTGAAATCTCTCATCTTAATCCAAATGTTCTATTTTCAAGTATCTATACGGGGGCAAACTACCGATCTGCAACAAAAGGGGGTGGTAGTACTTTTACAGGTATAGAAATCAATGCATTGCCAGATAATGTTAAACCATTTTATAATGTTACAAGATTATATGAAGATGGTGACGATGCCAACAGTACAGATTCACTTTATTACTATGCCACTGAAGATAAAGCTGCTGGCGAAACTATTATGGTAACAAGCAAAAACTTGGACGTTAAATTCCCTTATGTATTAACAGCCCCATTAAATGTATCTATTGATACAACTATTGATGTATTAGGAGATACCACTTTTTCTTATTCATACAGAGATACGTTGAGAATTCAAGATAAAGCACAATCTTTATTTGCTTTAGGATTATCTGGAAGCGGAGGTGTATGGGTTACAAGAGGAGCTCTAAGATTTGGATCAACACCAGTATGGTGGAAAGTACTTAACTCAGTAACAGGAAGGGTTACAGAAATGGAATTCTCAAAAGATGGCGACATTTTATATGTGGGTACATCTGGTGGAGAAGTATATAGGGTTAAAGGATTTAACGGAGTATACTATAACAGCGAAGCTAAGGATACGATAAACATGATAAACGACCATGATTCTACTTCATACAAATATGCAGACATTAGAAGCGGAGTTTCTCAACTACAAATACAAACGATTTTCACAGGTTCTCAGTTTATTTGTGGAATGGGAGTTGACCCAAAAAACCCTGAACACTTAGTAATTGCTTTAGGTGGTTATGGAGCTGCAACAAACATCAGAAGATCTACTACTGCTGCAAGTACAACAGGAACTAGTTCTTTCTCTACGATAAGAGGAAACTTACCTTCTATGCCAGTGTATGATGCTGTTATTGACATGAATGACCCAAATATAATTATTGCCGGAACAGAATTTGGAGCATGGATCTCTACTGATGCTGGAAGTTCATGGACTGCACAAAATGATGAAATGGGTGCTGTACCAGTTTACGATGTACGTCAACAATATAGAGGTTTTGATATTTGTACTAATTCTGGAATGGTTTATTTTGGAACGCATGGTAGAGGTATTTGGAGTAGTGCTGATTTCTTATCTCTTGAAGATGATATCAAAGAAGATAAAATTGAAGTTTCTGCAATTAACTTATACCCTAACCCAGTAAATAATTTTACTAATGTTGAGCTAGAATTAACTAAATCTACCGATGTTACTATTTCGGTTTTCAGTTTAACAGGTCAAATGATTTCTAATGAAACATTAACCAACAGACAATCTGGAAACTTGAAGCACAGAGTTAACACAAGTAGATTACCAAAAGGAGTGTACTTTGTAACTGTTCAAGCTGATGGAATGAAATTCCAAGGAGCTAAGTTTATTAAGCAATAAAAGAATAACCAATTAAATTTAAAAGCTGTTCCAACTCATCGGAACAGCTTTTTTTTTGCTCTTTACCAAAATAATAATGAGGTAGATTAATAAACTTATTGCTAATTTTACTTAATCAGAAAATCGTAATAAAAATGAAAAAAATAAAAGTAGCCATCAACGGATTCGGAAGAATTGGAAGGGCAACAGCCAAACTTATGCTAGACAATGATTCTATTGATTTAGTTGCCATTAACGATTTGTCAGACAATGAAACATTGGCTCATTTATTCAAATACGATTCGGTACATGGAAAATATGACGGAGAAGTAAGCTCTGATTCAACATCAATTACCATAAACGGGAAAAAACTCAGTGCAACTGCCGAGCGTGACCCAGAAAAATTATCGTGGAAATCTTTAAGAGTTGATATTGTAATTGAATCAACAGGACATTTTAGAACGCCTGAATTAGCAGAAAAACATATCACAGCTGGAGCAAAAAAAGTAATCCTTTCTGCTCCTGCAAAATCAGGAGATATTAAAACCATTGTGTTAGGTGTAAATGATGACACTTTAGATGGAACAGAAACCATTATCTCCAACGCAAGTTGCACCACAAACTGTGCAGCTCCAATGATTAAAATTATTGATGAGTTGTGTGGAATTGAAAATGGATTTCTCTCCACTATTCATTCCTACACAAGTGTGCAAAATCTTCATGATGGCCCACACAAAGACATCCGAAGAGGAAGAGCAGCTACTTTATCCATAATTCCCACAACTACAGGAGCAGCAACAGCAGTAACTAAAATTTTTACTCACCTTGAAGGAAAAATAATTGGAAGTGCAAACCGAGTTCCTGTTCCGGATGGTTCATTAACCGAATTAACTTTGAATATCAAAAATCCTAAATCGATTGAGGAAATAAATCAAGCTTTTGAAAAAGCAAGTAAAAATGAAATGCAACACATCTTAGAATATAATACAGACCCTATTGTTTCAGTAGATATTTTAAGAAATCCTAATTCATGTATTTTTGATTCAACCCTTACTCAAGTGTTGGATAATACTGTAAAAATTTGTGGTTGGTATGACAATGAAATTGGATATTCTAGTAGATTGTTAGATTTGGTTTTGTTGGTTTCAAATTAATTTAGTTTTTTCCTCTTATAGTAATCCAAAACAAGATCTTCTAGTTTTTCAGGCCAAGCATTATGGCAATTAGTTCTAAATTCTTTTAAATACCAATATCCTTTTGAATCTTCTATAAATGCAATTTCAACTGAACGACATTCCCATGGTTTTCCAATATCAATAAAATAAGATAATTTACATTTTGTTCTTTTAATATTTTCTGATTCTTTTAAATAATCTAAATCAGAAAATTTTACATCTTTAATATAAGATCCTAAATGTTCAACATTAGGAAATTTCTTTTCAATTTCTTTTAAAAAATTTTCCACCATTTCAAAATCTAATTCTTTTGGTTTGATTGTTTTAGGAATTAAAACTTCTTCAATAGCCTCTTTTGGACTAACTTTTTCAGATCTTACATCTTCAACTACCATATCTTTACTTACGGTCTTTGAATCTGTAGAACATGACGCTATTATAGAGACAAATAATATTATTACTATTTTTTTCATAAATTTTTATTTTTTTTAATACTAGTAAAATAGTGTTAACTAAAAAAAATTATGTTGTCAATAGCTTATTTATGTATGTCAAATTAATCCAACTTAAGCACCGCCATAAACGCAGACTGAGGAACTTCTACATTTCCTACTTGTCTCATTCTCTTTTTTCCTTTCTTTTGCTTTTCAAGTAGTTTTCTTTTTCTAGAAATATCTCCACCGTAACATTTTGCGGTTACATCTTTACGAACAGCTTTTACTGTTTCTCTTGAGATAATTTTTGCTCCAATTGCTGCTTGTATTGCAATATCAAATTGTTGCCTAGGGATTAACTCCTTTAGTTTTGCACAAATTCTTTTTCCTAAATCATAGGCATTATCTTGGTGAACTAAAGCAGATAGTGCATCTACGGAGTCTCCATTTAATAAAATATCCAGCTTAATTAATTTTGATTGTTTGTACCCAATTGGGAAATAATCAAACGAAGCATATCCTTTTGATATGGATTTTAATTTGTCATAAAAATCAAATACAATCTCAGCCATTGGCACTTCAAAAGACAGCTCTACTCTATCTGAAGTCAAATAAACTTGGTTAGTCAACATTCCTCTTTTTTCGATACACAAATTCATAATAGCACCTACATAATCAGATTTTGTAATGATTTGTGCTTTAATGAAAGGCTCTTCTATATAATCTATTTTTGATGGGTCTGGCAAATCTGAAGGATTATTCAGTTCCAATAATTCATTGTCTTTTTTAAGATACGCTTTGTACGATACGTTAGGCACGGTAGTAATCACCGTCATATCAAACTCACGCTCTAATCTTTCTTGGATAATTTCCATGTGCAACATTCCTAAGAATCCACATCTAAAACCAAAACCAAGTGCTGCCGAACTTTCTGGTGCAAATACCAATGATGCGTCATTCAATTGTAAACGTTCCATTGCATCTCTCAACTCTTCATACTCATCGGTATCTACTGGATAAATTCCTGCAAAAACCATAGGTTTCACATCCTCAAACCCCTGAACTGCCTCCGTAGTTGGGTTATTTACCGTGGTAATCGTATCTCCAACTTTTACTTCTTTTGCTTCTTTTATTCCTGAGATAATATACCCTACATCTCCTGCTGAAACTTGTTTTTTGGGATCTAAATCCAATTTCAAATTTCCTATTTCATCCGCAAAATATTCCTTTTCGGTATTGATGAATTTTACTTTCTCCCCTTTATTTAGTTTTCCGTTTAACACACGGTAATAAGCTATAATCCCTCGATAAGAATTAAAAACAGAATCAAACACCATCGCTTGAAATGGAGCGTTAATATCTCCTTTTGGAGCCGGCACCCTGCTTACAACTGCTTTTAAAATATCCTCTACTCCTAATCCAGTTTTACCACTTGCAGGAATAATATCATCTTGGGAACAACCTATTAATTCAATAATTTGATCCGAAACTTCTTCTGGCATGGCTCCCGGCAAATCCATTTTATTCAAAATTGGAATGATTTCTAAATCATGTTCAAGAGCCAAATATAAATTGGAAATAGTCTGAGCCTCAATTCCCTGCGAAGCATCCACAATTAAAAGTGCCCCTTCACAAGCAGCAATAGAACGAGAAACTTCGTAAGAAAAATCTACGTGACCAGGAGTGTCAATCAAGTTCAACACATAATCTTCGCCATCTTGTTTGTAATTCATCTGAATAGCATGCGACTTTATCGTAATCCCACGTTCTCTCTCCAAATCCATATCGTCCAAGGCTTGATTTTGCATTTCTCTATCACTAATCGTTCCCGTTGTTTGCAACAATCTATCTGCAAGAGTACTTTTCCCATGATCAATATGGGCAATGATGCAGAAATTTCTGATATTTTTCATAAACTATTTTCGAATATTATTGTTTCAAAATTACAAATTAACTTCCACTAAAAGGTAGGTTTAAACTAATTTGTGGAAAGGATTGTCATATTTTTATTTACAAGCTTCAAATCGTGGATTTTTGCTAAAGTTTTAGTTACATTTGCGTATTATTTAGAACGTTTAAAAATAACTACTTAGAAGAGAATGATTTCAATTAAAAATTTACACGCATCTATTGAGGGGAAAAGCATCCTTAACGGAATAAATTTAGAGGTAAAAGCTGGAGAAGTTCATGCCATTATGGGGCCGAATGGTTCTGGGAAAAGTACACTTTCCTCTGTGTTAGCTGGAAACGAAGACTATGAAATTACAGACGGCTCTGTTGATTTTATGGGAGAAGATTTATTAGAATTTTCAACTGAGGAACGAGCAAGAATGGGAATTTTCTTGGCTTTTCAATATCCTATTGAAATTCCTGGAGTAAGTAACATGAACTTTCTAAGAACTGCAATAAACGAGACAAGAGAAGCCAAAGGAGAAGAACCAATTGCTGCAAAAGAATTTTTGGCTAAAGTGAAAGAGAAATCTGCTTTGGTTGAGTTGGATAATTCTTTACTGAAAAGATATGTAAACGAAGGATTTAGTGGGGGAGAGAAAAAGAGAAACGAAATTTTCCAAATGGCAATGTTAGAACCAAAATTGGCAATACTTGACGAAACTGATTCTGGATTGGACATCGATGCACTTAAAATTGTTTCTCATGGTGTAAATACTTTGAAAAACAAGGATAATGCAACCGTTGTAATCACTCACTATCAAAGATTGCTTGACCATATCGTTCCTGATTTTGTACATGTATTGTACAAAGGAAAAATCGTGAAGTCTGGTACTAAAGAATTGGCTTTGGAATTAGAAGAAAAAGGATACGATTGGATAAAAGAAGAGGTAAACGCATAACAATTTTCTCAAGCAAATACAATGAGCGCAACACTTACCACAAATAAAGTAAAAGAATTTGTTAGTCATATCGCTAACAACGAGTTAGATGTTTGGCATGAAGTTAAATCTATTCGCAAATCGGGACTCGAAGCTCTTGAAAATCTTGATTTTCCAACCACTAAAAACGAATATTGGAAGTACTCAAGAACTAACCGAATTTCCAAACACGCCTATCATTTTAACAAGCTAAGCGAAATCAAAAGCGATTTGTCAGAGGTTAGAATTGATGGACTCGACACTTATGAAATAGTAATGGTTAATGGATTTTTCAATAAAGAACTTTCGACTTTGCCAAGCAATGATTTATTGGAAATCAAATGTTTTAAAGATTGTTCTACTGGGGAATTGATTGAGTATTTTTCAAAAAACCTTGACACAATTTCTAATATCTTTTCGGCTTTAAACACGGCTTATTTTACGGATGGAATTAAAATTGAAGCGAAAGGAGTTGTTGACAAACCAGTTCATTTAATTCATTATTCTGAGGGCGAAAAAGTTATTTCTCAACCAAGAAATATATTTATCACTAAAAAACACGCACAGCTTTCTATCATAAAAAGTTCGATTAACAAAAATACTACTGACTTTTTCTACAACTCAGTTAATGAGTTTTTTATTGGGGAGAATAGCAAAATGAATTATTATGTAATTCAAAACTACGAACCTGGGATGAATGTAATAAGCACAAACACAGCCACCCAAGAAAAAAACTCTAACTTTTCAGCTTTTAATTATACGCTTAAAGGAGATTGGATACGAAACAATACCAACGTGTTCGTAAAAGGCGAAAATTGTGAAAGCAACTTGTTCGGAGCATATCAACCTACCGGGAAAGAACATATTGACAATCACACTATAATGGATCATATTATGCCAAATTGCGAAAGCAATGAGCATTACAAAGGTACTGTTGGAGATAAGGCAACTGGTGTATTTAACGGGAAAGTATTCGTAAGGCAAGATGCTCAAAAAATCAATGCTTTCCAGAGCAACAACAATATTTTGTTGTCGGATGATGCGACTATGAATTCCAAGCCAGAGCTTGAAATCTATGCAGATGACGTAAAATGTAGTCACGGTTCGACTTCGGGACAATTGGATGAAGATGCAGTTTTTTATTTACAGTCCAGAGGATTAAGTAAAGAATCTGCAACGGCTCTGTTGATTGGTGCATTTTTAGGAGAAGTAGTGGAGAAAATTGAAATTCCAGAGCTTAAAGAAGCTGTGTTGGAAATGTATGGGATGGAGTAAATTTCAATTGATAATTGATAATTGATAATTGATAATTGATAATTGCAAACCGAGGGCTGAGGGTTTTTATTTGAAGTGAAACAAAAAATAAAAATGTCTCGAAGTCCGACTTTAGAAATTCAATGAAAACAATAAACCAAATAAGAGCAGATTTCCCTATACTATCGAGAGAAGTAAATGGAAAACCTCTGGTTTATCTGGATAACGGAGCTACCACACAAAAACCTCAAGTTGTAATAGACGCAATTAACCTTTATTACGAAAACGAAAACAGCAATATTCACAGAGGAGTGCATACTTTGAGTCAAGAAGCAACTGATGCTTATGAGCAAGTGAGAGTAAAAGTCCAACGCTTTTTGAATGCAAAACATTCTCACGAAATTATTTTTACTTCTGGAACTACGGGTGGAATAAATATGATTGCAAGTAGTTTGAGAACTTCCATAAAATCTGGAGATGAAATTATCATCACAGCTATGGAGCATCACTCTAATATTGTGCCCTGGCAGATGTTATGCGAAGAAACTGGAGCTAAACTCAAAGTAATTCCGATCAATAAAAAAGGAGAATTATTGATAGATGAATACAAAAAAATGATCTCCTCAAACACCAAATTAGTCGCTTTTACTCACACCTCTAATTCGCTTGGAACAATTAATCCGACAGAAGAAATCATAAAAATTGCTCATGAATTTGAGGCTTTGACTTTAGTGGATGGAGCACAAGCTGTTACTCATGGAAAATTGGATGTGCAAGAAATGGATTGTGATTTCTTTGTGTTTTCTGCTCATAAATTATTTGGTCCTACTGGCGTAGGAATTTTATACGGAAAAGAAGAAATTCTCAACTCAATCCCACCCTACCAAGGTGGTGGTGACATGATAAAAACAGTAACTTTCGAAAAGACTACTTACAACGAATTACCTCATAAATTTGAAGCTGGAACACCCAACATTGCTGGAGGAATTGGTTTAGGAGTTGCTGTTGATTATGTTCAATCCGTTGGTTTTGAGTTTATTGAAAAGCAAGAAAAAGAACTGCTCGAATACGCTACTCAGGAGTTAAATAAAATTGAAGGCTTAAAAATTATCGGTGAAGCCAAAAACAAAACCTGTGTTATTTCTTTTGTAGTGGATGGAGTTCATCCTTTTGATTTAGGAACTATAGTTGACAAATTAGGTATAGCGGTGAGAACAGGTCACCATTGCACCCAACCCTTGATGGATTTCTTCCAAATCCCAGGAACTACAAGAGCTTCTTTTAGTTTTTATAATACTATTGAGGAAGTGGATGTGTTGGTTAAAGGGTTGAAAAGAGCGATTGGAATGTTGAGATAAGTTCATCAGTTAAGCCACCCTTCGATACAATTTTAACAAGTTAAAATCACTCAGGGTTCGGGATTGGAATAATCTGCGGGCTGAGTGTTTTTAATTGAAGTGAAACGGAAAATAAAAATGTATCGAAGCCCAACTTATAGCACTAAATACACTTAATCAGTCGTCCTAAACTTAATTCAGGATAGGCAAATACTATTTCACGTTTCCAATTAGTAATATTTCAATAAATAAAGATTCCAATGGTGAGGAATGACTAAAAAACAATTTACTAACTTCACTAATTACTATTCACTTTTAACTATTTACTAAAAAATGACCTCAATTCCAGATAAACATAAAGATTTCTTCCAAGCGGTATTTGAGATTGTGCGTCACATTCCTGAAGGAAGAGCAACTAATTATGGTTCAATTGCCAAAGCATTGAGTACTCCTCGTTCTTCTCGGATGGTGGGTTGGGCAATGAATGCTGCAGGTTCCCAAAAAGAATATGTGCCTGCACATAGAGTTGTAAATAGGATTGGTTTATTAACTGGGAAAGCTCATTTTAATCCTCCTGAAAAAATGCAACAACTATTAGGAAAAGAGGGGATTCAAGTAAAAGATGATAAAATTGTGAATTTCAAAGAAGTATTTTGGGATCCGAATGTGGAATTGGAGATTTAAAAACCCAAAAACAAACCACAAAGAACACTGAGAAGGCACAAAGGACTAAAAGATTATTCACAGAACTCTCTGTGAACTCAGTGTTTATCCATTGTGAACTCTGTGGTTAAACTATCCGGTTTTGTATATCAACAAAGTCCTTTGAATAAGAAAAATATAAATCCTTTTTCAATATTCGGTTTACAACTAACTTTACCTCATCAAAAAATCTATTTACATAATCTTATTTCTACTTCCTACTTTTGGAAATAGCCAAATGTTTGACTCCATAAGAGTTAGTTTAAAACACAAGCCCAAACTTTATGCAAATTATGGAACAAGAAATGCTTTTTTCTCCAACCAAAGAACTCAAGTCAGAGATATTTCTTTGGGAGTGACTTTCAACAAACAATTTACAATAGCCATCGGGTATAATTGGATGCTCTCTGATATTCAGGAAGTTTTTAACACGGAAGATACGGCAAAATTCAAATTAAGATACATAACCCCATTTGTCGAATATTCTTTTTTGGAGAAAAACAACATTGAAGTTACAATCCCTATCTATCTGGGCTTTGGAAACTCTCGATATCAAACTGAGGATAAAAAAATATTTAGAAAACAATTTGTAATGCTTTACGAACCAGGAATGAAAGTTACTTTTAGATTTTTTCGATATTTTGGAATTAGTGGCGGAGTTGGAGTGAGAATGATATTAGCTGGAAATCGCCAGCTTAATCAACCATTTTTAACCCCAACTTATACTGTTGGTGCAAAACTATTTTTAGGAGATATTTATAAAGATGTTAAAAAAGCTTTTGAGTAAATCAACATTCTCCCACAATAACTTTTATATTTGAACGGTTAAGAAAGAAACCCATTTTATGAAGATTTATTTTCCTGTTTTATTTATCATTTTTTTATTTACCAACAACTCTTTTGGGCAAATTGCTTATGGATCTGAATCTTCGGTGGATAGCACAAAAGTCAATAAATTAACTGACTCACTTTCGCCTAACTTTTATAAAACGAGGTACAATGAAACTGATTTACTCCATAAAATAACGGACAACTACGGAAATAAATTTGAGGATTTGTATGGAACTCGTAACATGCGGCCAATTTTGCATGGAGTAGCTTATCGAGGGGGAGGGAATAATTACTACCATAAATTCAACAAAAGAAAAAACCAAAATCCATTGCCGGATGATGGAGTTCTCAATCTTTGTCAAGAAGGTTTTTCAAAATCAGTATATCTCTATCAAAAAAATGCAGATTCAATTATCGACATCACTGGGTGCAATTGCGTAAATGGAAAATCGAATGATTTAAGCTATGTTCAATTGGATTATTTTGACCCCAATCACATTCGTGAGATGGTAAAAATGACTTACGAAAGTATCAAATATGATTCTATAGGTCCTGTTTATTTACATTGTTGGAATGGCTGGCACGCATCAGGGTATATTTCTGCTATTTTATTGAAGCAGTTTTGCGGATACACTGATTTACAAGCAACCAGTTACTGGGACATTGCCACGGACGGAGCAAATCTAAGTCCAAGATACCGTTCGATTCGTAGTCAAATAAACGATTTTGAACCTATTGAAGAATTCAAAATCACAGATGAATTAGGAAATTCTATTTGCCCGCCAATGCCAACTGTGATTGACAGTTCCAAAATTCATCTCGAAATTGAGCATTTGGTAATTGTTCCTGAAGCCATTCCTTTGAATTATAGTTTGATTTTGTACGAAGTAAAATTTGGACCAGGCAAAACCGCTATTGGAAATGCTTCTCAGAACAAAGACTTAAATTATTTATTGGAAGCTTTAGAAAAATATCCTGATATGAAAGTTGAGATCGGTGGACATACTGATCGATCTGGTTCGGAAGCCAAAAACAAAATCCTCTCTTCGAAAAGAGCAAAATTCGTATACGACCATCTAATTTCAAAAGGTATAACCACTGAACAATTAACTTACAAAGGTTATGGTTCGTCTTATCCAGCTTTTAGCAACAAATACAAATCGGGAAGAGCAAACAACCGAAGAATTGAAGTAAAAATATTGAAGAAAAGGGATTTTGGTTCAAGTAGCTTGGTGGATGAATCGGCTTATGAAGAAGATTTTAAAACCACTAAAGACTTCAACGTTCATTACCACAACAATTTAGAAATTGGAGAAAGAATTGTTCTCGACAGATTAAATTTTGAACCTAATTCTACTTTAATTTCTGATTCTTTAAATGAGGATTTACTCCAAATGCTAAGGTTTCTAAACACCAATGCAACTGTTGAAGCTGAAATAGGAGGCTATACAGACAACTCTGGAATAAAAGAAAAAAACGACAGCCTCTCAGAAGAAAGAGCAAAGGCCGTATATTCGTATTTAGTTGTGAATGGAGTTAATTCCTCAAGGTTGAGTTACAAAGGTTATGGAGACAAAAATCCAATTGCTCCTAACCGACAAAGATGGGGACGAGACAAAAACAGACGTATAGAAATTAAAATATTAAGTAAATAACCATGGACAAAATTAATTCAGAAAAAGCACCAGAACCAGTAGGAATGTATCCTCATGCTCGTAAAGTTGGAAATCTATTATTCCTGTCAGGAGTAGGACCCAGAGAACGAGGAACCAAAATAATCCCTGGAGTTGAATTAAATGAAGATGGAACTATTAAATCCTATGACATTGAAGCTCAGTG
>CAKZNB010000032.1 GCA_937129365.1 uncultured Flavobacteriales bacterium
AAGCAATAGAAATTAATCCATCCTCAAAGTTTTCGGGAGCGATGTTTAAATATGACATTTATTTATCTTTTTTAGCTGCTTTCTTTGTTACTTTTTTAGCTGCTTTCTCAGATATTAACTGAGCAGCCAACATTCCTTCAAACTCAACAACATCTCCTTTCTTTTTGTTTGCGAAGTTTTTAATAAATTCTACTTTTACCATCTTATTAATTTTTTAATAAAAGGAGTGAGTTGATACTCACTCCTTTTTAACATTAGTATTACGAACCTATTGTTACTAAGGCAGCAGAAATAGAAGTTACTTTTCTAAATCCAACTTTGTCACCTTCTTTAATTAACAATAACATTCTTTTTCTAGCTTTAATAGTCATTTCATCTTCTAAGAATTGAGCGTTAGGTATTCCTTTAGATAGAATAACTCCCGTTCTTTCGTATATTCTTGCGTAACGTCTATCTCCAATAACCATTTGGTTGTCAGGTGTATTTTCGTCTACAACTACAAACATACCTCCTAAAGTACCAGTGTTCTCATCAAAGATATAGTTATTATTAGCATCTTTGGCTAAAACTAATCCCTCCATCGTATTTGAGTTTACAAGAACCATATCAGGCTTATATTTAGAGCCTCTTGTTCTTGTAATATCATTTCTAACTTTAATAGATAAATCTTTTAAGTTAGGCGAAGCAATACCACTTGCTACTGGTGTATAAGCTGGAGCTGAATTAATAATACCATCTAAGTTTTGACCAGTATTATCTCCAGTTACAAGTTGACTGTCTATTTCTAAATTAACATTTATTTGTAAGAACATATCCAACTCATTAGCAGCTTGAGCTTCATCCTCAAAGAACTCCTCAGTAACTGGTAAAGTATCTCCAACTTTTCTTAATGGTTTAGAATACCACTCAAATTTAGCCGTACTCTCTGGAAATGTTGCACCTTCTGCAACCATTGCAGCAGCTCTAACCGTTGTGGCTTCATCCCAATCTCTATAACGAACAACTCCTCCAGTATTTGAATCTGATACATTTACTTTTGGCAAAACATTGTAAAGACTTCTTTCTTTATGTCCCAATTGAGTAATCTCAGGTAAGAAAAATCCTTGAGCATTATTAGCAACACTAGCTAAATTAGTTAACGCTTTTATCTCAATATCCTTTCCTGAGTTTTTAATAATAGCCTCTTTTAATTCTCCAGCCTTCTCAATTATTTCAGACACTACTGTTTTAGTAACATTTGCAACTGGAGACTTCTTTAATTTAGCTATCTCAATCCCATGTGTTTTATGAATAGCAAGTATTTCATCTCTAGTTTTGTTTAATGTACCTTGCAAATCCTTTAATTTTTCGTCATCCTCATTGCTTTTCTTTAACTCATCAAACTCTTTTCTTAAAGTTTCATAAGACTCTGAAGTGTACTCTACTAATCCCTTAAAGTATTCTGCTCTTTCTTCTGTGCTTAAACCGTCAATCGCTGACTTTTCTAATTTTTTAAATTCCATTTTGTTTAATTTTAAATTGTTTTTATTTAGTTTACCATTTTTCAAAGAACGAACCATTAAGAGTGTCAATAGACGGCTCTTTTCTTTCTTTTAATTCTAGTATTTGTTTCTCTATTAATTTACAATGTTCATCCGAGTAATTAAAGTATTTCAATTTAATCTCTAAATCTTTAATCACTTGATTAATATCCTTTTCGCTTTTTAATCCAATTAAGGGCGTTTCCGATACAGCGCCAAATAATACAGTAGAATACTCAAACTGTTTTACTTCGCTAAAGTCATACCCTCCTTTATCATTCTTTTTTGCCTTATCCTTTAATACTTGGAATCCATGAGAGTGTTGTAAACTTCTTCCATTTTCTTGACTAAATTTATAATCCTCAAACAAATCTATCCCAACTTGTTTGTTTAGGTTCAACTTACTTTCGATTATTCCAGTTGTAGCATCCTTAGATATTGGTAGCCCTACATAAGTAGCTGTACCCATCTGATGATTAACCAAATGAACTTGACTCCCTTCATTCCAAGTCTTAGTCAAAGCACCCTTAAGCAACCTATCATTATCACTATCAAATTTATCAAATTGAGTAATCTGAATAGTTACTATTCCCTTTTCGGTTACGTCTTGGACTTTAGTCTTTAGGTTTTTCGTTATTTTCTCCATCTTGGATGTATATTTGTTTCTCTTTTTTCTTTATTTTCTTACCTTTTACATGACTCATTTTACTAATAATTTAGCATCATCATCAGACATTTCTAAAGAATCCTTTAATTGAGCTATAGCACTTTCTTTACTCCAGCTTTCAGGAATACCTGATAACACATTTCTAATTATCTCACTTCTATTCTTTGCTTTTGTCATTGCCTTAAGCTGGTCTTCTTGTAACGCTTCAATCTCGGAAGTATTAATCTTTAACTTATAAGTATATCGGTCATCATTAAACTTGCTTATAACATTCTTGTTGCGACTATCAATAAAGCGTTCTAAGGGAGGTATTACTCCATTAGTATATAATCGCTTATTATCTTCTTTAATGTTGTTATATGTGCTACTTTGAGGGTCATTAAATAGATTAGAGCTAACACCATAGATACTACATAAGTCTCTTAACTTCATTACTCCACTCTCTAAAATCTTTAAATCTGTTGGAGACATTGCAAACTTTAGAAAATCTACATTAGCTGAAGTAACATTCACTCCTCCAAAATTGTGCGAACCTCCTATTTTTTTCTTTAGCCCTTCCTTAACTATTTCACCTTCTTCTGAAGTCATTCCATCTTGACTTCTATCGGTCAACATACCTATAGCACCCCTATTTTTTATTAAAGAACTATCCGCTTCTAAGATGTCGTTTGATGCTGAAAGGGTGTTGAATCCAGCTTGTAATGGGCTTATACCTAAAGTTGGATTGGATGAATTAATATCTGGAGTAAAAAGTTTAGTATGAATTAACTCATCTACAGTTAAATTATAAGTCTTACCTCCTATCGTATATTGATACGATTTAGGATAAGCCCCAGTTATATCATAATCGACTTGAATATCTAAATTTGACTGATACAATAAATGTGTTTCTGAAACGCCCTTAAATCCTACGGCTTCAATAGGGTGTTCAAAAGTGTTGCCAAGTAATAATTGGAATAATACAGCTTGATATGAATACTCTTTATAAGACTGTTTGTTGTTTGGGTTAATGTGTAAGTCATAAACATCCCCTTCGGTTAATACCTCCTCTTCTCCTGAATTATCTATCCTAACTACATCTATTTTAACGTCACTAGCTAAAGTAGCGATTAGATTAGTTATTGAATAAATGTAAGTGTTATATGAAAATCCTTCTTTTATCGGTTTATTTGAGTTATACCCACTTATAAACTCTTTAAAGAAATTAAAAGAGGTCGATTCTTTACCCTCTATTATGGAAAGAGGGTTAAGAAAAGACTTTAATCTAGTAGTAATTCCGTATTTCATCACAAAGATTGGTAACAGTTGACTTCAACTATTATTACAAAAGTACAAAATTTATTTAATACACAATTAAATTACAAATATTTTATTTTTATTATGTCTTTGATAGGCATATCTAATTGCATCTATATAATGGTTATAGTCATCAATAGGAATGTTGGACTTCTTATCGTTCCATACATAGTTGTTTAATTCTACTGTTAAATTTGTGTCTTCAACTATGATAATCTTTTTTTCTTGCATTTTGGCAAGCCCATTCTTAATACTATCTTTTCCTTTTTGACAACGCTTAATATTAAATCCTCCCTGCCTTATTTCTGATATTAATCGAGGCTCTGCACTATCTCCTATTATCAAGTCTGTTGACTTTACTGTCTTAGATAAGAAGTTTATTATCTGATTAGTAGACATTTCTTTTTTATAAAGCAAACCTTTTATATAAATGTTATTCTTATCTGTAGCAACCGCCACTAATGTAGTAGGATCGTTTACATATCCGAAATCCATTCCATAAATAATTGGCAAGTCTTCAGGAAAGTCTCCAACATTCCAATTATCAAAAACAACACCCTCAGCCTTATCTAACCACCCTCCCAAAACTACATTTTTGTACCGTTTTGGATTGTTTTTTTTCATCAACTCAAATGAGTTTATAATGTCGTTAGGAACGTATTTTATACAGTCTAAGTAGTTTGTATGAATATAACAAACATTGTCTTTAACACCGTTAAAGCCTTCCTTAACTCCTCTATCAGTAAAAAAGTGTTTAAATATCCAATGCTCTTTTGATGTTGGGTTAAGTATTAATATCTTAATGTTAGGCTCTTCATCTTCGTTTGAATTTCCTCTAATTGATAGACTAACCTTTTCGTAAGTGTCATAGTCTGGTATCTCTTCTGACTCCTCTACGATTAAGCAGCTAAAATCTTTTAATGATTTTAAATTAGCTGTTTGATTATTACTTGAAGCCTTGAATCCTTTGAATACTATTTTAGAGTCATTATAACAGTCAATCCTATTTGTTTGAATATCAAAATAACTACTTAAGCCTAACAAATCTATTTTTTCAGACACCTCTGGAAATGTTGAGTCCTTTCCACTTATATTAGTGTATCTACCAAAAAGTATCCTGTGCCTTCTTTGATAAGCCATTAAGACACTAGCTAGTGCTACGCTATACGATTTAGACGAAAACCTACCTCCAGTAATTATGTACGTGTCTATTTCTTTATTTGTTTGGAATAGTGGCTTATACTTGTCGGATATGTCAATCTTCATTAGATGTAAAGTTGACAGTAGCTGGTTTTAATTCATTACCTTTTGATGTATTATCTACTCTATCAGTCCATCCATGATTACTCTTTAAGTTAACGATAGCCATAGCTGTATTGATTTCTCCTTTTTTTCCGTGCGAAAAACAGTTAGTTTCACATTGCTGTTCCAACCTCTTATATAGCTTATCGCATTCTTTAAATTTGCCCTTTAGGTATGTATAAATATCTCTGTACGAATCCATTTCAACAGCGACTTCCCCTATAAAATCTAAACCTTTTTCTTTACAAATCTTTAAAGAACTCTCAAAGAATAATACAGCATCTTCTAGAGTCCACTTTTCCGCGTTTTTATTTCCTTCGTTTATTGCCATTTATACAAAAGTACTAAAAATAATTAACATAGTGTTTATAGGGGTTTGGTTAACTTGCTGCATAGGCTGGATACAACTATTTTAAGGTTCTATGTAAATAAGTAATATGCTACTCATTACTATCTTTAAAAGACCGCTTTCTAGTACCTCACCATTTATAGCGTAGTCTCCAGTAAACTCAATAAAATCGTCACCTCTTACTATTGCTGCTGATATTTCAGCTTCTAATTGTGCTTCTGTTGTTTCAGGTATTGATACTATACCACTGTTAATTAATCTTACTCTTATACTTGCCATAAGTATTCAAATTTAAACATTTTAATTTAATAATAATACAATAATTCTAATATATCTTTTGGGTGTTTATATGTAGCTTTCTGCCTTGTGCTTCCAATCTAACTATTTCCTTTTGTGCTTTTTCATAACTTGATAAGTAACTCATTGCATTGTGGGTTCTTGCATCTTCAACAATGTAAACAAACCTCTCGTTAACACTATGTAAAAATTCATTTTCTTTTACTACTAATTTACCAGTAAAATAACCTTCTAATGCTTCTAATACTTTATTGTTGGTCTATTTTCTATTATCCCCTTTACGTGGATTATAGCACATTTTACAGCACTCTTGAAAGTCATTACATCTGTCGCTATGCAAGAGTTACACTCACTATCTGAATACAATACATTAATATCAAAAGCTCTATACATATCTATTATTCTATCTGCTTCTTCTTTTGCATTCATAATATCTATTTTAAGCTATACTTCTTTATTGCTGATTCTGTTAAGACTAAACCTAAATCGGTTAAATCTTCTATTGTTTTGTAGTTAATCATTCTTGGTTTTAAGTCTTTTGCCCAAACATCAAATGTATAATAACCGTTTATTGCAAAAATAACCTTACCACTTTGAGAATATTTAGCCTCAAACCCCTTAAAAATAACACGTTCTTTTGCTTCTTGGTATTGTTTTAATTCTTTTTCATCGAAAGCGTATTCAAAATCGTTGTTCGGCTTCATTCCTATCAGTTTTTCGATAGGTTCTTCTAATACATTACCATCCTTATCTGTTGGAATAAAAAATCCTAATTCTAAATTGAGTTTTAGGAAGTTGGCGTATCTAAATATAAAACCTAATCTCGTTGAGTTGTATGCATCAAAATCCTGAGAAATTTCTCTTTCTGAATTATATTGACTTATAACATAATCACTACATTTTACTAACTTTTCCATAACTTAATCTTGTTTAATTAGTTTAAATATAACAGTATTGTTATTTCAGTTGATAAAATATACATCTTCTCAAAAGGTTTATTACATAACTTAAATTGATAACCTCCCTTTGAAAATCTTATCCTTGAACTCATTACCAACTTAATATTAATATTGAGAATACATAAGCCATTAAACAACCAACAATAAGACCCCAAAAAAATGCTTTCTTTATCTTTTCAAACTCATCCATAATTATTAATTTACATCTAACAGTTTAGTAATTACATCTCCTCCATAAGAGTTTTTAGTAAGACTAATAAACTCCTCCAAAGTATAACCTCCATCCATATCAATACCGTTATCCTTTACAAAAGCCTCTTTTCCAAACTCACAACTTCCAGTTAATTTAGTATGCCACTCAAACAATAACCTTGACGGTATCTTATCCATTCCCTTAATAACCTCCTTAAAGTTTTTAATCCTTTCTTCTATAGGCAGGTTTTCACTATACTTTCTCTCAGCATCTTCTAAAGCCTTATTTAAAGTTTTTCCATGAGCAAAATAATCGCCAACTTTTGCTATATAAGTTTTACTAGTAGTTAAATCTTTATTTATAATCTCTCCAAAAGCATAATTGCCTTTAACTGAATTTATTATAGTTGGTAAACTATCTATGTAGTAAACTTTTTTACCGTTAAATAAAGATAAACCAGAACCAGAACCAGAACCAGAACCAGAACCATCACCAGAACCATAACCAGAACCAGAACCAGAACCATAACCATAACCATCACCAGAACCATCACCAGAACCATAACCAGAACCAGAACCATAACCAGAACCATCACCAGAACCATCACCAGAACCATAACCATAACCAGAACCAGAACCAGAACCATAACCAGAACCAGAACCATAACCATAACCAGAACCATAAGAAACTGTTAAAAACACCTCTATTTTTTTTAAGATTTCCATTCTGGCACAGATTTAATTACTTCAATAGCTTCATTAGTACATGGTAATAATTGAATTGGATTAAAAATATCCATACTCGGAACACTTACCGTAAACCTACAATTATCTGGTTTTTTAGTTCCTATTTGGGAAATTTCCTCAACTGCTGCCGCACCATCCCAATAATGCAATTTTCTAACATCTGACATCGTTACAACATTATCAATAACGCTTTCACACTTTCCAAAGAAAACTCCAGCATCTTTAAATCTACCTATTACATATTCACCTTTCATAACTTTTATTTTTTAATTATTAATTTATTTATTTTCTACTGATTTTTTAAGCAAGTAAACAATCTGTTTGTTAACACTCCTTTCGTTTTCCTTTGCCAACTTTTTTATCTTTCCAAATAACTCTATTGGCATCTCTATTAGTTTCTTTATTAGTTTTTTTTTCATATCTATTTTGTTTTAGGTGGTTTTGGACTTAATTAGTTTTAATTATAGCGTAAAGATATGAATATTTATTATATATACAAGTAATATTTTAAAAAAAGTTTATTTTTTTTCTAAATCCTCAAATAAATGGGCGTTCCTATCCTTAAAATTGTTTATTATCTTTTGATAATCTACTTCAGAAATAGTGTTGTACTCTCTTGTTTTCTTATGCTTTACGCTGTGAGTACATTTTTCAGATACGTTATAAGTACCTACTTTTTGATGCCATCCAGCTTTTAAAATTATTCCATGAGTACATTTATAATCTTGTGGAATAAAGAACCATCCTAACTTAGTATGCTTACCTAATAGCTCCTTTTGTTTCTCTAGTTGTCTTTGTGTTTTAGGTTTTGTCATTTTTTAAAAAGGTAAGTCGTTAAACTCTTTCTCTATTTCTTCTTTATCAAATTCTTTGTTTGGTTCTATTTTTTGAATAAAATCAACCGTTTCTTCTTTTTCTAGCCAATTACTATAATCTAAATTCTTAACATTTATAATGTTTTCAAAATCAATAATAGCTGGTTGTGATTCTAATTCTTCATATCTACCATTTACCGTATTGTAACCATAAAAAACACTCTTTTGCTGTTCTCCTAAATGCTTAAACTTAACTTTTAATGTTTTTATTTGAATTATCTTTTGTTCGTAAATACGATTTACTCCTAAAATATTATAACTCATATCGAAGTGTTCGCCACCTCCTTTAATATGATAAGCATTTGGCATTTTAAAAGTGCTGTCACTACCATCGGCTTGTTCAGTTTTGTTTGGATGAGCAACCAAAAACAAATGACTGTTAGTTTCTTTTACAAAAGCGTCTAATTGCGTATGATACTCATTAGTAAAATCTGTTATACTGTTTATATTACTTTTTAATTTAACTTTATTAAAAGGGTCAATTACAAAAATACGACAACCTTTTCTTCTCGATAACTCCACAAACTTCGCTAAAACATCTTCTAAATAATAACGTTTTTCAAAATGGACGTGGTAGTAATTATCACTTATATAATTTTTAACATTCGTTAAACCATCAGTACCTATGTCGTTTTTATTGGGTTTTCTTCCGAATATTTTTTGAGCTATTTTATCATAATGAAATATAAAAGGCTCATTTTCTATTGAAACAAAACCTACTTTATTTTTAGTTGATAAGTTATAAAGAACAATTATCATATCTAACCACTCACTTTTACCAGAGTTGTGAACTAATATTTTATCTGAATTTGTTTCTAAATAAAAATTGTGATTATTTTCTACTTCAATATCATAAACATCATCTTTATCTATAACGTCTACACTTACAATATCTTCTAAATTTATAATAGATGCTTCCATGTTTTTTTTATTACAATATCCTTAATTACACTTATATTAACACCATATTCATTAGCCAACATAGGCTTAGTTACATCTCCTTTTTTTGGTCTACCTCCTTTCCTACCATAAGTGTATTTTTTTCTTATCTCTAAAACTTGCTTGTCAGTTAGTTTTGTAGATGGATTTCTTTCTCCTTTAACATTACTTAATCCTAACCTGTAAGAGTGTATTAGGTTTTCATGCCTATTACACCACTCTAAATTTTCAACTCTATTGTCATGCTTTACACCATTTATATGATTTACTTCTTTTTTACCATCAACTATTTTTAAAAAAGTTTCAGCTACAATTCTATGAACCTTAATCGTGCATAGTTTTCCATCTAAATCTCTTTTTAAAACAGTTCTCAAATAACCACCATTATCAAGTGCTGGCCTCATGATTCTTTCAACGCCCTTGTTTTTCCAGTTAAACGTCTTTATTTCCCCATAATTAGAACATTCATAAAGAC
The DNA here is from genome assembly GCA_937129365.1 of uncultured Flavobacteriales bacterium. Classification (GTDB taxonomy): domain Bacteria; phylum Bacteroidota; class Bacteroidia; order Flavobacteriales_D; family CAJJDF01; genus CAJJDF01. The sequence goes on from CAKZNB010000032.1 coordinate 9,619, forward strand.
TGTAATTAGGTATTTTTTTCCACTCTCTCATATTATAAGTTTTTAAATTTATTCAAATTTAATAATAATTCTTTGATTTTCACATATGAAACACCATTAAAAAACCTATGATTCTCAGTACATTTAATAATACTTCCATCTTTCATAGTTATTTTATATATTTTATCAGGCGTGTTTTTATTAACCATAGTGTTAACTACTTTTCTAAACTCATTTATACCCTTGTCGTGGTTGTATGACAAAACTAAATCCCCTTCATTTAACAAGCTTATCTCTTTACTTCCTTTATTTGTTACAACTTTCTGATCCTTAGTAAAGCATTGAGGTACCCCAGTAACTAAAGTATATTGTCCTAATTCAGCAGAAAATATGTCATCAAACTGACTTAAGCCAGTCAACATTCCTTTTGGTAGTCCATTAATCCAAAAACTATCTAAATCTTTAGAGTAATCATTTAAAACTTTAACATTCTCTAGTGGCGTTAATTCTGCTTTATCAATTACTATACTTAACTCTTCCTTACCGTATTTAATTAAATACTCATTTGCATCTTTACAATCTTTAAAATTTACAATATAACATCTTTCAGAACCTAAACGCCTTATAAATTCTTTTTGCCCTTTTATTCCAGCTTCATCATTATCTAAGGCTAAATAAATTTTTTCTTTATTATCAAAGAAATCAAGATAATTATCTAAGTAATCTAAATTTATATTCCCTTGCAAATTAAATCCATTAGGAATAGACACCACGTTAAATATTTCAGCCTCAACAAAACTTAAACAATCAATTTCACCCTCCACTATTACACACTCTTTAGAAGTCCTTATTGAATCTAAGTTATAAAATATCTTTTCTGCATCCTTAAAAAGCTTGAAATTCTTTTTACCATCTCTATACTTAACATTAACTAATTGCTCGTTTAAAAAGTAGTTAAAGTTAATTGTGTTCATTTCTTTTTTTGTTTGAGGCATCCACTCAATCCCACACGTCACTTTTAAACGGCTTAAAGTTTGTTTTGACACTCCACGCTCTAAAAACCATTTAGCGACTAAATCTGTCACTTCGTTATACTCAAAATTAGGCTTTACATAAACCTTTGTTTCTTCT
>CAKZNB010000033.1 GCA_937129365.1 uncultured Flavobacteriales bacterium
TTGGAAAATGTATTGAAAAACCACCCAGTTTTATTAAACAGGGCTCCAACTCTTCACAGACTTGGTATTCAAGCTTTCCAGCCAAAATTGATTGAAGGAAAAGCAATTAGACTTCATCCATTAGTATGTACTGCATTTAATGCGGATTTTGATGGGGATCAAATGGCAGTTCACTTGCCATTATCAAACGCGGCAATTCTTGAAGCACAATTATTGATGTTGGCTTCTCACAATATTTTGAACCCTGCAAATGGTGCACCTATTACTGTACCATCTCAGGATATGGTATTAGGATTATATTACATTACTAAACAAAAAAGATCAACTAAGGATGAAATTGTAAAAGGAGAAGATAAAATATTCTATTCTCCTGAAGAAGTGGTGATTGCATACAATGAAAAGAAATTGGACTTACATGCAACTATCAAAGTAAGAACTCAAGATGTTGAAAATGGTGAATTAGTTACAAAAATATTAGATACTACCTGTGGTAGAGTCTTATTTAATGACTTAGTTCCTGAAGAAGTTGGATACATCAATGATGTATTGACTAAAAAATCTTTGAGAGATATTATTGGAAAAGTACTTAAAGTATGTGGAGTTTCTAAAACTGCTGAATTCCTTGATTTAATCAAAGAAATGGGATATACAAACGCTTTTAAAGGTGGTTTGTCTTTCAACTTAGATGATATTATTATTCCAAAGGAAAAAGATATATTGGTAAACAAAGCTCAAGATGAGGTTCAAGATGTAATGGAAAATTACAACATGGGTCTTATTACAAACAATGAGCGTTACAACCAAATTATTGATATTTGGACGCATACTAACTCAAGATTGACTCACATTTTGATGGATCAATTAAAGAATGACATGCAAGGATTCAACTCAATCTATATGATGTTTGATTCTGGAGCGAGGGGTTCTAAAGAGCAAATTCGTCAGTTGTCAGGAATGAGGGGATTGATGGCTAAGCCACAAAAATCTGGAGCAACAAGTCAACAGATTATTGAAAACCCAATTCTATCTAACTTTAAAGAAGGACTTTCAGTACTTGAGTATTTTATTTCTACTCACGGTGCCCGTAAAGGTCTTGCAGATACTGCCTTAAAAACTGCAGATGCAGGTTATTTGACTAGAAGATTGGTAGATGTTTCTCAAGATGTTATCATTAATGATGAAGATTGTGGAACTTTAAGAGGAATCAATGTTACTTCATTAAAGAAAAATGATGAAGAAATAGAATCACTATACAACAGAATTGTTGGTAGAGTAAGTGTTTTTACCCTTAAACATCCAAAAACTGAAGAGTTATTGGTAAATGAAGGTGATGAAATTACTGAAGAAATTGCTGAAGCAATTGTAGCTGCTGACATTGATGAAGTAGAGGTGAGATCAGTACTTACTTGTGAATTGAAAAGAGGAGTTTGTGCAAAATGTTACGGAAGAAACCTATCCACCTCACGAATGGTGAAAGTAGGAGAAACTGTAGGTGTTATTGCAGCTCAATCAATTGGAGAGCCAGGTACACAGTTAACACTGAGAACATTTCACGTTGGGGGTACTGCATCGAACATTGCTGATGAGAACAAATTACAAGCTAAATACGATGGTAAATTAGAGATAGAAGAATTAAAAACTATCGATACCAAAGATAAAGATGGTAAGCCACAAGTTGTTGTTATCGGTCGTTCTGCTGAAATGAAAATTATTGATCCTAAAACAGGTGTTACTTTGGCAACAAATAACATTCCTTATGGATCTTTCCTTGAAGCTGAAAACGAAAAAACAATTAAGAAAGGTGATGTTATTTGTACTTGGGATCCTTATAATGCTGTAATTGTTACTGAATCTAAGGGAAAAATTTCTTTTGAGAATATCGAAGAGGGAATTACTTATAGAGAAGAGGTAGATGAGCAAACAGGATTCGCAGATAAAGTTGTTACTGATACTAAAGACAAGAAGAAAACTCCTGTTATTAGAATTGTAGATACTAAAAAGAATGTAATAAAAAGTTATAACATTCCTGTAGGAGCTCACATTAATGTAGAGGATAATGAAAAGGTAGAAGCAGGACGTATTCTTGTAAAAATCCCAAGGGTTTCTGGTAAAACAGGAGATATTACTGGGGGACTTCCAAGAATTACTGAGTTGTTTGAAGCTCGTAACCCTTCTAATCCAGCTGTAGTTTCTGAGATTGATGGAATCGTATCTTTCGGTAAAATCAAAAGAGGAAAAAGAGAGATCATTATTGAATCAAGAACAGGAGTTGTTAAGAAATACGCAGTATCTCTTTCTAAACACATCTTGGTGCAAGAAAATGATTTCGTAAGAGCAGGAATGCAGTTATCTGATGGTGCTATTACTCCTAAAAATATTCTTGAAATAAAAGGCCCAACAGCTGTTCAAGAGTATATTGTAAACGAAGTACAAGAAGTATATAGATTACAAGGGGTGAAGATTAATGACAAGCACTTTGAAGTAATTGTTCGTCAGATGATGAGAAAAGTAGAAATTATCGATTCTGGTGATACTACATTCTTAGAAAAACAAGCAGTAGATAAAATCAAATTCTTAGCAGAAAATGATAGAATCTGGGGAATGAAAGTAGTTGTGGATGCTGGAGATTCTGATGTATTGAAAGCTGGTCAAATTATTGACGCTAGAAAACTAAGAGATGAAAATTCTAATATCAAACGTAAAGACGGAAAGTTAGTAGAGGCTAGAGATGCAGTTGCATCAACTTCAAGACCTCTATTGCAAGGTATTACACGATCTTCTTTACAAACTGATAGTTTCATGTCTGCAGCTTCTTTCCAGGAAACAACTAAAGTACTGAACGAAGCAGCTGTAAAAGGAAAAGTAGATTACTTGAAAGGATTGAAAGAAAATGTAATTGTAGGTCACTTAATCCCAGCAGGTACGGGAATGAGAAAATACGATGACATGGAAGTAGTTTCAACACATGTAGATGAAATTCCTGAAGAAGTAGTGGAAGAAGTTTCTGAGGAAACTACTGAAGCTTAATTAAAATAAAAAAGATAGTATGCCTTCTCGATGTTTCGGGAAGGCATTTTTTTTACCTTTACTTTACAAAACAATATAACATGGAAGAACAAAACCAAGATCCAAATCAAATAAACATTGAATTATCTGAAGAAATTGCAGATGGAATTTATTCAAATCTTGCAATCATTACTCATTCACCAGCTGAATTTGTAGTAGACTTTGTGAGAATGATGCCTGGTACACCAAAGGCTAAAGTAAAATCTAGAATTTTGTTAACTCCGCAACATGCCAAGAGATTAATGAAAGCTTTGATGGATAATATTGGAAAATACGAATCAACTCATGGTCAAATAAAAGACCTTGATCAAGGCACACCTGGAGGTGGAATTCCAATGAATTTTGGAGGGCCAACCACTCAAGCCTAATCAATTATGAATAAGGGAACGGTAATTAGAGGAGTGTTTTTGTTGCTTTTTGCCATTATCTTTGGTGCGTTTTTGGCACATAGTTTAGAAAAAGTATTAAGTGCTGAACAATTGGTTTCTTTTGAAACAGGGGTTAAATATCAATTTTACGCTGGTTTTTTATTACTAATTTTAGGATTAAATCAGGATAAATTTTCTTTTTCTCTAAAATGGGTAACTAGTCTATTTTTTATAGGAGGATGCCTTTTTAGTTTTTCTATTTATCTACTTAATTTATTTTCAGGGAGTTCAATCACTAAATTTCTTGGACCTATAACTCCAATAGGAGGTTCTTTGATGATAATAGCTCTCATTATTCTTTTAATTAAATTAATTAAACCTTCAAATAATTAACTGTACAATCATTCATAATCGTGGAAAACTCCCCGTATTTGTGGAAAAACAATACTTGAAAACTATCTATTTACAAGAAATAGACTTAATTTTGTAACAATCATTTTAAAAATAAATTCATGGATCAATTAGGATTAGTACCTAAGACCTCAAACTTAAAAGAATTAGGATTGGGTAATGTTGACACTGCATTGTGGAACCTTACACCAGCCGATTTAACTGAAGAAACTATCTTGCGAGGGCAAGGAGTTTTATCTGATACCGGAGCTTTAGTAATCAATACTGGCGAATTTACTGGGAGATCACCCAAGGATAGATTTGTAGTATGTGATGAAAAAACTGAAGATTCAGTTTGGTGGGGAGATATCAACATTAAATTTACTCCAGAAAATTTCGATAAATTATACGGAAAAATCACTGCTTACCTTACGGGAAGAGATGTGTATGTAAGAGACGCATATGCTTGTGCAGATGATAATTACCGTTTAAACTTAAGAGTTATTACAGAATTTCCTTGGTCAAATATGTTTGCAAGTAACATGTTTTTACGTCCAGGAAAAGAAGAATTAGAAAATTTTAACCCTGAGTGGCATGTTGTGTGTGCACCAGGATTTATGGCTGTTGCCGAAGAAGATGGAACAAGGCAACACAACTTTGCAGTAATTAATTTTACTAAAAAGAGAATTATTATTGGTGGAACGGGATACACAGGAGAAATCAAAAAAGGAATTTTCTCTGTATTGAATTTTGTGTTACCACACGAAAAAAACACATTATCAATGCACTGTTCAGCAAATGTTGGGAAAGATGGAGATACAGCTGTATTCTTTGGACTTTCTGGAACGGGAAAAACTACTTTATCCTCAGATCCAAACAGAAGATTGATTGGTGATGATGAGCATGGATGGTCAAAAGACAGTGTATTTAACTTTGAAGGAGGTTGCTACGCAAAAACAATTGACTTAACCGAAGAGCAAGAACCACAAATATATAACGCTATTAAATTTGGAGCTATTTTGGAAAACATTGGTTTCCAACCTGGAACTTCTGCTCCTGATTACAGTGATACTACGATTACTCAAAATACAAGAGTTTCTTATCCAATTCATCATATTGATAATATTATGGTTCCTTCAGCTGGAGGAGTTCCAAAAAACATCTTTTTCTTAACTGCAGATGCATTTGGAGTATTGCCTCCAATCTCTAAGTTAACTTCTGGGCAAGCTATGTACCACTTTATATCTGGATATACAGCAAAGGTTGCAGGAACAGAAGCTGGAGTTACGGAACCACAAACAGTATTTTCTGCTTGTTTTGGAGCACCTTTCTTGCCACTTCATCCAACCAAATATGCTGAGATGCTAGGGGAGAAGATTGCTGAAACAAACGTAAATGTGTGGTTAATAAACACTGGATGGTCTGGTGGAGAATATAGTGTAGGAAGCCGTATTAAATTGAAATACACAAGAGCCATGATTACTGCAGCTCTTGAAGGTAAGCTTGATAATGTAGAATTTACAACACATGAGGTTTTTGGATTATCCATGCCAACTGAATGTGAGAATGTACCTACTGAAATGCTTTCTCCTAAAAACACATGGGCAGATAAAGCTGCGTATGATGCAAAAGCAAATAGCTTAGCTAGTAAGTTTGTAGAAAATTTCAAACAATTTGAATCTGCAGCTAATGATGAGATAATGGCTGCTGCTCCTAAAACGGATGCGGTAACAGCTTAAGTTTATTTGAAATATTAAAGTTTAAAAGCTCTCCTTTGGAGGGCTTTTTTTATGAAAGTATTTATTAATCATACGTTCTTAAAATAGGAGTTAAACAAATTACTTCATTTAAAATACCTTTTTCATTATAATAATTAGATGCAGAAGAGAATTTCCAATCTTCTGGTTTTGCTACAAATTCTTCCTTAACAGGATTCTCATGTATGTAGTTTATTTTGTCCCAAACAAATTTTTCGGTAAAAAGTTCAATAGCATGATTGCCTGTTTTCCAAAATTTTATTTTCTCATTGCTTTTGTACTGTTCACCTTTTTCGGCAAATAATTTAATCATCCATTCTCTTCGAGATTCTGGCTCATTTCTAATTTGAAACAATATTTGTTTTGCAACATGTCTTTTAAAATCTCTAATAGTATCACTAAGTTTGTATGGTTCATTACAATTTACTATTAAATGTATGTGATTTGTCATTATACAATATGCAAACACATTAAGTCCTTTGTTTTGAATACAATATCGTAGTGAGTTTAAAACTGCATATTTATGATTCTTTCTTGTAAAAACATCAATCCAGTCAGCAACTGTAAGCGTAAGGTAATAACTGGCCTCTTTTTTTATGGTATGTTTTATTCCTTGTTTGATAATTGAATTTACAAAAAATAAATAAGACAGAATGTATAACTTTTTTCATTGCTTCGCAGTAGCTAAGCTGCTGCGTTTTCATTGAAATATTTCACGTTTATTACTTACGTTTGCTCTGTTATGTTAGCTCTGTGCCGCAGCAGCTCAGCTACTGCGGAGCGGGTAGTAAGTAGAATTTTTCTTTATAGTTTGTTTTTCGCCTTGAACCATTTACAAAGGTAATTATTTTGTTGGCTTTGTTATGTTAACTCTGCTTTCCGCAGCAGTACAACTGCTTCGGAGCGGGGTGTATCTTTTCTCAAATTGAGACTTCGCGATGAAAAACTTTGGTAGAGTGATAAATAAGCTTAAATTTCAACCAACTAATAATTTAAAATTTTATGAAAGATTATAAAAAAATGTTTGCTTTGAGTTTTTTTATTTGGGTGATTGGATTAATTATTCTTAATGTTCTTGCTAATAAGGTTTTATCAAGCTTATTGTTGATTGTAAGTTTTATATTGTTAATATTGGGAATAATAATTTGGATTAGAAAACATTCAAATATTAAAAAAACAATAGAATCGTTTAAGGAGAAAACTAAAACCCATAAAGGTATTTTTAAATACCATAGGAGTATATTGGATACTATAATTTCAAAATTCAAACAAATAATTATAATCTATTATTTTATTATTTCTTTGATTGTTTTGATTCATTATGACATTTTAAAATTTTAAAACTATCAATTATATCGAAAAATATAGGCTCGTATTCAGATATTTTTTTTCTTTCGGTAGTCTTAGAAACAATATATAATTTATTACTACTAATAAAAAGAGTTATAAAATGATATAGTCTAACATTTTTTTGTTAGGTTAAGTTTTATTATTGTGAAGTCATAATCCGCTCCGAAGCAGTTGCACTGCTGCGGTATTCATCAATATGTTTCTGCTGTGCTGGATTTGTAACCCTGCACTTTTCACCAGGCTTTTAGGTGGATTTTATTGTTGGCTCTATGTTACGTCAGATTTGCAGAGAGTGATTGTTTGCATTATAACTCAAATATAAAGAAAAAACCATCTTTACTTTCATAAGTAATTACAACATTTCCTTTGGCATCTTATGTATTTATACTTTCCATAAAAAAAGCCTTCCTGATATTTCGGGAAGGCTTTGAAAATTAATTAGTTTAGTTTCTTAGAAAGCAACCTTAAACTCAACTCTACGGTTAAGTGCTCTACCTTCAGCAGTGCTGTTTGTAGCTCTTGGGTTATCAATTCCATATCCTTCAGAAGATAGTCTTGAAGCATCAATTCCTTTTTTGATAAGGTATTTCTTGGCAGCAGCAGCTCTAGATTTTGATAATCTTAAGTTACCTGATTTGCTTCCTGTGTTATCAGTGTAACCACTAATTTGTAATTTATATTCAGGATGAGCTAACATAATTTTAGCTACGTTATCTAACACAACATACGATTTTCTTTCAATAACAGAAGAACCAGTTTTAAAGAATAATCCTTCCATAGCTTGAGTAAGCACTTTTTCATCTTCTTCATTCACTTTTGGGCAACCACTATTGGCAGCAATACCAGCAACTTTAGGACACTTGTCCATGTTATCTGGAATCCCATCTCCATCCGTATCAGGACATCCATCAAACTTAGCTAAACCAGCTACAGTAGGACATTTGTCTTTACTGTCAGCAATTCCGTCACCATCTTTGTCATCTGCTTTTTTAGGACAACCGTTTACAGTTCCTGCCACAGTTGGACATTTGTCTACGTTGTCAGCAAATCCATCTCCATCCGTATCAGGACATCCTTTGAATTTTGCTAATCCAGCAGTTGAAGGACATACATCATCGCTATCTTTAATTCCGTCACCATCAGAATCTGGACAACCATTAAATGCTGCAAGACCTTTAACTGTAGGACAGTCATCTTTATCGTCAGCAATTCCATCGCCATCTTTATCTTGCATAGGTAATTTTGCACCAAAATCAGAATGAGAATCAATATCCCATTGGTCAAATCCTCTCCATTTGTTAGTATGATTATCAATCAATGCAGGAATCCATCCAAGAGCTCCAGCTCCAAGAGCAATATCACCTGCTACATATTTAGGAAGTATTTCCCCTTCAACAGTGTAGGATGTAGTTGGATAACCGTTTAATCTATATTCAATATTATGAGGTTCAGTAGTTTCTAGAGCTACTGTTACAGGAGATGTTCCAACTTTGTTTCCATCTACATACACATCAGCGTTTGGCGGATTTGTAGTGAATGTAACATCTTGTTTAGTGTTTTTTCTTAAGATTGTAGCACAGCTTGTAAAAAAGAATGCTGCTAGTAAAATAGGTATTAGTTTTTTCATGATTTCTTTTTGTTTGAGTTACATAGCAAACTTAATAAAAATTATTAAAGGCACAAAGTGATATTTTTTGTAATATTGTGAGTTATGAACAGAGTCGTTAAAGTATTAGTTGTCTATTTTTTAGGGTTTTACCAGTTAGGTTATTCACAAGAAGAGACTAAGGGGAAAATTAAAAAAATTAGTTTTGGGATAGATATAGGTTTAAATATTCCAAATAACAAGCCTGCACAGTTTTTGGATGGGTCTCATCCTTTTGGTGTTTCGCGTATACTTTCCAACCCTCAAATAAGGCAACAACTTGAAACAGAACTTGGATATCCAATTAAAAATTGGGAATATTCAAGAAACAACACTTATTCGCCTACAGTATATGCAGGCTTGTTTTTAGGGTTTGATTTGAATGCTGATTGGGCAATGGTAATGAAAGTCAATTTTTCGGTACTCAGATTTTCTACTCCACTAGTAATAGCATTGGATAATCCTCAAAATTTTACTGGAGAATTTGAGCAAGCCACAGTTACCGCTCAAGAACAAAGATTTGGTTACGAATTAGGAATTCAAAGAAAATACAACATTCAACCAAAACTTGATTTTAGCATAATGGCTGGTGCAAGTTTTAATTACATACAATTAGAGCGGCAAGAATTTATTGTAAGAAGCAGACAATTTGTAATAACTCGAATTCAAAACCCTCAAATACTTAATTATCAACAAGTAGATGGGTTTGGATACGGATTTTTAGCGGAAATAGGTGTGAGTTATGAATTAAATGAAAAGTTTACTCTAGGGCTTTATATCCAGGGTTCGGCAATCAAAAACAAAGAGTATATCGAAGAACTTACAGAGGGAACAACATACCTAAAACAATCGGCTGAAGAAGCCAGTAAATTTCTACCAAGTTTTAGTACTTGTTTCAGACTTATATGGAATTAAAGGATTAGTCCGATTTACTTTGACTATTATTACGTATTTCACTAATTTTACTTATAATTTTAATAGCATTTTTTTGTGAAATACAATTTAAGTGAAATAACAGAGGTAATTAAGAATAGAAGAACCATTTATCCTGAGCAATATTCATCTCGCAAGATACATAGAGAGATAGTGGAAGATGTGTTGAACAATGCTATTTGGGCTCCAACACATGGCAAAACTCAACCCTGGCGATTTCAAGTTTTTATGGATGATGCTCGCATTGAGCTTTCGGAATTTTTGTCTTCGCTTTATGCTTCAAAATTTGAAGGAGAAGATTTCAATGAAATGAAATTTAACAAATTAAAGAACAGACCGCTCCAAGCTTCAGTTGCCATAGCACTAATAATGACAAGAGAAGAAGATGGAGTAATACCAGAAATGGAAGAAATTGAGGCGGTAGCTTGTGCAGTTCAAAACATGTATCTTACTTGTACAGCTTATGGTATTGGAGGGTTTTGGTCTTCACCAAAATTGGGCTATACGCAAGAAATGAAAGATTTTTTGGGAATTGCTGACACAGATAAATGTTTGGGAATTTTTTATATGGGATACCCAGAAATAGAATGGCCAAAGGGGCAAAGAAAACCAATTGAGTATGTAACTAAATGGAGATAAACTATGTATCATATTTTTCCCAGCTATCATTATTACGAGCATCCTACGGATTCTAATTATCTTATTTTTACTCTGAGAAGAGAAGACATGGCTGAATATTTTGCTCAGCAACTAACTGATGCAAATATTGGCTACGAAACTGATACGGATATAAATCCACAAAAAAAGAAATTATATCATTTTGCTATTTTGCAAAGCAATAGACCAAAGGCTATGGAGATTTTTCTTGAAACTTGGGCAAAATTTAGAAAACCATTTTTTCATAATCCAACCATCAAATTTTTCCTTTTGTTGTTAACGGTATCTTTGATAACTTTAGCCATAATTGGTTTTATAAAAAGTAATTAATGTCAAAAAAAATAAAGATTGTAGAAATAACCTCTGAACTGGGAGCAGGAACAAGAGGTGCAAGTTTAGGAGTAGGAGCTTTAAGAACAGCTGCTTATAATAAAAACTCTAATTTTTATAAAGAGTATGCTGCAATATCAGTACCTAACTATAATCAGTATTTATTTTCAGAAATAAATACACCTGGAGCTATAAGAATTGAATATATCGAAAAGCAATTTGAATTAATAGCCGATTCAATTAAACAAACACTTCAATCAGATAATTTTCCTCTGATATTAGCGGGAGATCATTCAACTGCAGCAGCAACAATTGCTGGAATTCAGCAAACATATCCAGATAAAACATTGGGTGTTGTTTGGGTAGATGCTCATGGAGATTTACACTCTCCATACACTTCTCCCTCAGGAAATGTGCATGGAATGCCGCTTGCAATTGCCTGTGGAATAGATAATAAGGATTGTAGTGTAAGGGAAATATCTCAAAAAGCACTTACCCATTGGGAGAATGTAAAAAACATGTCGGGTAAAAATTTAAACCCTAATAATTTGGTTTTTGTGGGTGTTCGAGATACCGAAAAGCCCGAAGATGTTTTGATTGAGAGATTAGGAATCAAAAATTTTGAAGTAGCAGAAGTTAAAGAAAAAGGAGGAGAAACTGTTGCAAAAGAAACACTTCAGTTATTGCAAGGATGTGATATGCTCTACGTTTCATTTGATGTAGATAGTATGGATCCGCAAGAAACTTCGCATGGAACGGGAACTCCTGTTGACGATGGAATTCCTGTAATAGAAGTAACCCAATTACTATCAACTTTATGTTCAAGTCCAAAATTAGTTTGTTTTGAAACGGTAGAGGTAAACCCTACATTGGACGAAAAAAAGAACAAAATGGCAGAAGTAACAATATCTATATTGGATGAAGTTGCCAAAAAAATAGCTGACAGATAATAACAACCAAAACAAGCTTAGAATCGTATAATTCTTAAGAATAATAATAATGAAAGAATACAAATTCAGAGTTTTAATTGATACATTAGAGGAAGAAAATGCCTTTAGGGACATTGCTATTAACAACGATTTCACATTTGATAAGTTGCACAAGGCAATAAATAAAGCATTTGATTTTAAAGGAGATCAAGTAGCTTCTTTTTACTTAAGTAACGAAGATTGGGACAAAGGAGAGGAGATTGGATTAATGGATATGACTGGCGAGAGTGCAGATTTTGTTGAAATGATTCACACTCCAATCAAAGAAAAAGTGGATGAGTTGAATCAGAAACTTTTATATGTTTATGATTTTCTCACGATGTGGTGTTTTTTTGTAGAGTTAATAGAGATTAATCCTATTGATAGCTCAAAAGAATACCCAACAATAGAGTTGGTTTTTGGAGAAGCTCCTGCAGAAGATTCAAAACAAATTGAAATGGTTGATAGTTTGGATTTTGACCTGGATGATGAAGACGATCCATATGGAGACATTGAAGACGAATTTAATAGTTTTGAAAATATAGATGATTTAGATATATGATAAAACACTTACACATAGTAGCATTTATAGTCGCTATGACTATAAGTTCGGTTTTGTTTTCTCAAAGCGGAACCAATAACTATGTGCAAGGTGAATTATTAATAATGTTAGAATCTGAAGCCAGTATTTTAGATTTTAATAAATCAATAAATAATAATTTTTCAAATTTGAATTGTGAAGTAAAAAGAAAAATTTCAAGAAAAATGAATCTCTGGCTTATTTCTTTTAATCAGTCAGCTTATTCAAATGCTGAAGCTCTTGAGTTTGTAAAATCCTCTTCTTTGGTTTTGGAATCACAATTTAATCATACTAATATAACTCTCAGAGGAGACACCTGTCCTGTAGATACTAATTTTAATATACAATGGGGTATGAAAAATACTGGTCAATCTGGAGGAACTGTAGGTTCAGATATTGATGCTTGCAAAGCATGGGGAATTGGAACTAACACCGTTACTTCAAAAGGAGATACAGTGGTAGTTGCAGTTATTGATGATGGTTTTTATTTGGATCATCAGGATATTAATTATTTTATTAATTATCAAGAAATTCCCAATAATGGAATTGATGACGATGGAAACGGATACATTGATGATTATAAAGGTTGGAATTCAAGGCTTGATACATCGCATGTTACCTCAAGAAGGCATGGAACTATGGTTTCAGGAATTATAGGTGCAAAAGCGGATTCAGTTGGTGTGGTAGGAGTAAACTGGGGAATGAAAATTTTACCCATTCAAGGAAGTTCACAATTAGAATCTGATGTGTTAAGTGCTTATGATTATGTGTTAGAGATGCGTTCTCTTTACGATTCAACTAATGGAACAAATGGGGCTTATATAGTAGTTACAAATTCAAGTTTTGGAGTAGACTACGGAAACAGATCATCATATCCATTGTGGTGTGCTTTTTACGATACGCTGGGAGCTCATGGAATATTAAGTGCAGCAGCCACAGCAAACAGAAATGTAGATGTGGATGTAGTAGGAGACATACCAACAACTTGCCAGAGTGACTTTCTTATATCGGTAACTAACACAAATCGATATGACGGAAAATATGGGCAAGCAGCTTATGGAGATACCAATATTGATTTGGGAGCACCCGGAACTTCTATTCGTTCCACAGTCCCTTATTTATCTTTGCCTTATTCTACAAATTTCTCTTATGGAAATGATAACGGAACTTCATTCTCTACTCCCCATGTTGCTGGAGCAGTAGCTTTTTTATACGCCAATGCTTGTGATAATTTTTTAACCTATTATCAAGCAAGGCCTGATTCGATGGCACTCATAGTTAAGAAATATATACTTGAGCATGGCGATTCTATTTTTGCTCTTCAAGGCTTGTCAGTTACTGGAAAGAGATTGAATTTGTATAATTCAATGGTTGCATTATTAAATTCAGCATATTGTACTAATGTATCAATTGATGAAAAAAAGATTGAAATTTCTCAATCAGTAAGTTTATTTCCAAATCCCAATAATGGAGATTTTTCTCTTAAATTTGAAAATATGATTGAGGGAGAATATCAACTAGCAATTATATCTATTGAAGGAAAATTGATTGAGAATAATGTGTTGCAATTATCCAATGGAAACCAAGAGCTTAGGATTGATTCAATCGGTAATCTTGACCAAGGTGTGTATTTTTTATGTTTAAAGTCATCTTTTGGTTTTACTAAAAACATTAAGTTTGTAGTAAGTAAATAAGATTTGAAAAATAAATTTTTACATAAAACAATAGCTATTGCGTTTCTTTTTAGTTTCGTTGCGAATGTTTTATTGCCTTCAATTATCTTATTTCAATTCAAAGTAAATCAAGAGTATATAGCTGCCAATTTATGTATAAATAAAGATATTGAAGAGTCTACCTGTAAAGGAAAATGTCAACTAAAAAAGTCTTTAGCAAAAGTGGAGAAAAGTAATCCAAATAATGAAAACTTTACTATCACAGCAGAATCACACATTACTTCATTGTTTCTTGTAGAATCACCTCAATTTATTTTTTCTGAAAAAATAAACTTTCAAGATTTTATTAAAACAAAACAAGATGTATCTATTTGTGGATACGAGGAATCTTTGTTTCGACCTCCCATTTTATGCTAATTAAATCTGCACTTTAATTACACGAGTAATTAAAATTAATTAGTAATAAAATATAAAAATTCATGCAAAAAATTGTAGGAATTGGGATGCTATTTTTAGCATTCAATTCGCTTGCGTGCGACATATGTAATATGTCCGTAAGTTTAACACCGGATGATACCAAAAACAGTATCTCATTATTATATAGGCATAGGTTCGCTACCAAAACATTCACTTCCTTGGTTTATAAGCCAACTAATATTGATAATGGAAGCAGACACAGTGGAGTTATTTTACTCCCAGAAATGGAAGATCAAACTCACACTGAAACTTATACAGTGATTGATGTTAGGGGTGTTTATAATTTCTCAAATAGACTGAGGGTAATAGGCTCTATGCCTTACATTCAAAATGAAAGAATAATAAATGGAAAGCAACAGTTTACAATTCAAGGAATTGGAGATCCGTTTGTGATGGGGAAGTACAACTTGATAAGGACAAATTATGAAGATAAAAATAAATCTAATCATAGGGTTACTTTGGGAGGAGGAATAAAAATACCTCTTGGAAAGTATGATTTTTCTCAAAATGGAGAGCTAGTTCAGCATGATATTCAAGCTGGTACAGGTACATGGGATTTTCTATTGTCAATGGACTACATCTGGAAATACAACAAAATGGGAGCAATGTTTACTACTAATTATAAGATTAATACTCATAATAATGAAGCAAATTATATGTTTGGAAATACAAGTAACACAACGCTTAATTTGTTTTATGCTCAAACGATTAATAAAGTAACACTTATGCCTTATATAGGCGGTTATTTTGAGCAAGGAAATAAAGACATAGAGAAATTTCATTATGAAGATAACACTGGTGGGAGTTTGTTGTTTGGAACAGCAGGATTCCAAGTTTTCTACAAAAACTTTCAAATTGAAACTTTGTATCAACAAACACTAGTAAATAAACTTAATGGAACATTGCAACTTAACACAAAAAACAGATTCCAAGTAGGAGTCACTTATTTATTTAATTAAAAATCACTTCATGAAAAAAACATTATACTTCATGAAAAAAACCGATAATTCAATAAATAATACATTAAATTTAACAATAAAACCAAAAACCATGAAAAAGACACTCATCGCACTAAGTGCATTAACATTAATTTTTTCTTCTTGTAAGGAAGAAGAGCCTTTAACTCCTAAAACTACTGATACTTCTACTGATGTAAATTTTGTATTTAAACAATATTACGATGGATATGAAGTAACTGCCGCTGATTTTGGTGCAAAGCAATTTTTAAACGCTAAAGGAACTTCACATACTATATCTAAATTACAATACTTAATCTCTGATATTACACTTCATAAAACAGATGGAAGTGAAGTAAATCTTGGAGGCTACAATTTAATAGATGTTTCACAACCTTTATCTCGTTTTTACACACCAGCTGTTCAGATTCCAGAAGGAAGCTACTCAGGAGTTTCTGTAACCTTTGGTTTTGACGGAAATGATAATAAAGATGGAGC
This sequence comes from uncultured Flavobacteriales bacterium, assembly GCA_937129365.1. Taxonomy (GTDB): domain Bacteria; phylum Bacteroidota; class Bacteroidia; order Flavobacteriales_D; family CAJJDF01; genus CAJJDF01. The sequence goes on from CAKZNB010000033.1 coordinate 15,649, forward strand.
TTACACAGATTTGAACGCAGCTTCATGGTCTTGGCCAATGATGATTGGTGGAGGTTACCATTTTATGAAATTCGAAGGAATGTTTCTTGATAATACATCAACCATGAAGGGATTTGCTTACCACAATGGTACTGCTTCAAAAATGAATCCGAATGGAACAAGAACTGCTGAAGAAAATCACTTTAGAGTAAGGCTTTGGGATGCAAATGGAGGATTTCAAGTAAAATCAGGAGAGAGAATGACAATTGATATTAACATGAATATTGCAGAATGGTTCAAGAACCCTATTTTATGGGATTTGGATCAATACCACATGATGTTAATGCCAAATTATACAGCTCAAAAAATGATTAACCAAAATGGTAGAAGTGTATTGTCACTAGGAAATGTAACTTCTCCTACGAATTAGAATGAAAAAAATAGCTTTTCTTATATTATTGTCTGCTAGCATTATGTTGGTATCATCCTGCCGAAAGTCAGGATGTACCAACCCTGATGCAGTAAATTATGACCCGGGAGCTAAGGTGGATGATGGCTCTTGTATTTGTACAAGCACAAGTGGGCCAACCCCTTATCAATTGCAAATACCTGCAACCTTTTCTCGTTTTTTACCACCGCCAACTATCCCTTCGGATAATCCATTGACAGTTGAAGGAGTGGCTCTGGGTAAGAAACTGTTTTTTGATAAAAGACTTTCAGATGATTTGACACAAGCTTGTGCAAGTTGTCATTTACCTTCTCAAGCTTTTGACGATACTAATAGATTTAGTATAGGAATTGATGGGCTTGCTGGAACGAGAAATGCAATGCCATTATTTAACCATGCTTGGAATACAAATAACAAGTTTTTTTGGGATGGCAGAGCAAATGGATTAGAAGAACAAGCTTTTGGTCCGGTTGTGAACCCTATAGAAATGCATGACACCTGGCCAAATGTGGTAAGTAAACTACAAGCAGATGCTGTGTATCCAAGTATGTTTATGTCAGCGTTTGGAACCAGTACAATTGATTCTGTTTTGGCTTCAAAAGCTCTAGCACAATATGAGCGAACATTAATTTCTGGAAACTCTCGTTTTGATAAATACTTACTAAGGCAAATTTCTTTGACTCCAAGTGAACTCAATGGTTTTTCATTATTTATGAGTGAATCAGGTGCAGATTGTTTTCATTGTCATGGAGATGCAAATAATCCACTCTGGACAGATAATTTATTTCATGATAACGGGCTTGATTTAACCTATACAGATTTAGGGTTAGGGGCAATAACAGGAAACCCCTCTGATAATGGTAAGTTTAAAACCCCCAGTTTAAGAAATTTAGTTTTCACACCTCCTTACATGCACGATGGAAGATTTGCTACTCTAGACGAGGTAATAGACCATTACAGTTCTGGATTAAAAGCTTCGCCTAATGTTTCTCCTTTACTAAAGAATGTAGCTACTGGAGGAAATAATCTTACACCACAAGAAAAAGCTGATTTAAAAGCATTTTTGCTAACACTTACTGATTCTAGTTTTGTGCGGGGGCATTAATTATTTAGTTATAAATTTTAGTACTTTCTCACCATAATCTAGAAATCCCATAATCTTTGGAACATCCCCATGATTAGCTCCAGAAATTCGATGAGCTTCTTTGTAACTTCCTCCATGTCTTTCGTAAATAACTTCTCCGTTTGAGATAGAAAGATAATCGTCAATTGTACCATGAATCCACATGAGGGGTTGAGAAACGGATTTTATTTTTTCTACATTATCAAATTCTAAACTTGTAAAAAAAGTAGGAGAAACATCAATCAGCAAAGATTCTTCGGTTAGGTTTTCTGCAGAAGCTAAGGGTGCTTCCAAAATAAGTTTGTTAGGAGAAGCAGTTCCATAAAAGGCTGATAAATCAATTGCTGGTATGGTTCCCAAACTAAATCCATACATGACAACTCGCTGACTTGCCACTCCTTTTCCATTTAACCAATCCAAACAAACCTCCACATCTCTATACAGACTTGCTTCGGTTGATTTTCCTGTGGATAAGCCATACCCTCTGTAATCCATCATCAATACTCCATATCTATTTTTACTTCCAGTATTTGCAAGTAGTTTTGCTCTATTCCAATAAGCATCCATGTGTTTGGATTGCCCATGGCAATAAACAATCACTGTATCTGTGCTTATTGTGTTCATGTTTCCAATGTAAACCGCATAGATTGTTTCTCCTGAATTTTCATTGGGAAGTTTTGAGGTTAAGCTTATCAGATTGATATTGCTATCTGGAATTCGATAACTACTTGGTAAATCTATTTCTTGATCACCTTCGTAATCTTCAAATTTATATTCAGTAATTTTTTCTCCTAAAAAAGGCAAATCATCCATTTTGAGACAACCAAATATGGAGAGCATAAGTGTTATGTAGAATATGTTTTTCATTTTTAAATATGTTTTTATAGAATCAAGAAATATTGCCGATTATCGGCTAGAATTTATAGCCAACTCCTAAATAAATTCCCGTAGCTCCTTTATCTCCCAATAAAGAAAAATAAGGAACAAAAGCATTTACATTATCATGACTTGGACCAAGCAGTTTCGTTTCAATAGAGTAGAACCAATTCTTTGATTTGAATACTACTCCAAATTGTGGATTTACAAGCCATCTATCAAGTTGAGGTCTTCCTTGGGAGCGGACTCCAGCCAATTCCCACCAATTTTGAACTCCCAAATAAGCATAGTGATTTCTTTTACCAAAATTCCAATAAGCATTGATGTCAAGTTGCGGCCAAAACTTAAATTTAGCATCATTCATATCGTAAATAGCATTTCCGTTGATAGAAGTACTAAAAGATGGAACGAATTGATTTTTGGATTCATAAAAGCGATAGGTTGCCCCAAAGTCAGTCTGTAAATTGCTAAATAGAAGAGAGGTAATGTGCAAACTCCCAAATACAGTTAAATTTGTATCAATTCCTCGTGCATACACAACTGAACTGAGTGGAATAGGAATTACTGCCCCACCAAAACCAATAGTTGGACCACCAATGTCTAAGGCTATTACTTGTTGCCCATTTTCAAGTGGTTCCACAAATCTGGAGGAAGCACAGGAGAAGAAAAAGATAATACTAAGACTATAAATTATTTTTTTCAAGTTGTTAAATTTTAATTGATATTAAATATAATTAAAAATTTCTCGTTAGTGGATTTATAATCAAAATCCGTAAAAATGAAAAAGATACTTGTGTTACTAATTTTCCTGAGTTCTTCTATAGCTTACTCTCAAATAGAAGAAATTACAAAGACTAAAGTCTCTGTTAATTCTATTGGGTTAGATTATAGATTTGAAGGAGGGTTATCTCCTAACATAGGGATTACGTATCGAAGATTTTTTAAAGAATCAAAATACAATTTAAGAGCCAATCTTTCATTAGGGGGTAATAATTTGTATTCTGATCAATCTTGGTATCCATACACTGGAGGTAATTTCTTGATTTATAATACAGGAGATTCTAATACTCCTATTATTGGAGTTACTGAAACTGTTTACCAAAACACTGCCTATCAAAGAATAGAAATTGGAGTAGAAAAAGAAACAAGGTTATGGAGACTAAATTTTATTAGCGGATTAGATTTTACAATTGGTCATAGGGTATCAAATAGATATGGAAGAATAACTGAAGTTGAACTTACAGAAGTTGAACAAAATGGATTTAAGTATAATCAATATGGACCCAAAAGTTCTGATTCAACTTTTCCAAATGATGATTTGAATTATTTGAATTCAACTTATAATTCAATAACAGTGGGAGCAAATTTCAGAGGTGGTTTTAAAACAAACATATCTAGAAGGTTGTATGCAACAGCATTTATAGGAGTTAGAGCACAAGGGCAATTCCTGATTAGAGAAAAATTTGATTTTAAAAATGAATCGTACAAAGATCATCTTCCAATTAAGCAAGGTGGCAATTCTTTTAATTTCGATACATTTGCTTCATTAGGATTACATTACAGATTTTAAAATTATATCATACTATTTAATCAAAATCCCAAAGAAATTAATTTTTTGGGATTTTTTATTGAACCAAATTCTTGTTGAGGTGTATTAGGTTATGTAATTCGCATCCCTTAATTTTATATCTAAGGTTGTGTATTGAAGTGATTACACTTTTGAAAGACCAAAATATTGAAATATGAAATCAACTAATTATATCGTAGTAGGAGCAATTGTTCTGCTAGTATCATGCTCTATGTTCGGAAAGAAAAAAAATAAAGAAGTAACAGATTATCAGCAAAAGGAATATCCTGTGGGTGATAATTATGAGGCACTTTGGAAACAAGTTCAAGAACATGAAAGCAATGGGTTGCCAAAATCTGCATTAAAAGTTGTAGAAGAGATTTATACGCTGGCTACTAAAGAGAAAAACGTCAACCAGATTGTAAAATCATCGATGTATAAGATAAAGTACAGCCATACGCTAGAAGAGGAAAGTTATGTAAGTGCTGTGTATCAAATGGATAGTATGATTGCTACTTCTGAAGCTCCACAAAAACAAATTTTGCACAGCATACTTGCCGAAATGTACTGGAGTTACTACACCAGAAACAGATGGAAATTTAATAACAGAACCGAAACGATAAATTTTCAAAAGCAAGACATCAGAACCTGGTCATTGGAAGATATTGTGAGAGAAACAAATACACATTATAAACTTTCTTTAACAGATGAAAATCAATTACAAGAATATTCCTTATTAAGTTTTAAAGAGCTGTTAACCAATGGGCAAAATACAGATTCACTTCGTCCTACTTTGTATGATTTTTTGGGACATAGAGCTTTGGCTTATTTTAGAAATACTGAGCCAGATATTACCAAACCAGCTTACTATTTTCAATTAGAAGAGGAAAAATGGTTTTTACCAGCAGAAGAGTTTGTAGAACTTCCAGTTAGCCATAAAGACACGAGTTCAACTAAGTTACAAGCTCTTAAAATATACCAGTTCCTCACAGGATTACACTTATATAAAACTAAAAACCTTGAGGCTTTAGCGGATTTAGAGTTAGATAGATTGCAGTTTATCAAAAGCTATAATTCAGTAGATAACGGAGATGAATTATACGTGAAGGGTTTAGAGGCTTTATCTACAAAAACAAAAAAAAGTGCATACTACTCTCAAGTTAGGTTTGTGTTAGCTCAATATTATTCAGGACAATCTTCTAATTACAAAAAAGAGTTGAAAAATGATGCTAAAAATGAATTATATAAAGCTTCTAAAAAGAAAGCCATTGAAATTGCTGAAGAAGCAATAAAAGCCTATCCAAATTCTTATGGTGCAATTAATTGCCAAAATTTAATTAATACGATAAAATCTAAACGAATAGATTTTGTAAATGAAGAAGCAGTGATTCCTAATCAGTTATCAAAAGCGAAATTGTCTTTTACCAATTTAACTAAAGTATATTTCAAAGTAATAAAATTGGATTTTGATGATTACAGAGATAAGCGATTTAAAAATACAGAGGAAAGAGTAAAGTATTTCAATTCAAAAACAACTGTAAACACTTGGGAAATAAATTTACCAAATGATGGGATGTATAATCCTCATGATGTGGAGTTTGAAGTACCTAAAATGCCAGCTGGGTATTACGCGATAGTAGCAGGGACAGATAAGAACTTCAGTTACCAAGATAATGCTATTTCTATTTCTCCATTTTGGTCTACTAACATTAGTTACATCACAAGAAGTGGAAATGGAGGCGCTGAAATCACAGTACTTGATAGAAAAACAGGAGAACCCATTGAAGGAGTAAAAGGAGAATTTTTTACAAGAAATTGGGATTATAATAAACGTAAATACATTACCAGAAAAGTAGCTACTAAATTTTCTGACAAAGAGGGGTATATCAAATTAAACAGTCCTTCAAAAAGCCAAAGCGTTACAGTTAATTTAACTAAAGATGGAGATAGGTTTGATAATGGAAATTCCATGTATCAGTATAGAAGTTATGGAAGCAAAATTAAAACTCAAAATAGAGGAACATTATTTACGGATAGGGCTATTTACCGTCCAAACCAAAAAGTATATTTTAAAGGATTAGCTTTTTCTCAAAGAGTGAATGAAGCTAAAGTATTGGCTGGTAAAAAAGTTATTGTTACATTTTTTGATGTAAACTGGCAAAAAGTTGATAGTAAAATACTAACTACCAATGAATTTGGAACAGTTTCAGGAGAATTTTTAACTCCACAAGGTTTGATTAATGGGAGAATGACCATTACTATGACTTTAGACAAAAAACAACTTGGGACTAAATCATTTTCTGTAGAGGAATACAAACGTCCGAAGTTTGAGGTAAATATTGATCCAATTGAAGGAGAATATAAATTGGATGAGAAAATAAAAGCAACTGGAATTGCCAAAGCGTTTGCGGGAAATATGATTGATGGTGCTAAAGTACAATACCGAGTTTCTCGAAGAGCTTCTTTCTCTTGGTGGTGTTGGTACTATTATGGATACAGACCAAATTCTACTGAGGTAGAAATTACAAATGGAACCACTGTAACGGATGAAAACGGAAAATTTGAAGTTGATTTTACAGCCATAGCAGATAAATCGGTTAATCAAAAATATAAACCTACTTATACTTACCAAATTGATGCAGATGTTACGGATTTGAATGGTGAAACAAGAAGCACCACTCAATATGTTTCGGTTGGGTATAATTCGTTGATGATGAGTATTTCGGTTCCTAATGAATTGAATAGAAATAATAGCGAGAAATTTACTATTACTACAACAAATCTTAACGGACAAAAAATTGAAGCAAAAGGAAGAGTGGATGTGTATTTATTGAAAGAGAAAAAACGCCTAGAATTAAATAACAAATGGGAAAATCCAGATTTATTTTTAATGACAAAAGAGGAGCATGATAGAAAGTTTCCTTTTGAAGAGTACGGAAACAAATCTGACTATGAATTACAAGAGGAAGGAAAAGAAGAAACCTATTCGATAGGGTTTGATACCAAAGAATCGAATGAAGTAAGTTTTGATAGATTAAAAAGATGGAAAGTAGGTAGGTATCAAATCGAATTGATTTCTGAGGATAAATTCGGAAATGAAGTGAAGCAAATTCAAACAATGACTATCTATGACGATAAATCTAGAAAGATTCCAATGAATGAATTTTTCTGGACAAAAGGAGAAAAAGTGAGTGGTGAGCCAGGTGAAACTGCAGTAGTTCTTGTAGGCTCAAAAGCCAAGAATGTAAAGATGATGTATGAAATAGAACATCAAGGGAAGATTGTAGAAAAGAAATGGATTACACTAAACGATGAATTAAAAAGAATTGAATTTCCTATTAAGGAAAAACACAGAGGAAATGTGTCTATTCATCTGGTTTTTGTAAAAGAAAATCATGTGTTTATGAAAAACTACACGATTAGTGTGCCTTTCACTAATAAAGCATTAGAGGTAACTTTTGAGACTTTCAGGAATAAATTACTGCCAGGACAAAAAGAGAAATGGAAAGTAAATATAAAGGGAAAGAAAGGAGACAAAGTACTTTCTGAAATGCTTGCAAGCATGTATGATGCTTCGTTAGATGAATTTGCTTCAAATTATTATGGATTAAATATTTACAGTAGGTATTACGCTCAAAGAAGCTATAATTATAACCAAGGTTTCGGGTTAAACAACGCTTTTTTAATTCAAGAAGATTGGTATCCGGATTACATTCATGTTCCAAATAAAAGTTACTACACTCTCAATAATTTTGGGATGTACAATTACCGCTATTATGGAAATGGATTGCGTTATTCTAGAAGAAGTAAAAGCTATGCTCCAGTAATGGAATCTGTTGCAATGGAAGAAGCGGATGATGAACCAGGAAGTATAGATAAAATGGAGAAAAAGGATATTGCCAAAATGCCAGGAAGAAGTGCTGGTGATATTGCAGCTCAGGTTGGAGAAGGAAAAGTTTCTGTTGGTAATTCTAAGAATAAAGAATCAAATAACAGTTCAGGCTCAGATTTATCCCAAGTAAAAGCTAGAAAAAACTTTAATGAAACCGCTTTTTTCTTTCCGCATTTAACGACTAATGCAAATGGAGATATTTCTTTTGAGTTTGAAATGCCAGAAGCCCTTACCAAATGGAAATTTATGGGATTGGCTCACACCAAAGACATGCGTATTGGGACCATCCAAAAAGAAATCATTACCCAAAAAGATTTGATGGTTGTGCCTAATGTTCCTAGATTTTTAAGAGAAGGGGATAAGATTACTATTTCGAGTAAGATTAGCAATATATCTAAAAGATTATTAACTGGAGAAGCACAATTGTTTTTATATGATGCTTTGACGAATGAGCCGATTGATGTTAAATTAAAAAATGTTTCCAAAAAAGGACTTTTAATTCATAGTGGTCATCATAATGATGAAAAATCTATTGAACTGGAAATGAAAGCCAATAATACGATTTCTGGGGCTAAGAAAAAATTTATTGTAAAAGCTAAACAAAGCACATCCATAGAATGGCAAATTGAAATTCCATTTGGCATCCAAGCAGTGAAATACAAAATTGTAGCTCAAGCAGGAAACTTTACCGATGGAGAAGAAAATGCGTTACCAGTATTGACAAACAGAATGTTGGTAACAGAATCCATGCCTTTGCCCGTGAAAAAAGCGGGAACGCATACTTTCAATTTTGATAAACTGAAAAACTCAGGTTCTTCAACCAGTTTGAAACATCACAAAGTTTCGTTGGAATATACAAGTAATCCAGCTTGGTATGTGGTTCAGGCAATGCCTTACATGATGGAATATCCGTACGATTGTGCAGAGCAAACGTTTACACGATTTTATGCAAATTCGTTAGCCACTCACATCATGAATGGAAACCCAAAAATTAAAGAAATAGTTTCTGCTTGGCAAAACGAATCGCCAGAGGCTTTCTTATCTAATTTGGAGAAAAACCAAGAATTGAAAGCGGTGATTTTGGAACAAACTCCTTGGGTGTTGGATGCTAAAAATGAAACTGAAAACAAAAAGCGAATTGCTCAATTATTTGATTTAAATAAAATGAGTGGTCAGCTTTCCAGGGCGATGAACAAACTCCAAAAAATGCAAAAATCAAGTGGAGGTTGGCCTTGGTTTGAGGGAATGAAAGAAAGCAGATACATCACTCAGCATGTTGCCACAGGAATGGGACATTTGGATTTCTTAGGAGTAAAGAATGTACGAGAAAATGCCAAAACATGGAGAATGGTAAAGCAAGCCATCAAATTTTTGGATAGAGAAATCAAAGAAGATTTGGAGAGAGTGAAGCGTTACGATAAAAATTACAAAGAGAACCAGCACATTAATAATTTGCAAGTGCAGTATTTGTATGCGCGTAGTTTCTTTAAGGACATTCCAATCCCTTCGGCTTCGCGAGAGGCTTACGACTATTATTTAGGTCAATCGAAAACTTATTGGTTAAAGTTTAATAACTACCAGCAAGGAATGATTGGATTGGCTAATTTCCGAATTGATAAAAACGCTGAAGTAACCAAAAAAATAATGGCTTCGCTAAAAGAACGTTCTATCGTTCATCCAGAACTAGGAATGTATTGGAAAGGAATGATGGATGGTGGATATTATTGGTACCAAGCTCCAATTGAAACACAAGCCTTGATGATTGAGTTATTTGATGTAGCAGGAAACGACCAAGAAACAGTAAATGAATTGAAAACTTGGCTCTTGAAACAAAAGCAAACTACCAATTGGAAAACGACCAAAGCTACTACTGAAGCGTGTTATGCTTTGTTACTTAACGGAACAGATATTTTGGCGAATGATGACTTGGCTCAAATAAAAGTCGGAAATATCAATATTGCTTATTCTGGAAAAGAAACAGCTACAAATAGGGTAGTTAAATCAGAAAAAGGAACTGGGTATTTTAAAACTGCTTGGAGTGGAGAAGAGGTGAAGCCTGAAATGGGAACCGTAACCGTAACCAAAAAACAAGATGGAGTTTCTTGGGGAGCTTTGTACTGGCAATACTTTGAGGATTTAGATAAAATTACTCCACACGTAACACCACTTAAGATTAAGAAAAAACTCTTTATCGAAAAGAATACAGAGAAAGGAAAAGTGTTGGATCCAATTACTGAAAAAAATGTCTTGAATGTAGGCGATAAAATAATCGTCCGAATAGAAATTGAGGTTGACCGAAACATGGAGTACATCCATATGAAAGATATGCGAGCTTCTGGTTTTGAACCGATTAATGTAATTTCTCGTTACAAATGGCAAGATGGTTTGGGCTATTACGAAAGCACAAAAGACGCATCTACCGATTTCTTTATGGATTACTTACCAAGAGGAACTTATGTGTTTGAATATCCTCTGAGAGCTTCTCAAAAAGGAAATTTCTCGAATGGAATTACGAGTATTCAATGTATGTATGCTCCAGAGTTTGGAAGTCATAGTGAAGGAATAAGGGTTGAGGTTAAGTAAAATCTAAGTTCTAACTTCTAAAACAAAACAATTATCTTATTTTTGTTCATTATTAGTAAATGACAAGAATGACTGCAAAGGAAATACGCCAGCAATACAAAGATTTTTTTGAATCGAAAGGACATAAAATAGTGGATTCTGCCCCAATCGTGGTAAAGAATGACCCTACTTTGATGTTCAATAATGCAGGGATGAATCAATTCAAAGATTTGTTTTTGGGGAACAAAGAAATCAAAGATGCTCGTGTTGCCAATTCTCAAAAATGTTTGAGAGTTTCTGGAAAACATAACGATTTAGAAGAAGTAGGTGTAGATACTTATCACCATACTATGTTTGAAATGTTAGGAAATTGGTCGTTTGGAGATTATTTTAAAAAAGAAGCAATTGAGTGGGCTTGGGAATTATTGACCGAAGTATATAAATTAGATAAAAACAGATTATACGTAACGGTTTTTGAAGGAGATAAAGGAGACAACTTAGGATTAGATCAAGAAGCAAAAGATATTTGGAGTGGAATAGTTGAGGACGACAAAATTATTTTAGCTGATAAAAAAGATAATTTTTGGGAGATGGGAGAAGTAGGCCCTTGTGGACCTTGCTCAGAAATCCATATTGATTTACGTGACCAAGAAGAAATTGATAAAGTAGGAGGAAGAGAATTGGTAAATGAAGATCATCCGCAAGTGGTGGAAATTTGGAATTTAGTATTCATGCAATACAACCGTATCAAAGATGGTTCTTTGCATCCGTTGCCGGCTCAGCATGTTGATACCGGTATGGGATTTGAGCGATTGGCAATGGCAATGCAAGGCAAAAAATCGAATTATGATACTGATGTGTTTTCTCCATTGATTCAAGAAATAGAAAAAATTGCAGAAAAGAAATACCTTGAAGGCGAGGGACATTCGGAAGAACAAACCAAAACTAATATAGCGATTCGTGTAATTGCTGATCACATCAGAACATTGGCTTTTGCTATAGCAGATGGACAATTGCCATCTAATACTGGAGCAGGTTATGTAATTCGTAGAATACTGAGAAGAGCTGTGCGATATGGTTACCAAGTTTTGGGATTAAAAGAACCATTTTTTCATAAATTGGTTGAGGTGTTGGCAAATGAAATGGGAGATGCTTTTCCAGAATTAATTGCTCAAAAGGATTTGTGTACCAAAGTGATAAAAGAAGAGGAAATTTCTTTTTATAGAACGCTTGAGCAAGGAATTAAGCGAATGGATGACTTGATGAGAACTCATAAGTCAACCAAAAAAATAGATTGTAAAGATACGTTTGAACTCTACGATACTTATGGATTTCCTTTTGATTTAACGGCTTTGATTGCTCATGAAAATGGATTTGAAGTAAGCGAAGAAGAATTTGAAGTATGCCTACAAGAGCAAAAAGACAGAAGTAAAAGTGCTTCTAAAATGGATACTTCGGATTGGGTAGTGTTAAAAGATGATGATGTACAAGAGTTTATTGGATATGATACTACCGATACGAGTGTGTACATAACCCGTTACCGAAAAGTAAAAGCCAAGAATAAAGAGTTTTATCAGTTGGTTTTTAATTTCACTCCTTTTTATGCCGAAGGAGGAGGACAAGTGGGTGATACAGGATTTATTGAATCGGAAAAGGAAAAAGTGTTTATTACAAACACTAAACAAGAAGATGGATTAATTCTTCATTATTCTGATAAATTACCTGAACAGCTAACTCTGATGTTTCATGCAGTGGTAGATGCAAAAAAACGTGAGTTGACGGCTAATAATCATTCTGCTACGCACTTGCTTCATAAGGCTTTGCAAGATGTATTTGGTGAGCATGTAGAACAAAAAGGTTCGTTGGTAAATGAAAAACATTTACGATTCGATTTTTCACATTTTAGTAAAGTAACGGATGAAGAATTGGGTGAAATAGAAGCGAGAGTAAATGCAGAAATTAGAAAAGACATTCACTTGAATGAAATGCGAAATACTCCTATGAAAAAAGCCCAAGAATTAGGAGCAAAAGCTCTTTTTGGAGAAAAATATGGAGATTTGGTAAGAGTGATTCAATTTGGAGATTCTATCGAATTATGTGGAGGAATTCATGCTACTTCTACAGGTAAAATTGGTTTGTTCAAAGTGATTTCTGAAAGCTCAATTGCATCAGGGATTAGAAGAATTGAAGCTATAACTTCTGAGGCAGCGGACAAATTTGTGAATGATAAAATAGAGTTGGTTCATGAATTGAATGTAATGCTAAAAGCTCCTAAAGATTTGAAACTGGCTGTAGAAGAATTATTAAAGAAAAATTCAGCCCAAGCTAAAGAAATTGAGAAACTCAAAGCTGCTCAGGCTGGAAACTTGAAGGATGATTTAAAAAAGGAAATCACTGAAGTTAACGGAGTTAATTTCTTAGCGAAGAAAGTAGATTTGGATCCAAAAGGAATTAAAACTATTGCTTTTCAGTTAAAGGCTGAAATGGATAATCTATTTTTGGTTTTGTGCAATGAGGCGAATGGAAAAGCTAATATTACCATTTTAGTTTCTGAAGAATTATCAAAAGCCAAAGACCTACACGCAGGAAACATTGTGCGAGAACTAGCCAAAGAAATAAACGGAGGAGGAGGAGGACAACCTTTCTTTGCTTCTGCGGGGGGTAGAAATCCTAGTGGGATTGGGAAGGTATTAGAAATCGCGAAAAATTATATAAAAATTAAACAATCTAATAATGAAAAACCTAATTAACATACTATTGATTTTGGTAACATCTATGTTATTTACTAAATCTTTTTCACAGAACACCTATGTTCCAGATGATAACTTTGAACAAGCACTCATTAATTTAGGCTATGATACTTTACCTTTGAATGATTCGGTACCTACTGCTAATATCAGTACCATCAAAAGATTATTTGTTTCCTATCGAGGGATTGTTAATTTTACTGGGATTGAAGATTTTACTGTCTTAGATACACTAATTTGCACTAGTCCAAATGATACTATATTGAAGTTAGATTTATCGAGTAATTTGGCATTACTCTATTTGAGATTAGGAGGAAGTCATCTTGACAGTTTGGATATAACTAATAATACTTCACTTAAATACCTTAATATCCAGTCTACTAAACTGAAAAGTATTAATTTATCCAACAATACCGCATTACAATACTTATATATTGATAATAATTTTTTAGATAGTATAGACTTATCTAATAATATTAATTTGACTCATTTAAATATTGCTAATAATATATTGCTTGATAGTTTGGATGTTTCAAATAATACTAATCTGATTTACCTAAAATGTACAAATGACTCTTTAAAATCACTAAATATTTCAAATAATTTGTTGCTAAGAGAATTATATTGTGATAGAAATAATTTGGATACTTTAGATTTATCTAATAATGATTCATTACGTAAAATTGCTTGTCAACTAAACCAATTGACTTCTTTAAATACAAGCAATTTATTAAAATTACAATCTTTTAATTGCTCACATAATCAAATAAATAATCTTGATGTGTCGCAAAACAATAATTTGATAACGATATTTTGTGCTTATAACTCATTAAGTGATTTAAATTTAGCAAATAGCAATAATATAAATATAGTTAGTTTTAATAGTTTTGGAAATCCATCACTTAGATGTATAAAGGTTGATAGCGTGAGGCATTCAGCAGCAAATTGGTTTAGCAAGGATTCTTTATCATATTTTTCAATTGATTGTTCAATACCCTTAGGATCAAAAACATATATACCAGACAATAATTTTGAATTGTACTTAAATCAAATTGGCTTAGATAATGGAGGTATGGATGATAGTATAGTAACTGCAGCTATTGATACTGTAACTTATCTAACTATTATTTATAAAAATATTAGTTCTTTAAAAGGAATAGAAGATTTTGATTCTCTTGAATATCTAAATTGTACAAGAAACCTTTTAACTGATTTAGATGTAACTCAAAATACTAAGTTGACTTATTTAAATTTTATGTGGCAACAAATTGATAGCATAGATTTATCAAATAATGTATTAATTGATACATTAATTTGTAGATGGAATCAATTAACTGAGTTAGATTTATCTGCTAATGTAAATCTTGAGTACCTTGACTGTGGAGGTAATTTAATTGACACATTAGATTTAGTAAACAATCCTCAACTATCATATTTAAAAATTAATGATAATCAAATTGATGGACTTTTAGATTTATCAAATAATAATAAAATTAATTTTATTTGGGGCGATAATAATTTAATAGATAGTATCAATCTTCAAAACTGTACTGATATAGATTGGATTCAATTTAATTGGAATGAATTAACAAGTTTAAATGTATCAAATAATTCTAAACTTAGAATTCTCACTTGTCACAGTAATGATATAGTTCATTTAGACGTTTCAAAAAATCCTCTTTTGACTCAATTAAGTTGTATAGGGAATCAACTTGTTAGCTTGAATGCCAATAACGGAAATAAAAACTTTAATGCGATGTCAGCTCATTCTAATCCAAGCTTAAGTTGTATTCAAGTAAATGATACAAGTTTTGCAAGAGCAAATTGGTCTCATTTAATGAGTCCATCGGTTTTCAATTTAAACTGTGGATTTGTAAGAAGAAATACAGTTGATTCGACAAGTTGTAATAACTACATACTTCCTTCTGGATTAGTATTAACAAATGATACTATTTTCTACTTGGATACAATAAAAACCTCAAGTGGACTAAATGATAGCATTATCGATGTATTAAACTTTACTAAAGACACGATTCGGGATACTCTTAACCAAGTTTCTTTTCTTACTTATATTTCACCAAGCGGAATAGTATTAACTTCAGACTCTACAGGTTTTATGGATACAATAGTTAATTCAAGTGGATGTGTGACAATTAGCACAATTAATTTAACTATCAATACTTGCAGAGCAGAATACAGTAAAACTCAACCTACACCCGGACAAGTTACTCTTATTGATTCTACAGTTGGAAATAATTTAAAATACACTTGGTATTTTGGGGATGGTGATAGCTCAACAACAATGCTTCCGACTCATAATTACGCCTCAGCAGGAACTTATAATGTTTGCTTAAAAATTATAGATATAGTTGGTGGCTGTACAGATATTTATTGTGATTCTATCACAGTAGATTCATTGGGGATTTTAAGAAACGCTTGGGTGTTAAAAGTGATAAGAAATTATGTTTCTGTGGATAAACCAGAACAAATAATAGATAATGTTAGAGTATATCCAAACCCAAACAACGGTAGCTTTACATTATACCTAGACAAAGAAATTTTGTTGAATCAAATTTTTATTACTGATATTAACGGAAGAATAGTAAAAGAAATAATCCCTCAAAACATTCCTAAACAGAAAATTAATTTTGATGGAAGTAGTGGGGTTTATTTTATAAGATTGATTACCTCCGAAGGAAATAGAGCCTTAAGATTAATTAAACAATAGTTTCCGAAGAATTATCAAAAGCTAAAGACCTACACGCAGGAAATATAGTTCGAGAACTTGCCAAAGAAATCAACGGAGGAGGAGGACAGCCTTTCTTTGCTTCTGCTGGTGGTAGTAATCCAAGTGGGATTGGGAAGGTGTTGGAGTTGGCTGGAGGGTATATTTCATAGATCTATTGTTAACAACCCAAAATCAACCTTTGTAAGTTAAGTTGTATTTCTTCGTATAATTAGTAAATCAAAAAACTAACACTTATGAAAACACTTACATTAGTATTAAGAATTTTATTGGGAGCAGGAATGTTATTTTTCGGGCTCAACAAATTTTTCCATTGGTTTGATCCAAATGACGGAGCAATGCCACCTGAAGAAATGATAACCTTTTTTAAGGGAATGGAAGCTTCACAATATTTAATGCCCTTAGTTGCAATAGTTGAAATCGTAACAGGAATACTACTTTTAGTAAATAAATTCGTTCCTTTGGCCTTAGTAATTTTATTGCCTGTAATGCTTAACGCAATGCTGGTTCATGCATTTATGGATCCTGCACATATTGTAGGAGCTGGAGTATTTTTATTCTTGAATATCTTTCTGATGTTTCAGAACAGAGAGGCTTATAAAGGAATGCTGAAAGCTTAAACCGTTTTAATTTATATCAAAGCCGTTTTAACAATTTGTTGGAACGGCTTTTTATAGTTCAAACTTCCTCTGCATACTCCAAGCCTCAGCCTTGGCAGAGAAGAGAGGTTTCACTGTTTTCCAAACTTTAATGAATAATTCAGAATCTCTGTAGGCAGCTAAATCTTCTTCTGATTGCCAATAACTATAGGTCATTACCACATTAGAATATCTTCCTTTTTCTTGTAAAAGTTCCAGTTTTTCACATCCTTTTCTTTCACGGATTAACTCCATGTGAGATTCGTAAATTGATTTAAATTCATCAATTTTATCTGGATGTATAGTTAGCTTTACAATACGAATTAGCATGGAGATTATTTATTAAAGGTAACTGTTACAATTTCATCTTCTTTCAATCCCAAAAGTTGTGAAGCACTTCCTCCATAGCCTTCAACACCTCTGTTAATGGCTATTTCGAGATTTCCCATTGTGTTAAATAAAGCTAATTTTATTCCGTCTCCTACATCCGAATAGGTTTGGCTCAATTCATTTACTTCGTAGTTTCTGAAACCAATACTGAACCTTCTGTTTTTACCAATTTCTTTAAATAATTTTTTTGTAATATTGGTTATTGCGTTCCCATAAGAATCTATATGAACCACAGATCCACGAATAAAGAATTCTTGAGTTTGTGGAATTGGTTTTTGGAAAGAAGCAATTTTATCAATTTTTCTTCCAATAATTTCAGGAGTTCCACCTCTAGCTATATGACAAGCAGCTTTTGCAAAAATATCACGAGTAGGAAAAGTCAATACATTGGTGTCAATATCGATATTAAGCTCGTAAAAATTGTTAGGAGGAATATCATAAATCAGAGAAAACAATCCATTATCAGACCCAATAAAATAATGCCCTCTGTATTCCATTAAAATAGCTTGCCTAGAAGTAGAAATACCAGAGTCTACACTAACAATGTGTATTGTGCCAGCAGGAAAGTTTTCGAAAGTATTTTTTAGAGTATAAGCCGCATTTCTGATGTCAAAAATCTTAATCTGATTAGTGATGTCAACAATGGTTACATCGTCATTCAATGCACTAATAATACTGCCTTTTACTGCCGAAACGTAATAATCCTCTATTCCAAGGTCGGTTGTTAAAGTAATTATAGCCATTGTATGATTGTCTCCTTTTCTTACTCAAAATTAAGAATTAAATAGAGGTTTTAGATAATTTATCTCGAAATTATTTATATTTATTAAACGAACTACTTATCTATTAATAAAAGAACATTTGACAGAAAGAACTTACACAATTTCCGATATAGAACCTCTTGATTTACTTGGAGTTAACAACAGTATCCTAAAAGTACTAAAAGAAAGATTTCCGCAATTGAAAATTGTTTCAAGAGGAAGAACACTAAAATTTATTGGCGAAGAAGCTGACTTAGATTTATTTGAAGAAAAAATAAATTTGATGGTTACCTATTTTCTTAAATACAATTCTTTATCAGAAGGAGATTTGGAAAATATATTAGGAGAAAATGGAAAGGATACAGTCAAAGACACCAAAGGTGATACAGTAATTGTTCATTCAAATACGGGTAAAAAAATTGTTGCTCGTACTCATAATCAACGAAAATTAGTTGAGGCTAGTTTCAAAAATGATATTGTTTTTTCGGTTGGCCCAGCAGGAACAGGAAAAACCTATACGGCTGTTGCTTTGGCAGTTAGAGCATTAAAAAACAAAGAAGTTCGTAAAATTATATTGACGCGTCCTGCAGTAGAGGCAGGGGAGAACCTTGGGTTTTTACCAGGAGATTTAAAAGAAAAATTAGATCCGTATTTGCAACCTCTGTATGATGCATTACGAGATATGATTCCTGCAGAAAAATTGGAAGATTATATAGAAAATAATGTAGTTCAAATTGCTCCCATTGCATTTATGAGAGGGCGAACCTTAGACAATGCTTTTGTGATATTGGATGAAGCTCAAAATGCTACCGAAGGACAAATAAAAATGTTTCTTACCCGAATGGGGAAGAGTGCAAAGTTCATTATAAATGGCGATCCATCACAAGTAGATTTACCTCGAAATCAGAATTCTGGATTGATAAAATGTTTGGCAGTTTTAAGAGGTATTGAAGGAATTGCTATTGTAGAATTGGATGAAAATGACGTAATTCGCCACCGATTAGTGAAGAAAATTATCAAAGCATTTAAACAATAAAGTCAAATGAATATAGAAAGCACAAAAACTCAAATTTCTTACAATCAGAAAGATGTATACAATTATTTGATGGATTTGAATAATGTGGAACATTTGCTTCCTGAAGGAAAATTTACTGAATGGAAAGGAGAATACGATAGTTGTTCGTTCAAGATGCAAGGTTTTAGTCTTACATTAAATAAAGATACCTCTGAACCTCACAATGAGATTAAGTTAGTTTCTGGAGCTGATTCACCAATTGATTTTGATTTGAATATTTACATATCAGAAGTTTCTGAGAAAGAGTCTGAGGCTTTTTTAATTTGTGAAGCACGGGTAAATTCATTTCTTAAAATGATGATAGAAAAGCCATTAACGAGTCTTTTTAATCACATGAGTGAGAAATTGAGTAGAGTAGATATGTAATTATTTTTTGAGAATAAAATGTGTTTTGTGCTCAGTGTCTGGCACAAATTTTTTATATTTTTTGTCATAAGTCCTAAATACTTTATCCCATATTGTGATAGTGTTTCCGTAGTTTTTATTCCAATTTCTGTAATGATGATAGAGATGGAATTTCTGTATTTTATGTAAATATCCTTTTTTATATTCCTTGTAATGAATTAAATAGTGGATATTTTCGTAGAAAAAATAATAGGTAATTGCCCCGAAACTAATCCATGCAGTATAAGTTAAATCCAAAGTAATCAGGAAGAAAAATCCGCTAAACAAAAAGAACAAAGGATAAATCATTAGTAATCCTGCATTGAGAACTCGATAATCTTTTGGTACAGTGTGGTGATACAAATGAAAAGTTTCAAAAAACCATTTAACTCGTCTGTTTTTAAAATTAATGTGATAAATCCATCTATGGGTTACGTATTCAAATAAGCTCCAAAAACCTATTCCTATTGATAATAATAGGATTGAAGTCAGCCAGTTAGCATCACCTATTATCAATAGCCAAGTTAATAACCCTATAATAGGAAGTAACTTTATTAATACATGAAAAGGATTTTTTGAAGCAAAAAACTGCAATAAAACTGGGCTGGTTGTGGCTATATTATGTAATTCACTCTTCTTCATCGCTCTCAATTAATTTTGGGTTTTTAAAATACCTTGAAAGACAATTAAAAAATTCAGCAAAGTGAATTCCGTCCATAATTCTATGGTCAAAAGTAAAGCCAAGAGTCAACATTTTTTTGATATGTACTTTGGCATCTACCACCACAGGTTTGCAATCTATTTTTCCTACTGAAACTACCATTGGTACTTTAGTGTAAGGGGCAATAGGACAAAAAGCTCTTGTGATTCCAATACTTCCTACTGATGTCAGCATGATGCTTCCGAATGCATTAGGCTTTGATTTAAAAGCTTTTACATTCTTGTTGAATCGATATGAAATATAACTATATAGTTTTAGTAGAGGCTTTACCATAAATGATGGAGTTTTCTTTACTACTTCTTTTGATTCAGAAAAATCGGTAATGCCTTCTTTACTATCCTTTATTTTTTCTAAAAACTCTGAGTTTATTTCGTTTACACTTTTATCTTGCCCTTCTCTAATTACAATTCCGCTCAAATCATCAGATTGAGCATCAATAATAGTATGGAAAAACACACTTATATCCTCTCTCGAAAATATTTTTCGACCTCTAATTGTACTATTTATTTTGGGTTGTAGCTTAAGTGTATTAGAAAATGCTTTTATCAAGAAACTATTTATACTAATCAAGTTACGCTTGCAATACACAAGAATTTCATCAATTATCACATCTTCAAAACAATAACAAGAGGAATCTCCTGTTGGTTTCCAGGTTGCTACAGAAGTTTTTCTCCAAGGAGTCATCTTCTGGTAAGGTTTGTATGTTATATTCTTCATGGTCGTTTTATTTTCTATTTATGAAAACAAATTTGGACTAATTAAAAATAAAGGTAAAGTAGTTTTTTGGTTGAAACAGACTGTTTATACTGTGTGTTTACACGGTGAATTATATTTTTTTAATTGATTTTCAGTTTATTAAGTAGTATAAACTTGATTAATAACTGACATAATTTACAGTACTTCTTTGTCATTAAAACTATAGTAATTGCTATCACCTACAATAATATGGTCTAGAATTTTGATATCGAAGAGCTGTCCTGCGTTTTTTATTTTTTTGGTTAAATTAAGGTCACTTTGGCTAGGTTTTAAATTCCCAGAAGGATGGTTGTGAGCCAAAATAATAGCCGAAGAAAGGCTTTCAATTGCTTTTTTGAATATCAGTTTGATATCTGCAGTAGTTTCTGAGATTCCACCTCTTCCTATTAGTTGTTTGCCAATAATTTTATTGGCTCTGCTTAGTAAAATTATCCAAAACTCTTCGTGAGGCAAATCTTCCAAAACTGGGCGGATATACTCATAAGCTGCTTGGCTTGAGGTTACCTGTACCTTATCCAAAACCTCTTCGCTTTTCCTTCTTCTTCCAATCTCAAGAGCAGCTACAATACTAATTGCTTTTGCTTCACCAATTCCTTTGAATTTTATCAAATCATTTACCGAAAGTTTTGCTAGTTGGTTCAAATTGTTATCCGATTCATTGAGAATTCGTTTGCACAATTCAATAGCACTTTCTTGACGATTTCCACTGCCAATAAGTATGGCAATCAACTCAGCATCAGAGAGTACTTGGCGGCCTTGAGCCATCAATTTTTCTCTGGGTTGGTCTTCTTCCGACCAGTTTTTAATGGAGAGCTTTTCTATTTTATCTGAGGAATTCATTGTTATGAAGCAACTCTTAATTTGCTCAATTTCGATTTACTGAATTTACTTTTTGCGTAAGCCTCAGTAATTTTTAACTTTTTTATCTCTTTGTCAGAAGG
This sequence comes from uncultured Flavobacteriales bacterium, assembly GCA_937129365.1. Classification (GTDB taxonomy): domain Bacteria; phylum Bacteroidota; class Bacteroidia; order Flavobacteriales_D; family CAJJDF01; genus CAJJDF01. The sequence goes on from CAKZNB010000033.1 coordinate 37,255, forward strand.
TATTTCGAACATAGCATCTGTAAGAATTGCCTCACAAATAGAACGCAATCCACGAGCCCCTAATTTGTATTCCATTGCTTTTTCGGTGATAAAATCTAACGCTTTTTTATCAAATGAAAGTTGCACATTATCTAGCTCAAATAACTTAGTATATTGCTTTACCAAAGAATTTTTTGGTTCAGTAAGTATTCTTTTCAATGCTTCTTTATCTAATGGGTTTAAATGAGTTAAAATTGGAAAACGCCCAATTAATTCTGGTATTAATCCGAATGATTTCACATCTTGGGGACTCAAGAAATCTAACAAATTATCTTCACCAATATCCTCGTTTGTAGCACCAAAACCAAGAGGTTGAGTTTTTATTCTTCGTTCAATTAATTTTTCAATCCCATCAAAAGCACCACCTGAAATAAACAAAATATTTCTTGTATCAATTTCTACCATTTTTTGGTCAGGATGTTTTCTTCCGCCTTGTGGTGGCACTCGCACATCGGTACCTTCAAGCAGCTTAAGAAGAGCTTGTTGCGTTCCTTCAGAAGTTACATCTCTTGTGATAGAAGGACTATCTCCTTTTCTTCCTATTTTATCAATTTCATCCAAAAATACAATTCCTTTTTGAGCTGCCTCCACATCATAATCTGCGGCTTGAAGTAGTCTTGTTAGTAAACTTTCTACATCCTCCCCAACATATCCTGCTTGTGTAAATACGGTTGCATCTGCAATAGTAAAAGGTACGTTTAGCATTTTAGCTATTGTTTTGGCTAATAATGTTTTACCAGTTCCAGTTCTTCCAACTAAAAGAATATTTGATTTTTCTAATTCTATTTCTTCCTCGTCACTTCCAGGATTTAATAATCGCTTGTAATGATTGTAAACGGCTACCGAAAGGATTTTTTTAGCATCTTCTTGTCCAATTACATAATCATCTAGTCTTTTCTTAATTTCAAGAGGTTTCAAGAATTTTATGTCTTCTTGTAAATCTATATTGTGTTTATGCTCCTGATCTTGGGTTACCAATTCATTTGCCTGACTGATACAGTTTTCACAAATATGTCCTTCAAGTCCAGCAATAAGCATCTGAACATCGTCTCTATTTCTGCCACAAAATGAGCAAGTTGATTGTTGATTTTTAGCCATTATTAATAATTTATCAACAAATATACGGAAGTTATGAGAGATTATGGCTCAAATCACAGTGTGTATCTATTTTATCCCTACATTTAATCTTATATTAATTTTAAACAAAAAATCATGAAAAAAAACATCTTAACAATCCTAAGTGTAGGAGCTTTGTTGTTGTTTTCTTGTGGAGAGGAAAGTAATCCTGCTGAAACAGAAACAATGGTAAATGAAATTGAAAATGCTACTGCTGTAACTGACTCGTTGAACAATGAAATAGAAGCAATAGAGGCAGAGACTAATGAATTAGACGAATTAGTAGAGGATTTATAAACGAGTTTAAAAAATAAATAAAATGAAAAAAATAATCATATTAGGATGTGCATTGGCTTTTGCTTTTAGCGGAGTTGCACAAGATTTGAATGCGGTAAAAGGTAAGGCCGAAAAAGAAGTGAACGAGGTAAAAGTTAAAAACCAAGAGGTAAAGCAAGATATTAAAGAAAAAAGAGCCGAAAAGAAACAAATCCGTGAAGAAATAAAAGCTAAAAAATCTGAGAATAAAGCGGAAATGAAGGAGCTTAGAGAAGAGAAAAAAGGGGAGATGAAAGAGAAGCGTGCAGAATTGAAGGAGGAAATGAAAGCTAAAAAAGAGGAGTTGAAAGCTAAATATGGTGAAGACACTGCTGCATACAAAGCTGAAGTAATGAGACTTAAAGAGGAGAAAAAAGCTACTATGAAAGCTGAAAGAGAAGCTAAAAAAGCTGAAATGAAAGAAGAGAGAGCAAAGAAAATGGAGGAGATAAAGGGAGATAAAGAAAAATTAGCTGAGAAAAAAGAAGAGGTAGCAAAACTTAAAGAAGAGAGAAAAGAAGTGCTTGCTGAAAGAAAAGGAAAAGCTGCGGAAAGAATTGCAAATGCTGAAGAAAAAATAGCTGCTGCAAAAGCAAAAGTAGAAGCTGCAAAGACTGATGGTTCTATGACAGCTGAAGAAATCACAGCAAAAGAAGCTAAGATTGCAAAAGCTGAAGCTAAAATTGCTGCACTAAAAACTAAAATTGGACAGTAATTAGCCTGTTATTTTAATAAAATTAAAGCGATATTTAAAGATATCGCTTTTTTTATGTCTGTAAAACAGGGATTTAAAAAACAGTTTGTTTTTTTTGATAAAATGTGGCAACCCTTTAGTTTTAGATTGCGTTTTAATAATAGAATAGTGAAATACTATCTCTTTTTTCTTTTTTACGGCAATTGCAGAATCTATTTTTAGGAATAGGTTCTGTTTTTGTTTTTAGCCATTTTTTTTGGTTAATTTTAGCCAATGAATACTCACAAAATATTTATGACCCGATGTCTAGAATTGGCATCAAAAGGATTGCCAAGTGCAATGCCAAACCCATCGGTGGGAGCAGTACTAATTTTCGATAATAAAATTATTGGTGAGGGTTACACAAGCCCTTTCGGAGGTTCACATGGAGAAGTCAATTGCATTAATTCTGTAAACGAAGAGAATAAAAAATTTATTTCTGACTCAACTTTGTATGTGAGTTTAGAGCCTTGCTCTCATTTTGGAAAAACACCACCTTGTGCAGATTTAATTATAAGAAATAAGATTAAAAAAGTAGTGATTGGTTGCACAGATACATTTTCTGAAGTGGCAGGAAAAGGGAGTGAGAGATTAAAAACTGCTGGAATTGAAGTTGTAACTGGTGTTTTAGAAAAAGAGTGTAGAGAATTAAACAAACGATTTTTTACTTTTCACGAAAAAAAGAGACCATATTTTTTGTTGAAATGGGCGCAAACTCAAGATGGATTTATTGCTCCTGAATCTGAAAAACATAACAAAGAGAGATGGATTACTGGTGATAAAACAAGTCAGTTTGTGCACAAAATGCGGAGTAATGAAATGGCGATTTTGGTTGGTACAAATACTGTTTTGGCAGACAATCCAAGTTTAACAACTCGCAACTACCCTGGTGAAAACCCTGTGAGAATTTTGTTGGATAGAGAATTGAAACTTTGGAATCAAAAAGAAAACTTTTCCATTTTTGATGAATCTGCTAGAACATTGATTCTAAATGGAGAATTAGATTTTGAATCTGAATCAAATCAAGCGATTAAGGTAGATTTTAGTAAAAATTTACCCGAACAAATTTCCAAAATCCTTTACAAAAAAGGAATTCAATCATTGATTGTGGAGGGAGGTAGTAGAACACTTCAAACATTTATTGATGCTAATTTCTGGGATGAAATGATTGTATTAGAAGGGGATAAAAATTTTGAAAAAGGAATAAAAGCCCCAATTCATAATCTAAGGTATGGAAATGAATTTATGCTTGGAAAAGACAAAGTCACAATATTTAAAAACAAGAAATAATGAGTATTTCGATAATTCTTGCTATTGTTTTTCCAGTTATTTCTGTATTGCTATTCAAAGAATTTGAGAAAAAAAATATTGAAGCTTTGCCTGCTATTGTATTTAATTATTTGGGAGCAATAGTCATTGGTCTGTTTTTATTCGTAACACCCGTTCAACTTACAGAAATTCATCAGCAAGATTGGTTTTATTCTTCCTTGATAGTTGGTTTTTTCTTTATTCTTAATTTTTATTTAATCGCAAAAACAGCAATCTCTCATGGAGTATCTATAGCTACTTTTTCTAATAAAATTAGTTTAGTTTTTCCTGTAGTTTTTACCATTTTATATTTTCAAGAGCCAAGTAATTGGTCAAAAATCATCGGAATTATTTTAGCGCTTATCTCTATTTATCTGTTGACTTTTAAAAGATTAAATAAATCAAAAAATAAATTTTTCTTGTTTCCAATTTTCATTTTTGTGTGTACAGGTATTTTAGAGTCAGTAATTAATTACACTCAAAAAGTTCATTTCGTACAAGAAAATGAAATAGGTTATTTTGTTATTTCAGCATTTTTTGTTTCTTTTTTGCTTGGTATAGGTTTGTTGTTTTTCAAAAAAGGAGCTTTTCAAATAAAAAATATTCTCGGAGGATTGATATTATCAATTTCTAATACATTTGGGTTGTATTTTTTTGTAAAATCTTTGAATGAAAACCAAGACTCTACTTCAGTATTACCTATTATGAATATTGGAACTTTGCTTTTAGCAGTTTTGGTTGGTTTCTTTTTGTACAAAGAAAAACTAACCGCAAGAAATTGGGTAGGTGTTTTTCTCTCAATAGTTGCTATTTTTTTACTTACTTCATTTTGAATAGTTTATTTACATATCAAACCTTAGAGTCTTCTTCTGAAAGTCTTTACAAAGAGAAAGGAAGTAAGTTTTATAGCTATGCTTTTCAAGTAAGAAGCGAAGAAGAAGTAAAAGAAAAACTAGAAAAAATAAGAGTTAAACATAATGACGCCAGACATCATTGCTATGCCTACAGATTAGGAATAGGAACCGAAGAACGATATAGAGCCAATGACGATGGAGAGCCTTCTAATTCAGCAGGAAAACCTATTTATGGACAATTATTATCAGCTGAAATTACTAATGTGTTGGTGGTTGTAGTCCGTTATTTTGGTGGAGTAAAATTGGGAGTTGGCGGATTAATTTCTGCCTACAAAATCAGTGCAAGAAACACCATTGAAGCAGGTGAAATAATTGAAAAAGAAGAGCTCAATTATTATAGAATTAAGTTTGAATACCCACAAATGAGCGAAGTGATGAATTTTGTGAAATCGAATAGGCTAGAGGTGGTAAATCAGGTTTTTGAAACCACTTGCGAAATAGAATTTTCTCATTCTATCTCAAGTTCGGAGTCCATAGTTTCTCAATTAGAAGAGATTGAAAATGTGGAAGTTGAGTTTTTATACAAACGGTGAATTTTAATCTGGAAAAACTTCACAATTATATCCAGCATTAGAGATTAACTGAATAATTTCATTATCAATCAACTGATTGTCTGACTCTATTCTCAACACATTATCCACATCTTTGGTATCAACATGCCAATCTTTAATTCCTGAAAAGGAATTAAAGATTGGAGAAAGCTGTTTTGCCTTTTTCTGAGAAGTAATATTTGTTTTATAGATTAAAATTTCCATACTTATTCTTCGGCAGGTTTTTCAATAAGTTCTATGTTTTCATTGACTTCTCCACCTTCTTTTTCTTTTATGTATTCTTCATATAAATCTTCTCCTTTTTCTTCCCAAAATTTCCCATAATGTTTCCATCTTGAAAACTCATTTTTATTAGAATCATCTTTACAGTCTTTGTTCTTTTTTGATGAACCACCACCACTACCACAGCCTCCAATAAAAATTTTAGAAATAATAAATAAACCAACTGCTTGCCAATAAGTTATAAATGGTAATCCAAAAATTTCGGGCATCAGCCAATTCCAAAGCCACATTAATATAAATCCAAATAATATGGCAAGTCCTGTGATGGCAATTATTCCGAAGAATACCATGGCTACTATTTCTAGTGGAGATCTTTTTCTGAGTTTGTGATTAAAAAAGTTTTTCATTGTTGTGTATTTTAAAAAGTTATTGTTTGTTTTCTAATTGTTTATAAAGTTGTGAAATTGCTCTGTGCCTCTGCGACATTAGAGTTCCTTCGGGTATTCCAGTTTCTTCAGAGATTTCTTTGTAGGTATATCCTTCAAAATCTATAGCTATCAATATTTCTCTGTACATGGGTTTTAATTCATTCATGCAGGTTTTTAATTTTTGTTTTAGTTCATCAGAGTAGTTGTTGTCAGCATTTCCATATATTTCATCCAATACCTCTTGTAGCTTATATTCACTTTCATTTTCAATAGAATTGGTTTTTTTACCGTTTCTCATAATGTCAATAATTTTGTTTCTTATTGAGCGATATACAAATCCTGCAACATTATTTATTGGTCCATATCTATCCACACTTGAGAACATTTTTAAAGCTACATCCTGAATAATATCCTCGGCATCTCTATCCGCACTCTCTTTTATCCTATATTTTACATAAGATTTAAGTGACTGATATTCCTCGCTAAAGAAATCTTGTAGTTTTTTATTGTTATCAGGTTTTTGGCTCATATATTTTCTACATAAAACCTAATTGTTTTATTACAGTTGCTCTGTCAAAAATTTGTGTGTGACCATTAATCAGTCCATCTTTAAAATGATAAACGGTAATTCCTTTAGTCCTAATTTTTTTATTTGTCGCAGAATATTCTCCTATCATACCAAGATTAGTACCAGTAAGAACCCAAGTTATTCCCACATGATTTTCCTCGGTAATTGCAGAATTTATTTCAAAGTGCATATCTGGAAATGAGTCAAAAGAAAATCTCAATCTTTCTTTAAATTCACTATGAGATAGAGTTTTTCCCTCCCAAGGGTCAGAAGTGTCTAAGTGAACGGTATATTCTTTATGAACGTATTGTTCAACTTTGTCAAAATTCTTTTTATTCCAAATGTTGGTCATAAATTCTCGAAGGAAAAATTCTTTGTTCATAATTTCATTTATTGTGAAAAAATCAATGGTGATTTTTTAATGTATCTTGATTTGGAAAATTGCCCAATAACAAAGTTAGCCAAGTCATCTTTTGTTATTGCAATATTAAAGCCTTTTTGATTTGATAAGTCCACCTTGACTTTTCCTGTTCCTTTTTTATCTATAAATTTTCCTGCTCTAATAACTGTCCAGTCAGTTTGAGAATGAGCGATAACATCATATTGTGCTTTATTACTTTTGACCATTTGAGGAACTAATTTTGGGATTAACCAACGCATAAATTGTAAATAGAAGCCAACATTATCTCTATCTACTTTTGTCAATGCACCATTTATTGATATTAGTCGTTTTATAGAATTATCGTTCATTATTTCGATAATGTTTCCCATTCCCTTTTTAAATAACTCAATTTGGCCAGGTGAGTTATCCATTGCACCTACACAAGAAACTACGATTTCAACTCCTTGTATTGCCTTTGAAAGAGAGCCAACATCCAAAATGTCTCCTTTTATAATTTCAATATTACCAACTAAACCTTTTAGCTTATCAGGGTTTCTTACCAGAGCAACTAACTCATAGCTGTTTGAAAGAGCTTTTTTCGTAATAGCCATTCCCGCTGTTCCTGTTGCGCCAATAATTAATACTTTCATTCCTTTTGACTTTTTCTTCTTCGTAAACTCATTGTTTTTCTTAATTGCAGTTAACCGTTTTTTTAACGGGTCTTCACTAAATAAGACGAAAGTTTTTTATTCTATTGCGTTTTTAGGAAAAAAAGTTAGAATTATTTGTAAAATCAGCATAAAGCCTAAAAAAGACCGAATAAAAATCAAATAATTTATTTTCAATTTCATTATGTTTGCAACCTAATATATTGAATTATGCCACAAATTTCTGATAAAGCGATTCAGATGCCTGAATCTCCAATTCGTAAACTAGTTCCTTATGCTGAAGCAGCAAAAAAAAGAGGAACTAATGTGTTTCATTTGAATATTGGTCAACCTGATATTAAGACTCCTGAAGTGGTAATCGAAAAGATTAAAAGCATTGATAGAACTGTAATAGAATACAGCCATTCAGCAGGTTATGAATCATACAGAAATAAATTAGCGGCTTACTATACCAATAATAATATTCCAGTTTCTCCTGAACATATTATGATTACAACAGGTGGCTCAGAGGCTTTACTTTTTGGAATGCAGGTGTGTCTAAATCCTGGAGATGAGGTAATTATTCCTGAGCCTTTTTACGCAAATTACAATGGCTTTGCAACTGCGAGTGGAGTAAATGTGAAACCAATTACTGCCAGAATAGAAGATGGTTTTGCTTTGCCTCCAGCACAAGATTTTGAAAAATTAATTACAGCAAAAACTAAAGCAATTGTTATTTGTAACCCTGCTAATCCAACAGGTTATGTTTACTCTAAAAAAGAGTTACAAGTACTAAGAGATCTAGTAAAAAAGCATGATTTGTTTTTGTTTGCTGATGAAGTGTATCGTGAATTTTGTTATGGATCTACTCCTTTTTCGGTATTAAATTTAGAAGGGATTGAGGATAACGTAATTATGATTGACTCAGTATCAAAACGATACAGCATGTGTGGGGCAAGAATTGGAGCAATTGTTACAAAGAATAAATCTTTGATGGCAAATGCACTAAAATTTGGACAAGCCAGATTAAGTCCACCGACTTTGGGACAAATTGCTGGTGAAGCTGCTTTAGAAACACCAAAATCATATTTTGACGAAGTAGAAGCAGAGTATGTGAAAAGAAGAAACTTGGTAGTTGAAAGACTGAATAACATTGAAGGGGTAATTTGCCCAATGCCAAAAGGAGCTTTTTATGCCATTGCACAATTGCCAGTGGATGATGCAGAGAAATTTTGCCAATGGTTGTTAGAGGATTTTTCTCACGAAGGAAATACAGTGATGTTTGCTCCAGCAGCAGGTTTTTATTCTACCAAAGGAATGGGAACTAAAGAAATCAGAATTGCTTATGTGCTGAATGAAAATGATTTACATAAAGCTATGGACTGTTTGGAAATTGCTTTGAAGGAGTATAATTCATAATTACGGTACTTTTTATTGTCATTCCTGGGAAAGCAGGAATCTATTTTGCATTAATAATAGCTTTGTAAGAAATATATTCTTTCTCCGTTTAAAAAGAAAAACTTAAACACAATGATAGAGAAATTAATAGCTTTTTTTAAAAGACCATTTTCAGATACAAAAACCGAAACTCCTGAAGAATTTTGTCCTAATTGTTGGGGAAAACAAGAATATGATAAAGTAATTAGGGATTTATATGAAGATCATCAGATTGATGTAAATAATGGACAGGCCAATCACAATTTTATCCAAAATGTGGTGGTAAATAAGATTGAAGGAATTCGTTTAAGAAAGGGAAATACTGGAATAGAATGTCCTACTTGCAAGGTGAATTACTAGTTTTTATGAAAAAAAGTGGGTGTTTCATGAATTATTAAATAGCATTTTCAAAGTTTTTGTTTAAACTTAGATATGAAAAAGTTACTGATAATACTCGCCCTACTTAATTTAAGTTTATTTTCTCAATCTCAATCTTACATCCCTATGGTGGAAGATAGCATGATTGTGGTGAATGGTAATTGGGGATATGATTTTGATATTCCAATAGTTTATAAATACTTAGGTGATACTAATATAAATTCGACAACATATTTTAGAGTTTTTAAATGTTCTTCATTAGAAGACTCTAGTTATTCTTTAAATTCTAATACAAGCTATTTTGGAGCCATAAGAGAAGTAAATAAAAAAGTATATTTTCTTCATAAAGATAGTTCTCAAGAGAATAAAATTTATGATTTTAGTTTGTCAGTAAATGATTCAACAGATTTATTTTTTTCTACTATTTATACAAGTGGTTTAGTAAAAGTAAAATTGAATAGAATTGATTCTATCACTAAGTTTTATGGTAGAAATATTCGTTACCATGATATGTTTACTACAGGATTTTTTCCATCTCATATCACAGTAGAAGGTTTTGGAAATATAGATTTATGTGCGAATGAAATAGAAACAGATAATAGAGCTCGAAAACTATGCTCAATAAAAAAGAACAATTCCTCCCACAATATTCCAGCAGATTATACAAAATGCTATTGGCAAATTAAAAATTCTTTTATCTCACTAGATGAAATTGGATTAAATGAAATTGAGGTTTTTCCTAACCCTACGGTTGGGGAGATAACCATAAAATCAATAGACTCAAAAATAAAATCAGTTTCTGTTTTTGATGTAAACGGTAAGTTTATCGATCAGTTTTCTGTATCAGAAAATAAAAAAGTAGTTGATTTAAAAATCTATGAATCGGGTATTTACATGCTGAGAATTGTAACTAATAAAGGGATTGTAACAAAGAAAATTATAAAAAAATAACTTTATAACTTCCATTTATTAATCTGGCTTATGGCATGGTGTGCAGTCATATCAAACTGAACGGGTACAATTGAAACAAACCCATTTTTAAGAGCAGCCATATCCGTATCATCTGCTTGTTCTTGGTCTTTAAATTCACCTGTGAGCCAGTAATATTTTTTACCAAGTGGGTCTAGCCTTTCATCAAATCTATCTTCCCAAAAAGCATTTGCTTGTCGGCAAACTTTCATTCCTTTCAGTTCTTCGAGAGGGAGTTTTGGCACATTTACATTCAAACATACATTACTAGGAAAGTGATTGTTTAATGCTTTTTCAATTAATTTTTCAGCAAAATTTTGGGTGGGTTTAAAATCTGCTTTGTGTGAAAAATCATCCAAAGAAAAACCAATGGAGGGAATGCTTTCCATTGAACCCTCTACAGCTGCAGACATTGTACCTGAGTAAATTACATTACTTGCCGCATTGGAACCATGATTTATACCCGAGATAATTAAATCTGGTTTTCTTTTCAAAATATGAAAAATTCCAACCTTAACACAGTCAACAGGAGTTCCAGAACAAGTATAGCTTTCAATTTCACCAAAAACTTCACTTTCATCAATTCTTATTGGATTATTTACAGTAATTGCATGCCCCATTCCCGATTGCGGACTGTCAGGAGCAATCACCACTACTTTTCCAATTTTGGTAGCAACTTCTACCAATGCTTTTAGTCCAGGAGCGGTTATCCCGTCATCATTGGTTACTAATATTAAAGGTTTACTCATAAAATACTTTTTTAAGTTAATTGCCGTTAATGACTTTTAGTAAAGTTAAACTATCTTTACTTTTATAAAAATGATAAAAAATCACATACAATACAACTATGAAACAAATAAACTTATTCTTAATTATTTCTTTATTTATTCCCGCTTCTTTTTTTAGCCAAATTATGGTAAAATCAGAAGTGAAAGAAGCAACGGTATTTTCTAATAAAGCACAAATTACTAGGGTGGAATCTGTAAAACTTGACAAAGGAAATAATATGGTGAAATTCTTAGGGTTAGAAAACTCTATATCAAGTAATACTATTCAAGTTTCTGGTACTAATGGCATTACGGTATTATCTAATGTTGTGAAAACTGAGACTACATTGAAATCTCAACAGCCTCGAAATATAAGAATTTTGTTAGATAGTATAGCTGTTATAAAGAGATCTGAAGCACTTTTGTACAAGGAAGTAAAAAATCTTGAGTTTGAGAAAAACGCCATTTTGTATAATAAAAGTGCAAATGGAACTAATAGTGGATTCAATTTAGATAATATGATTGATTTGGCTGAATATTATCGTAATAATCTGAATAAATTGGATGCTATGATATATGATAAAAATATTGAGGTTACAAAAGCCCGAGAGGTAAAGAGAGAACTAAATGTAAGGTTGAATAAATTGGGATACAAAGCTAGAACTACCGTAATGACTATTGAAGTTATTTCTGATAAAGTACAAACTGTTTCCATGAAATTGGTGTATGTTGCTAACAATATAGGTTGGACTCCTTTTTATGAAATAAAAACAAATGGTATTGGTAGTAATGTAAAGGCTATATGTAAAGCTAAAATCTATCAAAACTCAACGGTAGATTGGAAAAACGTAGCACTAACTCTTTCTACAACTAGCCCAACCAATGTAGGTACATTGCCAACGGTTCATCCTTGGGTATTGAGGTTCCAATCTGATAGAAGAAAATATAAATCGAAAGGGAAAAGTCAAAATCAATATTTTAATGCAAGTCCTCAATCTAACAGAGCTTACACTCAAAGTGTTGAGACAGCAGCTTATGATTCAAAATCAATGTCAAACTACACAGTTGCAACTGATAATATGGTAAGCAGGGAGTTTAATATTTCATTGCCTTATTCTATCAATGGAAGTAATGGAAAAGCTGCTGTTGAGCTTGAAACATTTGATATGCCTGCAAACTATTTGTATTACGCGGCTCCAAAGTATAATTGCAATGTGTTTTTGATAGCTAATATTACTAAATGGGAACAATATAATTTCTTGCCGGGTTCAGCAAATTTATTTCTTGAAGGTACTTTTGTAGGAACTACTTTTATCAACCCGAACGCCACTGAAGATACAATGAGTTTGGTATTAGGTATTGATAAAAACATTGTGATTACAAGAGAAAAAATAAAGGATTTTAGTAGAAATGCACTATTAGGAGGGAAGAAGAAAGTAGATATGGGAATTCAGATTACTGTGAAGAACAAAAAGAATGTAGAGATTGAATTAATGATGGAAGATCAAGTGCCAATCTCTAGTGATGATGCTATAGAGATAAGTATCAAAGATATTTCTGGTGCCAAAAAAGAAGATGATACAGGAAAACTTACTTGGAAAACTAAGTTGAAAGCTGGTGATAGTAAGATTTACAAAATAAAATATGAGGTAAAATACCCTAAGAATAAACCTCTCTCTAATTTTTAAATCAATAATTAATTGAAATTAACAGAATTAAATCTTCCCTCTTATGAGGCAAAAATTACCACAAAGGGAGGGAAGCATTTTATTTATGATGAAATAAGGAAAAAAGAAATTGTGCTTACTCCAGAAGAATGGGTTAGGCAGAATTTCATTCATTTTTTAATTAATCATCACAATTACTCAAAAAATTACATAAAAATTGAAAAACAAATTAAAGTAAATGATAGGCAAAAACGCTTTGATGGGCTTGTCTATGATAAAAATGGTAATCCAATTGTATTGATTGAGTGTAAAGCTCCAGAAGTAAAAATTTCACAGAATACATTTAGTCAAATTGCTACTTACAATATGACTTTGAGAGTTCCATATTTAATTGTCACCAATGGATTGAGCCACTTTATTTGTGAGATTGATTTTGAGAATAATTCCTATAACTACCTCAAAGAAATTCCAAAGATTTAATTTCTGAGCAATCTTTTATACCCTCTTTGTAGTCGCTGCGGAGAAGCACCTAGTTTGTATAAAAGGAAAACATAGCCGTTAATTAAACTCACTTTTAGCCAAGAATTTTTCTCGTATTTACGAGAACTTACAATTACTGGAGTTTTAATAATAGAATACGGAATATTTAGTTTTTCAACACGGTCAATCATTTCAAAATCTTCCATTATTATATATTCCTCATTGTAGCCTTCAAGCTTTGTAAAGGTTTCTTTGTCAAAGAAATGACATTGATCTCCACCGCCAGTAAAAGTTCCTTTTTCTTTAACAAAAGAGGCGTTAAATCGCATCCAAAAACCTGGTTTGTCAAATTCGTAATTAAAAAAACCAACTTTGTTTTGTTTTAATTCTTCTCTAATTAAAACATCAAAATTATCTGGTATAGTTACATCTGCATGAACAAAAAGCAAAATTGAACCAGTTGCCAATTTTGCCCCATAATTCATCTGAAAAGCTCTTCCAGCTTCATCTCCATTTGTATAAGTTAAATGAGGAAGGCTTTTACAAACCTCTTCACTGTTATCAGTTGATTTAGGAGAGTTAACAACAATAATTTCGGTGTTATTGGCTTCTGCTAATTTGGATAATCGAGGGAGCTTTGTCGCAAGATTTTCTTCCTCATTATAGCAAGGAATAATTACGCTTATTTTCTCTTTTTTATCCATTTTCAAATTTATAAATCTTTTATTGCATTTGATGCGTAAATATAGTTGAATTCGGCTTTGTAGTCGATAAGTTTATATATTTACCAAACCCATAAATAAATACGATGAAAAAACTAATTCAGATTTTCGCACTTACATTTTTAGTTGTTGGAATAACTTCCTCTGCTATTTCTCAAGAAAAATATACAATGATTGAAGCTTCTAAGCAACTACTTCAATTGCAAAAAGATGGGAAATCAGCCCAGAAAGTGGTTGATTTTTTTGCTAAAGCCTCTCTCGAAGATATTCAAGCAGAGATAAAAACAAATTACCAAAAATTGGCTTTTTGGGTAAATGTGTACAATGGATTTATTCAATATCATTTGACTAAAAGTCCTGGATTATACGAAGATAGAAGAAAGTTTTTTAACGAAGAAAGAATTAAAATTGCTGGAGAGGTATTGTCTTTTTCGGATATAGAGCATGGGATTATTCGTAAATCTCAATCGCCAATTGGTGCAGGGTACATCCGTAGAATTTTTAGACCAAGATGGGAGAGAAAACTGAGAGTAAATCACAAAGATTGGAGAATACATTTTGCATTAAATTGTGGAGCAAAAGGATGTCCGCCTGTTGCTATTTATGATCCTGTGTTATTAGATAAGCAGTTTGATTTTATGACAAAAACTTATTTAGATGAGCAAACAACTTATGATAAAAAGACTAAAACAGCTAAGTCTGTTTCTTTATTTTCTTGGTTTAGAGGAGATTTTGGTGGAAAAAGAGGGGCAAGAAAAATCCTGAAAAAATATGAGATTACTCCTGAAAAACCCAAAAAAATTGAATTTACTAATTACGATTGGACACTGGCTTTGAATAATTATAGAGAGATAGAGTTATAATTTATCGTATAATATTCACATGTCCAATTACTTCTTTTTTAGAAGTGTTTACATCTGAATACACTATTTTCCAAACATAGGTGTCTACTTGAGAAAGTTTACCTTTATATTTTCCGTCCCATTCTGCATCCTTTGATCTTGATTCAAATAGCAATTCTCCCCATCTGTTAAAAATCATGATTTCAAATTGTGTTAAATCTTCGGTATACACTCTAAATACATCATTAATTCCATCCCCATTTGGACTAAAAGAGTTAGGAACAAATATACTTCCATCGAGAGAGATGATTACTGTATCCGATACTAAACAACCGTAATCATCTAATAAATTTGCAATATATAAAGTTGTATTAGAGGGTTGAGCAATAGTTGCTTTAGAGGTAGTACTTGATAAGCTAGTATTTGGACTCCAATAAAAACTACCTGCCGAAGATGTTGCAAATAGATTAGCAATTTCTCCAAAGTTTATAATTTGATCTGGACCAGCATTCACAAAAGGAATAGGGGAGAAGCTAATGTTTGTATAAGCTGTATCTGTACATCCTACTGCATCAGTAACCACTACCCAAAACTCAGTAGGAGTAGGAGGATTAGCAAAAGTAGTATCACTTGTAGGATTCGAAACATAAGCAGAAGGTCTCCAACTATATGAAACTCCACCGCTTGCCCACAATTGAATAGATTGATTAAAACAAACCGTATCATCTGGCGAAGAAAATGCTTGAGGTGTGACTACAGTAATGGTAACACTATCAACAAGTGTTGCACACTGATTGGAAAAATCGACATAAAAAGTGGTTGTAGTAACTGGGTTTGCGGTAACAGTTGGGCCAGAACTTATATTCAAATCTTTGGAAGGATACCACAAATAAGAAGTTGCACCAGAGGCATTAAGTGTAATTAAATCTCCATAACAAATTGAATCATCAGGTGACAATACAGGTCTCGGAATATCAATTACAGTAATATTTACTGTATCTGAGGCTGGACATCCTTCTGGTGTAACAACTGAAACTATATATTGAGTTGTTGCAGTTGGAAAAACCCTTGGTGTTGCAGTACTTGGATTAATAATATTTGTAAAAGGGCTCCATGAATAAGTTCCTCCTCCTGTGGCATAAATTTGAGCTGTATCACCTACACATATTGTAGTATCATTGCTTGTAGTGGTTGTAATGGTATGAAAACCAATATTTACATAACTTGTATCTGATCCGCAAGGATTTGTAACAATCACCATATAGGTTGTGGGAACAGTTGGTGTAGCAATTGGGTTTGCGATTGTTGCATTACTTAGAGTAGCAGCAGGACTCCAAATGTAGGTTGTTCCTCCTGTAGCATTGAGTTGAATACTATTTCCTTGGCAAATGTTTGTATCTGGGGTTACTACAGCAGATGCAGGGTCAAATACGGTAATAGTAATATTAGCAGTATCTGGGAGTATACAACCCGTAGAATCTGAAACTGTGAGAACTACATTGTAGATTCCTGCAGAGGCATAATTATGTGTAGGTGCAAAAACGGAGCTTGTATTTCCATCTCCAAAATCCCAATGAAAAGTGTTTCCATTTCGGCTATTATTACCAAAAATTGCAGCTGCTGGATAGCAAATTGTTACGGTAGGTACACTTGCACTTGCTTTTATTTCATTGATATTAAATTTGAAAACTCCTAAATTACAGTTGGTGCTTCCATTTGTTGTTGACCAAGCACTGGTAGAGGTAGGGAAATCATTTCTTCCTCCACATCCAGCACAAACAGCTTGATATACATTTCCTTTTTTATCAAATCTGCTAGTTCCTCCATCTACATGTTCAGCAGATATTGAACCTCCAAAAAATGTGGCATAATTCAATCCAGTTGCATTTTTATCCAAAACCATCAAATAAAAATCACTTCCTGTTGTGGTAGTTTGATAGGCTCCAGTTGTAGTTGGTAAACCTGTTGTTGTGGAACCAGAACCATTTACAGTTCCTCCCCATCCACTCATATATATGAGTCCACAATCATTTACCAAAAATGCTGATGGAGAAATATCTATGTTAGTCCCTCCAGTACCAAATACAGTACTAAAATTTAATATATTAATTCCATTATTATATTTCTGAATAAACTGATGACTTCCAGCATTATTGTATTTACCTGCAGTAACAGGCATTGCACCAAGTGATTGACCAAATACATACACTGAATCTGCAATATCAATTTGAACAAAGTAAATTTGGTCATAAGAACTTGTACCAATATATCTTGTTGTTAACAATGCATTGGCAGGACTGTATTTAGCAAGAAATCCATCAATACCTCCAGCATTAGTGTTTTGAGCAGAAGTTAAATTTGTACTCGTGGTACCACCAGTTACAAAAGTGTTACCAGTAGCATCTTGCTGAAGTCCGTATGCTGCGTCATTTCCAGAACCTCCAATATGAGTACTCCAAATAAGAGTGGTTAATGTTGGATTTAGTTTAAAAACTATTCCGTCAGAAGTTCCACCACGACTACCTAATCCATTCACAACGGGAAAATTTGTTGAGTTTGTAGTTGTTGCAACATAACAGTTGTTACTCCTATCTACTATTATTTCTCCTCTAAATTCATCTCCGTAGTTTCTATTAAGTCCGCCACCAATATTTATTGCGTCATTTCCTGAACCGCCTATATAGGTAGAAGATAGAAGAGCAGTTCCTGTTGTGTTAAGTTTTGCCACAAACGCATCAGAACCTCCGGCATATTGCATTCCTGTTCCAGCCAAAGAAAATGCGAGTGTTGCTCCACCAGCAAAAGTACTATCATAACAACCAACCGTAGTTGGAAAGTTATTGGAGCCAGTACTTCCAAATACGTAAAGTTCTCCTGCGTCATTTGTTACCATACTATGAGGTGCATCATCTGCACTTCCTCCCAAATATGTAGAGTACATTAATGCTGTACCATTCAAATTAAATTTTGATATTCCAATATCAACAGGGGTTGTTGTTAATCCAGCAAATGTTGTGTCATAAGCACCAGTTGTAGTCCTGTAACCTGTGCCAAAAACATTTCCTGCTCCGTAAGTAAAGCCTAAAGTATCATAAGTAGCTGTAAATCCAAAATTATCTGCCGTAGAGCCAGAATAAGAACTAAACACCAAAAAAGGATCAATTATTAACTCATAGTTTTTATCATAACCATCAGGAAATACAAAAGACACTTTGTTTTTTCTTAATCTAAATTTACAAGGAACAGTTACTGTTTCACCATTAATTATTTGATAAGAAAAAGGTTTGTTTTCAATAATATCAGTTAATGAAGTTTTTACATAAAGAATACCGTTTTCAATATACATTTCATCAGCACCAGTATATTCGATTTCGATATTTTTTGTTTTTCCTCCGGGCCTCACAACAAAATCATATTTCATGTTGGTTTGTGATTCATAAATTTTAAAATCTATGTTGTTATACATGTTTTTATAAATCACTTGGTTGTATATACCTACATTAGAAGCCCATTTTGACCGATCATTGCCAATAAAGTAATTTTCATAATGTGGAGCTTTTCTATCTTGAATAATTGTAGAGTTTGGGTTTGAACCATTAAAACTTACCCGCACAACATGCCCATGAATAGTCTCTGGCTTTGGAATATTTTTTTTACCATGGCTTTCTCTAATCCATGATTTATCTTGAAAATGATAAGTAATTCCTTGTCTTTCGAGGAACATAGCTCCTTCGGCTAGGTTGGTTTTGAAAAGGATATTACTGTTCCATTGTCCTTTGTTTTGTTTAAAAAAATAGGTATTGTGAGAGTTTTCTGTATGCTGAGAAATAGCACCTGACAGGATGCAGGTGTTAAGAAATAATATTATAAGAAATCTTATTCTCTTCATTACTTAGCTAATTCTTCTTTTAGTAAACGACTCTATCTTCTTTTTGGATGCTTTTTTTGATAAAAAAAACGCTATTTTTATCCATCCTATAAAAATACAATAAATTGGTCAATATCGAATATAATAAATCTATCACAGAGTATACAACTTTTGGAGTTCCAGTTTCCTCAAATTATTTTTTTGCATTTAGCTCTGTACAAGAGTTAAAAAGCGTTCTAGCTAATAATTTAGTAAAAGATGAAAAGAAATTAATTTTGGGTGGAGGGAGCAATATGCTTTTCACTAAAAATTTTGACGGAATAGTTTTAAAAAATGAAATAAACGGGATTGAAATAATTAGTGAAAATAATGCAGAAGTAATACTGAAAGTTGGTGCAGGTGAAAATTGGCACGATTTTGTAATTTATTGTGTAGAAAAAGGATGGGGAGGAATAGAAAATTTATCTCTTATACCTGGAAGTGTAGGAGCAAGTCCAATGCAAAATATTGGAGCTTACGGAGTAGAAATTAAAGATGTTTTTGTAGAGCTTGAAGCTTTTAACTTAGAGACCAAAAAAATAGAAATTTTTGATAATACAACCTGCAAGTTTGGCTACAGAGAAAGTATCTTCAAAAACTCCCATAAGGACAAATACATCATTACATCTGTAACTTATAAATTAAGCAAAAATCCTGTTTTTAATACCTCTTATGGTGCTATAGAAAATCAACTTAATGAGATGGGGATTTCAGAATTATCTGTAAAAGCAATAAGTGATGCTGTAATAGCTATAAGATCCTCTAAACTTCCGGACCCTAAAGAGATAGGGAATGCTGGAAGTTTTTTTAAAAATCCCATTATTACTAAAGAAAAATTTGAAAAATTGCAGGCTAAATTTTCTAACATAGCTAATTATCCTCAAGCTGATGGGACTGTAAAAATTGCTGCTGGTTGGCTAATTGATCAATTAGGGTGGAAGGGAAAAACCTATGACGGATATGGAGTGCATAAAAATCAAGCTTTAGTATTAGTAAATTATAGTAAAAGTAATGGAAAAGATATTTATGATTTATCTACAAATATTTTGAATTCGGTCAAAGAAAAGTATAATATTGAATTAGAAAGAGAAGTTAATATATACTGATTGTTATTTTATGGATTTTATTTCATGAAAAAAATAGACTAATTCATGAAAAAAATACCGCATTTCATTCTTACACTTATAGAAATAAGTAGTTAATATGTATATTTATATAATATTTAAACACAAAAAATAAACAAATGAAAAAAATACTATCCCTACTCATTCTAGTATTGTGTATGAGTTATTCGTCAAATGCCTCACACATTGTAGGAGGTGATACAAGATTTGAACAAACTGGAGCAAACTCATTCGATGTTAATGTTAGAATGTTTAGATTTTGTTCAGGTATTCCTTATCCTAACTCTATCTCAATGAGAGTTTTTGATAATGTAACTAATGCTAGTGTTTCAACGATACCAATGGCGCAAGATTCATTTGAAGTACTTTCATTTGGAGATGAATGTTATACTCCTCCAGGTTTATGTGTTGAGGTATACTATTATTCAGGCTCAGGAAACTTAGCAAATAATCCAAACGGATATTATTGTACCTATACTACAGGCGGAAGAAATGCTGGGTTAATAAATTTAGTAAGTGGTAGTAGTACTTGGACTTGTCAAATTCCGGATCCTGCTCTTACAGGAGGTAATGATAGTCCGAAATTCGTAGATTATCCTTCCGATGGATATTTCTGTGTAGGATTTAATAAAATTATTGACTTTTCTTGTACTGATGCTGATGGCGATAGTTTAGTCTATTCATTAGAACAACCTTATAATACCCCTACTGGACCAGGTGGAGCAAGGCCTATTGGTCTAGCTACTTACAAAGCAGGATTTAACTTGGCAAATATTCTTGGACCTGGAAGTTCATGTACTATTGATCCAGCAACAGGGTTTGTATCTGCTCGTCCTGCACAATTAGGAATTTATGTAGTAGCCGTAAAATGTGTGGAGTATAGAAATGGAGTAAAAATCGGTGAGGTTTTTAGAGATATTCAATATGCAGCCCTAAACTGTACTTTTAATATATTACCAACTTTTAAAAATTTCCCAACTCAACAAGAATTTTCTTTTGATGACGAAGGTTGTTTTGATATTGTAGCAACGGATCAAAATGCAGGAGATACATTCTTTATTGAAGTAAAATCAAATGCTTATGATTTTGGTGCAATAGCTACTTTGCCTACACCAAATACATCAGGAACTTATGACTTTAAATGGAAAGATGCTACAACTGGTGCAACTGATACAGTAAATAATGTGCAAGTAAGAAAATTAACAGCAACAACTTTTGAAGGAGTTGGAACTGTTGGAGTTAAATTTTGTTGGGACTTAGATAATTGTGAATTATTATCAGTAGATAGTTTTTACTTAGAAGCCTTAGGTTATTCACTTGGATGTGACGGAAGTAAGGATACAGTTAGTAAAAGAATATCAATACCCGTTAAGAAAGCAACATACGATTATAATATACCTAACGTATTCTCTCCTAATGGAGATGGAGTTAATGACGAGTTTTACCTTAAGAAAGATGCTTTTGACCGTTGTTATGATGCACTAAACATTAGAGTGTATAACAGATGGGGACAAAAAGTATACGAATCTGACGATGCTAAATTCTCTTGGAATGGTAGAGATGATTCAGGAAATGAATTATCAGAAGGAACATATTATGTTGTAATTCAAGGTTTTTATGGAGGTAAGGAAGTAACACAAAACTATCCATTGACTTTGTTTAGATAAACCTAAAATAAACTAATATTGAAAAAACTCTCATTTGTTTAAATGAGAGTTTTTTTTATTTCATGAAAAAAAATACTAGTTTCATGAAGTCAATAAAAATTTATACTTTTATAATTGTACTTTAGCATTATAATAAACCCATAATCATAACAATCATGAAAAAAATACTTTTAATACTTATAGTCCTTGCAGGATTTTCATTTAATGCAAAATCTTCGCATGCAGTTGGTGGAGACATCCACTTTCAACAAACTGGACCAAATTCTTATATAGTTACAATGCGTTTATTTAGGTATTGTACAGGTGCAGGTTTAGGGGCAACATACACAATTAGATTAGCAGACCAAGTAACTTGTGCGTCAGCAGCTAATGTAACAGTAAATAGAACAGGTCAAATAAATATTCCTTTTGGTGATGAATGTTATACTCCACCAGGATTATGTGTTCAAGAACATACGTACAGAGGAACAATAGCTTCCTTGCCAAATAATCCAAATGGATATAAAGCCACTTGGTCATTATGTTGTAGAAATGCAATTGACAATATGGTTTCAAGTAGCTTAGGACTATATACAAACCTACCAGATCCTGCTTTAACTGGAGGGAATAGCACACCAAAATTTGTTGATTACCCAAGAGATGGTTATTTTTGTATCAATGAATTAAAATGTATTGATTTTTCTGCTTCAGATACAAATGGTGATAGTTTGGTTTATACATTAGTAAATCCAATTAATACTTTCACAGGATGTACACCAAATTTATTAGGATTCCAGCCAAGTTTTAATATGGCAAATATATTAGGGCCAGGAAGTTCATGTACAATTGATTCAAGAACTGGATGTGTATGGGCAAGACCTGCACAATTAGGTATTTATGTGATATCTGTAAGGATAGATGAATACCGAAATGGAGTTAAAATAGGGGAGACAGTAAGAGATATTCAATATTCAGCACTTAATTGTAATACCAATGAGTTGCCAGATTATTATAACTTTAAGGATATTCAAGTATTACAATTTGATAAAGATGGGTGTTTTGATGTAGCAGCTTTTGATAGAGATCCAGAAGATACATTCTTTATTGATGTAGTATCAAATGCATTTGATTTTGGAGCAATAGCAACTTTGCCTCCTGCAAATACCTCTGGTACTTATAATTTCTCTTGGACGAATTCAATAACAGGAGGAACTGATACTATTAACAATGTGAACATGAAAAAACTTACTGCAACTAAATTTGAAGGTGTAGGAAGAATTGGTGTACGTTTTTGTTGGACACCAGACCAATGTGATATTTTAGCTATCGATACTTTTGACCTTACTATGTATGGGTACTCCTTAGGGTGTGATGGTTCAGTTGATTCTATTGAAAACAATACGAAAATTGTAATTGATAAGCCACAGAGTAGTTATGTTGTACCAAACGTATTCTCACCAAATGAGGATGGAATTAATGATGAGTACAAATTAGAGCAAGGAGCTTTTGATAGATGTTTGGATAATTTAACTGTAAAAATTTATAACAGATGGGGGCAGAAGGTATTTGAATCTGATAATGCTCAATTCAAATGGAATGGTAGAGACGATAGTGGTAATGAACTTTCAGAAGGAACCTATTTTGTAATTCTACAGGGATTCTATGGAGGAAAAGAAGTGACTGAAAACTTCCCAGTTACGTTGTTTAGATAACATAAATTTCAATTAACTTTTAAAAATCTCTCTTGATTATTCAGGAGAGATTTTTTTTTGAAAAGTACTTTATGAAAAAAATAAACCCATTCATGAAAATCAATTTCCCAATAATAAAAAAAACATAACAGCCCGTAAACTCTCTCGATATTAGTTAGTTATAAGGATTAGTTTAGTACTGTATTAATCTAAAAACTAATTATTATGAAAAACTTTTTTTTAGTATGCTTAATCCTAATAGGATTTTCATACACAGCAAAATCCTCTCACGCAGTAGGAGGAGATATACAATTTATGCAAACAGGCTCTAACTCTTACGATGTTAGAATGACCTTATTCAGGTTTTGTTCAGGAATAAATTACAGCAATTCTTATTCAATAAGATTAGCCAATCAATCAGGTTGCACATTTGCCCAAAATGTCTCTGTTAATTTGGATTCTATTTTTAATATTCCATTTGGAGATGAATGTTACACTCCGCCAGGACTTTGTGTTCAGCAGTACGAATATTCTGGTACAATTACTTCATTGCCAAATAACCCTGCCGGATATATAGGAACAATATCAATCAGTGCAAGAAACTCAGGACTAATAAATATTGGTTCCTCTAGCATGGGATTGTATACAAAAATACCAGATCCAGCTTTAGCAGGTGGCAATAGTACTCCCCGTTTTGTTGACTATCCAAGAGATGGCTATTTTTGTGTTAACAATGAAAAATGCATTGATTTTTCAGCAACAGATCCCGATGGCGATAGTTTGGTTTATAACCTCGTTAATCCAATAGCTTCTTTCACAGCTAGCTGTGGTTATAATTACAGTCCATGGAATCCAACATTTAATTTAGCTAATTATTTAGGATCAGGAAGTAGATGTATTATAGACTCAAAAACGGGATGTGTTATGGCGCTTCCAAGAAGGTTAGGGAAATATGTTATTTCCGTAAGAGTGGATGAATATAGAAATGGAGTTAAAATAGGCGAAACTGTAAGAGATTTACAATATGAAGCACTGAATTGCAGCTTTAATACTCTTCCAGAATTTTATGAAACGGAAGAAGTTAAAACTCTAAAATTTGATCAAAATGGATGTTTTGATTTGGCAGCATTTGATAATAATACAGGCGACACTTTTTATATTGATGTAATCTCTGATGCATTTAATTATGGAGCCATAGCTACTTTGCCAAATAAAAATGCTAATAGCAAATATGATTTTAGTTGGAAAAATGCAACAACTGGAACAACTCAAACTATAACAGATGTAGAAGTTAAGAAATTGACAGCTACTAAATTTGAAGGTGTAGGGAAAGTAGGGATTAGATTTTGTTGGACTCCAGACCAATGCGAAATATTAGCAACAGATACTTTTAATTTAACTATGCATGGCTATTCATTAGGGTGCGATGGATCAGTTGATTCAGTGGAAAAAGTTACCAAAATAGTAATTGATAAACCACAAAGTAGTTATTTAGTTCCTAATGTTTTTTCGCCTAATGAAGATGGAATAAATGACATATACAGACTTGAGCAAGGTGCATTTGATAGATGTTTAGATAATTTAACTGTAAAAATATATAACAGATGGGGACAACAAGTATTTGAATCTGATGATGCTCAATTCAAATGGAATGGTAGAGATGAAAGTGGAGATGAATTATCTGAAGGAACCTATTTTGTAATTCTACAGGGATTCTATGGAGGAAAAGAAGTGACTGAAAACTTCCCAGTGACTCTGTTTAGATAGTTTGTATTGCTAAAAATTATAAGAAACTCCCAGTATTTAGTTGTTGGGAGTTTTTTTATTAAATCTATTGAAAGTAACCTCTCCATTTTCCTATACAAATTGTATCTTTGTGGTTCTAAAAACAAAGAAATTCTATGCAAGAGCAAATAGGAAATAAACTCAAGGAATTATTCCCTGAAATTACTGATAATCTTATCCAAGTTCAGAAAACAAGAGCTGAATTTGAAGGGGATGTTACGTTAGTAGTATTTCCATTATTGAGGATTACCAAAAAGAACCCAGAAGAATCTGGGAAAATGATTGGTGAGTTTTTGACTCAAGAAATTGATTTTGTAAAAGGTTTTAATGTGGTAAAAGGTTTTTTGAACTTAGAAATATTTTCAGCCTATTGGTTAGGAGAATTTCAACGAATTTTGGCAGATGAAAATTACGGTCAACTACCCGCAACCGATAAAACTTATATTGTAGAATATTCTTCGCCAAACACCAATAAACCCTTACACCTTGGGCATTTGAGAAATATATTCTTGGGATACTCAGTAGCTAATATTTTGAAAGCCAACGGACATGATGTGGTGAAAACTCAAATCATTAATGATAGAGGAATTCATATTTGTAAATCTATGTTGGCTTGGCAGAAGTTTGGAAATGGTGAAACTCCAGAGACTTCTGGATTGAAAGGAGATAAGCTTGTTGGGAAATATTATGTAGCTTTTGACAAAGAATATAAAAAGCAAATTGCTGAACTCGTTGAAAGTGGAACAGACAAAGAAACCGCAGAAAGACAAGCACCATTTTTATTAGAAGCCCAAGAAATGCTCCAAAAATGGGAGCAAGGAGATACTGAAGTTGTAAAGCTCTGGGAAATTATGAACTCTTGGGTGTATGCAGGGTTTGATGTGACTTACAACACAATGGGAGTTGATTTCGATTCTTTGTATTTCGAAAGTGATACGTATATTCTAGGAAAAGATATTGTGGAAGAAGGATTGTCAAAAGGATTGTTGTATAAAAAAGAAGATAATTCTGTTTGGTGCGATTTATCTTCAGAGAAAATGGATGACAAATTGCTGTTGAGAGGAGATGGAACTTCGGTGTATATGACTCAAGATGTGGGAACTGCAGTAAAACGATTTGAAGATTACCCAAAAACTGTTGGGATGATTTATACAGTTGGAAATGAGCAAGAACATCATTTCAAAGTATTGTTTACTATCCTGAAAAAACTGGGGTATCCTTTTGCTGATGAGTGTTTTCATTTGTCTTACGGAATGGTGAATTTACCAACAGGTAAAATGAAATCGAGAGAAGGAACTGTGGTAGATGCTGATGATTTGATGGCGGAAGTAATCAATGATGCGAAAGCAATTACTGAGGAAAGAGGGCACATTGAAAGTTTAAATGCGAAGCAAGTAGAAAAACTCTACGAACAAATAGGATTGGGAGGATTAAAATATTATTTATTAAAAGTAGATCCTAAAAAATCCATGATGTTCAACCCAGAGGAATCTATTGATTTGAATGGAAATACAGGACCTTTTATTCAATATACATTTGCACGAACGCAATCTATTTTGAACAAAGAAAAAGGAGATACTAAAACTGTAAACACAACTGCAGAAGTTGAGTCAGTTGAATTGGATATTGTAAAGCATTTGGTGGATTTACCAGATATGATAAAAGAAGCAGGTAAAAACTACAGTCCTGCTTTGGTTGCTAACTACACTTATGAATTGGTTAAGTTGTATAACTCATTCTATCAGTCGGTTTCCATATTCAAAGAAGAAGACAAAGAAAAACAAAATATACGCTTGCTATTAACTGAAAAAGTTGCTGAAATAGTTGAGTTTACAATGAGTTTATTAGGAATTGAGGTTCCTTCTAAGATGTAGTAAGTATCATTATATTTGTATAAGAGATAATTAATTTAGAAAAAGTAAAGAAAAAAACATGTTTGATAATTTATCCGATAAGTTAGAAAGAGCCTTTAAAGTATTAAAAGGGCAGGGGCAGATTACAGAAATTAATGTTGCCGAAACGGTAAAAGAAATCCGTAGAGCATTGGTTGATGCTGATGTAAATTACAAAACAGCAAAGGAATTTACCAATACCATTAAGGAAAAAGCTCTTGGAGCTAATGTATTAAAATCTATTTCTCCAGGGCAGTTGATGATTAAAATCACCAATGAAGAACTTACCAAATTAATGGGAAGTGAAAATGAGGCATTAGATGTTTCAGGAAAGCCAGGTATCATTTTGATGGCAGGTTTGCAGGGTTCTGGTAAAACAACTCATTCTGGGAAATTAGCTAAATTTTTAACTGATAAGAAAAAGAAAAAAGTATTGTTGGTAGCTTGTGATGTGTATCGTCCTGCTGCAATTGACCAATTACATGTATTGGGAGACCAATTAGGTATTGAAGTTTATTCCAATAAAGAAGAGAAAAATCCGGTAAAAATTGCTGAAGCAGCAATTGCACATGCAAAAACTGGAGGTTTCAATACCATTATTGTCGATACAGCTGGGCGTTTAGCTGTGGATGAAAAAATGATGGGTGAGATTGAGGATATCAAAAAAGCAATTAATCCTCAGGAGATATTGTTTGTGGTGGATGCTATGACAGGTCAAGATGCTGTAAATACAGCAAAGACTTTTAATGAAAGATTAGATTTTACAGGTGTTATCCTTACTAAATTAGATGGGGATACGAGAGGTGGAGCTGCAATTTCGATTAAAGCTGTGGTGAACAAACCAATTAAATTTATTGGTACTGGGGAGAAAATGGATGCATTGGATGTCTTTCACCCAAGTAGAATGGCTGATAGAATCCTTGGAATGGGAGATGTTGTGTCTTTAGTAGAAAAAGTTCAACAACAGTTTGATGAAGAAGAAGCAAAAAAGCTTCAGGCCAAGATTGCCAAAAACAAATTTGATTTCAATGATTTTCTTGGTCAGTTACAGCAGATAAAGAAGATGGGAAATGTAAAAGATTTAATGGGAATGATTCCTGGAGTTGGTAAACAAATAAAAGACGCAGATATTGATGAAGATGCGTTTAAGGGAGTGGAAGCCATTATTTTATCTATGACTCCACACGAAAGAGAAAACCCATCGGTACTTAACGGAACGAGAAAGCAAAGATTGGCAAAAGGAAGTGGACAAAGCATACAAGAAGTAAACAAATTGCTAAAACAGTTTAAGGATACAAGCAAGATGATGCAGATGATGAATAATAAAAAAGGGATGATGGGAATGATGAAGCAAATGAAACAAATGCAGAGAGGGAAAATGTAGTATTAACATTACTAATTACTAAGAAAATATGATACTAATAGACGGTAAAAAAACTTCGCTCGAAATACAAGACGAGATAAAAGAAGAAGTAACGTATTTAAAATCCAAAGGGAAGAAAATTCCTCATTTGGCTGCCGTTCTTGTTGGAAATAATGGGGCTAGTAAAACTTATGTTAATGCTAAGGTTGTTGCTTGTGAGAGAGTTGGGTTTGAAAGTACTTTAGTAAGATTACCTGATACCATTTCGGAAGATGAGTTACTTCATAAAATAGAGAAATTAAACCAAAATGAAGAGATTGATGGATTTATCGTTCAATTACCTTTACCGGATCACATTAGCGAGAAAAAAGTAACTCAAGCCATTAGTGCCAAAAAAGATGTAGATGGTTTTCACCCAGAAAACATTGGAAGAACTGCTTTAAATCTCCCAGCATTTTTGCCTGCAACACCTTTTGGGATTTTACAATTATTAGAAAGGTACAACATTGAAACTTCAGGGAAACACTGTGTGGTAGTGGGAAGAAGTAACATTGTAGGAGCACCAATAAGCATTATGATGGGAAGAAATGCTTACCCAGGAAATAGTACAGTAACTTTAACCCATAGTCGAACGGTTAATTTAAAAGAATTAACTTTAATGGCTGATATATTGATTGTTGCACTCGGTAAACCAGAATTTATAACAGCCGATATGGTGAAAGAAAATGCTGTAGTAATTGATGTAGGAATTACAAGAATTGCTGATAAAACTAAAAAGAACGGGTATCGATTAGTTGGAGATGTGAAATTTGATGAAGTAGCTGAAAAATCATCTTTTATTACCCCAGTTCCAGGTGGAGTGGGTCCAATGACGATAGCTTCGTTATTGAAGAATACATTGTTAGCTTCTAAAAGAAAATAATGGAAAAGTCTAGATGTTCTTGGTGTGGTACTGACCTAATTTATGTGAAATACCATGATGAGTTATGGGGCGTTCCGGTTTATGACAGTAAAGATTTATTTGCCAAATTAATTTTAGATGGAGCCCAAGCGGGATTGAGTTGGATTACGATTCTTAAAAAATGGGACGGATATTACAGAGCTTTTGATGGACTAGATCCTGATATAATGGCAACCTATGACGAAGCCAAAATCCAAGAATTAATTGTGGATGAAGGGATTGTAAGAAATAAACTAAAAATACGAGCAGCTGTAACCAATGCTCAAGCCTATTTGAAAATAGAAGAAGAGAAAGGTAGTTTTTCTGAGTATCTGTGGAGTTTTGTAAATGGAAAAGTAATTACCAATTCATTAAAAGATATGAGTGAAGCACCAGCTACTTCTCCAGAATCGGATGCGATGAGTAAAGATTTGAAAAAGAGAGGGTTTAAGTTTGTTGGGTCAACTATTTGTTATGCATTTATGCAAGCAGTGGGAATGGTTAATGATCATTTTACGGATTGTTTTAGGTATGAGGAGGTTAAAAAACTGGCAAAATAGTTCAAGTCTTATTAAATTGTCATTCCTGCGAAGGCAGGAATCTATAACACGAGTATATTGCCATTAACGAAGATTCCTGCCTTCGCAGGAATGACAGTAAAAGATATAGGTAGTTGATAAAATGAACAAATTCGAAGTAATCATATTAGGAAGCGGAAGTGCATTGCCCACTCTCAAAAAGAGACCAACTTCTCAATTGGTACATTATTCTAATAAATACTTTTTGATTGATTGTGGGGAAGGAACTCAAGTACAATTGCGAAAAGCAAAAGTGAGTTTTCTTAAAATTAATAATATTTTTATTTCCCATTTGCATGGCGATCATTATTTTGGATTGGTTGGATTAATTTCTTCTATGCATTTGTTGGGACGAGTAGCTGATTTAAATGTGTATGCCCCAGCTGAACTCAAAGAAATTATTTACATCCAATTACGGGCTTCTTATACACAATTGAGATTTAAGTTGGTGTTTCACGAATTAGCAAGCAAGGAAACCGAACAAATTTTTGAAGATAAAAATCTGAAGGTTCATACTATTCCTTTGAAACACAAGATTTATACAAATGGTTTTTTACTCAAAGAAAAACCGAGGACAAGAAAAATGAAAGCCGAAAAGCTGAAGTTTTACGAAATACCTCATTACAAAATTGATGGAATAAAACAGGGAGACGATTTTGTAACTGAAAATGGCGAAACTATCGATAATAATAAACTTACTTTTCCGCCAGAAGAGTCTAGAAGCTATGCTTTTTGTTCTGACACAGCTTATAGAGAAAAGATAATTCCTATTATTAAGGGAGTAACCATGTTGTACCACGAAACTACTTTTTTGGAAAAGGACAGTGAATTGGCTAAAAAAACATTACACTCAACAGCCAAACAAGCTGGAAGTATTGCCAAGCAGGCAGAAGTTGGAAAATTATTGATTGGTCATTTCTCTGCTCGTTACAACGAAGAAGATTACCCTAGTTTTATTGAAGAAGTGAAACAGGAGTTTGAAAATGTAGAAGTTGCTGTAGAACAGAGTGTTTATAAGGTTTAAAGACTAATGATAAACTTTTACAATTCATGAAGTTTACCAATTTCTTTATAAACGTTCATATGATGTTTAACAAAAGGTCTGTGAGTATTGATTTCATTTTCACTATAAATAGTGAAAATATTATTCTTAAAAACTATACTGTCACCTACTTTAGTAGTAAAACAACTTAATACAATTTCTGCTTTTTTATTTTTTATAACACAGAAATAAGCTTTTAAAGATTTTCTTATGTCATATTCTTTAATTGAAGAATAATTTAATTTTGCTTCAATTAAACAGTTTGATCCAGTTGCAAATTTCTTATTAGTTACAATTCCAGAAAATTCTATATGACCAAAATCTTTTATGTTTTGATTAATTGTGTCTCTCTTACATTTTTCAACTAAAAGACCTGTTAGGACTAATAATATGATAAATATTGAAATAAGTTTTACAATTCGAATTGTCATTTAAAATATTTTATCAACTATTCTCCCCAACATAAACCTTATAATCCTCCATACTCTGGCGAATTATCTGCTTAGCCGTTTTAGCATCTTGAAACTCTTCAACTTGCACTTCTTTATTTTCAAGTTTCTTGTAGTCTTCAAAGAAGTTACGCAATTCTTTAATCCAAAATTCGGGTAAATCTGTTATATCATTCATGTGGTTCACACTCATGTCATTTTCTGCAACGGCAATTATTTTATCGTCCATTTCACCTCCATCAATCATGCGCATTACTCCAATTACTTTTGCCGATACAATACACATAGGTACAACCGCAATTTGTGAAAGCACCATAATATCCAATGGATCTTTATCGTCACAATACGTTTGAGGGATAAATCCATAATTAGCAGGGTAGTGCATGGAAGAGAAAATAACTCTATCCATCAATAGCATTCCTGATTCTTTGTCAAGCTCGTATTTTGCTCTAGTATTTTTAGGAATCTCAATGATTCCATTTACAATATCTGGAGTGTTGTTTCCAATATTTACTTTATGCCAAGGGTTAGTTTTGTCAATATTCATTTTTAGAAATTATTTTTTAGTTTTTCTTTTCTAATCATATGAACTTCAAACTCCTCACGAGTAACAAATTCATTCCCATCAGTGTCAATATCACCAAATTCTTTTAATAATATACCTTTAGCTTCAATTCTGGAAACTTCTCCATCTTTATTTTGGTCCAGTTTAGATAAAATTTTATCAAATAAAGGAGGTGCTTTTTTATTTTTTTTTAAAGGAAGTTGTCCGTAAAATTCATATAAGGGACTCTCAGAAATGAACCTACCATTCTTTATTGTTTTTGGCGTTTGAAGCAGCATAATAGTATATTTACCCTCGACACCTATGTATATTTCTTTTCCCTGAATTCCTTCTTCAGTTTCGAGACTTGTATTAATCATGTCTAAAATTTCTGTTCTATTTTTTTTTCTAACTTGCTTCAAAGTAGGAACTTTCATAAGAACTAAAATTTTATCTTCTTTCTGTTTTACAGCATATTTAAACCTTTCTGGATGATTCTCTTCATCTACAAATAGCTCCATCATTGATTCAATATGAAATGCAATAGAATCTTCTTGTTGTGAGGGGTTTAAAACCATAGAATCCAAGTCTCTATTTAATAATTTTGCCCTAGGATCAGTTGGTGTACTTTTAGCAGTAATAGAAATTAGAGCAATCAGTAAACCAATAATTATTAGTCCTATCCAATGCCAAAAAGGAGTTTTTAACCTATTTTTCTGTTCTTCGTATTTTCTTGATAATTGAGGGGTAAACTCGTTTCTACGGATTGTTCTCATGCAATGATTGCATTCAGACACAACTACTTTTCCAAGAGGAAACATTGGAATCCAAAAAACATGGGCATATCTACCAAATACAGTTATTTCCTGTGAATTTGATTGTTCACAATAATTACAACTAGTACCGTATAAATCTACACTACCAATTCTGGTAGCTCTATGTCCAAATATTATCATTATTTATTCGCTTTTTCTTTATTTTGAGCATCCACCACTGCCAAGGCAGTCATGTTTACTATTTCGTCTACACTTGCTCCTAGTTGTAAGATGTGTGCAGGTTTCGTAAGTCCCATAATCACTGGTCCGATGGAATCAATTCCATTTAGTTCTTTCAGTAATTTATAGTTGATATTCGCAGAATCAAGGTTAGGGAATATCAATGCATTTACATTTTTACCTACCAATTTAGAGAATGGAAATTTCTCTTTCAGCATTTCAGGATTCAATGCAAAATCTGCTTGAATTTCTCCATCAATTACAATCTCTGGGCAAGTTTCATGAAGAATATCAATTGCTTCTTTAACTTTCCTTGAAGTATGATTATCCGCTGACCCAAAGTTAGAATAAGAGAGCATTGCAATAGCAGGCTCCAATCCAAACATTCTTACTACTGTTGCAGTCATTTCTGCTATAAGTGCCATGTCTTTTCCTGTTGGGTTAGGAGTAATAGCCGTATCCGATAAGAACATGGGTCCTCTTTTGGTCAACATCACATTGGTAGAAGAGATTTTATCCACCCCTTCCACTTTAGGAATTACTTCTATAAGCGGTTTAAGTACAGTAGAATACTTACGAGCATATCCAGAAATAAATGCGTCAGCATCTCCTTCATTCAACATCATTGTGGCGAAATAATTTCTATCTCGCATTATTTTGTCTGCATCATACATCGTCACTCCTTTTCTCTGACGGAGTTCCCAATATTTTTCGGCAAAAATTCTTTTTCTTTTTCTTTCTTTATAAGCTTTTGGATCAATAATTTCTATTTCACTATCAAATCCAATTTCATCCATCAATTCCTTAATGGTCTCTTTGTCACCCAAAAGGATTGGGATTGCAATTCCCTCTTCATAAACAACTTGTGCTGCTTTTAATACATCTAAATGATCACCTTCAGCAAAAACTACCTTTTTAGGATTGTTTTTAGCTCTGTTATGCATCAATCTAACAATTTTATTTCCAGTACCTAATCTATCTTGTAATTCGTGTTTGTATTTTTCCCAATCTGCAATTGGTTGTTGTGCAACCCCACTTTCCATAGCAGCTTTAGCCACTGCAGGTGGAATTTCAGAAATTAATCTTTGGTCAAAAGGTTTTGGTATAATATAATCTTTACCAAAAGAAATGTTTACCTCGTTGTAAGTGATGTTAACTTGCTCAGGAACAGACTGCTTTGCCAAATCTGCCAAAGCATGAACTGCCGCCATTTTCATAGCTTCATTAATTTTGGTTGCTCTTACATCCAAGGCTCCTCTAAAAATAAATGGGAAACCCAATACATTATTAACCTGATTAGGGTAATCAGAACGACCAGTTGCCATAATGATATCATCCCTAGTTTTGATAGCTAAATCATACTCAATTTCAGGTTCAGGATTAGCCATTGCAAATACAATAGGGTTCTTTGCCATTGTCAATAGCATTTCTGGAGAAACTATGTTTCCTTTTGAAAGTCCCACAAATACATCTGCTCCTTTCATTGCATCTTCAAGTGTAACTTGGTCAGTTTTGTCAGTTGCAAATTCAGCTTTTTGAGAAGTAAGGTTTTTTCTGCTTTTCTGGATAACACCCTTGCTATCACACATCAAGATGTTCTTCTTTTTGGCTCCTAAAGATATATATAACCTAGTACAAGAAATTGCCGCAGCACCAGCACCATTTACTACAATCTTTACTTTGCTAATGTCTTTTTTAGTTATTTCAATGGCATTTTTCAATGCAGCTGTAGAGATTATTGCAGTTCCATGTTGGTCATCGTGCATCACAGGGATGTCTAGCTCTTCAACTAATCTTCTTTCAATCTCAAAAGCTTCAGGAGCTTTTATATCTTCTAGGTTTATTCCTCCAAAAGTAGGAGCTATATTTTTTACAGTTTCTACAAAAGTATCAATGTCTTCAGTGTCTACCTCAATATCAAACACATCAATATCAGCAAAAATCTTAAATAACAATCCTTTTCCCTCCATTACTGGTTTAGAAGCTTCAGGCCCAATATTTCCCAGTCCTAAAACAGCTGTTCCGTTGGATATTACAGCTACCAAATTCCCCTTGGAAGTGTATTTGTATACATCATCTTTATTATCGGCAATTGCCAAACAAGGCTCCGCAACTCCTGGCGAATAAGCTAATGATAAATCTCTTTGCGAAGAATATTTTTTTGTTGGAACTACCTCAATTTTGCCAGGCTTAGGATGGCTATGGTATTTAAGTGCTTCGTTTTTTTTTCTTTTGTTTTTCATAAACTAAAATTACGAATCAAAGATAGCGTATTCTTAGTGAAAACGAAATTTTGAAACGAATTAAAGATAGAGAGAATTAATTTTTTGGAGCCCCATTTTCCAACCATTTTTTAATGGTTTCGTATTCCTTTTCTGGCAAGGATTTTCTTTTAGGCATGTCTCTTTTTTCGATTACTCTATCGTAAAAAGTACCTGAATCGACAGCTTTTTTAGTAAACTCGTATTTTGTCCAAGCAGAGGGTTTTCCATGATGACAAAATATCCCACCACAATAAGTGTTCATGATGGGCTTGATGTCTTTATCGAAAGTAATTGCTGTAACTTTTTCAGGCTGATAAGCCATTATAGGCTGTCTTTGTAATCCAATTTTTCCACCATTAAATAAAAAGGCGAAAAAGAAACAGACATAAAAGAACCCATATAATAATAGTTTGGCTGAAATCATTTCCCAATAATTTTAACTTCAGTTCTTCTGTTCAACGCTTTGTTTTTATCAGAATTATTTTCAGCTCTTGGTTTGGTTTCTCCGTACCCAGTGAATTTTAATCTTGATTTTTCAATGCCTTTCATTACCAAATAATTTACTACAGATTTGGCTCTTTTTTCTGATAATTCTTGATTTTTGTCAGCATCTCCATCGCTATCGGTGTGTCCACCTACTTCAATTTGTAGCGTTTTGTTTTTCTTCATTAACTCATACAATTTATCAAGCTCTGCTCGAGATTCTTGTTTCAAATTATATTTAGCTACATCAAAAAATATGTTTTCTAGCACAAATGGTTTATCACTTACTTTTATTTTATTTAAAGGAATATCAAGCAATTGTGGTTCTTTGGTGTTTTCAAAAGAAAAGGCTTGTGAATAAAAGAAATAACCCTCTTTTGCCACATTAATTGCTAATTGCTTATTGGTAGGGATATTAACCAAAAATTGCCCTGTAATGGGGTCAGAAGTAGAAGTTAGTAATACTTCGTTTGTTTTCACATCAATAATCTGGAAGGTTGCATTTAGTTTTGCTTTGGTTTCTTCATCATAAACTACGCCTTTCATGTAGGTTGTGTAGATTGGTTTTGCTTTTTCTGGCAATTCAAAAGAGTATAAATCCAAACTACCAAAACCACCTTCTCTATCGGAAGCAAAATAGGCCAGTTTTCCATCAGGAGAAACTACAATGCTGTTTTCATTCCCTTTTGTATTAATTGGGTAGCCAAGGTTTTCAGGTTTTCCCCATTCTCCATTTTCTTGTAATCTCGAAACATATAAATCCATTCCGCCCATTCCGGTATGCCCGTTTGAACCAAAATAAAGGGTTTGTCCATCCGGGTGAATAAAAACGGATTCTTCTCTGCGAGGAGTGTTAATAGTTGAAGATAATTTTTTTGGAGTAGTCCAATAGCCATTATCTTGTAATTTGGCTACATAAATATCTTGATTTTCAGGATTTAATCTGGCTCTTGGTTCACGAATTGCTCTAATAAAATAAAGTGTCCTTCCATCTGCAGAGAAACAAGGTTGCGATTCCCAATGCACTGTGTTTATTTTAGCTCCTAAGTTTCTTGGTCTTGTCCAGCTATTGCCAACTCGCTGAGCATAAAATAAGTCGCAACTTCCTTTTCCTGTTCTGTTTGCACCATATCCATCAACTCCTTGGCAAGAGGTGAAAATCAAAAAATTACCATCGGCAGATAGAGTAGGAGCACCTTCATTAAAAAAAGTATTGATTTTTGAAGAAACTGAAATTGCTTTTTGCCATTTTTCATCTTCTTTATTCGCTGTAAAAAAATCTTCTTGTTTTCCTCCTCTCATTCTTGCATTTACATCAAGAATCAATCGGGTAAAAAGAATGGTGTTTCCATCTCCAGTAAAGGTTGGAAAGTACTCTGGTCGTTCTGTATTTATTTCTGCTCCAAGGTTTACTGGATTAAAAGGTACAGGGTTTTTTAATGCATTAACTGCAAAATCACTGTTTGCAATCATTTGTTTGGCTTCCGCTTGAAAAAATTCGTTTGTATTTTTATAAGTCAAAAATTTCTGAGCATTCTTTTTACACTTTTCATATTGTCCATCTCTCATTTGTAATCTCGCCAAATAAAAATACTCGTTTTTGGAATATTCCGGATTAATTGAGATAGCTTTTTCTTTATATTCAATGGCTTTTGGTAAGTTTCCTTTGGCAATTTCAATTTCCCCCATTAGTAAATAGGCAGTAGTAAAATTTGGATCTTTTTTTATTGCTTTCAAAGTATACTTCTCGGCCTCAGCTAATTTCTCTGGGTTTTGATAACCGTTTCTAAATGCTGAGTATCCTTTTTTATAAAAGGCAATGGCTTTTTTGCTTTTAGAATCGTACATCGAACTTTGAGCTGTTGTTTTGCAGCCAGTTACAAGAAGTGTAAGTGCTAAGAATATTGAAAGTATTTTGTACATAAAGTAAGTTTAAAAATGGTAGTTAAGTGTTAAATTACCTAAGAGCTTTAATTGAATGTCTGAGGTGGTTTCTATATAATTTACTGAATATCCTTTTTCATGGTTTACTATGGATAAATCATGTTTGTTATTTAAAAAATCAACTCTAGTTTCCAATCCCAAAGAAAGATATTCAGTAAGTATCCAATCAAAACCCATACCAAGAATCACACCTTGAGAAAGACCGTCAATATTGGCTTCTACTAATTTTTCTTGGTTAATATTGAACATATCGTATTTTCCGTCAAAAGGATTTATGATATAATCTAAAAAAAGATGAAAAGAAATAATGTCGTAATAAGTATGTCGATATTCTGTTCCTATCCTAAACGCATTTTCAGTTAAAAAATTTTCTTCAGAAGTAACAGATAAAGAATCGCCTTGGTAATTTAAAACACCTTTGTTTACTATTCTTTCATAGCCTAATCTTAAGCCTATAGGTCCAAAATACCTCTTTACACTTAAACCCGTAAATAGTGTAGGAAAATTATTATTTTGATACACATAGGGTTGAGAAAATAAATAACTAGAAATAGTCCAATCCTTGGGTGTAAAAGCTTCTGTTTCTTCCTGTGAATATGTCTTGAAACATAAACTTATTAGGAGAATAATAAAAAATAAATTTTTGAACATTGGGCAATGGTTTTACCAAATTTAACGAAATTCATTGGGTTGAGACTGTTTTTTATATCTCAATTCTTCTAATATAGATGCTTTTACATTAATTTGAAAATTGTAACTCTGCCTTGGTCCAAAAGGAATCCATCCTAATCTCATTTCCCAGCAATGTAAATCTCTGTAAATATCAAGTGATGTATAGGACAATTGCTTATTCGTTACATCATAGTTAAGACTAAATCCAACTCTCCATTTTTGTGTAAAACTTACAGAACCATTAACTCCAGCGGTTTGAATATAAGTAGTCGTATCATTTTGAGATACACTGTTCACAAATTTTCTTACGTTCAAATTGTAGGTAAAAGATGCATTCCAAGGAATTTCATAAGGATTTACTTCAGGAGCTTGTTCTTCACCTTCAGTTTCTGGCGTTTTCTTCTTGAAAGTTTCTGGCGAAAGGCTAAAGCTGGCTGCTAAATTTGCATCTACAAGCCTTGCTAACTTTCCAGATTCATTGAATTCGTATACATTTTGCAATTGAGTTCTATTATTTTCTCTTCTTGAG
The DNA here is from genome assembly GCA_937129365.1 of uncultured Flavobacteriales bacterium. GTDB lineage: Bacteria > Bacteroidota > Bacteroidia > Flavobacteriales_D > CAJJDF01 > CAJJDF01. Next base: position 75,588 of record CAKZNB010000033.1, read on the forward strand.
TAGGGATTAAAACGCATACTCCCATTAAGGCTTACCAACTTGAATAAAGTGGTTCGTCCAGATACTGTTATGTCTCTTAAATTAAAGCTATCCAATAACAAATCGTAACTGGTTCCAATAGAAAAATTCTCAATTAACTTTACTTTTTTATAAACCATTCCTGTATCAGTTTTGGTTTTGATTTTCATCTCCAATGAGTTAATCAAATTAAGTCCTAAAACTCCAGATTCAGAGTTTGGTGGGATTCCATATATTCCTAGTTGTAGAGGAGAATAAGGCAATATTATATTATTTGCATTGATATATTGTGTGTCAGTTAGTGTGCTAAAATTTGGGTTGTAATTAAATGATAAGGAAGGAGTTAATACATGTCTCACAAGTGCTTCTTTTTTTCCTTTTGCAAATCCAGCGAATTGATAAAATCCATATAGTTTTGATGTGGCAGACACATTAAAACTGGCATTCATAGCTCTGCCCCAATTTTTTATTCCTCTTAATGTATCAGATAGTATTGTATCATCAACAGGTTCGTAAAAACGATTAAATTTTTGAAAATACCATCTCTCAGTAGCTCTAATAGAAGGATTAATTGCCACATTATTTTTCAATATTTTGAATGAAGTACCTGCCGAGATATTATGTTGAATTCCGTTTCTCATCTGAGGAAGTAATTCTTGAGCAAAATTGCTTGTAAGTGCAGTATCTATAAAGCTTACTGAATTTTTGAATTGAGAGTTCCAAGTAAGGAAAATTTTAGAAGCTTCCTTCATCCATTTCTTTCTTGCGTTATTCTCATTTTCAAGTCCTTTAAGAGGGTAAATACGATTCATTGCAAAGTTAATATCAGGCAGATTAAAAGTTAAATTATTGTAAGCTTGTCTATTAATTGAAGTATCTGCTGGGGTAAAAGTTCCACTTTGCGAAGCATTCATTGTCATGCTAAATGGAGTATTCGGGAATGTTTTTCTATACGATAAAGATGATTGATAGGAATTATTTAAAAACCCTACACCCGTTTCATTAATATCTGAACGTGCATTACTATTATAATTTACATTGGCATTAAATGTTGAATTAGGTCTTGCCTTTGGGTCTTGGTTATGATTCCAAATAATAGAGAAAATCCTTGATTTACTATAATTAGTAAGGGCTTGTAAATCTTTATCGCCATTTATGTTTTCTTGAAATGATAGCTGAAAATTACCACTATATTTATATAAATTCTTGTATCGAGTAATTGCTCTCACTCCCCAAGTTCCTCGGGAATAAATACTTCCTGTAAGCTGAATATCGGCAAAATCTTTGATAGGAATATAGTATCCACCATTTCTTAATCCACTTCCCCAAGGAACTGAGTTATCGTAAGTTGGCATAATGATTCCAGCACCTTTTTTCTTTTGATTAGGAAAAAAACCAAAAGGCAAACCAAGTGGAGTAGGCACATCTGCGATATAAAGTAGTAGAGGGCCAGCTACAATTTTGTCATCAGGTTTTACTACCGCTTTCGAAATATTGAAATAGTAATGTGGGTGCTCCAAATCACAAGTTGTGTATTTTCCATGCTTTCCATGGGTTTCCTTGTTTTCGTAAATCTTAATCTTATCAAAATGAATAAATCCTTCTCCTTGTTTGGCTCTACTTCCTTCTACAAAAGCTTTTTTTGATTCAAAATTGTAACACATTAATTTTGCTGTAAAGACCTCTTTGCCGTCAGTAAACTCTGGAAACTCAACATCATTTCCAGCAGAATCTTTTCTGGGATAGGCACACACATTTTTATTTTTGAAATCATAAACAATATATCCCGCTTTCAATTCAATTTCTCCAAATTTCACTTCGCCTCCGCCAAATAGGTATACTTTTTGTTCTATCACATTTAGCCGTATAGAATCCTTTGCATTATACTCAACGGGTTCGTCAAGCATTCTGTCAACTACAATTTTTTTGGTTGGTTTATTATTGTTTTCAATTACTTTTTTGGTAGTATCAATTACCTTTTTGGTGGTATCAATAATAGGAGTTACTTGAGCGGCAACATTGCTTTTAAACAACAATATTAACAGAAACACGCTAATAACTATCGCTCTTATGAATATGTCCTTAAATTGTATAATGTTAAATTTGTTTTATTCGGTACTAAGAATCAGCTACAAAGTTAATCTAAAAACTATGTTTTCAGAAAAAATGAATATTATTACTCCAAGATTTATGCACAAACGGTTTGTTGGTGTTTTTCTTGCTTTGGCAATTGTTTTTTTTCATCAAACAAGTTATTCTCAAGGAAGAAAGTTTAAAACCGTAGTAATTGATGCAGGGCATGGAGGCCATGACCATGGCTGCTCGGGGAAAGGTAGCAAGGAAAAAACAATAGCCTTGAACATTGCTCTAAAGCTTGGAAAATTGATTGAAACTAAGGATAAAGATGTAAAAGTTATCTACACAAGAAAGACAGATAAATTTGTGACATTGGATAATAGAGCAAAAATTGCTAATTCAAAAAAAGCAGATTTATTTATTTGTATTCATGCCAATGCGAATAAAAAATCTAGTCCGTACGGATCAGAAACTTATGTACTTGGTTTACATAAAACTGATGAGCAGGAAGAAATTGCTGCAAGGGAAAACTCAGTAATTGAACTAGAAGAGAACAAGAGTAAATACTACAAAATTACTCCAGAAAAACTGATTGCCAGAACAATGCAGCTTAGTGCTTATTTGAATCAGAGTATTAGTTTTGCAAGCGAAATTCAAAAAGAGTTTAAAAAAATAGGTAGAAAAGACAGAGGAGTTAAGCAAGCTGGATTTGTGGTTCTGTATAAAACTACCATGCCTAGTGTACTTATTGAAACTGGTTTTTTAACCAATTCAAAGGAGAATGAGTATTTAAAAAAAACCAAGAATCAGCAAAAAATGGCACAAGCTATTTATAATGCTTTTAAAACCTACAAGAAGAAAAGAGACAAGATTTATAATGAGATGAAAACAACTGATACAGGCAATAACAAGCCAAAACCAGTAACTTCTTCTTCGAATAAAAAAGTGGAATTTAAAATTCAATTGGCTTCATCTACCAATAAAATAGAGCCTAAATCATACAACTTTAAGGGATTAAGAAACGTACAGATAAAAAAAGACGGAAAATATTACCGCTACTATTATGGAACCACTGGTTCGTATACTCAGATAAAAAAATCGTTGAAAACCGCTAAAGGAAAAGGATATAAAGATGCTTTTGTAATGGGCTTTGTTGATGGAAAAAGAGTAGATTTGCAAAAGGCAATAGAATTGGCTAAAAACTAAAAAAAACAAGTTTTGAAATTTAAAAAAGAATTTATTATCGGATTGACAGTAGTTGTGGCTATTGCATTGTTATTGTTTGGAATTCAGTTTTTGAAAGGAATTAATTTTTTCAATACAAATCGTACTTTTTACACAAGTTATGGAAACGTACAAGAGTTAGTTCCAGGTTCTGTTATTAAGTTTAGAGGAAAGCAAATAGGGGTGGTACAGGATGTTCAACTTAATGAATCTCAAGATAGGCTAATTACTACATTGAGTATTGATGAGGCTGATTTGAAAATACCGAGTGACTCAAAAGCTAGACTTGCATCTTCTTTTTTGGGTACGAGTACCATAGAAATTATATTAGGAGAAGATTATGATAATTTGTTAGAACAAGGAGATACAATTTCTCCTGCTTTTAAATATGGAATTTCAGAATTGGCAACTCAAAAAATTGATCCAATTGAGAAGCAAGTAAATACGCTGTTAGAAAGATTGAATAAATCATTGGCAAGTATTGATACTGTTTTGGGAACTGATGGAGAAAACCTCAGGAAAATGATGTACTCAATGAGGCAAACAGTTGCTACATTAAATTCCACAGTAAAAGATGTAGATAATGTGGTGAAAGCAAGTTCTGCTAACATCAAATCTACTTTGGCAAATGTTGCTTCCATTACTGAAAATCTTAAGAATAGTAATGAAAAAGTAACTAACTTAATCACCAACTTTTCTGATTTATCAGATTCATTAAAAGGTGCTGATATTGCTGGAACTGTAAACGAAGCGAAAGCTGCTCTTGCTCAAGTTACCAAAATGATGGATGAGATTAACAATGGTGACGGAACTGCACATCAATTAATCTATAGCGATGAGTTGATAAATAATATGAATGCAATGCTTGAAGAAACTCAACGATTGGTGCTTAATATTAAGACTCATCCAAAGCGTTATTTACAATTTGCTGTGTTTGGAGGAAAACAAAAAGGAGTAAAATTGGATGCTACTGACGAAAAGAAGCTGAAAGAATTATTGGATAAGCAACCAACTCCTTAAACAAAGATTTATAAATTTAAAAAAGCCTTCCAGATTTTATCGGAAGGCTTTTTTTGTGGATTTATTTTTACTGAATCACAATTCGTTTTACAACTTTATTGCTTCCATCAGAAAGTTGAACAAAATAAATCCCCTTTGAGACTTTATTAAGATTAATAGTAGATTGAGAGGAATAAATTAGTTCTGAATGAACTGTTTTTCCAGTTACATCAATGATGTTTAAATTATATTCAGAGTCTTTAAATTCTTCAATAGCAAGAGTAAAGTTTCCATTTGATGGGTTTGGATAGATAGTTACATTTTTAAATAATTTTATTTCAGAAATTTCAGAATAAAATATATTTCCACATAAAACTAAATCTCTATGTACTTCACCTATTTTAACTCCATTTCTAAATTCTTCACATTTGATAGGGGTACTATATTTTCCTAAAAATGCAAATTGAACCCAAACAAACCCTGAATTTGAGTTTACATAAACTCTTGCTCCAGGCCCAACAAGATTGCTTAAGTTGAAACCAGTTTTAAATGATAGCTGAGAAAATGGTTTTCCACCGATAAATGAAACAGAATCAAAAGGAGTGAAAACAGAATAATGTAAACTATCTCCATCTTTATCTATACAACTAAAATTGAGATTTGATTCTCTCCCAGATCTTAAATATAAACTATCATCAAAATTTACAAATCTAGGATTAGAATTACCTCCTGGAATCGCAGGGTCAGGAATTTGACAATTGAAAATATAATTTCCATCATTAAAATTTCTTAATCCTTTTATCTTTAAAAATTCAGTATTTACAAAATAATATCCATTTGGATTATTTGGTATATTAAAAGTATCAGAAAGATAATTAACATAAAGTGAATCAAATATAAAAGTATTATATCTCAATGGGATTATAGCAGATGAATCCAGAGAAATAGTAAAAGACTTCACAAAAGTGTCTGTTGCATTGTCAAAAGCATTAATAGTCATTGAAGTAACATTAACTGAATCAATCTGAACCGTAGCTCGCATTATAAACTGATTTGATCCAATTTGAGTTACTTCAATGTTTCCTCCATATATAGCAGGTTTTTGAGAGAACGAAGTACTCGATAAGAATAATATGGAAAATAAAATTAAATTCTTCATATGCATAATTTATTAATATTCAATAATAAAAACAATTCATGATACAGTCTGGTTGTAATTCATGAATTCCTATGTTTTTTTCATGAAACTTTCATTTCTTATTTAAATCCATTATTAATTATTCATTCCTAATTAATAATTATTTAAAAGTACCTATCTTTATTCCAACCAACTTACACAACTATTTTATGGGAATTGGAAGCATATTTTTTATCGTAATAATTATTGCTGGTTTTGGCTTTTTTGGCTGGAATGTGAAAAAAGTAATTAATAATATAAATCTCGGAAGAGAGAAAAAGATAAATGATCGAAAAGGAGAAAGATGGAAAGTGATGACTCTCGTTGCTCTCGGACAAAAAAAGATGTTTCATAGACCCATACCAGCTATTCTTCACCTGTTTATTTATGTGGCTTTTATTCTTACTCAAATAGAGTTAATCGAAATAATTTTGGATGGAATTACTGGTCAACACCGAATATTTTATCCAAGCTTGGGCGGATTATATACATTAGTTATCAGTATTATAGAAGTGCTTTCAGTTCTGGCATTAGTCGCTACTTTCGCTTTTTTAGCTCGAAGAAATCTATTAAAAATTCCTCGTTTTCATAAAGATGAAATGACAGGTTGGCCTAAGCTTGATGGAAATATTATATTATACTTAGAATTTTTATTGGTGATGTTCATTTTTACAATGAATGGAACTGACGAGGTACTTCATCTAAAAGGAGAAAGTCATGCAGCAGGAGAAGGAGGTTTTGGATTTGCCATGAGTCAATGGTATGGACCTATGATTTTTGGAGGAATGGAAACTGAAGGACTACATTTATTAGAAAGAATAGGGTGGTGGGGTCACTTAATTATTGTGTTAACATTTATGAATTACCTGCCATATTCAAAGCATTTTCATATTTTCTTAGCTTTCCCAAATGTGTGGTATTCTAATTTGAATGCAAAAGGAAGATTATCCAACATGGAAGCTGTAACAGACGAAGTAAAAATGATGTTTGACCCAGAAGCTGACCCTTATGCAGCTCCTGCAGAACTAGTTGGTGAACCGCAAACCTTTGGAGTAAAGGATGTAACCGATTTACCTTGGAATAGTCTGCTACAAGCATATACTTGTACAGAGTGTGGTAGATGTACATCTGAATGTCCTGCAAACCAAACAGGGAAATTATTATCTCCAAGAAAAATCATGATGGATACTAGGGATAGAATGGTGGAATTAGGTGATTACAAAAGAAAGAACGGAGCAGACTCTCATGATGATAAAAAACTGGTTCACGATTATATTACCGAAGAGGAATTATGGGCTTGTACTAGTTGTAACGCTTGTGTGGAGGCTTGCCCTGTAAATATTGACCCATTGGCAATTATTATTGATTTGAGAAGATATTTGGTGATGGAAGAGTCTAAAGCACCCGCAGAGTTAACAGGAATGTTCAGTAATATAGAAAATAACGGAGCAGTTTGGCAATTCCCTGCTAGTGATAGATTAAAGTGGAAAGATGAAGAGTAGTATTTTCTCTAAGTAATCTTAAAGTTGTCATTCCGCACTTGATGCGGAATCTCAAAAAGAATATTTCACAGAGAATAGATCCTGAACTAAATTCAGGATGATAATGAAAATAAAAAGTTATAATGAAATTAGTAGAAAAAATAGTAGATGGACAACACATAAGTCCTGTTCTTCCTGAGGAGGTAAAGAATTACATGATTGACATTGATGGAACAATCTGTGATGACATTCCTAATGAAGAGCCTGAGAGAATGGAAACTGCTGAGGTGTATCCAGACGCATTGGAAACCTTGAATAAATGGTATGAACAAGGGCATATTATTACTTTTTTTACCTCTAGAGTAGAAGAAAATAGAGAAGTAACCGAAAAATGGTTGGATAAACATGGATTCAACTACCATGGAATATTATTTGGGAAACCAAGAGGGGGAAACTATCATTGGGTAGATAATCACATTGTGAGAGCAACAAGATTTACAGGAAAATTTACCGATTTGGTAGATTCAAACGAAAAAATACAAGTATTTAAGTCATAAAATTATGAGTGGAATAAAAGTACATACAATGGCAGAATATCTTGCCAAAGGAGAAGCACCCGATTTGTTATTTTGGGTAGGTTGTGCAGGAAGTTTTGACGATAGAGCAAAAAAAATTACCAAAGCAATTGTGAAAATTCTCAACAAAGTAGATACCAAATTTGCTGTGCTTGGTGCAGAGGAATCTTGTACTGGCGATCCTGCAAAGCGAGCTGGAAACGAGTTTTTGTTTCAAATGCAAGCTATGCAAAACATTCAGATAATGAATGAATACAAAGTGAGACGAATTGTAACAGGTTGTCCGCATTGTTTTAATACATTAAAAAATGAATACCCAGAATTGGGAGGGAACTATGAAGTAATTCACCATACTCAGTTAATTCAAGAATTAATTGATTCTGGAAAATTAAGAATTGAAGATGGGAAACCATTCAAAGGAAAAAAGATTACTTTCCATGACCCTTGTTACTTGGGTAGAGCCAATGATGTGTATGAAGCACCAAGAAAAGTGCTAGAAACTTTAGATGCTGAACTAGTAGAAATGAAAAGATGCAAGACTAAAGGATTGTGTTGTGGAGCTGGAGGAGCACAGATGTTTAAAGAAGCAGAACCTGGAAACAAAGAAGTAAACGTAGAGCGTACAGAAGACGCGATGGAGGTAAATCCAGATATAATTGCAACTGGTTGTCCGTTTTGTAATACCATGATGACGGATGGCGTTAAGTTAGCAAACAAAGGAGATTCTGTTCATGTAATGGATATTGCTGAATTGATTGCTCAGGCTCAAGATTTATAATAAATGACTGAAACAACATTACATATAGGAATTGATTTTGATTTAATTGATAACCAAGCAAAAGCTTGGGTATACACAAGTAATCTAGAGTTTACAGATTCACAATTAGCTGATATTGAGAAATACGCTGAGGTATTTCTATCTCAATGGGATTCACATGGAAAATTAGTAAAAGGAGCTTTTCAAATTCTTAAAAATAGATTCATTGCAGTTTTTGCAGATACAGAAGGAGATACCATGTGTGGAAGAGCTCAAGATGGATCAGTAAAATTCATTAAAGAATTGGAAGAAATTTTAGAAGTAAAACTTATGGACAGAATGTTGGTTGCTTATGACAATAATGGAGTAGTGGAGATATTACCTTTTATGGAGTTAAGAAATAAAATAGCTTCAGGAGAAATATCAAAAACCACTAATTTTTACAACGGATTAGTTACAACTAAAGAAGAATTTCTTACAGATTGGGAAAGACCAATTGAAGGGAGTTGGATATAATTTTTCTTTACTTTTTTAAAAGTATCATTAAACTTTTTCAAAAAAAAGGATTGTCTTAATTGACAATCCTTTTTGCATTTAGGGTATTTATGAAGATTAGATTTTAATCATCTTCATTATATATTGTTTGTTGTTTTCGTCAGTAATCTTTACAAGGTAAACTCCTGTTGTTAATGAGTTAACATCAAGTGTTGTTTTGTTTGTAGTTTCAGCTAAAGTTTTTCTAATAACTGTTTTTCCAGACGAACTATGTATTACCTCAATTTGCGAGAAGTTAGTACTCTCTAATGAAATTGTCACCCTTCCATTGGTTGGATTAGGGAATAACTTCATTTGATTGTTAACCAGATTTACCTCTTCTAAAGTAGTGTTATTACTTCCACGAGTTCCACTTCCTTTCAAATCCTTAGGTATATAAATAGTTATTGTTTTTGAACAACCCATAGCATCAGTAATAATGAATGTATAAGTAGTTAATATAGCTAAGTTTTTAAATAACCCAGTGTTGTTTGTAGACCCACCAACTAATGTATAGGTGTAAGGTCCAGTTCCTCCAATTGTATTTAATTGGACTATTCCTGGGTTTGCAACTCTAGGATTACTAGTAATTACATACTTAATTTGTAAAGAATCACAACAAGTATCTAAAACAAAGGTTACTTCAGTAGTATCACAACATATAAGGTCACAAGCTATAATCTCAAAAGTATAGGTTCCAGGTATTAAACCTGCAGTTGTTATTGTTGTATTAGCCAAATACGCTGGTGGATTTAAAGTTGGATCAGGAAAGTTTATATGGCTGAATGGATTAACACAACTACCACAAATTCTTCCTTTAACTAACCCATGAACTCTAGAGTTTTGAGCATACATAACAATTTCAACTAACATAGGTAATGCTGCTTGTGCAGTTGGTTCAGCAACTGTTCTTATTGGAACGCAGTTGATATAATAAATTATATTCCCTCCGTTTCTTTCTATTCTCATCATATCACCAGCTGTAACTGTCCCTGTATTTAAAGGGTTAGCACCATTTTCATAAATTTGGTAGTTTCCAAAATAATTATATAATGAATAATCAACTGTATTCCATGTAGAATTGGCTGGGATATTATATGAAAGTCCCATCATAATTCCGCGCTGAAAATTCGTGCTATTTCCTTGAATCTCCCATTCTACAAACTCTCCTGGTAAAATTTGTTGAACACTTTGTCCTTTACCAGTAACCGATGTTGTCCATGAATTTCCACCACCTGTCTTTAATAAGTCACCATTGGTTTGAACAGTTGTGTTCTGTAAGGAATTAAACGTAATAGGAGTTTTTTGACTATTGAAACAAAGTTGGGAAATGAAAGTTCCATTTCTGTATATATTACCTGTTACAAAAGGTCCACCTCCATAGGTAAAGTTGACTGAATCATCTAAACAGATTGTCGTGTCGTCTAATATCGCAACAGCAATAGGACAGCAAGAATCAATAAAAAAGCTTACTTCTGCAGTATCACAACATAGAAACTCACAAGTTATTATCTGGAAAGTATATGTTCCAGGAGATAAACCTGCAGTTGGTATAGGTGCATTATTTGTAATGAATGTTGGTGGATTTAAATTAGGATCAGGGAAATTTATATTTCCAAGAGGATTATTACAACTTCCACATATTTTTCCTTTTACTAGATTACTTATAGAAGCGCCTTGTCTCCACATTTCAATTTGTACAGTCATTGGCATAGCTAATTGAGTTGCTGATTCTAAAGCAGTTTTTGTCAACGGTACACAATTAATGTAATATCTAATAGTACCACCGTCTCTTTCTATTCTCATAATATCCCCTGTTGTCCTAGGGTTTAAAGTAGAATTTCCATTTCCACTTTCATAAATATTATAATTAGAACTGTAATCATAGAATGCATAATCTATATTCTGCCAATTAGAGGATGAATTTACAGAGTATGCTAATCCAATCATTGTACCTCCTAAATTAGGACTACTCCTTTTCATTTCAAATTCAATATACTCTCCATCAAGAATTTGTTGAATACTTCTTGCCTTTCCAACAGAAGACCATGAATTTCCTCCACTAGTTTTTAATATATCTCCATTTGATTGAACTGTAACATGTTGTACTAAGTTATTGGTAATAGGAGTTTTCTGACTATTAAAACATATGTCAGATAAATAAGTTCCATTTTTAAATATCTTACCTGTTGTTGAAGAACCACCACCATAAGTGAAATTAACTGTGTCACCTATACAAAGTACAGAGTCATCAAGAATAGCTACGGCAGTAGGGCAGCAAGAATCAATATTGATAGTTACATTTGCGGTATCACAGCATAATGTATCACAAGCTATTATTTCGAAAGTAAAATTACCAGTTCCCAAAGCAGTTGTTGAAATAGTATTTCCAACAATATAAGTAGGAGGATTAATTGCAGGGTCAGGGAAATTAATAGTATTTAATGGATTTATACAAGGTCCACAGATTGTTCCTCTTACCAAACCAGTAACTCTAGATCCTTGAGCCCACATAGCAATCTCAACTCTCATTGAATTTGTTGGCATTGTTTCCAATGTAGATCTAACTAAAACACAATTTATGTAATAATCAATATTTCCTCCGTTTCTTTCAATTCTCATTCTATCTCCCGCATTAACAGCTATGGGAGGAGTAATAAATGGTCTTGAAGTTCCTCCATTTTCATATATTTCATAGTTTCCAGTGAAATGGTATAAAGCATAATCAACAGTATTCCACGAAGATATTGCAGCAGGGTTATAAGATAATCCAATCATGATTCCAGCTTGCATATTATTTGCTTGCCCCTGAATATCCCATTCAATATATTCTCCTGGCTGTATTTGTTGGGTACTCATAGCACTTGCTACACCTGTTGTACCCCAAGAGTTTCCTCCAGCTGTTTTCAATAAATCTCCATTAGCTTGAATCGTTGCATTCTGAGAAACAAAATATGTGATAGGAGTTTGAGCAGCATTAAAACAAATAGGAGAAACCAAAGTTCCATTTTTATATAAGTTTCCAGATACATTTTTAGTTCCACCATAAGTAAAGTTAAATGAATCACCTAAGCATAAGGAATCATTATTAACTGATGCCACTGCAGTTGGACAACAAGTATCTTCAGTAATTGTAACTGTTCTTCTCGCCATACAACCGTATGAATTAGTTACAGTAACTGTAAAAGTTGCAGGAGCACTATAAATTCTAGCAATTGTTCTAGATGCAGAAGGATTTGTTAAATTTGCCGCAGGAGTCCAGTTGTAAGTGTATCCAGTTATTGGTGCTTCACCAATAGGAATATCTCTTGGAAATGAAGGACCAATACAAATTACAGTATCCATAAAACCAGATATATCTGGATTAGGATTAACCGTAACATACATTGTGTCTGTCGATTCTCCACAATCATTACCCATTGTTAAAGTAACCATATGTATTCCAGGGTTATTAAAAGTTACAATAGGATTTGGATTTGTTGAAGTAGAAGGGGTTGCAAATGGTCCAAAGTTCCAACTATATCCTAAGGAAGAAGAAAATGGATTACCTGCTGTATTTCCAAAATTTATAGAACTTCCTTGACAAATAGTTTGATCAGGGCCAATATTTACGTTAGGTTTTTGATTAACTGTAATTACTTTATTTACAGTAACTGTTCCACAACTATTTGTTAATGTTAAACTAACAGTGTAAGCTCCTGCCGTATTAAAAGTAACACTAGGAGTTGGACTAGTTGAACTAGATGGTGAAGCACCAGTTCCAAAGTTCCAGCTGTAAGATAATGCTGATGAAAAAGGATTTGGAGCAGAATTACTAAAATTAATTATATCTCCTTCACAAATAGTTTGGTTAGCCCCAATGTTAGCAGCAGGAGCTTGATTCACTGTTACCACTTTAGTTGCTGTAGAAGTTCCACAAGTATTAGTCATAGTAAGAGTAACTGTGAAAGTACCAGCATTAGCAAAAGTAACAGAAGGGTTAGGAGAAGTAGAACTAGAAATTCCAGACCCAGTCCCAAAGGTCCAATTGTAAGAATAAGCAGCAGTATTAGTAGCAGTATCAGCAAAATTAATAGTTGCACCAGAACAGATAGTTTGGTTAGCCCCAATGTTAGCAGCAGGAGCTTGATTCACTGTTATCACTTTAGTTGCAGTAGAAGTTCCACAGGTATTAGTCATAGTAAGAGTAACTGTGAAAGTACCAGCATTAGCAAAAGTAACAGAAGGGTTAGGAGAAGTAGAATTAGGAATTCCAGATCCAGCCCCAAAGTTCCAGTTGTAAGAATAAGCAGCAGTATTAGTGGCAGTATCAGCAAAATTAATAGTTGCACCAGAACAAATAGTTTGGTTAGCCCCAATGTTGGCTTTTGGTTTTTTATTAACAGTAACATACATGGTATCCATTTTAGAACCGCAACTGTTTGTCATAGTTAGGATAACCATATTTGTACCAGGGGTATTAAAAGTAACTGTAGGATATAAAAGTGTTGAGCTAGAAATTGAAGCTCCAGGTCCAAAGCTCCAGTTATAAGAGGGAAAACCTGAATTAGCTAAAGAATTTGCAAAAGTAATATTCATACCTTCACAAATAGTTTTATCAGGTCCAATATTTACTCTTGGTTTTGGAAGTACATTGACATACTTAGTTACAGTTGTAACAAAACAATTGTTTCTAAGTGTTAAACTTACTAAGTTCGTTCCTAAGTTACTGAATGAAACTGAAGGATTTGGAAGTGTTGAGTGTGTTGGAGATCCTCCTTGAAAATACCAACTTGTTGTATAAGAGGTTATATTTGTATCAGTATTAGCGAATATAATTGTATCATCTTGACATATCGTTACATTAGGTCCTATATTAGCATTTGGTTTACCAAGAATTGTAACTTCAATTGTATCGACAGAAGTTCCACAAATATTAGTCATACTAAGTGTTACATTATGAACACCAGGAGTATTGAAAATAGAACGAGGATTTGGAAGGCTTGATGATGTTGGTATCTGACTTGCTCCAAAATTCCAATTATAAGTTATTAAAGGAGTTGCTGGATTAGTAGCATTATTACTAAAATATAGATTGTATCCTGGACAAAAAGTCCTATTATTTCCAATATTTATATTTGGTTTTTGAATAAAATTAATTTGGATTGTTTTAGTACTTATACAACCAAAATTGTTTGTGACACTTACAGTGTACTGTTGAGAAGTTAGACCTGAATATATAGGGTTAGCAATATTTGGGTTAGACAATCCTAAACTTGGAGACCAAGAATAGTTATATGTTGAAATAGGAGTTGAACCTAATTGAATCCCCCCTGATAAACTATCAAAACAGATGTTAGTATCATTAAAAGATGATAAATCAGGTAGTCCAATTACATTTATTGTCAAATACGATGTGTCAATTCCACAATTATTTGATGCAATAAGTGTTACGTTATGAGTTCCAGTTGTATTAAATAAAACGGAAGAATTTGTACTTGTTGAAGTAGAAGGTAAAGCACCTGTTCCAAAATTCCATAAATAAGTTAAAGGTGAAGTAGTAGAAGTAGTTGAAGATGTATTTGTAAAATTAATAGTACTTCCTACACAAATTGTAGTATCTGAAGAATAGAAATCAGCAATTACACCACAGCAATTTGAATCTATGAAAACATTAATAGAATCTTTAGTAATACATCCATTAATACCTGTTCTAATTAAAATTAGTTTTTGAGAACTAGTCCCAATGAATATTGGATTATTAATTGCGTCATTTGATAATGATGCAGAAGGATACCATTTAACCGTTCCAGTTCCCGATGAACTTAATTGCATTGTTTCACCTAAACAAAAACTAGTGTCATTAGCAATTAAACTTGGAGCAGTACCATTTGAAATCGTAAAATAATCTCTCCAAATACATCCAGCAGTAGTTGTTCTATCTACATAATAAGAACCTGGACCTGAAATGGAATATGTATTGCTTGTACTAAGTGAAATGCCACTTCCATTAAACCATTCGACATTAGAAATTCCTCCAACTGCAGTTGCATTTAAAGAAAAAGGGTAATTTCCATTACACAATGTTGAATCTTTAAATATATCATTTGATCTATTTGTAGTGAAAAAGTTTGGAAGACCTAGGTATCCTTTTCCATTTAATGTAACACTATTTACTAAATAGTTTGGTGAGGAAAAGTTATTAGGGTTATTGAATACGTTTAGATATTTTTCTTCTTCTACACAAACATATATTTTTTTATCTGGTCCAAGTTGAAGAGCAGTAGAGTTTGATACACCAGAATACATAGTTTTTTTACTGGATTTAATAGTGGCTGGATTCAAAACTGATAAATCATATCTATGAATTGAATCACTATTAAATTCTGTTGCGTATAATACAGAATTGTCAGGAGAAAATTCACAGGAATACATGTAATTATTTATTCCTAATCCAGATTCAATTACAAGTTCACTACTAATTACCCCAGTGTTATTGTCAAATTGAAAAATAGATAAAATGGAACTTAAGTTTGTGGCTGAAGCTCTTGATCCTCCAAATGCTGAAGCAAGTAAATCTCCAGTATGAGAAAATTTTAATGCTCCGTGTCTATTATAGCCAGAATATTGCATAGCATTAGTAACAGATGATGTTGATATAATAGGTGTTATACTATCTGGTGGAGTCACCCCATCTAGTTTATATGCAAGAAATTGATTGCCTGCACTTGCTGAATTATGCACTACTACCCAAATATGGGTTCCATTCTGGTGATAAGTTGCTGCAACTTGTTCTTTTATATCATAAGTTATAGTTTTTGCTGCTGAAACAGAATCATTTGCCTTGTAATAAATTGCATATTGAAAATTAGTTGAAGTTTGATGCCAATCATTTACAGTGAAAATATAATATAGATTTGTATCTCCTGGAACTGGTGTGATAATACTAGACTGAGCTGAATTAGTTGCTCCTCCTAAACCAACTCCTATCTGTGTGTTACTTGCACTCCAAGCTCTTATACCATTTGAATAAAAAAGAGGATTCCCTCTTGAATCAGAAATAGAGGCACACCCTTCACCTGTTGACATTGATGACAATGGAATAGCAGATGGGTTTCGAGTTATAGGGTCAAAAGTAATCCCAGCATAATTACCAAAATACCAGTTGTTCATGAAGTTAGTATTGTCATAACAATTTGAAGAGATATTGACTTGTATATTAGCATTTCCGTTAAAAGTTCCAATACATCCAGCATCACTATAAGAAATCATACTATAATTGGTAGAGGTAGATACTACAGGGATAGTAATATAATGAGGAGAACTAGAAGCAGTACTTGGAAAATTTGTTGTACCATCAGTGTAAGTAAAAGTATAAGGTGGATTTCCAGTAAAATCGAATCGTAAAGTGGTTGGATCACCAGAATTTATAACATTATTTCCAGAAATTGTTGCTGATTGAGTTCCTACACCTACATAATTAATAAATGTGGTAGTATCTGATCCAAATGAATTTGTAGCAATTAAGGTCACATTATAATTTCCATTAGTATTGTATTGAATCGTTGGGTTTTGCGACAATGATGTAGCAGGAGTTCCTCCCGGAAAATCCCATTCCCATGAAGTAGCAGGAATCCCCAAACTGACATCTTGAAAACTAATAGTTTGAGTTTGACATATTACTTTTCGGTTCGAAGTTATATTTACTATTGGTGGTCCATTTAAACATAATAATGCTAAATCTGCATTAATTCTTCCTGCTCCTAATTGACCTGAAAATGATGGGTTTAAAGCATCAATATTAGTTGTCGCAGTTGATTTTATACAAAGTTCAACATTTGCAGGAGAAATTCCAGGCGAATGAGCAACCATTAACCCACAAAGTCCTGCAACAATTGGAGAAGCCATAGAAGTTCCCTGAAAAGAATTGTAAGAAGAAATAGAGCCTGCTGTAGTACTAAAAATATTTACTCCTGGTGCTACAATATCTATAGTTGGACCCCAATTAGAGAAACTTGCTTTAATATCATTTTTGTTACCTGCAGCAACACTTATTACATGGTTGTATGAAGCAGGATATGCTAGAGCACTGGTACTATCATTTCCAGCGGCTGCTACAAATATTATCCCCTTCGAATGGCCAGCATTAATTATGTTTTGATAAGTTTGATTGTAACTATAACTACCCCAAGACATATTTACAACGTCAACAAATCCACAGTTTACTGCATAATCTAATCCTCCAAGTGCGCTATCAAGCTTGGCATCAGAATCTCTACCAATTTTAATTGGTAAAATTTGAATATCATAGCCCATTGAAGCAATTCCGATTGAGTTATCAGTTTTAGCGCCTACTAAGCCTGCAACATGGGTACCATGTGTGAAATAAGAATTTGATGCTGAAGTTGGTGGATTAGGGTTGTTGTCAACACTTGATGCATCCCATCCTGTAGTGTCATCAATATAACCGTTTCCATCATCATCAAAACCTGATATTCCACCAATTTCAGAACTATTTTTGAACATTACTGGAGCTAAATCTCGATGAGAAGTTAAAATCGCATCATCTACAACTGCTATTACTACCTTTCTTGCTGTTGTAGAAGCTGTAGCTCTATATGTATCCCAAGCAGCATGAGCATTTATTTTGGTTAAATACCATTGTTTGTTTAGAACGAAATCAGGGTCAGTTATGGTGTGAAAAGATTTTACTTCTACATCTGTTTCAGCATATTCAATAAATTCATATTGCTCTAGAGTTTCAATTAACTTTTGAAAGTTTTTTTTATAATTTGTTAATTCAATAGCAAAAGTCACATCAAGTGCTTTACTTCTTGTTTTAACAGGATCATAAATTTTAGAAATACCAAATTTTGTAATTAACCTATTAAATTCTTTGGTATAAATATTTGCCTGTAAATCTTCTCCTTTGTTGTAATTAAGAGTGATTTTTTTTGATTCGTCTTTAAACTTGAAAAAAATTCTTTCGTTTGATAATAATATTGAGCAACTCAATATAAATAGTAGTAGTAAGTTTATTTTTTTCATGGTTTTATATTTTGATGAACTTAAACCTACTTCAATTAGTAGTATTATCAAACGCTCAACCTATGATCGGTTGTTGTAAATTTATAATCTGTTGTTTTCAATCGATGATCTGTAATTTTTAATTTGCATTAAAAAAGGATAAAAAAAGTAAGAATTTCTGGTACGATTCTTGTTAATTTACTGTTAACATAAAAAAGCAAACACTATGAAAAAAGTTTTACTCCCAGCCCTTTTTATTTTATCAACTCTTGTAGGTTATTCTCAAATTCAAGAATATTCAGCCGTTATTCCTATGGAAGAAAATCCTGATTATTATGTTGTAAGTAGAACTATGGATTCTACTTTTATAACCTACAGCTGGAAAGGGATTACTGTAAACAACCTTACTTATTCTGTTCAGAAAGGAAAAGGTAAGAAAAAAGATTTTAGAGGAATTAGAGAAAGGCAAAAACGCTACTTGATTACCCCAGAAAAAGATACAGCCTATTTTATTGAAAAAAATGTTCCAGAGATTTATGTCAATGATTCGCTTACTATTGAAAAAGTAGCCACAGATTTTGGTTGGCAATTTGTGAACCACAAAAATGAAGTAATTTGCGAAGTAGATTTATTATGGAATAATGTACAGTGGAATTATTACATGCGTTACTACCGAGGAGGAGTGGAAGCAAAAGCAGTAAAAGAATATCTCTCAATGAATATGGTTCCTATGGCAAAGGGCAGAAGCAATTTTCAAACCGCTACCGATGAAGCTGGCGATTTCTTTTTAGATATGCTGATGTGGTTTGTTATTTTTTCGGATTAAAAAAAGAGCAAATTATTAATTTGCTCTTTTTAAATTTTAATACTAATTAAATGCTTAAAAATTAGGCTTTAATTTATGATTATCATAAAACTCATTAATAATATCTATAGCCTCTTGTGGTTCGTCTACAATTTGCATCAAATCCATGTCTTCAGGGCTGATGTTATTTTCTTCACCGAGCATAGTATCTTTAATCCAATCAACCATTCCAGACCAATATTCGCTACCCATTAATATAATTGGGAATTTGGCAATCTTTTTGGTTTGAATAAGAGTCAAAGCTTCAAATAATTCATCTAGTGTCCCAAAACCTCCGGGTATTGCAATAAATCCTTGGGCATATTTTACAAACATTACTTTACGGACAAAGAAATAATCAAAATCAATTGATTTATCGCTATCGATATAAGGATTTGAAGATTGCTCAAACGGTAATTCAATATTTAAACCTACAGAAATACCAGCACCTCTTCTTGCACCTCTATTTCCAGCTTCCATAATTCCTGGCCCACCACCTGTAATTACCCCATAGTTGTTTTGGGTTAGGAGGTAAGATACCTCTTCAGCCATTTTATAATATTTGTTGTCTTCTTTTGTTCTGGCAGAACCAAATACAGATACGCAAGGTCCTATTTTAGCCAGTTTATCATATCCTTCAACAAATTCAGCCATTATTTTAAAAATAGCCCAACTATCGTTTGTTTTTATTTCGTTCCATTCTTTATTTTCTACTTTTCTTCCCATAGTGATGTTTTATAAATGTCATAAAAAAATCCCGAGAGTTTTGTCGGGATTTTAAATCTTGTTTTTTTTCTTGTCATCTTGAACTTGATTCAGGATCTCACTAAGAATATTTCACGTTAACTTTGGTAATATTTCAATGAAATAGATTCCGTATCAAGTTCGGAATGACAATGAACTTAAACGGATAATAATTTAAACTTATTTCAAAATACTCCTCGAAATTACAATTTTTTGTATCTCAGAAGTACCTTCGTATATCTGTGTAATTTTAGCATCTCTCATCAACCTTTCTACATGGTATTCTTTTACAAATCCGTATCCTCCATGCACTTGTACAGCTTCAACAGTTACTTCCATGGCTACTTTACTTGCGTATAGTTTAGCCATTGCAGAAGCTTCTGTGTAATCCATTCCTTGATCTTTAAGCCAAGCAGCTTTGTAAACCAACAATCTTGCAGCTTCAATCTCTGTGGCCATATCTGCTAATTTAAAAGCGATAGCTTGGTGATTGTGAATTGGTTTTCCAAAAGTTTCTCTTTCTTTACTATATTGAAGAGCTAATTCATAAGCTCCCGCAGCAATTCCTAATGCTTGTGCAGCAATTCCTATTCTACCTCCAGATAGAGTAGACATGGCAAATTTGAATCCGAATCCATCTTCTCCAATTCTATTTTCTTTTGGAACTTTCACATCACTAAAAGTAAGAGTGTGTGTATCACTTCCTCTAATTCCTAATTTATCTTCTTTAGCACCTACTTCAAATCCAGGCATTCCTTTTTCTACGATAAGGGCATTAATCCCTCTGTGCCCTTTTTCAGCATCAGTTTGTGCAATTACCAAATACGTAGAGGCAGAACCTCCATTGGTAATCCAGTTTTTGGTTCCGTTTACTAAGTAATGATCCCCCATATCAATGGCAGTAGTTCTTTGCGAAGTTGCATCCGATCCTGCTTCTGGTTCTGACAAGCAAAAAGCTCCAATTTTTTCACCTCTGGCAAGTGGTTGTAAGTACTTTTTCTTTTGTTCTTCGTTTCCGTATTGTTCTAACCCATAGCAAACTAACGAATTATTTACAGAAACCACAACAGATACAGAAGCATCTACTTTTGAAATTTCTTCCATCGCGATAGCATAAGAAACGGTATCCATTCCACTTCCTCCATTTTCAGGTTTTGTCATCATTCCCAAAAAACCTAGTTCTCCTAGTTCTTTTATTTGTTCAGCAGGGAAACGTTGTTCGTTGTCTCTCTCTATAACTCCTGGTAAACATGAGTTTTGTGCAAAATCTCTGGCAGCTTGTTGTACTGCTAATTGTTCTTCTGATAATTCGAAATTCATAGGTTAGTTTTTTTACTGTCCAAAGATACTTTTTTGTTTACTATTTGTAAAGTTCATTGAAAGAAATATTATCAGGAATAAATTATTTCATCATCAATAGTTGATATATCAATTAAATAATTTACATTTGTCCATCACTATGAGTAAAAAACAAAAAATAGAAGATGTAATTTTATTTCAACTGGATTTAACCAGTAAAATATCTAAGCAATATTCTCAGAGAGATTTTGATAAGTTGAAGTTGGGGATTACTGTGGAGCAATGGGTGTTGTTAAAAATAATTTCGGAATCGAAAGATTTAACTCAAAAGGAATTGGCTCATAAATCCTACAGAGATCCAGCTTCTATTACCAGAACGTTGGATATATTGGAAAAAAAAGAGTTTTTGTATAGAGAAGCAATTCCTAATAATAGAAGGTCCTATCACATTGTGTTATCAAGCAAAGGAAGACAATTTATTGAGACTCACATGGATTTGATTGTGAGACATAGAGAGAATAGTATTAAAGGGATTTCGAAAAAAAATCTCACTATAATGAGTGAAATATTAACTAAAATGAGAGAAAATATGAAGTAGTTTTTTTGAACTATAAATTGATATATCAATATTTGATAAATCATCAAAATAAATAAATATGAAACAAATAATAAGAGGATTAGGGATATTAATAGGATTTGGAATCTTATTGAATTTTCAGACAAAACCTAAGAACACAATTGTTAAAAATGGGTTAGAGGTTACCTGGAAACATAAAGGCGATAGAGTACATTTTACTATGAAGGCACCAACATCTGGATGGGTTGCGATTGGTTTTAATTCTCAATCAGGCACAAAAGGGACTTATCTTATAATGGGTAAAGTAGAAAACAAAAAAGCTACTGTGGTTGAATATTATACGCTTAGTCCTGGCAATTATAAACCGATTAAATCATTAGGTGATAAAATTGAAGTAGAGGAGGTGAGTGGGGTTCAAAAAGGAAATACTACTCAATTAAAATTTTCTTTACCAGTAAAATCTGCAAGTAAATATAAGAGAGATTTATCAAGAGGAAACACTTATTTTTTGCTTTTAGCTTATAGTTCAGAAGATGATTTTCAGCATCATTCGAGGATGAGAACTGAGGTGAAAATCAATTTGTAAAATAGGAAGAGACTAAATCAACATATTAATTAATATATAAACCAAAAAAACAATGAAAAGAATGAACAAAATCGGAATCTTAATGCTAATAGTATTTGCAATGAGTTGTAGCGCATCAAAGAATCAAAATCAGGTAAAAATGAATCCAGAGAACAAAAAAATAACTTCGGTTATTGTTGCTTTTTCAAAAGCTGGAGATGTAAATAATGCCAAAGAGTTAAGTAATTATTTGGATGATAATTACCGAGTGGTGATGAATAGATTGTTTGGAAGTAAAAGTGTGAGTGTGATGTCAAAAGCTGAATATGTTGAAAAAATAGAGACAAAAGTTTTTGGTGGAGATAAGAGAGTAGTTACTGTAGAACAAATAATTATGAATGGAACAACTGCGGTTGCTAAGGTTGTTTTTAAAGGAGAAAAAGCCACTTTCCACTCACTAATGACTTTGCTAAAAGATGCTTCGGGGAGATGGTTACTTGTAAGCGACACCCCAACTGTAGCCTGATTTCAAAAGTTGTATTGGAGTGTATTAAATAAAAATAGACTCCAATACAATTTTACTTCATAATTGCGTTACTTTCTAATAAATACGAATTGTATGAGTATGAAAAAGAGTAGTGTTTTGTTGATAGGATTATTGATTGTTGGCTATTTAAGTTGCCAAAATGAGGATATTAAAACTGAAAAAGAACAAGAGGCGTCTGTTTCGGTTTTTATTCAAAAAGAGCTTAAAATTTTATCAGATATTCTAGTTCCCAAAAATTATAAAAGAGACTCAGTTTCTCAGTATGGTAGTTGGATAAGAAACTTAACACTTAGCAAAGATAATACGGTATATTATTACAACGGTGAGAAGAAACCTAATCAATCCATTCATATAGCGGTGTTGGATTTTGATATTGGAAAAAGAGATTTGCAACAATGTGCAGATGCTTGTATGCGAATAAGAGCTGAATATTTGTTTGAACAAAAAAGGTTTTCAGAAATCACCTTTTTATTAGCTTCGGGAAAATGGAAATCTTTTACTGATTATACTCAAAAACGAGATTATAAAAGTTTTAGAAAATACCTAACTTATATATTTTCTTACGCGAATACAAAATCCCTCAAACAACAATTAAAAAAGGTAAACTCATTGAGAAAAATTGAAATAGGAGATGTGTTTGTGCAGTCTGGAAATCCTTATGGGCATGCACTCACCGTAATGGATGTTTGTGTTGATACTACTGGAAATAAACAGTTTATGCTCTCACAAAGTTACATGCCTGCTCAAAGTATTGAAATTTTGATTAATCCCAATTCACCAAATTCAAGCCCTTGGTATTCCGCAGATTTTGAGGGAGATTTAATTACTCCTGAATGGACTTTTCAAAAAGGAGATTTGAGAAGGTTTTAAATATTTACTCCCAGAAACTGAGCTAATTCTTCACTTTGTTCAGAGGATTTACCAACTGCTTTTTGTTGTTCTTCCAACTGTTCTGCATCAAAATATTGTTCATTAAATGTAAAGGTTACTTGTTGTGATTTTCTGGGTTTACGAATTCTCTGTGATGGATTTGAAACCAACCTAGTGTTTTTAGTAACTACTTCTTTTTCAATAAAAACGGTGTCTTTTACAAATAAAGTGTCTTTTACAATCTGCGGTGGATTATCTCTATAAACTATTAGTTCACTAGTCTCTGTAGGTTTAAAGAAATAAAGGCAAGCAAATAATAGAGATGCCAACCCAAAACCATAACTCCAAACTGGCGATTGAAACCAAAGAGGTAAAACACTTCTTTTCTTAAGATTTTCCTCTTTAATCCGTTGTAATAAATCTTTATTTACCGGAATAGAATCTATTTCAGTCTCAAATTCTTGCCTTATTTTGTCTATCAATTTATCTTCTTTCATCACTCATCAATTTTATAGGTGTAATAATTTTTCTTTATGTGGTTCTAAACTTTCTGCAAGGAATTTAGTCACAGTATGCAATCTGGATTTTACTGTTCCCAGCGCACAATTTTGTACTTCTGCAATTTCTTTTAAGCTCAGTCCTCCTTGGTGTTTCAGTATAAAAACTTCTTTTTGTTCAACAGAAACTTGATTTAATTGGATATTTAATTTCTGCATAAATTCTGTCAAATTTGCTTGGTTTTTCATGTCAAAACCAGTCGTAAAATGTTCTACTTCATTAAGCGGGGCAAGTTCTTTTATTCTAAAAGTTTTTTGGCAATCATTTGCTACAACGGTATATACCCAAGGTTTAAATTTTTTAGTTATATCAAATCGTTCAGGAAACTGGTATAATTTCAAAAATACTTCTTGAATTATATCATCAGAAGCAGGTTTGTTGTATTTCATCATCTTCAATACAAATCCATAGAGTTTGGAGTAGTATCGCTGATATAACTCATCAAAAGCTTTGACGTCTTTGTTTTGCAACCGTTTCATCAAAGCTTCGTCAGTTAGTTTGTGATATGAAATAAATAATTCCAATTAATCCAGATATTTCAAAATGTTAGAAGAGTTATTATTGCTTGCAGCAATTTTTCTAATCAGCTTATCCATTTTTTTCTTGTTTACTTCATCACCCGATAGTTTATAGTGGTTGTAAAGTGTGATAAAACCTAGTAGATAAGCATTATTGGATTGAGCAATAACTTGCTTGCTGATGTCATTTAAAAAACTAGTTTCAATGTAGTCAATTTTAAAATGTAGCTCTACATTTTTTTTCAGAATCGCTAAGTTGTCAAATTTTTTCTCACAATATTGTACAGCTAATCCCACTACATAGGTTTTATCAAAACTCGCTTTGTACAATCCTTTATTTACAGTTGATGAATAATATAAAGGAATTTTTAGATACTTTTCAAGATGCCTTGCAATCGCTTTCATAAAATCATAAGAGGTTTTAAAATCAGCATTTTTTTTATCAAAAGGTTTAATCCCCAAGGATTTAAAAACTTCATTCCTATACTTGTCTTTTTGAAGTAAATAGATGTTGAGCACTTTTACATTAGGTTTATATCCCAAGTGATTTTGTACAATTATTGGAGGATAAGTATCGTTGTCTCCGTTGGTTATTAGCACCGAATTATCCTCACAAGAAGCCAACATATTGTAACCAAAATTTAAAATATTGGGTGAAGTAGTATTGGAATTAAACCAGAGACTGCTGTATTCTTTTACTTTAACACTATTGCTATTCATCAAAGCATGAGTCAATAAATCTGGATAAATTTCCGTCCTAGTTGGGTCAATTTCATAGGCTTTTTCAATGTGGTGAAATAGTTTTTCGTATTTATCTCCCCCAACTTCTCTGTTGTAGTAAGTTAAATAATGATACTCATACGTATCAGGAATTGCCTGTTGCATTTTTTTGATAAATACATTTAAGTCCTTTTGAGTTTTGAATGTGCTTTTGATTTTAATCATTCGCATTGCGATGTAAGCATTTTGCCATGCGTAAGCATTCTTTGGGTTTATTTTAATTTCTGCATTCCATAGTTTTAATTGATTTTGGTACCACTCTGTCGATTGAGGTTGTTTAACAATGGAATATACAGGTTGTTTTTGGCTAAATAACTGACTAGTTGAGATAACTATCAGAAGTACAATGAGTTTAAGTTTCATAATTGTTGATTTATTGATTAGTAATAAGTCCAATTGTTGCCCAAAGTGAAAAAAATAATTTTCATAAACACTATTATCTTTAGGCAACATCAAGGAACAGAAAACAGCTGCTTTTGTATCTATTATCCAAAAGATAACAAAAGGTTCAGTTTTTTGTTAATTAATATTTTAGTTTAACCAATTTTAACAAGCTAAATAATTAATGATGATTAAGCCAATTCGTTGAAATTTATGGATTTATTTGTAGTTTTGGTTAATGAAAAAAAGATCAATTTTTAAAAAGCTTATTAAGTTTTTATACCGAAAAGAAACGATAGTTTTTGTTTTAACTTATTTGGTTTTTTGGAGTTGGTTTTATCAGATTGAAGCTAGGTTTGATGGACCACACAGTGAACCTGAAAAATCTGCTCCGTTAAGTGGGTTCGTTGCATTTTTTCCTGCAGCAATTATTTCTTCGATAATTGTTTTAGGATTGTCAACTAGAGCTTCGGGTTGGTTAAAGCCAATGATGGAGCTGATAGTTATTATTGCAAGGTCTGATGGGAGTATCTCAGCAAGAGAGAAAAAGACGATAGAAAAAAACTTAAATAAGCAATTAGGATATTTAAGAATAAAAAAAGCTATAAAATATTTCAATCAATTAGAAAAAAGACAAGAACTAAGTTTGGCTAAAGCTTGTATGGTTTTAAATGAACATTTAGCTACTTCGGAGATAACTATATTTCTTGACTTCTTAGTTAATGTTGCAGTTTCTGATCAATATCTAAGTGCCAAAGAGGAAAGCTTACTAAAGGAAATTTGTGATAGACTTAAAATTCATTCTAATAGTTTAGTTTCAATTTTAGCAAGAAAAAACTATATTTCAGAAAACGACAGGCAAAGAAAAACATATAAGAAGTCAGCTTATTCTTCGCTTTCAATGGCATACAAAGTTTTAGGTTTAGATGAGTCAACTTCTTTTTCTGAAGTAAAAAAAACTTACCGAGAGTTAGCCAAAGTATATCACCCTGATAAAGTGAGAGATAAGGTTTTAAGACAACAAGCCAAAATTCGATTCCAAGAAATTACTGACGCTTACAATAAAATAAAAGAAAAAAAGGGATGAAGAAATTAGATGCAATTATTGTTGGCGGTTTATTTAGTGTTTTTTTATTCTTTTATACAATAGGATTTAATATTCCAATTGAAATGATTATCACATTTGCAGTGATATTTTTATTTACAATAATTGGCTCAATTGAAATAGTTAATTACTATGCCAATCAATTATTTGGTATAGGAAAATGGATACATCCAATTTTAAAACTCTCAATATTACTGATAAAACTAGATGGGGTAGAAAATATTAGCGAAACAAAACGAATAATAAGTTATTTAAATAATGAGTTTGAACCTGAAACAGCAAAAATAAAACTGATTTATTATAAAAAGCAATTGAAAAAAAAGCACAATGCAAAAGCAATTTTTGAGCAAATAAATTATAATTCAAGTACTACTGACAAAGTTAGAATTCTTCAGCACTTGGTTAAAGTCGCACTTTCAGATAGATTGTTATCAGATAAAGAAGCAAAGTTTATAAAATTAGTAGCTAAGAAAATGAATATTCCTCAATTTACGTTAAATGCTATTTTAAATCTTCATACATACGTAACCGAAGAAGAAATTAAAAATCAACAATTTGCAAAACCTAAAGTTAATTATAGTCTTCAAAAAGCATACTCAATTTTAGGATTAGAATCAGCAGCTAGTATAAATGAAGTAAAAGATTCTTACAGAGAACTAGCCAAGTTATACCATCCAGATAAACAAAGAGGCAGCAAAAAAAGCAAAGAAATCGCAAAAGCCCAATTTCAAGTAATCGCTCAGGCTTATGAGTTAATCAAAGATTATAAAGGAAATTAATCAATAACCACAGGCTTAAAAATAGGGCTATTACTTTTTATAATAACAAAACAAGAAGTAGCATAGTAAGCTCCCACAGTTCCAGAAGTACTTCCACCATTACTCGTCCAAGGTTGGTAGGAGTATTCAAAAGTAAAAGTCTCTCCTGCCATTGAAGTAGCAAAATTATCCGTTCTCACAGGAACTTCCATTCCAGGACACCATCCAGCTCTATCTGGTTGCCAATTTCCTGCTTGATTATTAGTTGGGTTAGTATTACATCCCATGGCACCCATTTGGTGACTAAATTTATCGCTTCCGTCAATTTTTACTTTATGAGTTCTAAAACACCATTCTGCACAAGGTCTTCCATCTACATCGGTAGGAGTGGTGTGTCCCCATCCAGAAATGATTGTTCGTAAACTTGTGGCAGCAACATTGTTAGGAATTGTTACTGTGCGGGTTAAATCTTTTGAGTGCGAAACACCATAGGGAACTCCAGAGGTTGACCATTCGTCATATCTCATCAAATCGTTTACAGCATAATATTGATAATCAGGTTTTCCCAAGGTATATTTGAATTTTACAGTTAATTCCCAACCATCAGAACCCCAAGTTTCAATTCTAGCTCTTAGTTCAGTTTTTCTTGTTAATAGTGATTTAAAATCGGTTACATCTATTTCATATCCATCAGGATACGCAGAATTATCTACTCCATATGGAGTTATAAATCTTCCAATTTCATATAATTCTCCACTTTTTTTATCTTTTACTTTTATATTAGCATACACATCCCAAGCATTACAACCTCCTGTAGGACATTCAAGAATGATATACATTTTTATATTCTGCACATTTCTTGGTTCATCATGAAGCATAAATGATTTTAATGAGGTTTGTTTTTTTCCAGTTCCAAAAGCTAATCGTTCCTTATTAAAAGTGGTAAATTCTTTTACTTGTCCTTCAACTCCTTCCCAAGGTATTTTCCCGTCTCCACTAGATTTGGTTTCTTTTTTACAAGAATTGATTACAGCTAATGTCAATATTACTGATGCTATTAAAAGGATTGCTTTTTTCATGATTTATTATTTTGAATTTTAAAGTTAACTAAATTTTAAGTTTTTTATTCATCATTTTTGTAACAAATAGTATAATATTGGGTTATATAATTATGAAAAAAGCAGTTTTAATAATAGCCCTTATTTGTGTTGGATATATTTCTTTTGGTCAAAAGAAACAAAGAAAATTTACTAAACAGTTCTATTTTGAATGGGCAAGCCATGAGTTAGATAGTATAGAATTAGCAAAAGCTAAAAAGTTTAATAAAATTCTAGACAAGTTCAATTTAACGAAAATAGAGGTGATTGGTCACACCGATTCGGATGGGAGTAACAAATTTAATTTGGAATTATCTCGAAAGAGAATAAGGACAGTAACACAAATATTAAGTAATTCGTCTAGAGATTCATTATTTACTCAAACTCCAAAGGGAGAAAAAGAACCCATAGCAGCTAATACGGATTCTACTAAACATAAAAATAGGAGAGTAACTGTAATAGCTTATTATTCTGGCAAAAAAGGAACAAAATCAAAAAAGATAAAAAAAATTAAGATTAAGCAATCTGATATTGCTCCTTCTAATCAAAAAAGATTGAAGAAAGAAGACTTAATTTCTGGGAATACAATTAATTTGCCTTCAGTAAATTTTGAAGGAGGAACAGCAGTTTTTCTTCCAGGTGCCGAAGAGGTTTTAGGAAAAGTAGTTGAATTATTGAAACAAAACCCCAAGGTTAAAGTTGAAGTTGCTGGACATATCTGTTGTGGTAATGACATGTTGCTTTCTATTGCTAGAGCAAAAAAAGTATATACTTTTTTACACATAAATGGAATAGATAAAGACAGACTTACCTATAAAGGATATAATAATACTCAACCAAAATTTGGAAACATTATGGATATCCGAAACCGCAGAGTAGAATTAAAAGTATTATAATTTAACAAAGTATATTTTTTTAGTTAAAAAAATCACAGTACTTTTGTGCTTAATTTACTCTAAATGAAATATTTATTAATTCTCATTCTATTAGTTTCTTTCCAATCTTTTTCTCAAACAGTTAGCGGAACTATTAAGGATAGTGAAACTGGTGAAGATTTACCATTTGCACTAGTATATGTGCAAGGAGCTGACAAAGGTACTTCTACCAATGTATATGGATTTTATTCACTTACACTTGATCCTTCAGATGTGAAAGATGGTAAAGTAACTTTGGTTATTTCTTATACAGGATACAGAAAAATCACAAAAGTCATCAAACTAAAAGACAATGTAAAGTTTGATATAAGAATGGAGTCATCCAGCACCAAGCTCAAAGAATTTACCGTAGAGGCAGAAGCAACAAAGGAAGTTGAAGAATTGAAAAGTACCGAAATGTCAAAAGATAATTTGACTATGGAACAGATGAGAACACTTCCGTCAATTGGAGGTGAAACCGATATTCTTAAAATAGCTCAATTATTACCAGGAGTTCAAGGCGGTGGAGAAGGAGGTACAGGAATGTTTGTGAGAGGTGGAGATGCCGACCAAAACTTGGTTTTACTGGATGAGGCAATTGTATATAATGTGGGGCATTTATTCGGATTCTTTTCGGTTTTTAACCCTGAAGCAATAAAAGATATGACCATTATTAAAGGAGCTTTTCCATCACAATATGGAGGTAGATTATCCTCTGTACTTGATATCACCATGAAAAATGGAAATGATAATCAATTTCATGGTTCTGGAGGAGTAGGATTATTATCTTCTCGATTAACCCTTGAAATTCCTATCAAAAAAGAGAAAGGAAGTATTCTAATTGCGGGGAGAAGAACCTATATTGATCAAGTATTAAAAGCTGTTGGTCAAAATCTCCCCTATTATTTTTATGATTTGAATGTAAAAGCAAATTATCAAATTACGGATAAAGATAGATTATACTACAGTCTATATTTCGGGAAAGATGTATTAAGTTTTGATGAGAAAGATTTTGAAGATGATAGTGATACATCAGGAAATGTAGGTGGTTTAGATTTTGGATTTAACTTAGGAAACTGGACTAATACAATAAGATGGAATCATATCTATAGCCCAAAATTATTTTCCAATGTATCGCTAATCAATACAAATTTCAATTATGAGATATTTGGAAATATTGCTAATAACAAAATTGTAATTAGTTCTAATGTGATGGATATTGGAGCAAAAGCAGATTTTGATTATTACAAATCTCCCGAGCAAAAAATAAAATTTGGAGGAGCATTTATCAATCATGTTTTTAGACCAAATATTGTATCAACAACAGGCGATATTTCAGAAATAATAGGAAGTAGTAGAGGAGAAAAACAAATAACTCAAGAAATGGCATTGTATGGAAATATGGAGCATGAGTTAAATGAAATCTATAAAATAAGTTACGGATTAAGGCTTAGTGGAAGTACAGTAAAAGGAAAATTCTATACTGGGATAGAACCAAGATTTGCTGCCCGTATGATGCTAAATGAATGGGATGCTTTAAAGATTAGTTATTCCCGAATGAAACAATACATGCACCGAGTTTCAAGTTCTACAGTTGCATTACCCACAGATTTGTGGTACCCAATTACTCAGAACATTAAACCTCAAATAGCGGATCAAGTTGCTGCAGGTTACAACCATTTATTTGATAAACATAAAATTATGGTTACTGCTGAGGTGTATTACAAATGGCTTCAGAATTTAATTGAATACAAGGAAGGAGCTAACCTTGTTCTGAATAATGATTTTGAAAATGAACTATTACAAGGAACTGGTGATGCTTGGGGATTTGAGCTAATGGTGAAGAAAGAAAAAGGAAAATTTAGCGGATGGATTTCTTACACATTGTCTTGGGCAACCAGAGATTTTGACGAATTGAATGGAGGAAAAAAATTCTGGGCAAAATATGATAGAAGACACACAGCCTCAGTTGTAACAACTTATAAATTAAGCAAAAGATGGACTGCAAGTGCAGTGTGGACTTACCAAACAGGTTCGAGATTTACAGCCCAAAACGGGCAATATTTTATGCCAAACCCAACTTTAACAGGAATTGATGTTATTCCAATTTACACAGAGAGAAATGCAGTACAAATGTCCGCTTCTCACCGATTGGATTTGAATTTTGTACTAAAAGGAAGAGAGAACAGATTGTTTGGAGCTAAGAAGAAACGAAAGTTAGTAGGTGAGTGGCATTTTGGATGTTACAACACCTATAATTATGCTCAGCCATATAGGGTTAATATTGTACCTACTGATAATGGGGGATATAAATACGAACAGCCTGGTTTATTTGGATTCATTCCATCAATTGCTTACAACTTTCAATTTTAAAAATTATGAAAAATTATATAACAATTAGTTTAGGTTTAATTATTTTATTTTCAGTTGGTTGCCGACCTAAACCGTTAGACATTGATTTGCCTCAAGCAGAGCCAAAATTGGTAATTTCTTCTCAAGTTATTCCTGGTTCACTTATGGTTGTAACTGTATCCAGAAGTATGGATGCAAAAGGATTTAATGTTGATAATGATACTTTAACTCAAGATGTATTGAATCAACTATTAGTAGATTCAGGAATAGTCACTATTTCTTACAATGGTTCAACGGATACTTTATTCAGGACTCCAGGAGTTCCAGGAGTGTTTGTTAGTTTATCTACTCCTCGAATTTTGAATACCAACTATAATTTGTATGTAAAAGATTACAATACAGGTATGTCAGTTACTTCTTCGGCTTATATGCTACAGCAAGTTTCATTAGATACAGCATATGCAAAGATTGATAGATCTGGATTATTTAGTACTACTAAAATCACTTATTCTTTTAATGATCCACAAGGAGAAGATAATTGGTATATGGTTAATTTTTATGCCCAAAAAGATTCAAACTCTACATCTGGAGGAGTTAATTTAAATGAGAATAAAAATGTACTAAAAGAAACTATTGTATTGAATGATAAAAATTTCTCAAGTGCTTCTGTAACTGCAAGTCACACAGTTTCTGAATGGAACCAAGATACAGTAGTGGTTTCTATTTCAAATATAAGCGAAGGATATTATAATTACTTAAATGCTAGAATAAGAAGTGGTAGCTTGTTAACGAGCTTTACTCGTGAACCAGTTAATCACCCCACCAATATTAACGATGGATATGGATTTTTTACTACACATATTCCTTCTTTAAGAATTGTAAAAGTTGATTAATTTTTTGGAATTATTTTCCCAATATTCTTTTTCAAAAAAGCCCCGATTTCCATTTTAAAATCTTTATAAATATGGTGAAGTACACAAGGATTTTCATCTGTACATTGTGGCAAACCTAATATACATTCATATATCTGCATATGATCTTCAAAAACCGAAATAAGGTCAATAATTGTCTTTTTTTGGTTTGTTTCTGAAATGTAAAAGCCACCACCTCGACCTTTTGTAGAAGTAATAATGTTATGTCGGGCTAAATCTTGAAGAATTTTACTCGTAAAAGGTTGGCTTACTCCAATTTTCGTTGCAATTTTGGTTGCACCACATTTCTTATTTAATTCTTGATTGTCAGCAAGAAAAGTAACAATTCTTATGGCGTTTTTCGTTTTTTGGTTAAACATTGCTATAAATTATATTATAAACTGACTTTTATCATAAGACTAAAAGGTCTTTTTGTATTACATTTGATAAACAAAACAACCCAATTATTATGAAATCAAATATCAACTCAAAATTAACGATAATATTTTTAGCAACACTTTTTTTTATTTCTTGCGGAAATGAAAACGCTGGAACAACAGATTCAGTTTCTGACAATGGAATTGTAGAAACACATAGTAAAGGACAAGCTGATGTAGTAGATGAAACATCCGATCCAAATATATTGCAAGTAGCAATAGGCTCAAAAGATCACTCCACTTTGGTAGCAGCTGTTCAAGCAGCAGGAATTGAGCATGTATTAACTAATGTAGGACCACTTACTGTTTTTGCTCCAAACAATGCAGCATTTGATGCTTTGCCAGAAGGAACAGTAGATAACTTGCTAAAACCAGAAAACAAAGCCGACTTAGCAAATGTATTGACAATGCATGCTGCACCAGGAAGTTTTGATTTAGATGCACTAAAAAAAGAAGCTAGAAAAGGAAGAAAAATTTATACAGCAACAGGAGATTATTTTGAAGTAAAAGTAGAAGGAGACGATGTGTTTGTAGGTGGTGCAAAAATACTGGGTACTATTCCAACTTCAAATGGAATTATTCATGTAGTTGAATCAATCCTTTCAAAATCAGAAAATTAAATAACATAAAAATAAAAAGAGATGAAAATTAAATTAACCCTAATAGCAACAATGGTTGCCTCAATGTTCCTTACGAATTGTGGTGGTGGAGAAGGAGAAACCAAAAAAAGTTTTGCTGAAGAAATGGCAGCAGAAAGCGAAGCTGCAGAGGCTGAAGAAGCAAGTAATGATATGGAAAACATTGGAATTGGACCAATAAAAGAATTGACTTTTCCAGAAACTATTGACATGGATATGGCAAAAGCTGGAGAAGCAGTTTTTGAATCAAAATGTGCAGCTTGTCACAAGCCAGGAAAAAAATTCATTGGACCTGCACCTATAGGTATTTATGAAAGAAGAAACCCAGCATGGGTAATGAACATGATTCTTAACCCGGAAGAAATGGTAGAAAAAGATCCTATTGCCAAAAGGTTGATGGCAGAATATCTTTCTCCTATGGCAAACCAAAATTTAACTGAAGAAGAAGCAAGATCAGTTGCTGAATATTTTAGAACACTTAAATAATTAATAAGAAATAACCCCAATAACTATGAAAACAATTAATAAAATAGCAATTTTCATTGCTTCATTAGCTCTATTAGCAAGCTGTGGACCAGGAAAAGAGAAAAAAGGAAACTCGGGTGCTTTGTCTGGCAATGCTGCCGAAAAAGTATACGTAGCACCAGGAGAACATGATGAGTATTATGCTTTTATGTCTGGAGGATATAGTGGAAATTTAACGGTATATGGATTGCCATCAGGAAGAATGTTGAAAGAAATTCCAGTGTTTTCTCAGTTTCCTACTTCGGGATATGGATATTCTGAAGAAACTAAACCTATGATGAACACTTCATTTGGTTTTGTTCCTTGGGATGATGCTCACCACCCAGATATTTCTCAAACAAATGGAGAAATTGATGGAAGATGGATTTTCATTAACGGAAATAACACACCAAGAATTGCACGAATTAATTTAGCAACTTTTGAAACAGAAGAAATTATAGAGGTTCCTAATAGTGCTGGTAACCACAGTTCTTCTTTCATTACTGAAAACACAGAATATGTTGTTGCAGGAACTCGTTTTTCTGTTCCAATACCTCAAAAAGATATGCCAATTGCTGATTATAAAGCAAATTTTAAAGGTTCATTATCTTTTATTAGTGTAGATCCAGAACATGGTCACATGGATATTAAATTCCAATTGATGATGCCAGGATTTAACTATGATTTATCTCATCCAGGTAGAGACAAATCTCATGGATGGTTCTTCTTTACTACTTACAATACAGAAGAGGCAAACTCTTTGATGGAGGTTAATTCTTCTCAAAATGACAAAGATTTTATTGCAGCTGTAAACTGGAAAGTAATAGAAGAATATGTGAATAATGGAGGTGGAACTATGATGCCTGCTGAATATGCACACAATGTATATGACGAAAGCACTCATACTGCTACAAGTACTATGAAAAAAGAAGTATTAACTGTAGATCCATTAAAAGTTCCTGGAGCTGTATATTTCTTACCTACTCCAAAATCTCCTCACGGATGTGATGTTGATCCAACTGGACAATACATTATTGGAAACGGAAAACTATCTGCTGATTTAACAATCCACTCATTTGATAAAATGATAGCTGCTATCGAAGGAAAGAAATTTGATGGTGAAGCTTATGGAATTCCAATTCTTAAGTTTGAAGAAATCTTAGCTGGAACTGTAAAAAGTGGTGGTTTAGGACCTCTTCATACTGAGTTTGATGGTGAAGGAAATGCTTATACGACTTTCTTTATCTCTTCTGAGGTTGTAAAATGGAAATTAGGAACTTGGGAAGTAATCGATAGAAAACCAACTTATTACTCTGTAGGTCACTTAATGATTCCTGGAGGAAACTCAAGAAAACCTTTTGGTAAATATGTTGTTGCCTTGAACAAAATTACCAAAGACAGATACTTGCCAACTGGACCAGAAATGGAACACTCTGCACAGATTTATGATATCTCAGGTGAAAAAATGGAGTTGTTGTATGATTTTCCAACTCATGGTGAACCTCATTATGCGGCAGGTTGCCCTGCAGATTTATTGAAGAAAAACTCTAAAAAAATCTACAGATTAGACGAAAACAAGCACCCTTATGCTATCATGAAACCTAGTGAAGCTAAGGTGACAAGAGATGGAAATGAAGTTCATATTTATATGTCAACTATTAGAAGTCACTTTACTCCCGATAACATTGAGGGAATAAAAGTGGGAGACAAAGTGTATTTTCATATCACAAACCACGAGCAAGATTTTGATGTACCTCATGGATTCTCAATGATTGGTCAAGGAACTTCAGAGTTATTAGTAATGCCCGGACAAACTAAAACATCACTTTGGGAGCCTAAGAAAGTAGGAGTTTGGCCATTCTATTGTACAGATTTCTGTTCGGCACTTCACCAAGAAATGCAAGGATATGTAAGAGTTTCTCCAGCCAACTCAAGTATACCTTTGAGTTGGAGTCTCGATGGAGAATAATAAATATTAATAGGGTTAATATTTATTATAAAATGGGTGAGGTATTTTATCTCGCCCATTTTTATACAAACAAATTAAGTAAAAAATAAGATGAAAAAAGCAGGAATAGTAATGATTATCGGTTCTTTATTGCTTTTGGGATTATTTGCTTTGCCTCTTTGGAATATAACCTTAGGTGCACCCCAATATCCTGAACCAATTGGGATGAATATATACATTAGCGGAATTGAAGGAATGTCAGAGTTTGATATTCAAAATATTGATGGACTAAACCACTACATAGGAATGAAAACAATTCCAAAACCAGATGAAATGTGGGAGTTTCAAGTGTTTCCTATGGTAATTGGCGGAATGGCAATATTGGGAGCAATTATTGGTTTATTTGGATTTTTAGGTAAAATAAGTAGCTCATGGTTTTTGGGTTGGTTTATTTTAATGTCAATTTTGGGAGTATTAGGGATGTATGATTTTAACCAATGGTTATTAGAATACGGAACTGATTTGGATCCCAACGCAATTATGAAAATGGTGGATGAACAAGGAAATCCTCTGTCTTACAAACCGCCATTGTTAGGTCATCAAAAAATTCTTAATTTTGATGCTTATTCCTATCCTTTAGCAGGAGCATATATGATGTTCGTAGGAATGTCACTTACAGTTGTTGCTTTTTTTATGGGTAGAAAAAGTAAAAAAGCTTAATTATGAAAAAAAATTTCTTATTCTTAATAGCAGGACTATTATTATTAAATAGTTGTGCTGTAGAGCCAAAACCAATTAACTATGGATCAGACGCTTGCCATTCATGCAGTATGAATATTGTTCAACAAAAATTTGGTGCGGAATTAGTTACTAAAAAAGGAAAAGTGTATAAATATGATGCCATTGAATGTATGCTGAGAGATGTGTTGGATAATTGGAATGAAGAAGATTTAGCCCATATTTTGGCAATAGATTACAATAATCCAAAGAATTTTATTGATGCAACTCAGGGGTTTCATTTAAAATCTGAGAAAATTCCAAGTCCAATGGGAGGATTTTTATCTTCTTACGAAACAAAAGAATTAGGGGATAAAGCTTTTGAACAAAATGGAGGAGAGCTAATGAATTGGTCTTTATTGAAAGAAAGATATACAGAAGACTAATTATCTATGAAGTACTTTTTTCTTTTCTTATTTCTTATAATTTTTTCCGCTTTTAGTTTTTCTCAATTGGAAGTCTGTAATACTTGTTCAATAAAGTCTATAAAACAAGCAATAAAAATTGCGGATACTGGAGCTACTATTTTAGTTAAAAAAGGAATTTACATTGAGGATAGTATTATCATAAAAAAGCCATTAACCCTCAAAGGAATTGGTAAACCAGTTATTGACGGTAAGAAAAAAGGGTATGTAATTGAAGTTAATTCTGAAAATGTAACCATTGATGGGTTTGTAATCAAGAATGTAGGAGTAAGTTATACCAAAGATTATGCGGCAGTACATTTATATAAAAGCAATAATTTTAAGTTATTAAATAATAGATTAGAAACTGTTTTTTTTGGATTTTTAATCGAAAAATCAGATGGTGGAATTGTAAAAAATAATATAGTTTCTAGCAATGCTCAACATGAGTATAATTCTGGAAATGGAATTCATCTTTGGCATTGTGACTCTGTGGAGATAAATGGAAACGAGTGTTTTGGATTGCGAGATGGAATTTATTTTGAGTTTGTTACCAACACTTTAATTCATAAAAACACTAGCCATAATAATCTTAGATATGGACTTCATTTTATGTTTTCAAATAATAATGAATACCACCACAATCATTTTCAAAAGAATGGGGCAGGTGTTGCAGTTATGTTTTCTAAGTTTCTTAAAATGCACCATAATATTTTCGAAAACAACTGGGGAAATGCAGCTTATGGATTGTTGTTAAAAGAAATTTATGATGCTGAATTACGTAATAATGAGTTCAGGAATAATACCACAGCAATTAAGGCAGAAGGCTCAACAAGAGTGAATTACAGTAACAATAATTTTGTAGAAAATGGATGGGCAGTGAAAATTACAGGAGCGTGTTACGAAAACAAATTTACTCTTAATAATTTCGTCAATAATTCATTCAACCTTTCTTACAACAGTAAAATAAATGACAATAGTTTCAATTCCAATTATTGGAGCGATTATTCAGGATATGATTTGGATAGAAATGGAGTGGGAGATATACCGTTTCGACCAGTTAAGTTGTTTAATTATGTGGTGAATCAAACACCAGAATCTATTGTGTTGATGAGAAGTTTATTTATTGATATTATTAATTTCTCAGAGAAAGTGAGTCCAGTATTTACACCAGATGAGGTGAAAGACAATACTCCATTGATGAAAAAAAATCCTTTCCAATTAAAATTAAACTAAATGGATAAAACTATAAAAATTAGTGGTTTACATAAATCTTTTAAGAAATTACATGTATTGAAAGGTATAGATTTAACTATTGATAAACCAGGAATATATGCAGTTCTTGGTCCTAATGCTTCAGGTAAAACTACCCTGATTAAAGTCATGTTGGGAATGGTGATTCCACAAAAAGGAAATGTGG
Organism: uncultured Flavobacteriales bacterium; assembly: GCA_937129365.1. Taxonomy (GTDB): domain Bacteria; phylum Bacteroidota; class Bacteroidia; order Flavobacteriales_D; family CAJJDF01; genus CAJJDF01. Next base: position 114,383 of record CAKZNB010000033.1, read on the forward strand.
AAATATTGGGAGAAAACATCAAAAACAATCCGTTTTATCGAAAAAACATCAGTTATTTACCACAAATTGCCCGATTTCCCGAAAATTTGAAAGTAAGTGAATTACTAGAAATGATTCAGGATTTACAAAAGCGAAAAGGGGATACAGATGACTTAATTAAAGGGTTGAAATTGGAACCTTATTTGGATGCTAAATTGGTTAGTTTATCAGGAGGAACTAAGCAAAAAGTGAATGTGGTGCTTACATTTATGTACGATAATCCTATTATTATTTTGGATGAACCAACTTCGGGATTAGACCCAATATCCATGGTTTATCTCAAAAAGAAAATCCAAGAAGAAAAAGAAAAGGGAAAAATTATATTAGTTACAACCCATATTATGCCTTTGGTTGAGGAGCTTGCAGACGAAATTATATTTTTACTGGAAGGTGTTATTTCTTTCAGAGGAAGTGCTAGCCAATTAAAATTAGATCAAGGTGGAGAGTCCATTGAAATAGCCATTGCAAATCTTTTAACTAAACAACATGCTTAAAATATTCAAGTATTCATTTTTTGATTTAATAAGAGGAAAATGGAGCCTTATTTACTTTGGTTTCTTTTTTATTTCTTCTATGTCTCTTCTTTATATTAGTGGAGATGTAGCTAAAGTTATCATCAGTTTGATGAATATTATTCTGTTACTCAATCCATTAATTGCCACAATTTTTGGGGTAATGTATTTTTATAATTCAAGAGAATTTTCGGAACTTTTACTTGCTCAGCCCATCAAGAGGAGAGATATTTTTCTGGGTCAGTATTTAGGACTTTCTGTTTCGCTCAGTATCAGTTTTATTTTGGGACTACTTATTCCATTTGCCATCTTTGGTATTTTTTCAACCAATCAAGTAACCAATGCAGTTACACTTTTGTTTGTTGGAACAATTTTAACTCTTATTTTCTCTGCAATAGCATTTTACATAGCATTAAGAAATGAAAACAAGATTAAAGGATTTGGAACTGCCATCTTTTTGTGGTTGTTTTTTGCTGTAATTTATGACGGAATATTTTTGTTGTTATTAATGACTTTCAATGAATATCCATTAGAGAAATTTGCATTAGTTTCCATGATTTTCAACCCAATTGATTTGTCTAGAATTTTAATTTTATTGAATTTAGATATTTCAGCTTTAATGGGATATACGGGAGCAGTTTTCAATCAGTTTTTCGGAAATATGTTGGGGATTTCTATCTCTATTTTTGTTCTATTAATTTGGATTGTTACTCCCATATTCTTTTTTTTAAGAAGTCTTAAGAAAAAGGATTTTTAATTCAATTAGAACTAAAAAACTTCTAAAAAATAATCGTAACTTTCACTATGAAAAGCTACAGAGCCATAGGATTAATGTCGGGAACCTCTCTTGATGGGCTTGATATTGCCTATTGTGAGTTTACATTTGATTCTAAATGGAGTTATAAGATTCTCAACTCCAAAATTGTGGAATATACTACCGAATGGAAGTTGAAACTTAAAAATGCTCCTATAGTATCTGAACAAGATTTAAAGCAACTTGATAAGGAGTTAGGTCAATTTTTTGGGGAAGAAACCAAGAAATTTATTGAGGATAATGACTTAAATCAAATAGATTTTATTGCTTCACATGGTCACACAGTTTTTCATCAACCAGATAAGGGATTTACAATTCAAATTGGGTGCGGTAAGGAACTTAAAAACCAAGTGCAATTGCTTGTGATTAATGATTTTAGAAGTGCAGATATTGCTGCAGGTGGCCAAGGTGCTCCGCTAGTTCCAATTGGGGATGAGTTGCTATTTTCAGATTATGATTATTGTGTAAATATTGGTGGAATTGCTAATGTTTCGTACAAAGAAAATGGAGTGAGAAAGGCCTTTGATATTTGCATTGCAAACATGGCTCTCAATCCATTGGCTTTGGAAATGGGCTATGAATATGACGAAGGAGGGGAGTTAGCTAAAAATGGAGTTGTAAACCCTCAATTACTTTGGAAGCTTCAAGAATTAGATTTTAGTAATAAATCTCTTGGAAATGAACAATACCAAGAGTTTTTCTTGCCAATTTTAAATCAAAGCACCTCCATTGCCGAAACTAAAATTGCTACTGTAACTGAATACTTAGCTCAAAAAGTTTCAGATGTTTTAACCTCAGATTCAAAAGTAATTATTACCGGAGGGGGAGCTTACAATATCTTTTTAATTAACAAAATAAGAAAATATAGTAAAGCTAAAGTTGTTCATGCTTCCAAAGAATTAATTGAATTTAAAGAAGCCATGATTTTTGCTTTTTTGGGAGTGCTCAAAATGGAGAATATTCCTAATTGTATAGCTTCGGTTACGGGTGCTAGTGAAGATGTTGTTGGAGGAGTGGTTGTAAAATAGATTATATTTTAGACCTACAGCTACTGCACAAATCAAATATTTCATCATCCACAGTTTTAATAGATTCTACAGCATCTTTCATCAAGCAATTCATTCCAGAAGTACAATGTTTTAATCCTAGATTGTGCCCAATTTCATGAGCAGCAACTTTTTTAATTCTATCGTAAAAAATGGTTTTATTTGAGTGATTTAATCTAAATGTTGAAACAATACAGCTTGGTCCTGGTCTATATCCTAATCCAAAAATTCCCCAATCCGAATATTTACTCTCAGGCTTTTTAGGTTTTCCTTGAGAGTCTTTTTTGGTAGTAGAAATATCCTTTCCAGTTAATCCTATAACATATTGAACACTATCTGATTTAGTTTCTTTTAGATATTTAATCAGTTTATCAGCTCTGTATCTTGGCGACTTAACAGTTGTAAATGTTGATTCTGGTAAATCAATGTTGTTAAGAACAACTATTTTAAATCTATAGATAGAATCCAAGCCTTCTTTTACTAATGAAATATATTTTTTGTCAATATCTCCAAAAGGTTGAATTCCAATTGTTACAGACTTTTCACTTCCGCAAGAAATAAAAAACAATACAAGTATTAAATAGAATGAGAAACGCATAAAATCAATTGTCTTTAGGATATTACTAAATTTACATAAATTATTAATCATCAAATGAAAGTTTCCATTCTAATTCCTGTCCGAAACGGAGAACAATTCCTTGAGGAATGTTTGGATTCAATTATTAGGCAAACTTACCTTGACTGGGAATTGATTGTTGTAGACGATCATTCTTCAGATGGAACGGAACTAATCCTTAAAAATTATAGTAATCAAGATAACAGAATTACTTTTCTTAAAAATTCAGGAAAAGGAATTATTGATGCATTGCAATTAGCCTATTCAAAGAGTTCAGGAGAATTTATAACCAGGATGGATGCTGATGATATTATGATACCGAATAAAATTGAACTTATGGTTCAAAAATTAGAACAAAAAGGAAAAGGATTTGTGGCAGTGGGTTTGGTAGAATATTTTGCAAAAAATGGAGTAGGAGAAGGATATTTTAAGTATCAAGAATGGTTAAATGATTTGACTTTGACCGAGCGTAATTTTGAAGAAGTTTACAGAGAATGTGTAATTCCATCACCAAGTTGGATGGTTTTTAGAGAAGATTTTGAAAGTCTTGGAGCTTTTAATTCAGCGATTTACCCAGAAGATTACGAATTGACTTTCAGAATGTATAAACAGGGATTAAAAGTTGCTTCAATTGACCAAGTGATACATAAGTGGCGAGATTATTCCACCCGAACTTCTCGCACAGATCCGCATTATTCAGATAACTTTTTTCTACCTCTCAAAATGAAATATTTCATGGAATTACACCGAGATATAAATCGACCGCTAGAAGTTTGGGGAGCAGGAAACAAAGGCAAAGAACTTGCTAAATACCTGATTGAACAAAACATTGAGTTTGAATGGGCTTGCAACAATCCCAATAAAATAGGGAAAGATATTTATGGGAAAATTTTAATTTCTGATAAAGAAATTTTTACAAGAGAGAACCCTCAAATATTGATTGCTATAAGAAACGAAAAAGCTACGGCACAAATAAAAAAGGTGTTTAATTCCAAAAATTTAACTCCTAATTTGGATTATTTTTTATTGAGTTAATAGTACGTTACCTATTCCGACTGTTAGATAATATCAAGTTTTTTACTTAAATTTAGAATGTGTTGGTGGAGTATATTTATCAATTTTTTGCTCTTCCTTATTCATTAAATCAATATATTATGAGTGAAAAAAACGAGGATGTATTTCATTTAGGATTAACAATGGCTGGAGCAGTATCAGCGGGTTGCTACACTGCAGGTGTAATGGATTATCTTTTTGAAATTTTAGATTTATGGGAGAAAGCTAAAAACGGAAAAATTGATGGAATTGACCCTAAATTAGTTCCAACTCACAAGGTAGTTATTGAGGCTATGGGTGGTGCTTCGGCAGGAGGTATGGCAACTATAATGACTGCATTGTATGCTTTGCATGGAGATGTAAATCCAGTTAAAGATATTCCTGAAAATCCCATGAAGAGCTACAATGTATTGTACGATAGCTGGGTTCACCTAGATGATGATAAAAATGAGAAATCATTTAAAAAAATATGGGATACAGATGATTTAGATTCAAAAGGGCTAGTTTCATTATTTAATAGTAAAATTATAGATTCTATTGCTTCAAAAGCATTGAATATGGTTGATGAGGAAAAGAAAAAAAATTTCCCAAATTATGTAGAAGATAAAGTGCCAAATTACATTTCAGATGATTTAGAGATTATCTTATCGCACACCATGCTAAGAGGTATTCCTTTGTCAGTTGATTTTAAAACAGAAATAGCAAGAAAATATAAAAACTCACCCAAGCACTATACGTTTGAACATTATTTAGTTTCTCACTTTAAATTAAATAATGGAATGGCGGTAGATGCTGATAAATATTTGTGGTTCAATCCTTTTGATTCAGAATATTCGGATAAAATAAAGTGGTCAACCATTGCAACGGGTGCGTTTCCTATAGGCTTAGCTTACAGAGAATTTGATGCAAAGCAATTTACTGATAATTATATAAAATCGATTACTAAAAGAGTTATTTATGGAGATTTTGGAAAAGAAAATCCTGATACAAACAATGAAATTAAATTAGATAATTCGGTAGAGAATTTTACTAGCATGGCTATTGATGGGGGTGCAATAAATAACGAACCATATAGAGAAGTTGAAAGTATTTTGAGAAAATTTCATGATGATACCAAAGAACTTCAAAATTATGGGCTATTTATGATTGATCCATTTCCTGATAATGATGATATACTAAAACCGTATAAAAGACCCAAAAATCTAATCGGAGTTGTGCCAAACATCATTAAAACTCTATGGAATCAATCTAAGGTGAAAAGAAAGGAAATGCTTGAACAGTATAACCCTACTTTTTTTAAAGGAGTGATATATCCCAGAAAGCATATTACAGAAGGAAATACATACATTAAACCTGATAAATATCCTATTGCAAGTGCTTCTTTTCAAGCATTTGGTGGATTTTTAGATGTAAATTTTAGAGTACACGATTTCTTTTTGGGAAGAAATAATGCAAGAAATTTTGTGAGATATTTTGGGAGTTTACCTTATGATCCTGATAATAGTATTATACATCCTATTCATAAAAATTGGACTCCAGAAATGGTGAAAAGATTTAAAGTGTACAAGTATGAAGAAGAAGGTGATAATCGAATTTTCCTTCCTATTATTCCAGATTTGAATATGTTATTAGAAAATAAAAAACCAGCTGATGACAGGTATAATTACACTTATAAAGAAAAACCTAAGTATGATGCTAAGGAACTAATTAGTTTAAAATCTAATATCAGCAATAGATTCAAAAGGATTCTTGACAAAGTAGAGGAGGAGGTTTTATCTAAGGATGAAAAGGCTGATGACGAGACACCAATTACAGATTCTTGGATGAACTATAGTTTTAGAAGAAATTGGTTTCAAAGACGATTGGATTCAATAACATCATGGATTGCAAAAGGATTTAAAAAACCTGGTAAAAAGTTCTTAGCAAGCTCTTTAACTAAATTTACAATTAAAACAATTTTAGAAGATTTAGAAAAAATGAAGATCTTAAAAACTAAGGATTAAAATTTCATTCCCTTCATCAGCTCTCCCATTTCTTCAGGAGTTTTCATTTCGTATCCTTTCGGAATTTTAAATTCTTTGTCCTCAATTTTCTTGGCAGTTACTTTTTTTGCAGTCATTCTCATCCGCATATCATCTTTTTCCATACTATATTCCATAGGAAATCCACCGATATCAACATTTGGTAAATTAGAATTTTTGTATGTAGGAAGCTCATTTGTAACCCAAAGTGTTATTGTATTGTTGGATGTATCAGAGATTACCACTTTCGAGCATTTATACCCAGCAATAATTTTAAATCCCTCTTTTTTTGTAACCGAAAAATGTGAAGCATCCTTACCTGAAGTAGTATCTTTAATTTCCATTGCAATTTTTTTGCCCAAGGCATTAATTAGCATTATGTTTTTATTGGTTTTGGAGTTATTTATCATTTGAGTTTTTCCTATTATTCCTAGGTTTTGCTCTATTTTGCTCCATTCATTTTTAATGATAATTCTAGATTTTTTGGGCAACATAGCTTTATACATTCCCATTTCTTTAGGAAGATTTTTATAGGATATTTTATAGGTAATTACTCCTTCAAATTTTTTTGCAGAAAATCCAACTAACATTGATATTGTTAAAAGGAAAGTAAATAAGATGTTTTTCATGTTTATTGTTTAATTACCATTAAAAATACGGCATTTTTATTTAAAATATGCAAATCATGTACCAAAGGTGTTTTTAGAAGATAAAAGGAATTTAAAGAACTTTTAATAGAGTTTTAGCTTTGTTTTCAGTCTCAATCCATTCATTTTCTGGATCAGAATTTGCCATGATTCCACCGCCAAGATATAGCGAAATAGATTCTTTACACACTTGCATGCATCTCAAATTCACAAACAAGCTGGAGTGATTATTAATTCCCATTGGGCCAATAAACCCGGTATAGAGTTTTCTGTTTTGAGGTTCCAATTCTTTAATAAATTGCTTGGCTTTTTCAGAAGGAATACCACAAACTGCTGGAGTAGGATGGAGGAAACTCACCAAATCCCAAATAGTGTTGTTTTCATTTAACTTGAACTCAATCTTAGATTTTAAATGAATAACTGTTCCTGTGTTTAAATCGAAAGGTTCAGATACTTTTGTTGAAGTTGAATACGGAGCAATTTTATTTAAAATGTAATCTGTAACTACCTGTTGTTCCTCTTTTTCTTTGTCAGTCCAATTAATTCCTTCAATTCTTGTCCCTGCCAAAGAAACTGTGCTGTAAGTTTCTTGTTTCTGTTCAATCAATAATTCTGGAGAAGCTCCCATCCAAGTTCCCGTTTCTTCTGATGAAACACAATAAATAAAGGCTTTTGGGTAGTTATAACACAAATCTTTAAATGTTTTTTCAAGATTGAAGTCTGCTGATTTTTCGATGTTTTTAATCCTTGAAAAAACTACTTTTTTAAATTCTCCAGCTTTGATTCTCTGAGTTACTACTTCAATTTTTTTAATATATGCTTCCTTAGAAATTTCAATTTCGGAACTGTTATGTTGAAAATCAAAATTTATCCAAGTGTTCTTTTTAATTTCTGGATTTTTTAAAGAGTAAATAATCCCGTTCTCAAAATCTGAAAAGAAAAAACAACTTTTAGATGTTGAATTTATTTCCAATTCATTTTGAGAAGTGAGACTATAAAAGTCTTGTTCATTAGGCATTCTGTAAATCGCAATTGCTTTATTACTCATCTTATCCAAAGAAATAATAGGTGATAAGAATTGCAGCAATGATTCCTGATAAATCTGCCAAAATACCTGCTGTGGCTGCGTATCGTGTATTTTTAATCCCTACTGAACCAAAATACACTGCCAATACATAAAAAGTAGTTTCGGTACTTCCTTGAAAAATGGATGTCAGTTTCCCCACAAAGGAATCTACTCCAAAAGTTCCCCAAGATTCTACCATCATTCCTCGTGCACCACTTCCCGAAAGTGGTTTCATGAAAGCTGTTGGTAATCCGTCTGCAAATCTTGTGTCTGCTCCAAAAAATTCGGCAATCCACCTAAAAACATCTACTAAATAATCCATGGCACCTACAGTTCTAAAAACACCAATAGCACATAACATGGCAACTAAATAAGGAATAATCTTGATGGCCACACCGAATCCTTCTTTGGCTCCATCAATAAAACTTTCGTATACATTTACTTTTTTTACTGCTGCCAAAATGATAAACCCAAAGATTATTCCCAAAATAATGGAACTTGAAATTAAATTAGAAGCAATGGTAAGTCCTTCTTTATCAAGTGTTCCAAGATATAAAAATAGAGAAACAATCACTAAAGTTAATCCGCCAATGTACGCCAAAATAACTGGTTGGAAAAGATTGATTTTTTGATAAATTGAAGTAATAATCAACCCACACAAACTGGAAACAAAGGTGGCTAATAATATGGGTAAAAAAACCAATGAAGGGTTATCAGAACCGCCACTTGCTCGCAGAGCAATAATGGAAACGGGAATTATTGTGAGTCCAGATGTATTGAGCACCAAAAACATAATTTGTGCATTGGATGCTTTTTCTTTTTCGGGATTCAGTTCTTGTAATTGTCCCATAGCTTTCAATCCCATTGGAGTTGCGGCATTATCTAATCCTAACATATTTGCCGAAAAATTCATCATCATTGAACCTAGTGAAGGATGATTTTTAGGAATTTCGGGAAATAAACGAGTAAAAAGCGGACTGACTAATTTGGATAAAAAAGTGATTGCCCCACCATTTTCTCCAATTTTCATTATCCCAAGCCAAAAAGCTAAAATAGCTGTCAGCCCAATTGAAAGTGTAAATCCAGTTTCAGCATTATCATATAGACTTTTTACAATTTGATTGAGAATGTCATAATCTTGAAAAAAAATCAATTTTACCAAAGCCACTACTAATGCGATTAGAAAAAAGCCTATCCAAATAAAATTTAATGCCATTGATTAAAGTGGTTTCTTAAAAGTAGCGAACCCAATCGCATTTAGCAAATTATCCCCAAAGCTTTTCCTGTAAATTCTGTTCCTACAAAAGGAGTGTTTTTCGATTTAGAGCGAATGTCTGTTTTCTCAAAAGTCCAAGTCAATTCTGGGTTGAAGAGAGTAATATTTGCTTTTTCACCGACTTCAATATTGTTTGCTTTTAGTCCAAAAACCTTATTTGGTCCAGTAGTGAATTTTTCGATTAAAGTTTCTAATTTAATTTTCCCTTTTGTGGCTGTTAAGATAGATGCAAAGGCAGTTTCGAGTCCAATAATTCCAAATTCTGCCAAATCAAACTCTAGTTTTTTGTCTTCAATGTCATGCGGAATATGGTCTGTGCAAATTGCATCAATTATTCCATCATTCAATCCTTCTATTAAAGAATCTATATCTTTTTGTTCTCTAAAAGGTGGTAAAACTTTATAGTTAGAATCGTATTCTTGAGCAAATTTATCCGTAAAACTCAATTGATGAGCGGCAATATCACAGGTTACTTTTGTTCCTTTTTTCTTGGCTTCTCTTATTAAATCTACTGATTCTTTGGTTGAGATTGTCGCAAAATGGATTGGAGCATTTTGGTATTCCGCAAGAGCCAAATCTCTTTGTATTCTCAGTTCTTCAGACAATGAAGGAATTCCTTTTAATCCCATTTTGGTACTTGTTTCTCCTTCATGCATTTGTCCACTTTTGGAGAGTGAAGTGTCATTAGGAAAACTTACAATCAGTTTGTTAATGTTTTTTGCATAGAGTAAACTCTTTGCCATTAACCCTGTGTTTACTTCGTGTTTATCATCGGTAAATGCAATAGCTCCAGCTTGGCTCATTTCGTACATTTCCGAGAGTTCTTCTCCTTTGTATTCATGGCTCAAGGTTCCCATTGGCAGTATTTCTACTGCAAAACCTTTCGATTTGTTTAAGATGTAATCTACTCTGTTTGAGCTGTCAATAGGTTGTTTTGTTCCTGGGGAAACTATAACTTTAGTAAATCCTCCAAACTCAGCAGCTTTAGCTCCAGAAGCTAAAGTCTCTTTCCATTCTTCACCAGGTTCTCTCAAATTGGCTTTACAATCTACCCATCCAGTTGATATATGTAAGTTATCGTGTTCAATTACCTCAAAATCACTTTCCGCAGAAATATTATCTTCGATTTTCTCGATGATTCCGTCAATAATTAAAATGTCTTTAGATTGTAAATGAAAAGAAGAAGAAGGTTGAATAATGGTAGCTGATTTTAAAAGCTTTGCGTTCCTCATATCTTTAAGATTTGTCAAAGGTAGGAATTATTTTGAAAATGAAAGATTTATTCAGAAAAAAGCCTCAATTCTTTCTAGAATTGAGGCTTAAATACTTATTAGTATATGTTACTTCTTAAAGTTATCCGCTACGATTAATTCCTTAGTTCCATGCGTCCAAGAATAAAAACCTTCGCCAGATTTTGCTCCTTTTTTGCCAGCCATTACCATATTTACTAATAACGGACATGGAGCATATTTTGGGTTTCCAAAACCATCATGCAATACATTAAGAATTGATAAACAAACATCTAACCCGATAAAATCTGCTAACTGAAGTGGTCCCATTGGGTGAGCCATTCCGAGTTTCATTACGGTGTCAATTTCTTCAACACCAGCAACTCCTTCATGCAAAGTAATTATTGCTTCGTTTATCATCGGCATCAAAATTCTGTTTGCTACAAAACCAGGGTAATCGTTTACTTCTACAGGAACTTTACCAAGTGTTTTACTCATTTCCATTATCGAGTTAGTTACTTCATCCGAAGTTGCATAACCTCTAATGATTTCCACCAATTTCATAATCGGAACTGGATTCATAAAGTGCATCCCAATTACTTTGTCTGGGCGACTTGTAACTGCTGCAATTTGCGTAATAGAAATAGATGAAGTATTGGATGCTAAAATCACATTGTCACTTGTTAATTCATCTAATTGCTTGAAAATTTTCAACTTCAAATCCACATTTTCTGTTGCAGCTTCTACCACCAAATCAATTCCGTTTACTCCTTCACTCATATCGGTGAAAGTTGAAATGTTACCAAGAGTTGAGTTTTTTACTTCTTCCGTAATACGTTCTTTAGCAAGTAATCTGTCTAAGTTTTTAGTGATGGTTGCAACAGCTTTATCAAGTGAAGTTTGCGAAATATCAATGAGTGATACTTCAAATCCTGATTGTGCAAATACATGGGCAATTCCGTTCCCCATGGTTCCAGCTCCTATTACGGCAATTTTTTTCATAGTTTTTTGTTGATTTTAGAATGCAAATATATGTATAATGTAATTAAATTTTAAGCTAACTTTTTTCATCTGTAGGCTTACTCATTAAAGATATTTTTAGTTTATTCTTTTTTGCGTAATTAATAATTTCATAAACCTTTCCGTAATCTGCTTCTTGATCTCCATAGAGATTAATAGCAGGATTTGATGAGCTATCTATGATAGTATTCATTAATGAATCTGAGAAAATGTATTTATTGTTACCGATTTTAATATAGGTTTCATTGTTTTTTTTGATAATAACGAATATTGAATTGTTTTCAATATCTGTATAATTTACTTCAGGTAATTCAACTTTTACTTTTCTAGGAGGTTCTATAGGTTTTATTTCAAAGCAAGAAAACACTATAAGTGGAAATAAAACATATAGAAAAGTAGGTTTTATGTTTTTCATAATATTACTTCTTCAAAACCTCCAACCCCAATTCATAACTCTTCAACCCAAATCCAGAAATATGCCCAATACAATTTGGGGCTAACAAAGATTTATTTCTAAATTCTTCCCTGCCAAAAATATTGGAAATATGAATCTCAACAACAGGGGTTTCAATAGCTTCAACAGCATCAGCAATAGCTACTGAGGTATGTGTGTAGCCTCCTGCATTTATCAAAATTCCAGCATAATTTTGATTGTCTGCTTCTTGCAATTTATTGATGATTTCACCTTCTACATTTGATTGAAACACCTCAAACTCATACTTCTTTGAGAGTTTGGAAAAGTATTCATCCAAACTTTGGTTTCCATAAACTTCTGGATTTCTTGTTCCTACAAGGTTTAAGTTTGGTCCGTTTATTATGAGTGCTTTCATTGATTGTTTTTCGAAGTATAAAACTATGAAAAAAATGAATGTAAATTTAATCTTTACCAATTCTTGAAAAAAATGGAGGTTAAAATTCCAATAATCACCGAGTATTAGTTCAAAAAAAATTACCTTTGAGGCTTATTCGAGATAAAGAAAAAAAATGGACAGAAATACCGTAGTAGGATTAGTATTGATTGTAGGGATATTAATTACTTTCAACTATTTAAACCGTGAAACTCCAGAGCAGGCAGAAGCTAGAATGGCTCAAATAAAAGAGCAAAGAATGCAAGATAGTATTCAACAGCTCAAAGACGCTGATACGAGCTTAGTCAATAATAATATTGAAACAGCTATTGTAAATCCAGCATTAGATTCTACACTTTCTCAAGCACAAAGAGATTCATTGAAAGCAATATCAAACTCAAAATTAGCAAATCAATTTGCAGCGTTTTCTGCTTCGGCAATAGGAACGGATAATGAATATATTATTGAAAATGAAGATTTGCGATTAACCATTGCTAGTAAAGGAGGTAAGGTTGTAAAAGCTGAATTGAAAAAATATCAGAATTACAAAAACTACATGATAGCGAAAGATTCGCTAAAAGATACTCCAGCAAAGGATCTTCCAATCCTTGAACCTATTCAGCTATTTGATAGAGATTCCTCTGACATGTTTTTCAAAATGAGTTTGTTAGATGGTAAAAAAATCAAAACTTCTGACTTGTATTTTGTTCCGATTTCTGAGGGAACGGACAAAATAGTACTGAGAGCAAAAACAGATAATGAAGGAGGGTTTATCGAAATGAATTATTCTTTATCAGAAAATTACAATGTTGATTTTTCTCTTGATTTTGTTGGGTTAGAAAATGTGGTAAGTGGAGATGATTTGTATTTTAACTGGGAAATGAAATCCTTACTTACTGAAAAAGAACCTGAAGGGCAAAGTAGAATGAGTAGTGTGTTTTATAAGCCCAAAGATGACGGAAGAACTTATCTTTCGGAAATGACTGAAGATGAAGATGAAATAGAGTCAACAACTACTTGGGTGGCTTTCAAACATTGTTATTTTTCTTCAGCCGTAATTTCAGAAGAAGGATTTAAAAAAGGAGGAAATGTATTTTCGCAACCAATAAAAACAGCCAAATACTCGGATGAATATAAGGCTTCGCTAAATGTATCTACTGATATTGATAACCGAACGAGCATCCCATTAACTTTCTTTTTTGGACCAAATGATTACGATATTTTGGCTTCTCATGAAAATGAAATGGAAGATATAATTGATCTTGGTTGGGGAATTTTCAGATGGACTGCCAAATGGTTGATTAAACCAATATTTAATTTCTTAAATGGATTTGGTATTGCAATGGGATTAATTATTTTGTTATTGACTATTATCGTTAGGCTTATAATTCTCCCTCTTACCTACAAAAACTACAAATCGAGTGCAAAAATGAAGGTGTTAAAACCTGAAATTGCGGAGATTAACGAAAAATACAAGGATGGAGATGCTGCTGAAAAGCAAAAAGCAACCATGGCACTCTACCGTAAAACGGGTGTAAACCCAATGGCTGGATGTTTGCCAATTTTTATTCAAATGCCAATTTTACTTGCAGTATTTAGATTTTTCCCATCTTCTATAGATTTGAGACAGCGTTCATTTTTATGGGCAGAAGATTTATCAACTTATGAATCGGTAATGGAATTAGGATTTCATATACCTGCTTATGGAAGTCATGTAAGTTTATTTACTTTATTACTATGTATTTCTACAATTTTCTATACAAGAATGAATAGTAGCCAGATGAGTATGCCTTCTCAACCAGGAATGCCAAACATGAAGATAATTATGTATCTGATGCCGCTAATGATGTTGTTTTTCTTAAATAATTATGCAGCCGGTCTTACTTTCTACTATTTCTGTGGTAACTTGATTACAATGGGATTAATGTTATTAGTAAAAAATTATTTTATTGATGAAAAGAAGATTAGAGCAACAATTGAAGAGAATAAATTGAAGCCCAAAAAACAATCGGCATTTCAAAAAAGGCTTGAAGAAGCAATGAAGCAACAGCAAGCTCAAAAAGGGAAAAAGAAGTAATTGGAACGCTTTTTGATTTTAATACTACAAATTAAGACATCATGAAAAAGATACTTTACTTATTTATTATTATTTCTCTTGTGTTAGTTTCTTGTAAAAACAGAAAAAAACAAAAAGAAGCTGATAAGGCTAAATCTGAAGTTGTGAAAGAAACTCCAGTTAAACCTCAAGAAAAAAGTGAATACCCACCAGAAGAAGTGGTTGAGATAACTGATGAAAAACTAGGAAAAACAGTTGTAATCTCTTTATCAAAAACAGTATGTTTTGGTGCCTGTCCTGCTTTTAAATTTTCTGTTTATGGAAATAATAAGGCAATTTATGAAGGAATTAAGGATGTAGATAAAATTGGAAGTTATGTAGCCACAATCCCAACAAGCGAAATTGAAAAACTGTTGACAGAGGCAGCCTCTATTGGTTATTATTCATTAAATGATGTGTATGATAATAAATACGTAACAGATTTACCCACAGCTACCACTTACCTTAACTTCAATGGAAAAGAAAAGAAAATCATCTGTAGGTATGATTGCGATCAAAAAATTAACAAAATAAATAAATTAATTGAAGAGATGATAAAAAATGCGAAATGGAAAAAAGTTAAGTAATAAACACTTTATCATTCAATATTTTAACTAATCCTCGGTTTTTCGAAACCGAGGATTTTTTTTTTCGTATTTTAGATGATAATAATATATGTAACTACAAATAATGAAAAATTTATTACTTTTTTGTGCACTTTCAATTTCAATCCATTCCTTTTCGCAAAGTAAAAATATGCGATTATTGGGAATATGGACTGACACAACTTTAGCTACCAATGCTGGTGGATACACTTATAACGAATGTTTTGGTTTTGTAGCCAATGGACGAGAATATGGAGTACTGGGTTCAACCCAAGGAAGTCATATTATTGATATTACCAATCCTGATAGTTTATTTGAAGCAGACTTTGTTCCAGGAAGATTCAGAGGAAATGTAACCCATAGAGATTTTGATGTTAGAAATGGACACCTCTACATGGTTTGTGACCAAGGAAATAGTAGTTTGCAAGTAGCGGATTTATCTTATTTACCTGATTCTGTACATGTTGTGTATGATAGTAGAAATTTATTAGTAAGGTCTCACAATATTTTTATTGACTCTGCAAATGACATTTTGTACACATGTGGTGGAAGTAAACTAACAGGAAGTAACGATTTAAGAATGATTGATATTTCAGTTCCATCAAATCCCACTCTAATAGCTGATTTAGATGATGATGTTTCTTGGTGGGGATCATTTGTAGGATATGTTCATGATATTTATGTAAAAGACAATATTGCTTACACCAATGATGCAGATGCCATGCACATTATTGACATGTCAAATCCTTTATCGCCCTCTATTCTTGGTACAATATCAAGTTACAGCGACAAAGGATATAACCATTCAGGTTTTTTGATGGATGACGATACAACTTACGTAATGTGTGATGAAACTCATGGAAAGCGTACTAAATTTATGGATGTTTCTACACCATCAAGTATTCAAGTTACAGATTTGGAAGGACCAGCATTGCCAAACTCTGACCAAATTCCTCATAATCCTATTATCAAAGGCTATTATGCTTATGTAAGTTATTATTATGATGGAGTTCAGGTATATGATATTCGTGATAAATTTAATATAACAAATGCAGGGTATTATGATACCTACCAAGGACCAAATGCTCCTGGTGGTGAAGGTTGTTGGGGAGTTTATCCATTATTGCCTTCAGGTAAAATATTAGCTTCTGATAGAAGAAGAGGACTTTTTGTATTGGATCATTTGTTACCACCAACAGTAAGTTTCGACACAAATACGGTTTCTTATTTTGAAAACGAAGGCTTAAATCATATTTATTTGGAAAGCTCTAATCAATTTGATGATACTGTTAAAATTATTGTAGACTTAGATACGGCAAATAGTACAGCTGATTGGAATATTGATTACACTGTAAGCACCGTTTTTCCTGTCTCTATTAATTTTGTAGGAGCAAAAACTTTGGATAGTATTCCTTTTATGTTAATTGATAATATAGATGTTGATGGAGATAAAACCATTTTATTTAAAATTACAACTATTACTAATGGAGAAATAGGTATTCATTCTCAAGACACAGTTTTTATAAAGGATACGGAAGTATTAAGCACAAATGAAATTAACAAAGAAAGGATTAGTTTTTATCCAAACCCGGTCAATTCGGGGAATTTAGTTTCTTTTTCTAGCTCTGTTTCCTACTCTCTGATTGATGCAACAGGAAAGTTAGTTTTATCAGGAAAAGGAAGAAATTTTTCTACTTCTGATCTATCAAAAGGAATTTACTTGATTCAATATGAAGGAATAACAGAGAAACTAATAATTCAATAAGTGATTTGCGAGAATTATCCTACATAGGAATTTTCTTGTTCGTCTTTTGTGCTAATACGAGGGCACAAGACATTCATTTCTCGCAATTTTACAATTCTCCACTTACTTTAAATCCTGCTAATACTGGACAATTTGATGGGGATTATCGGTTTGCTGGTAACTATCGTAATCAGTGGAATGCAGTTACAATTCCTTTTGCAACTTTCAGCATGTCTGGTGATGCACGAAATGTTTTTGGGCAAAAAAATCTTGGATTAGGAGTAGTTTTTAATCATGACAATACGGGTGATTCCCGATTTACAACTACAGTGTTTAATGTTTCTGGAAGTTATAATTTTTCTTTAAATGAATCTAACACTCAAAACCTTTCGGTTGGAGTGCAGACTGGGATTACCAATAAAACATTGAGCTATGATGAATTGAGGTTTGACGCTCAATACAATGGAATATCTTTTCAAGATGGATTGCCAAATCGGGAGAGTTTTAACACCAATTCGCAAACCTTTATGAATCTGCATTCTGGGATAGGATACAGCAATCAAATTTCGCTAAGAGAGAGATTTGAAATAGGAGCAAGTGTATTTAATATCACAAAACCCAAAGAAAGTTATTTCAATAATCAAGCAATTGAATTGGACAGAAGGTTTTCAGCGCATACGAGTTACCAATTTCAAGCTACAAATTCTATTGATATAATTCCTGCTATGTTTTTTATGAGGCAAGGAAAATATTTTGAATACATTGTAGGAGCAAGAGGGAAATACATTTTGTCAGAAGCAGTGGGAGCAACACAATCTGCCTATTTAGGATTGTTCTTTAGAACGAAAGATGCAGGTTTTATTACTGCCGAATACGATTACAACAATTGGCATTTTGGATTGAGTTATGACATTAATTTATCTACACTTCGTCAAGCAAGTAATGGAAGAGGAGGCATTGAGTTGTCTGTAATTTATATCTTAAAGAAAATAAAACCCTCAGCAAGTAAACACAAAAAATGCCCTAACTATTTATAATAAAATGTCATTCCTACGAAAGCAGGAATCTAAGCTAATGAAGAAAGTAATTTTCCATACCATATTATTGATGTTTTTCTCAGGAATTACTCTAGGTCAATCTAAAAGCCAATACCAAAAAATTGGAGATAAGAGTATGGAGAAAGGAGATTATCAAGGAGCTGTAAATTATTACAAGATGGCTTTGGATTATGATTCGTTGGATTTACCACTTACTTTTCAATATGCTGAGGCTCTCAGACTTACAAATAATTATAGAAAAGCACAATTTTATTATTCTAAAATTTATAAAAAAGATGGAGGAAGACAATTCCCGAAAGCTGTTTTTTGGCTAGCTACTATGCAAAAAGTTAATGGAGAATATTTGGAGAGTTTTAAAACTTGGAAACAAGTAAAAACTATTTATAGAAGAGGCAATTCTTACGAAAATAAAAAAGCAAAACAAGAGATAAAAGCATCTGCTTACGCCCGTAGAGCTGAGAAATACAGGAATGATGCACTAGTTAAAAACATTGGTCATAAAGTAAATACTGAAGCCTCAGAGTTTGCTCCCATCATTTTTGAAAACACACTTTACTTTGCTTCATTAAGAGCCAAAGACATGGGTCCAAATGGCGAAGTGTATGACGAATTGTATCACATAAAGCTGTATCAAGCCATACAAAAAGATTCTGTTTGGGAAACAGAAAAAGAATTGCCGTTGGTAATTAACTCTCCTCAATATCACACTGGAAATGGTTGTTTCAACGGAAAAGGTGATAAATTTTACTTTTCGAGATGTGATAAAAATAATGTGTGTGATATAATGGTTTCAGACTATAAAAATGGAAAATGGAGCTCACCTAAAAAACTGGGAATTAATGTTGCTGGAAACACAACCACCCAACCCATGAGTTGTGATGTTAATGGAGAAGAATATTTGTTTTTTGTATCTGACAGGAAAGGTGGATTGGGAAAATTAGATATATGGTATGCCAAAGCCTATGAGAATGGCAAGTTTGCAAAACCAGTTCATACAGGAAAGAATATAAATTCTCCAGATAATGAGGTTACTCCATTTTATGATGTAGTTGGAAAGCAACTTTATTTCAGCTCAGATTGGCATGCAGGGCTTGGTGGGTTCGATATTTTTAGTGCCAAAGGAACGCCAAGAAGATTTGGGAGGCCACAAAATTTGGGAGCGCCCATTAATTCTCGTTACAATGATTTATATTATTTTATTGACACAGTTTCTGAAGTTAACTACTTTGCATCCAATAGAGTAGTGGGTAAAGAAACAAAAAATACTACTTGTTGTAACGATATTTTTTCGGTTAAATTTCCTAAGCCAACTCCGCCCAAAGATATTGAGATTGTAACATTGGAAGATTTGAATAAATACCTTCCCGTTACCTTATATTTTCATAATGACAGACCAAACCCTAGAACTACAAAAACTACAACAGAATTAAATTACCTAACTACTTACAGCGATTATATCCAAAGAATTCCAACTTATGAGAACGAATATTCTGCTGGTTTATCAGGGATAAAAGAAGAGGAAGCTGTGTTAGATATACAAGATTTTTTTAAAGATTATGTTGAAAAAGGAGTTAAGGATTTAGCTCTTTTTACCGAGCTATTATTTTTAGAATTAGAAAAAGGAACCGAAATAGAGCTTACCGTCAAAGGGTTTGCAAGTCCACTTGCTAAAACAGATTACAATGTAAATCTAACAGGAAGAAGAATATCCAGTTTGGTGAATTATTTGAAAGAAGTAGACGGAGGAAAGTTTAATAAGTATTTGGATAGTAATAAATTAACAATAAAAAGAGTTCCTTTTGGAGAATACACTGCTAATAAATTAGTGAGTGACAATTTAAATGATAAACGTAATTCTGTATATAGCAGAGCTGCCGCATTGGAAAGGAAAATTGAAATTCAATCCGTAAATTTTTTAAATAAAAATGATTCGGTTCCTCGAATAGAATTTGATAAAGAATCGATTGATTTAGGAAAACGAAAAAATGGAATACCGATTGAAGTAGAATTTACAATTTCTAATTCAGGAACAGCACCACTTGTTGTGAATGAGATTAAGGGTTCTTGTAGTTGTACAGTGATTGAACTAGATGAATTTTCTTTGAATCCCGGAGAATCAAAAACAATAAAAGCTGAGATAAATACTGAACAACTTTTTGGTAAATTGACCAAAACAGTAACCGTAAAATCAAATGCTGTTCCAGCAGAAAAAACTTTTGTGATTACCTTTGAAATCATTGAAAATAAATAAACTATGCCTTATTTTGACAGATATTTAGCACTTTCCACTTCCAAAGATATTGAAACAACTTTGGTAGAAAGCCACAACCATTTTGTGCAATTAATCCAATCTCTTTCTGAAGGTGAAATGAATTTCGCCTACGCAGAAGGAAAATGGACTATCAAAGATTTGGTACAACATTTGATTGATACAGAAAGGATATTTGTGTATCGAGCTTTGCGATTTGCAAGAAACGACAACACTGAGTTGCCAGGTTACGACCATGAAAATTATGGAAAAGAATCGAATGCTAATTCAAAATCAAAGGACCAATTGCTAAAAGAATTTGTAGCAGTTCATAGAGCTACTATTATGTTTTTCAATCAGTTGTCTGATGATGCTTTATTAAGAAATGGAAAAGCAAGTGGGGAAGTAATGACCGTAAATCAAATTGCTCATATCATAGCAGGTCACACTCAGCATCATTTATCTATTATTGAAGAAAAGTATTTACCAAATCTTAAGTAATGAAAAAAATACTACTATTATTAGCCCTTTCTTTTTTATATATTGGAAGCCAAGCCCAGTTACTCACTCCTCAAAAAATGATGTTCCCAACATCACATGGAGATAGTTTAGAAATTGATGTTTATTTACCTAATAATACAGGAACTTTTCCAGTCATTTTAATCCAAACTCCGTATGGAAAAAATTCTTACAGAAATGGATTGCCACTTGGGATTAAAAAGAATTTATCCACTAGCAAGTATGCTTTTGTAATTCTTGACTGGAGAGGGAGATTCGCTAATTTATCAAAATTTAATGCAAGTATAAAAACAGGAGAAGATGGATATGATTTGGTAGAATGGATTGCCATACAATCTTGGTGTACGGGCAAAATAGGAACTTGGGGTCCTTCTGCTCTTGGTAATGTTCAATTTGAAACAGCAAAGAAAAGACCACCTAGTTTAACATGTGCTGTTCCACAAGTTGCTTCCCCTCAGTTTTTTTATGAGGATTATTATGCAGGAGGTTCTGCAAGAGTTGCTTACCTCAAACAATTAGATAATTTAGGTTTTGGAATTACTTCTACTGTAATGGCTCATCCTTATTACGATTTTTTGTGGGCTGCATCTGAGTCTGCTACAGTATACCCAGATAGTATTGAAATCCCAATGTTGATGATTGGCGGATGGTACGATCATAATACAGATGCAATACTTTTTCAATTTGATACTTGTACAAAAAACTCACCCTTACCAACTGGAACTAAACATCATTTATTGATGGGGCCTTGGGTTCATGGAGGAAGTGGTTCTGCGTATGTAGGTTCTGCCAATCAGGGACAACTTACTTACCCAAATGCCGCTGGAGCTAGTGATACAGTTGCTCTACAATTTTTTGATTATTATTTAAGAAATATTAATAATGGCTGGAATAATAAAAAGCCTGTTATGTATTACCAAATGGGAGATGACCAGTGGTTGGAAGATACACAATGGCCTGTTTCTTACACAACCAATACTAATTATTATCTACATTCCGATGGTAATTTAAAAACTACTCAATCTACTTCTGATAGTCTTACTTTTTCTTATAATCCTAATTCTCCTTCTCCAACAGTGGGAGGAGCAACACTTAGTACTTCTTTAAATCAAGGGCCTTATAATCAAGTTCCTGCTGTAGAATCAAGATTTGATTTACTCACTTTTGAAACTCCAACTTTAACCCAAGATTTAAAAGTAAAGGGAAAAATAGGAGTAAATTTTTTCATCAGTTCTGATAAAAAAGATACCGATGTAGCGATTCGAGTTACAGATGTATATCCAGATGGACGATCAATGTTATTGATTGACGGTATACAAAGAATGAGATTTAGAAATGGATATAGAGTAACTGATACAGCTTTTATGGTTCCTGGTACTGTTTATCCTGTGTCTGTTGAGTTGCCTAATACAGCAATTACCTTTAAAACTGGCCATAAGCTAAGAATTGTAGTTACCTCAAGTAATTATCCAATGTATAATCGTAATATGAATAATGGAGGAGAAATGTATCCGGGAAGCAATGTAGATTCGGTATTAAACCCCCAGTTTGTAATTAATAAAATTCATGTTGGTTCAGCTTATCCTAGCCATTTGGTATTGCCAGTAGATAATACCAATACTTCTTTATCTGAAAATGAATTATTTAAACTAAACCTTTATCCAAACCCCGCTCAGGATATACTGTTTATAGAATCAGAAGAATTAATTAAATCTATAAAAATTGTAGACTTAGCTGGAAAAATAGTGACGATAAAAAACAACTCTAAATCAAAACTTAACATAAATCAATTAAAATCTGGATTATATGTTATTATTTTGGAGTCTGAAAAAGGGATAGTTACCAAAAGATTTATAAAACAATGAGAGTAAACATTAATTTATGGATTATTTTTTTGTTCATTTCCACAATTGGATTAGGACAAATTTCTGGAGATTCGATTATTCAAGAAAATATTGAATATAGAACCAATCTAAATGCGCATTACTCTGATTCTGCTCATTCTCCTTTAAAAGGGAAAGACTTAAAAGAATTTGATTCTTTACCTTTCT
This sequence comes from uncultured Flavobacteriales bacterium, assembly GCA_937129365.1. GTDB lineage: Bacteria > Bacteroidota > Bacteroidia > Flavobacteriales_D > CAJJDF01 > CAJJDF01. Next base: position 136,890 of record CAKZNB010000033.1, read on the forward strand.
TTCCAATAGATACAAGCTATTATATTATTGCGAAATTTGTAAAAATAAAAAAAGGTAAAACCTTCAAAATGAAAACTTCAACTGCTCGCAAACCAGTTTATAAAGTGTATGGCAAAGCAGTCTTTACTATTGGAGATACTACTTATGAATTAATGATTTACCAGAATGTAGCTTTAACAAAAAGAGAAGGATTTGAAGATTTCTTATTTCTGCCTTTTAATGATTTTACTAACGGAAATGAAACTTATGGAGGAGGAAGGTATTTGGATTTACGAATTCCCAAAGGAGATTCGATAGTCATTGATTTTAATAAAGCTTATAATCCTTATTGTGCCTACACTGATGGTTATTCTTGTCCAGTTCCACCAAGAGAGAATGGTTTGAAAACTTATATAAAGGCAGGAGTTAAATTTGAAGGAGAGGAGCATTAAATTATCTGTCATGAGTAAAAAGAAAATCTTAATCATAAACGGACATCCAGATAATGAGAGTTTTAATTACGCTCTCTATGAATCCTATAAAAATGGAGCAATTGAATCTGGAGCAGAAGTAAAAGAAATTATTATAAGTGAATTAGATTTTAATCCCAACCTCGAATTTGGTTACAGAAAAAGAACAGAACTAGAACCAGACTTATTAAAAGCCCAAGAAAAACTAAAGTGGGCAGAACATTTGGTATGGATTTATCCAGTTTGGTGGGGTTCCGTACCTGCCATCATGAAAGGATTTTTGGATAGAATATTACTTCCGGGTTTTGCTTTTAAAAAACGAGAAGGCTCAGTTTGGTGGGATAAATACTTTACTGGTAAAACTTCAAGATTAATTTGCACAATGGATCAACCAGCTTGGTTTTATAAGTTCATTAACAAGAGCCCATCTCATCATGCTATGAAAAAACTAACCATGAATTTTATTGGAATAAAATCAGTAAAAATTACTGCAATTGGTCCTCTGAGACTTTCAAAGCAAGAGTTTAGAGAAAATTGGTTGAGAAAAGTTGAGCAATTAGGATTAAAAAATAAATAGCATAAAAAAAACCAACTTTAATCAAAAAGTTGGTTTTAATAAATGGTTGTTTATTATCTGTTATAATAATTTTGCATCCACAAAGAAAGTAGAGTTTGCTTCAATTTCATGGTCTGAGGTAATCACTTCATCAGTAACAGTTCTCACTCTTAGTTTAAACTCATCTTTCATAATGTATGGTGTCAAATCCTCACCAGAAACATCTAGTTTTAAGCTAGAACCTACATCATCAGGAACATTGTCTTTCCAGGCAACTTTAGTTTCAGCAATATCATCTGCTTGAATGTATATTTCAATCGATTTCAAAAACTTAAGACTTGAACTCGATGGAGATTTAAGATTTAATACTAATTCTTTCAAATTAATCATTTCAATTTTATCTTTCCTAGTATCGTTAATCTGAAATTTAGATTCAGCATTAGTTTCCATATCAGGACTAAATACATTAAAAGGCAAATTTAACCCAGAACTAGCTGGAACTATTACCGTTGTAGAGTAATTAATATCAAATTGAGTTAATTTTTCTGCTTTTTTACATCCAAAAGAAATGAGGATAAGAGCTAAAAAAGGAATAATTAATTTTTTCATAATGCAATGATTTTGATTTACTCAAATATAAAAAATAGTTTTATATTTATCAATGAGTATAACCAAAGGTAACAAAAAAACAATTAAAGGCTGGATGATGTATGACTGGGCTAATTCAGTCTATAATCTGGTAATTAGTTCAGCGGTATTTCCGATTTTTTATACAACAATGACCGAGAATAATGGACGAGAAATCATTGTAAATGAGCACAAACAAGTTTTGGTAGAGGCTTTTGGTTATGAATGGATAAATACTTCTTTGATCACATATATTGGTGCAATTGGTTTTTTGTTAGTCGCAATTATTTCCCCAATTCTCTCAGGAGTAGCTGATTATATTGGACGTAAAAAAATGTTCATGAGAATATTTGCATACATGGGTTCGTTTTCTTGTATGGGATTATATTTTTTCAATTATGAAAATATTGAAATTGGTTTTCTTTTTTACTTTTTTGCATTAATTGGATTTTGGGGAAGTTTAGTCTTTTACAATGCTTATCTACCAGAAATTGCCGATAAAAAAGACCATGATAAAATAAGTGCTGGAGGATTTTCTATGGGTTATATCGGAAGTGTTCTTTTATTAATAATTTGTTTATTATTAACTATTTACTGGAAAGAAATAGGCTTCGATGATAAAGGACATGCAACTCGTTTTGGGTTTCTATTAACAGGAATTTGGTGGTTTGGTTTTAGTCATATTTTCTTCTTTAGAATTAAAGATACTTGGGAAAAATATACAGTATCTAGCCATATTTTAGGAAATGGATTCAGGGAATTAAGGTCTGTTTTTAAAGAATTTATGGCAGATATTAAATTAAGAAGATTTTTGCGAGCATTTTTTATGTTGAGCACTGGAGTACAGACTGTTATGTTGGTTGCAGTGTATTTTGCTGCCAAAGAAATTGCCTGGCCAGATGAAGATTCTCAAACAACAGGATTAATTATTAGTATTCTCTTAATCCAGTTAATAGCTATACCTGGAGCTATAGGAATGGCTAAAGTTTCAAAAGCAATTGGAAATGTAAAAACCCTACAAATTATATTATTTGCATGGGTTTGCATTGTAGTTTGGGCATATTTCATAATTACGCCTTTTGAGTTTTATATCACAGCAGCCATGGTAGGAATGGTAATGGGTGCAGTGCAATCACTTTCTCGATCTACTTATTCCAAGTTTTTACCACCTACGGAGGATACATCCTCTTACTTTAGTTTTTATGATGTTACCGAAAAACTAGCAATAGTCTTAGGAATGTTTATGTTTGGATTTTTAGAACAGATTACAGGAAGTATGCGAAATTCCATAATTTGTATCGCTGTATTCTTTATCGCAGCTTTCATTTTACTTAGTTTTGTACCTAAGGATAAAGTCGAAAAATCCCTTTAAAAAATCAGTAAATGTCTAAACCTACAAATCGAATTTACATATCGGTTTCCAATGATTTATTTTCAGATATGAGAGTGGATAAGGTTTGTAATACATTGGTTTCAATGGGATTTGAAGTAAACTTAGTTGGGAGAAAGTTGCCAGATAGTTTGCCATTATCCAATAGAAATTACACAACAAAAAGACTAAAATTATTATTCAAAAAAGGAGCTCTATTTTACGCAGAGCTTAATTTTAGGTTGTTCTGGTATTTATTATTTAAAAAACATTCTGTGCTTTTAGCTAATGATTTGGATACGCTTCTCGCCAATTATTGGGTTAGTAAATTAAAAGGTAGCAAATTAGTATATGATTCTCATGAATATTTTACTGAAGTACCAGAGCTTAAAGAGGATTCTTTTGCTAAGAATACTTGGCTAAAAATTGAAAAAAGAATATTTCCAAAGCTTAAAAAAGTATATACCGTTTGTGATTCTATAGCAGATATTTACACCACTAAATATGGTGTAGAAGTAAAAGTGGTTAGAAACATACCAAGAAAAGAGAAAATAGTAAACTACAAAACAAGAGAAGAATTAGGACTTCCTGAAAATAAGAAACTCCTATTGCTTCAGGGAGCAGGAATTAACTTAGATAGAGGAGCAGAGGAAATGGTAGAAGCTATGAAGTATTTATCAGAAGATTATCTTTTTGTAATTGTTGGTGGAGGGGATGTATTTGAGAAATTGAAAAAAATAATTTCAACTAATCAATTAGAAAACAAAGTACTAATTAAAGGTAAAGTGCCTTACAAAGAGTTGATTCAATATACCTATCAAGCTGATTTAGGTTTGTCCTTGGATAAGAATACCAATTTGAATTATGAATTCTCCTTACCCAATAAATTATTTGATTACATTCATCATGAAACCCCAGTTTTAGCCTCAAATCTTACTGAAATTAGAAAAATTATTGAGGAAAATGAAGTAGGTTGGATTCTCCAAAATCATAATCCTGAAACTATTGCAAAACAAATTCAGACTATTTTTGAAAATAAAAAAGACTATTCAGTAAAAAAAGAAAACACAAAACTTGCTTCAGAGAAACTCAGATGGGAAAATGAAGAATTAGTTTTAAAAGAGTTATATTCAGATTTATTACAATGATTTCGGCAATTAACATAGTATCTTTTGATGTTCCATTTCCAGCCAATTATGGAGGTGTAATTGATGTATTTTACAAACTCAAAACTTTTCATGAGTTAGGAGTAAAGGTACATTTACACTGTTTTGAGTATGGAAGAGGAGAAAAAACCGAATTAGAAAAATATTGTGAATCTGTGACTTACTATAAGCGAAAATCTTCTTGGATTTATAGTTTTTCTCGCAAACCGTATATTGTAGTTACTCGTAAATCCAGGCAACTAAAAAAGAATTTATTGAGTAATGATTTTCCTATTTTATTTGAAGGATTACATACTTGTTATTTGCTGAATGATAGTGATTTAAAAAATAGAATAACAATATACAGAGAAAGTAATATCGAGCATAGGTATTATAGCCATTTGGCAAGCTCTGAGGCAAATTGGCTGAAAAAAATTTATTTGAGAATTGAATCTCGAAAACTTAAGAGATTTGAATCTATTGTTGAAAATACTTCAATGAACTTTATTGTCTCTCAAACGGACTTTCATTATTTTGAGATGAAATATAGCCAACTTAATAACTTTTTTATTCCAAGTTTTCATGCCCATAACGAAGTAAAAGTTCCAGAAGGTGATGGAAAATTTGTATTGTACCATGGAAATTTATCTGTTTCGGAAAATTATGAAGCAGCTATATATTTAATTAGAAATGTATTTTCTGTGATTAAAGTTCCACTTATCATTGCTGGATTAAATCCACCAGAATTTCTTGAAAACGAAATAAAGAAGTATCCTCATATTTCTTTAATCCCGAATCCAAGTCACGAAAAAATGACTGAATTATTGGAGAATGCTCAAGTCAATTTTCTATACACTAATCAGGCTACTGGACTTAAATTAAAACTTTTAAATGTACTCTATCATGGTAGACATTGCTTAGTGAATTCCAAAATGGTGGAGGGGACAACTCTTGGTGAAGTTTGCAAGATTGAAGACTCTGTTGATAAGCAAATTATATTAGTCAAACAGTTAATGGAAACGCAAGTTACACTTGAAGAAAAAGTAAAAAGAAACGAAATATTAGCAGAAAACTACTCGAATAGAATTAATGCTGAGCGAATGTTTGATGCTATTAGTAATTCGCAATAGATACCATAATTTTCTCTAGCTTTTTAGTCATGGTAGAGGTATAGCAATTGTAATTATTCACAATTACTGCAAATGCTAAATTCTTTCCAGATTTACTTTTTACATATCCAGCATAACTTTTTACTCGCGTCATTGTTCCACTTTTGGCTCTTAATCTTCCAGATGCATAAGTTTTTCTTCCAATTCTTCGCATAGTACCTGATTTTCCTGCAATTGGGAGTGAAGAGTAGAAAGATTTATAATTCTTACTTCTTTTCATATATCGCAATATTGAAGTCAAATGGTGGGCAGAAATAGCATTCATTCGCGACATTCCACTTCCATCATTTACATACATTCCTTTTGCATCAATTCGGCTATTCCAAAATCTTTTTACAGCCATTGCTCCAGAATAATTACTGCCATCTCCGTATTGTTTCACACCCATTTCGTTCAATAAATGTTCAGCAAATAGATTTACAGAAATATGATTTGTGTAATATGCTATTCTTCCCACAGAAGGAGAGCTATGGGTAAAAAAATCTTTTCTTGTGCTAGAAATAGTATCGCCTTTCAACAAAATAATTCTTCGAGTGGAAGCATTTTTTCCAACTTTTATTCCTTCAACAAGCATATAATACTCTAAATCTGATGCAGCTTGATAAGCAGGATCCATCATGGAGGCTTTTACATTAAATTCATCTCTATCTTTTGGTATTGAGCCTTTTATAATTCTAAAATTTGAATAAGGTGCAGCATATACGTAAGCATTGTCTTTTTTAGAATTGGCAGCTTTTACTCTGTTTTCAAATAATTGATACGGATAATAAGGTGTGATACATTCTAAAAAAGTGGAGTCACCAGCATTTTTTCCTGAGCGAAAAGTCAAGGTCGTTAAATTATCGTAAATACTTAATCCACAAGGTCCTGCTCCGTAATAATTTCCCATATCACCCCAAAGCCATGAGGATGGAACCATGTCATAACTAAAATGGCTAGCATCCCCAATCACTCTTCCGGTAATGGAATCAATTCCTAATTTTTTAATCTCAGCTACCCATTCTTTCATAAAATTAGAAGGAAGTTCATCCTTTTTCGTGAAATATTTTGAGCCTAAAGTTGGGTCACCACCTCCTTTTATAAATATGTTTCCATGTAATATTCCATTAGAATCTATGAATCCATCATGTTGAAGTCTGGTTTTAAATCGTTTGTAAGAACCCAGTCGAACAAGAGCAGCACCAGTAGTTACAAGCTTCATAGTAGAAGCAGGCACTAAGCTATTTTTTGGATTGTACTCAGCAATTGCCGAATCGGCATCCAAATCAAATACCCTGAAGCTAAAACTCGCATTCTCAACAACTTTTTCATTTCTGATTTTGTCAAAAGTTCGCTGGATGCTGTTTTGAGAAAAACCTATAGTTACCAATAGTAAGATGATTGATATGGATAGAATTTGTTTCATTAAAATAAAAGTAAGGGTTTGTTTTTAATTTTATAGTAAAGAGTTGCAATTAATATACCAACATCAGGTTAAAAAACTTCGATTCTAAGCTAATTCATTCTTTTTGATTATCTTAAGGAATGAATTTTTGGAATAATCATCCTGGGATAAGACTTGTGATTCCATTTGTACTAGGAATTATAGCTTCTATTGAATTTGATTTTCATTGGGAATATTCTATTCATTTAGGCATTTTTATTTTAATATTTTCGGGTGTCACATTTTGGTTTTCTTCTTTCAAAACTCGAAAAATTATTGGTGTTGTTTATTTCTTAAGCATTTTCACAGTCGGTTTTATTTTTACCAGTATCAGAACAGAAAAACATGCGACTAGCCATTTTTCTAATCAAAATTTCGAGTTCGATTATCTTTTAGCAGTTGTTTCAGAGAACCTTCAAGAAAAACAAAAATCCTTTAAAACAGTGCTTAAAATCAAGCGATTGATAGGAGATTCTGTTATTGTAGTTTCTGGGAAAGTGCTTGCCTATATCAAAAAAGATTCAACTACCGATAACTTAAAATACGGTGATGAGATATTGATTAAGAACAAGCTTAATTTTATTGAATCGAACAGAAATCCCAATCAATTTGATTACAAGAACTACTTAAATCTAAATCAAATAAATTATCAGGTTTTCTTATCAAAGGACGATTTTGAAGCAACAGGAAACAACTACGGGAATAAGTTGTTTGGGTATTCTCAAAAAATGCGACAAAAATTATATGGATATTTAGAGCAAAATGGAGTAAAGGGCAAGCAATTGCAGGTAGCTTCAGCTCTGCTGTTGGGATATAAAGAGAATTTGGATAAAGACATACAAAAATCTTATGCGAGTGCTGGAGCTATGCATGTGTTAGCAGTTTCAGGATTGCATGTCGGCATTTTGTATTTACTGCTTTCAAGAATTCTCAATCTCTTTAAGAAATTTAAAAATACGCGATTATTAATTGCACTTATTATCATTTTGTGTTTATGGTTTTATGCAATCATGACTGGGCTTTCAGCTTCGGTAATGCGAGCTACTACTATGTTTTCTTTCATTGTTATTGGAGATAGATTGATGAACCAAAAAGTAAGTATTTATAATACTCTTGCAGTTTCTGCTATAATTTTGATGGTCATAAATCCTTATATCATTTACCAAGTAGGTTTTCAGTTGAGTTATGCGGCAGTCGTAGGTATTGTGTACCTACAACCCAAACTCAACAAATTATTCTATTCTCGATATAAGATAATTAGGGCTATTTGGGCAATCACTTGTGTTTCTATTGCTGCACAAATAGCTACTTTCCCGCTCAGTCTTCACTATTTTCATCAGTTTCCTACTTACTTTTTTATCTCTAATTTAGTAGTGATTCCCGCAGCATTTTTGGTGTTTTATTTAGGAGTTTCTCTATTTATTACGGCACCTTTTGGTGGGTTATCACTTGTTATCGGAAAATTTATAAACGGAATAATCTGGTTTTTGAACGAAGCAGTATATATCACTGAAAAACTCCCAAGATCTGTAATCAATGAAATTGAGTTTTCAATTTTTGAAACCTATTTATTGTATGGAATTATAGTAGCATTTTTAGTCTCATTCTATAACCGAAAAATTAAAACGCTGTATTTAGGTTTTAGCCTTATACTGTTATTTGTGGGATTACAATTAGTTCAGCAATATCAATCTACACAGCAGCAATATCTCACTTTTTATTCAGTAAATAAACACAGTGCATTAGAATATACAGTGGGAAACACAACTTATTTCATTGCTTCCAAAGGATTACAAAATGATTGGAGTATGATGCTTTTTAATGTGAATAATCATTGGAATACACACAATATTTTGAGAAAAGAATTAATAGACATTGATAATCTGCCACTGGATACTGCTTATGATAATTTAATGGTTAACAACGGATTAATTTCATTCGAAAACAAATCAATTTGGATTTTTGATAAAGAGAAAATACTTCCAATTAATCCTGATTATGTTTGGATTAAAAATGATAAACTAAGTGGGCTGAGTAATTATTTGAGAAAAAACAAACCAAATAAGATAGTGTTTGATAGCTCAATCCCTAGGTATAAATATGATTATTTTACAGAGCATATTGATACAAATATTACCCAAATAATTAACTTAAATAACCGATATTATTCAGTTAATTTAGATTAATTAAGTGTTTTAGATTTCGAGAATTTTCATTTACATCTTTTACATTATAGTGTAAATAAAAGCTTGTATCGGTTACAGTTGAAGGAATTATTATTTCTGAGCTATACTCATATTCCTCCCCAGATAATGAGCTGTTTTCAGAAAAACTAAAGTTAGGAATAGAATCTTTTGATGCATCACCTACAATAACCGTGTATGAACCAAGTTCCTCATTATCCTCAAATTTACCTTCAATAGTTATGGTGTCACCAGGATTAAAAGTTGCTCCATAAGCGGGTTTTGTGATTTTTATTGTAGGTGCTGATGAGTCTTGTTTTCTGCAAGAGGCTAATAATATGATTGATATTATAAGAATATATATGGTTTTCATAGATTTTAACTTTTTAATAAAGTTATTGAAATTAGTTTACATTCCTTCTAAACAAGTTAAATTAATCAGCTTTCTATTTTGTTAAATAATAAATCTTCCTAATTTCTGTTATAATTATGTTAACACTGGTTTCGTAAACCTTTGTTTATAGAACCAAAAAAAGAAATAGATATGAAGCGTTTACTATTTTACATGGCATTATTATGCCTTATCCCTGTCCTATATAATTTTCAAAAGATTGAAAATAAAAATCAAAAATCTAAAGAGTATCAATTTATTTTTAAGCCTGGTAAAACTAGAATAACCCAAGTTCATAAGAAACAAGTTGAAAAAATAAAAATTGATATACAACAAGGAACAGATGTGTTGATTTATCCTTTATCAGCATACAAGAGTAAAGCAAGAAGATCATCTGTGACTAACCATATAACTCGAAATAATTATAGAAAAATTTGGTTTGATACTGATTCAAAAAAACAAGCCGATAAAATTGTTAAGTTTTTGAAAGAAAATGATATTCAAGATATTTTAATAGAAAGAGACTTTGACTATCCTTTAAAAGGCCCTTCAATTCGAATTAAAATCTCAACCAATTTTAAAATATCTGCTAAAGTTGAGGAAAAGCAGGAGTTGAAAATTCAGAATAAACAAATCCCTTTAAAAGAGTATTTTCCTGAAAAAGAGTCGCAATTTTTTATTATCAATCCCAAAAAAGATACACTGATTGAAGGCAAAGAGGGAACAAAGTTGTTTTTTGCAAGTGGGTCTCTTCTTTGCGATGAGCCAGTACAAATTGAATTAAAAGAGTTTTATAAAACGGCTGATTTTTTGAAAGCTGATTTGCAAACTATTTCAAACGGAAAATTATTAGTAACAGGCGGAACTATTTTTTTGGATGCCAGAAAAAAATCAGACTTATCGCAACAAGTAAAGATTAACCCTTCGCGAGGAATCAATACAGAATTTACTGAAGGAAAAGATGATCCAGAGATGGAAGTGTTTTTGAAAGATAAAAATTCTGTAGAAACAAATTGGATTAGAGATGCGAGAAGAAGATGGAGATATACCAGAAATTATATGCTTAACGAGGATGAAGTCTATAAATCTTTTGTATTTAATTCTGCTAGTGAATACCAAAATTTTGTTACTTCTGGAGAGGCTAAAAAGATAGAGAAAGAGTGGTTTGGTGTTATTAGGGGAAGAGCGATAGAGCAAAGAAAAAAAGAAAGAGAACAAGCTGTAAAGAATGATAAAACCATTTCTAGACTTACATTAAATGAACTTGGGTTCATAAATTGCGATAGATTTTATAATGAAGCTACCAAGCCGTTTGAAATACTTGCTGATAAATCTAAAAAGGCAACCTATTATGCTATTATTTCAGGAGAAAATAAAGGTATCATAAAGGGTTCTGGTTCGGTGAAAATAAAATTTGGTAATCTACCTGTAAACCAACCTATAACCGTTATTGCTATAAGTATCAGTGAAGAAGAAAAATTTATATTTAAAAAGAAATTAGCTACTATAAATGAAAGTGTTGGCGAAATAGTTCTTGCGAAAGCAAATGAGGAAGATCTAAATAATTTGTTGAGTGCAATTAATTAGTAACTACTTTTCCAAACAAATCAAAATAATCTGCTCTTTCGATTTTTACTGTGGCAAAATCTCCAATTCGCACATGATTTTCTTCTGAGATTTCTACCCATACTTCGTTATCTACTTCTGGGGAGTCAAACTCAGTTCTTCCCACAAAATGGTCGTTTTCAACTCTATCAAATAGTACTTTAAATTCTTTCCCAATCTTATTCTGATTATGCTCATAAGAAATGGTAGATTGAATGTCCATAATTTCTTCAGCTCTTGTAGTTTTTACTTCCGCAGGCACATCATCTTCAAAATTATGGGCATGGGTGTTCTCTTCATGTGAGTATTCAAATATTCCCAATCTATCAAATTTCATTTCACGAACCCAATCAGCCATTTCTTGAAAATCTTCTTCCGTTTCTCCAGGATACCCAGCGATTAAAGTAGTTCGAATAGCGATTCCCGGAACTTTTTCACGAATTGTCTTTACCAATTCAGTTGTCTTTTCGCGAGTAATTCCTCTACGCATGTCTTTCAGCACTTTGGTAGAACCATGTTGCAAAGGCATGTCCAAATAGTTACATATATTATCTCGCTCAGCAATTACTTCCAATACATCTAAAGGAAAACCAGATGGATATGCGTAATGCAATCTAATCCACTCTAATCCTTCAATGTCCGAAAGTTCTCGAAGCAAATCGGCTAACGCTCTTTTCTTGTATAAATCTAATCCGTAATATGTTAAATCTTGGGCAATTAGCATCAATTCTTTAACTCCGTTTGCAACCAAACTTTTTGCATTGCTAACCAATTGCTCAATAGGAGTAGAGCGGTGTTTTCCTCTCATAAGTGGAATCGCACAAAACGAGCAAGGTCTGTCGCACCCTTCAGCAATTTTGAAATAAGCAAAATGACTTGGGGTTGTTAAAATTCTTTCACCAATAAGTTCTTTTTTGTAATCTGCATTCAAGGTTTTGAGCATTTTTGGCAACTCTTGAGTTCCAAAATAAGCATCTACTTGAGGAATCTCTTCTTCTAAATCGTCTTTGTATCGTTCTGATAAACACCCAGTAACATACAATTTGTCAACTAATCCATTATCCTTAGCATCTGCATATTGAAGTATTGTATCAATAGATTCTTGCTTGGCATTATCAATAAATCCACAAGTATTTACTATCACAATTTCATGATCCTGACTCATAGATTCATGTTCCACATCAAATTTATTGGCATGTAATTGAGCCATCAGTAATTCCGAATCAAAGGTGTTTTTAGAACAACCCAATGTGATTACGTTTACTTTGTTTTTTTGTAGTGTTTTTGTTTTCATTGTTTGATGCTCGTTTTAAACAGAATTTTAGAATCGAGAATTATAGGATTTTAGTTTATGACGCTCATGACATTTTTATTTAATGCTATCAGATATTGCTTTCATATAGCTGTATAATAATTTTTCTACTTCATCTAAATCTTTTCTTAAGTCAAAGGTAGGATGATATTCTAAATCATGTATTAAAATTAAAAAGTATTTTACTTCATAGAGAGAAGCTTGCGAAATATTATAAAATCTTAATTTTTCTTTTATTGATTTTCTTCCAAAGCCTTCAACAATATTTGCAGTTATTGAAGTTGAAGCTCTTCTGATTTGTGATGTAAGACCGTACATTTCTTCTTTGGGGAAAGTTTTAGTCATTTTATATACTTTGAGGGTAAATTGATGTGCCTTTTGCCAAACAATTAGATTTTCAAAAGTATGTTTTCTTTCAGTCATTTAATAATAGAATTTTAGTTTAATGTTACTTTGTTTAATAAAATCTTATGTATGAAAATAATTTTGACAAAGTAACATTAAACTAAAATTCTAAAATTCCCATTAACACGAGCTAATCTAAACTAAAATTCTTAATTCAAATACCTCAGTTGTTAAAACAAGTTTAGAACCCAACTAATATCAAAAAAAACTTTATTTCAATGAAAACAACGAATCCACAAACTCCATTTTATTGAACACTTGCAAATCTTCCATCCCTTCACCCACACCAATATATTTTACAGGAATACTAAATTGGTCGGAAATTCCTATTACTACTCCTCCTTTTGCGGTTCCGTCTAATTTTGTGAGTGCTAAAGCGGATACATCAGTAGCTTGAGTAAATTGAGTACACTGTTCAATGGCGTTCTGTCCAGTAGAACCATCCAATACTAATAAAATTTCATGTGGAGCACCAGGAACAATTTTATCCATAACTCGCTTAATTTTAGTAAGTTCGTTCATCAAGTTTACCTTGTTGTGCAATCTTCCTGCAGTGTCAATAAGAACAACATCAGCGTTTTGTTTCACAGCACTTTCAAGTGTATCATAAGCAACCGAAGCAGGATCTGCATTCATTCCTTGTTGAACAATTGGGACTCCAACTCGCTCACTCCAGATAATTAATTGATCAACTGCGGCAGCTCTAAAAGTATCTGCTGCACCCAATACAACACTTTTTCCAGCTTTTTTAAATTGATGAGCTAATTTCCCGATAGTGGTAGTTTTTCCCACACCATTTACACCCACAACCATTATTACATGAGGTTTGTGCGTATCAGGAACAGAAAATTCAGTTTGGTCAACTGAATTATTTTCTTCCAAAAGAGCAGCAATTTCTTCTTGAAGAATTGTGTTTAACTCAGAAGTATTCAAAAATTTATCTTTAGCTACTCGCTCTTCAATTCGTTCAATTATTTTTACGGTCGTTTTTACACCTACATCAGAAGTAATCAAAGCTTCTTCCAATTCATCCAGCACATCAGCATCCACTGTTGATTTACCTGCAACTGCTCTTGATAGTTTTGAAAAAACTGATTCTTTGGTTTTTTCAAGACCTTTATTTAACGTCTCTTTTTTTTCTTTCGAAAAGATTTTTTTAAATATGCTCACTTTCTAACCTCTTTTAATAAAAAAAGCTTCTCTCATAGATATGAAAGAAGCCCAATATAGTGAATAGTAAATAAATTTATTTACTAAAAAATTCTTTTACTTCGCTGTTTAAAACAATTGCTTCTTTAAATTGGTAAGCTCCAGTTTTTGGAGACTTTACTGCTTTAATCACTTTTGTATGTTGTTTTCCTCCTCCTTTTTGTAAGGATGCTACTACTTTCTTAGCCATGTCTTATTATTTTATTTCTTTGTGAATTGTGTGTTTTCTCAAAATTCTGTTATACTTCTTCACTTCCATTCTTTCTGGAGTGTTCTTTCTGTTCTTAGTTGTGATGTAACGAGAAGTCCCTGGAGTCCCAGTTGCCTTGTGTTCTGTACATTCTAAGATAACTTGTATTCTATTTCCTTTTGTCTTTGCCATTGTGCTTTAATTTCAAGAGTGCAAATATAGAAACTATAATTTTACTATCAAATATTTATTTACAATATTTTTATTTAATTTAATCTTTCTTAGTTGCCATCAAAGCCTCTATTTCTGGTATTGTTCGAGGTACACAATCCGATAAATTTTCTGGCTCACCTGAAGTAATTAAAATATCGTCTTCAATTCGTACACCAATATTCCACCATTTTGGATCACAATCAGAATTTGCAGGAATGTAAATTCCTGGCTCAACAGTGATTATTTGACCCAGAGTGAGTTTTCCATAATTCCCTACATCATGCACATCTAGCCCCAGGTAATGGGAAGTTCCATGCGGAAAGTATTTTTTCACTTCTGATTTTTGTTTAATAATTCCTAATTCCATTAATCCTTCTGCGATAATATCATTGGCAACTTGTCCTGCAATCCAAAAGCTATTTCCAGCAAGGCAAGAATCTATTCCTGTAGACTGAGCTTTTAGCACTAAATTATAGATGATAGCTTGTTCCTTAGAGTATTTACCGTTTACAGGAAGTGTTCTTGTTACATCAGCTGTATACCCATGATATTCGGCTCCAATATCACTCACTAACAAATCATTTTCTTCAAACATTCTGCGGTTACTTACATAATGAAGTATACAAGAATTGCCTCCGCTTCCATGGATGGATGGAAAGCCAGCATGTTCTGCTCCCTCGTTTCTAAAATGAAATTCAACCAAGGCTTCTGTTTGATATTCAGCCATTTTTGGAGTAAGATTTTTCATCAACTCTGTTTGCGATTTACAAGTTATGTCAATGGCTTTCCTCATCAATACCATTTCCTCTTTGGTTTTTATTTCTCGCAATTGAGCCATGAAATAGCCCAATTTTTTGTCACCAGTTTTTCTTACAGTTTGGGTCAAAAAGTGTTTTTTTAAATCATATAAATCAATGTTTGAACGAGTATTTCGTGTGTCATTTTTATCAATAGGAAAATAGATATAATTGGTTCCATCTATGTTGCAATCAGTAGATTTAAACTCTATAGTTGGTAATGTTAATTCAAATTCAAGAAATTTTTCTGCTCCTGCTACTCCCAATCTTTTTCCAAGCCATAATTCTTTACTTGCATCTCGCGGTTGAACAAAAATTATTTCTTTCACCAATTTCCCATTTACTAAAGTAGGATGCTTGTAAATTACAACTACAGAATGTGGTTCGGTTAGTCCAGTTAAATACCTAAAGTTAGGATCTTGGTGGTATTCATAATCTACATCATTTGATCGATTACGAATGGGAGCAGAGAAAAATATTGCCACCGAACTATCTGGCATTAAGTTTCTTAATTGTTCTCTACGGTCTTTATGGAAACTTGCAGGTAACAAATCAGTATCAAAAATCCCAACCTCATGTTGTTCAAGTGGTTTTTCTATTTTCTTTGGTATTTGCTTTTGAGAAAGTAGGTTGCAATTAGTGAGTGAAATAATTGTCAGGGCTAAGATTGATTTTACTATAAATTTCATGATGCAAAAGTATTACTTAGTTAGCTTATTTATGCCTTCAATAAATAATTTTTGTTGATCTATAAAAACGCTATGTGAACAATTATCGAAATACAATATGTTTTCATCTCCAATCATTTTTTTTAAATCATTAATTTGTTTTGTTGAGAACAAACCGTCTTCTTTTCCATACATACCAGTAATTTTAACCCCATTATCAATTAAGTTAAGAATATTCATAGACAAATCTAAAGTAGTATATGCTTCATTTTTCAAAAAAACCTGAGGCTGTGTATACCCCATTTTAGAAGCATTTTTTATTAAAACAGAATCGGATTTGAAAAGTGAATAAATTTTTTGAGCATCTTGGCTTGGACTTTTAGTAGAATAAAATCCATTTTGCATAGCGTGCATAAAACAATAAGAACTATACATGATTGACGATGTGTCCATTAGTTTTAGCATCTTTATATAAGACAAATTAGTTAAATCATTAGAATCTGTATAAATTTTTTCACAAGAATCAATAATTGTTTTAAAAGATTCTTGCAATGAAACTGGAGCACCTACAAAAACTATTGAATTAACTCGAGTGCTATATTTCTCAGCAAAAGTTACTGCAATTATACCACCAAAACTATGTCCTATAAGGTTAGCTGAGTCAATATTTAAGGAATCTATTATTCTTATTAGATCTGAATGAGTTTGATCAAAGTTGTATTTGGCATTATTACCAGATCGACCTTCACCTCTTCTATCATAAACAACTACATAATATCCTTCATCAGCTAATTTCTGAGCAGTAGTGATTTCAAAAGTAGAAGAATTATATCCTGGTCCCCCATGAAGAAAGATAATAGGAGTTGAAGATGTATCTCCAAAAGCTTTAATATAAATATTTTGTCCAAAGGTAAAAGACAATTGAAAAAACATTATTATAAATAAGACGAAGTAGTTTTTCATTATCATACAATTTACAAAAAAGTTATTTAAATTAATGAAAGTATATATATTTATAAAAGTCCCGAAGAAAACTTCGAGACTTTTATAAATTATAGATAGCTAATATTATTTACTCAACAACATATTCCTTTCAGAATATATTTTCCTAAAGAATTTATCTTTTAAGTCATCAATAAAGTAAATAGCTTCTCCTGTTGATTTCATTTCTGGGCCAAGTTCTTTGTTTACCTCAGGAAATTTAGAGTAAGAAAATACTGGGATTTTAATTGCATATCCTTCTTTCACAGGGGTAAAATTAAAGTCAGTTAATTTTGCACCAAGCATTACTTTAGTTGCGTAATTGATATACGGTTCTTGGTATGATTTTGCAATAAAAGGTACTGTACGAGAGGCCCTTGGATTGGCTTCAATAATATACACTTCGTCATCTTTTATGGCAAATTGAATGTTTATTAACCCAACAGTATTTAATGCCAAAGCAATTTTCTTTGTGTATTCCTCCATTTTAGTAAGAATTAAATCTCCCAAATTGTAAGGCGGTAACAAAGCATAAGAATCTCCAGAGTGAATTCCAGCAGGTTCAATATGTTGCATCATTCCAAGAATGTATACATTTTCTCCATCACAAATTGCATCAGCTTCTGCTTCAATAGCTCCACCAAGGAAATGATCTACCAAAATCTGGTTATCAGGCATATCTCTCAATATATCCACCACATGAGTTTCCAATTCTTGCTCATTGATTACAATTTTCATTTTTTGCCCTCCTAATACGTATGAAGGTCTAACTAACAATGGAAAACCAAGTTCTTTTGATTTCTCCAAAGCTTGCTCGGCACTTTCTACTACTCCAAATTTTGGATAAGGAATATTTAGTTCTTCCAATTTGTTAGAGAATCTTCCTCTATCTTCAGCTAAATCAAGAGAGTCAAACCCAGAACCAATTATTTTAATTCCGTATTTTTCTAATTTTTCAGCTAATTTAAGGGCAGTTTGCCCACCTAATTGCACAATTACGCCTTCAGGCTTTTCGTGTAAAATAATGTCATAAATATGCTCCCAGAACACTGGCTCGAAATATAACTTATCAGCAGTATCAAAATCCGTAGAAACCGTTTCTGGATTACAGTTAATCATAATGGTTTCGTAGCCCATTTCTTTGGCAGCATAGATTCCATGCACGCAACAGTAATCGAATTCAATTCCTTGCCCAATTCTGTTTGGTCCAGAACCTAACACAATAATTTTCTTTTTATCTGTAACTACCGATTCATTTTCCATTTCGAAAGTAGAGTAGTAGTAAGGAGTTTTTGCATCAAATTCTGCTGCACAAGTATCAACCAATTTGTAAACACGATTTATTCCTTGCTCTTGTCTTTTTGCAAATACTTTACTTTCGAGCGTTCTCAATAAATGAGCAACTTGTCTGTCGCAATATCCTTTTTGCTTTGCCTCAAACATCAATTCTTTTGGAATGTTGTCTAAGTTGTATGTCTCAATTTTCTTTTCAGTATGGATTAAATCTTCAATTTGTCTCAAAAACCAATCGTCAATTTTGGTAGCTTCTTTTATAGTTTTAAAAGGAATTCCTAATTTAATAGAATCATACACATGGAATAATCTATCCCAACTCGCATGTTTCAAACTGTGCAATAATTTTTCCTGATTTCTTTCTTCTTTTCCATCTGCTCCTAATCCGTTTCTTCCAATCTCAAGAGATTGACAAGCTTTTTGAAGTGCTTCTTGGAAAGAGCGTCCAATTCCCATTACCTCTCCCACTGATTTCATTTGAAGTCCTAACTCACGGTTAGCTCCTTTGAATTTATTGAAGTTCCAACGAGGTATTTTTACAATTACGTAATCCAAAGTTGGCTCAAATAGGGCAGAAGTAGTTTTCGTAATTTGGTTATCCAATTCATCCAACGTATAACCAATCGCTAATTTGGAAGCGATTTTTGCAATAGGGTATCCAGTTGCTTTTGACGCTAATGCTGAAGAACGAGAAACCCTTGGGTTGATCTCAATAGCAATAATTTCTTCTTTTTCATCTGGCGAAACAGCAAACTGTACGTTACAACCTCCAGCAAAATTACCAATGCTACGCATCATTTTTATTGCCATATCTCTCATCTTTTGATACGTAGTATCAGAGAGAGTCATTGCAGGAGCAACAGTAATTGAATCCCCAGTATGAATTCCCATTGGATCAAAGTTTTCTATCGAACAAATGATAATTACGTTATCATTCGCGTCACGCAACAATTCCAACTCATATTCTTTCCAACCGATTAATGCCTTATCGATCATTACTTCATGAATAGGAGATATTTTTAATCCGCTTTCTAGCAAATTATCAAATTCTTCTGGGTCATACACGATTGCTGCACCAGCACCACCAAGGGTGTAGGATGCACGAACGCACAACGGAAACCCGAATTCTTGCGCAATTTCTTTTCCTTGTAAGAATGACTTTGCAGGCTTCTGTGGAGCCATTGGAATATCAAGATCTTCCATTAACAATCTAAAAGCATCTCGATTTTCAGTGATTTCAATTGCATCAATATCTACACCTATAATCTCAACTCCATGTTCTTCCCAAATTCCTAATTCTTTACATTTAATACAAAGGTTAAGTGCAGTTTGTCCACCCATAGTTGGGAGTACTGCATCAATATCATGTTTTTTAAGAATTTCCTCAACGTACTCAGGTTCAAGTGGCTTTAGATAAATATTATCAGCTACCATTTTGTCTGTCATAATGGTTGCAGGATTGGAATTGATAAGTGTAACCTCAATTCCTTCCTCTCTTAACGATCGAGATGCTTGAGATCCAGCATAGTCAAATTCACAAGCTTGACCTATTACAATAGGTCCGCTTCCAATAATTAAAATCGATTTTATTTTTTCATTCTTTGGCATGAGAGTGATATTTTATAAATTTCTAATTAGGTTAAATTCAAATTGGGTAAAATTAAAAAAAGAGGGCAAAAAAAAAGGAGAACAATTGTTCTCCTTATCATTATTTATTAACATTATTTTTTTGGTCTTGCCTCGCAAGAAACCGTCAACTTCTTTCTTCCTTTCTTTCTTCTACGAGCAAGAACTCTACGTCCATTTGCTGATGACATTCTTTCTCTGAAACCATGTTTGTTTCTTCTCTTTCTTCTAGATGGTTGGTATGTTCTTTTCATTGTAGTTGTTATTTCGGTTGGCAAAAATACATAATTTATTTTTTAAACCAAATTATTTTATTCAATATCGGTATATTTTTTAAAAAAAATTAAATCAACACTTAAACTTTTGCCAAGAATAAGAGGTAACTTCGTTTTTTATTCGTGCAAAGTTACTATTAATTGATTTTATTAGGTTAATAATTAGCATTTACTTTAAGGAATAGAAAAAAAAAATTAATTTCGTAGTTCATACTAAATTGTAGAATTTTGATATTGTCTGCTTTAGGATGTATGAAGCAGACAAATTATCTGTTTTCTTAAAGAATCTAAGAGAGTTTAAATTATGAAAAAAGCATTTATTACTGGGATTACAGGTCAGGATGGTTCGTATTTAGCGGAATTATTGATTGAAAAAAATTATGAAGTTCATGCTATAATTAGAAGGTCAAGTACTTTTAATACTTCTAGAGTGGATCACTTAATGAAGCATCCACAACTAAAACTTTATCATGGTGATATAACTGATAGTGCTAATATCAATAAGTTATTGTCTACTATTGTCCCTGACGAAATTTATAATCTTGCAGCTCAAAGTCATGTGAAAGTATCATTTGAAGTGCCAGAATATACTGCTCAGGTTGATGCAATGGGTACTTTAAGAATATTAGAAGCAATGAAAGATCATTGTCCTAATGCTAAATTTTACCAAGCTTCTACTTCCGAATTGTACGGAAAAGTGCAAGAAGTACCTCAGAAAGAAACAACTCCTTTTTATCCTAGAAGCCCTTATGGTGTTGCAAAAATTTATGGTTTTTGGATTGTAAAAAATTACAGAGAAGCGTATAATATTTTTGCTTGTAATGGTATTTTATTTAATCATGAATCCGAGAGAAGAGGTAGGACTTTTGTAACAAGAAAAATTACTAGAGGATTAGCTGAGATAAAAGCAGGCTCAAGAGAAACTTTGAGGATGGGAAATATTGACGCTAAAAGAGATTGGGGATATGCAAAGGAATATGTGGAGGCAATGTGGTTGATGTTGCAACAAGATAAACCTGAAGATTTTGTAATTGCAACAGGTAAAATGTATAGTGTGAGAGAGTTTATAGAAAGAGCTGCTGTGCATGTTGGTTATGATATTGAATGGCAAGGAGAAAATGAAAATGAAAAAGGAATTGATAAAAATACTGGTAAAACCATTATAGAAGTTGATCCAAAATATTATCGTCCTACAGAAGTAGAATTGTTAGTTGGTGACCCTACAAAAGCTAAAGAAACTCTTAATTGGGAGGCTAAAGTTGGATTGCCTCAATTGATTGAGGTTATGATGAATCATGATATAAAAGAGGTAAATGAAGGAAAATAGCCGAATATATATTGCTGGTCATAACGGAATGGTAGGTTCTGCAATTCATAGAGAATTGGTTAAAAGAGGACACTCTAATATTGTGGTAAAAAGTTCAAAAGAATTAGATTTAAGAAATCAATCAGCAGTAAACGATTTTTTTGAATCAGATAATATCGAGTATGTATTTTTATCTGCTGCCAAAGTTGGAGGAATTGTTGCTAACAATACCTACAAAGCTGATTTTTTGTATGATAATTTGATGATTCAATCCAATGTAATTCATGCTGCACACAATCACTCAATCAAAAAACTCTTATTCTTAGGTTCATCTTGTATCTATCCTAAATTAGCTGACCAGCCACTAAAAGAAGAGTATTTACTTACAGGGTTATTAGAAGAAACTAATGATGCTTATGCAATAGCAAAGATTGCTGGATTAAAAATGTGTAAATCATACAAAGAGCAATATGGTGATAATTTTATATCCGCTATGCCAACCAATTTGTATGGACCAAATGATAATTATGATTTGAATAACTCTCATGTATTACCCGCTTTAATAAGGAAATTTCATGAGGCAAAAGAGCAAAATGCTGATTCTGTAACAATGTGGGGAACTGGAAAACCAAGAAGAGAATTTCTTCATGTAGATGATTTAGCATCTGCTTGTTTGTTCTTAATGGATAATTACGAAGGGAACGATCATTTGAATATTGGAACTGGCGAAGATATAAGCATATTGGAGTTAGCTCAATTGGTTAAAGAAATTGTAGGTTTTGAAGGAGAAATAGTAAACGATTTATCCAAACCTGATGGTACTTTCAGAAAACTAATGGATGTATCAAAAATGGATAAATTAGGATGGTCTTATTCAATACAATTCAAGGATGGGATTAAATCAACTTATTCAAATTTTTTAGAGAAATACACTAAATAAGGATGGCAGAAATAAACGAATTAGACGATCCCAAAACCACAATTGAACGAGCAGATATGCTCAAAAACAAGAAGGTACTTTTTAAATTATACACTGATTGGTACAATTTTTTGTTAAAAAAAGTAGATGATTTGCCAGAAGGTAAAATACTTGAAATTGGCTCTGGTGGTGGATTTTTGAAAGAATTATTGCCTGAAGTAATCACTTCTGATGTGATGGATTTACCAAATGTAGACATGATTTTTTCTGCTGAAAAAATACCACTTGAAGATAATTCATTGAGTTGCATATTTATGGTTGATGTATTACACCATATTCCTGATTGCACTCAGTTTTTTGCAGAGGCAGAGAGATGTTTGGTTCCTGGAGGTAAGATTATTATGTCTGAGCCTGCTAGTACTCCTTTTAGTAGATTTTTCTACAAGAGATTTCATCATGAACCATTTGTACCTGAAGCAGGTTGGAAGTTAGACACTGAAGGAGGTCCATTGTCAAATGCAAATGGAGCAATTCCAAGTATTGTGTTTAGAAGAGATATAGATAAATTTCATAGTACATACAAAACATTAAAATTAGAAACCCTTAAGTTTCACTCCCCTTTTATGTACTTTTTGAGCGGAGGATTTTCTTATCCTTCTCTTATTCCATCATTTATGTATGGATTTTTTAGATTTGTGGAAAAGTTGTTTTTACCAACTTATTCTTTAATAGCCATGTTTCAATTAATTGAAGTAAAAAAAACTAGTAAATAATGAATTCTACCTATAAATTAAAATGGATTGAGTATTTCAATAAAATAGCTCCGTCTTACTTGCAATACAAAAGAAAATTCAAGTATTATAGAAAAGATAATATCAAATATTTTAATTATTTCTTGACTGAGGATAACTCAATTCTTGAGATAGGCTGTGGAGTAGGAGATACTTTAAGTCAACTAAAAGGAACTGATAAGAAAGGAATTGATTATAGCGAGAGTATGATTAAGGAGGCAAAAACACACTTTCCAGAATTGGATTTTATGTTAGCTGATGCCAGCAAACCTTATGAATTGGATAAAAAATATGATGTAATTATTCTTTCTAATGTAATAGGTTGTTTTGAGAATATTCTTGATGTGCTTAAGCAATTGCCTGAGCATTGTCATCAAAACACTAAGATTTTTGTAAATCATTACAATAGACTTTGGCAACCTTTTATCAATTTTTCTGAATTTATTGGAATAAAAAAGAAATCTCCCGAACAGAATTGGTTATCTCAGCATGATATCAAAAATCTTTTGTTTTTAGCTGGTTTTGATAGTTTTAGAACAAATACTAGATTACTTATTCCATTTAATATTCCAATTATATCTTTTATTTTTAATAGATTTTTTGCTAATCTTCCTGGATTCAGACATTTATGTTTATCTCAATATGTGTTTGCAAAGCCATTACCAATAAAAATAGAAGAAGTACAGCACCGAAAAGTAACAGTAGTAGTTCCTGCAAGAAATGAAAGTGGAAATATTGAAAAAGCAATTCTTGAGACACCCGAACTTGGACTTGGAACTGAACTTATATTTATTGAAGGAAATTCAACAGATGACACTTGGGAGGTAATCCAAGAGATGTACGAAAAGTATAAAGATAAACGAGAAATTGTTATCGACAGACAGCCAGGTAAAGGGAAATATGATGCAGTAAAAAAAGGATATGATATAGCTACTGGAGATGTTTTGATGATTCTTGATGGAGATTTAACAGTTCCACCAGAAGATTTGACAAAGTTTTATGAAGCACTTGTTACTTCCAAAGGAGAGTTTATAAATGGATGTCGTTTAATTTATCCTATGGAGAAAAAAGCGATGAGATTTTTAAATATCTTGGGTAATAAATTCTTCTCAATGGCTTTTTCATGGTTACTTGAACAGCCTATAAAAGACACATTGTGTGGTACTAAAGTGATGTACAGAAAGGATTATGAAAAACTTGCTCAAAACAGAAAATACTTTGGAGATTTTGACCCTTTTGGAGATTTTGATTTGTTGTTTGGTTCATACAAACTAAATCTTAAAATCATTGATTTGCCAATCAGATACAAAGAAAGGGTATACGGAGAAACCAACATCTCTAGATTTAAGCATGGATTAATTCTACTAAGAATGGTGTTTTTTGCAATGAACAAGATTAAATTTTATTAAGATGAAAAAGAAATCTAACAAAAAAGAAAAGGTAGTAAAGGAAGAAGTCAAAAAGACTAAACCTATAGTAGTTCAGAAAAAAATAGAACTAAAAGCCTTTTTAATCCTTCTGGGGATAATGATGTTAGTTTCTTTTGCCCTATTTATGGGCACAATATCTTTAATGCAAGATGATGCAGATTATATTCTTGATGCTCATAATCTGGTAAATAATGGAGCTTTTCCAGGAACTCATGGTACCTATTTATACCATTTTGTACTTTCTATTTTCAATTATATGTTTGGAATTAGCATTACTGTTACAAAAGTATTGGCATTCATTTGGGCTATTATAGGCTTTTATTTTACTTACAAAATACTTCAAAAAGTCACCAATAGATTTTTATCAATAGCTATATTGTTTATCTATGCTACAAATTTTGGTATACTTTTCTATTCAAGTTCTACCATGTCCGAATCATTTTTTATGATGATTCAAGCAATATTTATTTATCTTTTTATCAATAAATATGACTTAATCCTTAGTGAGGTAAATAAAAGTAATGTGGTGAAATATGCAAGTTCTCTATTGTTATTTATTGTAGTATTATTTTTATTAAGTATCACAAAAGGAATAGGTATAATAGCTACATTTAGTTTAGTATTATTTTTATTAATTCATAAAAAATGGCTCAATGCTATTGTGATAGGTGGAATATTTGGGGTGTTTAAATTTGCTTTTGACACTTCAATGAAAGCAATTTTTAATCTTGATGCACTATCAAATAGATCAGCAACTATATGGTTAAAGAACTATTACGATACCAAACAAGGAACTGAGGATATTGAAGGAATGATTCGTAGAATCTTCATTAATTTTGATTTTCATATCTCCGCAGATTTAATGCGAATATTGGGTTTTAGAGATAATAAATTTCTTGAGCCAGTAACTTTTTTAACCGTTTTATTTTTTATACTTTTTGTTGTAGGATTAGTTTATACATTCAAAAATCGTAAGAAGCTTTTTTACATTGGACTGTACCTTTCTATGATGATGGGTGTTACTTTCTTAGTATTACAAACACACTGGAAACAAGACAGGATGATAATCGTATTCATTCCATTTATACTTTTATTTATTTTTGAAAGTTATAACTATTGGCTTAGAAAAAAAGAATCTTTTCACATAAGACTATTCAATGCAGCTGTGGTAATTCTTTGTTTAGTGAATCTAAGACACCTGCCAGATAAAATTGATGAGAATAATAAACCTCTTCAAAACTATCTTTCTGGCGAAGTTTTTCAAAACTATGAAAGAGATTGGCAGAATTACTTACTGGCTGTAGATTGGGCTTCAGAGAATTTGCCTGAAGGTAGTGTAGTAGCTTGTAGAAAACCAAATTCAGCAATGGTTTACAGCAAAAATGGAATCCAATTCGTAGGGCTTTATCGAAGCACACAATTACCTGGAGACGAAGTGCTCAAAGAATTAAAAGAACTAGGAGTTACTCACATTTTGCAAGCACAGATTAGACTTAATCCTGCTCAATATGTTCCTGGTAGATTTATTGGTACAGTTCATACTTATGTAAGATCAATTAGCAATTATAATCCTTCAAAACTGAAAGTGCTGAAAAAGATAGGAAACCTTGAGGAAGCTTATGTTCTTGAAATTGTAGACTAAAAAATAATTAAACAATATTATGGCTCGTCCTGAAAGAATTAAGTTAGAAAAAGGAAGCTATAAAAGAGCATCCACTTTTTTTAGGTTTATCAAACCTTATAAAATTACTTTTTTTGTTGGGATGATTTTTTTGTTTCTATCTAGCGTTACAGCTATGTTGTTTCCTTATTTAATGGGGCAATTAATTGGAAAAGAATCTCCTAACTCCCTTCCTTCGGTTACCGATTCATTACCTGAATCATCTCAATGGATAGATTTGAATAATACATCTATTTTAATTACAGTGATGATTATAGTCTTTGGAGCACAAGCAATTTTCTCTTTTTTTAGAGTGTATTTGTTTGGGTATTTTACCGCAAATGCACTTAAAGATTTAAGAATTGCTGCATTTTCTATTTTGATTTCTTCGCCTCTTAATTTCTTTAATAAAAATAAAGTAGGAGAATTAACAAGCAGAATTTCTAATGATATTGAAAAACTGAGAGAGACTCTTAACACGGTACTAGCTTCATTTTTTAGACAAATTATTACTGTAGTAGTGAGTTTGATAGCGTTGTTTATTATGTCTCCAAAATTGTGCTTTATTATGCTGGGTGTAGTTCCAGTTGTGGCAATTGTGGCTGTTGTTTTTGGAAGATTTGTGAAAAAAATAGCTAAAGAAACTCAAGATGCAGCTGCAGAGTCTAACACTGTGCTGGAAGAAAGCATGATGGGAATTTCTAATGTAAAGGCCTTTGCTAATGAGTTTTTTGAAATTTTGAGGTATGGAAAAAAAGTGGAAGAAGTAAAAGACAAAACAATGCGCATTGTATTCTGGAGAGGGCTTTTTGTAACTTTTATTATTTTTTGCATGTTTGGTTCTATTGTATTTGTAATTTATCAAGGTAAGTTAATGGTAGACTCTGGAGAAATGAGCAACAAGAATTTTATCAGTTTTATTTTGTACACCATTTTTGTTGGGGGTGCAATTAGTAGTCTACCTGAATTATTTTCGAGTGTTCAAAAATCAATAGGTTCTACAGAAAAACTGATGGCTATTTTGGATGGTGAGACTGAAGTGTTAGCTCTAAAGCCAATTGAAAACCCGTTGAATTTAAAAGGGGATGTAACACTCAAAAATGTAGAATTTAGTTACGATACTCGCTCTGATGTAGAGGTGATAAAAAATGTTTCGTTAGAAATTAAGGCAGGACAGCAAATAGCTTTAGTTGGTTCTTCTGGTTCAGGAAAATCTACCTTGTCAGCATTATTGTTACAATTTTATAAACCCAATTCCGGACAAATAGTATTTGATGGGAAACCAGCTCTGGAGTATAATTTAAGCGAACTTAGGAACGAAATGGCAATTGTTCCTCAGGAAGTAATCCTATTTGGAGGAACTATTAAAGAAAACATTGCTTACGGAAATCTCAATGCAACTGAAGAGGAAATTATAAAAGCTGCCAAAGGAGCAAATGCACATGAGTTTATTTCGCAATTTCCCGATGGATACGAAACTTATGTTGGGGATAGAGGAATACAACTCTCTGGCGGACAGAAACAAAGAGTAGCAATTGCAAGAGCGATATTAAAAAATCCTTCTATTTTAATTTTGGATGAGGCAACAAGTTCATTAGATTCAGAAAGTGAATTATTGGTACAAGAGGCACTGGATAGATTGATGAAAGGAAGAACATCATTAGTAATTGCTCACAGATTATCTACGATAAAAAACTCAGATAAGATTATTGTATTGGAAAATGGAGAAGTGGTAGAATCTGGAAAACATGATGAATTAGTAGAGATTGAAAATGGTGTTTATAGGAATTTAAGTGAAATTCAATACAGGTAAAAATGAATACTTCCAAAGAAATAGCTAAACACCTTTATGAAGTTTATTTCGGTGGAAACTGGACAACTACTAATTTATCAGATGAACTAACTGATTTAACATGGGAAGAAGCAGTTCAAGAAATTGAAGGCTTTAATACCATAGCAACTTTGGCCTTTCATGTTAATTATTTTTCTCAATCTGTTTCAGAAGTATTGGAGGGAAATCCTTTAACATCTAAAGATGAGTTTAGTTTTAATCATCCAGAAATAAACTCTCAGGAAAATTGGAATCAATTTTTAAACAGTGTTTTGGAAGATGGAAAAATATTCTCTAACTTAATTAAAGAATTGCCAGATGAAAAACTATATCAACCTTTTGTAGATGACAAGTATGGAAATTATTATCGTAATTTACATGGAATAGTAGAACACATCCATTATCATTTAGGACAAATAGTGATACTTAAAAAACTGATAAGACTTAACCATGCTTAATTCAACAAATATATACCTTAGAACAATAGAGCCAAGAGATGCATCACTTATGCTAAAATGGGAAAACAATCCAGAAAACTGGGCTGTGAGTGATACACTGGTTCCATTTTCGGAGCATTTAATATTACAATATGTAAACTCGGCTCAGGATATTTTTGAAACTAAACAATTGCGTTTTATTATTTGCCTGCAAGAAAACGATAAACCAATAGGAACTATAGATTTATTTGAATACGACCCTTTGCACCGGAGAGCAGGAGTGGGAGTTTTGATTGATGAAGTGAGTGAAAGAAACAAGGGTTATGCCGATGAAGCACTAAAATTGATGATTCAATATAGTTTTGAGAAATTGAATTTACATGGGTTGTTTTGTAATATTTTTGAATCTAATGCCCATAGTATTAGATTGTTTGAGAAAAATAATTTTATAAAAACAGGTGCAAAAAAAGACTGGGTAAAGACCATAAAGGGTTGGGAAACAGAATTGTTTTATCAATTGATAAATAAAGAAGATTAAATGAAATTACTAAAAGAACTATGTGGGATTCATGCTCCTTCGGGAAATGAAATTGCAATGACTGAGTTTTTATTGAACTACATTGAGAAGAACAAATCCTCTTGGAAAGTTCAACCTGAAATCATTTCTGGAGATGGATTTCA
The DNA here is from genome assembly GCA_937129365.1 of uncultured Flavobacteriales bacterium. GTDB lineage: Bacteria > Bacteroidota > Bacteroidia > Flavobacteriales_D > CAJJDF01 > CAJJDF01. The sequence goes on from CAKZNB010000033.1 coordinate 165,831, forward strand.
GGATTGCATTATGCTAAAGTTTGGCAAACCAACAACAGCTATTTTTGCACATATTGATTCTATTGGGTTTACAGTAAAGTATAATAAGGAAATAGTTAAAGTAGGGGGGCCAAGAACTATCGAGGGGACTATTTTAGTAGGTGAAGATAGCAAAGGAAAAATAGAATGTGAACTCATTATTATTGAAGATGAAAATGGAGGAGAACACTACGAGTATGTGTTTGATAGAGAAATAGACAGAGGAACAGATTTAGTTTTTAAAAGAGAATTTATAGAAACGGATTCTCATGTTCAATCTTGCTACATGGACAACAGATTGGGAGTTTGGAATGCCTTGCAAGTTGCTGAAACACTTGAAAATGGAGTGATTTGTTTTTCTTGCTGGGAAGAAACTGGCGGAGGAAGTGTGGGTTATTTGGCCAAACATTTATACGAGAATTGGGGAGTCCGCCAAGCGTTAATTTCCGATATTACCTGGATTACGGATGGTGTTATCGATGGTGGAGGAGTAGCAATCTCAATGAGAGACTCTGGAATACCGAGAAGAAATTATGTAAATCGAATTATAAAACTTGCCAAAGAAAGCGGAGTAAACTACCAAGTGGAAGTAGAAAACGCTGGCGGAAGCGATGGAAACGCCCTTCAAAAATCTCCTTATCCTTTTGATTGGTGCTTTATAGGAGCAGCAGAACACAATGTTCATTCACCTACCGAGAAAGTAAATAAGGCTGATATTGTGGAAATGGTTAAGTTGTATGAGTATTTGATGAGGAAGTTGTAAAATGAAGCTGATTAAATACATATTAATCATCTTAATAACAACTTTTTGGAGTTGTACAATTGGCGAATCAAAATCCAATATTGGAGTTGTTGCTGAAGGGCATAAATTATCTGAATTTATTGATTTTGATCAAATAAAGAATGTATTAATTCGAAACGTCAATGGCTCACATCATTTAACTAAGAGACAATGGAAAGAGTTAAAAGACAATATTTTAAATTCTATTTCGAATGGAGGACTTTATTGTAAGCCACAATGGTTAGGGTTTATTTTTGAATTAAAAAATGGAGATAGAATTGAAGGAACTGTTTGTGGTAATTTGATAAATTTTGAAAGTAAATTTTCTGGTTCTTTTGAAATTAAAGAAGAAATTAACTTCCATAATTATTAAATAGCTGGATACCCAATCAAATACATTTTCTTAGATCTTTTACCTTTCAAAACTCCTGGTTCCCAAGTGTAATTTGGCTTTCTGATTTTTGATAGGATAATTTCAATATCATTCATTGTATAGGTTCTAGCATTAGAAACTGCTCCATCCCATGCAAAACAGATTGGAATAATAGGAATTAAATAAGTGAAAATAACTTGTGGAATTGTTATTCCTTTTGCCATTGGTGTAATTATCAAACAAGTGATAAAAGAAAAGGGAATCGAAATCCACCAAAGAATTTTTGGAAAAGAATTATCACTTATTTCAATGGCGCAAAAACCCTCTTCGGCTTCTTGAGTATTTGTAAGGATTTCTTCTACAGTTTCCGGTTTCATGTGATGAAGACTACACACCATAGTTCTTATACCATCCAGATTATCAGGAACATTTACTGCATTTACAGGAGATTTTATATAAGAAACAAAATCATTAGAGTCTGAATTTACTTTTGAAGCAAATTTCTTATTGGGATATAAATCAGTAAGCGTAAGATTTAATTCCATTTCCTCTTTTAACATCTCAACGCTATCAATAACAGGGCCTCCAGCACCAGAGCATAAATCAACAATTTTTGATTTTCCAGTTTTATCGATTACATTTTTTAGTAGTGCTGATAAGTCTTTTCTTGTTTCCAAAAAATTATGCATCACATTAATAAGCCTTGTCATACTGTCTCTTATCCAAGAAGGAAACCATTGTTGGTCTTCAATTTCAAATAGATGGATTCTTTTCATAAATCAAGTTTTAACCATTCAAAGCCTCCCTAACAGCCATACATTTCGTCAAAATTCCTTCCAATTTGTCCAATTGTAGCATAGTATGAGGATCACTTTTTGCTTCGCTTGGGTTTGGATGAACTTCCATAAAGAAACCATCTGCACCAGTTGCAATTGCTGATAAAGCAATTGATTCAATTAGTGTTGGGTCACCTCCAGTTACACCTTCTGTTTTGTTTGGTTTCTGAACTGAGTGGGTGCAATCCATTATTACTGGAGCTCCTAGTTTTTTCATCCTGTGGATAGCTGTTGCATCCACAATTAAATCCGAATAACCAAAAGTCGTTCCTCTCTCACACAACCACACATTTTTGTTGCCTGTAGAAAGTACTTTTTCCAAAGGAAACACCATAGCTTCTGGTGATAAGAACTGTCCTTTTTTGATGTTTACTCCGCAACCCGATTTTCCTGCTTCAAGTAGTAATTCAGTTTGTCTGCATAAGAAAGCTGGTATTTGAAGGTTATCAACAAACTTAGCAACATGAGCCACTTCATGGCTTTCATGCACATCGGTAATTGTAGGTACTCTCAGGTCTTTACCAATTTGTTTGATGATGTTTAAAGCAATATCATCCCCAATTCCAGTAAAACTATCTAATTTAGAGCGGTTTGCCTTTCGGTAACTTCCTTTAAATATAAAATCGATATCCAATTTAGCACAAATTGCCTTTACTTCTTTTGCAATTTTAAAAGGAATGATGTCGTCTTCTATGGCACAAGGACCAGCTATAAGTGTAAATTTTTTCATTTCAATATTTATTGTTCCCCTCTTGCTTTACTTCCTAAATAACCGCTATGGTGTCTTAGGGCATATTGCTCTTTGGTGAATCCTATTTTCTTCATTAATAATACAATTACTATATCTCCAATTACTGTCATTACTGTAGTTGAAGTAGTGGGTGCTAATCCTAAAGGACAAACTTCGGCTGGTGCACCAGTGAATAAAACTATATCACTGAATCTTGCTAAATCTCCCTCTAAGCTTCCTGTTAGTCCAATAATTTTAATGGATGGATAAAGTCTTTTAACTAAAACTTCTAACTCAACAATCTCTCTAGTTTTACCTGAGTTTGAGATAAGAATTAAGATGTCATTTTGTTGAACTATTCCTAAGTCTCCATGTTGCGATTCACTGGGATGAAGAAATACGGCTGGTGTTCCGGTAGAAGCCAATGTAGTAGCAATATTTACTCCAATTTGTCCTGCTTTTCCCATTCCGCTAATTACAACTTTCCCCCCTTTTTGGTGAACTTGTTGCTCAATTATATCTACAGCTTTTTGATAGTTGTCGTTAGCCACCAAATTCTGAAGTGCTTTTACTTCTTGGTTTATAATATCCTGAACAGTCTCAATCATTTTCCACTTTTATTTATAACAAATGTAAGGAATATTGGTAAGATTAAAAGAAGTGGATATTAGTTTAATACAGGTTCCTCTAAATTAACTATAGCTAATTCTAATTCAGTTGTAAAAAGTTCAAGTTTTTCAATTGTAACATGATCCATCACTACTATTTTATACCAACTAGGATTATCATGATTATCGGGCACTAACCCAAACCTTTGACTTAATTGAGAAATAGCCTCGTTCGTTTTCATTGTTACTATGTTTGAGAAAGGATGTCTGTAGTAACTAATTCCTAATTCATCCAATTCCTCACAAAGCCAGTTTGCTCTTTTTTGAAGGATAAAAGTTTTCTCAATCCATCTGTAAGGTCCATGTTTGGCTAGAATCATCCAAACTGCAATGGCATTGGCTCCTGATCTACTTCCTATTAATGTAAAATCATTTCCTTTGACATAGGTAGCAGAAGTTCCAGTGTAATTTATTAATCCTTTTTTTGCCAAAAATATACCAGTTCCGTATGGAGCTTGACACATTTTATGAGCGTCTAGTGTAACAGAGTTAATGTTGGGATTAGAAAAATTTAATTCATTTTCAGGATTTGTAAATGGATAATAAAAACCTCCATATGCTCCATCAATATGAATTTTGAATGTGCAGTTTTGATTGTTTAATTCAGTTAAAACTGGTTCTAATTCATCCACTGAACCATACATTGTTGTCATCATATTTAGTACAACGATAAAGTACTTTTTCCCATTTTCCTTTGCTTCAACAATAGCTTTATTGATAGATTTTTCTGTGCCTAATCTCGTTTCATTGTCTACTCCAAACTGAAAAATATCTATATTCAATAAGTTTGAACCTTTATTCATGGAGTAATGACTGTCCTCAGAACAAAGTATACATATCTCATTTAATGAAGCATTTAATTCGTGTCTAAAGTAATTTCGGTACATCCAAATAGCCTGAATATTTGCCTCTGTTCCTCCAGAAGCTACATAACCATCACAAGAATTAGGATTTGCTTTAAGGAAATCTACTGCACAAATCTCAATTAATTCTTTTTCGATATTGTGAGTTCCAGAAAAATAACTCTCAGAATCTCCTAATGTATGACACCCAATATGATTGGGATTGTGAACCAAAGAGGTTAAATATGGAGTGTCTTTTAATAAGTTACTATCATGCGAAAAAACCTCTTGGTCCAAATAAGATGCTGGCAAACCCAATATGTTTTCTTGATCAAAATTTATGTTTTTATTCAGTGCAGTAAAAACCCTTTGTTGAATTTCACTTTCTGTCTTTCTTTTCCAGTTTTTGAATCTGTTATTTTCCATGATACAAAAGTGTATTTATTTTATTTCTATTAACACCGCTGGTATCAGTTTTTAATATGACTTTGGTTTGTTTTTCGTATCTTTAATTAAAGACCACACTATTATGAATACTCAAGTTCTCCCCAAAACATTGATGATTACAGGAAGTAATGATAAATTAATGCAAACTGATATTCACCTTAATTCTCAAGAATTATTTAACCAACCTACAGTTATTTTTTGTCATGGTTACAAAGGTTTTAAGGATTGGGGATGTTGGAATTTAGTAGCAGAAAATTTTGCTAATCAAGGATTTAATTTTGTAAAGTTTAATTTTTCTCACAATGGTGTTACTCCTGAAAACCCACTAGATTTTGTCGATTTAGAAGCTTTTGGAAATAATAATTATAGCAAAGAATTATTTGATTTAGAATCAGTAATTAATTGGGTAGTTTCTGATGAAAATGAATTAAAGGATTTTTTTAATAAAGAGAAAATCTATTTAATAGGGCACAGCAGAGGTGGAGGAATAGTGAGTTTGGCAACTGCTAAAGATAATAGAGTAGCAAAAACTATTACTTGGGCAAGTGTATTTGATTTGACAGACAGACTTCCAGGAGATGTTGAAAAATGGAAAGTAAAAGGCGTTATTCATGAATTAAATGGGCGTACTAATCAAGAAATGCCCTTATATTATCAATTCTATGAAAATACAGAATTGAATAAGGAAGAACTTTCAATTACAAAGCAAGGAAAAAAAATTAATGTCCCTTTCTGCATTATTCATGGTACAAAAGATAAAGCAGTTTCAGAGGAGGAAGCAGTAAAGTTGAATGACCTTATTTCTACTTCAGAAATAATTTTACTGGAGCAAGCAGGACATACTTTTGGTAGTTCTCATCCTTGGATAAAGAATGAATTACCTGCTGATTTAAAAGAAGTTGTGACTCAAAGTATAGAATTCCTTTCTTAAAAAAAACCGATTAGAAATTTCTAATCGGTTTTTAATTCTATAAATAAAATTTTATTTTTCTTCTTTCAAAGATTTAGCGTAGGCTTCTTGTGCTTCTTTTAGTTCTGGACAATTTTCTGCTATCGCAGCAGTAAATTCATCTGTAGAAGCATCAATACCATCAAAAGCGATATCTAATCCACACATTGTATAATCTAAGTTTGCTGTAGATTCTGCCAAAGCATCATTTACATCTCCTCTTTCTGCTGTTTTCTTTGCCATACAGTCACAAATTTTATCTGCAGCAGCCTTTAATTCTTCTTTTGATGCTCCACCTCCACATGACATTAATCCAGTAACAGCGATTGCAATTAATAAGTTCTTTTTCATAGTTTTAATTTTGAATGTTTTTATTTTATTCCTTGAAAATAAATAAATCTTTGTTAAACCAAGAATGATTAATAGCTTTCTTTTAAATCTTTTTAAACTCCTTCAACATTTTTTCCCCCTCAATATCAATATCAAACTCAATTCCTGCTTTTTTTAAAGTAACAATTCCCTCGTATTTTACTTTTAAATTTTTATTGAATAAGGTAGTTAAAGCTCCCCCCAATAAGCCTTTTCTGTCTTTACTTATTTTTTCAAGAGGAATAGAAGTAATTAAGGGAATAAAAAATTCATTTCCAGCCTCAAGATTTATAGATTTCACCTGAGTTACCTTGCTTACATTAAGTCCGTTTATAAATACGTCAATATTGGTATTCACTACTTCACAACCTACATCATTTGGATTATGAAAATAGGCATTAGTGCCTAATCTCACTTCCTTTTTATTAAACCCAGTTATTTGATATTCATCTAGTTTTACAAAATCTGGTTCAGAAGTAAGGCTACAACTTTCTATAAAAATTAAACTGATAACTCCGAGTAGTAGTTTATTCATTTTCTTTTAGTTTTTTATATAGTTCAATGGTTTCGATTGCTTCTTTTGCATCATGCACTCTCAATATGTTTGCTCCATTTTGCAGGGCAAAACTATTTAAAACAGTTGTGCCATTTAATGCTTCTTGTGGAGAAATATTTAGTGTTTTGTAAATCATAGATTTTCTTGAAATGCCTGCTAAAATTGGAAGTTTGAGTAAGTTAAAATGTTCAAGATTATTCAATAATTCAAAATTATGTTCCAAAGTTTTTCCAAATCCAAATCCAGGATCGATAATGATGTCGTTTATCCCTAATTTCTTCAATTCCTCCACTTTTTCAGCAAGAGAGTAAAAAACCTCATTTACCACATTGTTGTATTCGGGATTCTTCTGCATAGTTTGTGGAGTTCCTTGCATGTGCATAATGCAATACGGAACTTGTAATTCTCTGATTGTCTGGAACATTTCTGTATCCAACTCTCCAGCAGAAATATCATTTACCATGCAAGCACCCGCTTCAACAGCTTGTCGAGCTACTTCGCTTCTAAATGTATCAATAGAAATTAATACATCAGGAAACTGTTTGGTAATTAATTCAATGGCAGGAATTACTCTTTCTAATTCTTCAGTTAAACTAACTTCTTTAGCATCTGGTTTTGAGGAGTATCCGCCAATATCAAGAATGGTTGCTCCTTCATTTATAAGTTGGGTTGCTTTATTCAATATGGCTTCTGAATGGGTGTAATTTCCCCCATCAAAAAACGAATCGGGTGTAACATTTAAAATTCCCATTACAATTGGGGAATCAAGATTTAATAATTTACCTTTACAATTAATTGTCATAAAATTATAGCGTTACCAAAATGAATACTTCTCAGCAATACGACACAATTATAAGTAAATGTGAAGACATTTTTACCAAAAAAACCAAAGATTATGGTACGGCTTGGCGAATATTAAGAACAAGCTCGCTAACAGACCAAATTTTTATCAAAGCTCAACGAATAAGAACCCTTGAGGAAAATGGATTTAGCAAAGTAGGAGAGGGGATTGAAGATGAATTTATTGGGATTATTAATTATTGTGTAATGGCAATAATCCAATTGGAATTAGCTGATGACAAGAATCTTGAATTAGAAACAGAAATAGCTAAAAATTTATATAAAAAATACTTTCTGGAAGCTAAATCTCTGATGGAAAAAAAGAATCATGATTATGGTGAAGCATGGAGAGATATGAGAGTTTCTTCGTTTACGGATTTAATTTTGATGAAACTATTGAGAGTAAAACAGATAGAAGATAATGAGGGTGAAACCATTATGAGTGAAGGGATTGACGCAAATTACTATGATATGATTAATTATGCTGTATTTGCTTTGATACAAATGAGCGAAGAGGTTAATAATTAGTTATTCGACTCTATTTAAAATACAATTTTCTTATTTTTAATAAACTTTAATCAAACTGCCCCATGAAATATTTAGTTTATCTTTCTCGAATTGTTGTAGGATCAGTATTTGTAGTTTCTGGACTTATCAAAGCCAATGATACACTTGGTTTTTCTTACAAATTAGAAGAATATTTTTTACCGAATGCACTCGGTGGAATTTGGCCTATGTTTTATGAATATGCACTTCCAATCGCCATTATAGTATGTGTAGCAGAAGTAGTGTTGGGACTTTCACTCATTTTTGGAACAAAATATAAATTAACCGTAATTGCAATAACTGCGTTTTTAGTTTTCTTTGGTTTTTTAACCTATTACACAGCACAATGTGACCCCCACGAGATTATCACTTATACCAATATTGACGGAAAGGAAGTTACTGGGACACCAATGTGTGTGTTAGATTGTGGTTGTTTTGGAGATGCACTCAAAGGTTCACTCGGACGTTCATTAACTCCTTGGGAATCATTTCAAAAAGATATGGTGTTGTTGTTTTTTACCATCTTTTTATTCTTTGGATTCAAAACTCAAAAACTGAATAATGAAAGGCGAGATAAACAATTAATAGGAGGTTCTTTGTTGTTTACGGCTGGTTTTGCAGGCTATGTTTTTGGTTGGTGGATGCCACTTGCTTTTCTTGCTATTGCTACCATTCTTTATTTACTTATCAAATGGTTTTATGTAAAAAAAGGAAGAGAGTGGATTCTTATTGGCATGATGATTTTGGTTTCTGGATTATTTTCTTGGTACACACTGTCCTATTTGCCAGTAAAAGATTACAGACCTTATGCTGTAGGTAATAATATCCCTAATCTGATGAAAACCCCTGATAACATCAGAGAGGAGATTAGAAAAATGGAATATGACAGAATCATGCCAACTTACACAGAAAAAATAAATCAAGAATTGGCTGATTATTTGGCTTCTGATACGATTTATCAATCTGCAAATAGTTCTGATTCTCTTAAATCTGAAATTGAGAAAAATGCCTATGAGAATATCATGTTCAAATATGATGGCGAAGTTTCTAATATAGCCGATACGTTTGCACTTGATTCCATGGAGAGAGGTAATTGGATGCCAACCGTAACGTATTCAATGTATTATCTTCAGAATAAGGAAACTAAACAGAGAGAATACTACAAGAGTACAGATTATTTATCTAACAGAATGTGGGAAAATTGGGAATTTGTTTATGTGTTAGTTAATCCAGAAACAGGAGAAACAGCAGAGGTTGCAAAATCTGAATTTAATGAAGAGGAGTGGACAGCAAAAGGTTTTGAAAAGAAAAAATTTGAATCAATTGTTGAGAAATATGGATACGAAGCTAAAGTTCCTGCTGAATTTATGTTTGCCTATGATTCTATTAGCGAAGCTGTATTGAGAAGCGAAACATACACATTTTTAGCTGTTTGCTGGGACTTGGATTTAGTTAATGCAAAAGGACTTGCTAAATTGAAAAAGCTTAAAGAATTTGCAGATGAAAATGGATACAATTTTGTAGCAGCAACTTCAACAATGGCAAAAGTAGATGAGGTAGTGAAAAACAATGAGTTAAACTTTACCTTTACTGCTGGCGATGACAAAGTATTAAAAACAATAGTGCGTTCTAATCCAGGAGTTATTGTATTGAAAAACGGAACCATTTATGGAAAATGGGGAACAAGAACGATTCCGAAACCAAAGAAGATGAAAAAGTTTTTGGGTAAAATAAAATAATGAATTTCAGTGATTTATTAGATAGAATTAGAAGTTCAAAACCTGTGAATGCTGGAAGAAAATTCTTTCAACAAATAAAAGTTCCAGGGTTTGAAGGAATGTCTATCTACGATACATTTAAATTCTTTATCGAAGCCTTTACTCGAAGTGATATAGCGACCAAAAGTGCTGCTATTTCATTTAAGCTATTCATAGCCTTATTTCCTGCTGTAATACTGCTTTTGTCTTTAATTCCTTATGTTCCAATTGAAAATTTTCAGCAGAATTTATTAAATAGCCTTGCAGCAATTTTACCTCTTAATGTTGAGAAAATTATTTTCAAAACCATAGAAGATTTAGTACTCAGAAAGCATACTGGATTTCTTTCGGTTGGTTTTATTTTGACGATTTATTATTCGTCCAATATTATCAATTCAATTCTTACTACGTTTTCTAAATCTTATCAAATTGAAATCACCCGAAATCCAATAAAACAAAGAGCTGTATCCTTAGTATTGATGATAATAATTACTCTAATGATGTTGATCGGTTTCACCTTAATTTTATTTAGTGAGTCAGCAATTAGCTATGCAATATCAACTTATATTATAGAAAGTGAGTGGGTGGCAACTGTTATCCGATTTATGAAATGGATTGCAGTGTTGATGCTATTTATACTTTCTATATCAACACTTTATAATGTGGCTTTGATTAGAAGAAAAAAATGGAAAATCCTTTCTGCTGGAGCTTCTTGGGCTACATTGTTTATCATTTTAGCTTCACTTGGGATGAGTTATTATATCGATAATTTTGATTCGTATAATAAGTTGTATGGTTCTATTGGTTCATTGATTGTATTCTTAATTTGGATTAATATTTCTTCCACTATTTTGATAATGGGGTTTGAGTTGTATGCTAAAACCAATACCAAACCGATAGGAGATGAGTAAGCCAACTTTTATCTTTTTAATCGGATTTATGGGCAGTGGAAAAACCACTATTGGTAAGAAAATGGCAAAGCAGTTAGGCTATAAATTTATTGACACAGATAAACTTATAGAGGAAAAAGAAGGGAAATCCATTCCAGAAATTTTTTCTCTATATGGAGAAAAGTATTTTCGATTATTAGAAAAATACCGACTAAATGAAATTTTGGAACTTAAAGGAAACTACATAGTTGCTACAGGGGGAGGAATGCCCTGCAACCAACACAGATTAAATAAAATGCTTAAAAATGGCAAAGTAGTTTATCTAGAAATAGATGCTAAAAGTGCTATAAAAAGGCTTTCAAAAGCCAAGAAAAAACGACCATTATTGAAATATTTAACTCCTATTCAATTAGAAACAAAAGTTTTTAGAATGCTTACTAAAAGAAAGAAGTATTACAGTCAAGCTCACATCACTGTTTCAAGTTTGGAGGCTAAAAAGATTGATTTTAAAAAATTACTTGATTAATTTTCAACTCTCAGGCGTCATAATCCCATCCATGGATTTTCCTTGTTTCAGATTAACTAGAATCTCATGCAAAGTCTCAGCTGCCAAACCATGCAACACCAATCGATATGCTGCACTGTATGTTGAAGTTGGAACCATTGGGTGTTTATTGTTTACTAATCCCAAATGGCCAGGTGTTCCTAATATCTGAGCAGTATAAATTGCAATGGTTTCATCAAGTTGCAAAGAGTTAGAAGCTCTTTCAAAATCATTAGCTGTAAGGAATAATTGATAAAAGGGAGTAAACAGTTCAATAGCCGAACGTAAATCTAAGATGTTTGTCCATTTATTTGGGAATTCAATGTGATCAAATTGATCTTCCGTTATCATAGATAAATCGAGTTTTTCTGCTTTGGTAACTGTTTTGCCTTTGAGTTTTAATTCTTTGTTTAGGTTGATAATAAAATTGTACAAATTCAAATCGTGATCCAAGAAAATATCGTCTCTCACATCTTTAAAATTATGGGGTTTTATTGGGCTCGTTTTTACTTCAACACCTTCAATGTTGGCTGCAATAAATTCTAGGATTTCACTTCCTACATGGAAATGCCTAAAGATTAATAAGTTAGCATCTTTACTTACAAAATTCTTCAATCCCCATGATAAGATGCGGTGAAGTACTTTGGAAGAGTTAAACAACTTAGGAAAGAAGAATTTAAATACATGAATAAAAAACATAGTGATTTTACTCATAATCCTAATTATTGGCTGAAGGTAAGTCCCCGATTTAGAATCATTATCTCTCATCAATGCTACTTTCGTTTTGTTGTTGATGGGAATGCTATTGTCCAAATACATGGCTAGCCAAGGGTTCGGGTCTCTTGGGTCGTGATTCTCTATGTCTTTATCTATTGATTTTTCCATGTTCTATTATTTTCTTTTGACTTTCAAGTCATAAGCTATTCCTAGTTTTTCCAATAACAAAAGAATATACCAAGATAAGTCTAATTGTCCTTTTTTGAAACCCAAGTTTGCAGTTGAAGGATGTAAGTGATGATTTGCATGCCATCCATCGCCTAAAGTGAGCAGTGCCATAATGATATTATTTCTAGCTGCTCCTTTTTTGTTCTCGGTCAATTTTTCTCCGTATAGATGAGAAATACTATCAATTGAATCGCCTACATTATAGATTATTATCAGTGTAACACTCCAAGCTAACAATCCATTTACTCCCCAAAAATAATAAGTAAACAGAATGGCTGAAATTAAATGTAAGCCCATTAATATTCTGTAATTCATCGGTTTACTTACCCATTTCATAAAACTGTCTTTCTGAATATCTTTTGCTAAATAATTAAATTCTTGATTTGAAATAGGACGATTAACCGCATCAATAATTAGTCTAAAAGGACCAGCAATTGCATAAAGAAAACAAATCAAAGGATTCTTTGAATTAATATACCAACCACAATGTGCAAACCAAAATCCACTGATAACAGGGGAGTGAGGGTCTAATTCATCATCTGTATGCATGTGATGAAAACGATGGTTTCCTGCCCATTGAATTGGAGTTCCTGCTGGTAAACCAAATATAATTAGTGTTTTTGAAAACCAAGGTTTTAATGAAAATGATTTATGCGAGAGCCATCTGTGGTAGCCAATTACCATTACGATTCCTGCTAATACATAATAGCAAAAACAAAATATGAAAAGACTCCAACTCATTTTAATAGTTTCCTAATTCGTTTAACTGAAGTGTATACAATCTTGCCGTTACTTTTGCGGTATTAGCAATTTTTTCAGCAAGCTCCCTATTCATTAAAGGATGATTAAGAGCCTGTTCCAAATTATGAAAATGATTTTCATCTGCCACTCCATGGTAAGTGAAAAACGAAACTTGTTCATCAGTTAATCCAAGTTGCTTTTGAATCATTTCTCCCCAATATGCTGCCAATCTTTTCCCAATTCCTTCGATGATAAACATAGAGCCAAGTAAATCAATAGGATTAGATTTACTAGCTTGCTGGAACATGAAAGAAGTTAAAGCGATGGTTCCAATATTCTTTTTTCCTGTTCTTATTTTTTCTACTTTTTCTCCTAGGTTTTCGTAGTTTTTTTCTAACAATTGATAATCTTTATGCTCTGCAGCAGTGTGTTTTATGAATGCTGAACGGAGTTCAAATATTTCGATATCAATGTTAGAGGCTGCTCTCGAAATCCACTGAGAGCCATCAATTACCTGCTGACGTAAATCATGAAGCAAGAGTTTGTACTTATCCATGGTAAGAGTTCCTTCATGTATGTTTTTTACGATAGGAGTCTTTAATAAATTGGATTCAAACTCAATCCATATTTGAGATAATTGGCGAACCAACCATTCGGAAGTTTCATTTTCGTCAATAATCAATTCTGGTGATTCAATTTCTCTTACTGGAAAAGCCTTTGTTGAATTAGATTCATTTCCAACTACGGTCAATTTCATGAATGAAGTGACAAATCTTCCACTTTCTGGAACCATACATAGGATAGTTTGTCCAGCTTTTAGGTTGCCTGAATACATTAATTCTTCTAGCATAATGTAAATAGAGGCTGCTCCTGTATTCCCTTTGGTAGTCAAGTTGCTAAACCATTTTTCTTCTGGGATTGATGCTCCCCCTTTTTCCATCAATTCCTTAATTGGTTTTTTGAAAAACTCGGAAGAATAATGACAACATAGCCAATCAATTTCAGAAGGAGTAATTTTTCCTTGATCTATCAAATTAAAGTAGTGAGCAACTCCAGTTTTTATCACATTATCCAATTGTCTAATATCTTGTTTTAGATTAATTGCACCAGCTTTAGAGGCTTCCTCATAACTTGGATAATCTAACCAGGTTTGATTGTCTTCATCCTTGTTGGTTGTTTTTCCTGTGTACATACACAAAGGATTTGTATGCGCATGAGATTTCAAATCAATCCACTCAACTTTAAGAGATAGGCCTTTTCCGTTCGGTTTATCTTCCAATAAAAATGCACCAGCACCATCAGATAACATCCATCTTAAAAACTCGGTATCAAAATCTAAAGATTTTACATTTTGAGCTTCAAAACGAGAAGATTTGAACAATCTACTTGCCAATTCACTTCCTACTGAAATTGCTTTATTTGCTTCTGAAGATTGTACTTGAAGGAAAGCATTTTTTAAAGCCATCACTCCGCTAGCACACACACTTTGGAAGTTAGCAATTTCACAAGGTCCTAACTCTGATTCTGCGTGAACCATACTCGCAAAACCCGGAATTGGTAAATCTCCTTGTGTGGTTCCTGTGGATAGAAAATCTATTTCTTTTCCATTTATTCCTCGCTTACTTAATACTTCTTCAATGGCTTGAGTAGCCAAATTGGAATTTAAGTGGGTGGTTTCTTGATTTTTATCCAAAGCATAAAAACGAGTTATAATTCCATTTTGATTCAGAATTCGTTTTCGCACTCGGCTAATTTCTCCGTTTATTTTTCCCAAATAATCTTCCATTTCTTCATTAGAAATAGGGGAGTTGGGTAAAAATTTCCCAATACTGGTTATAAATACATTTTTCATAAGTCAATTATTTTTTAATCAGGGAATAGAGTCTGTCCAATAATCCTGAAGCAAATCCAAAATTTTGTCTGCCTTTGCTGTGATGTTCGTTGTGTTTTGTGCCAAAAAGAAAGCTCTTGATTCCATTACCATTTCCAAATCTGTAATTACAATGTCCTGAATAGTTGAGTAGAATGCTGGTAAGTGGATAAATTCCAATTGCCAATGGAGCAAAAGGAATAAACGGGCAAATGCAAAGTGGTACTGTGCTTAACAACAATGCTTCGAACCAATGAAAGCTATACACGGAATATACAGTTGGAACCACAGACTTGTGATGCACTTTGTGAACATGTTTTAAAAAGAAAGGAAGATGCATGATTCTATGAACTACAAAAAAATGAATTTCATTGAATACATTGAGAATTAATAAGCCAATTATAACATTGGAAACTGAGTTATCTAATAATTCGATATGCCCAATTCTTATTAAATAAATTATAGGAATTCCACTCAAACCAAATATCAACAAAGAAACTATAGAGTGTTTTATCTCAGTTTCTATTTGATTATCAGGAAGCTTTCGTTTAGTTATTTTGTTGAGTAACCCTATTTTTTCAAGTCGTTTACATACCAATTGAAATAGGGGGCCGAGTAAAAAGTATAACACGATAAAATACCCAAAGGTGAGAAGGAATACTTCTAAGTAATTTGCCTGATATAATATGTATTGAATACTTTCTGTCATTTTTTGTGGTTGTTATTATCAAAGATGAGAAAGATAGTTGAGAAAGAAAATTGTTTTTGTTTATAAATCTGACATTTAATTTATAGATAATTGGTTTTAATTATTTGTAAATTAATAGTTTAAAACATTTTTATAAGACATTACAAGAAATAAAAAAAGGTGTCCCTTGTAAGGACACCTTAATCATACATTATTTAATAAATTTATTTTTTAATAATTTTTTTAGTTACAAACTCATCTCCTTGTTGAATTTTCATGAAGTAGATTCCATTTTTCAACATGGATAAATCAATTTCAGTATTTTCAGGTTTTAAAGACAGTACCACTTTTCCTGTAATATCAATAATTGTAATGTTACTAATCTCTTTATCAGTATCAGAAATAGTTACTTGAGAGGATGTAGGATTTGGGTATATTGATATGTTGTTTTCAATAAAATCATTGTCTAAACCTACAGTTGTCTGGCAACTTAATTTCTGTACATATAAATCTGCACTTCCATTTGATACTAAAAAATCTGTTGGTACTCCAGGGTCAAAATCTACTGAATCAAAATAATATCCAGTAGAATATATATTGCAGGAATTATCAACTGTAATTGAATTTCCTATATCATCAGATGATCCACCCATTCTTCCTGCCCAAATATAATTTCCAGAGGCATCTAATTTTAATACAAATATATCGCTACTTATCCCAACTGCAGTTAAATTAGCAGTTCCAGTTCCAGGATCAAAATCAGCAGTTCCATAAAAATTTCCTGTGGTGTAGATATTTTCGTTATTATCTAAACTGATAGATTCAGAGTTTTCTAGGTTTGTTCCACCGTATTGTTTTGCCCAAACATAGTTTCCATTAGCATCTAATTTTAGAATAAAGGAATCTACAATCCCACTGGATGTTTGGTTAGCAGTTCCAGCTCCAGGATCAAAGTCTGTTAAATATTGAAATTGTCCTGTAATTAATACATCTCCGGAATTATCGATTACCAAATCTTTTCCCATGTCTTGAGCTCCACCCCCAATATTTTTTGCCCAAACATAGTTTCCAGAAGCATCTAGTTTTAACACATAAATATCACGCATTCCATTTGAAGTTAAGTTAGCGGTTCCAGTTCCTGGGTCAAAATCTACTGTAGCATTGAAATAGCCTGTAGTAAATACATTGCTAGCAGTATCTACATCAATAGAAAACGATTGTTCTACATTTGTTCCTCCTACTGTCTTTACCCAAACGTAATTACCTAAAAAATTGAGTTTTAGAACAAATACATCAAACAAACCAGTTGAAGTTGAATTAGAAACTCCAGTTCCTGGGTCAAAATCAACCGTATTGTAATAATTTCCTGTAAGATAAATGTCTCTTTTGCTATCCGTTACAATGTCGTAACCTTCATCATTTCCATCACTTCCAATTTGTTTTGCCCAAATGAAATTTCCTAATGAATTTATTTTTAAAATAAAAATATCTTTTATTCCACCTGAAATTAAATTAGAAGTTGCAGTACCAGGATCAAAGTCTACCGTATCGGAGAAAAAGCCTGTAACAAAGATATTTCCAGCAACATCAACATGAATTGCATTTCCTTTGTCTTGACCAACTCCTCCAATTTGTTTTGCCCAAATATAGTTTCCTGAGGCATCTAATTTTAATACATAAATATCAGATGTTCCATTGGAAGTTAAGTTGTTAATTGCTGCTCCGGGGTTGAAATCAACTGTTCCATAGAATCTTCCTGTAACATAAATGTTTCCCATAGCATCATGAGTTATTGAGCTACCTTCATCAAGGCTTGTGCCTCCAATTCCTTTAGCCCAATCATAATTTACACTCTGAGAAATCACCGATTGCCCCAGAAATAAGAGAAATAATAAAGTAAGTGATTTGGTGTATGTAGAAAGTAAAGATTGAGTTTTCATTTGTTCCATTTTTAAGTAGTAATTGTTTTTCATAGTATATAGTTTTAATTAATATTATTTTTAATAATGCATTCGTATAAATTCTCCATTAATTTTATAGTAAAAGCTAAATGTTGTTCCTCCATTTTCTGGCTCCAACATCACTGAGTACTCAGCTTTGGAGATATCTCCATTATCAGGATATTTAACAAGAGCCATGTCTAAAGTTGGGTTTTCAATGTCTTTTTCTTCTGTCAATCTCTTTTTAGATTCCACTATCAATTCTCCCAGTTTTGATAAGTTAATGTTATCATTTAATTGAAACATAAAGTCAGCTGCTTTGTTTCCTTCAGATATTTCGAGCGTTACTTCAGAGGTTTGTTTCCATGCTCCTTGGATACAAGTCCATTCGCCCATTTTTAAGGATTCGGGTTCTTTAGTAACTGTTGTACTTACCATATTTCCTGCCGATTTATCATAAGCAATCACTAAATCAGTAAAATAGGCTTGATCTCCAAACTGAGCTTTTATTTCCTTTTCAATCGTAGAGAAACCCTCTGGGGTAGCTTCTTGATTTGTTATTGAGTTTCCGCAAGAGAATATTACTAAACATGCAGCTACTAGTATTAATGTGTTTTTTATTGTTTTCATAATTTGTTTTTTATTCTTGTTCTTCAGGGTTATTAAATAGAAAAAATAATGCACCTCCACCAAGTATGAGTATGATCCTGATAATCCAACCAGTAGTATTTCCCCAGATATCTATCCAGGCAAGAAGTCTGATGTTGTAATTAAATAGGGAGAGAACTATTGACATGATTCCCAATGCGGCTAGAAGTAAACCTCCTTGACCAAGTTTTGATTTGATGATTTCCATAGAAGTTGATTTATTGTTTAATCAAATCTATGGGGTATAATTGCGATAAAAAATAGCTAATCTATTTCTGCTACAATTGAAGAGATAAGTGTTGTACTTAGATGTATAACCGTTATTTGAGAAGTAAAATCAAACTTTTACGATTTATTCCATGAGAAAAATCGGGTTAAGAAGTTCTCTTTTTTACGGGTTGAAACAGGGATTTTTATTCCGTTTTTTAAATAAATAGTCCCAGATTTATCGTACTTATCTATAAAGCTAAGATTTACGATAAATGATTGATGAGGCCTTGTGAAAGAATGTTGAAGTAATTGGTTTTCAAATTCTTTAAGTGATTTTGATGAAAGATATTTTTTCCCATTATTTAAATGGAAAGTAGTATACCCTTTGTCGGATTCGCAGAACAATAATTCTTTCAGTTCAATAACTTGAAAGGAATCTTGGAAAGAGAGGATCAGTGTATCTCCTTCATCGTTTAACACTTGTTTTACTTTCTTGATTCGCTTTTTTTGTTCTGTGAAAGTAAGATTCTCCAATTTATCTAAAGCAGTTTTAAGTTCCTCTTTGTCAATAGGTTTCAGTAGGTAATCTACTGCTCCTATTTTCAGTGCTTGAAGGGCAAACTCCTCATAAGCTGTGATAAATATCACTTTAAAATCAAGATTTTCTGTCTGATCTAAGAAATCGAAACCTGTGCTATCTTTAAGATTTATATCTAAAAATATTAACTCAGGTTTACAAGCATTGGCAACCACAACTGCATCTTTTACAGACTCACATTCGCCTATTACTTCAATCTTATTCTCAATAGAATCTAATAATTGTAGCAACCCTTTTCTAATACTTTTTTGGTCTTCAATAATTAATGCTTTCATTCAGGTGTATTGAGTTTGTAAGGAATTACTAAGGTTACTTTAGTTCCGCTTTCACCATAAATTTTTCGGTTTTCAACCTTTATCGAACCATGAACTTTAAATTCTTGGGATATTGCTTTTAATCTTTCGGTTGTTATAGTTGTTGCTAATGAACTTTTATTTTCTTTATTTTTTTTGCTTTCAAAATTTATCCCAATGCCATTATCTGTAATAGTACAGACCAATTTTTTGTTTTCAAAAGTGATTGTTATACCTATTCTTTTATTATCATTTTGATTTACAAAAGCATGTTCCATTGCATTTTCAATGAAGGGCTGAATAAGCATAGGAGGGATGTAAATATTTGTATTATTAATTTCTGAATCAAAATTAAGTTCATAGATATAAGGGGGATTCATATCTAAATTCTGGAGGGTCATATAGTTATCAATTACTGCTAACTCACTTGAAAGTGATACAGTTTTGTGTCTTGAGTTTTCTAAAGTAGTTCTAAGTAATTTAGAGAATTTAGAAAGATAAGTAATTGATTTTTTCTCTTCTTTATTTAAAATAAATCCTTGGAGAACTGAGAGAGAATTAAAGATAAAATGAGGAGTCATTTGTGATCTCAATAGCTTTTGTTCAATCTCAATATTTTGTGCCTCAGACTTTATATTTTTTATTCTTAAATAGAAAATAATACTTCCTAAAATTATTAGAAGCAGAAGAGTAGTAATGATACCAAGAAATAAATTTCTTTGAGACTTCTCTAAATCTTCAGAAGTAGCCTTTACAGTTTTGGTAAGTACTTGTTCTCTGTTATTTGCATTTTCAAGTTCTTCCCTATACTTATATTCATATTCTATTTCAGTTATTTTTTCTATTTGTTCTTTATTGTAAAGACTGTCGTTCAGAGTTTTATATTCTTTATGTCTTTCTAAAGCTTCTTTATAATTACCACTTTCCTCATAAATTTTTGATAAATAAAGATTCGCTTCTTTTTGTGTTATAAGTAATGAAATTTCATCTGCAATTTCTTTTGCTTTCAAAAGATTCTCAAGGGCTTTTTCAGTATCACCTAAATTATAATAGACAACTCCTAATTCTACGTATGCTCCACTAGTAGAGGTTTTGCTACCCAAAGCTTTACCCGCTTCCAAAGCCTTTTTATAATAGGTTAAAGCAGAATCAAATTCTTTTCTATCCAGATGTAATCCTCCAATATTATTATAGCAGTTGTATAATCCTTCTGTGTCATTTAATCTTGCACATATTTTGAGACCTCTATTATAATAATTAAGAGCTTTGCTATAATTTTTTTGGGATCTATACACATAACCTAGCCCGATTAAACTTTTTGACCTAGTGAAATCATTTCCAGTTTCTTCAGATAATTTTAATGACTCCTCAAGAAAAGGCAAGGCTTTTTCGTTTTGGTCAATATAGGAATAAACAACAGCTATGTTTAATAAAACACCATTGGTACTAACCTTGTTGCCTTGCTCTCTATATCCAGTCAAACATTTTTGATAATAAGCCAAAGCCTCTGTTTTTCTACCTTGTGCAGTATATACGAGTGCAATGTTATTGTAGGGGGATAATATTTTTTTCTTGTCGCCAAGACTTTCAAAAAGTGCAATTGATTTTTTTAGGTTTTTTTCAGCTTTTTTAAATTCTCCTTGTATGTGAAGAATGTAACCAATTACACTATAGCAAGATGCAATTTCACTAGTATCTGCCAGTTTTTCATAAATACTCAAGGAATTATTGATTTGAGTCATTGCTTTGTTCAACTCACTTCTCCTTATAAAGTAGATCGTTTTTAAATATAAACTCCTTGCTTCCCCTTTAGCAAAGCCTATTTTTTTTGATAGAGCATTTGATTCTTCTGCGTATATTTTTAATTGATCTAAATCACGCGCATAAATTTTAAAAGCAAGGGTGTTTAGCAAATTAACTCTTGTAGTATCTTGCTCATTATGATTATCTAATTCTGATTTAAGACTATCAATTACAGGTGTTTGCGATTGTAGATTGTTACTTGTAAAAAGTATACAAATAAAGAAAAAGATATTTTTAAAATAGAGACTCATTAATCTTTATAAAGTTGTAACTATGTGTTTGTAGAGTTAATAATCTCTAAAAATACGAGATTAAAACCTTTTGGAGGTAATGAATTCATATTCGTTGGGTTTCAGTTTATATTCGTAAACTTTAATTGAGAATATGATTTTTAAAATAATTTATCTTGATAATTAAAAACCTTTAGAGTTCAATTCGTTAAACAGGTCATTTTTGGTGAGTTTATTCTCTATACAATATAATATAGAAAATCTAACTAGATTTTGAACTTCTTTAATAAGGTCAGCTAATTTTTCTTTTTTATTAAAAGGTTGACCATGAACTATTGTGTTTCTTATACTATATAGTTTTTTTATTCGATTATAATTTTCATTAAACTCAGCTTTGTTTTCTGACATAATTATAGACAGGTGTCTAGATATTGTATGAGCAATTTGATGAGTATTATTATTAAAAATAGATTCTAAGCATGTCATTAGATTAATAAATCTGATTTTTGAATCAAAAACTTCATATGAATTAAAAAAGAATGATTCGGATAATTCTGTCAGCGAAGTTGGTTCTAAATCTTTATTAATTAAATTTTCAATAGTTAATAATTCTTGTGAATCAATTATTAAATTTTGATGATTTATTGGTCGAATTGTTCTTTTAATTACTTTAGAAATAATTTTTTTTGAATTTTTAGTAATTCTAAATCTAACAGGGCTCATAATATCACCATTTTTATAAAGATGAAGTTTCCTAATTAACGATTTAGTAAAGCGTTCCATATTTATCCCAATCTCATAATCTTTTTTATTAATCACTTCATAGTTCTCATTAACCGTATAGTTTTTGAGACTTTTTAAAAAATAGGCTTTAGGGCTTTCTTCTAAATTTGGTCCGCCAAACAAACTCATGTTATAATGGTAATTAAAATCTAAGGAATATTGATTGTCAACATCAGAGTTTATATAATTAAGAGTTTTTTTTGACTCTTTAAATGAATATAAATTTGCAAAATTAGCTTCTAAAGATAATAGGTTGTGTTCTTCAAATATAAACCCATGCTTTTTCAATATTGGATTTAATAATAAAATAGAATCATCTACATTTTTAAAAAGACTATAAATTTCAACCTCTTGTTTAATCGAACTTAATTTCATAAATACTAATCCTCCATCAAATTATCCACCAAAAAATCAGTCATTTTATTAAACAAATGAAGCCTAGTTTTACCTCCATAAATCCCATGATTACGATTTGGATACACAAACATATCAAACTCTTTGTTCTCTTTTACCAAGGCATTTACCATTTCATAAGTATTTTGCGGGTGTACATTATCATCACCGCCACCATGCACTAATAAAAAAGCTCCTTTTAATTTATCCACATGGTTAATTGGTGAATTATCGTCATACCCATCTGCATTTTCTTGAGGAGTTCTCATGAAACGCTCTGTGTAAATATTGTCGTAATATCTCCAGTTTGTAACAGGTGCCACAGCAATTCCTGCTTTAAAATAATCTGCTCCTTTGGTCATACACAAAGAGGCCATGTATCCTCCATAACTCCAGCCTTGTATGCCTATGTTATCGCCATCTGCATAAGATAAACTTCCTACATGCTTCGCAGCACTAATCAAATCTTCGGTTTCTAGTTTACCTAATTGCAAATAGGTTGAGTGTTTAAAATCTCTTCCTCTAAACATAGTTCCTCTGGTTTCTACACACACTACCAAAAATCCTTTTTTAGCTAACAAATGGTGCCACATCATGGTGCTTCCTCCCCAAGAATCTTTTACTACATTGTTTCCAGGACCGTTGTAACCCGTCATAAAAACTGGATATTTTTTAGTAGCATCAAAGTTGACAGGCTTTATCATCCAAGCATTTAATTCATGTCCAGAGTCAGCTTTAAATTTGAAAAATTCTTTTTTGGGTAAGTCATATTTTGCTAATCTAGTTTTCAGTGCTTTATTATCTTGCAATACTTTTATTTGAGTTCCATTTGCTTCGTGCAAAGAGATGAAACTTGGTGTATTAGCATCCGAATGGTAATTGATATAGTATTTCATTCCTTTACTAAAAGCTGTAGAATTATTTCCTGTTTTAGTAGAGAGTTTTTTCTTTCCAGTTCCATCGGTTTTAATCACATATAACTCTTGTTGGGTAGGTCCATTTTCGGCTGATAAATAGTAGATTAACCCATTTTCCTCATCAATTCCTTGTAATTCTATTACATCCCAGTTTCCTTTTGTAATTTGAGTTTCTTTCCCATCTAAAGTATTCAAATAAATGTGATTGTATCCTTCTTTTTCACTCATCCATAAATAGGATTTGTTGTCTTTCAAAAACTGTAAATTATCATGAATATCAATGTATGTTTTTGATTTTTCTTTGTAAAAAGAAGTAGCAGGATATTCAGTTACTTTTTGTGCTCTTTTCTGAACGCACTCTACGAGCAACAGTTCCAATTTATTTTGCAATCTATTTATTTTTGTAATACATAATTTGTCAGGATTATTTGTCCATTGGATTCTCGGAATGTAAAACTCCTCTCTATCAAAAATATATGCCGGAGTACTTTCTTGTTTCCAAATGTCATAAACAGAAACACTAATTTTGGAATTATCTTCCCCAGCTTTTGGATATTTAAATCTATATTCCATAGGATAAAGAGGTCCATAATAATCCAAATGGAATTCTTTTACTTTTCTTTCATCAAAAGTGTAATAAGCAATTTTAGTTCCGTCAGCATTCCACTCAAAACCTTTGTGAATAGCAAATTCTTCCTCATATACCCAATCGGTAGCTCCATGGATGAGCTCATTCAATTTTCCATCTCTGGTAATTGCAAACTCTTTTCCAGTTTCTAAGTTTTTGAAAAACATATTGTTTTCTCTAACAAAAGCTACATGAGTTCCAGCAGGAGAAATTTCTGCCAATCTTTGTTTTCCTAATTTTTTATCAGAAAGGGGAGTGGTTTTTTTAGTTTTTAAATCATAAATATAATAGTAAGCCTTGCTTGATCTTCTGTAAATAGATTCTTGATCTGTAGCAATCATTACTTTTGATTCATCAGCATTAAATTGATAGGCATCAATAGGAATTGGTTTTCCTTCTTCATCTTTTAAATCCATGAAAGTAAATAGCGTAGCTACTTTTTCATAGGTTGCATAAGAATACTTGTTTACCTCTGGTCCTAATTCTCCATTTCCCAGTGTAGTAAAATGTTTTCCATCATTCATTGAACGTACTCCACGAACCGATTTTCCATAAAACTCACCCGAATACCAAATCAAATCATTGGTTAAAGTTCCTTCTTCTACAGTTTCTTCCTCAAAACCAGTATCTGAATCAAATATTGATTCCATGTCAGGGTTTGGAGTTGCTGCTTTTGTCTCTGCTTTTTTTGATGAACAAGAAAGAGAAATGGCTAAAAACGGAAGTAAGTAAATTAATTTGGTGTGCATAGGATGTTGATTATTTTATGAAAAACGAATATAAGGATTTTCGGTAATTACTTATGGATATTGGGCGTGTAATATTTCATGAAATTAAATTGATTAAAATCATAAATAGATGGCAGTATTTTTATTTATATTTGTTCTAAATAAAAATAAGAAGTGAAATTATCTGATTGTAAAATTAAAACGGTTTCTAAAATATTGGAAGTGTTAGAGTCTGATTTTGATAGTAAACTAATGGAATATGGCATTGTACCAGGTGCCAATATTACTGTGCTTAACAGAGCACCGTTCAATGGTCCTATCTACATTGCAATCGGTTCACAAAAAATAGCTATTCGCAAAGAAGAGGCTTCCTACATTATGCTGTCATGAGTAAATTAAGAGTTGCATTAATTGGAAACCCAAATGTGGGAAAAACCACCTTATTCAATAGGTTATGTGGAGTAAACCAGAAAACTGGAAATTACCCAGGTGTAACCGTAGATAAGAAAATCGGTAAATTTAAACATCTTGATTTTCAAATAGAAGTAACGGATTTGCCTGGTTTTGATAGTATTTATCCAAAATCATTGGATGAAGAATTAGTGGTAGATTATTTAAAGAATAATTCGGGTAAAAATAAAGTGGATAAAGTTGTGTTTGTTGCTGATGGAACAAATATCAAGAAAAACTTATATTTATTATCTCAAATAAAAGATTTGGGATATGATATTGTGCTGGCAATTAACATGATAGATGTTGCTAAGCGAAAAGGAATTATAATTGACACAGAGTATCTTTCTAAGGAATTTGGAATTCATGTTGTGAAAATTTCTGCAAGAAAAGGGGAAGGAGTAGACGAATTAAAGTCTGCTTTGTTACTTAAATCTCCTAATGCTAGAGCAGACGACCTAAAGTACCTGAAACCTGAAAATAGAAAAGTGTTGGAACAATTTGTTAGCTCAACTAATTCTACCAATAGTTTTAAATCGTTTTTGAGAATTACTCAAGAAAATGCCTTACCAGAGGTAAACATAAAAAAATGGAAATCGGAAGAGGCAATATTGAGGTATCAATATGTGAGGAAAGTACTGGATAATGCAATTACTATCGATAAATCTTTGGCTACGGATACAACCTCAAAGCTTGATAAGATTTTGATGCACAAAGTATGGGGGTATTTGATTTTTTTGGTGGTTTTATTAGTGATTTTTCAATCGGTATTTTCATTGTCTGCTTACCCAATGGGATGGATTGAGACAGGGTTTTCTTGGATTCATGATACCCTTGCTAGTAAACTTCCGCCAGGTAGTTTTACCAATTTTATTACCGAAGGACTTATTCCAGGATTAGAAGGAGTGGTAATTTTTATTCCTCAAATTGCTATTCTATTTTTCTTTTTTGCATTGTTAGATGAAAGTGGATACATGAATCGAATCATTTTTCTGATGGATAGACTGATGCAGAAAGTAGGGATGAGTGGTAAAAGTGTAGTCCCATTAATTTCGAGTTTTGCTTGTGCAGTGCCTGCAATTATGGCTACTCGTACTATTGAGAATAAACGAGAACGATTAATTACTATTTTGGTAGCTCCATTACTTACTTGTTCAGCTCGTTTGCCTGTCTATACAATTCTTATTGGGCTGTTAGTTCCTAATGATAAACTAATAGGTTTTGTTAGTCTACAAGCTATTGTTTTATTAGGAATGTATTTGTTGGGGGTTATTACTTCTGCTTTGGCAGCGTTGGTTTTTAAGTATATCATAAAAAACAAATACCGCAGTTTTTTCATTACCGAAATTCCCAGATATTTATTACCAAATTTTAAAAATATGTTGTTTACCATCTGGGAAAATACCAAGGCATTTGTGTGGAATGCTGGAAAAATAATTGTGGCAGCTTCCATCATTCTGTATGTGTTGGGAACAAATGGAGGTACAAAATACAACCAAGCTGATGAGCTATTTTCAGCCGAATATCCTTCACTTTCTATTAGTGAAATCGACACCAAAAAAAGTGCCTACAAGCTTGAGAATTCCTATTTAGGTATGATGGGAAAATCCATTGAGCCAGCAATTATCCCATTAGGTTACGATTGGAAAGTAGGAATTGCTTTAATTAGTTCAATAGCTGCAAGAGAGGTGTTTGTAGGAACCATGTCAATTATTTATAGTATAGACTCGGAAGAGGATTTGACTATTATGCAAAAACTAGATAAAGAAATAAATGCTAACACAGGAAAGCGAACTTTTAATTTTGCTACATGTATTTCTTTACTTCTGTTTTATGCTTTTGCATTACAGTGTATGAGCACAATTGCAGTTACCTACAAAGAAACAAAGTCACTTAAATGGACAAGTATTCAGTTTTTGTATATGACAGTTCTGGCTTATGTTGTATCTTTAATCGCTTATCAACTATTGAGTTAAATGCAAGATATACTCCTTTACATAGCGTTAATTGGTGCAGTAGCCTATTTTGGTTTTCGATTGTATTCTACTTTTTTAAAAAAAGATAAAGGGTGTGGCGATGGAAACTGCGGGTGTTGATAGCTATAATTTTTTTCTAATAATCATTTATTCTGTATCTTTAGAAAAATAAATTTTTAAGAAAAAACAACTATGGCAAAAGTTCACAATTACAGTGCAGGACCTTGTATATTACCACAAGAAGTTATTAAAGAAGCAGCTGATGCTGTTATAAATTTTGATGGATTAAACCTTTCAATCTTAGAGATTTCGCACAGAAGTGCAAACTTTGTAGCCGTGATGGATGAGGCCGTTGCTTTGGTAAAAGAATTATTGGAAGTGCCAGAAGGATATTCTGTGTGTTTTGCTCAAGGAGGGGCAAGTCTTGGTTTTTTGATGTCTGCTTACAACATGATTGCTGACAATAAAAAAGCAGCTTACATCAATACAGGAACTTGGAGTGATAAGGCAATAAAAGAAGTAGGAGCAGTGGGAGAAGCAGTAGTAATTGCATCTTCAAAAGATGATAATTACAACCATATTCCAAAAGGATATACAATTCCAACTGATTGTGACTATTTGCATTATACTTCAAATAATACCATTTTTGGAACTCAATTTCAAGAAATTCCAAATTCACCAATTCCATTGGTGTGTGATATGAGTTCGGATATTTTTAGTAAAAAAATAGATGTTTCGAAATTTGATTTGATTTATGCTGGAGCTCAAAAAAACCTTGGGCCTGCAGGAGCAACACTTTACATAGTGAAGGATGAAATTTTTTCAAGAAACAGAATCAAAATTCCTACTATGTTGGATATTGAAACTCATGTAAAAAAGGATTCGATGTTTAATACACCACCTGTGTATTCTATTTACGTTTCTATGTTGAATTTGAGACATTTGAAGAAAATAGGAGGGATAGAAGCTCAACAAAAAATTAATGAAGAGAAAGCAAGAATTTTATATGCTGAGATTGACAGAAATCCATTATTCAAAGGAGTAGCTGCGGAGGAAGATAGAAGTACAATGAACGTAACATTTGTATTGACTGACGAAAGTAAGCAAGCAAAATTTGACGAAATGTGGAAAGCAGCAAACATCAGTGGAATTAAAGGGCACAGAAGTATTGGAGGTTACAGAGCTTCTATGTACAATGCGTTGCCAGTTTCGTCTGTGCAAGTGTTGGTGGATGTGATGAAGGCTTTGTAAAAGTTTATAGCAACTTGTGAAAAGTTAAAAGTCCAAAAAAAATTAATTTTTTTTGGACTTTTTTATTCAAATTCAGATTTAAAATTCTATAATTATTGTTTGCTTAAATCCTTGACAACTTCCATCAATTGCTCCGAAGAATCAATTTTTTCAAACCCTTTTGAAGTGATTTTTTGGGTCAATACCCCATTTTCAATTGATAGTAAAACTGGGTATGAAAATTTTTCTTTAAACTGTTCCTCAAATTCATCAATATGAAGAAACTTCATATCAATATCAGATTGTTCTTTAAAATCTTTCCACTCTACTTTTTCGCCAAAGTTACTGTGCGTTAGCTTACAAAGCTGGCAAGAATAGGTGTTGGGACTAATTAATTTATGTGCATAATCAAATACAGAGTTTATAATATCTGATTTGGCATTGTATACAAAAATTAATTTTTCCATATATTTTTATTTAAAATACTGTTCAAATGGTTTTTCAACTGGCAAGCTTCCTGTAAGAATAAAGTTGATGTCGAATTCAAAATACCTAGCGTATTCAACCCCTTGTTTTTCATAGAGAATAAAAAGATTATACCCAATTTTTTTAGTGCTATCCAGAATAGGTTTTACTTTCGAAAACTTATTAATTATTAACTCCGTATCATTATTCAATTTTAGCCAATGCATGGATAAAACTCTTGGTAACTCAACCGTATCAAGGTATCCTTTTTTTGCAATTACCGAATAAGTATTAATTACAGTAGCCATTGCAGCTTCTTTTTTTTCAGCGTTTTGAAGAAGATTATCTAGGTATAAAAAACAATTTTTATTTTCTTCAGGATTATTTGGAAGCATAGGGTTTCTTCGATAATAATTATAAAACCAATCATATTCTTTACCTACAAATTCGTAATTCATTTTTTGATTAATATCCTTAATCTTTCCATCTGGAGTTAAAAAAAATTGAGTGTAATACAAATTGTTTTTACCGCTCTCTTTTAACACATAAAAATGGCTAATATCATATGTTGAGAATTCTTTGTTCTTTTTTATAGTATCAATCTTCAGTTTAATAATAGAATCATAGTACTTTAATGAGCTGTCAGTTAGTAAGTTATTTTTTCTGAGAACGTCAATTTTATATTTTAAGTTCTCTACTTCAGTAATTCTTGGTGGGCTTACTTTGTATAAGGTTTCAAATCCATAGGATTTATATTTTTCTCCAAATACTGTTGTCAAGTGTTTTTTTACTAATTCTTCAGCTCTATCTTGAGCAGTTTGTTGTCCAAACCCCATGGTTGCAAGACAAATAAAAATTAAGGCTATACTCTTTTTCATGTTCATTTAATAATTCTACTTATTTTGTAGCAAAAAGTATTCCAATCCTTAGTTAAATAAAGAATTAAAACTAAAAGCTTCATTTAACCTTACTCCTTTTTCTGTCATTTTTAGTGTACAACATTCATTATCAAAATCATGCTCCAAGAAAAGCACCATTTCTTCCTCGGCAGCTTTGGTCAAAAAACTTTTCTTTTCGCTCAAAGTTAGTAAAGGTCGTGTGTCATACCCCATAACATAAGGTAAAGGAATATGTCCTACCGAAGGCAATAAATCTGCCATAAATGCTACTTTTTTTCCTTTGTAATTAATTATTGGAATCATTTGACTTTCAGTATGCCCGTCTGCAAAAAAGAATTCCATTTCGGGGATTATTCCTTTAGAAAAATCACCTACTCTGTCAATAAACTTCAATTGACCGCTTTCTTGAATTGGCAATATGTTTTCTTTCAAAAATGAGGCTTTTTCACGGGCATTTGGTTCGGTTGCCCATTTCCAGTGTTTTTCATTGCTCCAGAAAGTTGCATTAGGAAAAAAAGGTTCGTATCTATCTTTCGAGTGGTTCTTGATAATAGCTCCACCACAATGGTCAAAGTGCAAGTGAGTAAGAATTACATCAGTAATTTCACCTAACCCAAAACCGAGACTTTCGATAGACTTTTGTAGAGAATCATCCCCAAACATGTAATAGTAGCTAAAAAACTTCTCGGATTGTTTATCTCCAATTCCTGTATCAATTAATATGAGCTTATCTCCATCCTCAATCAGCATACACCTCATAGACCAGCTGCACATATTATTTGCGTCAGGAACATTGGTTCTTGACCAAAGTGATTTAGGGACTACACCAAACATGGCACCGCCATCTAATTTGAAATTTCCAGTATTGATTGGGTAAATTTTCATAAAAGTTAATTTAAGTTAAAGATAGAATTTTTTGTAATTATTCGATTCTATTTTCGATATTGAATTTAGCGTTTTATTTCCTTATTTTTATAAAAATTATTTCAATGAAAAATTTAATATTCCTCACAATTAGTTTCTTTGCTTTTTCCTGTTCCCAGTCTATTACAAAGAATAATGCACAAGATTCATTACAAACTGACAATGAGAATATAGAAAAAGTTGTGGTTGAAAAACCTGAAGAGATATTTAAAAGAGATTCTGCTATTGATTATTCTAGTTTATCTGAAACCGAGTGGAAAAAAATATTAACTGAACAGGAATATTATATACTGAGAGAGAAAGGAACTGAAAGGGCTTTTTCAGGAGATCTATTAGATAATAAGAGAAAAGGAACCTATGTGTGTGCCGGATGTGCAACCCCTTTGTACAAATCTAAAACTAAATTCAAATCGGGAACTGGATGGCCTTCTTTTTATGATATAATTGATGGAAATGTTCTGAGTGTACCCGATAATTCTTACGGAATGACAAGGACCGAAGTTGTTTGTGCTACCTGCAAAGGACACCAAGGTCATGTTTTTAAAGATGGTCCGAGACCCACAGGATTAAGGTATTGCATTAATTCAGTTTCTATTAAATTTATCGAAGACTAATTTAACTATTTTGATTTCAATAGATTTACTAAAAGAAAAACTTAAACAACCTCTGCCAGGAATGGAAGCTCATCTCAAAATGACTCCTTACAGAGCTTTAACCAAAATAATACCTGAGAATAGGAGAGAGGGTGCCGTACTACTTTTGCTATACAAAAAAGGGGATGAATATTTTTTTCCTTTAACCTTGAGGCACGATTACAAGGGAGCTCATGCCAATCAGATAAGTTTTCCTGGAGGAAAAATAGAAAATGAGGATAAAACCAAATTAGATACAGCTTTAAGGGAAACCAAAGAAGAAATAGGGGTTGACATTGAGCATATAGAGTTGATAGGTGAATTAACTCAGATTTATATTCCACCAAGCAACTTTATGGTATCAGCTTTTGCGGGAGTTTATCAAGGAAAACCCACTTTTGTTAAAGAAGAAAAGGAGGTGAAAGAAATTATTGAAGTCCCACTTAAATCACTGTTTAATAAAGAAATAGTGAAAGAAACTGAGGTGTTAATTCAAGGGGGAATGAAGTTGAAAACGCCCTATTTAGAACTCGAAAACCAAGTGGTTTGGGGAGCTACTGCTGCTATTTTAGCCGAGTTTATTGAGGTAGCTGATTCTGTTTAAAAACAATTCACATTTTAACTAAAAACAGTTAAGTTTTGAACATGACGTTTACTGAGTCAAAAAGAACAAAATACCTATAAAATTTACCGTTTCCAACTTGCAATTGTGCCTCACAATTTATTATATTCGCACAGCAATACAAAATTGTTCTTTTATATTGTATTTTATACTTCAAAACCTTATTATAAATAAACTATGAGCGAAACAGCTAAATTCATTTTGGACGGAGAAACATACGAGTTTCCTGTAACTACTGGATCAGAAAATGAGAAAGGAATTGACATCTCAAAACTTAGAGGTCAATCAGGATATGTAACCCTTGACCCAGGATATAAAAATACGGGTGCCACTGAGAGTGCTATTACTTTTTTGGATGGTGAGAAAGGAATTTTAAGTTATAGAGGATATTCAATTGAAGAATTGGCTGAAAAATCTACTTTTTTGGAAGTAGCATATTTATTGATTGAAGGTGAATTGCCAAATAAAGAGCAATTAGAAGATTTTAATGAAAACATCAGAAAACATACTCTTGTGGCAGAAGATATGAGAAAGTTTTATCAAGCTTTTCCTCATCATGCTCACCCAATGGGTGTTTTAGGTTCATTGGTAAACTCATTATCATCATTTTATCCAGAGTCTCAAGATCCTAACAGAAGTGAGGATGCTGTAGACTTAACAATTTATAGATTAATAGCTAAGGTTCCTACATTGGCAGCTTGGTCGCATAAAAATGCTCAAAGACATCCTGTTGTATATCCTAAAAATGAATTGAACTACAGTGAGAATTTCTTGCAAATGATGTTTTCAGTTCCTTCAGAAGATTACAAGATTGACCCTGTGGTTGCAAAAGCACTTGATTTATTATTCATTTTACATGCAGACCACGAACAAAACTGTTCTGCATCTACAGTAAGAATTGTAGGTTCATCTCAAGCAAATTTATATGCTTCAATTTCTGCTGGTATTTCCGCACTTTGGGGACCACTTCATGGTGGAGCAAACCAAGCTGTAATTGAAATGCTTGAAAACATCAAAAATGATGGAGGAGATGTAACTAAATACTTAGATAAAGCAAAAGATAAGAACGATCCTTTCAGATTAATGGGATTCGGACATAGAGTTTATAAAAACTTTGACCCAAGAGCAAGAATTATCAAAAAAGCTTGTGATGATGTATTAGATGCTTTAGGAATTGATGATCCGGTATTGGATATTGCAAAAAAACTTGAAAAGGCTGCTTTAGAAGATCAGTATTTTGTGGATAGAAAATTATATCCAAACGTAGATTTCTATTCAGGAATTATCTACAGAGCTATTGGTATTCCTACAGAAATGTTTACAGTAATGTTTGCAATAGGAAGATTACCGGGATGGATTGCTCAATGGAAAGAAATGATAGAGACAAAACAACCAATTGGTCGTCCTCGCCAGATTTATACTGGTGCAAACGCTCGTAATTATGTTGAATTAAGTAAAAGATAACCAATGAAATTTCTTTATTTTTCAATAGTTTTTTTATTTGTAGGATTGTTGTCCTGCGGTGAAGAAAGTAGAAAGATTGATGAAGTAAATTCTAGGCCTCTTACTTTTGAAGAAACAGTTAGAGCTCATACAGAACATTACTGTAAATGTGCCAAGCCACTTCATGATTTTTCAAATAGTATTGACGCTGAAACAATGGATTCTGCTCAATATGTTCAGTATAAATATAAGCAGGCTGAGTTTATGCAATGTTTTGATCCTCAAGGAAGGCTAAAAGCTTTTAGAGATACATTATCTCCAGAAATGAAGAAAAAGCAATTAGAACTCTTTGATAAATATCGACAAGAAATTTGTCCAGAAATTATACCAAACAGATAAAAAAAAGACCTTCATAATTGAAGGTCTTTTTCGTTATTATAATTTCCCACCAATATTAAACTTCGGTTTCTTTTTAGATTTTTTCTTTATTTCAAAAAACATCTTTTCAATTGACTCAAAGCTACCATTGGGTACAGGCTTAAGTGCAGGAGCAGATAATATATTTCCGTTTGTATCTAGCATAATGTAGTGAGGAGCTGTGTAAACCTCATAGACATCAAGCAGGTTTGCATCACCACCGTAATATAGCATATTCCAATCATACTCTTTGTGAGAAAGCATGTAGAGGTCGAATTTCCTTTTGCTAGCATCAATGTTAATACTTACAAATTCAATTAAATCTCCATATTCGGCTTTCATTTTTTTCAACACATCCATTTCTGCAAGACTCTCTTTGTTCCATTTTGCCCAAAAATTAATGTATACATATTTCCCTTCAAAATCTGATAAATTAACTATGTCGCCATGTTGATTTACCAATCTAATTGGATAAGGTTTGGAACCTTTCATCAATTTTGTAATGGAGGCAATAATACTTTTGGTAATAACTGTCATTTCTTTCTTTTCCCCTTTTTCTTCAGCTTCTTTTAGTAATGATAAAATGATGTTTGGGTCATATTTTTCATCATAAAACATTGAGAATAGGTTTTCTGCAATAACAAATTCTCGGATAGTCTGCATTTTGAAAAAATAATCTTTCTTTAAGATGCTGTCAATAGCCGTGTAGCTCGGATTTGTAGTTAAAGAATTAGACAGAGCTTTGCCAGTTTTTCCAATTTGATTCTTGAGAGTTTTTGAATAGAAATTTTGCAAAAAATTCATTTGTGCATGATTTTTTGTGTCTATTTTTTTATTTACTATGTAGGAATTGTAGATACTTAATCTATTAATTTTATCATGAGAGGAGGGAGCTACCAATTGTAAATCACCAATACTAAACCTCGCATATTTCAAAAAATAGTCATCTTCTATTCCCTCAAATTGCTTTTTGATTTGAAGTTTAAAAGTATCTAAGTTTTCATGAAAGAAGGGTTTTCCAACATTATATCTATTATTCATCAAGAATTGGTCATACAACCTGTTAAATTCTAGTATTAAACCATTTACATCATTTTTTGGTATAGAATCAAACACAATATTTACATTATTTCTCGTAAGCCTGTATTTTCCATCTTCTGAGCGTGGAGGAAAATAAACAGAATATTCTTTGTTTGGAGCTAAATAAATTATCCCAATAAGGTATTCAATTTGAATAATTGCTTGCTGAGTAGATTTGATATCATAATCAAAACTGAATTTACCCAAACTATCTACAGTCGTTGATGCCAAAACCTCATAATCTCTTGTTACATAGTCTTTGTACTGGATTAAATTAACCGTTTTGCCTTTAAATGGTTTATAAGTTTTTCCATTAATTTTTGTGGCAAGTCCTGATAAACTTCCCAGAATTAATATAGATAATATGAATAATTTGATTCTCATTTACGATTGAATAATTACAGAATTTGGTAAAAACTGAGAGGCATCTCCCTTGTTTTTTAATATATCACGAATGATTGACGAACTTATTGCTGAAAGTTCGGCAGAAGTAATTAAAAAAACAGTTTCAATTTCAGGTTTCATTTCACTATTTATCTGACCAATAGCTCTTTCAAACTCAAAATCTGCAGAAGTTCTTAATCCTCGAAGCATAAATTTAGCTTCTTTTTTCTCGCAATAATCAGTAGTTAATCCTTCGTATGTTTCTACTTTTATTGTTGGTTCGTTCTTAAAAGTTGCCTCAATAAAAGCAATTCTCTCCTCCAAAGAAAACATATATTTCTTATTGGAATTGGTTCCAATAGCAATAATTATTTCGTCAAAAAGATTTAGTGCTCTAATTACTAGTGCTTCATGCCCCTTAGTAATAGGGTCAAATGAACCCGGAAAAATTGCTCTTTTCATAATAGCTTATTTTGGTAAATATTAATTACAATAGTCAAGCCAAACTTACAAAAAAAAGGATAGAAGCTTTGCATTAGGTTGATTTCATAAAAAAAGTTAAATACAAGATATGATATATATTTATAGCTGAACCAAATTGGTAGAGTGCTATATTGTATTAAATTTGCAGGAACTTTATACTATTGAATGATGAAACAAGTAGGGACAATTTTAAACATAATCTTATTAATAGCAGTAGCAGTGCTGTTTTACTTACATTTTTCTTCGGATAAGAAAGCCAATGTTGTAGCCGAAAATAATACGGATGAGCCAACCGTTGTTTCTGAGGATTCATTAACTAAGTTTATGAATTTGGACTCTGCAATATCCGCAAAGCCTATTAAAATTGCCTATGTTAATAATGATTCTCTTAATAAAAACTTGGATATGCTGAGAGATGTGGAGGATAGAATTGCAAAAAAAGAAAAGCAATTGCAAGGCAATATTGAATCGAAGAAAAATAGTTACGAGAGAAACTATAAAAACAAAATTCAAGATTTCGAATCTAAAAAGAGAAAATATACCATCAAAGCTCCAACCCTTACTGATGCTCAATTAGAGTCTGAACAAAAAAAATTGATGGAAATACAGCAAGAAATAATGCAAATGGAGCAGACGCTACAACAAAAAATGTATCAGTTTTCTCAGCAACAAGAGCAGGAATACATGATTATGAAGTCTGAAGAGATGAATAATTATTATTTAAAAGTTCAAAGCTTCTGTAAATCTTTTGCAAAAACTTTAGGGTTTGATTTTATTCTTATTTATCAAAACGGGGGATCTATTTTATATTCAAATCCTGATTATGATGTTTCTAATTATGTGGTAGATGCTATTAATAAGGAGTATGCTCAAAATAAATCAACTACTGTTTCTGAATAATGTTAATTGCTAACCAAAAACAAAAAGAAAATATAGCCGAATATGTATTGTACATGTTTCAGGTAGAGATGATTATCCGAAGTTTTAATTTTGAAATTGAGGAAATTTTTAATAATTATATCTGGCAGATGACTTCGATTCCTGAAGCTCGTGAAGATGTAAAAGTTTGGTATCAAACTATAATTGAGGAAATGAAATCGAATGGTTTGGAGGAAAAAGGACACATTGGTAGAGTGCATGAAACAATGGACGAGATGACATTTCTTCATAATACATTACTTACATCGCTTGAGGATACTGATTATCAAGAAACTCATACTGAAGCTGGACCATTTATCCAAGAGCTTAGAGATAAATCAGGGAGTGCAGGGCTAAGTGATATAGAAGTTTGCTTAACGGGTCTTTTTGGTAAGCTTACATTGAAAATTCAAAAGAAAGAAATATCAGAAGAAACTGAATTAGCTTTTGAGGCATTTACACGGCTATTAGCTAAACTTTCAATTCGGTATAAAGATTTTAAATCTGGAAACCTGAAGTTTCAAATAAACAACTAAACTTTGTTCCCAAGTTTGGAAATCCCTTGCCTAATTATCTTAGAATCAAGCCAAATATTATATTCTTTGGCATAAATTTTATTGAGTTTTTCAATATCAATTTTCTCTTTATGTTGATAATTAGGAATAGTTTCTTGAATTGTCAATATCCCTTTTTTTATTTTTGGGAGCAGTCCAGTATTATTTTGTTTACTGTAACCTACCCAAGAAATTTTTCCAATCAACACATTCCAACAGTTTGAAAAATAATTGATTTTATTTTTTTGAAACCATATTAAAATAGGGGAGAATACCAGACATTTAATAGCTACAATTATGTCTAGCAATCGTTTAAGTCTTTTGTTTTCAACGGATTCTATTCCCTCCACTTTTATAGTGTGCAATTCTCCGGAAGTGTTAATATCAGTGCTGCCTAATACATACATGTCTTTAGTGTGAGCCAATTTGAATTGAATATCCGAGTCATTAAAAGCTACCAATGTATCAATAACCTCATCATAGCTGATATTCTCAGCACAAAAAATTGCTTCATTGATTTTTAGCTTTTTTGTCAAAGAATTTAACTGAGAAAGATTTCCAAGATATTCTTCATTATTTTCTTTTTTAGGAGAAATAGTACCCAAAATTGAAGAGTAAAGTTGAGTGTGTTCAACTAAAGTATTTACCTTTTCAGCTTCTTTTTTATCGCCAATTATGGCTATTCGTTTTCTAAAAAAATTGATTCGATATTTCTTAATCTTGAAAAAATGCAATACCCATCTAACTCCTGTTAATCCTAACATTATAAGTAAAACACCCAATAATGCACTCCCAATACTGAAGTAATAAAAATCTGCAACAAAAAAATACACCAGAATATTGAGTGCCGAACCAATGAATACTCCTTTTATTACTTTTTGCAATTTAATTGGTTTGTCATATCCTCCTGAGAAAAATAAGGCAACAAGAACTATTATGGAGTATACAGCAAATGAGATATTTATCAATTGCGGTTGATGATATAATCCATGATCATCCTGATAGATAGTTTTTACCACATGCAAGCCAAAGAAAACTGTACAGAAATCAATAATTGGCAGAAAGAAAAGCGAGAAAAATCGTTTGACGATGGCTATACTTGCACTAAAAAATATGGCAATATTGATTAGTTTAGAAAACAAACTGGCTTTGCTAGATTCAAAGTGTTTTTTTGCAAAAATTGCCATTGCTTTGTAGAAAACAAACACATAATTTACACTACTTTTTTTGGTGCTTTCGCCTTTGTAATGTACAATAGTTGTATCAGGAAAGTAATAGTTTTTATAGCCTTCTTGCGTTATTCGGTATGATAAATCAATGTCTTCGCCATACATAAAAAAATCTTCATCCAGTAGTCCAACTTTGTCAAGAGTTTCCTTTCGCATCATCATAAATGCACCCGAAAGTACATCTACTTCATGTGTTTCATCATCTGAGAGATAACCTAAATGGTATCTACCATATTTTTTAGATTTTGGAAACAATCTTGATAGCCCAAAAATTTTATAAAAAGCAACTTCAGGTGTTGGAAGACCTCGTTTAGATTCGGGAAGAAAATTGCCGTTTCCATCAATCATTTTTACTCCCAATCCTCCAGCACCTGGGGTGTTATCCATAAAATCTATAACTTTTTTAAAAGTATTAGATTTTACTAGCGTATCAGGATTTAGTAGTACAACATAGTCTGTTGTTGATTCTTTAATTGCTTGATTATTAGCTGTAGAGAAACCAACATTTTGTTTATTAGCAATGATTTTAACACTTGGAAATGATTGTTGAACCATTTCCACAGAGCCATCTTTGGAATCATTATCCACAACAAAAATCTCAAGCTGATCCAAACAATTAGAGTTCATCACAGACTCTAAGCATTGCTTAAGAAAATAGGTTACATTATAATTAACTATGATTACGGCTAGTTTCACTCTCTAAAAGTAAATGAAACCAAATTGATAAAAAAAGATTGCATACAAAAAACCATCTATCCTCCAATTAAAAGCAGAAAATTGGTTTCAAGATGGTCTTTGCTGAAGAAATTAGTTTTTGTAGAATTTTCAATATCCTAAAGAAATCTCTTGCTGTATTACTCTTTTCAATATTAGTAATTTATCATCAAAATTTGTTAGGTTAATTATTAAGTGGTTGACTTTGTTTTTTAAATGGTTGATATTTTAATTTTATCGGTTTTAACTTCTTTTATTATTTTTTAATCAATTTTAATAACAAAAAATAGGGGGGTGTGTTGATAAAAAAGATGATTTTATAAGTTTTACCCCCTAAATAATAAATACATTTGTCTATTATTTTATAAAACCTCATTTAAAATGTCTCAAACAAGATTTAAAGCATTAGAAACTATTAATAGTAGAAAAGCAAAAAAGATAAAAATTACTCCTCAAAAAATCTCTGAGATTTTTGCAAAAGATGTATTCACAGATACAAAAATGGCTGACCATGTATCTGGAGAAGTTTTTAAAAGTGTACAGAAATCTATTGCAGATGGTACACGAATTGACAGAGATGTTGCTAATCAGGTTGCAAATGCAATGAAAGAGTGGGCTTT
Organism: uncultured Flavobacteriales bacterium; assembly: GCA_937129365.1. Lineage (GTDB taxonomy): Bacteria > Bacteroidota > Bacteroidia > Flavobacteriales_D > CAJJDF01 > CAJJDF01. Next base: position 205,432 of record CAKZNB010000033.1, read on the forward strand.
AAAAAGAGGCGTAACACATTATACTCATTGGTTTCAACCACTTACGGGTTCTACTGCCGAAAAACATGATGCATTTTTTGAGACTTCAGGAAATGGAGCTATCGAAAAATTTAGAGGAGAATTATTGGTTCAGCAAGAACCAGATGCTTCTAGTTTTCCAAACGGAGGAATAAGAAATACATTCGAAGCAAGAGGTTACACCGCTTGGGATCCTTCTTCTCCAGCATTTGTGATGGGTACAACTTTGTGTATTCCTACTATTTTTATTGCCTACACAGGTGAAGCATTGGATAATAAAATGCCATTGTTAAAAGCATTGAATAAAGTTGATGAAGCGGCTACAGTGGTTTGTAAATATTTTGATAAAAATGTAAACAGAGTGCAAGCAACCTTGGGATGGGAGCAAGAATATTTTTTGATTGATTCAGCACTTTTTAACGCTCGTCCAGATATTATGATGACAGGTAGAGCATTGTTTGGACACAAGCCAGCAAAAGGGCAACAGCTTGACGACCATTATTTTGGAACAATTTCTGAGAGAGTTACTTCTTTCATGAGAGATTTCGAAAAGCAGTCTTTGAGATTGGGAATTCCTGTAAAAACTAGACACAATGAGGTGGCACCAAATCAATTTGAGTGTGCGCCAATTTTTGAAGAAACAAACCTTGCAGTAGATCATAATCTATTATTAATGGATGTGATGGATAAAGTAGCTGAAGAACATAATTTTAGAGTTTTATTGCATGAGAAACCATTTGCAGACCTTAATGGTTCTGGAAAACATAATAATTGGTCCCTTTCTACTAATACAGGTGTTAACCTTCTGCAACCAGGAAAAAACCCTAAAGAAAATATCCGTTTCCTGACTTTCTTTGTGAATACAATTAAAGCAATTCACGACTATTCAGATATTTTGAGATCGAGTATTGCAACTGCGAGTAATGATCACCGATTAGGAGGACATGAAGCTCCACCAGCTATAATTTCTGTATTTATTGGGCAGCAATTGACTAAGATGTTGGATGATTTGGAGAAGAATGTAAAATCTGGAACAATGACTCCTGATGAAAAAACAGCACTGAAACTTAATATTGGTAAGATTCCAGAACTAATGCTGGATAATACGGATAGAAACAGAACTTCGCCATTTGCATTTACAGGAAATAAATTTGAGTTTAGAGCAGTTGGTTCTACAGCAAATTGTGCTACTCCAATGATTGCATTGAATACAATTATTGCTAATCAACTTATTGATTTTAAGAAAGATGTAGATGCTAGATTGAAAAAAGGAGAGAAAAAAGACATGGCGATTCTTAAAGTACTTCAAAAACAAATTAAAGATTCTAAAAAAATTAGATTTGAAGGAAATGGATACGGGGAAGAGTGGGTTAAAGAGGCAGAAAAAAGAGGACTTTCGAACTTAAAAGATACTCCAAGAGCAATCCAACAAGTTTCTGATAAAAAGTTTGTGAATTTGTTTAAAGAAATGGGAATTTTCTCTGAGGTAGAGTACCATGCAAGACAAGAAATCCAATTGGAAATGTACCAGATGCAAATTCAGATTGAAGGGAGAATGTTAGGAGATTTGGCTCAAAACCATATAATTCCTGCGGCTGTAAAGTATCAAAATTTATTGATGCAAAATATTCAGGGTATTAAGGAAATTTATGGAAAAGACTTCAAAAAAATGGCTTATACACAGCTTAGTATAATGGATGAACTGTGTGAACATTTGACTAAAGTGAAGAAAAAACTAGAAACAATGCTTGACAATAGAAAGAAAGCAAATAAAATAGAAGATCCATTCAAAAAAGCAGTTGCCTATTGCGATACGGTAAAAATTCATTTTGATGACATTGCGTACCACTTAAATAAGCTAGAAATTTTGGTAGATGATGAATTATGGCCAATGCCGAAACTAAGAGAAATGTTATTTACGAATTAATAATAATTTAATCTGTGTTAAAAGGAGGTGATTTCAATTAATTACCTCCTTTTTTTATACTTTTACTTTTCTTAATACGTAGTATATTTAATGAAGAATTTTTTACTTTATATATTCATGTTTTTTTTCTCAGTAGCTGGATTTAATCAAAAATCTACACTGAGCGGAAGCATTAAAGATGCTGAATCTGGAGAGACACTTATTGGTGCTACTGCTTATGTAGAGGAACTTAAAATTGGTGTTTCTGCCAATATTTATGGGTTTTATTCTTTAACTGTTCCATCAGGAAATTATACCGTAAAATATTCATTTGTAGGGTATAGTGATGTTGTTAAGAAAATAGATTTAACCGAGAGTAAAAAACAAAATATAGAACTTACTAGTTCTGATGTAATAATTAAGGAATTTAAAGTAGAAGAGGAACAAGGGGATAATAACACTAAAAGCACCGAAATGGGAACCGTTGATTTGGAAGTAGAACAAATCAAAAATCTACCAGCTTTTATGGGAGAGGTTGATATTTTAAAAACTATTCAGTTATTACCTGGGGTTCAGTCTGCTGGAGAGGGAAATACTGGATTTTATGTAAGGGGAGGAGGCCCAGACCAAAATTTGATTTTATTGGATGAAGCTGTGGTTTATAATGCAGCACATTTATTTGGTTTTTTCTCTGTTTTTAATGCAGATGCTATAAAAAATGTAAATATTATTAAAGGAGGAATGCCTGCAAATTATGGTGGGAGATTATCTTCAGTGCTTGATATTTCTATGAAAGAAGGAAATAACAAAAGTTTTCATGGAGATGGAGGAATTGGTATTATTGCCTCAAGATTAACACTTGAAGGGCCTATTCAAAAAAATAAAAGTTCCTTTATTGTCTCGGGTAGAAGGACTTATATTTCAGAGTTAGCTCAACCATTTATCAAGGATGATGCTCCTGTTAAAGGTTCTGGCTATTATTTTTATGATTTTAATGCAAAACTCAATTATCAAATATCTGATAAAGACAGATTGTTTTTAAGTGGTTATTTTGGGAAAGATGTTTTTACTTATCGCCAAGCAGAATCAGATTTTACTATAAATATTCCCTGGGGAAATGCCACAGGAGCACTGAGATGGAATCATATTTTCTCTGATAAATTATTCCTTAATACTACTGCAATTTATAGTTCTTATGATTTTACTTTTGAAGGTCGTCAAGATGATTTTAGTTTTGGATTATATTCTGGGGTGAGAGATTGGAATTTTAAAACAGATTTTAGTTATTATCCAAATCCAAATAACACTATTAAGTTTGGATTAAACTATACGTATCACACTTTTATTCCTAATAATGTTACTGCCACTCAAGGAGATACAGAGTTTGATTTTGGTGGAGCTGTGAGACTTTATGCAAATGAAGGAGCGCTTTATTTTTTGGATGAAGTAAAAATATCGGAATTATTATCAATTAATGCTGGGCTAAGAATATCTAGTTTTCAGCATATTGGACCTTTTACAAGGTATGTAAAAGATAATGAAGGGAATACGATTGAAGAAGTTGAGTATAAAAAGAATAAGTCTTTGAGAACTTATGTAAGACCAGAACCAAGACTTACTGGTAGATATACCTTGGATGAGAATTCATCTTTAAAATTTGGAGCAACACTCAATTACCAATACATGCACTTAGTTTCTGTTGGTGGAAACTCACTGCCTACTGATTTATGGATACCTTCTACAGATATTGTAAAACCTCAAAGAGCTACACAATTTAATTTGGGCTATTTCAGAAATTTCAAGAAAAACATGTTTGAGACCTCGGTCGAAGTATATTACAAGGACTTAAGAAATTTAGTTGAATTTAAAGATGGAGCAGACCCAAGTGATGGAGTTAATGATAACATTGATAATCAATTAACTTTTGGAAAAGGATACTCTTACGGAGCAGAATTATTTATAAAAAAATCACTAGGAAAATTAAGTGGTTGGATTGGTTATACTTGGTCTAGGACAATGAGGCAATTTGACGAATTAAATAATGGAGAAGAATATCCTGCAAAATTTGATAGGAGACATGATTTATCCATTACAGCTGCTTACGATTTGACTGATAGATGGACTTTTGGAGCTATATTTGTTTATGCTACAGGTAATTCTATTACACTTCCTGCATCAAAGTATTTTGTTGAAGGAGAACTACTTGTAGAGTATGCTCCCAGAAATAGTTACCGTATGGCAGCCTATCATAGAGCGGACATTTCGGCAACTTATTCAGGAAAAAAATATAAGGAATATAAAGATGTGGAGACGGGTGAAGTAAAAAAGGTGAAGAAAAAATTTATCTCTAGTTGGAACTTTTCGGTATTTAATTTATACAATCGAAAAAATCCTTATTTTATCTATTTTGATAATACAGGAAACTTATCAAATGGAACACTTGATGTAGCGGCAATTCAAGTTTCTTTATTTCCAGTATTGCCCTCAGTAACTTGGAATTTTAGTTTTTAAACAATGAAAATGAGAACATTATATATAGTAATAGTATTATTGACTTTTGTTTCTTGTGAAAAAGAAATAGATGTTGATTTGCCTCGCCCTGAAGAAAAATTGGTAGTGGAAGGAGTGATTGAAACTGGAGCTTTTCCTTATGTGGTTTTAAGTAAATCCTCCCCTTATTTTGACCCCACAGATATTGAATCTGTTGCAAATTCTTATGTGTCAAATGCAACTATTACAATTTCTGACGGAACTACTACCAATACAATGACAAAACTTTGCTCTGGTGGATTAACTCAACCTCAAAGAGTTCAGTTAAGTGGTGTTTTGGGGATTCCGGTTGGGGTTCTTACAAGTTATAATATCTGTGGGTTTACAGATTTAACTATGACTGGTGAAGTAGGAAAAACTTATACTATTTCTATTGATTGGGAAGGCGAAATTTACGAATCTTCAACTACTATTGAGCAACCAGTTCCTCTTGATTCTACTTGGTTTAAAGTATTTGGAGATAGGGATTCTTTAGGCTTTATTTATGCCTATTTGAATGAGCCAGGAGCAACTCAAAATTATTACCGATGGTATGCAAAAAGGATAAACTCTTACAAATATGGTTCGTTAAAAGGTCAAACAAAAGATAATCAGTTTAATCCTCCTTCAAGTTCAGTTTTTGACGATGAATTTGTAAACGGAACATCTTTTGAATTTGGATACAACCGACCTGGAGGTTCAGAAAAAGCTGATGATCAAGCACCTGAAAGAGGTTTTTTTAAAGTTGGAGATACAGTTGTAGTTAAATTTTGTTCCATAGACAAAGGAGTGCATGATTTTGTTGATAAGGCTGAAGAACAAATTTTATCTACTGGAAGTCCATTTGCTGCACCTATCAATGTAGTGTCAAACATATCTAATGGAGCACTTGGATTGTGGGCAGGGTATAGCCCTTATTTCGATACAGTGGTGTGTACAAAATAACTCTATAATCTCGTGTCATTTATAATTTTAGTTATATTTGAATCAACTAACCAAAAAAAACAAAAAATTATGTTGAAAGAATTTAAAGCCTTTATCATGGGCGGAAATGTGATAGAATTTGCTGTAGCAGTAATTATGGCGGGAGCTATTGGTAAAGTAGTAAATGGATTTGTATCTATGATAATAATGCCGATTGTAGGTCATTTTACTGGAGGAACAGATTTTTCAAATTTAAAAATTATCTTATCTGAAAAAGTTGATGAAGTTAAAGATGTTGCAGGAGAAGTAATAACAAAGGCAATTCCTGAAAATGCAATTATGTGGGGATCTTGGGTGAACGAAATTGTAAGTTTAATTATAGTAGGGTTTGTAATGTTTATTATTATTAAAGGATACAACAAAATGAAAAAGAAACAAGAAGAAGCTGCACCAGCTGGACCTTCTCAAGAAGATTTATTGGCTGAAATTAGAGATTTATTGAAAAAATAATCCTTAATATAGATTTTTAAAAAAAGCCTCAAGGAAACTTGAGGCTTTTTTTATTCAATAATTTTTGTTTGAGGATATTTTTCAATTATTTCTTTGCTACCAAATTCACTGGAATACTTTCTATATCTTTTTCGGGCTTCTACTACAAATAAACTTCCAGGGTAATCAAATAATAACTTTTCATATAACTTAAAAGCTTCCTTTTTGTTATTTAATTGGTTTTCATAGAGTTCAGCTAACTTAAATAGAGCATTATCTGCTAATATTCCATCCGTATGCCCATCTATAATTTTTTGTAAATAAAGTTTAGAAGTATTAAAATCTTGTTTTTTAAAAGCTATCTCATATTTTTTAAAAAGAATCTCATCTACTAAGCTATGGTTTGGTTCTCTTTCGGTAATTGAGTCTAAAGTTTTTTCTGCTAAAGATAATTTGTTTTGAAAAATCAATAAATCAGCATGGGCAAATTGCTGCATGTTAATAGGAGTAGTGTCCATATTATAATTATCAGTAATAAGTAACGATAAATCAATAGCATCATTAGATATTAGTTTAGAGGTAGAAGCTTTTAATCCATCTAATTGATTTTGAGACCATTCAAAGTCTCCTGAGTAATAATATAGTTTTGCATTTTTGAATTTGGCTTCAAATCCTATAATATCATATTTAAACTCTTTTTCCACTTGCATATATAAAAGAGAGGCATCCCAAATTTCATTTTTAAGCATATAGATGTCAGCAAGTCTTATTTTATTTAAAGCTTTTCTTTTTCTGGAGATTCCTGGGTAGGATAGGAGTTCGTTGTATAATTTTTCTGCAGTATCAATTTCATGAAGATAAAACCCTTCAAGGTAAGCTAAACCTTCGATTAGTGGCATTTTATTTTCAAAGTCTGTTACTTCTTCAATAGTGGATAAATATCTGTTCTTTAAATTTTTAACATCGTTTTGAGTGTAGTTGGCATTAGAAAATATTTTTCTTTGTAGAGCAGATAAAACTTCTTGTTTAGAGGCAATTACAAAATAATTAATATCTCCATATTTATTGATTACAGTTTCATAAGCTTCTATTGCTAGGTCATATTTTTTGTTTGACACGCATAGTTTAGCAAACTTATAAATTTTTTCTCCTTTTGATTTTGTTCGCTTGTCATAAGCTTTTACATGAATATACGCACTTTCAAAATCATCATTTTGTTGAAACATCCATATCAATAAATTATAAAAAGATTCGTTTTCAGGATTTTTTTGAATTTTCTTTAATAATTTGGTTCTCAATATTTCAACAGCTTTTTCATCTTCTTCAAAATCAATTGAACGAGGAATAAAAGCTTTTACCCGATTGATATCTGTAGGTTTTTTTTCAATTTGAAAAAGGTAAGAATCAATCATTTTTTCATATTTACCTTGCATTCCATACAAATTGGCTATTGTTATGCTGTAATTAGATGAAGGGTGAATTTTTTCGCATTTTTCTAATGTTTTAATAGCAAAATCATACTTTAATAAACGAACAAATTCATTACAAAGTAAACTGTATTCTCCGGGATTATTTTTTTTACCCAAGTTACTAATTAATCCCTCAAAATATTTTTTAGCCTTTTTTTCTTCACCAGATTTTTCATAAATTTCACCTAGTTTCACTTTGTAAAAAGCTCCAAATCGTTCTTTTTTAATCTGTTTTTTGGTGATTTTTTCAGCTTCTTTATATTCTTTTAGTTCAAGTAAAGTACTAATGTAGTTACTGTAGATAGTGGAAGAAGGATATTTTTTGAAAAGCTTTTCGTAGTATAGTTTAGCTTTGTCATACTCCCCATTATCAAAATAATATTGAGCCATTTGTTGGTCAGTATTTTGAGAGTAAGAAACAGAATTAGTCATTATTCCAACAAATAGAATAATAAAAAATTTAGTTAATAATTGAACTTTATTGTGGTTCTTCATGCACTTCTATAATAGAGTCTAACTGAGGTATGATAACGCCAGCTAAAGAAATTGTATTGCTCAAATCTTCATTAAAGTTAACAATTTCGGCATTAAGAATTATTAAAGCTTGTTTTTCTTCATTATAGTAAGTCAATAATTTTTCCTCTTCGCCATTTTCATGAATTAAGTTTTCTCGAAGAGTCTTATATTGATTAGTTGAATACTTATACTCTTTTTTTATTTTCTCGCTATTTTCAGCAATCTTACTTAGTTTTTTTGTGAATTGACCTCTAGCAATAAGCATTATTTTTTCATAATTTGTATCCAGAAATTCAGTAGTGTAAACTTCTTTAGCTTTTTTATATTTTTGAGTTACAATAGTTCTAAAATATTGCATTGTATCGATATCAATGTTGGTAAAAGTATTGTGGTTTGAGTCTACTGTGTTGTAGGTTTCATCTAGCTGAGCAATTTCATCAAAATAAGCAGAATTTTCTGCAGTTTTTTCTGCACAAGCAAATAGTGATAATAATACTATAAGAAATAGAGTGTTTTTCATGTTAATTTATTGTATCAAATTTGGTGTAAGGTATAAGTGCTTTAGGAATTTTTATTCCGTTTTCAGTTTGGTGATTTTCAAGTAAAGCTGCAACAATTCTAGGTAACGCAAGTGCACTTCCGTTTAGTGTGTGAGCAAGTTCAGTCTTACCAGCTTCGTTTTTAAATCGTAGTTTCAATCTATTTGCTTGGTAGGTTTCAAAGTTAGAAACTGAGCTTACTTCAAGCCATTTTTCTTGAGCTGCAGAAAACACTTCAAAATCATAAGTAATAGCGGCAGTAAAACCTAAATCACCTCCACATAATTTTAGAATTCGGTAAGGTAATTCTAATTTTTCCAACAGATTTTTTATATGCTCAATCATTTCATCCAGAGCTTTGTACGAGTTTTTTGGATGTTGAACTTGCACAATTTCAACTTTGTCAAACTGGTGTAGTCTATTAAGTCCTCTAACATCCTTTCCGTAACTACCAGCCTCTCTTCTAAAACAAGGGGTGTATGCAGTTAGTTTTTGAGGAAAATCTTCTTTTTTTATAATTACATCCCTAAAAATATTGGTAACAGGCACTTCAGCTGTAGGAATTAGATAAAAATTATCCTCCGTAGCATGGTACATTTGTCCTTCTTTATCAGGCAATTGTCCTGTCCCAAACCCTGACTCTTCATTAACAAGTAGGGGAGGGATAACTTCGTTGTAGCCAGCAGTTTCTGCTTCATCTAAAAAGAAGTTAATTAAAGCTCTTTGAAGTTTTGCCCCTTTTCCTTTATAAACTGGAAAACCAGCACCAGTTATTTTTACTCCTAAATCAAAATCTATTAAATCTAATTCTTTTGCTAATTCCCAATGAGGCTTAGCATTCTCTGGTAATTCTTGAATTTCTCCATTTTCAAAAATTGTTAAATTGTCTTCTGGAGTTTTACCTAAGGGAACATCAGCATTTGGAATATTAGGAATTTGATATAATATTTCAGCAATTTTTGATTCTAACTCAGAAAAAGAATCTTTTAGCTCTTGAATATTGTCATTCAGTGATTTAGTTTCGTTTTTTAAAGCATTAGCTTCTTCAGATTTCCCGCTTTTAAATAAATTTCCTATCTCTTTAGAAATCGTATTTCTCTTATTAAGTAGAGCATCATTCTCTGTTTGGATTTCTCTCTTTTTTTTATCTAAATCAATCAATTCAGAAATCAATTTTTCTCCATCAAAGTTTTTAATCTTTAATCTTTTAATAATTTCTTTGTGATTCTCTCTAATATTATTTAATTCAATCATTTACACTGTGTTTCTCTTAATAAAATTCTGAACAAAGGTATTAAATATGGGGGTAGAATAGATGGTTTTCGAGCAGTTTTTTTTGCATTTAAAGCAATGCAATGATTAGTAACAAGTTATTAACATTTAAAAGAGGTACTTTTGTTATGCTTTTTAGAGAGAGATTTAAGGCAACCAAAAAGAAACAGATGCGTTAATGTCACAGTGATGTGACGATTATTATTTTTATGAAATTAAAAAACCTATTGTTGGTTTTAATTTTTGGTCTCTTGATAGGGTTCAATCTTTCTTCCCAACAATATTTAGATATAAACTACCCTGGACGTACTAGCCCATCACCGGCTACTGCCTCAGTATCTTTGTATGCTTGTGAGTCTACTCCTACAAACTACAATATTGTTATTGATAATATTTCTCCATTCAAATTAGCAAATCTTAGTTTTACTTTTATTCTACCATCAGGAATAAACTATTCGAGCGGTAGTTTTGTTGGGCCAACTGGTTCTACTGTTTCTTCCTCAAGTGCAGATTCAGTAGTAATTACTTTGGATACTTTAAATTCTCAGCAGGTTATTAATTTAAATATAAGCCTAACTGCCGGTTGTGGTGTTTATAACTTTGCTTCAGCAGGAGGTACTTTTAATGTTGGTTTTAGAACCAAATTCACTCAAGTGTCCAATTCATTAGTTCGTAATAATTATCATACTTTTTCTCCTCTAATTGTAAATTACCCAATACTTCAGTTGGTTGAGAAAAGTTTTGTAGCAGGTACTGGAATTACTTATAATCTTTCAGCACCATCTGTTGGAGATACTGTTGATAGAGAAATAAAGATTAAAAATGGTGGAACTTCAAGAATTGATTCTGTTTATTTTAGTTCTCAATATAAATCATCTATTCTTGTCGCGAGTTACCCCGCAGTTTCCTCACCAAAACCACCTGTTACAATTGTAGGGCCTAATAGAACCCAATTGATAACACTTGATGGGAGTGATTTTACCAAAGTTGGAAATACTGATAATTTTTTAGATCCAGGTGAGGAAATTATTTTTAGAGAGAGAGTAGTGATTAAGGACTGCAGAAATACAGTTACTCACTTTACAGCTTCTTGGGGATGTAATGTAACCATGTGCCAAAATGAAACTGTGGAGAATAGAATTATATTTCCGTCTAGTTCACCTAGGTTACAAGTTACATCTGTTGTAGATACAAATAATTGTTATGGTATACCTCCATCTGGAGCTCAACGAATGAGATTAGACATATTTAATTATGCTACTAATCCTATTGATTCTGCTCAGAATATTTTTATAGATATATACCAAGGTAATAATGGGTTTTCTCGATTTTTTTCGAGTGTTATTGACACTTCTTCTATTAGACTTAGATCAATTACTAGTGGTGGAGCTGTTCCTTATTCGATTGTTAGTATAGATTCAAATAGTGTAGATTATTGTACTGCAGCAGGAACAAATTCAGCAGGAAGATATATTCTTAAAATTGATAAAATACATGCCGGAGAACTATTGCGATTAACCTGGAGAGTATTAACTTGTGTAAATACAAGATGTACAAACGGGAATTTAAGTGTATATGATTGGGGATTTAATGTTTCTTACCAAAATAGATGTGAATATACTTATCGAATTACCAACGGAATTGGTATGACTGATAAAGACATGAGGCATCATATGACTTCTGGCACTACTATTGCTCAAGTAAATTCAGCCTCTGGTTTAACAGCTTTTGAATTTGGAATTACTAATTCATATTTTGGTTTTCCAAAAGACCCAACAACTGATTATTTACGTTATGAGATTACAAAACCTGCCTGTATGGATTTTGTTTCATCCCCTTCTAACATTTATATCCAAAGATCTGATAGTACATTCTTGTATCCAGCATCAGGTAGTATAATTGTTACTGGGAATAAGATTTTTGTTAGGTTTCCTAGTGGTTTTTATAACTTAACACAAGGGAAATTAGTCATAAAAATGACTCCGAATTGCACATCTTGTACTCCTGGAAGTAATGATGAAATAAAAGTAGAGTCATTTTATAGTGCCAGTAGTTGTTCTATTGGTGAATTCTCGTTAGGTTGTGCAACAAGTAAGCTATCAATTATTTGTACTACTGGAGGAAAATATTTTGGAGTTAATTTTAGTAAAGGAAACACTGAATTTGTAAGAGAACAAGTATCATTTGGGCTTCAAGATTATGATAATGATGGTTTGCCTGATGGTGCAACTCCGGTAGTTGCTACAGCAGCTAGAGTTAATAGAAAAATAGCTACTTATGGAGATGTTGTTAAATTACAGCTAAACTCCCCAGTTTATGGAACCTCTGGTTCTGATAAACCACTTACATTCAATAAGTTTGTTTATTATTATGCAAAAATTGATAACGGAGATTTATTAAATTTTGATTCATTAAGAGTTAGCTATGAGTATGGATATTTTGATATATCGACTTTTTCTACTGTAACGAAAAGTGTTACGGATACTGCCTTGCCCCATACGCTTATTACAAGAAATGCTGGAGGGGATTCAGTAGAGTATATTTTTAAATTTAATATTGATTCACTAAGAAGTCAAGGATATTTCCCTCGAAATACTCCCTTAATAACTAATGGATTTTCCTTTTTTGATTTTAAGGCTTATTACCATGTAGATAAAAATCCTGGGTTGACTATTAAAACTTTGGGTGTAGATTACATAGCTTTTCCTGATACTGCTGATATTACAGCTACTTCTGGTAGTATTGACTCTCGAAGAGTTCCTAATTTTAAATTTTATGTAAGAGATAAAATTGAGGTAATAGGATTTGATTATAACTCGCATTGGAATACATTTAATACTTTTAATTCCTGTGATTCTATTCAAGTAAATGAAAGATTTAGATTTAACACAGGTACTTGGATTTTGGGGAATCCTGCTACCAACTATTTTAAAAATGAGTATAGAAATTTCTCCTACTTAGATACACTTAAAATAGCTACTTCTAAATCTTATAACATTATAGGAGCAAGGATGACTTATTATAGAACTAATGGTACTTTGAGTCTTGCAACATCTTCAGTTGTAAATGTACTTCCTATAATGACTGGATCTGGAAATTCATATAATTTTGACCTTAAAAGTCTATTTAAATCACCATTTGATGCTTCTCCGGCATCAGCATTAAAACCATTTGTATTTGGGGACGAAGGTTACATGGCAGATATTACTTTAACTTTTGAACCAAATTGTCAAAATCAAGGAGGATTAGATACTATTAATTACACTTGGATAGCAAAAACAGATTCATTATCACCAACTCTTGCAAATTGTAATACACCACCAGTTGCCATCGGAAAAGATAGATTGGAATATGTTGCTCCTCAGCCAACTTTGCAACCAACCATTCAGTTGGTTAGAGTAGATGGTAAGAAAGCAATTTGGGAAGTTTTAGTCTCTAATACGTCAATATCGTATGCTAAGAATGTTTGGTTCGGATTTAGCAATCCTACTACAACACTTACCGTAAATTCTGTATCAAGAATTAGTTCTGGAAGTGCAAATAACATGAGAGCTGTTGATGGATCAACTATTCTTAATGGTGTAATAAATCCAATATCTGGTATTTATATAATTAACGATTTAGCAGGAGGAAAAGATATTAAATTTAGAATTGAAGCTACTATTGATTCTAATAATTGTGATATCGATAGTTTAATTTATACACTTAGTTACAACTGTGTTGGTTATCCAACATCTATTACAACCTATTCGTGTCCTGCACACAGATTGGCTCTATATGCTCAACCAATGTTGCCAACATTGTTTAATTCTATTTCAACAGTAAAAGATACTATTCAACTTTGTGATACGGCTGAATATATTTTTAAAATAGAAAATACAAATGTAGGTAGAGCTTATAATGTATTTGGTAGTATATATTTACAACAATTCTTAAATTTTGTTCCGGGATCAGCATTGGTTTATGATAATGCAACTTCAACATGGGTTCCAATTACACCAGTTCCTGGAGTATCAGGTCAATTTTCATTTGATGTTTCAAATACTTTAACTGCAACACTTAGTAATGGATTACCTGGTTTAGGAGTTGATACAGCAAATAAAATATTTATTAAATTTAAAGCTACTCCTGAGTGTAATTACACTTCTGGTTCAAAAGTAGAGGTTAGCTCAAAAGCTAAGGCAGCATGTGGTTATCAGTTTGAAAGTTTACCAACCTTTGGAACAGCACTTCACATTACCGGTGCAACACCAAGCCACAGAAACAAAGTAATTATAAACTCAGATTTTCTTTCACCATGTTTTGATTCTACTGACGTAAATGTAAAAATAGTTAATCTTGGACCAATTAATACTTGGGTTGGAGATTCAATTACAGTTGCATTACCAAGAGGGGTTAAGTATGCAGGAGGTTCATATGCTGCTGTAAGTAATGTTACATTATCAGCGCCATCAATCACAAGTTTTGGAGGAAGAGACTACTTATCTTGGACCTTACTTAATTTAAATGCCAATATTGATACGGCTGAGTTTGATTTTAAAATATACTCATTACCTGATTCTATAAAAACTTGTGATGCAAATTATATATATGCATACACCACAACTCAAGACAGTGTTGTTTGTTCCTCAACAGGAGTTCCCTGTAATGTTAAAATAATTTCTGGAGATACAACGGAAGCAATTTTCACTTACAAAGCAACCTTAAATTTATCAAACCCAATTGCAACTTCAACTCCAAATCCACCATCTGGAGAGAGAGTGGCAATATCATTTGATATTACCAATTTTGGTCAAACAATTAATAGTTCAATAGCTGGTAACCCTATCAATACTACAATCAGTATTTACAGAGATTCTGATAATAATGGGGTTTTTAGTTCAAGTGATGTATTTATTAAAAATCAATCAAAAAATATTGTTGTACCTCAAGGATTATCAACATATTTTGATACGATTGATTTAGATGCTGGAGATGCTTGTGATTTTATTGTAGTTATTGATTTTGATGAGAATAGTTGTGTATGTAATACAGCTTCAATTTATTTCACAACAACCACACTTATTATTGATGAACCAAATGATACAGTTTGTGAAAACCAAAGTGATTTAATAGGATATGAAAACCCAATTACGGGGTATTCATATACTTGGTCAGTAGGAAGTGCTAACTCTAGTTTAAGCTATTTAAGTTCTGATTCAGTTCCTAATCCAACTTTTACTGCACCTTCAATTACAAGTAGTTTTGATTCAATGGTCTATTATGTTCAAGTAGAAAGAATGGGTTGTATAAGCTATGATACATTATCGGTGTATATAATAAAAATGCCTGAGGCAATAGCTTATGGAGATACAACAGTTTGTTATGATTCTGCAATCTTAAGAGGAAATACCGTTCTTTCATCTCCAATTTATGGTACAATAAATACTTATTGGACAATTGATTCTACATTTGGTAATGGATTTGCGGGTGTATTAATTAATAATGTAAATAGTCCAAATACAATAGTGAGAGGACTTACATCAGGTTCTTACAAGTTTATTTGGAATGTAGATAACGGTAAATGTTTAGTTAATTCGGATACAATATTAGTGAATGTAATCAACCCAATATTCACTGCTGGTAACGATACTATTTTATGTAATACTACTAGATATCAACTTCAGGGAAGTGTTACAAGTCCTGGTTTTAATTTAGCTTGGAGTATTTTACCATCATCACCAAGTGGTTCAATTCTTTCTAATGCGAATAATATTACTCCTTTAATTTCGAATTTAAGTGATGGAATTTATTCATTGGTATTAACTCTTTCAGGTCCTGGATGTGATTTTACTGATACAGTAATTATTGAGGTAAACCAGCCTTTACCTGTTAATGCTGGTGTAGATTCATCTTTTTGCGGAACTACCACATTCAATTTATGGGCAACACCTGTTAATGCAAGAAGATTTGGAGTCTGGTCTGTTGATTCTTCTCAGGTAAATTACACAAATATTTCTTTCATTAATGATTCATTAGCAAATACAATTGTTTCATTTACGACAGGAGGAAATTACACCTTAATTTGGAATTCTATTCACCCAGTATGTGGAACTATAAGTGATACGGTTCTAATAAATATTACTGATCCTGTCTCAATTAATGCAGGTAGAGATACAAGTTTATGTGAGGCTACTAGTTTAAAACTTTATGCAGATACTATCTTAAGAAGCGAAATAGGATATTGGACTCAATTATCTGGGCCAACCACTGTTGTTTTTGCTGATTCCAGTGATAATGATAGCACAATAAGCGGATTAGCTTATGGACGATATAAATTATTATGGATTGTAGATAATGGAATATGTGACTCTGTTACAGATACATTAACTATTTTTGTAGATAGTTTGCCGGTTGCTAATGCTGGTATTGATGATACATTATGTATTTCTGATACTGCAATATTTACTTTAGGTTCTTCACCATCATTACTTGGTCATTCTGGTACTTGGAGTCAAATAAGTGGAAACCCTGTTAGCATTTTAAGTGTTAACTCTGCTTCATCATCTATTTCAGGATTATCAGTAGGAGTGTATGAGTTTGTATGGAGTGTAAGTAATGGAATTTGTCCACCAGTACCAGATACAGTAGTTATTACGGTTTTTGATAATGAAAAATCTGATGCAGGACAAAATGATACAATTTGTATTTCTGATACTGCTGGATACTCATTAACTGCAACAGTAGTTACAAGTCCAGCCTCTGGAGTATGGAGACAAGTTTCGGGTCCTACTGCAACTATTATAAACACAATTTCTCCAACATCTGGTCTTTCAGGATTATCAGTAGGAGTTTATGAATTTGAGTGGAGTGTAAGCAATGGAGTTTGCCCTCCAGTATTGGATACAGTTTCAATTACTGTATTAGGATTTCCAAGTGTTAATGCTGGCTTAGATGATTCTATTTGTGTTAGTTCTTATACCTTAAATGCCACTGCAGTAAGTTCCCCAATAACAGGAAGATGGTCACAGTTATCAGGTGCCCCATCAGTTATTTCTAATCCGACTTTAGCCAACTCAACTATTACGGGTCTTAGTATGGGAATATATGAATACATCTGGACTGTTGATAATGGAATTTGTCAACCTATAAGTGATACAGTATTTATTCATGTGTTTGGAACTGTAAATTCAAATGCAGGACAAAATGATACGATTTGTATTTCTGATACTGCTGGATATACATTATCTTCAATTCCTGTAGCATTACCTGCAAGAGGAATTTGGAAACAAATTTCAGGTCCTATTGCAACAATTGCAGACACAACATTTGCGATTTCTGGTCTATCAGGATTATCAGTAGGCGTATATCAATTTGAGTGGAATGTAAGTAATGGAGTTTGTCCAGCAACAATGGATACAGTTACTATAACAGTATTTGCTTCGCCAACTGCAAATGCAGGGATGGATGATACCATTTGTTCTTCAAATACAGTAGGATTTAGATTAAATGCCACTTCAGTAAGTTCTCCAAATTCAGGAGTATGGACTCAATTATCAGGTGCAGCTTCTGTAATAACAAATCCAACATTAGCCAATTCTGTAATCACAGGATTAACAACAGGAGTTTACGAATATATTTGGACAGTTGGTAATGGAATTTGTCCTCCAGTAAGTGATACAGTTAGAATAACAGTGTTCGGATTAACAACTTCAAACGCTGGATCAAATGATACAATTTGTATCACAAATACAGCAGGTTATTCATTAGCTGCAACACCAGTTGCAAATCCAGCAACAGGAACATGGAGACAGATTTCTGGAGCAGCAGCAGCAATTGCAAACACAACTTCTGCAACAACTGGTCTTTCGGGATTGGCAGTAGGCGTATATCAATTTGAGTGGAATGTAAGTAATGGAGTTTGCCCAGCAACAATGGATACTGTAGCGATAACAGTATTTGCAACCCCAACTGCAAATGCAGGAATAGACGATACCATTTGTTTGTCTACTTATACATTAGGAGCAAATATAGTAGCTTCTCCAAACTCTGGAGTATGGACTCAGTATTCAGGAGCAGCCTCAATTATTTCAAACCCAACATCCCCAACTTCTGGTATCTCAGGATTAACAACAGGAGTTTACGAATATATCTGGACAGTTGGTAATGGAATTTGTCCTCCAGAAAGTGATACAGTGAGAATAACAGTGTTTGGATTAACCACTTCAAATGCTGGAGCAGACGATACAATTTGTGTTACTAATACAGCAGGGTATTCATTAGCAGCAACAGCAGTTGCAAATCCAGCAACAGGAACATGGAGACAGATTTCTGGAGCAGCAGCAACAATTGCAAACACAACTTCTGCAACAACTGGTCTTTGGGGATTATCAGTAGGCGTATATCAATTTGAGTGGAATGTAAGTAATGGAGTTTGTCCAGCAACAATGGATACTGTAACGATAACAGTATTTGCAACCCCAACTGCAAATGCAGGGATGGATGATACCATTTGTTCTTCAAATACATTAGGATTTAGATTGAATGCCACTTCAGTAAGTTCTCCAAATTCAGGAGTATGGACTCAATTATCAGGAGCAGCTTCAGGAATAACAAATCCAACATTAGCGAATTCTGTAATCACAGGATTAACTGTGGGTGTGTATGAATATATTTGGACAGTAGATAATGGAGTTTGTAACTCTGTGAGTGATACAGTAGAAATTACTGTATTTGATGTTCCAGTTCCAAATGCTGGAATTAATGACTCTATTTGTATATCAATTGCTAGTACCTATACTTTATTGGCTTCTCCAGTCGTATCTCCTGTTTCAGGAAGATGGACTCAGGTTTCTGGTGCAATAGTTGGTTTTGCTAATATGAATTCACCAACATCTGGAGTTACAGGATTGGCAGTAGGTGTATATCAATTTGAGTGGAGTGTAAGCAATGGAGTTTGTCCTGAAGAAAAAGATACTGTTGAAATAACAGTGTTTGCTGTTCCTGTTGCAAATGCAGGAGCTGATACCCAAACTTGTTCTCCAGTAGCAATTAGTTTAAATGGAAATACTCCACGATCAAATGAAACGGGAACTTGGACTAACGCTACAACAAACCCATCTGTGGCAACATTTACAAATGCTAATAGTACAAATCCTACCATTGGAAATTTAGTATATGGAACCTATGAATTTATATGGAGTGTTGACAACGGAATTTGTGCAACAGTTACAGATACTATGATTCTTAAAATTGATAGTATTTCAAAACCCTTTGCAGGATTGGATGACACTATCTGTGCAAGTGCTCAATATGGATTAAATGCTGACCCTGTTACTGGAATTGATATTGGTACTTGGACTCAAATTAGTGGACCTAATACTCCTACAATTTCAAATATTAATGACCCCAAATCAAATCTTACAGGATTGATAATAGGAGACTATTCGTTTGTGTGGACAGTTAGTAATGTTACTTGCCCAAGTGTTAGTGATACTGTAAATATTTCGGTAATGGAGCAATCAATTGCAATAGCTGGTAAAGACCAAGTAATTTGTGATACTTCCTTATTTACTGCATTAACTTCTGGATGGATACCTATCAAAAACTACCACACTTATACTTGGAGTTTTGATGCAACTAATTCTTCTGCTAGTACAGTTCCTGTAATTACTTCACCTAATTCACCAACAACAGATTTAAGAAACCTTGGAGTTGGTATTTATAAATTCGTATTAGGCATTAGCAATGGAGGATATTGTCCTGATGCTACCGATACTGTTTCTGTAGAAATATTAGGAAAACCAATAGTTGATTTTAGTGCAAATAACACTTCATTCTGTCTTGGTGAGTGTACAAATTTCTTTAATAATACAACTATTGCTGATTCTTCAGGATCTACTATTAATCAGTTTTTCTGGTCATTTGGAGATGGTTCATTTTCTACGGCATCTGATCCAACTCATTGTTATGATAAA
This sequence comes from uncultured Flavobacteriales bacterium, assembly GCA_937129365.1. Classification (GTDB taxonomy): domain Bacteria; phylum Bacteroidota; class Bacteroidia; order Flavobacteriales_D; family CAJJDF01; genus CAJJDF01. Next base: position 225,050 of record CAKZNB010000033.1, read on the forward strand.
ATTGGAAGCTATGATGTTAGGCTAATTGTTTCAACTAATATGGGATGTATTGATTCGGCAGTAAAATCAGCATATATTCAAATTAATCCTCTCCCATTAGCTGGTTTTGATATTGAGTCTACAGATATTATACCAGGAAGTCAAGTAATATTCACTGATAAATCTTTAGGAGCAAGAGATTACGAGTATGAATTTGGAGATGGTTCTACTTCATTTGACCAAAACCCAATTTATAATTATGCCAACGAAGGAATTTATACTGTTCAACAAATCGTAATAAATGAATTTGGATGTAGAGACACAGCTGAAAGAACAGTAACAGTAACAGAAAGTACTAAAGTATTTGTACCATCAGCATTTACACCAAATAATGATGGAGACAATGATGAGTTTATCCCAGTAATGAGAAAAGTTGATTCTAAAAATTATAGTTTCAAAATATTTAATAGATGGGGAGAATTACTATTTGAAACTAGTGATATAGCAGAAGGATGGGATGGAACTCACCAAGGAGTGAAAGCCCCTACAGGTACTTATGTATGGATGATTACTTACAAAGAAGAATCTGGGTTCAAAGTTGAGAAAAAGACTGGGCATGTTAATCTTTTAAAATAGTTTTACTTTAATATTATTCTATAATGGAAAGCATTTATGCTTTCCATTTTTGTTTCTAAGAAAAATATTACTCTATATTTATAAAAAAAAATGAAATTACTCGGACATAAATGGTTTATTGGAGCCTATATTTTCATTGTAATATTTATTCTTATAACCTCACATTCCTGGAAAATTCACAAAGAATATCCGTATCAATTTACTTATGGAAGTGACGTAAATCAATACTATTCATATCTTCCGGCACTATTTATTGAAGGTGATTTGAGTTTTTCTTTTCCTAATAATAGAAGCTACTGGCTTATCGCTGGTGAGAATGGAAAAGCATTACCCAAAATGACATCTGGAATGGCAATTTTATATAGCCCTTTCTTTTTGGTTGGTCATTTGGTTGCAAATTTCACTGATTATCCTGCCGATGGATATTCTGTTCCTTATAGTATTTCGCTTAAAATTGGAACCTATTTTTATGTTTCAATTGGCTTGTATTTGTTGTATTTAGCTTTACTTTATTTTTTTAAACCTTGGATTTCTGCGGTTTCAATTGTATTGGTTTTTATAAGCACCAATTTATTTTATTACACCTTAAGCGAAGGAGAAATGAGTCATTCCTATTTGCTTTGGTTATTTGCGGTAGTTATCCTTAATACATTAAAATGGATTGAGTCTTATAAATTAAAAAACCTTTTGTTTATAGCACTCGCATTAGGAATGAGTGTGCTTATCCGTCCCACAAGTATTATAATTGTTCTGTTCCCCGTTTTATTTTTATTACAAGGAAAACAGCCAGTTAATCTACTTCTTTCATATTGGAGAAGTTTTTCAATAGCGATTTTAGTTTTTCTACTTCCTGTTTTTGTTCAAATACTGTATTGGAAAATTTATGGAGGAACATGGATAAGATGGAGTTATGGTGATGAGCATTTTTATTTCAATAATCCACATACGATTGAGTTTTTGTTTAGCTACAGAAAAGGATGGTTGCTTTACACACCTCTAATGATTTTTTCAATAATAGGATTATTTATGCTACCAAAGTATGCTCCAAAAATGAAATTTTCAATTCCAATTATTTTAATATTGGCAGTTTTTGTGCTTTCTAGTTGGTGGTGTTGGTGGTTTGGAGGTAGTTATGGGTCCAGAGCAATGGTGGAATTTTATGCTTTTTTAATTTTCCCTTTAGCAGCTTTTATAAATTTAGTTTCTAAAGTAAAGTATGTAAACTACACATTTGTTTTGGTATTTAGTTTTACCACATTTTACAATGTACTTGGTCATCACAAAAAAACTTGGTGGCAACTGCATTGGGATTCAATGACTAAAGAATCTTTTTGGTACACATTTTCAAAATTAAATTTAAATGATGAAGAAAAACAAAAATTAGAAAAACTCTACGAAACTCCTGATTATAAAAATGCACGAAAAGGATTGGATGAGAGGAAAGGTTTTTAATTTTTTCAGAAAAAACAATCCGATTAAACTCTTATATTTGTAGCCATGCAACCTTGGAAAGAAAAAATACATGAAATAATATTTGAAGCTGACACTCGTGCAGGTAAAACTTTCGATATATTATTGTTGGTGTTCATCCTATTAAGTTTAGTAGTAGTAATGTTGGATAGTGTTGTGCCAATTCACAACAAATATTTAACTGAACTTTATGCAATTGAGTGGTTTTTTACTATTGTTTTCTCCTTAGAGTATATTCTAAGAATTATTTCGGTAAGAAAACCCTGGAAATACATTTTTAGTTTTTACGGAATTATTGATTTTGTATCTACTATTCCTACCTATTTAACATTAGTAATTCCAGGAGGTGTACACTTTTTGCAAGTATTTAGAGTCCTAAGATTTCTTAGATTATTCAAAATATTTAAACTAGGAAGATTTACCACAGAAGCTAAATATTTGGGTCAAGCTATGAAAGATAGCCGAGAAAAAATAATTGTTTTTCTGGTAGCAGTGCTTTGTATGGCAATGATACTTGGTTCGCTAATGTATGTAGTTGAAGGAAAATCAAACGGATTTACTAGTATACCGCGTAGTATTTATTGGGCTATTGTAACTCTTACTACTGTTGGATTTGGAGATATTTCGCCTGTTACACCTCTCGGTCAATTTTTGGCTTCAATTATTATGATTATGGGGTATGGGATAATTGCTGTGCCAACAGGTATGGTAACAGCAGGAGTAATTAAGAAAAGTAATTTCAACAATTTTAATAATACAAAGAGTTGCCAAAGTTGCTCAAAAGAAGGGCATGCTGATGATGCAGTTTATTGTAAATTTTGTGGAGAAAAACTTAAAACCCAATAAACACTATGGTTAGAAATGCATTTATAATAATTTCACTAATATTAATCACAACAATAGTGTGTGTTTCCTTATTTGTTTCGCCTATTTGGTGGGCTTTTATTATAATTGGGCCATTAGTGGTAGTAGGATTATATGATATATTTCAAACCAAACATGCTATTAGAAGAAATTTCCCTGTGATTGGAAATTTCAGGTATATTCTTGAAAGTATTCGCCCAGAAATAATGCAATATTTTGTAGAAACTGATACAGAAGGAAGACCCTTTGATAGGATTGAAAGGTCATTAATTTATAGAAGAGCAAAAAATGTAACAGAAACCTCTCCTTTTGGTACACAAGAAAACACTTACCAAGACGGTTACGAGTGGATTAATCACTCAATGTATGCAAAATCTCATCACGATTATCATATTGATACAAGAGTAACGATAGGAGGAAAAGATTGTTTGCAGCCCTATTCAGCTAGTATTTTAAATATATCTGCAATGAGTTTTGGTTCGCTAAGTGATAGAGCCGTTTTATCTCTTAATGGAGGAGCCAAACTCGGTAACTTTGCCCATAATACGGGGGAAGGAGGTGTAAGTCATTATCATCTTGAAAATGGAGGAGATTTAATATGGCAAGTAGGAACAGGATATTTTGGTTGTAGAGGAGATAATTGTACTTTTTCTCCAGAGAAATTTAAAGTTACTGCAAGTACAGAATCAATAAAAATGATTGAAATTAAGCTCTCACAGGGTGCTAAACCCGGTCATGGTGGAATTTTGCCAGCAGAAAAAAACACTCCAGAAATTGCCAAAATAAGAGGGATAGAACCTGGAGTAGATGTAAATTCTCCGCCAGCCCATTCTGCATTTAGTAATCCTATTGAATTTATGCAGTTTATAAAGCAAGTGCGAGATTTATCTGGAGGCAAGCCTGTTGGTTTTAAGTTATGCGTAGGAGTAAAAAGAGAATTTGAAGAGCTATGTGAAGCTATGATAAATACTGGAATTACACCAGATTATATTGCGGTAGATGGGGGAGAAGGTGGGACTGGAGCGGCACCAGTTGAATTTGCAGATTCTGTAGGAACTCCATTTCTTGATGGATTGGCTTTTGTACATGATACGCTAATTAAATACAATTTGAGAAAAGAAATTAAAGTTTCTGCTTCAGGAAAAATTGTGTCAGGATTTCATATTGTAAGAGCCTTAGCTATGGGAGCAGATTTTTGTCAAAGTGCAAGAGCCATGATGATGTCATTGGGTTGTATTCAGGCTTTGTTATGTAATACGAATACTTGCCCTGTTGGTATAGCTACCCAAAATCAAAATTTGATAAAAGGACTAAACGTAGCTGATAAAACAGTAAGAGTGGCTAGTTACCACAAAAAAACGATGGATAGTTTCCAAGAAATTGTATTAGCAGCCGGACTTACTGATAAAAATGAATTAATGAGAGCACACATCAATCATAGGATAGAAAGTAATATTATCAAGACTTATGAAGATATGTATCCTTCCTTAGCTTATGATAAAACTCAGATGGTAAAATAACTTGGTATTCTTTTTGTTATTAGATATATAAATTAACTTATTTCTGCGTTACACCATTTATGAAATCAATTATTTCCATATTTTTTTTACTTATTACATTGTGTCTTTTTGGAGGCAATACATTGGAATCAACACCAATGAATGTGTTAGAATTACAATTAGATTCTACTTTTAAATTATTAAGGAAAAGTAAAGAAGATACTGATTTTAAAAAGTATAACGATAAGTTTAAACTACAATTAAAAGAAGTGCTTTCAAAAGACGAAGCCTTTACTTATCCGTTTGATTCACTTATTTCAACAATGTCCACACTTACTTCTCCTGATGGGGAATTCAGACTATTTAATTGGAATGTAGAGTCTGAAGCAGGTGTTCATTCTTTTTACTGTTTTATTTTGAAAAAAAGTGGTGCAATTATTGAATTGAGGGATGCACATAGAACAATTAATCAGGCCGAATTAAAAACCTTATCCCATAGAAATTGGTATGGAGCATTGTATTACAAAATTATCCCAATGAAACGAGGAAAGTATACACTATTGGGGTGGAACGGAAAAGATGCAATAACCACTCAAAAAGTTATTGAAACCATGTCATTGAGCAGAAGGTCAGCAAAATTTGGCTATTCACTTTTTGAAATTCCTAATTCGAGAGTAAAAAAGAGAAGAATTATTTTGGAATACTCTGATGAAGCCATTGTGAGTTTAAAACATTATAAAACTAAGAAATCAGAAGAAATTGTGTTTTCTCATTTGTCACCATCTACACCTCAAATGGAAGGATTTTACCAATATTATTATCCAGACTTAAGTTTTGATAAATTTATCCTCACTAAAGGAAAATGGGTGTTTGAATCGGATGCTGTTATTAAAAATGATAAATCTGCTTCTGATAAAAATTACAATCCCCCAGAATAAAATCTTCAGTAATAATTTTTGTATTTTTGGTTTAAATCAAAAGCAACTATGAAATTTATTTTGTCTCCTGCTAAGTCAATGAACTTTGATAAACAAGACGTTATCTCAACTTCTTCTCAAATCTCTTTCCCTGATAATACCGAAAAGATAATGAAGAAACTCAAGAAATTATCTGCTAAGCAAATTGGTAACTTAATGAAAGTGAGTGCAAATATCAGTGATTTGAATTACGAGAGATTTCAAAAATTTTCTACTGAGTTTACTGAGGATAATTCCAAACAAGCAATTTTAGCTTTTACAGGAGATGCCTACAGAGGAATGGATGCAACCACTTTTTCTAAGAAAGACTTCGAGTTTGCTCAAAACCATTTGAGAATCCTTTCGGGATTGTATGGGTTATTAAAACCTTTGGATTTAATCCAACCTTACCGATTAGAAATGAGCACAAAAATTGAAATTTCTGCTAAAGAAAAAAATCTGTATGCAGTGTGGAAAGAGAATAACACCGAGGCTTTAAGTAAAGAATTAAAAGGAGATTGGCTAGTAAATTTGGCAAGTAACGAATATTTTAAATCCATTGATAATAAGCAGTTAGATGGGAAAATATTGACTGTAGGTTTCAAAGATTTTAAAAACGGACAATACAAAACCATCATGACTTATGCCAAATTTGCAAGAGGTTTAATGAGTAGATACATCATCAAAAATCAGTTAACAGATATCGAGGGACTAAAAGGGTTTGATTACGAAAACTATGTGTTTAATAACGAGCTTTCTTCTGACAATGAGTGGGTGTTTACTAGAGGGTAATTATTAGTTAATTCTATACTTTATTCTGAAAACCCCTTGAATTCTATTTTCATTATAAACTATTCCCATGCCTGGCATGTAGCTTTTACAAGAAAGTAAGTTGTTGACTATTAATCTGCCAAATTGAACTCCAAAATCTAAATTAATTTTTTTTGTAGAATTACTAGTTATTCCAATTATTCCTGATATGCCGAGATTATATCTATTACTAACTACTTGTTCGAGCGATATAGTTGGCTCATTATTAATGAATCCTCCTATTTCTTGAGTACCTTCTTCTATTGAAATGGAGTTAACAAGGTTCACTCCAATGAAAGGGGCAAATCTATTAAGGTTTTTTCTCCAGTTATACCTTACTCCAAGTTTAAAAAAGCCTCCAGACATTTTATTAACTTTTAATTTCTCATTTTCTTCAAAGCATTTACTTTCTAATTCATTATTAAAAGTGTAACCCCCATAAACATCAAGAGAAAGGTTTGATTTTATATTTAATTCGTATCCAAGTTCTAATGTAGTTCCAAATAGTGGCGGAATATTTATTCCGAAATAACTAGTTTTTTCTTCTTGAGACAAACTACCCAGACTAAATATTAAAGATAAAAGTATAGAAATAAGAATTTTAAACATAATTCAATTTTTTATTTCACCCCAATTCCCGAAATCTCAACTCTTACCCCCTTAGGTAATTTACTCACTTCCATCGTTTCGCGAGCAGGAAAACTATCTTTAAAATAAGAGGAATATATTTTATCAACTACAGAGAAGTTATCCATATCATCCAAAAAAATAGAACATTTGACTAAATTAGTTACATCCATATCAGCAGCATCCAGCAATGCCAATATATTCTTCATAACTTGGTGAGTCTCTGTTTCAATACTTTCGGTATTAAACTCACCATCAAAAGGATTGATAGCAATTTGTCCGCTAATGTAAAGTGTGTTATTGGATAATACAGCTTGACTATAAGAGCCAACTGGTGCTGGAGCATTTTTGATTGAGATAGATTGTTTCATTTTTTAGTTAAAATAAGTTAACGGATAATATCTTATCAATAAAGATAATTCTTTTTGAAAAAATGCCGCTTATCTTTAATCAAACAATGATTTAGGAACAAATTATGAGTGTTACTTCTGTATAACTCTTATATTTGTTTTCTATACCCAAAAAGAAAGAAAACAACCGTATGACAATTTCAATTATTACCCTTTGGTTATCTATTATTCTTCTTTATTGTGCCATGGCTACATGGAAAATATTTGAAAAAGCAGGGCGAAAATCTTGGGAGGGATTAGTACCAGTTTATAACATAATTATTTGGCTCAAAATTATTAAAAAACCTTGGTGGTGGTTGATTATCCTACTTATTCCTGGGTTCAGTCAAGTATTGATGTTTATGGCAATGAATGTATCAATGGGTAGAATGTTTGGTAAATTTTCTGCAAAAGATACCTTGATGCAAATTTTTGTTCCGTTCATTTATTTTCCGATGATTGCTTTTGGAAAAGAAGAATTAGTATACCAAGGAGAAACAAATTGGGATAATCCCAAAGAGATTCCACCACGAACAATATCGGATCATATTGTGTTATTTTTAGCTTCTTTTGGTATTATTACAGTATTTGTTTTAATTCAAAAATTTACTGGTTCTAAAGACAAGAAAGGACAGAAAACAATGGTAAAAGAGTGGGGAGATTCAATAGTTTTTGCATTGATAGCTGCCTCATTAATAAGAGGTTATGTGTTAGAGGCATTTACAATCCCAACACCATCTATGGAAAAAGAATTATTAGTTGGTGATTTTTTGTTTGTAAACAAAATATCATACGGAACTCGTGTTCCTTTTACACCACTTTCTTATCCGTTGGTTCACAACACTATCCCATTTACTTATGCCAATTCTTATTCAGAAATTATAAAACTGCCTTACAATAGATTACCAGGTTTTGGTAAGGTTCAGAGAAATGATATTGTGGTGTTTAATCACCCTGTTGGAGATACAGCTGTTTTCGGTAGGTCTTATGGTTCTCAAGGTGCTGGAGGTGAATTACAAGGTCATAATTATTACCAATTTGTAAGGCAAGAAGCTTACCTTCAATCTACTAGAGATCGAGTTTCAAAAAGTGTTTTTCTCGCTAATACGGATAAATATGAAGCGATGGGAAGAAAAAAAATATTAGTTGATAATTTACTTTATGACTTTAAAGCTGGGCGAAATATTCAATTAAAGGGTTATAGTCACAGACCTATTGATAAAAAGGAAAACTACATAAAGAGATGTGTTGCAGTTGCAGGAGATTCTTTACAAATTATCAATGGCGACTTATTTATTAACGGAAAAAGAAGTATTGTTGGAGAGAATGTGAATTTTAAACATTTAGTAGTTTTTAATAGAAACTTAGGAATGTTGGATTTCCCTAAGCTAAAGAAAAAATTCGGTTTTAATTTGGGACTTTACAAGGATTTAACTTCAATCAATAATGATGATGCTTTGCCCGTAAATCAGAATACTTGTTATGTGAATATGAGTGAAGGGCTGAAAAATAAACTTGTTTCATCATTAAATGCTGGTGAAATGGGTAATTTAAAAATTGTTTCTGTATCAAAAAAAGTTGATACAGCTATTGATAAAGTAAATTCTTATATAAGTTTTTATCCATATCATGAATCATTCGCTTGGAATGTAGATAATTACGGGCCAATTTGGATGCCGAAAGAAGGAGCTACAATTGAGCTTACAGATAACAATTGGACATTGTATAAGCGATGTATTACTACTTACGAAAACAATAACGTAGAAATTAAGAATGGTAAATATTTCATTAATGGGGTAAAATCAACTACGTATACTTTTAAGCAAAATTATTATTACATGGTAGGTGATAATCGCCATAATTCAGCAGATTCGCGTATGTGGGGATTTGTACCTGAAGATCATGTAGTGGGAAAAGGATTAATTATTTGGATGAGTAAAGACCAAGAGCAAGGCTGGACTGATGGAGGAGTGAGATGGAACAGAATTTTTAAAACACTGTAGTATGTCTAAAACCACCGAATCGGATTCATATTACAATGACTTGGATCAAATGTCTGTAAGTGAATTGCTTATAAACATGAATAAAGAAGACAAGACAGTTCCGATGGCTGTTGAAAAATCAATTCCTGAGATTGAAAAGTTAATTGAAGTAATTGTTCCTAACATGAAAATTGGAGGTAGATTATTTTATATTGGAGCAGGAACAAGCGGTAGATTAGGAGTAGTGGATGCAAGTGAGTGTCCGCCAACCTTTGGAGTTCCTCATGAAATGGTAGTAGGACTAATAGCTGGTGGTGATTCTGCAATACGAAAAGCAGTAGAATTTGCTGAAGATGATACTAACTTGGGTTGGGAAGATTTACAAGCCGAAAAAATTGGTAAAAATGATACCGTAATTGGGATTGCAGCCTCTGGATCAACTCCTTATGTGATAGGGGTATTAGAAAAATGTAACCAAGAAGGAATCCAGACAGGATGTATTGTGTGTAACAAAGGCAGCAAAATAGCTGAAGTAGCTCAATACCCAATAGAAGTAGAGGTAGGACCAGAATTTGTAACAGGTAGCACCAGAATGAAATCAGGAACAGCTCAAAAACTTGTTTTGAATATGATTTCAACTTCGGTAATGATTCAATTGGGTAAAGTGAAAGGAAATAAAATGGTGGATATGCAATTGAGTAACAATAAATTAGTGGACAGAGGAACCAATATGGTAATGAAACAAACTAATTTATCTTACGAAAAGGCAAATGAATTACTACTATCACAAGGTAGTGTCCGAAAAGCAGTTGAATATCATAATCAAAAGTAGAACTAATGAAAGTAATATTACCCATTGTATATCTTGGTAACATCGAATATTACTCGCTTTTGAATAGAGCAGAGGAAGTTTTTTTTGATTTGCATGGCCACTATCTCAAGCAAAATTTTAGGAATAGAACAGAAATTTATGGAGCAAATGGCAAATTGAATTTAATAATCCCTGTAGAAAAACATAAGAACCATACTGCTCTTCAGGATATAAAAATTTCCTATGATCATTTTTGGCAGAAACAACACTGGAAATCAATAGCTTCTGCTTATCGCTCTTCTCCTTATTTTGAATTTTATGAGGATGAATTCGAAGAATTATTCATGAAAAAATATACTTATTTAGTTGAGTTTAATTTGGCTTTGCAAGATAAGATTTTGGAATGTTTATCAATTTCACCAACAATTACTTTTAGCAAAGAACACCACAAAGAGATTGAAGGGTTTACAAATTACAGAGGGTATTTTACACCCAAACAAAAATCATTGGAGTTTCCAAAAGAACCCTATAATCAGGTTTTTGAAGATAAATATGGATTTATTCCTAATTTATTTATTTTGGATTTGTTGTTTAACGAAGGGCCTAATTCTGGGAGTTTTTTGTAAGTTTCTGTGATGAAAAAATCTGAGATTTTATATTATGTTCAAAAACGAAAAGAAGGCTGGGAAATTTCTCAGGTTCGTAAAGAATTAGAATCTCAGGGATATGACAAAGAAGATGTATTTTTCTATCTCAATGACATTGATGATGCGTATGTAAAATCCATTAATGACAAGAGCGATTTGACTTTGAATAATATTTCTCTGAGAATAGCAGAAACTATTATTGGGACAGTAATTCTGCTTATCGGAATACAAATGCTTGCTAGTTGCATACTATTTGGACCTTCACTATTAGCGTTACTAATTGGTGGTTCATTAACTCCAGCAGGATATTATTATGCTCAAAAAGGGTTGAGTGGTATTAAGAGAATAAAAAATGCCACCCAAGAAAAAATCAAAGCTGAAAAGGAAAGACAAGAAGATGTGTTGGATTAGTATCAATAAAAAAAGCACCAGTTTTAACTGGTGCTTTTACTTTTGAGAAATCTGAGAGTTTTATTTTGTAACTATAAATCTGTCAGATGTTACTAACTTTCCATCAACATAAAGAGTACAGGTATAAGTACCATTATCAATGTTTGAGTTCAAGTTAATATTGCTAGTACAAAGCCCTACACAGTTGATATCTAGTTTCATTATCTCTTTTCCTTCAAGATTTGTGATTACTAAATAAGAATCTTGAGCATTAAGTGGAATAAAATGCTTTACCATAAAGTTTCCAGAGTTAGGATTAGGAAATATTTTGAATTCTGATTGAGAATTGTCTTGCTTCTGTCCATTTAACTCTTCCATTTGTTTAGCCAATTTTTCTAATCTTTCAGCCAAATCATTCACAGTTTCCATAAGTTCAACATTCTTTGTTTTTTCCTCTTCTAATTCTTTCTTCACACCTAATATATCTTCAATATGAACTTCGCTATCATACACATAGCCATCATCTTGTCTTACAAGGATAGTTCCGGTATTAGTTGGAAGATTTCTAAACCTTACGCCTGATGCTCTAAATACTCCATCTACATTTGAATAACTAGAAGACTCTACATCCAATCTAGCTGTAGCTAAATCATTAGTGTTTGTAGTATTTGTGGTTGCAGTTCCCAAACTCAATCCTTCATTAGTGAATAAACTAGAATGTCTGCTTCCCCATCCAATTGCTAAGGTATTGGAAGTGTTATTTGTAAGGCCAGTTCCATTATCTCCTCCAAAGTACCATGTTCCGCTTTGGTTTACAGTTAATCCTACACCAAAAGCTCCACAATATTCAGAAGTACCTCCAGCGACATTGCTTGCTCCAATTAGGTATTGATTGTGAGTTTGAATTCTATTTGCCCAACCTAGTGCAATACCTTTTGTAACAGTATTTCCAGCAGGATTTGCTGCAATATTATTCTGTCCTCCAACTAAAACAGCACCAACATTTCTTAAATTATTATTCCATCCAAATGTCATGCTAGAATTACTATTGTTACTAATAGAATTAAGGTTACCAACAGCTAAATTTGCTGAACCAGTTGAGCCTGGATTATTCCCTATTTGTAATGCACCTGATGTTGTCAAGTTCATTTTTTGAGAACCATTTGTGTGAAAAGGAAAATCAAAATTATCATTTGTACCTATCCAGTTAATTGCTCCATTTGTATTCCCGTTTAGCAACCAACTGTTTCCAGAACCTCCTGAAGTATAAGCTTGTCCACTATTGTATACATATCCATTAGAATCAATAACTAATAATGTTCCTTTTCCTGGTTCAAGTCTCTCAAAACGGACATCAGAAATTACACCTCCTTTATCACTATTACCTCCTTGACAAGCTACATGTAAATAAGCAGTTGGTTCAAATGCAGAATTACTATTAGGCATATTAATACCTACTTGTCCATCTTTATCAATTTGCATTCTTTCTAATCCATTAGTACCAGTAGAATTTACATTAGTACCAAATATTAGACTATTTTCTCTTGATACATTTTGAAGTATTACATCCCCAGCATCAGAGCTAGATGTCCATCCTCCATTTGAAGTAGCTAAGCCAAATCTTGCAACAGGGTTACCTAATGCTGTTGAGTTTTCATATAATTTTACTGATGGATATTTTCCTGAAACATCAATATGCCCTTGTCCCCATTGAGAATTATCTACATGTAATTTTGCATTAGGTGTTAATGCAGCACCTTGTCCCATTCCCCATTCTCCAGTATTTGTTATAATTCCTCTATAGGCATTATCAGTAAATACTCTCACATCATGGTTAGTATTAGTTCCAAACTTATTGTTGGTTCCATAAATATCATTTCCAGTTACTCTCCAGTAGCAGATGTCGTCACAAGTGTCAGTATAAATAGTATCCGAATAGGTAACTCTTGTACCACATCCTCCAAAACATGGGTCAACATAAACTGCATTTACAATTAATGATCCTGATGCTGGAGCAGTTATTGTAAAATTATTTCCTGTTCCTGTTGTTGTAGATGGGGTGGTAGACCAATTCCATGCACCACCAGTAAGTGGACCACCTGTTAAGTTGTAAGTGTTTCCAGTTACTGTAACTGTGGGTGGAGTAACATCTTTAACTATAATGTTATCAATTTGAAGATTAAATTGATTACCTCTAGCTGCAGGATTTGGTAAAGTAGGATAAATCCATAGTTGGCTGAAAGGATTTACGGATGTGAAATTGTAAACATAATTTGCCCATAAAGTACTAGTCATATTTGTGGTGCCAATTGATGCTTGGCTAGTTGTAACTGTAGACCCCACATTCAATCCGTTTGCAGCTAATAGATTCATTGTGCCAGATTGATTCCAAGCTTGCCCTAAATTATCCCATCTTGCTGATAAGCAGACTTCGTACCTTTGATTTGCAATAAAATTATAGCAGGCAAAAACACCTTCTCCGTTAGGAGGGCTATTTTTAGACCATAACCACAAAGTTCCTACATTGCTATAACTTGGAGTACCATGAGATACAAACCAATTTGGGACTGTAGTTCCTGCTGATGTATTAAGGTCGCCACTTGTAGGACCTCCATTAATAGTGCTATTTTGTATACATAAAGGAGGAGTTTGGCATACACCTTGAGAAAAAGTAGTATTCATAAAAAAGAATACTACTATACTTGTTAAGTAAAATTTTAAAAATTTCATAATAAATAAGATTTAATAATACCTACTCTTACACTTTTCGGTTTCCGTGCCTTACTCTTTTTTAGAAAAATTCTGTTAAAAATTTCAGATACCGGTTAATCTTATTTTTAGAATTTATTCATTAAGGATTTTCAGGATTCTCCTATTAACTCTCACAATTTATTGAGTTAATAGAAAATAGAAAATGCAAAATGAACTGCTGTGTGAATTCAATGAGTAACTGTGACTTATTAATGGATATTTGTGTAATAGTTATTTTTAAACCTTATTTCCAAAAGGAAAGTAGGATGTTTTTTTTATTATTAGAGACGTTTAGGACTTTGTTGTTGTTAAGTATTACTTGTCCGCCACGCCCTTTGATATAGCTCTTTACAAATTCTGTATTAACTATATGAGAATTATGTATTCTACAAAAAACAGTCTTTGGTAAAATGGCTTCATATTCTTTCATACTCTTAGAAACCAATGTTTTTTTTCCATCTTTAAAATGTATGTTTGTATAATTACTGTCTGATTCTAGATAAGCTATATCTTCTATGTTTACTACTTCAAATCCATTTAAAGTAGGCAATCTTAATTGTTTTGACTTTTTATTACTCTCTATAAATGACAAAAGGTTTTTAATATTTGAAGGCTTATCTTCTTTTCTTTTTTCCAAGAAACGATTAACAGAACTCTTGAATTCACTCCTTTCAATTGGTTTTAGTAAATAATCTAAAGCATGATGCTTAATTGCTTGTATAGCATATTCATCATGAGCCGTAATAAAAATAATTTCAAATGGGTGGTTATCTAGTTTGTTTAGTATTTCAAAACTCAGGTTGTTTTTTAATTGAATATCCAAAAACAATAACTCTATTGAATTTTCGGTGAGTGCTTTTATACCTGTAGTTACAGATTCAGCTTCGATAATCACCTTGATTGAGGGAAAATATTCCTCTAGATAAATTTTTATTATATCTCTACTATCTTTTTCATCATCAATAATTATAGCATTAATTGTATCCATATATCTAATTTTTCAAAGGCATTTTTATTCTTATACATGTTCCGCCAGTACTTTTGTCAAAGGCAATAATATCAATATCAGTATCAAAAAGTTTATTATATTTTTTAGCTCTATCAGATGTTATCTTCATCCCTAATGAAGTATGTTTGGATTCAACTTTATTGGCTAGAGTTTTTTCAATTCCTGGTCCATTATCTTCAATTTCACATATTACCGTTGAGTTATCTGAAGAGAATGTGATAGTTATAAAAGCGTTAGTTTTTTCGTTTTCAGGCATTCCGTGTTTAATTGAATTTTCAACAAAGGGTTGAATAAGCATAGATGGAATTTCGATTTTATCATTATTAATCTTTGTAAGATTTATAGAGTAAGATAGTTTTTCTTTAAATCTAATTTTTTCCATTTCTAAATAATTAGTTAGATATTCAATTTCACTATTTATTGGGATGTAATTATATTGCGAGTTTGAGAGAGTTTGTCTTACTAATTTTGCAAAAACAGAAAGTTGCTCTTCAGCTTTTAGAGTGTCTTTTTTAATAATTGTACTTTTTATTGAATTTAAACAATTGTATATAAAGTGAGGGTTAATTTGAGCTTTTATGGCTTCAAGTTCTAGTTGAGTTATAGTCTGCTGAATAAAGTACTTTTTTTTATTAGTTTTATTTTTGTAATAAATAAAAATAAGAATTGATAGTATTAATGCCAATAATAAAAGAGCTTTAAACCATTTTGTTTGATGAAATTTTGGTTTAATCTTAAATTTTAGAAAAGCAATTGATTTCTTGCTTATATTTCCAGCACTTTTAACCTTGAAAATATAATTCCCAGGATTTAATTCAGAAAAGGTAATTGTGTTTTCAGAAGTTTGAATCCAATTTTTATTAGGAGACAGTTGGTAAAAATATTTTTGATTATTTTCAATTTCAAATAACATTGATGAGAATGTAATAGAGACATTGTTCTCATTAGGTTCCAAAGTTATTTCTCTATAAATATCTAATTCTGATAAATTACTTTGGGCTCCTATAATGTTCGTTTTTGATTCGGTCCATTTTTTTTTATAATCAACGGATAATAGACTAATTCCTTCATTTGTCGCTGCCCAAACCGTATCATTCATTACCAAAATGTCATTTATATAATTAGATTTTAAGCCATCTTTTCTAGTAATATTTATAATTTCATTTCCTGGAAAATCACTTGTAATTAAATTTATTTTTGAAATACCAAGAGCAGTAGCAACCCAAATAGAATTTTTATAAACCGTAAGTCTATTACACTGATTACTTACTAAATCATTATTTTTTGTTAAAAAAATAAGATTGTTTTTTCTATAATCTAAACAGCATATTCCTGAGTCAGTTGCTAAATATAAATTCTTGTTATAGTAGTGAATATCATTGATTTTTTTTGAATTTAATCTACTAGAATGATATTGGTAAAATATGGAATCATTATTTTTTTTATAATATAATCCATATAGAGTTCCAATCCATAAAGTACTATCTTCATCTAATTCCAGAGATAAAGTTCTGTCATTGAATTCTGAATGGTAAGAGGTTGTTTTGTTTTTTAATAATATATTTGACGATGTGCCCACCCATAATTTATCGTTATTTTCCAATAACAATTCTTTAATTGAAGTTATTGAATCAATTGAATTGAATGAAGGATTGCCCTTTTCATCAAGTGAATTAATGTTTGCTTCGAATAATTGATTGTCTGTTCCAAAATAAACTGTATTTTTATTGTCATAGATAATTTTAGTAACCCTTCTTGATATCGGTTCTTCGTTTGGATAAAAGCTATAGACCCTCTTTTTAAAATCAGGATTAATTTTCACAAAAGCTAATTTATCTAATCCAGCTAGCACTTCATTGTTCTTACCTTTACATAATGATATTACTGATTTTGATAAGTTATTATCATCCATAGAAAGATTAGTTATTTTACTTTTTTTTATTAAATACAAACCATCGCTGTCTGTTCCAATCCATATATTATTTTGGTTGTCTATCAAAACATTATTAACTGTTTTCTCTTTAAGAAAAAGGGCAATTATTCCAGTTGAATCAGCTTGAACTATTCCGCCTTCCGTAAGAGTTATCCAAAGATTTCCTTTGAACGAAAATAAATTCTTGATGCCATATTCAATTTGAATTTTATTACTAAAATTCAAATTAGCTGAACTGTCAATATCATAACAAAAGACTACACCTTTTTGATCAGAAGTATTAAAACAAATTTTATTGTTTACACTAATTGAAGTAGTGAAATTAACGGAATTATTTATCGTTCCATTTGTAATAAATTTTGTTCCCTTATATACTCTATATAATGTCTCATCATTATTTTTATCACGATAGAATATGAAATAAAAATTATCAGATACAACTATTTCAAGAACAATTTCATTTTCTTTTAATGTGATTTTTTCTTTTTGTATAATCTCACCGTCCTTTAGTTTTAAGTAGTAAAAGTAATTTGTATTCCTAGCAGACAGAATAAATGCATTTTCATTTGGATAAAAATTTGCAATAGGGGTGTTGTTGAATTTTATATCATTGAGAGGTAGATTGTTATTTGAATTATAGAACTTATTCTGATAAAAGAAGTTAGGTCTGTTTGAGAAATTGTGAAAGAATAAATGATTTTGCTTGTCAATACTGATGTTAAATATTTGTAAATCAGTTAATCCGTCTTCAATGCCATAATCTTTAAAGTTTATTCCGTCATATCTTTTAAGCCCGGTATTTGTTCCAATCCAAATAAAGCCTTCTTTATCTTGTGCAATATTATAAACTGTATTAGCGCTAAAGCCATTTTTTTCATTAAAATGAACAACAGAGTAGTTTTGTGAGAAACCCTTGCTGTTTATTAATAATATGCCAAGAAATAATAATATCCGAACTAAACTCATTTAATATTAAATAAATACATTCACTCAATATACCAAACGTAATTGAAAGAATATATTTATTTTATTAAAAACTAACTAATATCCCTTCTCATAAATAATAATCGTGCTAAGAATACGAATAAAACAGTAAACCCAATAGCTAACCCTGTGGCAAGCCAATTAAACTCTTCGGGGCTCGATAAGCCTGCTAATAACATTCTGAAATTTGGAAAAGGCAAAGTTTGAGAAATCACATTAAGCGGCATATACTCATAGATGTGCCCCAAGTTATTTCCTTTTAATTGTAATCCCACAATTAGCTCACCAATGTATGCAGCATAATAAATTAGGATTGCTAAAATTCCTCTTTTTGCTAAAAAAGCTACTAAAAAAGCAAATCCAAAGTTAGCTAACACTTGAATAAAAAATCGAACTACATTTTCTATTCCATCAAATACATTTCCAAATCCCGTAATCGGATTAATTTCTTCACCCATGTTAAAGAAGTTTTCAAGTTGCCCAGAATCTTCAGGATCAAAGGTGGAGAAATATAACCCAGCAACCAATCCTACAATAAACACATAGATTGTTGCCACAATTGTGATGGCTAGCATCAATTGAATTTTTCCGTTGATGTATTCGTTTCTTGTATAGCCGTCAATTACGTTTTGCCTTACAGTTCTGTAATTGTACTCGTTGGTAATGTGATAAATCAACACAAAGGAGAGCAAAAAGAAACAAAACCAACTCGAAATTACCGAAACTGCATACCAAGTTGTTTCATAATTATTTGGGATAAATGGATAAAAATCTATACCATTTATTGTATCTCCAGCCATTGCAGGCACAAGGATTACAAGCAAAGGCAAGAAAACCACAAACATTAAACTAAACACTTTGAAGGATTTATTTCCTACAATTTTTTTCAATTCTATTTTTAATAATCTCATTACTTGTTTTTTACAATTTCTAAAAATTCATCTTCCAAAGAGGTTTTAATCTCTACTATTTCTGAGGCAATTACTTTATTATCAAATAAATATTGATTAATATCAGCTCCATTTATTGCAGAACCAAACGTCACTTTCGACTTCCCTTCTGTAGCTTCAATTTTTTCAAATGCTGGGTGAGAGCTTATCTTTTCGGACAGTAGTTCTTGGTTTTCAGCATTAATCATAAATTGATTTTTAGAAGTCAAAATATCTTCAATTGCTCCTTGCATCAACAATCTTCCTTTTCTTAAAATTCCAAAATGAGTACACATTTTCTGAATTTCATCCAGAATGTGACTCGAAATAATAATGGTTTTTCCTTCTGAGGCAATTGATAAAATGAGCTCTCTCATTTGTCTAATTCCTTCAGGATCGAGCCCATTTGTAGGTTCATCAAGTACCAATACTTCTGGATCGGATAGGAGTGCAGCAGCTAATGAGAGTCTCTGTTTCATTCCAAGAGAGTATGTGTTAAAAGGAGAGTCCTTTCGTTCCCATAAATCTACTCTTTTTAGTACCGATTCAATTCTCGAAGCATCCACTTCTTTGATAAGAGCGGTAATTTCAAGATTTTTTAAACCTGATAACTCTGGGTAAAAAATTGGGTGTTCTAAAATAGCTCCAATTCTCTTTCGATGATTGGCTCCTTGCTCTTCGCCAAACCATGAATAGGATCCAGATGATACATTCAATACATCCAGTATCATTCCTAATGTTGTGGTTTTTCCACTTCCATTTGGGCCAAGAATTCCAAATACATTTCCGTTGCTAATAGTTAAAGATAAGTCATTTACAGCAGTAAAATTTCCATATCGTTTAGTAAGATTATTTATTTCTAATACTACACTCATAGTTTTTTTATTTGATTAAATCTAAGGAATATTATCGAATTTTTTTTTCTAAACTGACAAACGGAAATTTTTAATTATAAATGGATTTTAAAGTAATTTGATTCTGGAAACCTAGTATATAAATTTGTAGTTTTGCACAAAGTTTCAAAATCATGAGAAAAATTACAATTACATTAATTAGTTTACTTTTTATGTTTGGATGTACTTCAAAAAGAGAATTAGCAACAGTTGAGTCAGTTGATTTAAAAAAGTATATAGGTACTTGGTATGAAATAGCTAGATTGCCTAATAAATTTGAGAAAAACTTGAAGTGTGTTACTGCAACTTATTCCTTAAAGGAAAATGGAGGAATAAAAGTGGTGAACAAAGGCTATAACTCCAAGAAAGAGAAATGGGAAGAGGCTAATGGAAATGCAAAAGTGCCAAATTCATCTAAGCCAGGAGAGATTAAAGTAAGTTTTTTTAGACCATTTTATGGAGATTATTTTATTATAGAATTAGATAAAAATTACAAGCAAGTATTGGTTGGTTCACCATCTAGAGAGTATTTGTGGATATTATCGAGAACAAAAACGATTGACGATACTATTTATAATCAATACCTGAAAACTTCAAAAGATAGAGGCTTTGAAATTTCCGGCTTAGAAAAAACTCCACAAGATTGTGAGAATTAATAATTAAAAATAAACACGAATAAAACTATGACACAAGAAACAACAAACCAAGTAACAGCACAAGCCCCAAAAATTGATTATTCAAATCCAGATTGGTGGATAGGAAAAATTGTGGAATACGGAACATCACTATTAATCGCTGTTGCCATACTTGTAATAGGATTTTGGTTAGTTAAGCGAGTAAATAAAATGGTGAGAAAGCTTTTTGCAAAAAAGGATTACGATCCTTCATTAGAAACTTTCCTTGCAAGCACCATAGCAATTACCCTAAAAATATTGGTAATTATAACAGCTATGAGCCAATTAGGAATCGAAATGACTTCTTTTGTAGCATTGCTTGGTGCTGCAGGTTTGGCAATAGGTATGGCATTTTCAGGAACTCTATCAAACCTTGCTGGTGGAGTAATGATTTTGTTTTTCAAACCTTATAAAGTAGGTGATTTTATTGAAGCTCAAGGAGAAATTGGGCATGTTAAAGAACTTAGAATCTTCAACACTATATTAATTACTTTGGATAATAAAACTGTGATAATACCTAATGGGCCTCTAGCAAATGGTAATATGACTAATTACTCTAGCCAGACTAAAAGAAGAGTAGATTTTACAGTTGGAATTGCTTATGGTGATGATTATGATACAGCTAAAGAAACATTATTGAAATTTGTAAAAGAAGACCCAAGAATCATTGACGAAGAAGCTAACTTTATAGGATTGAATGAATTGGCGGATAGCTCAGTAAACTTAACTTTGAGAGTTTGGTGTAAAAACGAAGATTATTGGGATGTTTATTTTAAAATGAATGAAAGAATATATAAAGAGTTTGGCGACAAAGGATTGAACATTCCTTTTCCTCAAATGGATGTACATATTCAGAATAATTAATTTATTAATTTTAATAAAAAAACCGACAATTGATTCAATTGTCGGTTTTTTTTATTCTTATAATTTTTTGAATAATACTTTGAAATAGTGCACTTTGCTTGAAACACTTTTGTTTTCTAATACAGCTTTTGAAAGTTTATTCATCAAAGCTTTTTTAATTTTTTCATTAGAATAATTCATGTCTAATACTTTGATGGTTCCATCTGGTTGAACATTGAAGCTAAATAAAACAACTTCAATTTTATTTCTGTTTGCAGGAAGTTCTTCTTTGTCAAGTTTTACAATTTTCGACATTTGAGTGTTTAATTGTTCAGTTGAGTCTGATTGAGAAAAACTACTCAATGAAATTGAAAATAAAAGTGCTGTAGTAAGGATTAAATTTTTCATAATGGTTTTGTTTTTTTAGGTTTGTAAGTAGAACTAATTAACTATTTAAAAAGTTACAGATGTTTATCGATTTATTTTTAAATAATTTATTTTCAATTACTTATGGATAATAAAATTTTAACTACTTATGTTAAGTTTCCTTTTGGAGAACTCATTTTGGGTTCTTTCAGAGATGAATTGTGCATTTGTGATTGGCGATACAGAAAAATGCGAACAGCTGTAGATAATCGAATCAAAAAAGGATTAGATGCAGAATTTGAAGAAGGAGAATCTAAGATAATTAATGAAACTAAAAGGCAATTAGCAGAATATTTTGAAGGAATAAGAACTGAGTTTACTATTCCTTTAAAATTAATTGGCACTAAGTTTCAGCAACAAGTATGGAATGAATTGCTACAAATCCCTTATGGGAAAACCGATTCGTATTTGAGTTTATCTAAAAAATTAGGCAATGAAAAAGCCATAAGAGCGGTTGCTACTGCAAACGGAGCTAATTCAATTTCTATATTAGTTCCTTGCCACCGAATTATTGGTTCAGATGGAAGCCTCACAGGTTATGCAGGCGGATTACCAGCCAAAAAGAAGTTGTTGGAATTGGAAGGAGCTTTGGATAACGGGCAGTTGGAGTTATTTTGATTAATTTACATAATTTTCCAACTTTTAAACCTTAAACTCACTAGTCTTATGGAAAGTTATTTCAGGATAATCAAACTCAGCTTGCCTTAATAAAAAAGCTGACTCCGCTAAAAACACATAGTTCCCATCTTTATCTTCCGCTACATAACTCGCTTTTCTTCTCACAAACTCGGTTAATTTGTCTTTGTCAGTTGTTGTCAGCCAACATGCTTTATGAAAATTTCTAGGAGTAAAATCACAAGAAGCTCCGTATTCATGCTTCAATCGGTATTGGATTACCTCAAATTGTAGTTCACCTACACAGCCAATAATCTTTCTGTTTCCTGGTTGTTGTGTAAATAATTGAGCTACACCTTCATCCGTTAATTGTTGAATTCCTTTTTCTAATTGCTTAGATTTCATAGGGTCTTTATTCACCAATTCTCGGAACATTTCTGGCGAAAAACTAGGGATTCCCTTGAAGTGCATTTCTTCACCCTCAGTAAGTGTATCGCCAATCTTGAAACTTCCCGTATCGTACAAGCCAATTACATCTCCAGGATAAGCCGAATCAATAATATTCTTGTCTTGAGCCATAAAACTGGTTGGATTATTAAACCTCATTTTCTTATTAATTCGCTGATGTTGGTAGAATTTATTACGTTCAAATTTTCCTGAACATACTTTAAAAAAGGCAATTCTATCTCTGTGATTGGGATCTAAATTCGCATGAATTTTAAAAACAAATCCGGATAACTTATCCTCTTTTGGCTCTACCATTCTAACGTCAGTCTCAGTTGGTTGAGGAGATGGAGCAATTTTTATAAATGAATTCAGCAATTCCTGAACTCCAAAATTATTCAATGCCGAACCAAAGAAAACAGGAGCTAAATTCCCTTTCAAATATTCATCCACATCAAATTTTTCGTACACACCTTCAATCAATTCTACATCTTCTCGCAATTGATTTGCATCTTCTTCTCCTACAAATTCATCCAATTGAGTATCAGATAAATCACTTATAGACATCACTTCATCTTCAATATTGGTTTTGTTTACTTGAAACAAATTCAAAGAAGAATTATAAATATTATAGACTCCTTTGAACCTATCGCCAATATTAATAGGCCAAGAAAGCGGACGCACTTTTATGTCCAATTTTTCTTCAATTTCATCCAATAAAGTAAATGGGTCTTGTCCGGGTCTGTCCAATTTATTAATAAACACCATCACGGGAGTATTTCTCATTCTACAAACCTCCATTAATCGCTCTGTTTGAGCTTCGACTCCATTTACACAGTCAATTATCAAAATCACTGAATCAACAGCTGTAAGCGTTCTAAAAGTATCTTCCGCAAAATCCTTGTGACCAGGAGTATCCAACAGATTAATTTTTAACCCTTCGTAATTAAAGCCCATTACCGATGTAGCTACCGAAATCCCTCTCTGTTTCTCAATTTCCATAAAATCGGAAGTGGCAGTTTTGGTAATTTTGTTTGATTTTACAGCTCCAGCAGTTTGTATCGCTCCACCAAATAATAATAATTTTTCGGTAAGGGTAGTTTTCCCAGCATCTGGGTGGCTAATTATGGCAAACGTCCTGCGTTTTTCTATTTCTTTTGTTAAATCGCTCATAGACTGCAAAAGTAGGGGATTGCTACAAACTATACAACCTCAAACTACAATTTGGAACTAAAAGTAAAATAAGATTCAAAAAATCCTTCTAATTCAGGTTCTGAATCAAATATTCCATAAACCGTAGAGCCAGTTCCTGTCATTGAGGCATAGCTAGCTCCATGCTTATAAAGAGTGTTTTTTATCTTTTCTATTTCAGGAAATTGGGCAAATACTCCTTTTTCAAAATCATTAAAAACAGTGTTTTTCCATTCAGAAACGGATTGATTATTTATTACACTTTCCAATGAAGGGTTTTGTTTTTTTTTGAGCTTTAAATTACTAAATGCTTGTTGTGTGCTAATATGAATTAAAGGATTAACTAAAAATATATATTTATTTGATAATGAAATAGTTGATTCTGATAATATTTCGCCAATTCCATGCACTAATTTTGGTTTATCTTCAATAAAAAATGGACAATCTGCTCCAATTTTTAATGCGTAATTTTCAAGTTCTTGGGTTGATAAACCAAGATTAAAATAGTCATTTAATCCCACCAACATAAAAGCTCCATTAGATGAACCGCCACCCAAGCCAGCTCCCATCGGAATCCGCTTTTGGAGGTAAATAGATACTGGAGGTAAATCAAAATCTCGGGATAATAATTCATAAGCTTTTAATACCGAATTTGATTTTTCGTTGTCAATTTCTATGGAGCAATCAAACTCCATTTCGTTTGATTCTATAAACTCAAGGGAATCGAAAAGTGGAACAGGGTAGAAGATACTTTCCAAATTATGGTACCCATCTTCTCTTTTGTTGAGAATGGAGAGTCCAATGTTTATTTTTGATGATGGAAATAAAAGCATAAACAAAGATGCACAAAAAAAATCTCAAACTACAAATTTGTAGTTTGAGATTTTATGAATGTAGGAATATACTTTTTTATGTCATTCCTGCGAAGGCAGGAATCTACTCTGTTATGAATTATTCTCGCGATATAGATTCCCTTTTTAAAGGGAATAACATTGAAAATATATTGAATCTATCAGTAACTACAACTTGCTCAAATCAAGAGGTTTGTCATTGTCATACTCCACTTTGTAGGTGTAGTTTAGTTTCTTGGTTCCTTTGCCTTTCAGGTTAAATTTCCAAACCATCATTCCAGTTTTTTCATTGAATCTAGCTCTAGATTTACTCTCAAGAGTTACTACAATTGATTTGTCTTTCGAAACTGGTAAGTGATCTTCTACTACAATTTTATAGTTTTTAGTTCCCATATTTTTTACAAATAAATCATAAGAAACCGTAGTTGATTTTCTGTTAGAGAACACTTTATCTCTAGATTTCTCTTTGTCTTTTACCCTTTTTACTCTTACATTTCTATCATTTCCAAGAGAAATATACAAGGTGTCGTTAGCAGTTGGATTAATTCTTGATTCACCAATGTAGCTGCCTTCGTAATATAAATTTGCTTTAGAAGGCAATAAATCCAACTCTTCCCAATCAACTAATTGTGCCACCAAATACGATTCTTTATCATATTTTGGTACTAAATAATGTATATACTCCGCTTTTATATTTTGCTGGTTTACAGCTACCAAATGAGCTCTATTATCCGATTCAATGCTGTATTTCAAATCTATTCTGTATTCTACATTTGCCATAGTTTGAGTTTTTACAGTGTAATTAGTAGAACGAACCGCAGCAGGAGCAGGCGGTGAATAGCTATCTGTTGTTTCATTTACAGATACTTCACTCAATGTAACAGCATTTTTTTGGGCTATTCTGGCTTTTTTATTTCTACCATTTGCATCTTTATAATACCCAATATTTGGGTTGTAATAATTTATATACCAAACACTTAATTCTGGTTTCACTTTGTTTTTGTAAGGATTATTTGTTGATAAAGTAAGTTTTACATTTTCCCAATCTTCACCCGTATTTTGATACACAGTTCCTTTCATTGTGAGTTCTACAGGCGAGTTTATATTTTTTACTCTTATATCATAACTTGGCGACCAACTTGCATTACTCACAAAATAAGAAACAGTCATACTTCCGCTCAAATCTTTTTGAGCCTGCACAGTTACCTCAATTTGATGAATAGGCTTTTTCTTGTTTACAGGTCTTTTATTTTTCTGGTAATTGTTCAATACGTTAATTCTCGCATTTATCTCTCTTATCAATTGTTGAATATCGTTGTTTTTTTTTCTTAGTTTTTGTTCCATTTCAGTTATTTCAAACAACTGTTTTCTTAAATAAGCCAATGATTCTTTAAATACTGGCAGAGTATCTTTATAATATATTTTATTAGCCATCAGATATTTACGTTCTGTATTTAGATGGTTTAATTTTGCAGAGACTCCATTTCTCTCAAAATTCAAATCTTTTATCGAATCCCTCATTTTAGCAATTAATGCTAGGTTTTTATTTGGTATAACTTTGGTTTCTTCTGGTTTAGGATATTTAATAGATTTTTTTGAATCCAAAATAATATAATCTCCCAATCCACTAATTTGTATAGTTTTGGCATTAAGATAAGGCGATACATTTTGAAAAAACAAGGTGTTTATTCCTTTTTTGAGAGTTACTTTTCCTTTTCTTTTTACTTGTGCACCATTAAGATACACAGTTACATGGTTGATTTTTGAAGAAACAGTTTTTTCAGTTTTTGCACTAAAGGCAGGCAAAAATAAGGCGATTGCAATAAAAGTTAAGAGTGTGTTTTTCATTTGAGTTTATGTTTTGTTTTTCTTCCCGTACACATGGTTTGGAAAAAAGTTCAAAACAAAATAAAAAAAAATAAAAAAACCCACACCAGAAGCTTTATAAACTTCTGTAGTAATGGAAGGAGATTCTCGTGTATGTCTGTAATCCTCTGTATTGCAATAAAGCAAACCAATAAATTGGTTGAGGCCCGCCATTGATATCCGAAGTTAGTCTCCAATATTATAAAATGTTAAGTTTATATAACGAGGGTGTGGGTCAATATTTTTTTAAAGAACTTACATAAAGATAAGAAAATAATTTCAAAAAAAATGTCAAATAAAATACTTTTTCTATCCTAAATATTAAACTATTTAATAAACAATTAATTAGACACTGCATATTACAAAAATTAACAACTTATGCTTGCTATGTTAAAAAAAAATCCTATTTTAATAAGGAAATTATGGGATTACTAGAAGAAATAGGAAAATACGAATACCATTGCCCTCACTGTAACGAAAACATGAGGGAGAAGGAAGGAATTGAGTTTTTGACAAAAAACGAAAAAGGAGACATGCTTTCTATTTTTTTAGATCCTAATTTGGGTAAATATGAATTTTATTACGATTATAGTCACCATTTTAAAGATGGGGAAAAAGTAAATTTTTACTGTCCTGATTGTGAGCAAAACTTACAATCAAAGAAACATTCTGATTATGTTGAAATATTGATGGTTGTGAGTAAGGATGTAAAATTTGAAGTGCTTTTTTCTAGAATTTATGGGGTCAAAAGGACCTATTTGGTGATGGAAGACTATGTTGAGAAACATGGTGAAGACATGCTCGATTTTGATGAGCTATACGAACTTTAATAGTTTGCTTTTGCTAATAACAATACGCTAATTTTTATTCCCTCTATCTCATAAAGTACTGCCATACATTCAGATAATGTAGAACCAGTTGTGATTACATCATCTATTAATAAAACTGATTTCCCAATAAATTCCTCTGGCTTTTTTATCTCAAAAGCATTTTTAATATTTTCAATCCGCTGAGATTTATTCTTTTTTGTCTGTGTTTCAGTGTACCGAGTTCTTATTAAATTTTTGGTAGAAATCGGAGTTTTTAGCACCGAATTTAACCCTTTACATAATAACAAACTCTGATTGAATCCTCTCTGATGCTCTTTTTTAGGATGAAGCGGAACTGGTATCAAATATTCTATATCTTTTAGTAAATCTTTAAATTCAGAACCCATTAATTTTCCTAAATATTCTCCAAAATTGATATTTGAGTTGTATTTAAGTTCATGAAGAATTTGCTGGGTTTTTCCTTCTTTATCAAAATCAAATAAATGACTACCACCTACAAAACAATCAAAGTGATTGAATAGGTTTCCTATTTCACCATCAGAACTCATTGTTAACTCACCTTTTGGGATATAAAAAAAACAATTTCCGCATAAGTACGTTTCATTCTTTACAAGCGAATTATTGCAACTAATACAGTTTTTTGGAAACCCAATTTTAATTAAATCACTAAACATGTGAAGATTTTATTAATTTTCTATTAAAGACCTCTTAAATTACATATTTTTACGCTACTAAATAAATTATCATGAAAAACAAGACACCACTTTTAGTCACAGCCTTAATTATTGTAAGTCTTATAGCCGCATTTCTTGGATGGGAACTGAATGCGAGTAAAAAAATGAATGCAAGCTACGAAGAAGAAATTACGGGGCTTAACGAAATGATGGCTGGCAATGGATTAAATGCCATAATGGAAGATGATATTGCTGTATCGTTGAGTAATTTACTGGATGATTATAATGCTGTAAACACTAACAATACTGAACTTCAAGATAGTATAAATGTTCAGAAACAAAAAGTTCAATTATTATTAAGCGAGCTTGAGAGCTCTGAAAAAAGTAAAAAATATACCGCCAGACAACTTTACAAAATGAGAAAAGAAGCGGAAACTTTGAGAAAAGTAATGAAAAATTATGTGCATAAAGTTGATTCACTCAATACTCTAAACAAAGAGTTACAAGCAACTATCAAAGTAAAAGATGAAACAATTACAACTGTGTCTGGAGAGAGAGATGTATTGAAAGAAAAAACAGAAAACTTATCTAAAACAGTTGAAAAAGGATCTAAACTTCAAATACTTAACTTAAAAGCTGAGGCAATAAGAGTAAGAAATAGCGGGAGTTTTACTGAAACTAGCAGAGCGAGAAGAGCGGATCAATTCAAATCTTGTTTTAGCATTGTGGCAAATACAATTGCTAGTCCTGGTGACAAAACTTTCTATATGAGAGTTATTTCTCCTGAAGGAAACGTAATGACTAACACCAAGAGTACCAAAGTACAGATAGGTGATGAAATGATTGAGATGAGTATTGGAAGAACTGTGGATTACCAAAACAAGGTAGTTGACCTGTGTATTTTCTTTGAAAAAGGAGAAGTTGATTTACCAAAAGGAGATTATAAAGTAGAAATATACTCTGAAGGGACTAAAGTGGGAAGCACAACATTTGGATTAAGATAATAAATTGAATTTCGTAAAAACAGAAATTACAGTATGAGTGAGAATAACTATTTGAGCCTTGTAGATTTGGCCAAATCATTAAATAAAAAAGCTTCAAAACTTGAAAAAGGAAAGCTTTCTTTGGAGGAATTAAACGAAATGCTTGAGAACAGTAGGGATGTATATGAAAGACTTACTGTGTTGAGATACAAAGCTTTGCTTGAGAAAAAAGAAATTGCAGAGGAGTTGGTTTCTGAAAATGTAAGTTCACAAGAGGAAATTGAGGAAAAAGTGGAGGAAAGTAGCTTTGCGTTTAAATTTGACATCGAAAACGAAGAATCTCTTGATATTTCACCCAATCAAAAAAACCTGATTGATGAGATCAATGAGATTGGAACTGACTCTGCTCCAGTATCTGAGGAAACCTCTGTGAATGATAAATACGCTTTAACTCCAGATAAAGAAGAATCATTAGCTGAGAAATTAACTAAAACTAAGATTACGGATTTGAAAGATGGAATAGCATTGAATCAAAAATTTCTTTTTATGAATGATTTATTTAGTGGAGAAAAAATCGAATATGACAAAGCTTTAGATAAACTAAATAATTGCGAAACAATGGTTGAAGCAAAAGCATACCTTAGTTCTGAAATTGAATCAAAGCATAATTGGGATAATGAATCCTCTTCTGTACAACAATTTATCTCTCTTCTAGAAAGAAAATTTTAAATAATATAATGCAACACGTAGCCCAGAGAATTAAAAACATGAAGCCTTCCGCTACACTGGAAATGGCTCAAAAAAGTAGAGAATTAAAGCAACAAGGTATTGATATTATTAGCTTAAGTCTTGGTGAACCTGATTTTGACACACCTGATTTTATCAAGGAAGCTGGTATCGAAGCCATTCAAGAAAACTATAGCAAATACCCTCCAGTTCCTGGGTTTTTGGAGCTGAGAGAAGCTATTGCCAACAAGTTTAAGCGAGACAATAATTTAGATTATAATGCCAGTCAGATAGTAGTTTCTACAGGTGCCAAACAATCTTTGGCTAATATATTTTTGAGTGTATTGAATGAAGGGGATGAAGTCATTATTTTTGCACCATATTGGGTAACTTATTATGAGCAAATAAAAATGGCCCAAGGAGTTCCTGTAGTTATTAATTCGGATATTTCTACCGACTTTAAAATTAATGTAAAGGAATTGGAAGAAGCTATCACTGATAAAACTCAGCTCATTATTTTTAGTTCACCTTGTAACCCTTCAGGTACAGTTTTTACTAAAGAAGAATTGAAACAAATTGCTGATGTAGTAGCCAAACATCCTGATGTGATAATCATAAGTGATGAAATTTATGAGCTCATAAATTTCTCAGGAAAACACGAGAGCATTGCTCAATTTGACAATGTAAAAGAACAAACCGTAATTGTAAATGGAGTTTCAAAAGGATTTGCTATGACTGGATGGCGATTGGGATACATTGCTGCTCCACAATGGTTAGCAGATGCTTGTATAAAAGCTCAAGGTCAAATTACCTCCGGTACTTCATCCATTTCGCAAAGAGCAGCTTTAGAGGCTATTTCCAATCCGCCAGAAAAAGTGAGTTATATGCTCAAGGAGTTTAAAGAAAGAAGAGAGTTAGTTGTAAATGCATTGAACGAAATAAAAGGGGTGGAATGTAATAATCCACAAGGAGCATTTTATGTGTTCCCTGATGTGAGTGCGTTTTTTGGAAAATCATACCAAGGACAAACGATTAATAATGCATCCGATTTATCTTTGTTTATTCTTGAACAAGGAAGAGTTTCTCTTGTAACTGGAGAAGCATTTGGTTCAGAAACTACAATAAGAATCTCTTATGCAGCTTCAAAAGAAAGTTTGATAGAGGCAATGAAAAGAATAAAAGAGGCGTTAGGTCTTTTAAATTAATTACTGAATGAAAAAGTTAGTAGTCATATCATTATTGTTACTATTTGTGGGAAAAGATTCTTTTTCGCAAACTAAACCACTTAATATCCCAAACTTTGCGAAAAGTAGATACCACTGGGGATTTTGGTTAGCTTACACCAAATCTTCTTTAATTACCACTCGCAAAGCAGATTATACCTTTCAGGATTCATTAATTTCTGTAACCCCAGAATCAATTGGTTCTTTTGCTGTGGGTCCAATGGGTTCTGTCTCATTTAATGAAAACGTAAAGCTAAGGTTAGCTATTTTATTATCTTTTCAAGATAGAAACATGAACTATGTATTTCTTCAAGATGGCGAAAATGTGGACTATGTCAAGAAATTGAGATCGGTGTATACCGAAATGCCTCTACAGTTTAAGTTTGTAACCAACAGAATAAATAATGTAGCTTTTTATGGTATGGCTGGGGGTAAATTTGGGATAGATTGGTCGAGTAATATCAATGTAAAAGAACAGTTTGACTATGATGATGTGCTAAAAATCAAGCGGATGAATTATGCATATTCAGTAGGAGGAGGGGTTGATTTTTTCTTAGAATATTTCAAATTTGGAATAGATTTGAGATTGGATATAGGAATAAATAATGTGTTGATAAAAAACAAAACCTATTTCTCTTCGCCACTTGATAAATTGCGAACTCAAATGTGGCAATTATCTTTTACATTTGAGGGATAAAAATATTTTCTAATTGTTTGCTATAACTTTATAAAGTTTTATATTTGCAATCTCAAAACGAGAATGTCTCATGGTGTAACTGGCAACACGTCTGTTTTTGGTACAGAAGAGTCTAGGTTCGAGCCCTAGTGAGACAACAAGAAAAGCTTCACTTTATGTGAGGCTTTTTTTATGATTTAATTTCAGCCCCTCAAAACTTCCCTAAAAATCTCCCTCGTTGCTTGCTGATACTGCACAGCATTATTTGCTTTTTTAATTTTTTTAAAAGTCTTTTGTGGATTCTCAAAAGAGGCTGCAAAAAACTCCCAAAACCCTCTCATTTTCATTTTGATAGGAGTAGGTCCACTTAAATAATCATCATATTCTTGGTAAATCCTATCGTGAAACTCTTTGAAAACCTGCCAACGATTTTTGGGATATTCAGAGGTATTATTCTGTATCATTTGGGGCAAAAATGGGTCGCTAATTAATCCTCTGCCAATCATAAAATGACTGATACTAGGAAATCGCTTTTTCACAGCTCTAAAGGCCTCAACCGAAGTAATGTCGCCATTGTAATACAAAGTATGTTTTGTGTTGTCCAAAGCATTTTGGAACCCATCCCAATCAACACCTCCCTTGTACAATTGTTTGCCAATACGAGCATGAATGGCTATGTTTTTGATTGGGAATTCATCTAACATTGGTAAAGTATCCAGAATTTCTTCTGGATTGTCATAACCAAGACGCATTTTCATAGAAATTACTATATCTGTTTCGTTATGCACTCTATCCAAAATATGACGAATTTGTTCGGTGTTTTTCACTAATCCTGAGCCCATTCCTTGTTTGGTTACCATAGGATACGGGCAACCCAAGTTCCAGTTTAGTTCCTTGTAACCAAATTGTTGAATGAATTTTACTACAAACAAAAACTCGTCTGCACTATTGGTCATTACTTGCGGAATTACGTTTAGGGTTTCGTTATTTTCGAGTAAAATATCTCTCTCGTAAGCACCTTTTATTACCAGTTTTCCATTAAGTCTGATGTAAGGCGAATAAAAAGTATCAATTCCTCCAAAATAATGATGAAACGCATTCCTAAATCGGAAATCGGTGAATCCTTGTAAGGGAGAGGAAAGAAGGGTTATTGGTTTAGGATTCATTATTTGCTTTTTAATTCTTTAGTCCAAAATTCCAGCGTTCTTTTTTCCATGTTATCTGTTCATCATAATCCATAAAAGTCCACAATAACAAGCGACTCCATTTGTTTCCTTGCCCCATGTTTACTGTTCTATGGTAAAATACTTTTTCTTCTTCTAAGGTTTGTTTTATCTCAAATAAATGATCTTTTTTTGAAACTAATGTAGAGAAAATATAACACTTGCCCGATACTTTTTTACTCTCTCGAATCATATTTTGGATAAAGGCAACTTCGCCACCTTCAGTCCATAATTCATTGGGCTGTCCGCCAAAATTTAAGGTTTTGTCTTTATTGGTGTAGTGAGTTAGGTTTCTTATTTTTTTTCTTGAACTTGCCCTTGCTTCCTGAGCCGAACCATGAAAAGGCGGGTTACAAATAGTTAAATCTACTCGGTCACCCTCTTTTAGTATTCCTTCGAAAATTGAGTTGGAATTATCCTGAAACCTTAATTCTACTTTAGATTTTAGTGTAGAATTTTTATCCAATATATTCTGAGCAGATTCCAGTGCATCGGGATCTACATCGGTTCCTATAAAATCCCAATCGTATTCATTAACTCCAATAATTGGGAAAATGCAACTCGAACCCACACCAATATCCAAGCAAGTTGTTTTAGGAATTTTTCGGTAATTATTAGCACTCAAAAACTCAGCAATATGGTAAATATAATCCGCTCTTCCTGGAATCGGTGGACATAAATAATTCTCAGGAATATCCCAATTTTTTACTCCGTAATGATGAGCTAGCAATGCTTTGTTCAGCATTTTAACAGCCTTAGGATCATGAAAATTTATAGTTTCAGAATCGTAATCATTCACAAACACAAATTCGCTCAATTCTGGGCAAACCTCTTGTAGCTTCTTGAGGTCGTATCTTCCATGAAATCTACTTTCTGGATGTAACCGAGATTCTATTTTTTTCTTTTCTGCCATTGTAAATTGAAGTGTAATTTATAAACACAAAGGTAAAACAATTATCGGGTTACGATTTCGATTTTTTAATGCTATTGCTTGGTAGCATTTTAGTTAAAAAGGCATTATCTTTATGTAAAAGAGAAAAACTATGCTAAACTGGAATTCGGTTA
This sequence comes from uncultured Flavobacteriales bacterium, assembly GCA_937129365.1. Classification (GTDB taxonomy): domain Bacteria; phylum Bacteroidota; class Bacteroidia; order Flavobacteriales_D; family CAJJDF01; genus CAJJDF01. Next base: position 258,919 of record CAKZNB010000033.1, read on the forward strand.
TAAAATATGCTAATAATGGTTCGCCAGAGCCAGACAGAAGAGTAGAAAAAACTGAAAGCGAGTGGAAAGAGTTACTCACTCCCGAGCAATTTAGAATCACTCGCCAAAAAGGGACAGAAAGGGCAGGAAGCGGAGAATTTTGCAGTTCTCATGAAGCTGGAAAATATGGCTGCGTTTGTTGTGATACCTCTTTGTTTGATTCCACCATTAAATTTGAATCGGGTACAGGTTGGCCAAGTTTTACTGAGCCAATCAAAGAAAATGCAATAGGCTATATCAAAGATGTTTCTTTTGGAATGATAAGAGTAGAAGTAGTTTGTAATACCTGTGATGCACATTTGGGTCACGTTTTTCCTGATGGTCCCGAACCAAGTGGTTTGAGATATTGCATTAATTCTGAGTCATTAATACTTCAAAAATAAAAGAATTATATGGCTTCTATTTTTGATTTTCCTATTTCGCCTAGTTTTTCCAAGGAATTACCTGCGGACAACGAGCAAAACAACTTTTCTCGTCAGGTAGAAGGAGCTTGCTATTCGTATGCGACTCCCATAAAACCTAAAAGTCCAAGTCTTATTCATACTTCTTCTCAGTTATTTGAAGAATGGGGAATTGAGATGGAAGAGGAAGAACAGTTTGTCAAAATATTCAGTGGAGAAATTCCTTTTAAGAGTTTTAAACCTTATGCAATGTGCTATGGAGGTCACCAGTTTGGGCAATGGGCAGGACAATTAGGAGATGGAAGAGCTATTAATATTGCCGAATTAGAAATCAATAAGAAAAATATAAAAATCCAACTCAAAGGTGCTGGGCCAACTCCTTACTCTCGAAGAGCGGATGGATTGGCAGTCTTACGTTCTTCTATCCGAGAATATTTGTGTAGTGAAGCCATGTATAATTTAGGAATTGATACAACTAGGGCATTATCCATAGTAAAAACAGGCGATTGGATACCAAGAGATATGCTCTATAATGGAAACATTGAAGATGAGCAAGGAGCCATAGTGGCTAGAGTATCTGAAAGTTTTATTCGATTTGGGAATTTTGAAATTTTTGCCTCAAGGCAGGATAAGGAGAACCTTAAAAAGTTAACGGATTACACAATTAAACACCATTTTTCTGAGCTTGACTCACCAAGTAAGGAAACGTATTTAGCCTTTTTTCAAGAAGTGGTAAACCGCACCAAAAAGTTGATGATTAATTGGCAGCGAGTAGGTTTTGTTCATGGCGTAATGAATACGGATAATATGTCAATCCTTGGGCAAACCATCGATTATGGACCTTATGGTTGGTTGGAAGAGTATAACCCTGGTTGGACACCAAACACTACGGACGCTCAACACAGGAGATATAGATATGGAAATCAACCTAGTGTTGCACTTTGGAATTTAACTCAACTTGCCAATACATTGTATCCTTTGATTGAGGATGCCGAGCCACTTCAGGCAATTCTCGATGCCTACAAAAAAGAATATATTAGAGAACAACACGCAATGATGTGTTCGAAACTTGGTTTCAATAATGCGGATGCAGTTTCAGATGAGTTTATTCATATTTTAGAAGAAAATTTACGTCAATCAGAGATTGATATGACATTGTTTTTTAGAGAATTATCTAGCATTGAATTTACTAAGTTCAATGAGTTTTGGAATGTGCTCAAGGAAGTTTCATATCTTGAAAAATCAGAATTAAAATCCAGAAAAAAAGAGTGGAAAGAGTGGTTCAATTGTTACTTGTTTAGGTTACATAACGAGGATTTGAATGTAGAAGAAAGATTGACTCAAATGAAGAAAGTAAATCCAAAGTATGTATTAAGAAATTACATGGCCCAACTTGCTATCGATCAAGCAGAAACAGGTAATTATTCTTTGATTGAGGAATTATACAACTTACTCCAGAACCCTTACGCAGACCAACCAAATATGGAAAAATGGTATACAAAGCGACCAGAATGGGCAAGGAATAAAATAGGTTGCTCGATGCTTTCTTGTAGTTCATAAATTTTACTATTTGTAATTTCCTACAAATAAACAGCTTGTATTTTTCTTGATTTTTAAATGAAAAAAATGGCCTGGCGTACGCTCTTTTTTACTATTTTTATATCAATAGGTTTTTATGAATCTAATTTAGAAAAATGACTAAGTAGTTTTTAAAATTACTGATTCATTGCGGAGTTATTTTACTATCCTTAAAACAAATTTAATTTATTTAATACTCTAATTATCAATAATTAGAGTGGAAATTTAGGCTTTAAAAAGTAATGGAAGAACTAGAAGAAAATAGCGGAATGATAAAAAAATCTCGAAGAGAACACCGTGTATTGAAACCAACCCAAACTGGATTTTCGAGTCCTGCTACCCATTATGCTGAACCTCGCATAGACTTGAATGAAGTGCTGGTGGATAATCCAAATTCTACTTTTTTTATGAGAGTTGCAGATACAAATTATGAGGAATACGGAATTTCTGAGAAGGACGTATTAATTGTAGATAAAGCAATTACTCCTAAACAAAATCAACTTGCTTTTGTAACTACTGAAGGAAAATTTGAGGTACAACGAATGGAGGTTGACTGCAAAGAAGAAATAGAGATTTGGGGAACCGTTACTTACATTATTAAATCCGTTTTGTAATGATAGCCCTTGTTGATTGCAATAGTTTTTATGCGTCCTGTGAACAAGTTTTTCGGCCTGATTTGAAAGGAAAACCTGTGGTTGTTCTTAGTAATAACGATGGATGTGTAATTGCTGCTAACAAAGAAGCTAAGGCTTTAGCCTATATTCCTATGTTTCAACCTGTGTATAAGATAAAAAAAGAACTGAAAGAGAATAATGTTGTTTGCTTTTCTTCTAATTATACATTGTATAGTGATATGTCTCAAAGGGTTATGAATACCTTACGAGAATTTTCTCCCTTAGTGGAAGAGTATAGTATTGATGAAAGTTTTGTGGATTTATCAGGACATTCTAAGAGTCAAGTAATAGAAACGGCTTATGAAATAAAGCATAGGGTTAAAAAATATACAGGAATACCAGTAGGTGTAGGAGTTGGAAATACTAAGTCTTTAGCTAAATTAGCTAATAGATATGCGAAAAAATTAGCAGAGAATGAGGGAGTGTTTGTGGTAGACTCTGAAGAAAAAAGAATAGAATTACTCAAATGGACCAAAGTAAAAGATGTGTGGGGAATTGGACGTAAACATGCTGTGCGAGTAGAAAAAACGGGAGCTAAAACAGCCTATGATTTTGCTAAACTTCCAGTGGCATGGGTACGAAAAAATATGACTGTGATAGGAGAGAGGCTTTGGAGGGAATTACAAGGAGAGATTTGTAATGAGCTAACGATATTGCCAAGTGCCAAAAAAGGGATAGGAACAGCTAAATCATTCGGTTATAAACTTACAGATTACGGATTGATAGAAGAAGCTTGTGCTTTTTATATAGCTGAAGTAGCTGATTTATTACGTCAGCAAGGCTCTGCGGCAGGGAAAATTGAAGTTTTTCTTACCACAAATAGTTTTAGTAATACTGACAAACAATACCGAAATAGAACGATAATTACACTTGATACACCAAGTTCGAGTACCATAAAATTGACTAAATTAGCCCTTAAAGGATTGAGAAAAATATACAGACCAGGTTATCGCTACAAGAAAGTAGGAGTGAATTTATTCAACATTATGCCAAAGGATAATTTGCAATTAGGGCTTTTTGATGTGAGAGAAAAAATAGAAAACGAAGCATTGACTAAAGCGATTGACTTACTCAATGATAGATATGGTAAAAACAAAGTGAAAGTAGCAACGGTTGGTAATCGAGAAAAAGAGTGGGCACTTATTAAAGAACACCGAAGTCCGAGATGTACTACTCAATGGATTGAGTTGCTTGAGGTTAGTTAATTACTAATTAACTTCCCCAAAATATCAATAGCCGCAGTAGCAATTTTAGTTCCAGGACCGAAAACTCCGACCACACCGGCATTAAATAAGAAGTCATAATCTTGTTTTGGAATTACACCACCTGCAATTACCATAATATCTTCTCGTCCAAGAGCTTTTAATTCAGCAATTACTTGTGGAACCAATGTTTTGTGTCCAGCAGCCAAAGAAGAAACTCCTAAAATGTGCACATCATTTTCGGCAGCTTGTTTGGCAGCTTCTTTTGGTGTTTGAAATAATGGTCCAATATCCACATCAAAACCAATATCAGCAAAGGAAGTAGAGATTACTTTCGCACCTCTATCATGACCATCTTGCCCCATTTTGGCAATCATAATTCTTGGTCTTCTACCTTCTTGGTTGGCAAATTTATCAGCTAATTCTTGTGCTTTAGTAAAGTCTTTATCTTTCATAGATTCTGAGGAATAAACTCCCGAAATAGTTCGGATGGTTGCTTTATATCTTCCAAATGCTTCTTCCATCGCATCGGATATTTCTCCAAGTGTAGCTCTTTCTCTAGCTGCTCTCACTGCTATTTCCAATAAATTCCCTTCTCCAAATTTTGCAGCACTTGTTAGTTCGGCTAAGAGTTCAGTTACTTTTTCTGAATTTCGGTCTTGTTTTAATTGAGTTAATCTTTCAATTTGTTCCAAACGCACTTTGGTATTATCCACATCCAAAATATCCAACTCACTTTCTTCATCTGTTTGATAGGCATTGACACCTACAATCACATCTTTTCCACTATCAATTTTCGCTTGTTTTCGAGCAGCCGATTCTTCAATTCTCATTTTAGGCACTCCAGTTTCAATGGCTTTAGCCATTCCGCCCAATTCCTCTACCTCTTGGATTAATTCCCAAGCTTTATCAGCAATTTCTTTGGTAAGTGATTCCACATAATGTGAACCTCCCCAAGGATCAACAGCTTTTGTAATTCCTGTTTCTTCTTGAATAACCAATTGTGTATTTCTAGCAATTTGTGCCGAAGCATCAGTCGGTAAAGCAATGGCTTCATCCAGCGCATTGGTGTGTAAAGATTGAGTCCCACCAAAAGCAGCTGCCATAGCTTCTACGTATGTTCTTGCCACATTGTTATAAGGATCTTGCTCAGTCAAACTCCATCCTGAGGTTTGGCAATGTGTTCTCAATGCCATTGATTTTGGATTCTCAGGATTAAATTGCTTGATCAATTTTGCCCACAACATTCTAGCAGCTCTCATTTTGGCAATTTCCATAAAATGATTCATCCCAATTCCCCAGAAAAAGGATAATCTAGGAGCAAACTCATCAATTTTTAAACCCGCTTTCAATCCAGTTCTGATGTATTCTAATCCGTCTGCTAAAGTATAAGCTAACTCAATATCAGCAGTACCTCCAGCTTCTTGAATGTGATATCCAGAAATAGAAATAGAATTAAACTTAGGCATATTCTCCGAAGTGTATTCAAAAATATCTGAGATAATCCTCATACTTGGAGCAGGAGGGTAGATGTAAGTATTTCTTACCATAAACTCCTTCAAAATATCGTTTTGTATCGTTCCAGAAAGCAATTCAGGCTTCACTCCTTGTTCTTCGGCAGCTACTATATAAAAAGCCATGATAGGAATCACAGCTCCATTCATTGTCATAGAAACCGACATTTTATCCAATGGAATTTGGTCAAAAAGTGTTTTCATGTCTAACACTGAATCAATAGCAACTCCTGCTTTTCCTACATCACCTACCACACGCTCGTGATTACTGTCATAACCTCTGTGAGTGGCTAAATCAAACGCTACTGAAAGTCCTTTTTGTCCTGCTGCTAAGTTTCTTCTGTAAAAAGCATTTGATTCTTCAGCTGTACTGAAACCTGCGTATTGTCTAATAGTCCATGGTCTTATCGCATACATAGTGGAATAAGGCCCTCTCAAGTTTGGAGCAATTCCTGCCACAAAATCAAGATGAATTAAATCTTTAGAATCTTCTTTGGTGTAATATGATTTGAGTTCAATTCCCTCATTTGTCATCCATTTTCTTGATTTGGAAGAGGAATTGGGTTCACTTTTTATTGAGCGGTAATCTAGTTTGGTGAAGTCTGGTTTCATAGGGTTAAAAATACAGAAATTAATTGTTTGGAGAAACAGAAAGGGGCTTATCTTTTATTAAAGAATAAACCTCACAGGTTTTAAAAACCTGTGAGGTTTGCAATTAATGCAATTGGTCAACAAGCTGTTGACCAATTGTAATTTTGTTATTTTTTAAATAGATAAAGTATTAAGTAAAGTTTAGATTTCAATCTCTGCAATTTCAATTACCTCTTTAGCATCTTTTAATCGTAAGATAGTTTCTTTAATCTGCTGATTTTCTTTTCCATAATTAGTGTAAAATTGCATCTTGAGTGTGACAGGTCCAGTTACTTTAGAAGAGTTGTTTCCATAGTAATTGGCTTGAATTTTATACTTTCCTTGCATCCCTTTTTTTAATAAAAATACTTCAGGACCATATCCTTGAGTAAAGTCATTTGTCATGAATCCCCCGATTTTAGTCCGATTGTGTGAGTAGAAACATTTTTCTCCAGTAGGGTCAGTTACCCATAAATCTATATCAGTATTATTTGCATCCCAGTTAAGTACAACTCTGATATCAACAGGTAAGTTTTTGATTAATTCTTGATTCATAAACTCAGTATTTACTTCAGGATGTGAAGCAATTATTTGGTTTATTTCATTTAATACAATTTGTTCAATTTTTTCAAAACGTTGCCAAGGCTTTTCAATTATCTTGTATAAGGTTTCTATAGCTTGTTGTGGCTGATTATTCTTTGCGTAAGCCAATCCTAAATCTCTATATGATTGAGGTTCTTCGATACGTAATTCTACTACTTTGGTTAAAATCTCTATAGTTTTGGTGTATTTTTTTAGTTCTTGAAGTTTATAGGCTAAGGCTCTTAAAAGCTCATGATTTTCAGATTCTAGCTCAGCTAAATTTGATAACACTCTCTCAGCTAATTCTAATTCTTTTTTACTTTCAAAAAAACTACTCATATCCAAGTAGAAGGAAGGAGAATGAACATTTTTGTTTTTTAATTTGTAGTAGGTCTTAAAGTAATCAGTTGATGTTGACTTCTCCATTTCTTTGAGATATTTAGCATCCGATTTCCATTTTTTTAATTTAATTTCTTTGTCATTTTCATTGATACTCATATAATCACCTCTTCCTCTTCTGTAACCGCCTTGTGCAGATTTATTATAATTCCAACCGTTAGCTGAAGATTGTTCTCTTCGATTAAAAATCCCTCTTCTAGAATCTGAGTTTTGTATTGTAAATTCTCGTAAAGCAACTTCTTCACTATTACCATCTGAAATAATCATTTCATCTGATACAACTTCTATAAGCTCTGGTTCAGGTGGAGGTGGAGGGGGCGGTGTACTGGAATTAAAATTTAGAGCAACTTCTGTAGTATCAGTAAAATTCATGGTATCAATGATAACAGGTTTTTTAATTTTAGGAATTTTAAATTGAGTATTCCACCAAGCAATTCGCTCTTCAAAATCTCTTTTTACTTTTTTAATTTTATCTTTTTTTGACTTGTTTTCTGCTTTTGTAATCTTCTTTTTCTTATTGTAATATTCATATTGCATTTCTCTTGGAGGCACAATGTCATGTTCTAAATAATCTTCCAGTCTATCCAATACAATAAGTGATGTAAAAGGACTAATTAACTTATATTCTTTAGCATGTTCAGTAATTTTTGATTCGTTTTTAGAGGATTCCATCATCAAATAGTCCAATTTATTTCTTGCCCACTTATTCTTAATTAATTCTTTAACTGGGTTTTTATAAATTATCACTTCTTTCTCTTCTAAAACTTGATTACCGATTCCAAATTTTAATAATAATGTTGCTTTTTCTCTTAATAATTTCCCTGTAATTGAAAATGATGAGCCTGAGACAATTCCTGTTTTTGGATAAATTTCTTCTGCTTGCCATTCCTCAAATTCTATTTCCATAAGCCTATACAGTTGGTTATTCATGAGTTTAATTGACTGCTCGACAAGAATGTTTTTTAAATTGATAAATGCTCCTCCACTTTTTGATGATAAGGCTTTTAACTTATTAAAATCAGCAGTTTCATTATTTGAAATACAGTAAATAGGGGTGAATGAATTTAAATCTGATTCTTTTCCATACGTATCAATTCCGTCACTAACTAACAGTATTTCTTGCCAAGAGGGATTTTGAAAATTTAGATTATCAAAGTTTGTGGCTCCATCGTATTTTAGATTTTTTAGGAAAGAAATTAATTCAGAAGCGTTCCCATTAGATATTGAGAATGTATTTTTAGTTTCTAGTTTTATATGAAAGGGGATAATGTCTACTGTGACAATTCCTTTTAGAGTTTGCAAATAATTTTTCAAAAACTCTATTTCTTTTGTTTTATCTTGGTTGAACTCAGAATGAGAAATATCCCAGTAAATCCCAATATGGTTGGATTGTGGTTTGGCTCTTTGAATAACAGAAGGAAAAGTTGTTGCAGAAAAATAAAAATTCCCTCCATCCCTTTCAGTGTAGACTTTATCTCGTTTATTCGTAATAGGAAAATCAAAGGCAATAAATTTGTTGGGAATGACATTCTTAAAACTCTTTTTTGCTATGTGGTTTCCTTGCTCAGCATTAAATAATAACCCTTGCAGTTTATTATACTTTTGTCCTGGCTGACCATTTTCTCTAAGAACTTCAACTTCATAGTTAAATTCTTTCACACTTTTTTTAATCCCAAGATTTAGTGTATAGACCAATTCTGAATCAAATTGCATCAAAGGTTCTTCATATTCAATAACAATTCTTTTTGTTCCTTTTGCTGGAATTGGAAATACTCTAGCCTTAAAATTATTTCCTTTTGTCCACTCAAGTAGTGCTGGGTCTATCTTTTTTCGAACTGTTGATTCAAAAGCAATTCTTCCTTTTTCTTTTTCAACTACTACAGCTTCTCTTAACCTTTTATTTACTTCTAGTGCCAATCTGGTAATAGTTTTTCCTTCTCCAAGTGGAAAAAAGAATTCACCCTCTAATTCATTATTATTAGGATTTTTGAAAACAAATTCCATTTCTGTTCTAGCCATTTCTCCAACAATTAATGTATTTACAGCTAGTTTCTCAATTTCCATAGGCTGTTTGTTTCCTTGTCCAGATGGAATTACCAAGTCTGTTTGAATAGGAGTAGAGGAAAAGATTTTATTTGTATCAGAATTAATTTCTATGAATTTAGACTCAGTTTTTTTTGATGATTTAGATTTTTGTGAGATAAGAACAAAACTGATTGCTAAAGAAAGTATTACAAGAATTAGTGATAGTTTTTTCATAGAATTATTTTTAATAAGATGTATACAAATTTATTTTCCATAAGTATGTACACATTTAAATGATAAATGTTCATTATCATTTACAACTCAGTTTAATGAAATATATTTTATTGCTTTATTTTTAAGATAAGGATTAATATTTTTTACACTCCTTTTACACAACATTAACACCATTTAACACAATACCTTGTAACCAAACCACGTAGAATAGTTATACTTACAATTCAAAAACTATTTGTCCTTGATTGAGTTAAACCAAATTACTAAAACTTATGTTACTGGAGAACTTGAATACCAAGCTCTCAAGGGAATTGATTTAACAATAAATCCCAATGATTATTTAGCTTTGATGGGTTCTTCGGGTTCTGGAAAATCTACTTTGATGAATATTATTGGTGCTTTGGATGTGCCTACTTCTGGGGAATATTTGCTGAGAAACAAACCCATTCACGAATTGGATGACAATCAAATTTCTGAATTTAGAAATCAAGAAATAGGTTTTGTATTCCAAACATTTAATTTATTGCCTAAACTTTCTGCCCTTGAAAATGTGGGTCTTCCTTTGTTATATGCTAACAATATAGAGAAGGAGGAAAGAGAGGCAAAATCTAAGGAAATGCTTGAGCTTGTTGGATTGGGAGATAAGTTATTAAACAAACCCAATGAAATGAGTGGCGGACAGAGGCAAAGAGTTGCCATAGCAAGGGCTTTGGTAAATTCTCCTTCGTTAATTTTGGCAGATGAACCTACTGGAAATTTAGATTCTAAGACTTCAGAATCTATTATGGAACTTTTTAAAAATTTACATAATAACGGACAAACTATTTTATTGGTAACTCACGAAAAAGAAATTTCTGAGTTTGCACAGAGAACAATTGTATTAAAAGACGGAATTATTATATAAAATGATGAAAAATAAAAAATTACTATATGGAATTGGTGGGGCATTGCTACTGTTAATTCTTTGGTGGATGTTTTCGCCAAGTAGTGCTGAAGGAATTAGTAAATCAATGATTACTAAAGTTGTAAAAGGAAATTTACCCATTGAGGTAATTGCTACAGGTGAGTTAAAGGCTCGTAATTCTCAAAATATTTATGCTCCATCCTTATTGAGAAGTTTGGGAGTGAGCCAAATAAAAATCTCTAACATGGCAAGTGAGGGAACTATCTTAAAAGAAGGAGATTTTGTGGCTTCTTTGGATCCTTCTGAGATTGGTTCAAAATTGAGTCAATTAGAAATTGATAAAGAACAAAAACTCTCAGATTTAAAATCAGCAAAACTTGATACTTCATTGAGTATGAGAGCAGAAAGAGAAAGCATTTTAAATCTTAAATATGCGATGGAAGAAAGTGATTTGGAAGTAAAGCAGTCTAAATTTGAACCACCAGCAGTTCAAAGGAAAGCAGAAATTAATCTTGAAAAGGCAAAAAGAAATTACAATCAGGCAATTGATAACTTGAAATTGAAAAAACAACAGGCTGTTTCTAAGGTGTTTAAAGTGCAAACTGAATTAAGGCAATTGCAAGTGAAAATTCAAAAAATGCAGACTGGATTACAGAGTTTGCAGGTAATGGCTCCACAAAATGGAATGTTGGTGTATTATTCCAATTGGAATGGAAAGGTAAAACCTGGCTCTACTGTAAATACTTGGAACCCCATTATTGCTAGTATTCCGGATTTATCAGAAATGATTTCGAAAACATTTGTGAATGAAATTGATATTAGTAAGGTAAAAAAGGGACAAGAAGTAACGATTACTGTGGATGCTTTTGCTGATAAAGAAATTAAGGGAGAGATAATTTCGGTGGCAAATATTGGTCAACAGCAATCCAATTCGGATGCGAAAGTATTTGAGGTAGAAATAAAAGTTACGGATCAAGATACTATGCTCAGACCTGCAATGACTACTTCTAATCGCATTAAAATTAAAGAATTATCAGATGTGCTGTACATTCCATTAGAGTCAGTTTTTAGTGAGGATAATATCCAATATGTGTTCTTAAAAGAAGGGGGAAGCATCACCAAACAAGAAATTGAAACGGGTGAAGCTAGTGAAGAATATATTGTGGTAACTCGCGGAATTAAAGCAGATAATGAAATCTCAATGATTGCACCAGAAGGAGCAGAGGAAATGGAAATCAATAAATTACCAAGCCAAGACTAATTTGATACGTAACGCTCGCATAGCATTTGAATCTATTTTGGCTAATAAATTTAGAGCCATCTTGACTACTCTTGGAATTATTTTTGGAGTGGGTGCTGTTATTTCTATGCTAGCGATTGGCAATGGAGCACAGCAGCAAATCCTTGAACAGCTTAAAATTGTTGGGGTCAATAATATTATTGTAAAATCATTGTATGATAAAGAAGAAGAAAATTCTGAGGAGGATGAAAATGATCCTTCTAACGCAAAAAAATATTCTCCGGGTCTGACTTTAAAGGATTTAAGCAATATAAAAGAAGTAGTTCCAAATATTGAATTGATAACACCTGAAGTTGGTTATGAAACGTATGTGTTGAGTTCGTCAATCAGAAAAAAGACAAAAGCTGTGGGTATTGAACCCTCATACTTCAAGATTTTCAATATTGAATTGGAACAGGGAAGTTATTTCAATCAAATTCAGAATAAGAACAGAAAGAAGGTGTGTTTATTGGGAAGTACCCTGAGTAAACTATTATTTCCTAAAGTAAATCCAATAGGAAAAACTGTGAGAATCGGTACACTAAACTTGCAGGTAATTGGAGTGATTAAAAAGATGGGAGGAATTGCTGATAATCTTCAGTCTATGGGGATAAATGACTATAATAATGAGATTTATGTGCCTATTGAAACTTTATTATCTAGATATAAGGACAGGGGAAATATTAATGTGCAGAATAACTGGAGCTGGGGTGGTGGAAAAAAAGAGAATCCTAATCAATTAGATAAAATAATTGTTCAGTTGAAAAACTCGAAAGATGTTGCTCCGAGTGGCAAACTAATGAACAGAATGATAGGCAGAAGGCACAATCAGGTAGAAGATTATGCTGTGAGTATTCCAGAACAAACACTGAAACAACAGAAGGAAACGGATGATCTATTCAATTGGTTATTGGGTGCAATTGCAAGTATATCTTTGGTAGTGGGTGGAATTGGAATTATGAATATTATGTTGGCCTCAGTCCAAGAGCGGATAAAAGAAATAGGACTGAGAAGAGCAGTGGGAGCAAAGAAAAATGACATCAAAATGCAATTTATTCTCGAAGCCTCTTTCATTAGTTTATTTGGCGGAATTATTGGAATCATTTTGGGGATTTCATTGAGCTATGCGGTAGAAATTTTCCTTGAAATGCCAACTAAAATTTCTATTTTTTCTATTTTTTTGTCTTTTGTTATTTCTGTGCTAACCGGAATTGTTTTTGGGTACTTACCTGCAAACAAAGCTGCTGAACAAAACCCTGTAAACTCTTTGAAATATGAATAACTTTTTAAAAAACAGCTTCTTACTAATTGGGCTATTAATTGTGACAAATTCCTATTCTCAATTAAAACTCACCTTAGAGGATGTAATAAAAATGGCACATGGAGAAACAATCTCTGCCAAAACTGTAACCAATACGTTTGAAAATAATTATTGGAGATATTACAGTTACAAGCGTTCTTTTTTGCCATCACTTACCTTTAATGGAACATTGCCAAACCTCAATGTTGGAATTTCGGAAATAACATTGCCAGATGGTACAAGTGATTTTGTGAGAAGAAGTCAAATAAATTATTCAGCTTCGTTGCAATTGGCACAAGCAATCCCTTGGACTGGAGGAGATATTTTTGTGTCGGCAGATATGGCAAGGCTAGATATTTTTGGAATTACGAACAGAACTTCATACAGAAGTGCTCCATTTTATGTAGGATTGAGACAACCCATAATGAAATTTAATCCTTATAAATGGCAAAATAAAATAGAGCCTCTAAATTTTGAGGAAGCCAAGAAAAGAAGTGTGGAACAGAATGAAGATGTTTCTATTGAGGCAGTTCAATTGTTTTTTGAGGTTGTAAATAATGTGGCTCGATTTGATATTGCCAAAATAAATGTAGCAAACAGTGATACCCTTTTTAAAATTTCACAAGGAAGGTATAACTTAGGTAAAATAGCTGAAAGTGAGTTGCTTCAAATTGAATTGACTCTGCTAAATGCTGAAAGAACCCTTGCTCAATCTGAGCTTGATGTGGTAGTGAGTAAACAGAGATTAAAAACTTTTTTGGCTATTTCTCCATTAGAGGAGATTGAATTGATTGTAGATGAAACAGTTCCACAATTTTCTGTGGATATTCAAAAAGCTGTGAAAATGGCAAATGAAAACCGTTCTGAGATTATCACTTTTGAGAAAAACCTGATGCAAAGTGAAAGAGATTTAGAGAGAGCCAAAAGAGAAAATAGTTTTAATGCTGATTTGTTCCTTTCTTATGGACTTACTCAATCAGCACCAACATTTGAAGGCTCATTAGACAATCCTCTGGATCAACAGACTGTGAATTTAGGAATTTCTGTCCCATTGTATAATTGGGGATTAAATAAAGCCAGAATTAAGCAACAAAGAGCTAATAGTGAACTGATAAACATACAGGTAGAGCAAAGTAAAAATAATTTTGAAAGAGAAATATTTATCCAAGCTACACAGTTTAATTTGATGAATAAACAGGTAGAAATTGCAAAAAAATCAATGATTGTGGCTGAGAAAAGATATGTGGTTTCAAAGCAACGATTTTTGATTGGGAAAAGTGATATTTTAACTTTTAATAATTCATTGACAGAGAGAAATCAAGCTGTAAATTCTTACAATCAGACCTTATTACAGTATTGGGTTTTCTATTATAGAATTAGAAAATTGACTCATTATGATTTTGAAGCAAATAAATTAATTGAGTTAAAAGAGATTGATTAAGCTAGTTTTACAATGACAAATATGATTGCAAATATGGCTAGGCCTATTGAAAATATTACATAACTTAAAATGTAATTTAAAAGACTCAGAAAAAAACCTCCAACTCCTTTTTTCTCATAGACCATCATCCAAAAATAAAGTATATATATAACAGATAAAACTGAAGAAATCATTATCCAGGTTAAGCTATTAGATAACATTGCCGGAATTACAAATAGAATCGATAATACATTCATCATCGATATATTAAAACAGTTTATTACTAAATTTTCAGTATAATTATATCCTTTTCTCTTAAAAAGGATTGTACAGAAAAGTGCAAAGAAAAAGACCAGAATAAAAGTGAATTTATCATTTAAATTCATTATTAATTCACCAAACTCCTTCATCACTTTTTTTCCTTTTTCAGCCTTTTCAATTTTTTTAGAATATTCTGTAGAATCTATTACACTATTGCGTTGCAAAACAGAATCTCCTATTAATGATTCATTAAAACCAATATTAAATCCATATTCAAAATTATTCTCGGCATCTTTTACTAGATCATTAGAGTTCATAAAACTAAACATCAAAAAAGTAGAAAGTGCAGTAGAAAAAACTAAAAAGCGTATAGGATTTATAAGTTTTTTACGATCCTTTTTCATGTATTCTTCAATGACAACCTTCGGTCTTATAAAGAGTTCTTTTATAGTAAATAGAATTCCTCTTTCAAAGTTTAAAACGGATAAAACAAAAGCAATCAGACTTTTAAAAGTAATTCTGGGTAAAGAATAACCTTCGTCAAACTCACTAGTTGAATCATAATCTCCATCCAATGGGATTGGATTGATGTTCTCATCTAATATTTCCGGATTTTCTGGCAAAATTGTTTTTTTAAGATTCTAAGATACGCTGAATATCTGGTTTAAAATAATTTGGACCTTTCATTACTTTTCCATCCTCTCGGTATATTGGTTTGCCATCTGCTCCTAATTTACTCATGTTGCTTTTTTGTATTTCTTCAAATACTTCTACTATTTTATGTTGCATTCCATGAGCCAAAATAGTTCCACAAAGAATATATAATTGGTCGCCAAGTGCATCTGCAATTTCTACCAAATCATTGTCTTTTGCGGCATCCCAATATTCTTCATTTTCTTCACGCATCAACTTGTATCTCAGATCAATAGTGCTTTTTCCAATGTCAGATTTTGGTGCGTTTTCGTTGTTTATTCCAAATGATTCATGGAATGTTTTTACATGGTTTATTATGGTGTCAAATGTTATTTCTTTGCTCATTATTTACTGGTTGTTTGTTCTAAAATATATTCTATTGCTTCAATTCGGGCTTCGGTTTTTTTGTTAGCATCAATTATTTTCCAAGGAGATTGTTCAGTATCGGTTTTGGCAAACATTTCTTTTTTATACTTGGTAAATTCATCCCAAAGTTCGTGTGCCCTTAAATCAACTGGAGATAACTTCCACTTTTTCAGCGAATTATTTCTTAATTCTTCAAATCGTTTTGCTTGCTCTTCTTTGGTGATTGAAAAATAGAGTTTAATCAATTTAATCCCCGAATCGGTAAACATTTTTTCAAATGGATTTACTTGATTCATAAATTCTTGATATTGTTCATCTGAACAAAAATTCATGGCAGGCTCAACTATTGCTCGGTTGTACCAACTTCTATCAAAGAAAACCATCTCTCCGGGATTGGGTAAATGATTCACATATCGCTGAAAATACCATTGTCCTTTTTCCTCACTAGTAGGTTTTGGCAAAGCCACAATCCTGAAATGTCTAGGGTTTATTCTGGAAGTAATTCTCCGTATTGCTCCCCCTTTTCCAGCAGAATCTCGACCTTCAAAAAGGACTACAATTTTTTCGCCATTTTCAATTACTCTTTCTTGCAAGTTGATTAATTGCTCTTGTAATTCTCTCAATCTCAATTCATAATTGGTAGCCCTAAGTGCTTTTTCTACATCAACTTGATTACTTGATAAGAGTTTTTTTATACCAATTTTAGAATTTAGAATCACAACATCTTCTTTACTTAACTCCATTAATCAAATTGTTTTAAATGTCTATAATAGCGTGCAATCACATTAGGATCTGGAAGTAAATTAGCTTTTGCTTCTTCTTTACCTTCGTAATCAAATTGCGAAAGAACATACCGCATACTCTCAAGTCTTGCAGTTCGTTTGTCATTCGATTTTACGATAATCCAAGGGCTAAAATCATTGTGAGTTTTTGAAAACATCAATTCTTTATACTTTGTGTATTCATCCCACAATCTTTGTCCTTCCTTATCCACAGGGCTAAACTTCCATCTTTTGAGTGGGTTATCAAGTCTAGATGCAAATCGTTTTGCTTGTTCATCTTTGGTTATTGAAAACCAAAATTTAATAACAGTTACTCCATCTTCATATAGCATGTGCTCAAACTCTGGAACTTGAAGCATAAATTGATTATACTGGTCATCAGAACAGAAGCCCATAACAGGTTCAACCACAGCACGATTATACCAACTTCTATCAAAAAAAACGATTTCTCCAGGATTTGGTAATTCTTTAATATACCGCCTAAAATACCACTGACCTCTTTCAACCTCAGTAGGTTTGCTCAATGCCACAACTCGCATAGCTCTTGGATTCAAATGCTCAGTAAATCGCTTAATCGAACCACCTTTTCCTGCAGCATCTCTGCCTTCGAATAATATAGCAACTCTGAGTTTTTTATCATAAATCCATTTTTGCAGATTTACTAATTCAGCCTGCAACTTTTTTAGTTGTTTTTCATATTCAAGATTCCATTTAAGTCTATCCAACTTAATATCTCTTTCTTTAGCTAACCTAAAAATATCACTCCTTGTTTCTATATTTTCTAAATCTTCTTTATCTAAAAACATCACTCTTTTTATTTACTCTTAAAATTAGGAATAATTACCCTTTTATTAGGCAAAAAGTATATTAATTCTCAAATTAAAGTTAGTCATTGATAACTCTTTCACAAGTATTGCAAAATCAGTGGTTCAATTGATAAACTTACCCGTATTTTTGATTAGAAAATTATGTGTATTGTTAACTTTTTTTAACACTTCAAAATTTTCTTTTAGTTATTAAAATCGTTTTTTTTGTAGTATTAAATTTAAAGGAATGGAAGAGAATAATAGAAATACTGAAAACACTGTAGAATCAACTTCTACGGATATTCAGTTATTAAATGAAAAGATAAAAAAAGAGAGTGCTTTTGTATCCTTATTAACCCAAGAAATTGGAAAAGTAATTGTGGGACAGGAGCAAATGGTAGAA
Organism: uncultured Flavobacteriales bacterium; assembly: GCA_937129365.1. Taxonomy (GTDB): domain Bacteria; phylum Bacteroidota; class Bacteroidia; order Flavobacteriales_D; family CAJJDF01; genus CAJJDF01. Next base: position 276,411 of record CAKZNB010000033.1, read on the forward strand.
AGATTGTTGATTGGATTATTATCAAATGGGCATGTTTTGCTTGAGGGAGTTCCGGGATTAGCAAAAACTTTAGCTATTAATACCTTATCAAAAGCTGTAAGTGTAGATTTTAGTAGAATTCAGTTTACTCCCGATTTGCTGCCAGCCGATTTGATTGGAACTATGATTTACAATCAAAAGAAAGAAGACTTTACTATTAAAAAAGGACCAATTTTTTCCAATTTTATTTTAGCAGATGAGATAAACAGAGCTCCAGCAAAAGTACAAAGTGCCTTGCTCGAAGCCATGCAAGAACGCCAAATCACCATTGGGGATGAAACCTACAAATTGCCAGAACCCTTTTTGGTATTGGCAACGCAAAACCCAATAGAGCAGGAGGGAACTTACCCATTGCCAGAGGCACAAGTGGATAGGTTTATGTTGAAAGTAGTGTTGGATTATCCTAAAAAAGAAGAGGAGAAGTTAATTATTAGAAGTAATATTTCTTCTAAACCATTTCCAAAGCCAAATGCGGTAATCAATCCAGATCAAATACTAAAAGCCAGAGAAGTGGTTCGAGAGGTGTATATGGATGAAAAAATTGAGCAATACATTGTAGATATTGTGGGTGCTACAAGAAACCCTAAAGAAAATGGGATGGAAGAACTGGAATCATTAATCGAGTTTGGAGGTTCACCAAGAGCTAGTATTAATTTGGCTTTAGCAGCAAAAGCTTATGCATTTATAAATCACAGAGGTTACGTAATCCCAGAGGATGTAAGAGCAATTTGCAAAGATGTATTGAGACACAGAATAGGCTTGAGCTACGAAGCAGAGGCAGAAAATATTTCTGTTACTCAGATAATTGATACGATTTTGAATAAAGTGCAAGTACCATAATTGAGTGATAGGTGAATAGTAAAAAGTGAAAAGTGATGTTGCTTTTGAAAATTTATATCACAACAAATAGTTTAAATAAATCATATCAGTGAAAGTCTTTAAGAAGTTAGCTAATAACTATCAACTAAAAAATTGGAAACCAAAGAATTATTAAAAAAAGTCAGAAAAATTGAGATTAAGACCAAAGGTCTTTCCAATCAGATTTTCTCGGGCGAATACCATTCGGCATTCAAGGGGAGAGGAATGACTTTTTCTGAAGTTCGGGAATATGCACATGGAGATGAAATAAGAACGATTGATTGGAATGTAACCGCTCGTTTTGGCAAACCACATGTAAAGGTTTTTGAGGAAGAAAGAGAGTTAACCGTTATGCTGTTAGTGGATGTTTCTGGTTCGCAATTCGTGGGTTCTGGGGATCAATTAAAGCGAGAATTAATTGCCGAATTATGTGCAATAATTGCTTTCTCTGCTATTCAAAATAATGATAAAATTGGAGCTTTGTTTTTTACTGATAAAACTGAATTATTCATTCCTCCAGGAAAAGGAAAGAAGCATATTTTAAGAATCATTAGAGAACTTATTGAGTTGAAACCAACTAGTAATCAAACTGATATATCTGAAGCATTGAGACATTACACCAATGCGATTAAGAAAAGGAGTATTGGATTTTTGTTGACAGATTTTAAAATGAATAACAAAGAAGCACTTGAAAAAGCATTAAAAATTACCAATAACAGGCATGACTTGGTAGCGGTGAAAGTAGCTGATAAAAATGAAGAGGATATACCCAATGTGGGTTTTTTGAATTTGAAAGACACAGAAACAGGAAAAACTAAATGGATAAACACAGCGAGAAAAAAGGTAAGAAAAAATTATAAAGTAAATAGTCTGAAAGAAGAAGAAGAAATTAAAGAAATATTAAGAAAAAGTGGTGTGGATTTTACCACAGTCAACACCGATGAATCGTATATTAAACCTTTGATTGATTTGTTTAAACATAGATAATTAATGAATCTATTATTTAAAAAAATACTAATATTACTTTTAGCAATCATATTGTTATCAGCTTCCTATGCTCAAAAAGTTGAAGTAAAAGCTGATAGAGATTCTATTTTAATTGGAGAAGTAATTCAGCTTTCCATCGAATATCCAATTGAACAAGCGACTACAAGTTTAAATGTTTATGAAGGAGATAGTATAGGTAATGGTTTTGAAGTGTTTGAAGTTTTTTCAAAAGATACCTTGAATGGAAATGTCCAAATTAAATTAGGAATTTCATCTTTTGAACCAGGATTAAATTCTATTCCTCCGTTTTCTGTTTTTTATGGAGAAAACCAAATTGTATCAACTCCTATTCCAGTATTTGTTTCTCTAGTTAAAGTCGATACTTCAAAGCGATTTAAGGATATTCATCCGGTATTTTACGATCCATTGACATTGGCTGATAAATGGCAACTTTTTTTAAACTGGATGGGAAAAAATTGGATAATAATTGCATTAATTCTTTTGTTATTGATAACTGTTTTATGGTTTTTATTTTTTAGAAACAAAACACCAAAACAGATTAAACCAGAGCCAGAAATAATTATTCCTGCCCATATTAAGGCACATCAAAGCTTAACAGAATTAAAAGATAAAGAACTGTGGCAGAAAGGATTTCAGAAAGAATATAATGTGCAATTGACTGAAATTATGCAGCAATATATTACCGATAGATATGCTGTGCCAACTAAAGAGAAAACAAGTGCAGAGATTTTACATTCTATTCGTTTTGTAGAAATGGAAGAACAAAACAAAAATAATTTACGACAATTACTTATGTTGTCCGATTTGGTAAAATTTGCAAAAGAAAAACCCACCGAATCAGAAAACAATCAAGTGTTAAATAATGCTTTTGATTTTGTAGAAACAACCAAAAAACAAACAGCTTAGTGAGATTGTGGGAATATACATATCAGTCTCCTTGGATGTTTTTATTACTCCTAATAATTCCAGCTTTAATTTATCTTAGGTTTTGGATAAAACCTAAAAAAGAAGCTACTATTTCTCATTCGAGTATTAGTAGTTTTGGCGAGCAAAAAAAATATAGTTGGAACTCAATATTGATTAGTATACCATTTTTAATCAGATTATTAGCTTTCGTCTTAATAATAATAGCTCTTGCTCGACCGCAAGTAAAATTAGATAATACTCCCGATAATAATGAATCAGTAGAGGGAATTGATTTGGTTATTTCTATGGATATTTCTGGAAGTATGAAAGCAATGGATTTTAAGCCTACCAGACTTGAAGCAGCAAAAAAAATAGCAGCAGAGTTTATAGGAAAAAGACCAACAGACAGAATAGGGCTTGTGGTTTATGAAGGGGAAAGCTATACTGCTTGTGCATTAACAACTGATCATGAAAGTTTGCTAAATAGATTTAGCTCAATTGAAACTGGTGAATTAGTTCCTGGAACTGCTATTGGAATGGGAATTGCTACTGCTATCAATCGGTTAAGAGAAAGTGAGGCTAAGAGTAAAGTTATTATCTTATTAACTGACGGAATGAATACTATGGGCAAAATTCATCCAATTACAGCGTCAGAATATGCTAAAGAACTAGGTATTATTATCTATACAATAGGAATTGGAAGAGATGGAAGGGTACAAACTAAAGCAAATGGTTTTTTTCCTTCTTATATCGATAGCAAGATAGATGAGAAATTATTAAAACAAATTGCTAGTAATACCTCGGGTAAATATTATAGAGCTCGAAGCAATGAGCAATTAGAAAATATTTATACTGAAATAGATAAATTAGAAAAATCTAAAATCAAAACAATCCAGTATCAAAGGGATTTGCCTGAGGCATTTTATGGATTTGTAATTGCAGCTTTACTTCTTTTATTCATTGAGTTTCTTTTACGAAATTTCATATTAAAAATTAATAACTAACCAATGAGGTTGAACTTAAAACATAGTTTAATTGTTTTGTTGATTTCAGAAATTATTTTCTGGTCGATAGGGTTAGGACTGTTTACTTATTTTTCTGATTTAGATGAGTTTAGATTTGAAAATAAAGAAATATTGCAATTTTTATTTGTTGCTAGATTATTGATTTTAGGATTCTTAATTGGTCAAATTCGATTATCTGCTCGCTTGAAAAAATATGCGAGTGAAAATATGCTTGGAAAGATTGCCTCTTACTTTTCTTCGGTTGTCAATACCATTAAGTTTTCTTTTTTATTAGCAGCAATTTCATGTTTTATTGTTGCATATGCAAATCCCCAATTCGGAAAAAAGGAAGTTAACATGAGTGCTTCTGGGATAGATGTAATAATTGGTATAGATGTTTCTAACAGTATGCTTGCTAGGGATTTATCTTCAGAGTTTAATAGACTTGAAATCACAAAATTGGCAATACGGAATTTGCTTAATCAACTGAACGGAGATAGATTGGGAGTTGTTGTTTTTGCTGGAACTGCCTATAGTTATATTCCAATAACCAATGATTACGAATATATAAAACAAGAATTAACATCCATTAATCCAGGTATGTTGTCAGCTCAAGGAACATCTATTAGCAATGCTATTGAAGTAGCTACTGAGTCGTTTGGCGAATCAGCATCTAGCAAGGCGATACTGATTTTTTCTGATGGGGAAAATCATGAGAAAAATGTTGGCGAATCTATTGAAAAAGCCAATAAAAAAGGGATTAAGATTTACACCATTGGTATGGGAACTAATAAAGCTGTACCAATACCGATCAACAAGTTTGGCAATCAATTTCATAAAGATAATACAGGTAAAACGGTAATGACTAAACTGAATGAAGACATGCTAAAGAATATTGCGAGTAAAGGAAAAGGACTTTATTTAAGAGCAAATAAAACAAAAGTGGACACAAAAAAAATAGTATCGAGTATTAATAAATTGGAAAAAACTACCTTCAAAAAGAAGTCATTTCTTGAATACGAAGATAAATTTCAATGGGTATTGGTATTAGGTTTTATGTTTTTATTGATAGAGGTATTAATTGGAAAATTATTTTAGGATGAAGAAAATAATTAAATATAATTTACTGTTCTTGATGATTTTGGTTTCAAAATTTGCTGATTCTCAGGAGCATAAATTAGAATTGGAACAAGGAAATAAAGAGCATTTTTGGATGCGTTATCAAAATGCTTTAACACATTATGATTCAGCTGTTGCCATAAGTTCAGATTATTTTTATGCTATTTTTAATTCAGGAAATTCTTGGTATAGAATTGCTGAAGATGCACAAGATTCATTAAAAACTGCATACATAGGCAAATCAGCTGAGAGATTTGAATCAGCTATTTTTTCGGCACCTAATAAAAATTTTGAATCCATTGGATATTACAATCAGGGTAACTGTTATTT
>CAKZNB010000034.1 GCA_937129365.1 uncultured Flavobacteriales bacterium
ACATGAAAACAGTTCAATTTAGAGAAGCACTTCGTGAGGCAATGAATGAAGAAATGAGAAAAGATAAAAGTGTTTTCTTATTAGGAGAAGAAGTAGCGGAATACAATGGAGCTTACAAAGTAAGTCAAGGGATGTTGGATGAGTTTGGTCCAGAAAGAGTAATTGATACGCCTATTGCTGAACTTGGTTTTGCCGGAATTGCTGTAGGTGCCGCAATGAATGGATTGAGACCAATCGTAGAGTTTATGACTTGGAATTTTGCTATCTTAGCAGCCGATCAAATCATAAACAGTGCAGCAAAAATGTTGCAAATGAGTGGAGGTCAAATCAATGTACCTATCGTTTTTAGAGGAGGAAACGGAACTGCAGGACAATTAGCAGCAACTCACTCTCAGAGTTTTGAATCTATGTATGCTCATGTTCCAGGATTGAAGGTATTAACACCTTCTAATCCTTATGATGCAAAAGGTTTGTTGAAAGCAGCAATTAGAGATAACGATCCAGTATTATTAATGGAATCGGAAAAAATGTATGGAGACAAAGGAGAAATTCCTGAAGGAGAATACATTGTGCCAATCGGTGTGGCTGATATTAAAAGAAAAGGAGAGGATGTAACTATCGTTTCTTTTGGAAAAATAATTAAAGAGGCTTATAAAGCAGCAGATGAATTAGCTAAAGAAGGAATTTCATGTGAGGTAATTGATTTAAGATCTATCCGTCCGTTGGATTGGGATACTGTTATGAAGTCAGTTAAGAAAACAAATAGATTGGTAGTATTGGAAGAGAGTTGGCCAATGGCTTCAATTTCTTCTGAGATTGCTTATTACGTTCAGAGATATGGATTTGATTATTTGGATGCACCTGTGATGAGAGTTACTCAAGCGGATACACCATTCGCATTTTCACCAACTTTAATTGATGAAGCAATGCCAAACCCTAAAAGAGTGATTGATGCAGTGAAGGCTGTTCTTTACATCAACTAAATTTATTAACTCTTCTGTTCTCGATACAATTTTCTTTTTTTTTCAAAAAAAAGAAAACCACTCGAACTGACAGAGTAAGTTAGATTTGTCAGTTCGAGTGGTTTTTATGGAGCGTTAGCGGAATAAAAAATGTATCGAGAACTAAAACGAGAATATTTATTCAAAGCCATTTTCGAAAGTAGGTGGCTTTTTTTGTTGGTTAACTTTCAAACCTCTCAAGTGTTTCGTATTTTTACTTTCTGTATTTTAAAGAAAAAACTATGTAAAATGTCATTCTCGCGAAAGCGGGAATCTTTGTGGTTTGAAAGATTCTCGTCAATAGATTCCCTTTTTCAAGGGAATGACAAATGAAAAATAATTAAACAATATTATGACACAAATAAAAGCCAATAATCCAGCCTTAAAATCGTGGGTAGAAGTCCCAGCTAATTCCGATTTTCCTATTCAGAACTTACCGTTTGGTATTTTTAAAAAAGAAGGAGGAACTCCAAGAGTAGGAGTGGCGATTGGAAATCAAGTTTTAGATTTAAAAGCTTTACATTCTTTGGGTTATTTAACTCGTTTGCAGTTTACGATAGAGGATTTTGCAACGGATGTATTGAACACAATGATGCGTCATGGAAAACAAGGAACAAGGGAGTTGCGAAATAGAATTTCGGATTTATTGAATGCTGACAATGAAGAGTTGCAAAAAAATCACCACCATGCAGAGCAAGTGTTACATGCACAAAGCGAAGTAGAAATGTTGTTGCCAATGCATATTGGTGATTACACCGATTTTTACTCAAGTGAGCAACACGCTTTTAATGTAGGATGTTTATTTAGAGATCCAAATAATGCATTGTTGCCAAACTGGAAACACATTCCTGTTGGTTATCATGGAAGAAGTAGTTCAATTGTTCCTTCGGGAGTAGATTTTCACCGACCAAAAGGACAAAAGAAACCACCTACAGCTGAAGTTCCCGTATACGGACAAAGTAATTTATTAGATTTTGAATTGGAAACAGCTTTCTTTACCTACGAAGGAAAACCGCTTGGAGGATCAATCTCCACCGAAGAAGCAGATGAGTTTATTTTTGGAATGACACTATTAAACGATTGGAGTGCGAGAGATATTCAAGGATGGGAATATGTACCTCTTGGTCCATTTTTAGGAAAGAACTTTGCTTCTCACATTTCTAGTTGGGTGGTTACTTTAGATGCTTTGGAGCCATTTAGAACTGCTGGCCCGATTCAAGATCCAAAGGTGTTGCCTTATTTGGAATATTCAGGAGATAAGCATGTAGATATTAATTTGGAAGTATTAATTCAGCCAGAAGGAAGTGAAGAAGTTTCTGTTTGTCGGTCTAATTATAAGTTTATGTACTGGAATATGAATCAACAATTGGCTCATCATTCTGTAAATGGATGTAACATAAGAACAGGTGATTGTATGGGATCTGGAACTATTTCAGGACCAGAAGAAGGACAGTTTGGGTCTATGCTAGAAATTTCTTGGAAAGGAACAAAAACAGTTCCTATGAAAGACGGAACAGAAAGAAAGTTTATCAACGATAACGATACGGTTATTATGAGAGGATATTCTGAAAAAGATGGAGTAAGAATTGGATTTGGAGAGGTGAAAGCGAAGGTGTTGCCAGCTAATTAAGATTTTCAGACTTTTTGAAAACTATTTACTAATCACTAAGAACTAACACTATGTTTGGAGGAAATAATATGATGAAGAAGTTGCAAGAGATGCAACAAAAAGTAGAAGAAACTAAAGCTAGGCTGGATACTATTACTGTGGAAGGAAAAGCCAGTAACGGAAAAGTTGCTGTACTAATGACCGGTAATAGAAAAGTAAATTCTATTGCTATCAACGAAGAATTATCCAATTTGGATAAAGAAGAATTGGAAGATTTGCTAGTAATCGCTACCAATGATGCTTTGCAAAAAGCAGAAAGTGTAAACGAATCTGAAATGAAAGCTGCCTCGGCAGGGATGCTTCCTGGGATGTAGAAAACTGGTTACTGGTTTCAAGTTACAGGTTTTGATGTTTCGATAATTTTTGAAGGATTTCGAACTTTCTTTATCGTAAAGTGTACTGAACTTTAAACCACCTCAGTATGAAAATTAAAATCAAAGAACCTTGTGATGCCGATTGGAGTAAAATGAAAATCGGAATGAAATCTCGTCATTGTGAATTGTGTGTAAAAAACGTAATGGATTTTACCGCAATGACTCGAGAAGAAATCCTTATTTATCTTTTTAGAAACAATAATAAATCCACTTGTGCAAGGATGTATGGTGGTCAGATGGATTTTCATTTTCAGGAGTTGGAAGCTATTGTGGAAGGAACTCGAAAACAAAAAGGAAACTTACCCTTTATGGTGTTGTCTTTTGCTACATTGGCAATGATGTCTTGCAATAGTTTGCCTGGAAATAATAACTATGAACCAACTACAGGAAAGATAGTAGTTGTTCCGAAATCAGATACAACTCAAGATAAAATAAAACCTCTGCTTAAAGATACTTCGGAAGTTCTTCCAACCAAGCTAGGCAAAGTTGTGAAACCAAAATGTACTCCAACGAAAAGAGGAGAAATCGAAATCGAAAATGGTGAAATTATAACTGGAGACTTAATTGCTGAACCCGAAGTGGATGGAATGATTGAAGTCTTAATGCCAGAACCTGAGATAATGGGAGCAATGGTTGCAGAACCTTTTCCAACTGAAAGTAGAGAGGCTAAAGTGTATGATATAGCTGAGAAAATGCCTGAATTTGTTAATGGAGCTGATAGTTTGTTGAATTATTTAGCAAACGAAATAAGCTATCCAAAAAAAGCACAAAAGAAAGGAGTAGAAGGAAGAGTTTATGTGCAATTTGTGGTGGAGAAAGATGGGAAAATTACCAGAGCAAAAGTGTTAAGAGGAATTGGCTCAGGTTGTGATGAAGAGGCTCTAAGAGTTATTAATAGTATGATCAATTGGATTCCTGGTGAGAATAATGGAAAAAAAGTAGCGGTAAAGTACACTTTGCCAATAAAATTTGTGCTTAAATAAAAATAATACCCTAACTAAACAGATATTTACAACTTATATTCATTTTCTTGTTGGTATCTTAGTCTATTATGAATTCTATTCCAGTTCATTCATCTGATAATAAAGAGAATTTTTTTGAGGTTGTAAAACTCAAAGAAAGAAATTCTTATGACTCTACTAAGGCTCATAAACACTCCTATTTTGAGATTTTTTTATTTCAAAAAGGAGGTGGGACGCATGATATAGATTTCGCTTCTCATTCCATTTTATCTCAATCCATCCATTTTGTTTTTCCAAATCAAGTGCATAAAGTAACTCGTGAATTGGATACTTTCGGCTATGTGATTTTAATTTCCAAAGAATATATGGATAAGATTAATCATCAATTATATATTGATTTATTTTCTGTTTATTATCTGAATCCAGTTGTACAATTAGATGCTCAAAAATTTGAAAGAAGCATTGAATTATTAAACCATTTAAACGAAGAGTTTACTAATGGAGAGGTTAATAGTGAAGCGGTTGTAAAAAGCTATGTAAATATTCTTCTTCATTATTTTTTAAGAGAAAAAGCAGAAATAGTAAATTTAGATAATCCTGAGACTAAGAATTTTAGCCTATTTATTCAGTTTTTAATTTTAGTAGAAAATCATTTTATAGAACATAATTCGATAAATTTTTATAGCTCAAAACTATCAGTTTCAGAGAGAACCTTGAATGAAATTTGCAGGAATTTCAGAGATAAAACGGCTTCTGTTTTGATAAAAGATAGAATGGTTTTGGAAATAAAAAAACTGTTGGCAAATTCAGATTCTTCTATCAAAGAAATTGTGTACTCGCTTAATTTCAATGATTCGGCTAACTTTAATAAGTACTTTAAAAGCTCTACAGGAGTTTCTCCTTCTCAATTCAGAGAGAAATATTACTAATAATTACAATCAAAAGTAAGTTTTGTACCTTGTGTTAGATTTAATTAAATTTCACCTTTGATTAAATTAAAATCAATAATCATGAAAAATTTATTTTTAGTCATTTTATTTACTTCTTTTATGAGCGAAAGCTTCGGTCAATGGAATATCAATGCCTATCGGTCTGACATGGCTGAAATTGAAATTATTGATATCGATACGCTTTTAATGATTGGTGCAAAAGGACAGATAACAAGAACAACCAATGGAGGTAATGCTTGGTCAACCACAGTTCCTTTTCCATCGTTTCAATATTCTTGGTTTTCGGATATTCATTTTCCAACAAAGAGTGTAGGATATATTTCTGGAGGATCTTGGTTTGGATTAACTAATATTTTGATAAAAACGACTGATGGCGGACAAACTTGGGATTCGCTGTCATCTGGAACAGGCGCAGGTAATTTTATCAATAAGATTCACTTTATTGATAAAGACACTGGATTTATGATAATGGATGATAGGCAAATTTTAAAAACTGTGGATGGTGGTATAACCCTTTCTCTAGTTGGTTCAGCTACTTCAACTCGATATTCTGACTTTACTTTTACTGATAATAGGATAGGTTTTTTTGCTTCTGTTGATCGAATAAGCTCTACTGAATCTGTTTATTCTATTCTCAAAACAACTGACTTTGCACAAACATTTACAGCGGTTTATATTGATACAATGTCTGGAGTTGGAGGTTTTAATAATAGAGTTATTTCAAAAATTCAATTTATTGATAATAACAATGGATTTGCAGTAGGTGGAAATGGTATGTTTATGAAAACTACAGATGGTGGAAATACCTGGAGCAGGTCATTTTTAATTCCATATAACTCCCTAACGTCAGTTCATTTTGTGAATCCAAGTACTGGATATGTCAATAATGCGGGAGGTATTTATAAAACTACAGATGGCGGAAATACTTGGGGAATTCAGCAAGTTAATCCTGTTGCAACCATAAATAGAATAGCTTTTGTAAATGATACGTTGGGTTTTGCATTGAGTAATAACGCTCTTTATAAAACCACCAATGCAGGTAATTTTGTTAGTTTAGAAGAAAATAATGAAGAACTGAAAGTTTCAATTTACCCAAATCCAACTAATGGAAGTTTTTCTGTTGAAGCAAAAGATTCTGAAATTAAGTATGTAAGAGTTTTTGACGTCAATGGAAAAGAAATAATGTATTCATCTACTCGTTTTAATATTGACATTTCAACCTATACCAATGGAATGTATATGTTAGAAATTGCAACAAGCAAAGGAATAACTGTAAAGAAAATCATTAAAAATTAACTAATTCGGACTGTGTAAAAACAACTTTTTCATTTATAAAAAAACAATCAATCATGGACAGAAAAGAATTTATCATAAACTCAACATTAGCTGTATTTGCTGTTTCTGTTGTGTCTTGTAAAAAAGACAGCGAAACTGTGACAGGGGGAGGAGTAATAACCCCAAAAGAAGAATGTGAAACTACTAGTGATATTCTGGGTCCGTTTTATAGAGCTGGAGCTCCAAGTAGATATGATTTAACTTTTGCAGGACTCACAGGAAATGTAATTGAATTGAAAGGCAAAGTGTATAAAGAAGATTGCACAACTCCTCTGGAAAATGCATTGGTTGAGATTTGGCATTGTGATACAGCAGGAGATTACGATAATTCTTCGGCTGATTTTAAACACAGAGGAACTCGGAATTCAGACGTTAATGGAGAGTATGCTTTTAAAACCATCCTGCCTGGGAAATATAAAAACGGTGCACTGTATCGCCCATCGCATATCCATTTTAAAATAACACACCCTGATTCTGAGGAACTGGTATCTCAAATTTATTTTAAAAATGATCCACATATAGAAAAAGACCCTTGGGCAGGAACAAAAAATGCCGAAAGAAGAATTTTACCCATTACCCTTGAAGATGTAAACGGAAATTTAGCTATTGAATTTGATATTTCATTAAGCAACAAAGCTTAACTTTGTCTTATGACAAAGAGTGAACTTCGAAAAGAATATCTATCCAAAAGAAAAGAGCTTGACTCTCAATTTGTGAAAATACAGAGTTTGAAAATCTCTGATATTCTTACTCAAAATTTTGATTTGGAAAATAAGACTGTTCACAGTTTTATTCCTATTGCCAAAAATAATGAAATTGACACTTGGTTACTCATTGATAGAATCATGGAAAAGGGTAGAATAGCGGTTCCAAAAGCAAATTTTGAAGATAACTCCATGACTCATTTTTATTTTGAAAAAGATACCGAATTGATTCAAAATCAATATGATATATTAGAGCCTAAAAATGCTGAGTCTTGCAAAATTGAGGATATTGATATTGTATTACTTCCAATGCTGGTTTTTGATAATAAAGGTTTTAGAGTAGGTTATGGAGGTGGTTTTTACGATAGATTTTTAGCTCAACTTCCTGAGAAAACTCAGTTAATTGGACTTTCTCTTTTTGAACCTATTGACGAAATAAAAGATTTAGATACCTTTGACAAGCGAATGCACTATTGCATCACACCAATAGATATTTATAGCTTTGAATAATAGTCATCTACTTACTGAATTACCTATCATGGAAACTTTCTACACCGTTCAGGGTGAGGGATTTTACACAGGTCGTCCAGCTTTTTTTATAAGAGTTGCTGGTTGCGATGTGGGCTGTGTTTGGTGTGATGTGAAAGATAGTTGGGATGCCAATGAACATGAGATTATTCAAGTTTCTGAATTGGTAAATCAAGTAAAAAAATCAGGAACTAATTTTGTTGTAATTACTGGTGGAGAGCCAGGGATGTATGACTTAACTTATTTGACTAATCAATTACACACATTAAATGTAGAAATTGCCGTAGAGACTTCGGGAGCTTATGAATTAAAAGGAGAATATGACTGGATTTGTTTATCTCCAAAGAAATTTAAAAAGCCAATTGATTCGGTAATTTCGAGAGCAGATGAATTAAAAATTGTGGTATTCAATAAAAGCGATATTGAATGGGCGGAAAGTCATTCAAAACAAGTTCCAGATAGTTGTAAGCTTTATCTCCAAGCTGAGTGGAATAAGAAAGAAGAAATGTATCCATTGGTAATGAATTATATCACACAAAATCCATCGTGGAGAATTTCGGTACAGACTCATAAATATTTAGATGTAGATTAAATAATTGGCAATCAATAAGTAATAGCATTAAATGTAAAAAATATATTACTAAAAGTAAAGTTTATTTTACATAATGTAAAATTATTATTACATTTGACTATAATTTTAAAACAAGATAGTATGAAAACGAATTATTTATTTCCGAACAGATTCAAAAAAGTAGGATGGTTTATTTTAATCCCAACTCTAATAGTTGCAATAGTATTTTTTGGAGAACAACCCGATTTTTTAGACTTTAAAATATTTACCCTATTTAATGATTCAATCTTCTCTGGAGAAAATTCTAGATGGTTTAGTGAGAACAATTTATTAGATGAAATTTTAGGAATTCTATTGATTGTAAGCTCAATGCTTGTAGCCTTCTCAAAAGAAAAAGAAGAGGATGAATTTATATCCAACTTAAGACTAAAATCATTGACAAGAGCAGTCTATGTAAATTATGGAATTTTACTATTCTCTATGTTTACGGTTTTTGGATTGGCTTTTTTTAATGTAGCTATTTTCAATATTTTTACTTTTTTATTAATCTTTATCTTCATATTTAATTTCAATTTATGGAGATCAAAAAAATCCCTTTCCAATGAAGAATAATATAAAAGTAGAAAGGGCAAGACACAACATGACCCAAGCAGATTTGGCTGAAAAAGCTCAAGTAAGTAGGCAAACTATAAATGCAATGGAAGCAGGAAAATATGTTCCTTCTACCGTTTTGTCTTTGAAATTGGCAGATATATTTAAAGCGGAAGTAAGTGAATTATTCCTATTGGAAAAAGGAGATTGGAAGTAAATCTCTAAACAGCCATTTTAAACAATTCCCCATACCCAACAGTATAAAGCCAGATTCCATAAAGAGAATGTTCTAAAATTACTAGCCAGAGCGAATGTGTTTTTCTGTAAGTATGAAAGAATAAAATCCCACCAACAAAAGTAAAAGCAAGCACTATCCAGCTATTGAACCAGATGTGAGCTAAGGAAAACAAAATGGCATTTACCAAAACCAGCACAAGCTTGTTCTTAAATAATGTTCGGTATCTTTTCAAAAAGAAATAACGATAAATAATTTCTTGTGGAATTACTGAAAGCACAACATACAAGGCACTAAATCCAAACCAGAGCATCGGTTTTGTTGAGATTACATTAAACAGAGATTCTGGTTCATAAAAATAAAGAAACAGAAAACTCCCAAGAGCAATTACGCTAAATTTAATTCCAAAAGCTAACAAGGTTTTTGCTGGATGAACTAATTTTTTTTCGACAATATGTAGCTTTTCTTTTCTTAACAAAAGCCAAGCAACATAGGCTACACAAATCAAAAAGTAACTTCCTTTTACCCATTTTGGAATTTCTAGCCATAGCAACAGTGGAGTTCCCACAAATAGAAACACAATCTCAATCAGCTTGAGAAATCTCTTCTGATCGGTTGTTTCATTGGTTTTTGTGAGTACTACTGTTTTCAAGATAATGGATTTGTTTACTAATGTAACTGTTCTTTTTACGGTTTTATTTTGTTGAATTGGATAAACTATTTATTGGTCGTTTTTATACAGGAAAGTTAAACAACTCACCAAAACCTACTGTAAATAACCAGATTCCGTAAACTGCATGTTCAATACAAACAAACAGTAATGATTGAGTACGCCTGTAGGTGATGAAATAAAAAAGGCCACCTACAAGTGTAAAAATTAATACTATAGGACTTTGTAGCCAAATGTGTGCAAACGAAAATAGCAGACAGTTCACCGCCATAAAAATCCATTTATTAGGAAATAATTCTCTGTATCTACTAAAGAAAAATGTGCGGTACAAGAACTCTTGAGGAATAACAGAAAGTAAAATATAAACTACACTGAACCATGCCCAAAGCCAAGGTTTTGTAGTAATTACATTAAACAATTTTTCTCCTTCAAATTGGTAAATAAATAGCACTGTGGCAATTAAAATAAATACAAAACGAATTATCAAAGGAACTAAAAGTCCCCTCGTTTTTAATCTCCATTCAATTTTCCATTCAATTTTTTCTTCCTTTATTGTGAGGTAACCCACATAAATGAAACCTATTAAAAAATAAGGAATTTTGTACACGAATTCGATGTCAACCAATAAAATTATTGGTGCTAAAACATATAAAAAAAACAATTCAAGATATTTCTTCATGTTGTTTTAACTATCAAATTTAGTTTAGGACTATTAGTTGTAAAGGGCTTCTCGTTGATCTTTAATTTTCTCACTTTCAATGTACTCGTCATAAGTGGTTAACTTATCCAAGTGACTTTCTGGCCCAAGTTCTACAATCCTGTTGGCGATAGTTTGCACAAACTGATGATCGTGAGAAGTAAATAACACTGTTCCTTTAAAATCTGCTAAAGAATTGTTCAATGCCTGAATAGATTCCAAATCGAGGTGGTTTGTTGGTTCGTCTAAAATCAATACGTTTCCTTGAAGAAGCATCACTCTCGAAAGCATACATCTTACTTTTTCTCCTCCAGAAAGCACATCACTTTTCTTGAAGACTTCCTCTCCAGTAAACAACATTTTTCCTAAAAATCCTCTTATGAAAACCTCGTCTTTTTCATCTGAATATTGTCTAAGCCAATCTACCAAGTTGTCATTTCCATTAAAATAGTCGTCATTTTCGTTGGGCGAATAAGCGGGTGTTATGGTTTGTCCCCATTTTATTTCTCCTGCATCTGCCTCAATTTTACCAATTAGTGTTTTAAACAAAGCAGAAATTGCATTGCTGTTTTTTCCGATGAAAGCAATTTTATCTCCTTTGTTTACATTGATATGAAAGTCTTTAAAAAGCCCTTCTTTACTTAAGTATTCTACTTCCAAAATTTTATCTCCTGCTTCACGCACTTGATCAAAAATAATAGCTGGGTATCTTCTGCTCGAAGGTTTAATTTCCTCCACATTTATTTTATCTAACAATTTCCTTCTACTCGTAGCTTGTTTAGATTTAGAAGCATTTGCACTAAATCTCGAGATAAAATCTTGTAGCTCTTTTTTCTTTTCTTCCGCTTTTTTGTTTTGGTTAGCTCTCTGTCTTGTAGCTAATTGCGAAGATTCGTACCAAAAAGTATAGTTTCCGGTAAACAAGTTTAATTTGCTGTAATCAATATCTGCGATGTGGGTACACACAGTATCTAAAAAGTGTCTATCGTGAGAAACTACGATAACCGTATTTTGAAAATCTAATAAAAAATCCTCCAACCAAGAAACCGTATTAATATCCAAATCATTGGTAGGTTCATCTAAAATCAAAATGTCTGGATTTCCAAAAAGTGCTTGAGCCAATAATACTCTCACTTTTTCACTACCACTCAAATCTTTAACCAACGAATAATGTTTGTCTTCAGGAATATTAATTCCACTCAACAAACTTTCAGCTTCTGGTTGAAGAGTCCATCCATCCATTTCGGCAAATTCCGCTTCTAATTCCGCAGCTTCCATTCCGTCAGCTTCGCTAAAATTTTCTCTGGCATAAACTTCTTCCTTCTTCTGCATGTTTTCCCATAGTTGAGTGTGTCCCATCAAAACGGTGTCTAGCACAGTTACTTCATCATATTCCGAGTGACTTTGTTTCAGTACAGCCATTCTTTTTCCTGGTTCAATATTTACTCTACCCGAAGTAGGTTGAATATCCCCAGCCAATATTTTCAAAAAAGTAGATTTTCCTGCTCCGTTTGCTCCAATTACTCCATAGCAATTTCCTTGAGTAAATTTTACATTTACTTCATCAAAAAGTACTCTTTTTCCGTATTGTAACGATATATTTTCTGTAGAAATCATAGTCAATCTTTGTATTAAAGTGCAAAGGTACATTTAATTGGTTAATGAGCCAATTTGATGATTAGCTAATTTTATATTTCCAAAACAAGATATTTGTCATTTCTATATTCTACTTTCATTGTCATTCCTGCGAAGGCAGGAATCTAATAACGAGAATCTTTTTTAACATGAAGATTCCTGCCTTCGCAGGAATGACAGATCAAAAAGATTAATGATTAAGTATACCCCGAGACATTTTGAACTTGTTCAAAATGACCTACGCTTTTTTGTTTTCATTTGTCATCCTCGCGAAAGCGGGGATCTTATTGCGAGGATATTGCCCAATGAATAAGCCCAACTTTACAAATAAACAAC
>CAKZNB010000035.1 GCA_937129365.1 uncultured Flavobacteriales bacterium
TCAGAACTACTTGATCCATGACTTCTTCTAATTACATTTTTTATTTCGACTATTGCTTGCGCATGTTCGTTCCCTTTATCATGTTTAAATTTTTCTAATGCTAATTCAATTAAATTTAATCCACCAGTTGCCAAAGTGTTGATCACTGTTAAACTCAAAATTACTATTTCCAATATCATATATTATAAAGATTATTTTTTCCCAATACCCAAAACTGCTTTAATTCCTTTACCAAAATCAATAGTTCTATATTTTTTATATTTTGGTTCTTTTTGCCTAAATCTAAAATACTTATCAGTTTTATCTATTTTCTTAACAACATAACCTTCTTTTCTTACCCAGTTAATAGCTTTCTTTAATCCCATTTTACGAGGCATTAATATACTTTGAATTTCAGTTCTTTCCCCATAATAACCTCCAAAATAATCTGGAGCAATCTTTTTCATAAGCATTGGTATTAAATCTTCCATTTTCATTTTACTTTCTATACCAGCAAGTCCCAATTTACTATAGATATTATTTTCTCCAGTTTTCTTAATACAATCAATAATTTTATCATCAGCTTTTCTTATAGCTTTAGCTTTCTCTTTTCCTTTTAATTTATCACTTGCAAGATAATCTAAATCATGTTGTTTTGCACAAGCATCAGATTTATTATATGGCTTTGTATCTCTTACACTTTTTAAATCAATTCTAGTACCAGGACCCATGAAATTAGCACAAAGTGGATGTATCTCTCCATATTTTAATTTTCTACTCCGCGGATGGGAAGTTTTACCATCCAATCCACAAGCTTTTCCCCTATAAGCATTAGCTGCAACTTGATATGACTTTTTTAATGGATATCCCCAATCAAACCCACCAATGACTTCCTTTATAATACAATCAAGACAACCACCACATTTACACTCTAATTCACATTTGCATTCTACCTCACATCCATCACAACCCCCAGAATATTTTTTAAATCCAGGTAAATATAATTTACTTGGTGGATATAAAGTATTTAACTTAGCATAATCAAACACATAATCATTTAACTCCCCTTTTAAATCTCCTTTTATTTCCTTTAATATTTCAGCTATTTCTTTTTTATTTGTTAATTTATGTGCTTTATCTAATCCCTTATCTAATCTAATATCATCTACATTGAAATCTTCTACATATCCTAACTTACTTTTCATTCTACTAATTTCATCTTTAATTCTTTTCATATCAAGTTTATATTTTCCACTTAACAAATCAACTAAAACATCCATATCATCAATAGTTTGTTTAACTAAAGCAGCATCACCCTCCAATAATGGATTAATATTTCTAACAACTTTATTATCCCCTTCTATTCTCGCAATAACCCACATTCTTTTTAATGCCTTCATTGGATCCCAATAAATACAACTCCACATTTTCTCAATATCTATTCTAACCGCATCTAAGAAATCTGGCTGTAGTTTATTAATCTTTATTGGTTTACCATTTTTACTTTCTTTATAAAACAATATCATGAAATTACTTGCTTCTTGATATCTTCCATTAATCCAAGCAAATATATCTATTTTTACTAAAGACTGCATTTTCAAAGCATTTTCTAATGTCATCTTTCTGTCTTTGATTAATATTTTATACCCCTGCAATATTTCTTTCCTATTCCATCTTTGCACTCTTTTTTCTTTTAGCAATAATCCTAAGTTAACAAATTCTTTAACATCTCCATCTTTAACTCCATTCATACAATAAAACATTTCATTGAATTCCCTTTTAGTTAAATAACCATCATCTGTTAATTTTTCTAATTCTTTGAACACCTTTACATAATTAAATCCTACAATTCTACTATCCTTACCTTTATATTCTAATTTTCCAATATCTACTGAATATACATTATCAACTCCAGCTTTAAAGTCACTTAAATAACTATCAGGTGCTTCTAACTTTCGAACTATTTTCTGAATATCTTTAGCTATCTTTTTGACTGCTTCATCAAGTCCACAACATTTTACAACTTCACTATAAATATCAATATCAGCAGGATATTTAGCTACTTTGTATAAGTAACTTCCAACAATCCTACTATCCCCAATTGATAACAACTTAATATATTTTTTAGCTTCTGCACTATAACTTGATTCTAAACGTTTTTGTAACTTCATTTGATCTAAGTTTAGCTCAAATAGTATTTGTATATCTATCAAAAAATAATAAATTCAAACATTTTAATCAGCATATTTAGCTAACATCATAACAAGTTCAGATTTCTTTTTACTTGAATAACCTTTTAGTTTCATTTTCTTGGCAATCTTTTTTAATTCCTTCACTGTAAGTTTATGTAACATTTTTTCTACATCTCTTTTACTTCCTCCTTCCATTTTCAAGAACTTTCTAATATCTCTTCCCTTTTCAATAAATGGATGGTAACCTTCACTAATTTCCCCATCATGAATTGGTTTTTCCATGATAGCATCAATTAATTTCTTTTTACTCATTCTGGAATAACCTTTAATTTTAAGATCTTTTGCATCTTTCTTTAATTCTTTAATACCTCTTTCTTCAAGCATTTCTCTTTCTAATCGCATTCCTCCGACAATAACGCCTCCAACTGGCATTCCTCCTCTAATCAATTTACCATCTACTCCCATATCAATTTCTTGCTGTAAGATATCATGAATTCTTTTTCTCAAGTATTCATCGTCTTCTGGAAAGCCGTATGCAACTGTTTCTTGTTTGCTCATTTTATATCCGTATATATATAAATAAATAAAATGGAAAAGACAATTATTATTGAGCCGTCAAATAGAAAAAATAAAAAATTCAAAATTGCATATATGAAAAATAACAAAATGAAATTTTCACATTTTGGTGATTCTCATTATGAAGATTACACAATTCATAAAGATCCTCTTAGAAAGAAAAGATATATTAATAGACATAAAAAAGAAGATTGGAGTAATCCATTTTCTCCAGGTACATTATCAAGATATATTCTATGGAATAAACCAACTCTATCATCTTCTATTGACGATTATGCAAATAGGTTTAATCTGAAAATTCTTCTGTAAATTTTTCAAGATATTCTAATAACTCTGTACATGTATCTTCATCTAATGTTTTTATGATATCTATGCATAAAGTTTTTCTTTTCTTTCTTCTTGGCTTTCTTTTTTTAACTGGGAAATAATATTTTGTGTAAACTTTTTCAACACCATTCTTTCCTTTATAAATGCTTTTGTAAACTTTTGCTCCTTCAGGTGCAACTTCTCCTTCTTTTAAGTGGAATATTTCTGTCATCTTTATATATAACCAATTATTTTTTAAAATTAAAATAAATATTTATTTTTACTAATTTTAAGAAAATGTTGCTGCGCTTTCTCCAATAATAATCCAAACACTTCCATCCCAAACAAAGTTAGCAAATCCTGGTTGATTACTACCGCTTAATGTGCAATTAGTATATCCCTTAGAAAAAGTCCCAAGTATATTATTGCTAATTGTATTAGTGACTCCACTTAAAGGGAAACTTAGTTTTTTCTCTTGTCCTTTCTCAACTCCATCTGGCAATTTAACTGTCCAGGTACCACCAAATCCAGTACCATTATTATTGCAAATGGTAAGTTCTTTATCTAAATCCAATCCTACAGAACTAGGTGGACTTAAAGCGTCTGATTCAACAAAATCGAATTCTAATAATCCTCCAACGTTTAATGTTTTATTTTGCCATTCTCCAAATAAACTATCATACGTCAATACTTGTCCATTTCCAGGAGTTCCAATATAACTAACATCATCCAAATTATTCAAAGCAATTCCTGTTATATTTCCTAATACATTTATATCTGTTACATTCATCATGTTTGCAACACTTAAATTATTACATTCTATATCATTTGCTTTAACATCTGAAAACGATTTTCCATTGCCCCCAACACTTAAATTGTGTAAACTCATCCTATATATTATAATTTATTTTTTTACTCCATAATAATTTTAGCATTTCTTTTCTACTCAAACCTAACTCTAACATCATTAAATATTCATCATTATTTTTAACATCTCTGTCACTTATTTCATTTTTTATCCAAATTTCAATAATCATTTGCACTATCTCTTCTGGCAATTTATCCCTCAATTCTTTATAAACTACGTCCATATACCTAAAAAATAATAACTTTATTTAGATTCTATAACTAAAACTGAAATGAGCAGCAAAAGTTGTGCTTACAATACTACTAACAGCCCATTGTAATCTAACATTTTGAGTTCCAATAACACCACTACAAAACCCTTGAGCTAATCCATTACTATTTCCAGCATGGTTATTTAATAAATTAGTATCTACTCCAGCGATAGTTGCACATCCTTGTACTTGATTAGTTGTACTAAAATTACTACCTCTTGCAATAGGTACAGTAACATCAAATCCAAAAGCACTTGGCACAGTTAAAGTATTTAAGTGAACATGTCCAGTAACATGAACAGTATTTCCAATTCTTAAACAAGTTGCAGCCCAATTACTTAATATATTACAATTAACAACATTGCTTGTTGTCAATGCCCCATAAGTGCCAGCTAAAATACTATCTACTGCTATACTAACCTCATCAGCATTATTTGTAACAATCATATTTTGTCCAGCAATTACTGTTTTGAATTCTAAATCTGCTCCAGTTTTTTGTTTAAAAACTTGTCCAACTCCTACGCCAACATTAGAAGCTGTATTAACTTCTCCAGAGGAAATTGGTTTGTTTTGCCATTCTTGAAATAAACTATCATATGTTAGAACTTCTCCATTATTTGGACCTGCTACATAACTAACATCATCCAAATTATTCAAAGCAATTCCAGTTGTATTACCCAATACATTTAAATCTTGAACATTTAACGCGTTTGAAATGCTCAAATTATTACATTCAATATCATCTGCCTTTATATCAGCGAAACTTTTAGCTGTTCCTCCTACACTTAAATTATGCAAAGACATTTTTATAAATTCCTATATATAATAAAATAAAAAAATGGCATATGTTATTTGGAGAATCGAAAAAAAGACTGATAATATTTTTATTGAAGGCATAACTGAGAATGAAGATGAAGCAAAAGCAGTTTTTCATGAGGCTTATACTCAACATTTTGAAGAGAATGCATTAATAATAAGAGAAAACGATATAAGAGTTAACATTTTTATAAAAGAAAATGGATACCTAACGAGCACTAAAACACTAACACATATTTATGGAATTTCAATATTTGAAGGATAATTTAATTTATTTTTATTTTTTCTCCTTAATATATAAAATGTCTTTAGCAATTGATCCATTAAAAGTCGTAACAGTCAAAGACCCTTTGATTAAAATTAATGAAGAAAGAAAATTTCCAGTTCTTAAAGGAGGGCAACGTGTAACATGGAAACCAGTTATTAGTACAAGTCATTCTAATAGCTCTGCTCAATTTACGGCCCCGAGTCCAAGTCCAGGAATATTTGTGGATCGTAGAATTGAAATTAGCTATCCAGTTAAACTTGAATTTACTGGAACTCCTCCAGTAGACACTCCTAATCAAAATCTTATTCAATCAGGTTATGATGCATTTAGGGCATACCCAATTTCCAGTATTACAAATACTCTTACTGTAACAATTAATAATAACTCTTCCTCTATAAATATGTCTGATGTTATCCAACCACTTCTCAGGTATAACACTGACAGAGATTTGCAACAACATACTTATTCCACAACACCAACTATGATGGATACTTACCAAAGATATCCAAGTGGAGATCAAACAATGATGAACCCACTTGCACAATACGCAGAAAATACTTATCAAACTCCACGTGGAGGTTTCCCAATGGAAATTACTAACTTGTCTCCAACCACAGCAACTGTAGAAGCAACTTTAACCGAGCCTATTTTCTTGTCTCCTTTGTTGTTTGGTGGACAAAATAAATCTGCTTTTATGGGTGTGCAGACATTAGACTTTAACTTCACTTTCATTGCTAACTTAGCTCGCTTGTGGTCTCATTCTTCTGGTTCTGGATCTACTATTTCAAATATTATTGTAACTCTTGGAACTCCAACTCTTTTGTTCAAATACATTACTCCTAAAGAGCTCCAAAGTATTCCACGTAGTATTGTATATAGCTTTTATGATGTGCAAAGGTACCCAACGGATGCTGCCATGCCTTTTGCTCCTAATGAAAAGAGAGCATTAATTTCTGCTAATATTCAACTCCAATCTATTCCACGTAGAATGTATATTTTTGCAAGAAAGAGAAATGCTGATATAACAGCAACTGTAACAAGTGCTATTGAAACTACTGATACATATTTCCAACTTAATGATATTAGCATTAACTGGAATAATAATTCAGGTTTACTTTCATCTGCAAGACAACAAGATTTATATTACATGTCCGCTAAGAATGGATTTGAAGGTTCTTGGGCTCAATGGTCTGGAGGTCCTGTAGAAAGAGCTTTAGGAAGTGACCCAGTACAAAAATTAGGAACTGTTGGATCTATCCTGTGTGTAGAATTTGGAACTGACATAGGATTAGGCGATCTTGAATGCCCAGGAATGCTTGGGACATACCAGCTCCAGTTCTCTGCCAACTTTACTAACATCAATCAAACTGAATCTATTACACCAACCTTGTATTGTGTAGTTATTTCAGAAGGTACATTTACTATTATGGAAAATAGAAGTATTGCACAAATTGGTGTTGTATCTAAGCAAGATGTATTGGATTCTAAATTTGCTCCTGAAGTAGATTACGAATTATTGGATGATCAATATGGTGGTAATTTCTGGAGTGGACTTAAAGATGTAGGTAAATCTGTATTTAAAGGTATTAAAGAAGCTGCACCTTATGCCGAAAAAGCAGCCGAACTTGGACTTAAATACGGTCCAATGGTAGCACCACTTTTGGCAGGTAATGTTGTTGGAGGAAGACCTTATGCACAAGATGCAAAAGATAGAGAAGATGAAGCCAGAGCTATGGAAGCTTACTGGAGAGCCAAGAAAGGTGGAAGAAAGAAATACTCACAAACTAAGAAAGATAAACAAGATGAAGCCAAAGCAATGGAAGCTTATTGGAGAGCCAAGAAAGGTGGCAAAGTAATGGGTCGTCGTGAACTTTCAAAAAGATTAGCTTATTAAATTGCTTCGGATAATCGTATTAAATTAAATTATTTTATTTTTATTAATATATACAATGTCAATCCATAATTACAATCAAGGAACAAATAAAGCTTGGGCAATTGTCGATTTAGAAGATTTAGCTGTAAAATCAGTTGATGTCGATCAACTTAACATTTCAGACTTCGTAACAGGAGCCATTGAGTCAATTAACAATTATGTACCAACACTAATAAACCAAACAGGTTCTCTTACAGCCGCAGCCATTTCAGTGAAAGGAGGCTATGTGTTTAAGATTAATAACTTAGTTAGGTGTAGGTTGGTATTAACTGTAACGACTACTGGCGCTGGCGGAGGATCATTTAGTATTGATCGATCAACATTACCTATAAGCAAAGCTTCCCAATTTTCAGATTTAGATAGAGCCACAGGTGTTTCTGTAGCACTCGGAGGAGGAGATGTTATTGTCGGCGGTTCTTCAGCTGTATCACCATTTCCATCAGATGAATTGGTATGTACCTTTGATGCTTTAACTGCTGCAACATTGTATCAGCTTAATGTAGAATTTGAATACACAACGAACTGATTACATCAGGGAGTTTGTCTTGTAAAGACTTCACGAATTAGACCAAAAAATAAATAAAGGGTATATGTAATTAATTATTTTTTTTGTAAGTAATTACCATTCCATACTCTCTAATACGAATGGTTGAAGAATTAAACGTTATTTGTACATTTTTATTTCCAGTTTGAGAAGGTTGTACAATTATTTGGTTATTTTCACCACCTACCCACATGTTTCCAATACATGGGCCGGAAGTATTGAAAATATTATCTGGGGGTATGGGTAAACTAAATTGAAAACTTGAATCTCCAATTGAGTTAGTTTCCAAAGTTCCATTTATCGAAACAGTCACATTATTTTCTATTCTTGTATACCAGGCTTCTGCTACTAATACAGAACTAATATTTATTATTGGATTTAGAAGTGGATTATAAATTCCGGTTTCAATATCTGCAGGAGTGCTTAATGTTTCAATTAATAATGTATCAGGGTTATTTGTAATAGTAATATTAGTTCCTGCAGCTAAACTTTTGAATTCTAAATCAACTCCTGCTTTTTGTTTGAAAACTCCATTAGCCCCTCCAACATTAGAAGCTGTATTAATTTCTCCTCCACCTCCACCTGGTTGATTATCCCATTTTTGAGTGGTACTATCATAAACTAATAGATCTCCATTTTGTGGATTTGTTATTTCAACATCTTCAATTATGTTTATTGATGGAGCAATAGATGTAGCAATTATATCTGCCCATGCTTTGTTGTTTCCTTGTTTATAATTGTGAATCGACATGAATTATATTAATGAAAAAATAAAAATGTTTTTATTAGAATCTTCTTGGTCCTCTTCCTCCTACAACTTCTTCTGGAGAATATACTGATTTTTTTATAAATAGCAGTTTAATAGATGCATCTTGTCCTTCTCTAATAGTTAATGGATGTAATACATCAAATTGATCTTTCCAAAATATCTGAATACTAACTCTCTTCAATGGAATAGTTGAATTCATATTTATTAATCTATATTCTCCTTGTGGGAAATACTGTAAAGTACTTCTACTTTCTCCTGCTCCTTCGAATGTCGGTTGGAAATCAGTAACGATTGGTTGAAAATTAATTAAACCTTGGCTATTCGCTCCTGTGAACTCATAATTAACTGGTAGAGAATCAGAAATAAATACAAGATCCTTAAAGGTATTCCATAAATATAAATCATCATATTCAGCATCAATTCTAAAATAATCTGGTGGAACTACTGGAGTCAAATTGGGTGGATTATAATAATTCTCTGGTACATCATTAACTTCTAATTTTAGATCTTTACCAAGTGGACTATTCACACTAAATATCTCATAATTAAATGGATCGAAATAAGTACCCATTAAAATATTTATATAAATATCGATTCTTCCAGCAACAGGTAAATCACTTTGATAGAATGCTCTTTGACAAACATAAGAAAGACTCCCATTTGTATATTGAACGTATGGAGGTAAACTTCCTACTGGTGCAGCTGTTAAATTACTATGAGCAGTAGCAAATGCATCGTTAATCATTTTTATAAATCTCTCATAACTAAACACCCAATAAAAAGATGTTTTTGGAAATTTACCATCAACTAATTGAGGTAATGGTACTGTTGGAGCACTGTTAGAATATCTAATAAATTGTCTAACTACATCCCCATTATGTTCTAATGTAACTGACAATGTGCTTTGTAGTGGATCTTGTACTTTTTCATAAGTACCAACTCCACCCACTGAAAGAACAGGGATATCAATAGAGAATGTTGTTGGAGATAATACTTGAATAACTTGAATATTTGTTCCATCAATATTTGGAGTTCCTGAAATATTAACCAAATCAGAACCAAGTAAATTAGAAGTATCAGTTGTTGTTAAAACAATTCTACCTGGACCTACTCCTCCTGGGACTGTTATTGGACCTGTGCTTATTCTTTCATCTTGAACTGGAAATTGAAATATTGGAATTTCAGAGCCTGGTACTTGAAACCTGGCAATAGTAAGGTACCATTCTGTTGGATCATCTAATAAAGGTTGGACACGTTCTTCCTCAAAATTGGCAAGAAACCCTAATGGGAATGTATCTGTCAAACCACCTTTTATGTCTATGTTGTAATAAATATGAGTTGTCATTATTATATATTGTATAATATAAAAAATTGTTTAAACAATGCAAACACCATTATCTAATAGTGATATTAAAGATGCATTAGGAAATGTAGAAATAATGACTCATGAAGATTTAAAAAAATTTAAGAACGGTAAACAACTCTGGGATTTTGTTAAAAGGAAACCTATAGCATTATTATTTGAGTACTTACCTAATTATGGGCATTGGGTTGGAATATTAAGAACTAAGATACCTTATGGCAGTGGAATTCGAGATGCAATAGAAATATTTGATAGCTATGGTAAGAAACCAGATGATCAACCAACTCATGGAGGAACAGGAATGACTGATAAAGATTATGATAAGCAATTAACAAAATTACTTATGACAGTTCCAAGAGATATCTTAATTAGTTATAATCACTATCCTAAACAAGGAGATACTCAAACTTGTGGGAGATGGATTATAAGTAGAATGCTTAATAACTATTTACCTTTGAAAATGTTTAATCAAACTTTTAGAGATGATAAAGATGTATTGGAATATACCCGATTCTTATTGGGAAAGTAAATATCTTGGTCTACGCTTAGCCCAAGAGGTAAGCACCAGAGCTATACATAATTGCTTGTGGATAATGTTTATAAGCAGTTACCCATCTCGTTGGAAGTTTAAATACTTTGTCAATATCTTTTTTTGATAAACCAACATTATTTTTAAGACAGTATCTAATTGGATGAGCAGAACCAGAACTTGGAAACATAGTTATACTGTGGCATTCATTAAGTACCTTACGAGTTTCTTTATAATTATTAATTAAGTGAGAAGTGATAATGCAATAAGTATTGAAATGTCTACCTGTCTCAAGGATATCTTCTTTAAGATTTGTAATTGCATCTCTTAATTTTTTATTTGAAATTGTATCAGTATCGTCAAATATCACAAGGCAATCTTCAAATTCCTCAGCTGTTAATGGTTCTTCTATTAGATCTTCATTTATTTTTATTCTTGATGGTTCTAATTCATCAAGGCATTCATCATCATCTACTTTAGAGAATAATACAAGCTCTCTATCTGGAAATAGCTTTAAAAAATTCTTAGCATATTTAGAAACATAAGTACTTTTTCCTGAGCCAGATGGGCCGGCTACATATAAGCATTCTCTTTTTGTTGGATGAGGTACTGGCTCTATCTCACCATCAAATATTTCTATTGATTTGTTTTGACCATCTTTATAATAAATCATTGCCTCATCATACATTTCCCCTAATGTACCTTCAGGTCTAGTTTTTCTTTTAAGATATTTCTTTAACTTTTCTTTTGTAAGTGCAGTTATTCTGCCATACTTCTTTCTGTTCAATGAATCGAAAAATTCCTTATCAAGTTTGTGAGGGACTTTGTTTGATTCTTTTGGTTCACCTTCCAAAATTCCTACAATTTTGTTCTTATATTTTCCGTTGTTTACAATCCCAATGGGCCTTCCATCGGAGAAACTAATACTTGTTTTCATTGTATATAATGATTATAAAATTATTTATATAAAAATAAATTAATTATAGTAGTTTCATTTTGATGCTATGAATTTATCAGTAAAAAACTTTTTGATTTTATATAGTTGAAATATTTTTACTTACATTATAAGATAAATCTGGCTCATATATTGAGCTCTGGATAAAGCAGTGTATGCCATTCTGAAATCAAATAGATTTCTGGTATCCAAGAATAACTTAGTCTTAGTTGTAATACCTTGTACTTGGTGGACAGTAAAGGCATGTCTTAATTCTGAGTTACTTGGTTTATTTGGTTGAATTAAAGTATCACCATTAGAATATTCTTTTGAATTCTTGGTTATCAACCACTTCTTTGGTTTTGTTTTATCAAGTAGATTAGTCCATTGATATACATAGTCTCCATTTCCTTTTTTGTTTTTTGATTTGGTGGCGCAAAGGATATAATCTTCTGGGGTATAAAGCGGTTCTACTTCACTTCTGAGAATTGTGTTAAAACCTAAATCAAATATATCTGGAGTTGTTCTGTCTTTTATATGAGATCTTAATTTATTTAAAGCTGTTAAAAGGTTATCATCTTTTACTCTGAAATTCTTTGTATGAGTTATATGGAACATCTTGGAATAGTCTGCTGTAACTCCTTTAATAGGTGGCAATTGATATACGGTACCATTTATATCAACGTCTCCTAAGAAATGAATTTTAGCATTTGGGTTTTTATTCTGTACTTTATTGACAATGTAATCTGTATACATACTACTTTCATCCATAACGAAGTTAGTAACATTCATAGGTGGGCCATTAAGGAGTTTAGCAAGAACAGTTCCTCTGCAACCGAATTCTTTTACTTTAT
Organism: uncultured Flavobacteriales bacterium; assembly: GCA_937129365.1. Taxonomy (GTDB): domain Bacteria; phylum Bacteroidota; class Bacteroidia; order Flavobacteriales_D; family CAJJDF01; genus CAJJDF01. The sequence continues at coordinate 12,182 of CAKZNB010000035.1, forward strand.
CTCTAACAAGTTTCCAGGAAATTCCAATATACATTGGATCAATTATTCCACCGATAGTGGTTTTAGGTATTTTAGTAATTACCTTTACAGGTTCTGGTTTTATATTATCTATATTTGCTAATGTATCTACAATAGACATTTCTGGGTATTTCATAATCGTTATTTCTTGATCTATATATTTTGTATGTTGAGTATCCTTATATAATGCATCACGAGATTTACCTGTTCCTCCTGCACCATCATGATGGACGTACTGATGAAATACAGGGATCATATCTTGATAAATTCTATTCTTTGTGTTATAGTATGGTCTAAGTTTATGGATGAGATAATATGGTTTCTGGTAAAAGAAGCATTCACATGTTTTGTTCTTTGGAAACTTTTTTGTCTTAAATCTAAATGTAGGATTGAGTTTAATATCCTTTGTGTCTTTTACGTAAATTCCATCACCTACAACTCTTACAATATTTTTTATTGGTATTTGTTGCATTTGTTGGATTACCTGAATTCGTGAATAAGCTGCAATAAATGCAAGGATGTGCATACGATGACTAACATATTCTTTTTTCTGCTTGAAGTTAATAATAAAAGTAGCTTTGTCAAGTGGGTCTTGCTCTACATTAATATCTGGGTAACTATGTTTAATGTGTTGTACAAATTCTTTATCTTTAGTTTTAATGAAAAGATCAGAGTGGGTTTTGAATATTCCACAAGATCCTGACCATTTTGAATAGCAACTAATTTTCTTGTTATTTTTTAATGGGATTTCTTCTGTAAGCATTTTTTTTGTAAATTCGAAATCAAAAGACTTACCCCAGGCGCCGTAGAGTAGTTCTAATTTCACATTATTAGAATGCAAGAATAATATTTCTGGAGAAGTTAAAGTAATTTCCTCTGGATAACAGTTGAGTTTAGAGAGATGGATAGGTAATGTAGATGTATCTATTTTGACTCTGATGATTCCTGTATGAGATTTAAGGAAAGCTGGAATTTGTTTTTGTGTAAGAGGAGGACAATGTAGAAATTCTGAGATTGTAGGGAATCCTTGATAAAAGCTACAGTTCTTAAATTGAGCATAAGATTTGATTTGGTCAATTTCTTCCGTTTGAGTTCCAATAAGATGTTCTGTTGGTACTAAATCAATAGACCCAGAAATATGCATACCTGTTTTAATAAACGTAGTAACATGTTCTGTTTTATCATTATAATTAAGACTGGTAAATTTAAGAGTCTTGTTAAATTCCTGGATAGTTTCATTTGGTTGAACTTGGTAGGACTCATTGAGTGTTTGGATGTATGTAATATTGTCATTGTATTTTTTGTAAGCATAGAAAATATTTTTTTCATCAAACTCCTTAGCCAGTTTATTAAGATTTGTTTGGGTTTCATAAATTGGTTTAGTAGATTGAAGTAATCCGTGTTTAAACCAAGCTTGGGTTAAACGATCTACATGATTAAGTCTTGTGTTGACATACTTAAATACCTTTAATCTTTTCTTTTTTGATTTAATTAAGATTTTAGAAGTGAATATATCTTTTATTTCAATATCTACATTAAGATAATTAGCCACATATTGTAAATCTTCTTCTGGGATACCATGTTGGTATTTCTTTTCCAGTTTAATAATTTTATTAATAATAGAATTGTATTTCTTTTTTGCTGAGTTAGAATTAGCTGAGTTAACTTTAATTTTTGCCCAATCATAAATATGTTTAAGTACGCAATTAGTTTCTCCTTCTGCATAAGCTTGTGCTATTTTCTTTGGAGAAATATTTAATTGCTTTGTAATAACAATTGATTGTTTAGGATAATTTTTGAAATCTTTGTATTGATCAAATACAAATTCTGCTGAAGAAACACGCCAATCATACGGGTTATAATTCTTTTTCCACCATTTAAAAAGAATTGCTCTGTATTGTTTGGTTGTTAAATTAGTAGGAATATTTGGGAGATCATACGTAATTGATTGTATTAATATGTTATTTACAATGTAACTTATTCTAATCTTTCCTGTAAGTCTATTATCTGCTATTAGTTTAAGTATATCTTGGTCGTCATCTGGTAAGGTATCAGGGGTAAGATTTAATTTGAGAAGTGTATTTTTCTTTACAATAGCTTTATTTAATTCTTTTGATTTTTTAAGGTAATCCATATAATCCTGAAGAACCTTATTAAAAATTAATTTGTTTTTTCGTTCCTTTAATTTTTGTTCTTCTATAAGTCGAGCTTTAATTTCTTTTAATTTTTGCTCTCTGCGTTCTTTGAGCTCTTGTTTTTTTAGAGAATCTGTGAGAATTTCACCTCTTTCTAATTTAGTTAGTTTTTGTCGTTGACGAAGTGATTGGTAAATTGATTTCCAAAAATCAACAGAACCAGATGGCCAATTAACGCTTCCATCATAACCAAGTCTCTTCGAAGATTTGTAATAAAAATATCTTGTGTTTTCCATTATATATTATCAAAGATATTTTTTGTAAAATTTAAAAATTAATTGTAAATTTATAATTTTATTATAATGTTTTATTTTTAATTAT
>CAKZNB010000036.1 GCA_937129365.1 uncultured Flavobacteriales bacterium
AGTTCTACTGAAGGAGGTTTTTGGTGATAGCCTAACAACGGACATTTTAGAGTTTAACAAAACAAATAAAAATATTGCTTTACAGATTATATCTGGTAGGGAGGGGATTAGTTTAAGGAAAGCTGAGTACCTCGTATTTTTCAATATTGATTTTTCTGCTACAAGTTACTTTCAAGCAAAAGACAGGATGACGACAAAAGAGAGGTCTTTCAATAGAGTGTATTGGATTTTTGCTAAACGAGGGCTAGAAAAGCAAATCTACAAGACAGTACTTAATAAAAAATCATATACAACTAAACATTATGAGCGAAGCAAATTACCAATCAAAAATAATTAAAGATTATGAGCGCAGGGGGTATTACGTATTAAAGCTTATAAAAACCAATAAAAATGGAATACCTGATTTGTTGGCTTTAAAAGTGGGAGAACTACCAGAGTTTATTGAGGTAAAAGATGTTAATGGAGTAGAATCGAAATTACAAAAGTATAGAATTAAAGAATTAAAAAAGCATGGATTCAAAGCAAGATTTGATCGTAAAACCATCACTAATTGATTTAACAAACTTCTGTAATAACAAAGGCTACGAAGCAGAGCCTCACCGTATCGGTAAGAAATTTAGATGTATTCTCCTTTACAAAGGTAAGTTCGTGAAGTTTGGGTACAAATTACACACTTCTTGGGCAGAGTGCCAAAGAGACGTTTATTATGAACTTTATAAAATATTATAAACTTAAATTATTATAGATATGAACACCAAAGTAAAAATAGAAGAAGTTAAGAAAGACCATTATCGCTTAAAGATTTCAACTTACAAAACCCAAATAGAAGGGATATTTGAGAGAAGTGAATTAAGGCATATAATACAAACTATTGATAATGCTATTTGATATGTATTAACCCCTGATGGGTGTAAAATGTGGGGATAACCCAACATTACACCCGAAATGGTGTACTAAAGTAAAATAAAACCAACATGAAACAAGATAAAAAATTATTACCCGATTTAAGCGATTATATCATAAATATATTTGACTTTGAAACTAGCGGAGTAATACGGCACTTGTGCAATTCCTCTCAATGTGCTTGTGTAACCGTAGTTGCGTGGAATTATTAACAGACTTAAATAAATAAACAATGGATTTAAAAGAATTTGTAAGACAAAACGAAAAAATGAATAGTAGCTTAATAACTGATTGGAATAGAGGTATGTTGTTACAAGCTATGCAAATGTACGCTGACGAGCAATTACGGTTATACCGTGTTAGCAATAGTAGCGATTTATATGTAGTTGAACTTTCGGATGAAGAAATAAAGATTATAGACCCAAAAGAACTTGACGAATGGTATAAAAGTGCAGAAGAGTTTGATGGCTTCTTAGGATTTACAATAAGAGGTAAATTAATGAAGTAGTAAGCTATTATTGCTAACGGTTTGTATAAAAATTGAAGCCGTAAACAAGCGATACACTTTGAATTAGAAACTAATTATTAAACAGACAAAAGCTTTAAAATTAAGCACCTTAACAGGCTTTTGTTTTTATACATTGTTAGGGTGCGTTTTTTAATTATGATATTAAACTTCTTTAGATGGCTAATAGGTTATAAATGGGAATGGGTTGAATATCACCAAGAACGATATTCAAATGGCACACTATTTCTTTTTATATGCAAAAAAACTGGTAGAATAAAAAAGGTATGGGTTGGTGGTGACTAATGCACCCTAACGGATTACGGCTATGAAGCGTTGCCGATTAAAACGCTATAACTTTTAAATTAAAGACAATGAAAAATATTAAGATTAACGTTGAATTAGAAGAAAAACAAGGCAATGATTTTATAGCCGATGTTAGCAACAGTACTTTCAATTACAATGCAATGAAAGAACAGACTAACGGAAAAGTAGCTATAAGAAAAGGATGCCCGAATCAACAATGTTTTTGCACAGGTGATTGCCAAGAAATAATTGGATGGCGTGATAAGTTACCAAATGAGCATTAGTATTGTTGCTAACAACCGAATATGTTGCACTATAATTGTAAAAAAAATGATAATTAGATATAAATATGGATTTTTAATAAGTGGTATTCTTTACGTTTGGAAAGAAGGCAAACTATTTAGGGCAGCCCAAATGATAAATAAAAGATTTTACCCTTTTAAAGAATTACCATTAATTGATGTGGGAAACAATAAAGGCTATTTAGTGGCTAAAAAGAGAAAAAGCCTTAAACAGTTAAAAGATATGACTATATTTGTGAATTATGAACGTCAAGAAATTAATAGTAGCGATTGTCCTTTTTAGTTTGTTCGCTTGTAATCCTTTTATCACTAAAGATTTAAGGGAGAAGAATAGGTGTAATAGAAAGGTTGAGAGAGAATTGAAGCGACATAATAGAAAAGTAGCTAAAATAGCTATTAAATGTCCTGATATAATAACAGAACGAACTATTATAGATACTGTGTTAGTTGAGATTCCCAAAGTAGATATTGATTCTTTTATTGTCATTCAAAGAGATACTGCTGAGATTGATTCTTTAGTTAATTTGATAAAAAACAAAAAGACAAGAGAGGTTATAAGAAAGTACATAACTGAATACATTCCTTTTAGAGATACTTTAATTCATTTAAAAGATGGTTTTAAGGTTAGGTTTTATTCAGTTGATGGAAATATTCACTACTCAATAGATAAGCCATTAGAAGTTGTTAAAAAAGAGAATAAAATAGTTATTAAGGAGGTTAAAGAGATACCATTAACAGTATTAGAAAAGATAATGAATTTTTTTAGTGTTTATTTGTTATGGATATTGGTAGCTATTATAGTTTTTTTCATTCTTAAATTGGTAAAAAAGTTTTTTCTATAATTATTTTTGTATATTTGCAATGTTATTGACTTTTAGAAGAGGTTATAAGTAACACTAATAAAAATATTTAAAAAGGTTCGACCTTTTATAAACCCCTTAACCTCTTCTACACGAAGGGGTTTTTTTGTTTTTAAATATACGTTCGGTAGTAGTTCAAAAGTGCCTTACTACATTAAAATAAAAGGCTTTAAATAATCGAATAGAGTGTAGTAGTAGATGCTAACAAAAAGCGATAGCCATGTTTAACCGACAACTATCGACCTGCATAATTAAATAATGTTAGTAACCTCAAAATGTTTAAATGAGTTAATTCACTTACTTAAACTACCTTAAAGGTCAGGGATAGGAATTGTTACGAAAGCTTAGTTTACTTTAAAAGTACTCAAATTCTTAATGCAGGGATATAAGGGAAAGTATGTTTAATTGAGAATGAAATTAATCAGACAAGTATTAAAATATAAATTTATCGTTCTATAAATCAATAAGTTAAGTAATTAAATCAAAAATAAATTACTTTTTATTAGGTGTGTATTACTTTTTGTATTACATTTGTAGGGTAGTTTGGAATTAACTACTACAAATAAATTAAAAAGAATGGAATTATTAGAGTTTGAAATGGATTTTGAAGTTGTTGCTGGAGATAATCAGTCAGATTTTACGGCTGTATTTGAACACTTCTTTATAACTGGTCACGTTGATTTTAAAGCTGCTATTTGGGAAGAAAAGGACGAAGATGTTGGAATAACTCAAAACACTTATTATTTAAAGGGTTTAACTTTTTTTTGGTTACAAGTTTTTGACAATGAAGAGGAGGAGATTTCTTTAAACCCTAGAGATTTAGCAAAATGCAAACAAGAAATTGAAAACAAATTAGACACTAAAATTGAAGACATATATGAGTAATTCAGAAAACACATTTAAGCTACCTGAACAGATAGGTAAAGGAATAAATAAAGAACACTTAGAAAAGGTTATGAATGAGCGGAATAAGGATGCTATGGTGTCTTTTAGATTGGAGGGGTTAAAAAACGAAAGGTTTGATACCGTTTGTGATTCTTTGGATATTAAAAAAACTACTGTGCTAAGGTTTTTGGTGGATGAATTTTTAAAGAACAATGAAGAAATCAGATAAATTAATTATAGCTTTAGGAGTGTTTGTTGGAGTACTTTATTTAGCTACTAAATTATATCAATTACATTTAATATATTAGAATTATGGATATTAAAGAACTGCAAAAACCATTATCAATAAGTGATATTGATTTTAGAATACAAAGTATAAACAAAGGAGGGTATGCAATCATCTTAGCTTATAAAAACGCTAGGGTAGATATGCAAAGACTTGACGATGTTGTTGGGGCTTTAAATTGGAAAAGAGAGCATACGAGAGATAATAAGAATTGTATAGTTTCTATTTACAATGCAGACATTAAAGAGTGGGTATCAAAAGAAGATACTGGAACAGAAAGCAATGCAGAAGCTCAGAAAGGACTTGCTAGTGATAGTTTTAAAAGGGCTTGTTTCAATTTTGGAATAGGTAGAGAGCTTTATGATTATCCTATAATTCAAGTGAAACTTAATTCGGATGAGTTCTCGGAATACAATGGTAAAATGAAGCCGACTTTTAATTTAAGGTTAAGAGAGTGGAAATGGATAAGTGAATTTGAGGACAGTAAATTAACTGCTTTAGCGTGTAAAGACCAAAACGAAAAAGTTAGGTTTAAGTTTGGAAATTTTAAAAAATAATAACTATGGTAACTAGCAAAGATTTTTTTAACGAATTAAGGGAGGGTGACGAGTATTTAAACTGTTTTATGACTAAAGAGGTTTATGGAGGTATAGATATGGAGTTAAGAGAGCTTATATCAGTTAATGAGGTAAGGAAAAAGAATAGAGATTTTGAGAATGATGAAACTCATAGGAAATTAGTAAGAGATTTATCAAAAGCAAAAAGCGAATTAATAAAGTACGAATTTAATATTAACTATAAATAGTAAATAAGTGCTAACGTTTATGTATAAGATTTCGTTGCGTGGGTTAAGCAAAGAACTAATAGATAAGAACAAAATTATGAGTAAACAAATAACTTCTAAAAATACAGAAAATAGCAATGAATTTTATACGGTGTTACCTGTTTTTAAAAAAGGCATTGCTGACGTAGGAAGCAAAATATACAACAACCCTACACTTGAAGATTTAGAAAATGAAATATGGGTTGATGCTTTAGGCTTTGATGGAGTTTATGAAGTTTCTAATTTAGGTAGAATTAAAAGTTTAGGTAGATGGGTTTCTAATGGAAAATCAGAAAGATGGATAAAAGAAAAAATAAGAAAACAGGTTTTAGTTTCTGACGGAAGATTAACTTGTCCTTTAAAAGGTGTTTCTATTAATGTTTCTGCTATTATTTTTTTATCTTTTAATTCTGATACACCTTACAACCCTAAAAAACAGTGCGTAATGCACATTAATAAGATAAAAGATGACAACAGATTATGTAATTTAAAAATAGAAAGTATATCTAAATCTCATAAAATAAATTATAAAAAAAATCTTTTACCTCATTTAGAGAAAAACAACAAAAAAGCAAGAAACGAGTATTTAAAATTAACTCATAAAATCTGTACAAAATGTAATGAAAATAAAACTATTATTAATTTTGAATATGGTAGGAATAAGTGTAAATCTTGCAGAAAAATAGAGAAAAAAGAATCCTATTTAAAACGCAAGATTAAACCGCAACAGTGAGTGCCTTTTTTAATTACAGGTAACGGTTTGTGTATGGCAAGTAGCCGATTAAGTACGAACCAAAATAAATGAAAACAAACATTGATTAAACGATAAAAAATATAAATATAAACTGAACTAGCTATTTGCTATACATTGTGTTATAAATAGTTGTTTTTAAAATCCAAATAATGAAAATAGAACATAAAAAAGAAATTGTTTCATTTGCTCACATAGACGAAAATTCAAATTTATTCACTTATTATTTCACTTTAGAAAATATGAATATAGAATTACATAGTATTGATTTATATAAGAAAAATTCTAAAAACGGGAAAACATATAAGCACGAAGAAATTTATCATAATAAATACAAGCCTAATGTATATAATTATGATACTAATGAATTTGAAGAGCCTAAAATACCTTTAGATGTTTATAATGCAATGAAAAATTACAAGGCAGGATATTTAATAAATGAAAATTTTGAACATATAAAAATAGATAACCCAAATAAAAATTAAAAAAAAATGGAATACACCTTATTAAAAATTAGTAGTCAAAAAGAAATATCTATACGTTTTTGGAACGCTCCAATATTAGATATAAATGCCAGTTGGAATGAAGAAGGGATTTACAATGCTTACATAAGTATATTAAAAATAGCAATAACTTATCACAACTATGCAAAGTTGCCGTTTTGAAATTATTTATAACTTGTTTATATGCGTAACCTTTAAATTAAAACACTATGGATAAACTATTTAGATTCACTCATAAACTTGTAAATCAAACTTTTTTACCAAAATTAAAAGAAAACGGTTTGACTATGGAGTTTAAGTCTAAAATATTAGATGGATTCACTATTAGGTATAACTTAGGAATGAGCCAAAAAGAATATCACAAGTACTTGAATAAGGATAAAAATAAAATATCTTTAGATACTATTAAAAGGATTGAAACGGGTAAATGCTATTCGGTTGACAAGGTTTTGATATATGCTGGATTGGATTAAAATACAATCTTATTTAGAATGAAAATAAATTAAACAAAAAATTCAGTATATTAAATTAAAACCTTACATTTGTAATGTAATAACAAACAAAGAAAATGAAAAAGAAAGAATTTGAAACAGTATTAAAAACCATTCATTTAACTGATAACGGTTTTATGTGTGAGTTCAAAAATGAGTGGATAAAAGTAACACGATATGAATGTTGGGAGTTTGAATTTAATGTATTGGAAGAAATTGAATTAAGTGAAGAACAAAAGGAAGAGTTGGAAGATAAGTTTCAAGCATTGGAATATGAAGAAACTAAACAGCTTGAAAAGGAAGATAAACAAATGAGTACTAGAGAGCAATATTTTGCTTTTTACGGATAAAACAAAATCAAATGGTAATAAGGTAAAAACTAAAACTATGAAATCACTAATAGAAATAGCAGGACAAATAGCAGTTGTAGAAACACAAATTTATTCAGAACAATTAATACACAAATCAAGGGTAAATCCAAGCGAAACCCTTACTAATTATTATTGGAAAAGGAGAATGGATTTAGTAAACGAAAAGAGTTTATTACTTGAAGAATTAGACGAAAAATTATCATTTGAAAAGGCAATTGCTTCAGTAGAAAAAAGAGATACAAACTTAAAAATAGCATAATGTTTACAGAAGAAGATTATCATAAAAAGTTACCGACTGAGCTTGTAAAAGCATTGAAGAAATACGTTAAAAAATCTGATGTAGAAGAGGTTTGCAAAAGGTTTTCTACTGGTGAGATAAACATATTAAGGGTAAGGTCTGGGAAAAACAGCCTAAATAAGAGTAGTCATAAATCAATTGTTGAGCTTGTAAATATTGCTAAGAAAAATTCAAAAGAAGAAGAGAGAGTTGCCAAAAGAACAAGCGAATTTTTAAAGAGATACAAGTAATGGAAAAGCTAATTGAAAAACTATTTGAAGCACTTTTTGCCGAAAGGTTAAAAGATTTACAAGCTGAAATAAGAAGAGATAATATTTTAAGGATTCCTGTTGCAATGAGATACTTAGGGATAAAGTCTGAAACTACTCTGAAAACCTTGTCTAAGAAATATGGATTTAAGATTTACGGATTAGGAAAGCAAAGGTATTGTTTCAAATCAGAGATTAACCAAGCAATTAAAAATAACCCGATAACATAAGAAATATGAAATTAGAAAATATTTAGGGTGCTTCATAAACGAAATCGAAGCAAGTAATGCTTATCAAAATGAATTAAAAAAACTAAAAGATAATGGAAAATAATTTAACAATACTAAATAAAGAGGGAAACCCACTTTATACAAATATTCAAGAGTACAGAAAACTGTTAGATACTCAACCAAGTGCTAAATGGATTAAGACTAATAAATATAGTCAAAACGCAAAATATCTACCTATAAGAGTAGTAGAACAATTGCTTAGTAAGATGTTTCCTTTTTGGCAAGTTGAACAACATGGAGAACCCAAGATTTTAGGAAACTCAATAATTATTAGTGTTCATCTTAAAGTTTACCACCCAATTCTAGAAGATTGGTTAACCTATGCTGGGGTTGGAGCAGTTCCTATTGAAGTAGAACGTGGAGCAAGTCCAATAGAATTTGACAAAATAAACGCCAAAGCACTTCATAAAAATGTACCAAGTGCAATGAGTTTTGCAGTTTCAAATGCAAGTAAAAAGATAGGAAGGTTATTTGGTAGCCATTTAAACAATGATTTAAACGAAATAATATAATGGAAGAATTTGACATACATATAGATTTTGATTTTGGAGATAATACTCCAAATGTATTAACAGAACCAGACCCAGAAACTGAATGGAAAATTGACCGATTAGGAAATATTACGGGTTCTACTTTTGGCAAATTAATCAAAACAGATAGAAAGGGTGGTTTTAAACTTTCAGATGGATTAACTGCTGAGGGATTAATTTACAAAATTGCTTGGGAAAGGCTATTGAAAAACGGTAATATTTCAAACGGATTAGGAAGGTTAAATTTTAGTAGTCAAGCAACCAATCATGGAAACGATTACGAGGGAGAAGCTATACTAAAATACATTGAGCAAACTAAAGCCGAAGTTATCTATGAGCAACAATTTATAAAGCTAGACGAATGGATAGGTGGAACTCCAGATGGTTTTATTGGAAAGGATGGATTGATTGAAGTAAAAGCACCTTTTAACGGAGGAAACCACCTAAAAACACTTTTAACGGGTGAAATATATAACAAAGAACACTTTTATCAGATACAAGGTTATTTATGGATAACAGGTAGAAAATGGTGCGATTATGTAACCTATGACCCCGATTTAATTGATGCTTTACAAATAAGCATTAACAGAGTTGAAAGGGATGAAGAAGTTATAAGTGCTATTGCTGAAATAATGGAAGAAGTGAAAACTAAAATTCAAGCGATTATTGACACAATAGAAAGTAAGTAATGGCTAAAAACAAATATAACGCAACCAGAACAACCTACGGAGGTTACAATTATGATTCTAAACTTGAAGCTAGTTACGCAATGGAGTTGGATTGGAGAATCAAGGCTGGAGAAGTTAAAGAATTTCAAAGGCAATACCGATTTGACTTAACGGTAAACGGAAAGACCTGGAGAAGCTACAAAATAGATTTCAGAGTTGAATTAACAGATGGTTCTTTTGAGTATGTAGAAGTAAAAGGATTCCCAACCCAAGAGTGGAAAATGAAGTGGGATATGACAAAGATTTTATTTCAAGAATTAACTGAAGGAGAAAATGCAAAATTGATTCTATCCACAAAGCAAGGTTCAAAAGTTGAAAAACAATATTTTAAATAACAGAATACAAGCTAAAAAACAAAAAATAAGATGCAAGTAAACGGAAAAATAAAGCTAATAGGAGAAACAGAAACTTTTGATAGTGGATTCTCAAAAAGACAAATAGTAATAACAACTGCTGAACAATACCCACAAGATTTAGGGATTGACTTTATAAAAGATAAATGTTCAGTATTGGATAATTACAAAGTAGATCAAGATGTAGAGATAGCAATTAACCTAAGAGGAAACGAATATAACGGGAAGTACTATGTAAATCTTCAAGGTTGGAAAATTAATTCTTCTTCTAATTCTCAAGAACCACAGACTAACCAAAGAGAAGAAAACGATGATTTACCTTTTTAGATGACACAACAACAACTTCTAACTATATCCGAAAAACTATCTAAGGACAACCAAATACCCGAAGATATGAAAGAGAAGTACAGAATAGTGCATTATGTCTTATTCGCTAATAAGGATGATAGCAAAGGATTAAAAGTAATAAATCAATGGTTGCTTAATCACACCGATGTTAACCATGTAAGAGCAGGAAAAGAAATTAATAATATACAAGGGTAGCTGAAAACTTAATAGAGTAGGCAAAAGAATAAAAATAAAACAAATGAAAAATCAATTAGGTAAACACGTAATCATTAGAGCAGACAGAGCTGGTGTATTCTTTGGAATATTAACTAAAAAAGAGGGTTCTGAAGTTCAACTTACAGAGGCAAGAAAACTATACTACTGGTCAGGAGCATCAGCAGTTGAACAAATCGCACTTGAAGGAGTGAAGAATCCAGATGGTTGTCAATTCACTGTAACTAATGACGAGGTAACTATCAATAATTATATTCAAATTATTACTTGTACTGAAGAAGCTATTACAAATATTAAAAAAGTACAATCATGGAAGAAATAGAAAAGTTTTTAAAGTTAGAAGTTAAATTATCTGACTATGGCTCTGGCGATGGCTATGGCTCTGGCTCTGGCGATGGCTATGGCTCTGGCTCTGGCGATGGCTCTGGCTATGGCTATGGCTCTGGCTCTGGCGATGGCTATGGCTATGGCTCTGGCTATGGCTCTGGCGATGGCTATGGCTATGGCTCTGGCGATGGCGATGGCTATGGCTATGGCGATGGCTCTGGCGATGGCTATGGCTATGGCGATGGCTCTGGCTCTGGCGATGGCGATGGCTCTGGCGATGGCTATGGCGATGGCGATGGCGATGGCTCTGGCTCTGGCTATGGCGATGGCGATGGCTATGGCTCTGGCGATGGCTCTGGCGATGGCTATGGCGATGGCTATGGCTCTGGCTTAAAAACACTAAATAACCAAAAAATCTATTTAATAGATGCTGTTCAAACCATTATTGAAAGCGTAAAAGGTAATGTCGCAAGAGGGTTTATAGTAAATAAAGACTTAACTCTTCAAGAGTGTTACATAGCAAAGGGAGAAAACACTTTTTCACACGGAGAAACTTTAAAAAAGGCAGTTGATTCTTTACAACAAAAACTACTAAGAAATTTACCAACTGAAGAAAGAATTAAAAAATTCAAAGAAAAATTCAAAGATTTTACAGAAAAATTCAAAGCAGTTGAATTTTATGATTGGCACTTCTTTTTAACTGGAAGTTGTGAAATGGGAAGGAATTCATTTGTTAAAAACAATGGAATTGACTTAGAAAATGATTTGTTGACAGTGAATGAGTTTATTCAATTAACCAAAAACAGTTATGGAGGTGAAACTATTAATTTATTAAAATCTTAAACTATGAGCGTAGCACAATCAGAAACCCACAAAGAAAACTTGTCTAAGGATAAGTATACAAAGAACCAAAAGATTGTCTTAAAAGCGATAAAACAAGGGTATGGAACTATTCAACAAATAGTATTTGTATCTGGACTTCCAGAGAAAACTGTTTCGGGTAGGATTTCAGAACTAACAGATGTTGGTAAAATTAAACCAACTAAGCAAAGTGGCTCATTTTCTTTCTACAAAGAAGTAACAAACATGGAAGAGATTAAACAATTGATTTCTGAGAGGCTTGAGGAAAAAAGAAGAAGATGGATTAACAGAGGTAAAAGATTAGGTTTTATAGCATGAGTTTCACAGAAAGAATATTACAAAGAGAGATTAAAAGTTAATGAGTAAAAACGGATTCATAAAAGTAGATAGAGGTTTATTTAGAAACTCCTTCTGGACAGAAACAAGAGTATATAGTCGTGCCGAAGCTTGGATTGATTTAATACAGTCCGCAAGATTTGAGGCTAAGCAAGAGTTCATAAAGAACAAAATGATTGATGTCCAAAGAGGTGAAGTTCCTATAAGTCTTAGATACCTTGAAAACCGTTGGAAGTGGGGAAACACTAAGGTTAGAAATTATTTAAAGATGTTAACTGATTTAGGCATGATAACGAGTAGACAACACAGAGGACAAACCATTGTAACGCTTGTAAAATATGAAGATTTTAACGGTAAGCAACAAAAAGACAACACACTAAACAACACAGTAGCAACACACCAGCAACACAGTAGCAACACAAATTTAAAGAACTTAAGAAATAAAGAACTTAATAAAACACAAAGGGTTGAGAATTTTTTGATTTGGTTCAACTTACAAAAGAAAAAACATACAGGTAAAAAAGGTAAATACAAAATGTTGTCAAAGACAGATGAAAACAATCTTTTTAAACTACTTGGTAAATATGATTATTCAGACTTTGAAGAAGCAATACCAAAAATGTTTGATAATGATTGGGCAAAGGAAAGTAACAACCAAACACCTACACACTTTCTAAGAAATGACAACTTCAACAAATATCTAAACGCCGAAATTAAAAAGCCAAAAATAGGATTAGGATAATGAAAGTCATAGCAGAAAACGACATAAAAGACCAGATAATGGATTTTTGGAGGAATGGAGCAGAACCACCTTTGTCGCTTGGTATGGGTTCGTTAAATGAGCTTTATGGGCTGAAGTATGGAACTGTAACAGATATTACTGGTTATCCATATTCTGGAAAAACTTTGTTTCTTAAAGAAATCCTTATAAACTCTTACTTAAAACACCAAGTTAAGCATTGTTTATTCTTACCTGATGATGGAGATGTAAAAGAAATAATCGCTAATCTAATCCATAAGTTAAGTGGAAAAACATTTGATAAGAAATACAATAACAACCTAAAAGAAAATGAGGTTTATAGGTTTTTAACTCAGATAGTAGGGGACTTTGTAATAGTTGATGATACAAATGAAAGTCCAACACCTGAAGAGTTTTGGAGAAAATCAATCGAATGGGGTTGTGATACTGCAAGTATTGATAGCTGGAATGTAATGAGCCACCCAAGTATAACAACTGGATATTTAGCAAAGACCTTAAGCCTTAGAAACAAATTAGCAAGAAATAGCAATAAACATTTTTTTACAGTCATACATCCTAAAAATCCCACTTCGATAAACTACGATAAGAATGGAAATTTGAAAGAACCAAGTGTATTTGACTTAATGGGTGGTTCGGAATGGAACAACAACGCAAAGAATATTATTGTAGTTCATAAGCAAGAGAGAGAGGGAACTGAATACGAAATCCACATAAAAAAAACTAAGCCAAGAATTGTTGGAATGACTGGAATGGTAAAGTTTGATTTCGACATTCCTTCTCAAAGATTTTATGAAATGCTGGAGAATAAAAAATACTTCTACGATAATGGATTTGTAGAAACGAAAACAGAAATAAAACCTAATCAATATTTTGATGTGGTAGGTAATGAAGACCCCTTTTAAAAATGAAATCAGAAGACGAGGCACACATAGAGCATTTACATAGCCAAAACCAAATATTTATCTCAATAGATAAACTTACAACATTATCACAAGGAATATTATCTAATAATCCAAATGAGAAATGGTTGGAAATTGCAAAAGATTTGAACGGAATAAATATAAATCTTTCACAAGTAAAGAGTTTCTATAACAGAGTATATGAAGAAATGGTGCTACAAGCTGAATTGAACTTTATAGTTAAACAATACGGTTATAAAGAAGTTTTAAAATCTTATCATAACTATAAAAAAATAGAAAAGGAAAACGAGAGTTTAAAAAAACAAATAGAATTGAATTTAAGTGAAAAACAAACTATTTAACCTGCTCCAAGAGAAGCACAACAGCTCTAACGGTCATTCTGGAACAAGTTTTAGAGAATTGAAACAAAACTTTGAAGAAAAGGAATTGAGAAAAGCACTAAACGAGTTACACTCAGAGAATAAAATTAAAATTTACAACGGGATTAATAATAAACTTATAAAATTAAAATGAAAACCTTAAACCAAATACTCTTATCAATTCTAATAATTTTAGTAATAATCTTTGGACTAATAGCAATATTTAACCCTGAAAAGGTGAGAGATTGGAACGATAGATTTAATGGGAAAACCCCTTGTGATATGATACAAGAAAAAAAAGAGTTAACCGATATTGAAAACAGCTTAGAGCAATCTAAGATTGTAAGGATGAATAATGAAAGGTTTGGAAATTAGGTCAATTTCTCCTAACGAACTAGCATAAGGTACGTGAGGAACGAATGTACTTTATGCATTGTTAGGCAACGAAGTGGACTGTTAATTTTAAAATTTTTGAATGATGGAAGTAAATAAAACATACAAAGGCGATTGTTTAGAAATAATGCCTCTTAAAATAGCGAGCAAAAGCATAGACTTAATTTTAAAATTAATTGTGCCTAACGACCCAGCTAAAAAGCGTATCCCGAAGGGTGTGATTTTTAGCGTTTGTTAGCCATCTGGTGCGGTCAATTAACCACAAAACTTAATTCAATGAACGATACTAATAATTTATTTGAGCGAGGGCAAAAAACGAAAGTTCTCAACTTATACGCTGGACTTGGTGGCAACCGCCTAAAATGGGAAAACGTAGAAGTTACTGCTGTAGAATTTGACCCTAAAATCGCAAAAGTGTACCAAGATAATAACCCAAATGATACGGTAATAGTTGGTGATGCAATGGATTTCCTGAAGAATAACCGAAACGAATTTGATTTTATATGGGCTTCACCGCCCTGCCAAAAGCATAGCAAGATGATGAAAGCTACCCGACACGATGTAGCAGATTTCTTTGATTTACAATTATGGCAAGTGATTATTTTTCTAAGCCATTTCTTTGATGGTAGCTGGGTTGTTGAAAATGTGAAGCCCTATTATGAACCATTGATTAAACCACAAAAAGAACTTGGGCGGCATTTAATATGGAGCAATTTCGATATTACAGACTTTGAAATGCTTAACATTAAAAACTTCATAACGCAAGGAACTACCAAAGAAACCGAGAAGTTCAAAGAATGGCTTGGGATAAAGTACGAAGGCAATATCTATTACAAAGGAAATCATTGTCCTGGTCAAGTGCTTAGAAATTGCGTACATCCTGATTTTGGGCTTCACGTTTTCAATTGCTTTGAAAAAGCAAAAGAGCGAGGGCAAATAAATTATGATCAAGTAGCGATAAACTTTGATTTGGAACACGAACGTAGCACTTGTGGCTAACGGTTTGGCTAAGAAGCGTAGCCAATTAATCATGCTTAATAATATGGTAGCAGCTTTCATGGCTATGATTTTTTTAGCCTTTGTTATAAAATGCGGTTTATGGACTACAAAACAAGATTATATATATCAAAAACAGGACAGCTAAGATATGTACTCTATTCTGAAAATGGATTCTTAATCTCTCAAAACTTATGTAATTCATACATAGAGGGGTTAATGATAGATGAAGATTTAAGAGTTCATATATTAGCTGGAGGTTGCGAAAAGCAGTACCGAAATAAGGTAACTTTTAAAGATTAGTTTTTTATAACTTGTTTTTATACGGACTAATACAGAGTAACAATGAACACAATAACAGTAAGTTATACTTGTAAATATAGATTGAAAAACAATACTAATTATTGGTTTACTTTATGTGGAAAATGTTATAACAATAGGTCGGGTAGATTTATAAAGCAAGTTTATAAAAATGGTTGCTTAGGCTACACTATTGTAGGTAAATTCAAGTCACTTAAATATTTGAAAACTCAATTAGAGTTGATACCTAAAGAGAACACACCTTTTTAGATTTAAAAAAGCGAAGAAAATTAATAAAAATAAGGCTAAAAATCATTATAAAACATTAAAAATCAGTATATTTAGTATGGAAAATAAATACATAACAGATAGGTTAATTTCAATGGTTAACTACACAATAGAGCTAGAGAAAAAAGCGATTCAAAAAGAGTTTTATAAGGTTAACGACTTCTTTATTAAAGAGGCTATGAACTACGCTAAATTCCTACAACAAAAACCAAAGTTAAGCGACTTCATCCCTTGTGATGAAAAAGGTAGTGTATTGCAAGAACCTCATGAAGACGATAGTACGGATTCAAGTGGACAAACAGACTGGGGAGAGTATTATAAATTAGACACAGAATATCAAAAGGCAGTTGATAGAGTTTTATTTGAAGGGTGGAAAATAACAAATAATGGTTCAAGTGGAGTAGCAATATCAAACGGAGGTTATACAATCAAGTTTTGGAAAGATAATGAAATAGGAATTGAAGAAGGGGAAACAACAAGGTTGAATAACACAGATATTAAAATTAAAACCTACGAAAACCTAACAAAATATAATTTAAAATTTAAGTAAGATTATGACAAAGGAAGAGATAAAAGAGTTTAGAAAACAATTTTGGAGCAAGAACCTTAAAAAGTTCATAACTGAAATATCTTTTGAAGATGGATTTGATTTTAAGTTCGGACAAATGATGGATAAATTCGGAGAAGTTCTATTGAAACAAAATTCAAAAGTAAACACTAATCTATTAAAAGGGAATGAAAGACTTAAAAAAGCAGGTAAAGAAGCAACAGAATTAATAGCTCATTTAAAAGACCAATACGGATTTAATGAAGAAGAAGAAAGTTCTCAAAATAAGATAATGAGTGTTTTTGATTACGAAGGAGATTTTTAATTAAGACCTAACCCACCAAATAAGAAATAGATTATGAAAAACTTTAGAGAATATTGGAGATTAAAAAAAGAAATGTATGAAAGATTAGGAGTCACTAAAGCGGTTGCTCATCAAATATGGTGTGATGCTTGTGAAGCTGTAAATGAAATTATATTAAAAAAACTACTTAAATAAAACTAAAACAATGAAACAAGAATTAATAGACCCAAATGTATATGTAGGAATACAAAAACACAAACTATCTTTAGATTCTATTGCTTTAGCGGTTTGTAAGGTGTGCCAAATAGAAGTTAAAACCCTTTTATCTAAATCAAGAAAAAGAGAGGTTGTAGACGCAAGAAAATTAGTAAGCATAATAGCTAAGTATAAATACGATGAAAGCAACATATACAAGAAAAGTTTAAGCCTTTCAGCAATAGGTAAGTATTTAAAGAAAGACCATGCTTCAGCTTTCCACTATATTAAAAAAGCTAAAGAACATTTGATTAACGAACCCGATTTTATAAAGAAATTTAAACAAGTAAATTCTGAGGTTAGGTTTTATAGATAACTGTTAATATTTCTAGATAACTCATTTATAGCAAAACTCCTTTTATTATTATCTTTATTTATTCTAAATAAGAATAACGAGATAATAACGTGATGGCTAATAATCCTAAACACAAAGATAATTTAGTAAAATTTGGACAAGGGCAACCCACCAATAAAGGCGGTGCTCCTAAAGGGAAAAGAGTAACTACAATTATCAAAGAGTTATTAGAAACCGATATAAAAAATTTTAACCCTAAGCTTGAAGGAATGGACACTAATAAAGCTCTAGCAATAGAACTTATTACAATGGCATTCCATAGAGACAATTCAGCTAAAGACAAATTATCAGCAATCAAAGAAATATTAGATAGGATTGAAGGGAAAGCAGTTCAAGATGTGAACTTAAACTCAAACGAAGTAAATCCGTTAACCTTTAAAGTAATTGGAAAAGATGGAAATAAACCTACTTGAACATCAAGCGGAGTTTATTAGCTCTACCGTTAGGCACACTGGTTTAGTGGGAGGTTTCCGTTCGGGAAAATCCCACGCAGGAGTTTGGAAGTCTATTACTAAAAAAGTAGCAATGCCAGGAATAGATGTTGCTTACTATTTACCAACATACCCACTTATAAAAGATATTGCGTTTCCAAAGTTTGCTGAAGCATTGGATAGCATTAACATGCAATACACAATCAATAAATCAGACAAAGATATTATTACTCCTTATGGTAGGATAATCTGCAGGTCAATGGATAATCCCGATACTATTATTGGTTATGAAGTTGGTTATAGTTTAATAGACGAAGCGGATGTAATTGCTACTGACAAGATGCAGAACGCAATGATTAAGATATTAGCACGTAATTCTGTTGTAACGCCTGATGGAATAAATGCAACTGATTTTGTGAGTACCCCAGAGGGTTTTAAATTCCTTTATAAATTCTTTGTAAAGGAAGCAACCGAGAATAAGCATTTAATAAAAGCCAATACAAGAGATAATCCGTTTATATCAGAATCCTATGTTCAATCCTTAATGGATGAATACACGCCTGAGTTATTACAAGCATATTTAGATGGAGAATTTGTTAACCTTACAAGTGGAAATGTTTACAGAAACTTTGATAGAGAAGAAAACCATTCCGATAGAGTAGTAAAAGAAAATGATGTCTTACATATTGGAATGGACTTCAACATTACGAAAATGAGTGCAATTGTTCATGTGATAGATGGTAATATTAAAATAGCAGTAGATGAGTTTACTGATGTTTACGATACTTCAGAAATGATTGAAACGATTAAAAAGAAGTACGGCAATCATTCAATAGTAATTTATCCTGATGCAAGTGGAAGCAATAGAAAATCAAACGGTAAATCAGATATTCAGCTACTTAAAGATGCAAGGTTTACAATAAGAAAATCAAGCAAAAATCCATTTGTAAGAGATAGAGTTAATGCGATGAATTTAGCCTTTTGTAACAGTAAAGAGGAAAGAACCTATTTGGTAAATACAAATAATTGTCCAAGATATACTGAAAGTTTAGAACAACAACCATACAAGAATGGAGAGCCTGATAAACAAGGGGGATTCGACCATACTAACGATGCTGGAGGATATTTTATAGTGAAGATTAACAAGAGTAAATACACAACCGCAAGAGCAAGGTAATATGATATACTACAAAGTAGCGATAATGACACCATCACAAGCATTTGAGTTTCACACTAAACTTGATGGGGTTATAAATAATAAAATAACTGAAAATTACGATTTGGTTTCTGATATTAATGATTTGATTGAAGGGGACTTTAAATTATTACCACTCCCAATAATAGAGGTAACATACTTTGACTGTAAACCTAAACTTGTGTATAAAAAAGAAAGTTTAAAAAACCATTTTTGCTTCACAAAACAGATAATTGAATCAGCAACTTCAATTGAGATAAAACCTATTGAAATATAATGAGATTATACAAATTCATAAAGCAAGAACACGATTACCAGAATGAGGTTTTCTCTTATTTGGAACTCGTAAAACCAAAGAACAAATTTAGGTTTATCAAATCCTATTATTGTGAATCATTGGTTAACCTTTCCTATGAAGATGTTGATTATGTAAAGAGATTGATTTTAGATGCCAACCTACAAGGAATGATACAAGCAATATCTGTAACCTTTGGAATCAGTACAAGATTAATTCTAATGCTTAGAATGAAAACATTTATTTCATTGGTTAGGTTTATTGCATTAGAATTAGAAAAGATACACAGCGAAGAAGAGAAGTTGCAAGTATTCCATGATGAAAAAGTATTAATGGCTTTAGAAATGAGTGGGGCAAGTATGATGAACCAATTTAGTATTTACAATGTAATAGACTCACTTTCAAAAAACGATTTAGAGCAGTCCGAAAGGCTTAAAAAACTACCTTATCATTTGATAAATTTTAAAGCAACTAAAAACATAGTTAGCGATTCAGTTAACAAGTCTTTCCAAGAGAATTACCAAAAATTAACACAAGCAATAAAATGAATGAGCTAGATAGATTAGTATTATTATTTAATAATAGAGCAATAGCAGAAGGATGGAGTTTCGGTCATGGCTTTAAATACGACCATAACCAAAAAGGAAATGAAATATCTAATGATGTTGGTTTATTTCTTTACGATGTTGATGTACTACCAAGAAAAGATAATAATGAGATAGGAGCAATTCACTTTGATAGGTTTAGCGGTAATTTCTTTTTAGGCATGAAGTCAACAATGGATTTAAACTACTATGAGCAAGAGAACGGAGTAAAAGGTTCAGAGTATAGACACGATAAACATATTTCTCCATTGTTTGAAAAGGCAAGGGATATGGTTAACCAATTCAATATGTGTGATTCAGAAGGAGCGAGTATTGCTTCAATGATTCCCTACATAAATTATTTAGATCATAACTTGGATGGATGGTTAGTTAAATTCACAATACAACTAAAAGATGTTTGAAAAGGAGTTAAAAGAGTTTGGAGATAATACAATTAACGACTTAGTTGCTAACTACATCCGCATGGGGTTAAAAGCCTTTGGAACTTTTGAAAGAGAAACAAAGTCAATTGTAAGCGATAGAAGATTGATAATAGAAGCACCTTACCACGCTAGAATAATGCAAGATGGAAGAGAGCCCGGAAAAGCACCACCGCCTGAAGCGATATTAAAATGGGTAAGACTTGGTAAGATTGTAAAGAGAGGTAAGATAAGTGATGAAAGTTTAGCGTATTTGATAGGGAGAAAGATAGCAAGGGAAGGGATAAAAGTTCCAAACAAGTATAATATTGGTGGGGTAATATCAGATATTCTAACAGATGGAAGGATTGAAGAGTTAACAGAGGAGTTGTTAAGCAGACAAGTAGAGGAAATTAAATTTGAAACAATTAATAGATATGAGAAAGCTTCTTAAAAAATATATAACCGAAAACAATATAGATTACTTCATAACAGATAAAAATGAGGTTATGCGTAATGGAGACATAAGTGCTTACAAAGAAGCCTTTAACTACAATGTTATAACAGAGTTAGATGGTGGTTGTTTATTATTGTCAGAGGGGTATTTAAACGAAGATATTTTCTCAATAGAAATGGAATGTAAAGTGTATCCTTCTGGAATTAAAAGAATTTATTACAAATGAGAAAGCAGTTTAAAATAGTAGAGAAAACACAGGTTAAGTTTGGAGAAGAAGTGAATTTCTATCTCTTAAAAAGAAAGTGGTTTTTATTTATTCCTTATTGGAGTAAAAAATATACAGAAGATGGAGAACCACTATACACAAAAACAAGAGAACAAGCAGAACAAATAATTGAATTATGGCAGTAACAATAACAGGGTTAACATCAAGCACCACATTAGTAGCAGGGTACAATGTGAATACAATCAATATATCTACTTCAGTAAGTGGAGGTGTTAGATGTGAGTTGTATGTGAAAACCCAGCAAATGACAGACCCTTATATAATAGATTTAACTCCTAATAACAACAATGACTTTGAGTTTAATTTTGAAGGAATAATTAGAGATATTGCTAACGGTGTAGACGAATACGAAGAACCTACTTTCACTTATCCAGATATTTCTACCTTATCAAATTCAGTTATAACCGATACCGATGTTTGCACCTATGTTGAATATTGGCTTAAAATATTTGATGATGCAGGAGTTTCGATTGATGAGATACTAGATACATCTCCAGAGAGTCTATACTTCTTAAAAGCATCAAGACAGATTTTAAAATCTACATTGATGGAAGAGTATTCAAGAGAAATAGGGTATACAACAAATAAATTTTATCCACTACTTCCAAATGTAAATAAAATTGTAGTGTGGGAAGATTACCCTTTTGAATTATGTTTCGATTCTCTTAGGTCAGGAACGGTTAACCAATTTATTTCAGTTGACAATACTTCTTTATTTTTTGGAACGAGCAATGGAGAAAAGGAAAACAGAATAAAAAGGTTGGTTTTGATTGATGAGTTAGGGAATGAGGTAACTAATATTAGTAACAATGGTTCAAACGACTTAGAAATACTCTTAACATCTGGTGAAAAGGTTGAGATTGAAATAGACTATAGAATAAACGATGGTTGTGGTAATTATTTCAGGTTTAAAAACTTAGAAGGAGGAACGAGTTATTGGTATTTCAGCGATGGTTATGCTTACACCTTAGACAGAGAAAATAAAAAAAATATAGAAAGGAACTATACAGATTTATCAGAAGCTAAAAGTAGACTTATTCCAATAGGAGTAGATAACTACAATACATTAACAGTAGAGGAAACAACACAAAACGATTATGAAGTGGCAACCTTAGATTCATTACTTATTTCTAATGTTGTTGAACTATACCATAAAGACAAAAAGAAATGGCAAAGAGTATCGTTAAAAAACACCAGCCAAAAGAAAAAAAGTAAAGACCTTAATTCTAATAAATATGTGTTTGATTTTGATTTGGGTAAAATATTTAATTAAATGAGAAAATTAGATTTAATAAAAGAAACAACATCAAGTGGTAACGCTTGGGCTTCAAGAGGTTTAAAAATTGCTTTCGATGGTAGGAAAGGGAGTTTTCCTGTTACTGGCTCAACCACCTTAGATTTATCTGGAAACTCAAGCAACGGAACCATAACAGGCGGAGTAACACATGACCCTGATGGAAGTTTTAAATTTAATGGAACTAGCGGTTTCATAACAACTGCAATTAGTTCAGGATTGTTTTCAGGAGGAGAGGCTTCAATAACAATGTATTTGAAACTAGATAATGCCACCCCTTCTTTTTTACAAACTGGTTTAATTGGATATTCAAACACTAGTTCAAATATAAGAACCCATTATCCGTTTACTGATGGGAAAGGATATTTAGAAACCTTTAGAGCTGCAAGGGTGGGTCCTATAACTTTAAGCCCGTTAGTAAACAGGGCTAACTACCATCAAGTAACAATAACAACTAATTCAAGTGGAGATTGGAAGCTTTATCAAAACAATATATTGGTAACAAGTGTAACAGCAGAAGGCTCTGTTGCTTTTAATTATCAGTTTATTGGAAAATCAGCAAAACCAAACGGTTCGGACGTTTTTTATTTTGATGGAAATATTATGAGTTTCTTTTTAAATAATGTTGAATTAACACCAGCAGAAATTGCGGAAAATCTAAATTACAACCTAAACCCCCTTTCTTCCTCAACAGGCACAAGCGTAACGAGTTTAGACCTACTAGAAGGTGAACACATTAGTGTAACAAGGTATGGGATTAATATTGATAACATTAGCGAATTAATAGGAGGTAAAACAAATCAATTTAACCTACCATTCACACCAATTAACAATAAAGAATTTGATTTATTGGAGTTAGAGGGTAATGATTCAAATACTCCGTATACAGATAACTATGTGAGGTATGTTGAAGATGGAATTGAGTTAATCCCCAAAGGAAGACTAAATTTAAAAGGAATAAAAGACACTTACGTAACAACTGTTACACATGGAATAAATGATTTCTTTGATAAGATAAGAGGTAAATACATGAGGGATGTATATGCAGATGGCACAGCATGGGCACCTACAGTTTTAAATGGTGGTACAATAGCTAATACTAATACGATAATATACACAGGTAGTGTAATAACTACTGATAACTTTAAGGATAACGGTATAATAATACCTTTAACTGATACTTCGGGAATAACACCCGTAAAAACTTGGGAGCAAATCCCGCATTTTGGGGTTGAGTTTGGTTTGGAGAAACTTTGCGAACAGATAGGGTATGAATTTATTAACAACACCTTAATAAATTTCTATGAATGGGTTTTCTCAGGAGAGAGAGGAGTTGATTCAACGGATATAGAAACCAATTACACAGGACTTATTGAGCAAGAGGAAGACGATACATATACATTTGCCACTTATACAGCAGAAAAAAAAGGGGATGCTATCATTGACTTTGATTATACCGTTGCAATGGTAACGGGTACGTTCGGGATGTCATCTCCAAGAGTTTACATTAATGGCATTTCTGTTTGGTCTGGAACTTGTGCGGGTTCTGTTGGTACTTACTCACAAACAACATCATCTATTCCAATTGAAAAAGGGGATTTAATAGAACTTAATTTTGATTATTGTGGAGGTGCAACATCTGGAGCAAAATGGAGTATTGATTTTGACTCTACTTATACACAAGCTGGTAACGTGTTTATTGATTTTGACTTCGTTATAGGAGATTTGACACAAACCGATTTTTTAAGAGATACAATGAAGCTATTTAACTTAGGGTGTGAAGTTGATAGTTTAAGGAAAACATTTACCCTTATTAGTAACAATAATTCACAAGGAATTGAAGACAACGCTTATTCGGATAAAATTGATTTATCTAAATATTTCTCCAGAGTAGTAGAAAAGAAATTCAATTCTAATTTTGGGCAAATAAACAATTGCTCTTATAAATATCAAGAAAATGATGTGAATTTTGCAGATGGAGTAATAAAAGCAAACAATGTAAATAAGGATAAGAACTTAATAGAAAGTATATTCACAGCAAGTAGTAACTTTTTAAGTTGTGATTTGGATGGGAAAACCTACCAACTTACTACAATTAAAAATGCTTTTGAAGATAGTGGAAAATCTAACAATATAGGATATAGATTAAACAAAATAACGCGATTTGAAAATATATCTCCTGACACTTTAACCTTTCAGGACTTTGGTTCTCCCTCTACCTACACAGTAAGTAATTATGTTTCTGTTTTATCCTTTAAAGGATTAGATTTTAACACCTTGATAAGTAAACACTATCCAAACTTACAAAATCATATTCTTAACAAGTATCAAGAGTATACGGTGGAAATGAAGACACCCAAAGTAATAAACAGAAACTTTAAAATTGAGAAGGACAGATTGATAATTGACAAGCTTGGGATGTTTAAGGTTGTGTCAATAACGACTAAACCAAGCGGTTTGTCAGAATGGAAAATAATTAAAATAAATGCAAACTAATGGCAACTAAAAAAGTAACACTATTAGAGCTTGATATTGATAATTCGCAAGTATTAAAAAAACGTGCTGAGAATATTAAGCAAACTAACAAGCTTATACAAACTCAAAAGGATTTAAAGAAGTCAACAGAGAATTTAACTACTGCTACCGATGCAGAAGCACAAGCCTACGCAAAAAATGAAGCAGAGTTAAAAAGACTTCAGGCGGAGGGAAGGAAATACGCTAAGGTGTTACAAGACCAAAAAACAGCACAACAGTCAAACCTTCGGATAGTTGAAAAAACTGATGGCTCAATTAATTCATTACGTAATGCGGTAAATATAAATAAACAAGCCTATCAAAGTTTATCAAAAGAGCAAAGGAATAACGAAGATGTTGGAGGAAAACTATTAAAAACTATTGAAGCACAAGATTCTGAATACAAAGAACTTTCAAGGTCAATAGGTAATAACCAAGTAGATGTAGGGAATTACAAGATAGCTACCGAAGGATTAACAAAAAACCTTAATGTAATGGGTGTTAATCTTGGTAATGTAGCGAATCAATTAAAAGCAAAACGAACTGCACTACAAGCCGCTAAAGCAAGTCTATCGGGAACTACAAAAGGACTTAAATTATTTAGAATTGCTTTAATTTCTACGGGAATAGGTGCTATTGTAGTTGCTATCGGTGCTTTAGTTTCAGCATTTGCAAGTACACAAAAAGGAGCGGATGCAATAAGTAGAGCTTTAGCACCAGTTAAAGGAGCATTGCAAGGAATTATTAGCGTTATTCAAAAAATATCTACCAACGTATTCGGAACTTTAGGGGATAGATTCACAGTAGTAAAGAATGGAATCCTTCAAGGTATTGACACTATTAGATTAGGATGGAATAAACTAACGGGAGATATTGAAGAAGCTAACGAGATTCAAGAGAGAATGAATGAGCGTATCAAAGAAACTACTGAAGCACAAATAAGATTAAACCAAGCATCAGGAGAGTTAGGAGAAATTTTCGCAGGAGCAAGTAAGGAAATTCAAGAAGCGATTGATAGACAAGAGCAAATTGTTGAACTTGGAATTGAAGCAGAAGAGTTAGCTATTGCGAATGTATACGCTCAAGGAAGGTTAACCAATGAAATAAAAGCACAAAATAAAGTTGCTGAAGATGTTACCAAACCATTAAAAGAAAGAGAACAGGCAACGATTAGAAGTATTGAAGCATCCAAAGAATTATTAAAATCAGAACAAGATTTGTTGGCTGTTAAAATAAAACAGTTAAAGTTAGAGCAACAGCAAACCGATACGTCAAGAGAGGATTTATTAGAATTAGCAAACTTAGAAAAAGAATTTAACGACAAAGAAACTCAGGCTTTAGAACTTCAAACAACACAAACTAATAAGTTAAACACTATTAGAAACCAAGCAAGAGCAGAAGCAAAAAAAGCACAAGCTGAAAGGATTAAGAAGTTAAAAGAAGAATTGGATATACAAGAAACTATTGTAGAGCAGAATATTGAATTACTTAACCAAGAGTTGCAAGTATATTTATTAAACAATAAAACTAAATTAGAAAGCACTCAAAAATTAAACAAAGAATCTATTGATTTAGAAATCAAAAGGCTTGGAGATATAAAGGAGAGGCAAACTAAAATAAATGAGGAAGAACTCCAGGCAACAAAAGACAAGTTAGCAAATGAATTAAGACTAAAGGAGATTTCACAAGCTGAATATGAAAATAGTTTAAAAATTGCTCAAAATGAATTTGATATAATTGAGCTGGAAAGGTTACAATCTTTTAGTCAATCAAAGTTAGATTTAGATAAACAATACTTAGCACAAAAAGCTGAAGCAGAAGAAATAGCAAAACAAAATAAGATTGCTAAAGATATTGAAGAAAGGGCAAATAAGATAGCAAGGCTACAATTAGAAGGAGCAGAGGAAAGCGTAATAAGACAAGCACAATTAGACGAACAATTAAGAAAGGAAGTTGAACAAGCTGAAAAGATTGGAGCAGATACAAATTTAGTTTACGCTAAGTTTGCTGAAAAGGAAGTTGAGATAGC
Source organism: uncultured Flavobacteriales bacterium (assembly GCA_937129365.1). Lineage (GTDB taxonomy): Bacteria > Bacteroidota > Bacteroidia > Flavobacteriales_D > CAJJDF01 > CAJJDF01. The sequence goes on from CAKZNB010000036.1 coordinate 26,500, forward strand.
TAAAGCAAAAGAGGATGCTAAACTACAAGCTACTGCAACAGTAGCAGGACAGTTAAAAGGCTTGTTTGATGAAAATACACTTGCCTATAAATTATCGGCAATAACCGAAGCAAGTATCTCTACATACCTTTCAGCACAAAAAGCTTATCAGTCTTTGATTGGTATTCCTGTAACTGGTCCAGTATTAGCACCAATAGCTGCTGCAACTGCAATAACTTCGGGATTACTAAACGTAAAGAAAATATCGGGATTTGCGGAGGGTACTTTAAATGTACAAGACTATACAAATCACACTGGAATAATAAACGGAAAGCCCAACATAAGAAGAAGTAACGGAGATAATATATTAGCAACCATTAAAACGGGTGAAACAATTTCAACACCAGAACACAGACAAAGAATAACAGATTTTGCAGGGTTTGATTTATTAGGTCATGTCATTAATGGTTACGCTAATGGAACTACATCCGTAGGCTCAACAACACAAAAAGTAATCAATAGTAATATAGTTGGTTCTTCAGGAATTGGAAACAAACCTATAATTGTTAGTCAAACATTAGATATAAAAGACTTAGTAAGGGAATCAATGAACTATCAAAATAATCAGCAAGATGTTACTGTCTAATATTATAACGGGTTGGAAAAACTACTTAACAGATAATAAAAAAGTAGAAGATATTGCAAAGAAAAAAGCAATGGTTTGTGCTATTTGTCCGAATAAAAAAGAAAGCAAAGTATTCGGTTGGGTTAAAGGAGGGTTAGATATTGAAGAGATAGATGCAAGTGTTTGTGGTTTGTGTGATTGTCCGATAGCTATGTTAGTAAGGAGTAATAAAAAATGCAAAGCTAATAAATGGGGGTGTATAATTTAATACAAGAGTTAAAGAAACAAGGATTGTTTAAAGAATCCGTTACTTGTGGTATTATTCCAATATTTTGGACTACCTACCCAGAGGTTTACGATTTTTACAATGAACAATTAAAGGTTGAGAAATCAAAGATGCAATGTATTTCAAATACTGCTGAAGAGTTTGATTTATCACCAAGAAGGATTAGAGAGATATTAGATTTGTTTAAGGATTAACTACACTTAGTGAACTACCCACCCACGGCAGAGCCGATGGGTTGGGCTTCGGGTTTCAACGAACTAGCTACCGAAGTAGTCTTATGGTTCTCCACCTTTGTAATGGCAGGTTCCCCACCATATATTTTTAATCCCTCTTTTAGGATGTTCAAACTAGCGTTTAAGTCTCGGTCTAACTTATGACCGTTTACACAAGTCCATTCCCTAATTGAAAGATTTAAGTCTTGATTTATCCATCCGCACTCATTACACGTCTTACTAGACGGGAAAAATCTATTGACCTTTACAAACTCACGACCATACCAGTCGCATTTGTATTGTAATAGGTTAACGAAATTTCCCCAACTTGCATCGGCAATATGTTTGGATAGTTTTCTGTTTTTAATCATACCCTTTATATTCAAGTCCTCAATGCAAATTACTTGGTTCTCATCAACTAACTCTTTGCTGACCTTATGTAGGGTATCTAATCTACTGTTTGCAATCTTTTCGTGAATTTTGGCAACCTTGATTTTTTGTTTTTCAAAACCATTGCTTCCTTTTTGTTTACGAGAAAGATGCTGTTGAGCTTCTTTTAACTTACGTGCATACTTTTTTGTGTATCTGTTATTCTTGAATTTTTTGTTATCCGAAGTAATTACAAAATCTTTAATTCCTAAATCACATCCTATTGATTTATTGTTGATTGGTAATTGCTCAATTTCTTGTTCTGTAAAAATTGAAACAAAATACTTACCGCTGGGTGTTCTTGTAATTGACATTTTACCGATAGTACCTAAGACTTCACGATGCAACTTAATTTTTATACCATTCTTAAATTTAGGTATGTTTAATTTTCCGTCAACTATTTTCCCCGATTGAGGTACTGTGAAACTGTTTTTGTTTCTACGTGATTTAAACCTTGGAAATTTTGCATTACCTCTAAAAAAGTTAGTATAGGCACTATCCAAAGACTTTAAAGCAAACTGTAATGTCTGGCTGTTTACTTCTTTTAACCACTTAGTATCTTCTTCTTTTTTAAGTTTGGTAAGACTTGCAGCTTGTGCATAGTAGTTATCAGATTTCTTATCTTCTAAATATTGCTCTTTCCTTTGATTTAAGAAGTAGTTGTAAACAAAACGAGAATGTCCGAAATGCCTAGCAAGATTTTGCTCTTGTTCAGCGTTCGGATATATCCTGAATTTATATGTTTTGTTTACTTTTTTCATTGACTTATGCAAATATAGTTAAATAGTATAGATTACACAAATATATTAATTATTATTTAATACCGCCTTTTGTAAATAGTTCCGTCCATTTGTAAAAACCATTTACAAAAGGCTACATTATGCAATCAAATTACATTTCCACAAACCATTCAAAACATTATCTTAAAGCACACATTATCCTAGTTTGTAAGTACCGTAAAAAACTACTTGTAGGTCAGCTTAAAGAAGATATGCACAAAATCTTAGAGAACATAATTTCAAATTCAGACTTCACAGTAGAGGTCTATGAGTCAGATTTAGATCATTACCATTTTTTAATTAGGTACATCCCACGTCTTTCAATTTCTCAAATAGTCCGTAGGTTAAAACAACAGTCTACTTGCTTAATTTGGCAAAAACATCCTATATCTTTGTCAAAACAGTTTTGGCGTAAACGCACCTTTTGGTCGTCAGGGTACTTCGTTTGCTCTATTGGTGAAGCATCACCAGATACTATTCGTCAGTACATTTTAAGTCAAGGTTAGCGTGTCGCTTACATCCCACAGGCGAAAACGACCTGTGAGTTTTACGCTCCTTTTATAAATGACAGTATTCAATAGGCATTGAATCATTATACCCATATTCCATTTTAGAACCAAACAACTTTACAAAAGTTAATTTATCGTTTTTTACATTGTAATAAATCTTCTTTATGCCAAAATTATATTTAATAAAATCCATTTCTTTTTTGCTTAAAGGATTGTAATTTTCCACAAAAGAAACATCAAAACCTTGTTTCTTTAATTTTTCTTTAATGTTCATTTCCCTATCAATTGATTAATTTTCTTCTCCATTTCTTTTTCTTCAACAGATAGTATTTTATCCATTGGCAATTCTTGTTTATTACTCAAATATTTCAAATATTCATTGTATTGCCTTTTATTCTCATTTCTATCTTTATGCAATTCAATATACATATTATAATTAGGCTTATACAGAATTACCCCTTGAATAAATTTAATTATTCCAAAAGTGATTAATCCGAAACCGAATAATATAAAAACCATTGTGTTAATTTTTAAGCATTAGATTCAAGAGAAGCAAATGTTTCACCCATCCCGTTATCTTGAAATTCATACCTAGTCTTACAGCTATCACATCTATAATAATCTACCCAACCGCCATTAGGCGAAGAACCATTCCTTTCTACTTTCCCGTTGTCACATTCAAGACATTTTCCTTTTTTGAATTTACTTTCTATTTCTTCTTTATTGTAAGTTTTTCCTTTCATAATTAATTGTGATTTGAATACAAAACAAATATAGTCATTTGCGACTAACACCGCAAACAAATAGGGGTATACCAGTCTTATTTTTGTTTCAATGAAAGGTAATATTTATCTATATGGAGAAATAATAGCAGAAAGTGAAGATTTTGCTTCTGCTTTTGGTTATGTGAACTTAGCAAATGTTAAATCACAAGTTTCTGCATTAGGTGCTGACTGTAAAGAGTTGAATATACATATTAACTCTATCGGTGGAAATATTAAAGGTGGAGAAGAAATACACGCTTATTTAACCAACTTAAAATCCAAAGGTTACACTATCAATACTTATTCAAGTGGGTTTGTTTACTCAATGGGCACTTACTTATTTATGATTGGAGATAATCGTATTGCTTATAAAGGTGATGACTTTACACCGCACATGCCATTAGTTTCTGACTACTCAGGAAGAGCAAACGACTTAGAAGAAACAGCAAAAGAGTTAAGAGCGTTAGAAGTTAAGTTTTCTAAATACTACTCACAAAATACAAATATTACAGAATCACAAGCTAAGACACTTCTTGAAAAGGATGAAAGTCTTGATTTAGAAGAAGCACTTGCTTTAGGATTTATAACAGAATTAAAAGAAAAACGAGAAATAATAGCAAAAATACAAAACAACATGGGATTAAATATTGATAAAGCGGTAGCCTTTTTAAAAGGTAAGCCAGGTAAAGAAGAAACAGAAATCAAGGCAGTATCATTGACTTTAAAAAGTGGAACAATGGTAGATTCTAATTCAGAAGTAGTTGAACCGGTAATAGGGGATGAATGGACTATTGAAGGAGAAAACGCTCCAGATGGAACACACGAAACCGAAGGAGGATTTATGGTAACAACTGAATCTGGAAAAGTAACAGAGGTTGAAAAAGTTGAAGAAGTGGTTGAAGAGGTTGAAGAGGTTGCAAAGACTGATGAAGAAGTGCAAGCAGAACTTGAAGCTACTATTTCAAAAGTGTTAGATGCAAGGGAAGATAAAGAATTGGTTGCAGTTAAAGAAGATTTAAAGGAAACAAAGAAAATCCTTGCAGAGTTTTTAGCAATTTCTTCTAAAGATATTGATACAAGCAAGAAAGAGGAAACAACACCTCCGAATGTAATTAAAGACAACAGATTTATTAAAAAACAATAAAAAAACAAAAAAGATGGGATTTGATATAACACAAATGGGGAGTTTAAATACTCAAGAAGCACAAACACTTTCGGAATACATTTTTAAAATGGTTAAGGAAGATGGTATACTTTCAGAATTTTACACAATAATGGAAGGAATCGAACAAGATAAATATGTACCTATAATTGGTAACATGGATGATATTCTTGAATCTATGGATGGTGATGAATGTGAGTTTCCTGAAGGTGGAGAGATTGGAGTTTCAACAAAAACTTGGTCTCCTAAAGTAGCAGGACAAGAGCAAAAATGGTGTAAGGATAAGTTTGAAGCTAGACTTAGAGCATTTTTAAACCAACCAAAAGATTTGTTAGAAAGATATGATTTAACTGGAACTCCTTTAGGTGATTTCTTAGTAAGAGAAATTTCATTATCTATTGTAAGAGCAACAAAAAGAATTGCTGATTTCGGTGATACAGATGCATCTTTAATTGGATCAGGTTCAGGTTCAGAAACAATAACTGCATCATTAGGAGCAAGAGGTGTTAAATTAATGAATAGAATTGATGGATTTTGGAAACAAGCATTTGCAAGTGTATCTGCTGGAGATACTGAAAGAATAACAATTACTCAAAATGGATTAGCGACTAAAACTGCTCAAATGAATTTAGCAGATGACACGGCAGTTAATTTATTTTCTTCAATGATTTTAGCAGGGGGTGATGAAGTTGATGGAGGTGTTATACATTGTACTAAGGAACTTTGGGATAACTACTTTGTATGGGCAGTTAAAAACAAGCAAGATGTTTCTGATGCTACGGAAAACAAAGATTATAAGTCAGTAACATTGTCAAATTACGGTGTTAAATTGATTAACAGAAAAGATTGGAGTAAGACTATTAAAAAGTATTACGATAATGGAACTGTTTACGATATGCCACACAGAGCATTGTATTCAACAAAAGAAAACCTTTTGATAGGTACACCAAGTAACGAAGCATTAGCTTCTTTTTCTTCTCATTACAGCCAGGATTTGTTAAAGCAAATCACAAGGTCTCAAGTTAAACTTGATGCAAAGATTGCTTTAGATGAAGGAATAGTAGCAGGGTATTAATAATTAAAAAAATTTATAGAATATGAGTTGTGCTAATAAAACTATTACAAGCGGATTTACTTTCGTTTGTAATAGAACTCCTAAGAAGGGAATTGTTCAGAATGTAAGATTAATTAATAAATCAGATATTGATTATAGTGCTACGGTTTTCGGAACAAACCCTTTAGTAATTGAATCTATTGTTTTAAACTCAGGTAAAAGTGCATTTGACTTTGAAGGGGTAAAAACATTGATGAACGCTAAATGGAATGTTGTAGAGAAAGAAAATGCTTTTGACAAGGTATCGCATGAAGTGATGGTTTATTGTTCAGATATATCTCCAACTACTAAAACAGAGATTCAATCAATGATAAATGATTCTGAATTAGTTGCAATAGTAGAGAATAAAGAAAGGGGTGTTGCTGGAGAAAATGCTTATGAAGTTTATGGATATGAAAACGGATTAGTTTTAGCAAAAGATACTGCATTTGATGCTAATGAAGATGGAGGTTTACCAATGACTTTAAGAAGTGTTGAAGATATGGAAGAAAATGTAGTTCCTTACACATTCTTTAAAACTGATTATGATGCTACTAAAGTATTAGTAGATGCTCTATAATAAAACTTATAAAGAAGTAGCCAGTTCTCGAAAGGAATTGAAGGAACTCGCTACTCTTTATCAAGAAACATTTAGCGAGAGGTTAGATGTAAGTTGTGGGAGTTGTATTAAAAAAGGAATTGAAAGATTAAATACTATGGCAAAGAAAGAAACAGTAAAAAAGGAAGTTAAGAAAGTAACTCCAAAGAAAGTAAGTAATGATTTTAAATTATCAGTTGCATACATCAGGGAGTTTGGTTCGGGTAATACCTACACGAATGAGAATTTAACTCCAAAGGTGGCTATTGCTTACCTAAAGAAAAACGAAAACAGAAAGTCACAATTTTCTAAACTACCAAAGAATATTGATGAGTTGTTGAAATAAGATACTATGCTTAAAGCAAATATAATAGAGTTAGAAAATGCCTTGCCTACATCTTATGATAAAAGCCAAGGCATTTTTGCGTGTGGAGAAGATAATTACTACTACCAAAGGATAAAGAAAACAATTAACAACTCAACAACTGCAAAAGGTTGTGTAAGGTTAATGAAGTCTTATGTTGGTGGAAAGGGTTTTGAAAATAATGATTTTACTTTAAATAATTTAGGAGATACACCTAACAAATTATTGAGTAAAATAGTTAATCCAATACCTTATTTTGAGGGTTTTGCAGTTCATGTATCTTACAATGTATTAGGACAAAAAACTGCCTTTAAAGTTATTCCTTTTGAATGGGTAAGATGGGGAAAGAAAGACGATAACGGCTTCAAACCATTCGTTAAAGTTTCTAAAGATTGGGCTGATGTAAAAAAGAACAAACCAACCGAGTATAACATTTATAATCCTGATGCAGTATTAAGTCAAATATCTAATGCTGGAGGTATTGACAAGTACAAAGGACAAATAATGTACGTTTCGTTAGATTATGATGAGATATACTCAATGGGATTTGTAGGGAGCTGTTTGAATGATGCTATTGCAGAATATAAGAGTTCGGTATATAAAAAGAATTTGATAACTAGAGGTTTTTTAGATAAGACTGTAGTAACCACTAAACCATTTGAAAAGGATTCTGAAAGACAAGCATTTGTTAAAACTATTGAGGATGGATTAGGAGCAGATGGAGTTGAAGGAGTAATTCACTTAGAGGCTGAATTAGAGAATGACGATTTAAGCAAGGAGATACTATTCGATAAGGTTGGAACAAATGTAAATGATAAGTTATTTGAATACACAGATGGAAAGTCAGAAGACCAAATAAGAAAAGCATTTTTATCTCCACACCCTGCACTTATAAATAACTCAGATAGTTCAATATTTGGCAATAGTGGAGAATTGATAAGACAAATTAAAATAGACTACCAAGAAAAAACGGAGTACATCAGATTATTCATTGAGGAGAATGTAAAAGACTTGTTTCACAATACACTTAATCCAAGTTTTAACCAAGTAGAATTTAAAATTAGACCATTAATAGATGTTAATCAGTAGAACCGACATAGAAAGTTTTAAGGACGTTTCAATACACACAACTGATAGTAAGTTAAATCAGTTTATTAACGAAGCACAAGTATTTGATTTACGCCCATTATTGGGTGATGAGTTTTATTTTCATGTAGTTAATAATCCAGGTACTTACACAGGTTTAATTGATAGGAGCGATTTTGATGTTAATGGTTCTACTTTTGAACACTACGGGTTAAAATCGGTATTAGTTGAGTTCTTTTGGGCGAGGTATACAAGGCAAGGGGGTTTTAACGATACACCAACGGGGAACACGATTAAACTTACTGATTTCTCAACTGAAACACCGAAAGAAGATAAGAGAAACGAATATAAACTATCAAGGCAGAATGCTAATGATTACTTTGAATTAGTAAAAAAGTATTTAGACAATTCTGGTATAGAATATTGGAAAGGAACATTTTGTTCTGAAGTAAAGAAAGGTTTTAGAATATCAAATATAAAATAAATTGGACAGAACAAGTATAGAGATAGTTTTTTTGAGTGTTGGAATTTACTGGTTTTTAACAACTTTTAAATCTTATCTATCATCAATTGTCATAGCTTTTTTAAGTAGCGGTATTAAATCATTACAAGAAAACAGAAAAGGCGAAGGTGGTTCATTTTCTGACTTCTGGAAGTTTGGGTTATTGGCTTGTGTTATAACTCTAACTGCTCTAGGTATAATGCAATATATGGGAATGAAATTTGACTTCATTGCTATGGTTATTATGTTTTGGCTAGGGGTATTCTCTGACTACTTATACGGAGCAATAGGAAAATTATTAGAGGTGCTAGGAGGAAGTGCAACAGAAGCACTAGGGGAGAAAGTCAAAAGAATATTAGGAGGAACAAAAAACAAAGAAGATAAAATCGATGAAGAAGTATAATCTAAAAATTACAGCAGGGGTTGTTGTTGTAGCAATAGCATTAATTTTTACAAAAGTAAGTTATAATAATTCAGAAGAAAATGTAATTATACTCACTGAAGAAAAGAGTAAGCAAGATGGTCTTATAAGAAAGCAATCTTATATAATTCAAGGAATAAATCAAAGTAATAGAATTTGGTTTGTTAAAGATTCTGCTCTTACAATGTTAGAAGTAAATGATGCTTTTGTAAGATACTTAGCAACTCCTTACGGATTAACTCGAGAAGATTTTATAGGTAAAACAGATTTTGAATTGTGGGATTCAGCTTCTGCATTAGGCTATAGAAACCTTGATAGGAAAGTGCAAAAGTGTACTTGTAGAGTTCCACAGTTTATAGTCGCTCCTTTTTACAAAGATACAGTAGAGTTTAACGGATCTAAAACTTCAATAATTTTTGATGATGGAACTATTGGTGTTATCGGGGAGTTTGAAGTATCAATTAAAAAATCAGATTCGATATGAATTACCCACACTTAAAAAATATTGTTTTGCCTTGGACTATTGCTAGGGGTTTGGAATTACTTCACACTAAAGAAATAGTAGGAAGGAAGCACAGCCCAATAATTATAGGATGGGCTAAGAGATTAGGAATAATAGCTTACCGAAGTGATGAAATACCTTGGTGCGGATTATTTGTTGCTCACGTTTGTACTCAAGCAAAAAAAGACATCACTCCAGTAGGAAATGTTTTATGGGCTAGAAACTGGGTTAAATTTGGACAAAAAGTGTCTAAAGCTGGGTTAGGAGATGTTTTGGTTTTTACTAGAGGTAGGGGAGGTCATGTTGGTTTATACATAGGAGAAAATAAAACTCACTACTATGTTTTAGGTGGCAATCAATCAAACGAGGTGAACATTGTTAAGATACGTAAGAATCGACTTATAGAAGCTAGAAGCCCTATTTATAATAACCGCCCTAAAAGTGCTATTCCTTACTATTTGAATGGATATGCACCAATAACAGAAAATGAATCTTAAAGACTACATAATAGTAGGATTGCTTTTCGCAATTATTCTTTTTTCGTTTAGAACCTGTAAAGAAGATAACTCTTTCGATATTTTCAAAGAAATATTAAAAAGAGAAGATGTTTTTAGAGATAGCCTTCAGAAACAAGCTGTTCAAATTTCACAATTAAAAGAAACTAAACAAACAGTTGAAAATAACTATTACTATCAAAATGAGAAGGTAAATAAGTACCTGGATAAACCTCTTGCAATTACTCAAAAAGATTCTTCTAACTGTATGCCTATAATCAATTCTTTGTTCGATTGTAAAGATTTGCTATTTGGATTTCAAAAGAGTAGTTTATCACTTAATAGAGTTAATGATTCCTTGATTTATGCCTTAGAAGAAAATACTAAATACAAAGATGAGTTTTTAAAGTTAAAGGATTTAAAATTTGACAACAAACCAAGAAAAGAAAGGTTTTATATTACAGCTTCAGCCTCATTAAACAAAGCTGGTTTTGAAGACTTTAAATTAGGTGGGCTTCTAACTACAAAAGGAAGGTTTGCATATGGTTATCAATATGGAACATTGAACAAATCCCACGAAGCAAAGATAGGCTTCTCACCCTTTAAATAATATTGCTGGAATATTCAGTCATTAAATAGAATAAGTCCTTTTAATGATGGTTTATAAAGGCAATGAATCTAATTGAACGATAAAATAAATGTTGTTTATGTTTGATATATCAAACTAAATATATATATTTGTGTATAGTTATTGAAGAAATTATTTAGGTCAATTTCTCCTAACGGATAGTAATATGATTAGTGGCTATGATAAGCCGAAAAGATTGAATTAGTAATAGACCTTTTTTCTTTTAAAATTAAAATAAATGGACGAATTAAAATCAGAAATATTCTCTAATGATAGAGAGTTAACAGAATTTGTAAATAGAAAACTATGCAGAGTTGCAAGTATAACAGGTAGTAATTTTGGCTATACTTTATTTTATTGGGAGTAAAAGAAAAAGCTAAATAAACCTAAACCAAAATGAAAGTACAAACCCAAGCTATTAATTATACGCATTGTTATAATGCCGAGTGCAACGAGGGAACGGTTTGCAATGAGTTTATTAACTCTGGTATTACAATACAAGGTGTAAGCCAAAAACATTGCTTAAAATGCGGAAAGTTAAAGCAAACTGCATTATAACGTATCTCGTATATGATTTCGGGCGTGGACTGGAAGACGAACACCAGAATAAAAACGGCAGTCAAGGTTTTGCATATACCCGCTAAATATGCCTTAACTCACGCCTGAATTATATACGTTGTTATAGCACGTTATTTTAAAAGACTAAAAATGAAGATAGAACCAATAATTTACGAAACAACAAGAGGTATTTACAGCGTAGAAGATAAGTTGTCTATTGCCTCATTGATATTATTTAGCTGGAAGTTAGGAAGTAATACTTTTTGTAAACTTTTATATACTAAAGATTATAGCAAATTTATTGCCGATTTAAGCAATGAATATAAAGACTTTGATATAAAATTAGATATTAGACTTGAAGATAAACAGATAAAAAATTCGCTTATAAAAACGATTGAAAAAGTAAGAGAAAAAGAAGATAAGGACGGTTATTTAAAAGCACTATATGAAGGCGATAAATTTGCAATTGTAATAGATGAAATAGTAAACTATAATTTTGATGTTATGCAATTAAAAAAGTTTACAAAAAGTATAAATAAGCAATTAACGCTGTTCGCTAATGTGCTATAACGTATTGTGTATGAATAGTTTTTAACGGATAAATAAACAGAAATTATGGAATTAAAACAAAAGATTGAAAGATTAAAACAAGACCGAACTAACTTATTAAATAGGCTAGAAACATTGGAAAAAGAAATTTTTAAATATGAGAATTTAACGCATATTATAACACCTTTATTAGTAAAAGAACTAAGCGAAATAGAAGCCTTAAAAAAATGCTCTACTAAAGGATTTGGAATAAATGTATATAATGGCACTTACCAATATATACTTGGTGGTGATGGTAGAAGCCAACCCTGGGATGAACAAAGAAAAGGTGTGGTTTGTGATGTAGAAACTATGTATTATTTAACTGATGTTCAAAAGAATCTAGTAAGTGAATATTTAAAAAGCCTTGGGAATATTGACAAACTTAACTTTAAGTAGTTAAAAATTATTTATACACGTTGTTGTGGTGTCGTTTTAATGCACTACAACGAGTTACGGCTATGAGGTGTTGCCGAATAAACGCACCTCTTTAATTAAGCAACGGACTTAGCAATAACTTATAGCCGTTGTTATAAAACTTTTTTGAGCGATGGGACAATATGCTTATTTAATTAACAAAGAAAAAAGAATTAGCTGTGAATCACATAAAACAAGTGGAGGTAGTGAAAGCTTGACAAGAATAGAAGAGACTGAAAAACTTGGCAGATTTTTGGAATATTGCCGAGAAAATAAATTACAGATTGAGTGCGTTAGTGAACACTGGTTTCAGCTGAATGTAAATTTAGAAATAGAAGAACCTTATACAGATTTTGTGTGATGGCTAATGTTTTATAACGGCAAATTGTATGGGTAGTGCGACCTGATAGCACGAATGTTTAAAACGAGAATATAAACTTTAAAATAACTAAGTAATGAGCGAAATTAAAGACACAAAAAGACTAGAGAAAGCACAAAAGTTAATGATTGATTGGTGCGAAAAGACAGGTAAAAAAATAAACCTAACGCCATATAGCACACTAGAAGTATTTGAATGCATTGCCGACCTAATAGAGCAAGCGAATGAGGTTGAAACGAGAAACTACAAAGCATTACCTATCCAAAGTGTTAGCGGTAGTGCTTTTGCTATTGCTATAAGTGATGGATATGTAACTTGGGAATACCCGATAAACATAAAGAATACAAGTATTGATAAAGTTCATAATAAAATATGTGCTGTATTGAATTGTGAAAAGGAAAATGGACAAATATTGAAGCATTACCGCTAACGGCAAAGTATAAGGTTTCGTTGCGACCTTGAAACAGCAACTAACTTAATTAAAATACAAAGAATTATGAGAGTAACAGCAAAAGAAATAATAGAATTAGTAAAAAGGTTACCTGATGCAGATTTGCATATACATAACGAAAGGGAAACCCCCAGTATAACGAATGAATGGTTATGTGGAGCTTTTGCAGGCAGAGGATTTACAGCACCAACACTTGAAGAAGCTGCGGAACAATTAATTGAATACCTATACCAACATATAGGGCACAATAGTATGGTAGGACAAAGTGTAGCTGAAAGCGGTTTCCCTGATTTAAAAAAGGTTGAGAAGTACTGTAAAAGCTTTGAGGAAGTAGAAGAGTAGTATTATTTATAACGGTTTGTATAAGATTAGGTGCATTTTCCGAGAGGAAAATCCACCGAGTAAACAAGCACAAAGATTGAATTAAACAAATAATAACCAAATACAGAAAGCACTTAATTTTATACTGTGTTAGCTGTAGTTAATTTTAGAAAATATGGGATTCCAAGACTTAAAAAAAGTATTAAAAAACAAATTTAAAATTGAAAGAGAAATTGAACAAACAGGCAATGATGTTTTTAGAGGTGATTTATATAAAAATGAATATTACAATGATTACTGCTTTATTAAATTAAGAATGAAATTTTGTGAGATTTCTTTTTTTAAATGTGATAGCCGAAAGTTTGAAAAAATAGAAGATGAACTAATAGAGGCACAAAAAGAGAAGCTTCAAAAAACAAAAGAAGCAAATGCACAGGCAGCTGCTCCCGCTGAAAAGACCGAAACACCATTCAAACCAATGATACAATACGACGACTTTACAAAACTAGATATACGAGTGGCAACTATTACTGCAGCCGAGAAAGTTAAAAAAGCAGATAGACTGCTTCATATTACACTAGATGTAGGATCTGAAACACGTGAGGTTGTAAGTGGCATAGCAGAGCATTATGCTCCAGAAGACATTGTTGGTCAGCAAGTTACCTATTTGGCAAACCTAGCACCTCGTACACTTAAAAAAATAGAAAGTAGTGGTATGATTCTAATGGCAGAAGATGCAGACGGTAAGCTAAAATTTGTAGCTCCGGGTGATGCTACTGCTGCTGGAAGTGTCATAGCTTAATTCGTCACATTCAGGGTATTGCCATTTCGGCTAACTCTGTACGTTCTTAGGTTGCATCTGGTTGGGCCGGTGAGGAATGCACTGTTGTACGAATAGGTTGATTTACAGCACTCTACGAATCCAGTATCAGACTCCATTCCACATTTGAGCTGCAGAATATCATTGTCCAATTGTATCTGAGAACATTCATTCTCTGACTGGTACGTGCACGTACGTTCTATAGCATAGTAAATATCGTCGTAGTTATGAATTAGGTAGACTCCTCTGTTCCCCTGATTTTCAAAGGATATAAATTCTCCTAAGTTTCGCAGATTATAGTACTCTGGCAAATCCATGTTCACCGTAATATTAACTGCACTAGCGGGCACAAAGCAATCTCCGGTAAGTTCATCATCTGGCTTACAAGACTGAAGTGTAGTTACTAGAACGACTGTTGCTATGAATGCCAAAAATCTCATTTGTCGTATGTATAAAAGCCCTTTCCAGACTTTCTACCATAATAACCCGCTTGGGCTTTCTTTTGTTGTATTCGGTTGGGTCTAAATTTCTGATCATAGTTGAAAAGCTTATACATAGACTCAGTTACAGATAAATTTGTCTCCACTCCTATCAAGTCCATCAATTGAAATGGCCCCATTTTAAACCCAGAAGACCTCACCAAGTCATCTATCACATCGTGACTAGCTACGTTTTCTTCAAGTATCTTTAGTCCTTCTACATAGAAATGACGAGCAACTCTGTTTACAATAAAACCTGGAGCATCTTTGGCAACTACACATTTCTTATTTACACTCTCTACGTAATTAAGGGCCGTTTGCAACACCTCCGGAGATGTTTGTTCTGCACTAATTACCTCTACCAATTTCATAATATGAGCTGGATTAAAGTAATGAATGCCAACTACTTGTGTAGGATATTTGAAGTTAGCTGCAATTTGCGTAAGCGGAATAGAAGATGTGTTAGATGCGTAGATAGTAGACTCACCATTAATATCTGCTAAGTCAGCAAGCACCTTTGTTTTCACATCCAGTCGCTCTACTATAGCTTCTATAATAAGGTCTACTTGTACATCTGCTATACTATTGGAATACTGCAAATTACTATCTGTAGCATTTTTTCCTGCTGCATCCAGCTTACCTAGCTCTATTGCTTTATTCAGATTCTTCTCTACTCCTACTTTGGCTGATTCCAAAACATCATTGTTAATGTCAAAAAGGACCACTTTATGTCCGGCCATTGCCGATACTTGAGCGATTCCTCTTCCCATTACTCCTGCACCAATTACTCCTATTTTCATCGGGGCTAATATCCTGCT
Source organism: uncultured Flavobacteriales bacterium (assembly GCA_937129365.1). Classification (GTDB taxonomy): domain Bacteria; phylum Bacteroidota; class Bacteroidia; order Flavobacteriales_D; family CAJJDF01; genus CAJJDF01. The sequence goes on from CAKZNB010000036.1 coordinate 41,764, forward strand.
TTTATGTGTCTAAAACAATCCTATGAACCTAGGATTAATTCAATTCTCCTTGTAAGAAGTCTTCTGGATTCACTTTAGTAGTGCCTTTCCAAAGTTCGAAGTGCAGCTTATTTAAGCCTTCACTGTCTATAGAAATGAGAGCCAGGTAGTCACCAGTCTTGACTTTATCCCCTATTTTAAGTTTCACCTCTCTAATGTTGGAATACACAGAATAGAATCCTCCGTGATCCACAATCAATGATGTATTAGAACCCGGCACTTGCAGCACAGCTTTCACTATACCATCGCCACTCGCCAGTACTTTTTCGTACTTAGAAACTAACAAGTCAATCCCATTGTTTGCAATTCTTACACGACGCTCTTTTGCGTGTTTCTGCACACCAAACCTACCGACAACAAGACCTCTTTTTACAGGCCACATCAGTTTTATTTCTTGGTCCGCTTTAGACTCTTTTGTATTCTCTGCCTTTTCAACTACTTCCTTGGTCAATAAGGCTAGTTCTTTATTCGCTGCTCCTAGCTTTAACCTCAAGTCATTGTTCTGAGAGTTTAAATCTGAAAATTTCTGATGTCGAACACGCAGCAACTCATTCAGTTTCAGAATTTCGTCATACTTCATTGCTGATAGTTTTACCTTCTCAGACTTGTTTCCTGAGTATACGGCAAGTTTATCAGCCACTTCATTTTGCTTATTCTCCAAAGCTTTCAACTGCTTCTTTCTGAACTCTTTAAGTGTGTTCAAATGGTTCAGTCTGTTAACGAACTCATTAAGATTTTTAGACGAAGCTAAAAAGAACAGCTTCGTTTTGTAATCTCGGTTTTTATACTCTTCTAGTAGTATTGACCTGTACTGCGATATAGCTAGAGACTTTTCACTT
>CAKZNB010000037.1 GCA_937129365.1 uncultured Flavobacteriales bacterium
GTAGCGAGAAGGAGATTTGAACTCCTGACCTCCGGGTTATGAATCCGGTGCTCTAACCAACTGAGCTACCTCGCCATTTTTTTTGGTCTGCAAATATAAGAGAATAGTTATATTCTTTAAAAATTATTCGTAATTAATCTTACTTTTGATTTTAATTCTTTTCAAACAATTATATGAACTACCTCGCACATCAATTCCTATCGGGTAAAAATAAAGGAATTCGTGTGGGCAATTTTCTTGGTGATTTTATGAAAGGGAGAGAATTAGATGAGTTTCCTGAAACCGTGCAACTGGGAATTGAATTACACAGAATAATTGATGAATTTACTGATACACATGAAGTTGTATTCAGAAGCAAACAATTACTACACCCTAAACAAGGCAAATATGCTTCGGTGCTATTGGATGTATACTATGATTATTTTTTGGCTAAAAACTGGGATAAATTTTCTGAACAACCTCTTGAAGAATTTGCAACTAGTGTGTATGATGATTTTTGGGAATTGCGAGAATATTTTTCTGAAAAAGTTATTTCCTTTCTGCCAAACATGAGAGAAAATGATTGGTTTACTAATTATCGTTCGTATTGGGGAATTAATAAAGCACTTCAAAGCATAGCTCGAAGAGCTAAATATTCTAATACAATTAAGGACTCTTTGCTTCATCTTCAAGAACTAGAAAAAGAGTTGGAGGATGATTTTCTAATTTTTATGCCTGAACTGAAACAAAAATGTGATGATTTTTTGAGAGAGAAAGGGTTGCTTTATTAATGTATAAGTTAAGAATCATTATTCTAAATCAAAAAATATAGAATATAATGTAACTAATAGCATGGCAAGACTTACAATCCAAACAACGGTAACCAAGCCATTTAAAATCATTACAATGTAAAATATTAGCACTCCATTTTTATCTGGATCCATATTCTCAACTAAAAAAGATTTTATTTTATTGATAATAAAAAATAAAATTAAGGATATAACTATAACTACTAATTTTCACATTAATAAAGATAATATGGTAGTCTTAAAAATAAAAATCTTCTAAAACTCAAATTAGTTTCAACTTTCCTTAATTTTATACAAACAAACCAAAATATGGAGTTTATAACCAAAGAAGTAAATGAAGGTGTGGGAATTATTACCCTAAACCGACAAAATGTTTACAACAGTTTTAATATCCCAATGGCAAAAGAAGTACAAGCTACTTTGGATGAATTTGAAAAGGATGAAACAATCAGAGCTATTATCCTCACAGCAAATGGTAAAGGATTTTGTGCAGGACAAGATTTAAAAGAAGCAACTGAAGAAGGCGGACCTAGCATTGGAGAAATAGTTGACACAACTTACAATCCCATCATCATGCGATTGAGAAATATAGAGAAACCAATTATTGGAGCAATAAATGGAGTTGCTGCTGGTGCGGGAGCGAATATTGCATTGGCTTGTGACATTACTTTTGCAAGTGAAAAAGCGAGTTTTATTCAATCATTTAGTAGCATAGGATTAATCCCTGATAGCGGTGGAACATTCTTTTTGCCTAGATTAATCGGAATGCAAAGAGCAGCTGCACACATGTTTTTGGCTGATAAATTCTCTGCTGAAAAAGCCAAAGAAGTAGGAATGATTTACGAAGTGGTGGAGCATGATAACTTAATGGAATCAGCTTTAGAATTTGCTAAATTACTTGCCAAAAGACCAACAAAAGGATTTGGACTTACAAAAAGAGCTTTGAATTTAGCATTAAAAAATGACTTAGAAACTCAATTGGGAGTAGAAAGAGAATTGCAAATTGAAGCCGCAAATACTTATGACAACAAGGAAGGTATTGCAGCATTTTTAGAAAAAAGAACACCAGATTTTAAGGGAAAGTAACATTACTTCCTTCCTTGAGGGAGGATTGAGGTGGGTGACCACTACAATGAAAATAGTCACCTCCCTAACCCTCGTCAAGGAGGGAATATAAAAAACTAAGAATATGAATATAGGAATTATAGGAGCAGGTTCAATGGGGTCAGGAATTGCACAGGTAGCTGCCACAGCTGGTGAAGAAGTTATGGTATTTGACACCAATGCAGCTTCACTAGACAAAGCAAGTGCTAGTCTTGCAAAAATAATGAATAGATTGGTTGAGAAAGAAAGAGTCTCTCGTGAAGAAGCTGACGAAATTTTAGGTAGAATTACTTTTGTTGATAGTTTGGATTATTTAGAAAATTCAGAACTAGTAATCGAAGCCATAATCGAAAACCTAGGAATCAAACAATCGGTTTTTTCTCAATTGGAAGAATTGGTTTCTGAGGAATGTATCATTGCATCTAATACTTCTTCTTTGTCTATTGCCTCAATTTCTTCAGCATGTAAACACCCAGAAAGAGTAATAGGAATTCACTTTTTTAATCCTGCTCCACTAATGAAATTAGTAGAGATAATCCCAAGTATTACAACTGCTCAAGAAGTTACTAATAAAGCTAAAGCTACAATTGATAGCTGGAAGAAAGTAACAGCTATGGTAAAAGATACGCCTGGGTTTATTGTAAACCGAGTAGCTCGTCCTTTTTATGGAGAAGCTTTAAGAATTTATGAGGAAGGAATTGCAGACTTTGCAACCATTGATTGGGCAATGAAAGAAATTGGAGGTTTCCGAATGGGACCTTTTGAATTGATGGATTACATTGGAAATGATGTGAATTATACGGTAACTGAAACTGTATTTACAGCTTTCTATTTTGACCCTCGTTACAAACCATCCTTCACGCAAAAACGTTTTTCTGAAGCTGGATTATTAGGAAGAAAATCGGGGAAAGGATTTTATAATTACTCTGAAGGAGCTACTAATCCTGAACCCAATAAAGATTTAGAACTAGGCAAGAAAATTTTTGAACGTATACAAGCCATGTTGATTAATGAAGCTGCTGATGCGGTTTTTTGGCAGGTTGCCAGTGCCGAAGATATTGATTTAGCTATGCGATTTGGTACTAATTACCCAAAAGGCTTACTTGCTTGGTGTGATGAAATAGGTGCAAACAAACCACTTACCATTCTCGAAAACCTTTACCAGACCTACGGTGAAGACCGATACAGACCTAGTAGTTTACTTAGAAAAATGGCGAAAGAAAACGCTACATTTTTTTAGTAGGTTTTATTTTTTGAGTAACTGAAACTTTTATATATTTGCAGTCCTCAACGGAGAGGTGCCAGAGTGGTAATGGAGCAGATTGCTAATCTGTCGACCTTAATTGGTCGCCAGGGTTCGAGTCCCTGTCTCTCCGCAAATAGAAAATCCCATTAACGAAAGTTGATGGGATTTTTTTGTTAAAGCTCAAATTAATTTTCAATCCTATTTAATTTTGATTTTTACTTTGATGCATTAGACTTCCTATAATTTGTTTGTTTTTTTCACTTGAAAATATTTCCTTTAACACCGGTTCCATATCCTTCGCACTTGATATAGTGTAATTTCTATTTTGTAATAAATCTGTAACAACCAGTGGGTAAGGCTCTAGTAAATCATGTGAAAATCTTAAAAGTGCAAATTGATAATTATCAAGACTTGGCGCACTTATATATAAGGAAACAGATAATGCCTCAGAACGTTTACCTCCTTGGTTACGAATTCCTTTGGAAGTTTTGACTTCTGATAATAATATGTTTTTAGCTCTTTTATTAAATATTTCCGATTGTTTATTTATCATATCGATCGGAAAAACATGATTGCTGTCAAATAAATCTTCCGGCCATAGGTCTTCTTTATTTTCACTCATTTTTGTTTATTTTAATTATTATTGGAAGATGATCAGAAATACTGTCATCAATATTTTTTTGTTTTGTCAATAAATTTGTGCCGCCAATCTCAGTTATGATGTCTAACTCTTTTTCATCTACTAAATCTGCTAAGTTTGATTTAATCAAGAATTGATCTAAAATATGCCATTCAAAAGATAAAACTTCACTAGGCTTATGCTGGTAAGTACCATGAACTGAGCCTTTTCCATTTTCACCGAAAAACGACCACATTGGATTGTAATAGTAGTCAAAATCTTTTTCTTTATACTTTCTTGTTTTTCTTTTTGCGGTTGAAATTGACATTACAGAATTAAATAGATTAACCGAATTCATACTTTCAGAATATGGATCAATGTTGAAATCGCCTACTATCATAGTGTTTTTATGCTTTGTATTTTCCTCAATATTTTTAATCGTTTGTAAAAGATCTACAACAAGAAAGTCATAATCTCTGGGTTTTGAAAATAATTTTGAAGGTAAATGAACTGCAATAAGATTGATGCTAGGATAGCCATTTACCTTTATTTTCTTTGAAATAATTTTTTTTGAATATGACGAACCAGGTATTACTTCATGTTGTTTCCATTTGCTAAAAAATGCAATATCATTCTCTTTAATTGTTAGATCTGTTAGAAAATGATATTTGTTATCTATATGATTTAGATTTTCTAAAATCAAAGTTGGCTTCATTTTGTTTTCACAAAAAATTATTATATCAGGATCTATATGATCGGAAAGGTCATTCAAAATTTTCTCAGGTATCTCTTTTTTTATATTCCAAAAGAAAATTTTCATAATTAATTGAATTGTAGCGCTAATTTAAACAACCCTAATCAAATTCCCTTCAAATTCAATTTCATCACCTTTACGCACTTTGTAACGCATGCGAGTTTCGAGTTCTCCGTTACAGAAGACTAATTCTTGGCGAACCACTTCTTTGGCTTCTCCCCCACTGCTAACCAATGACATAGCTTTAAGTAATTGAATGAGCTGGATGTATTCTTCGGTAAGTTTAAATTCGTGTTCTTGCAAAAGGATGGGGATTAAATAATTTCTTTTATTTCTTGCTTTACATACTCTAACGCTATTTGAGAAGGAGACTTTGGTAACACCATCATTTTCTCAAATACATTACGTGTCAAGTCATTAGCAGTAGAATCTTTTTCCATAGCTTGTGCAGCCATATTTACAATACGGATGGTTTCCTCTTTAGATTGTTTTACCAAATTCCAGGCATTGTCACTAACATAAATCTGCTGAGCAACATTATGCTCATATTCGTCTCTTATGTTGTTTAGCAAAGCTGAATGAAGCTGATTGGCAGTCATTTCACCAGTTTTACTTCGCATCAGTAAACTACTTGGCTCTATGCGTTCTAGAAACAACACAATACGTTCATAAGCTTGTAGCTTAAGAGGAAATAAATGAGCTTGTTTATCATCTTTAGTATTAGCGATTGGTTGAGGATTTGGTTGTGCAAGAGGTTTAGCATCAATCTTTTTACTAAAACCACCTACAATAATATAAAAGATAAAACTTGAACCAAGAATGGCCACAATGATTATCAATAACAACATTATATCTTTAGAATCCATAGGTTAATTGTTTATTCTACTGTTACAGATTTAGCCAAGTTTCTTGGTTGATCTACGTTACACTCTCTCATAACTGCCATGTGATAACTCAATAACTGAAAAGGAATTGTAGCCAATATTGGCACAAATTGTTCTTCAGTATGAGGAATTTCAATTATATGATCTGCAGTTTCTTTCACATCCTCATCTCCTTGAGTCACAATAGCTACAATCTTTCCTTTTCGAGCTTTCACCTCTTGAATATTACTCACTACTTTCTCATAAGAAGGTCCTTTTGTAGCTACAACAAATACTGGCATTTCTTCGTCAATCAAAGCGATTGGCCCATGTTTCATTTCTGCTGCCGGATATCCTTCTGCATGGATATATGAAATTTCTTTTAGTTTCAATGCACCTTCTAAAGCTACAGGAAAACTATATCCTCTTCCCAAATATAAAGCATTATTCACATCTTTATAAATCGCAGAAATTTCTTTACATAAATCATCCGATTTCAATACTTCTGCTACTTTATCAGGAATAGATTCTAGTTCAAACAACAGTCTGTTTAATTTCGATTTCTCAATAGTTCCTTTCTTTTGAGCCAATTGCATAGCCAATAAAGAAAGTACAGTAACCTGAGCAGTAAATGCTTTAGTCGAAGCTACACCAATTTCAGGCCCAGCATGCGTATATGAACCTGCATGCGTTTCTCTAGAGATTGTAGAACC
>CAKZNB010000038.1 GCA_937129365.1 uncultured Flavobacteriales bacterium
GAGGTTTCAGATGGGTTGAATTCTAGAGAAACAAAAATAACCTTAGGTAATGGTTCTGGATATACAACTGGACTCAATCCAGGATATGATGGAGGGTTATTTCCTACAAGTTTTGAAGTTTATACCATGCTTGTAGTAGATGATGCAACTCCTACAGGTACTCCCTTTGATGTCCAGTCATTACCTTATTCTCAAATTGATAATCTGAGCATTGAAGTAGGAACAATTATTCCTACAGATGGTACAATTACCTTTACAAGCTCAATCACTGGAGATCCATTACCAACAGGTCATCGAATCATTCTAGAGGATCGAACTCTAGGAGTCTTTACAGAGCTTCAAGGATTAACAGATCAGTATGTAGTGCATCTTACATCAGCTGAACCTGAACTAGGAAGATTCTATCTTCATACAACTTCTAATACTACTACTCCCTTAGCTCCAACTATTGCTCCTAATCTTCATTCTGCAAGTGACACAGGTCTTTCAGATTCAGATACTATTACTAGTGATACTACACCATCTTTTGAAATAAATTGTTCTCAGGCAGGTAACATCATTACCTTATACACCGATAACCCATCAGTTAGTACAACAATTGGAACACATACCTGTAGTGGGATTGGTACAGAGACTATGTTGGTATCTTCTACTCTTGCTCCAGGTAATCATACTATTACTTATACAGATACTAGACTAGGTTTTGAGTCTGGAGTATCTCCTACATTAAGTATAAACATAGATACCTTAGTTCCTAACATGCCATCTTTACCTGTATTACTCGCCTCTAGTGATTCTGGTCTTTTAGGCGATCACATCACCAATGATGATACACCGAGTTTTACAGTCTCTTGTACAGAGATTGGAGCAATATTAACTCCTTACATTAGTGGAGTAAGCAATCCTTTGTTTTCTCATAATTGTACTACCATAGGAACTACAACTATTACTCCAGGGTTTTCTTTCCCTGAAGGAACTTATACGAATCTTACTTATACAGAAACAGATACTGCTGGAAATGAATCAGTTCATTCTACATCCATTAGTGGGCTAATTGACCTTACTCCTCCCAGCACGCCATCTACTATGCCTGACTTAGAATCAGGATCAGACAGTGGAGCAAGCAATAGTGATGATATTACCAATGATGATTTGCCTGATATCACAGTAATATGTAGTGAAGTTGACTCTACTATTGCCCTATATAGTAATATCCCTTCAATTAACACAATTATAGGAAATCATACCTGTACTGCCATTGGGTCAGAAAATGCATCTGTTTCAGTTTCCTTATCAGAAGGATTGCATCATATAACTTATAGCGAAACAGATATCGCAGGAAATACCAGTGGCAATTCTCCATATCTAGCAATTACCATTGACACAATTGCTCCAGCTGGGATTACTATTAATACACCTACTTTAGGGCTTCCAGTAACAGGGTATACAGAGGTTGGAGCTTCGGTAGTTGTAACAACTTCTAATGGTGGCACTTGTACTGTTAGTTCTATCACAGCTGGAGGTAATGGGATATACCCTGGTGTATATAATTGTCATCTCTCTCCTAAGCCAACAGATAAAAACGATATAACAGCAGTTGCTACTGATCTGGCTGGTAATAGTTCAAGTACAACAACAGTAAAAGGAATAAAAATCGTTGGAGGTTCTACTGGTGGAGGGGCAAAAAGCATAGTCTATGCTCGTTTTCCAAATAGCTTGTCATGCAAAGATATCTTTACTACACAAAAGATTGGAGGATACCCTATCTATAAAGAATATCTTAATTGTAGAAGCTTAGGAAAACCAGTCCAGGTATGTTCCAATACTTGGGCAAAACAAGTAGGGCTTATTCTATGTGATGGTTCTTTTGCTCAGACAAACACTCTAAACACAAAAACTAAAAGTAATCAAACAAGTACTGAAACAATAGTTATAGATAAAAAAGAAGAGACTAAAGAATTTAGTACCATTAACATACCAACTAACCAAATTATCATTGATGGGTGTAAACATGAAATTCTCTATAGAAATAAAGAGCAGCATAAGTCTGAGTTTAATGACTACTTCTACGCTGATGCTATTCAAAATACATCTGATCCATATTACCCTTCTCTTATTGATTTAACCCAGCAAGGAATCATCTCTGGAAGAGTGTCTGGTAAGAATAATGATGTAAGAAGAGCTGAACTTCGAGGTTTTGTTCAAAGATCAGAAGCTGTAAAACTATTTAGTATTGCAAGAGAAGACAAAATCAACATTCAAAAAACATCGAATTGTTTACAAAATGAGTTTGAGGATACTACACTAGATAGTTGGTACTACCCATATCTAGACAATATGAAAAAGCATAACATCATCCATGGCTATGGGGACGGTCAATTTAAACCTAGTGGGTATATTACCATGGCTGAGAGTTATAAAATAACCGCTATTTCATTTGGGCTGATTACCAAAGAACAAGCTGATAAATTATCTGCACTAAATAATTCACCATGGTACGCTCCATACAAAGATGTTCTTTACACAAAAGGAGTTCTTCCTAAAGAGATCAATCAAAAGAAAGAGCACTTACCTATTACCAGAGGTGAAATCATTCATCTTATTGCTCAATCATTAAATCGTAATGAACAGTAAAAGAAAATAATATGTAAAAGTCTCATTAATGAGGCTTTTTTATTTAATCTATGAATTGTATTGCTTTAGAACGCTATCCTATATATTAATTTGCTTCCATTTTCTTTTTGCATCTTGTGCACTTTCTCTATGGGTATGCCAACTTATAGTTTTTTTACCACATATTTTGCAAGATTCTCCCTCCCTAGGTTGTTGTTGACGGTCGCATTTTCCGCAATAATGAACTTCACTCATTATTATTGATTTTTAAGTTTAAACCTAAAAATACAATATTTTTTTATTCTATTACAAAACAGGCTCCTATTGCTCCTATAGTATGAGCCTGACAAGACCAAATACCCAATTCTAAAGCCACACCACTGGTATAAACCTGATGACTATCTCCATTTTTTTCTTGACTATTGAGTCGCATAAAATTACCAGTAATAATTAAATCTTCTTGAAAAACGATGTGATTTATAAACAGTGCTAAATACATATCTGCGTAAATTTCTGATTCTTTTCCTAAAACTTCTTCTTGAAATTGCTTTTGCTTATCAAATGACTTCGCTTTTGAATTTCTCAAACAAGCTGAAGACCATGCTCTTAAATGAGAATCCCATACCTTATACAAAATATCTTCAGAAATGTTTTCTGTAAAAAGATATTTTATAGTATTGTTTGATCTATGAGCTAATTGCATTACTTCTTTCAGGGTGTTAATGGTAAAATCTTTTTCAATACCATTTACCAAAATTCTCGCAGGGATTTGAGTAATGATAGGGGACTGATTTCCTTCTGTACTTTGCTGTAATAGTTCTAACTTCTTTAAGGTTGTAGTTGTTATAGATTTTGGCTGTAATGCCTCTAATCTCTTAATCTCACTTTTAGGAATTTCAACTTTAACTCCTGGTAGTTTTTTCAATTTTCTATTGAAAGTATCTATACTGATGTATCTAGTTTTTAATGCTGATGGTAAATCATATAAGTTCATTTTGTAAAAGTGAATGAATGTATAAAGTATACCGTAAATTAAATATAAAAACAAGGCTACTGAATTTTAGTTGTCTGAGTATTTCTTTAGATGTATTCATTAAATCTTAATGAACAGTAAAAGAAAATGTCCTGCAAAGTTGACTTTGCAGGACACAACTATAATTAATTGGTTTAGAATACTACCTATTTTTATTATAGTAAGTATGGTTGGCTATACTATTTGCTTTGAAGTACCATGGAAGATTATCAATAGGATAATCAAAATTCTTATAGGTACTATTTTTTGTGGTAAACACCTCAAAATTATATAAATCAACTTTTCCTGCTTGAACTAAATGATTGCTAAAAAAATGAAACCCTGTTGTTTTTGTTTCTATCACAAAAACATAACATGTTTTCTCAGGTCTATCTATATAAACTCTATAGAAAGAGTATTTACTTTTAACTGACATTTGAATTTGATAAACTTTATCAATACTTGCACTTTTTACATAATTATAAGCTTCTTTCAAAAGAGGATTGACATCTATTAGGCTTGGATACTCCTCTGTTCTTCCACTAGAGAAATTAACTCGCTTTCCTCCTATAGCTTCTAAAATACGTTTTTTTGCCAATTGAATTTGTTTCTTCTTTTTAGAGTACCTCATAGGAAATACCGGGTCTTTTTTTTCAGGAACAATCTTATGACTTAATGTGTGTTTGTTTTTTTTAACTCTTGGGATAGTATCTAAGCTTTGTTTGATTTTTTCACATTCCTTTTGGTAAGGTTCTCCATCTCTATTAAATTTCATCCCCAGTGCTCGTTGTTTATGCTCATCATATATTGTAATGTCTTTAGCATATGAATCATCAATAGTTAATAGTAGATAGGTAGCTCTTGTGTATCCTAAATTAACAGCTTTAATAAGCCATAAAGCTGCATTTTCAGAGTCATCTAATTTATGGTAATAAAGACGACCTAACTCATCACTCGCTTTTGCTTGAAACTTGTTATAGGTTGAAGCTGATTTTTTATAATAATACACTGCTTTTTTATAATCAATTGATGTTCCTGTACCATTTTGATAGAACTTCCCTAAATAAAACATTGCGGGTAGGTATTCTTTTTTAGCAGATTCTCTGATATAAGTAAAAGCCAAGTTGTTGTTTTTAATCTTTAAATAAGCCAGTCCAAAATAATAAGCAGTTTTTGAAAATTCCTTAGCACTCTTACCAATAGTATATGCCTTTTCAAGGTAGTCTATAGCTTTAGAAAAAGCTTCTTTTTTGTTACTTTTTTCAGCAAGATGAAAATAATGAAGCCCTAGTTTTTGTAAAACC
>CAKZNB010000039.1 GCA_937129365.1 uncultured Flavobacteriales bacterium
TACACTGGAGCAGTTAAATCTATCAAGGAATTTGGATGTTTCGTAGAAGTAGTTCCTGGACAAGATGGACTAATCCACATCTCGGAATTAGCTTGGGAAAAAACTGACAAAGTAGAAGATGTTGTTTCTGTAGGTGACATGGTTACTTTTAAAGTAACTGGATTTGACCCAAAGAAAAGAAAGCACAAGTTGTCTAGAAAAGTATTGTTGGACAGACCAGAAAGAGCTGAAAAGAAAGAAGCTTAAAAATACATACAATATAAGATGAGCCTCAAGATTAATTTCTTGAGGCTTTTTTTTGATTCAAAAAATTATTGTTTAACTAAAAAGTAAAAATATTAAACAAAATATTTTGTGATAATTTATTTTATGTTTAACTTTATGAAGAAATAATGAAACAAAACCGATAACTTAATAAAAACTACCGTTCAATAAATAGCCGTGTTAAATTCTGTTAATAGTTACTTTAATCCGTAACATCCAAGAATCTCACTCGTTCGTATATATAGAAAGAAGAAACATAGTATTAAGCCAAAAACCTTTTTACCAACCAAATTTCAAAATTATGAGACAATTAAAAATAACAAAGCAGATTACAAACAGAGAAACACAATCTCTTGATAAATATTTGTTAGAAATAAGCAAATATGATTTAATTACCGCTGAAGAAGAAGTAGAATTAGCAGGAAGAATAAGAGAAGGAGATCAAGTTGCACTTCAAAGGTTGACAAAAGCAAATTTGAGGTTTGTAATATCTGTTTCAAAACAATACCAAAACCAAGGATTATCTTTATCCGATTTAATTAATGAAGGAAACCTTGGACTAATAAAAGCAGCTCAAAGATTTGATGAGAAAAGAGGATTCAAATTTATTTCTTATGCCGTATGGTGGATTCGTCAATCAATACTACAAGCAATTGCAGAACATGCAAGAATCGTAAGATTACCTTTGAATAAAATTGGAACGATAAATAAAATAAACAAAACTTTTTCTGCGTTAGAGCAAGAGTTTGAAAGAGCCCCATCAATAAGTGAAGTTGCTGAAAATCTGGAAGTAAGCGAAAAAGAAGTAAAAAAAGCGCAACATATTTCTGGAAGGCACGTATCTATGGATGCACCCTTAGGGACAGATAGTGAAAACGACATGTATGCTGTAGTGTCTAATAAAGAAGCAGAAACTTCTCCGGAAGATGATTTATTGGAAGGTTCTTTGAATGATGAAATTGGTAGAATTTTGGAGACATTGGCTCCAAGAGAAGCTGATATAATTAAATTATACTTTGGAATTGGACAGACCTATCCCTTGACTCTTGAAGAAATTGGAGACAAGTTTGATTTAACCAGAGAAAGAGTGAGACAATTGAAAGAAAAAGGTTTGAGAAAGCTCAAACAAAAATCTAGAAGTAAATTATTAAAAAGCTACTTAGGATAATATTTTAACCTTAAAATTGAGTAAAAAAGAGGAAGATTAGTATTTCGTTAAGAGATAAACCTGAGTTAGTATAGCCCTTGGCCCCTTCATTGCCAAGGGCTTTTTTTGTGTACTTTTTTAAAATTTGAAATACACTTACAAGGTATTTAACTTAACAATTGGGTAAAAAAATCTGAAATATTTTGTAGTTTTGCACCGTAATTTACATTCAAAATAATCACGAATTAATTTCACTTTCATGGCACAAAAAGCAACAATTATCTACACAAAAACTGACGAAGCACCAGCTTTGGCTACTCATTCTTTTTTACCTATCGCAAAATCTTTTGCAAGTAGTTCAAATATTGATATGGAAACTAAAGATATTTCTTTGGCAGCCAGAATTTTAGCTTTATTTCCTGATAGACTGAATGAAAACCAAAAGGTAGAAGATGCTTTAGCAACCTTGGGAGAATTAGTTAAAAAGCCTGAAGCAAACATTATTAAATTACCAAATATTAGTGCATCAGTACCACAACTAAAAGCAGCCATTAAGGAATTACAGGATGCTGGATTCAACATCCCTGATTTCCCAGAAGAAATTGAAAACGAAGAAGACAAAGCTGTACTTGCTCTTTACAACAAAGTAAAAGGAAGTGCAGTAAATCCAGTTTTGAGAGAAGGAAATTCTGACCGTAGAGCACCAAAAGCGGTGAAAGAATACGCAAGAAATAATCCTCACTCAATGGGAGCTTGGAGCAAAGATTCTAAATCTCATGTAGCAAGTATGCCAAATGGAGATTTTTATGGAAGTGAAAAATCGATGACATTTTCTCAAGAAGATGCAATTAGCATAGAATTTACTGCTGAAAATGGAGAAAAAACAACTTTAAAATCTGCTTTTGATATACAAAAAGGTGAAATTGTAGATGCTGCTCGTTTGAGTAAAAAAGCATTAATCTCTTTTTTAGAAAAAGAAATAAAAGACGCTAAAGATTCTGGTGTATTGTTTTCTGTACACATGAAAGCAACTATGATGAAAGTATCCGATCCAATTATTTTTGGACATGTAGTAAGAACTTTTTTAAAACCAGTATTTGACAAACACCAAGCTACTTTTGAGGAAATTGGGGTAAATGTAAACAACGGATATGGAAACTTATTGAGTAATTTAGATGAGGTTTCTGCCGAAAAAAGAGCAGAAATTGAAGCAGATTTAAAAGCAGCTTTTGAAAATGGACCAAGTTTAGCAATGGTAAACTCAGATAAAGGAATTACCAACCTACATGTACCAAGTGATGTAATTATTGATGCCTCAATGCCAGCAATGATTCGTACTTCGGGGCAAATGTGGAATGCAGAAGGGAAATCACAAGATACAAAAGCAGTAATCCCGGATAGATCGTATGCTGGAGTTTACCAAGCAACAATTGATTTTTGTAAAAAGAACGGAGCATTAGACCCGGTTACCATGGGTTCTGTTTCTAACGTAGGACTTATGGCTCAAAAAGCTCAAGAATACGGTTCTCATGATAAAACTTTTGAGATAGTTGCCAATGGAATTATTCATGTTACTAACCAAGCTGGCGAAGTAGTATTTGAATTTGATATTGAAAAAGGAGACATTTTTAGAATGTGCCAGGTGAAAGATGCACCTATCCAAGATTGGGTAAAATTGGCTGTAAAAAGAGCAAAAGCAACTGGAACTCCTGCAATATTTTGGTTAGATGAAAACAGAGCACATGATTCTCAATTGACGAAGAAAGTAAATACTTATTTGAAAGACCATGATACTAATGGGTTGGACATTAGAATAATGAACCCTGTGGATGCAACTAATTTTTCATTGGAAAGAATTGTAAAAGGGCTAGACACAGTTTCTGTAACAGGAAATGTATTGAGAGATTATCTAACAGATTTATTCCCAATTTTGGAAGTAGGAACTTCTGCAAAAATGTTATCTATTGTTCCATTGATGAACGGAGGTGGATTATTTGAAACTGGAGCTGGTGGTTCTGCACCAAAACATGTTCAGCAATTTATGGAAGAAAACCACTTGAGATGGGATTCTTTAGGTGAGTTTTTAGCTCTTGCTGTTTCTTTTAATCATTTAGGAGAAACAACTGATAATGCAAAAGCAATTGTATTAGGAGACACTTTAGATGATGCTACTTCTAAATTATTAGCTAACAGAAAATCACCAGGAAGAAAAGTGAATGAACTGGATAATAGAGGTTCACATTTTTACCTTGCAATGTACTGGGCACAAGAATTGGCTAATCAAGATGATAATACTGAATTGAAAGCTCAATTTGCACCAATTGCTGAAAAACTTGCTGCAAACGAAAATGCTATCGTAAACGAATTAAATTCGGTTCAAGGAGTTGCTGTAGACACTAAAGGATATTATTACCCAAGTGATGAAATTGTTTCTAATGCAATGAGACCAAGTGCTACACTAAATGAAATTTTGAAGAGTATTTAAACTCTACTTTTCAAAAAATCTAAACGAAATTAGTTAATCATGTTAGAAGATTTTATTCTTGATGAAAAAGAGTCAAACGAAGAATTGGCTCTAACAAAAAATGCCAAAAAATCATTAGATGCCATGCAAAAATGGACTTTGTTTTTGGCAATAGTTTTATTCGTTTTTTCAACCTGGCTTGCCTACAGAGGAATTAGTTTAATGCTAATGGAAAATCCCTATGCCGATATGGCAAATAAATTCCCTGATGTATATCAAAGAAAAAACCCTTTCAAAATGATTGGAATTATCACTCTGATTTTTGGATTACTTTTTCTTTTTCCTGCATTTTTCTTGATAACCTACTCGCTCAACTCCAAGAAATTTTTAGATAATAACTCGCCTGAATTTCTTGAGAAATCTTTAATTAATCACAAATATTTCTATATGTTTTTCGGAAGTTTTGTGATATTGATAGTTGTTTTTGCATTTGCTTTCTGGATATCTGGAGCCAATGCAGTTGGGTTATTTATTTAGAAACCCAATATTCCTTTTCAGTCCATCAAACTTGGTTCGTTTTACAGCTGATTTTTTGAATAAATCTCTAAACACCTCTTCCGTTAAATCTTCCCAATCTTTTTTATTCAATCCCAATAAATTGGGTTTTGGATTTAGTAAAGGTTCATTGTGCGGAGTAGAAAATCGATTCCAAGGACATACATCTTGACAGATGTCGCAGCCAAACATCCAATCTTCCATTTTACCTTGAAATTCTTTGGGGATAATTTCGTTTTTGAGCTCAATAGTCAAATACGAAATACATTTGGAACCATCCACTACATAAGGCTCTGGAATTGCATCTGTAGGACACTCGTCAATACAAGCTGTGCAAGTTCCACAATAATCTTTTACTGGGCCATCTGGCTCTAATTCCAAATCAATGATTAATTCGGCTAGAAAGAAAAAAGAACCCACTTCTTTATTTATCAAATTGGCATTTTTTCCTATCCATCCCAATCCACTTTTTTTTGCCCAAGCTCTATCCAAAACCGGAGCCGAATCTACAAACACTCTCCCTCCTACTTCTCCAATTTCTGAAGCTATAAATTTCATCAACTCTTTGAGTTTATATTTAATGATAAAATGATAATCTTCTCCGTAAGCGTATTTTGATAATTTGTAAGTATCATCAATTTGAGTTCTCTCAGGAAAATAATTGAGAGCTAAAGAAACTACAGATTTTGCTCCATCTACTAATAATCTAGGGTCGAGTCTTTTATCAAAATGGTTTTCCATGTAACTCATATTTCCGTGCATGCGGGACTCTAGCCATTTTTCCAGCCTAGGAGCTTCTTCTTCCAGAAACTCAGCTTTGGATACACCACAAAACATAAAACCTAGCTCATGCGCTTTTTGTTTTATTATAGCGGTATGTTTTTGTTTAGATGTGATGGGTAAAGTTAATAACTATTCGTTTTGAAATCTCATAAAAATTAATTATCTTATCTTTGATGAATCACAGCTAAAACTCGCAACGGTAAACTGATTTTACTAAAACGAAAGTTCAGCTAAACAAAAACACAAAATATTTAATGGGGAAATCGCAAGAAACATACAACAAAAAAGAAAAAGAAAAGAAAAAGTTAAAAAAACGCCAGGAAAAAGAAGCGAGAAAATTAGCTAGAAAAGAAGAGGAAAAGGACTCCAGCTTAGATAGCATGATGGCCTATGTAGATGAATTTGGAAACATATCGGACACTCCGCCAGACCCTACCAAAAAGAAAAAAGTAATAAAAGCTGAAAACATTGTAATTGGTGTTCCTGCTCGTGAAGCAGAGCCAGAAATGGATCCTATAAGAAAAGGTGTGGTTGAATTTTTTAACACCGAAAAAGGATTTGGATTCATCAAAGACAATGAAAACGAAGAAAAATATTTTGTGCATGTAAGTAGCCTTTCTGAAGAAATAACAGAAAACGACAAAGTTCAATACGAACTAGAGCAAGGAATGAAAGGGCTGAATGCTGTGAGGGTGGTTAAGCTTTAGAAGTTATTTAAAATTAATATTTTACAAGAGCAGTGAATAAATCCACTGCTTTTTTTGTAGAAAATGAATGCAAATCACAATTTATTTTTCGTCAATCTTACTTAAAATTTTATCTAATTTATTCTCAATATCTTCTAAACTAACGGAGCTAAATTCTCTCAAACCCCATAATTTTCTGGAGAGTAGCTCAAGTTTTTCATTATCGCTATAGCTGTAGCCTCCATCCCAATTAATCGAATGGTAAATTCTATTTACAATTGTTTCAGCCAAATCATCATCATCTTGAATCAATCTTGTCGTAGTAGCAACTGTAACAGGTGAGTCAGGAATGTGTCCATTTTCAATTTCTTTAATTTGATCTTCAATTTGTTTTTTAACACTTTCAACATCATCTAGGTCTTTAATATCTACTTCAATAGTTCTTATTCCTGATAAATCAAACGGAATTTTCTGTCCTTTTTTTATTACCTGAATGTAGGGTTTTCGACTAGCGTGACGAAGAGCTAGCTCATAAAAAACGTTGGGATTTTGATCTGTCAAATCAGCAATTACAAGTGAACTTTCTAAAATTAAATTTATTATTTGAGTTGTAATCAAACCTACCTTTGCGACTTGATCAGCTCGTATTGTATTGTACTGCTTGGAATCCAGAACAGGTTTAAAAACATGATTAAGTAACTTATCCGAATGTTTTCTCTCCTCTGAATTTTTAGACCCAATAGGACAGATTATAAAACAATCATCACTAAAAATTTTTTCACTCATAGATATAATATATAAATAGTTAAACTTTAATTTAAAATACCTAAAACAATCCCCCCTGCTCTGCTCCTTTATTCACCCCAAGATGCTTGTAGGCTTTCTCAGTAGCTTGTCTTCCTCTAGAAGTTCGCATGAGATACCCTTCTTTAATTAAAAAAGGTTCGTACACTTCTTCAATGGTTCCATCTTGCTCGCTTACTGCGGTGGCAATGGTTTTTAACCCAACTGGTCCTCCTTTAAATTTCTCGATAATGGCAGAAAGGATTTTATTATCCATTTCATCTAATCCGTTGGCATCCACATTCAAGGCTTCTAATCCAATTTTGGTAATGGCTTTGTCTATGTTTCCATCTCCTTTTACCTGAGCAAAATCTCTTACTCTTCTTAGCAAAGCATTAGCAATTCTAGGAGTTCCTCTACTCCTACTCGCAATTTCGTAGGCTGCTTCATATTCAATAGGCACATCTAATATTCCTGCCGAGCGTTCTACAATATCTGTCAAAATCTTAGAATCGTAATATTCCAATCGGGAATTAATTCCAAATCTGGCTCTTAGGGGAGCAGTCAATAATCCTGAGCGAGTAGTTGCTCCAATTAGCGTAAATTTACTCAACTCAATTTGTACCGAACGGGCATTTGGCCCTGTATCTATCATGATATCAATTCGGTAATCTTCCATTGCCGAGTACAAATATTCTTCAATAATTGGGCTTAATCGATGGATTTCATCAATAAACAACACATCGCCTTCTTCGAGGTTGGTAAGTAATCCTGCAAGGTCTCCTGGTTTATCCAACACGGGTCCAGAAGTTACTTTAAATCCCACTCCCAATTCGTTAGCAATAATATTAGATAGTGTAGTTTTTCCCAATCCCGGAGGCCCATGAAGCAATACATGATCCAGAGATTCATTTCTCTGTTTGGCAGCCTGCACAAATATCTGGAGGTTATCCGTTACTTTTTGTTGCCCTGTAAAATCGTCAAAAGATTTAGGACGCAACACTTTTTCAAACTCAGTTTCTGAGGGTAAAAATTCTGCTTCTTCTCTAAAATCAAACGATTCTTCTTCCATAGGGTTTATTGATTAGTCAAATATAAAAAAATAGTAATTGGTAGTTGGTAGCGTTTCAGGATTTTATTTTTAAAAACTAAGCTTTCTGACCTTTTGAAATTTACATCAAGAAAATTAGTTCTTTTTCCGTTAAAAAATAAAAAACTGTTTGAGTTCAACTCTTAATAATTTCGTCACCTGTAAACTTCATGAACGAGTCTTTTTTATTTTAGGAAAAAGAACTGATTTTTAGTCAATTTCAAGAAGTCTTGACTTTTTTTTGTTTCTTTTTTTGCGTCAAGGCAAAAAGAAGAAAAAGCGAAACACAAATCACTTATAATACTCCCTCAAAGCCTTCACCTGCTTCTGATTTATCACTTCCAACAACTGTTCATCACTCGCTTTTTTTACTTTCAATAGCGAACCAAATTGTTTCAATAAAGCATCCGCAGATTTCTGTCCAATTCCAGGGATTTCAGTCAACTCAGTTCCAAAAGCATTTTTACTTCGTTTGTTTCGGTGATGAGTAATCCCAAATCTGTGGGCTTCATTTCTTAAATGCTGAATCGTTTTAAGAGACTCTGATTTTTTATCAATATATAAAGGAATAGAATCTCCTGGAAAGAAAATCTCTTCCAACCTTTTGGCAATTCCTACAATAGCAATTTTTCCAAACAATCCTAAATCCTTAAGTGCTTTCACTCCAGAACTCAATTGCCCTTTTCCCCCATCTACAATTATGAGTTGAGGCAGAGGTTGATTTTCATCCAGCAATCGTTTATACCTTCTGTAAACTACCTCTTCCATACTCGCAAAATCATCAGGGCCAACAACTGTTTTGATATTAAAATGTCGGTAATCTTTTTTGCTAGGTTTAGCATTTTTAAACACCACACAAGCAGCTACAGCATTAGTTCCCTGAAAATTAGAGTTATCAAAACATTCAATATGAACTGGTTTTTCTTTCAATCGTAAATCTTTTTGAATTTGATCTACAATTCGTTTCGAGTGCTTTTCTGGGTCTACAATTTTTAGTGTTTTTAGTTTATCAAATTTATATTGACGCACATTATTCATCGAGAAATCAATCAGTTTTTTCTTATCTCCAATCTGAGGAACAACCATTTTTACCGATTCGTCCAATTCATATTCCACAGAAATATTGGTAAAAATAGTTTTAGAAGAACTACTAAATTTTGTTCGCAACTCCAGTATCGCTAACTGCAATATTTCTTCATTAGTTTCCTCCAATTTCTTTTTAATTTCAATTGTACTTGACTGAACAACAGTTCCATTAATTACTTTTATAAAATTTACATATCCTGCATTAATATCCGAATCAATGGTAAATACATCCACATCATTAATCTTAGGATTTACCACCGTAGATTTAGATTGATAGTCCTTCAACAGTTCCATTTTTATTTTTGTGGATTGAGCTTTTTCAAACTCAAGTTCTTCAGAAAATTCAATCATTTGAGTCTTCAAATACTCCACCACATCTTTGGTTTCT
Source organism: uncultured Flavobacteriales bacterium (assembly GCA_937129365.1). Taxonomy (GTDB): domain Bacteria; phylum Bacteroidota; class Bacteroidia; order Flavobacteriales_D; family CAJJDF01; genus CAJJDF01. The sequence continues at coordinate 9,247 of CAKZNB010000039.1, forward strand.
CCTTTTAATATTTTTCTTATTTGTGCAATATTATCGTTGTAATTCTCTTCAGATTGAAAGCCCTCACAAGGACCCAAACATTTTTTTATGTGATAATCCAGACATACTTTAAACTTACCTGCATCCACATTTTCTTTAGAAAGATTAAAATTGCAACTCCTGATTGGATAAATCTCTTTTATCAAATTCAGTACAATTCTCACCACTTTCACATTAGTAAAAGGCCCAAAATATTCCGATTTATCTTTAATTAGATTTCTGGTAGAGAAAATTCTCGGAAATCGCTCATTTTTTATACAGATGTATGGATAAGTCTTATCATCCTTTAAGAGAATATTATACCTTGGTTGATGTTTTTTTATTAATGTATTTTCTAATAAAAGTGCATCATACTCCGTTGGGGTAACAATATATTGAATATCTTGAATTCTGCTAACCAATACTTTTGTCTTAGCATATTGATGTTTTTTTGTGTTAAAATAAGAACGGACTCTATTTTTCAAATTTTTGGCTTTGCCTACATAGATAATCGTTCCTTTTTTATCATAATACCGATACACTCCAGGAGAATCTGGAAGTATTTTGAGTACGTTTGCTATGTTTTCTTTAATTTCCAAGTAATAAATTTAGTACAAACCTAAAGTAATAATAATCTACAAATAAGATAGAAATAGGCTCAAAATTAGTATTTTTGTAGTTAAGAAAAATTCTCTTATTTTTAGAGGTACAAAATAAAAAAACCTAGTCCATGAATATTAATAAAATAATGGTGGCATCTGATTTCACCCCAGTTTCCGATAATGCAATTGACCATGCATTAAAATTAGCTTCTGTTTCAAAAGCTGAAGTTTTTGTATTGCACGTTGCAAGAGAACTAGCAGAAGTTAATACTGCTAAACTTAAGCTAGGTCAACAGATAGAAAACAGAAATCCTGGGGATGTTGAAACACATGTGGTAGTTAAAATCGGTAATTTTATTTCTGAAATTGGTGTTGCTGCTGCAGAAGTTGGTGCACAATTGATTATGATGGGAACGCACGGACCAAAAGGATTAATACAAAATTTAGTAGGAGGTGATGCCATGAAAGTTGTTTCTCATTCAGAAAAACCATTTATCGTAGTTCAAGAAAAAGGAATTAAAGATTCTGGGTATGACGATATTGTTGTACCATTAGATATGACTGAAGATTCTAAACAAAAACTAGATGAAGTAGCAGATATTGCAAAATATTTTAATTCTAAAGTGCATATAATTGCTAAACATGAAAGTGATAAAGGGCTTTATGTTAAATTAAAAAACAATGTGATTTTTGCTAAAAAATATTTTTCTGAAAAAAATATGGAAATGGCTATTACAATTACAGAGCCAAAAACTGATTTTGAAAAAGAAATTATTAAGTATGCAAAAGAAAATGACGCAGATTTAATCGCAATCATCAACTCCCTTAATTGGAATATTTTTGGAAGTTTATTTGCATCACGAAGAGAAGAGCAAATTATCACTAATAAAGAACAAATCCCTGTATTATGTGTAAATCCTATTGATGTAAAATCAGGATACTCAATGTAAGGACTAAATAATAAAAAATCTTAAAAGCCGAATGAACATTTCATTCGGCTTTTTTTGTTACAAACTGTTAGTAAAGTTTATCATAATCCTTGGTTCAAAGGGCTTCTTTTACTACTTTCGGTAATTATTTTTTGGAGAGAAATTCTCTCAACCAAAAATTACCTTATTGAAATAAACTATGAAAGATTTATTAGACAAGTTCGAAAACAAACAACCAGAAATTGTTTTTGAATGGAAAGATTCTGAAACAGAAGCGGAAGGATGGGTAGTAATTAACTCATTGAGAGGAGGAGCTGCTGGTGGTGGAACAAGAATGAGAGTAGGATTGGACAAACATGAAGTAACTTCACTTGCCAAAACAATGGAAGTGAAATTTTCAGTTTCAGGACCAGCAATTGGTGGAGCAAAATCAGGAATAAACTTTGACCCAAGCGACCCAAGAAAAGATGGAGTGCTAAGAAGATGGTATCATGCTGTGGCACCTTTGCTTAAAAATTATTACGGAACTGGAGGAGATTTGAATGTAGATGAAATCCATGAGGTAATTCCTATCACTGAAGATTGTGGTGTTTGGCATCCTCAAGAAGGAGTTTTTAACGGACACTTTCAGCCAACCGAACCTCAAAAAATTCATAGAATTGGACAATTGAGAAGAGGGGTTTTACAAGTAATCGAGGATGAAAGTTACACACCAAAAGCTGCAAACAAATATGTAGTAGCCGATATGATTACTGGATGGGGAGTGGCAGAATCTGTGAAGCATTATTACGATATTTACGGAGGAGATTTAGCTGGAAAAAGAGTTGTGGTACAAGGATGGGGAAATGTGGGTTCTGCTGGAGCTTATTATTTGGCTCAAAGTGGAGCAAAAGTAGTAGGAATTATAGACAGAGTAGGTGGATTAATCAATCAAGAAGGTTTTTCTTTAGAAGAAATTAGAGAGCTTTTTGTAACCAAAGATGGAAACGCATTGTCGCACCCAAATATGCTTTCGTTTGAGGAAGTAAATTCAAAAATTTGGGAATTAGAAGCCGAGGTATTTATCCCTTGTGCGGCATCAAGATTGATACAAAAAGATCAAGTAGATAGCATGATTAATTCTGGAATTGAGGTAATTGCATGTGGAGCAAATGTTCCGTTTGCAGATCAAGAAATTTTCTTTGGTCCAATTGCAGAATATGCTGATAACAAAATAAGTATTATCCCAGATTTTATTGCAAACTGTGGAATGGCAAGAGTTTTTGCCTACTTAATGAGTAATGATTTACCGCCAGTAATGACTGACGCATCTATTTTTGTAGATACTTCGGATATAATTAAAGAAGCCATTCAAAATACTTATAACAAATCAAATTCTAAAACCGATATTGCGAAAACTGCATTTGAAATCGCATTAAATCAACTTATCTAAAAAAACTAAAACATGGAATTAATAGTAGTAATTATATTTATTCTTGGGTATTTAGCTATTACCCTTGAGCATAATTTAAGAATTGATAAATTAGTACCTGCCCTATTAATGATGGGTGCAGCATGGGCTGTTGTTGCTGTTTCTCACTTGCCAGTTTTTGAAATTACAGAACATGGAAAAGAAGCTTCTAACCTTGAAGCTGTTCTACTTCATCACTTTGGAAAAACCTGTGAGATTCTAATTTTCTTGATTGGAGCAATGACAATTGTTGAAATCATAGATTATTTCGATGGATTTGCAACCATTAAAAAATTCATCAGAACCAATAAAAAAAGGAAACTCTTGTGGATTGTGGCTGTTTTAGCCTTTATTCTTTCTGCAATTATTGATAACCTTACTGCCACTATCGTTTTGATTACTATTTTGAGAAAATTAGTAACCAGCAAAGAAGACAGAATGTGGTTTGCAGGTATGATTATTATAACTGCAAACGCAGGTGGTGCATGGTCTCCAATTGGTGATGTAACCACTACTATGCTTTGGATGGGCGAAAAAGTTACCACACTTTATTTAATTGAATATTTGATTTTACCATCATTAGCTTGCATGGTAGTACCAACCTTAATTGCGAGTTATATGCCTGCTTTCAAAGGAGAATTTGAAGCGCCTGCAGACAATGGGAAAACAAACAAATACGGAGCAAGAATGTTGTATATCGGACTATTGTTAATAGTTGCAGTCCCTGTTTTCAAAACACTTACTCACTTGCCACCTTACATGGGGATGATGCTTTCATTAGGAATATTCACAATTTTTGCTGAGTTTTTTAGCAACAGAGATTTTAGTCATGGTGACAATGAAATGCACCACAGCCCAGTTCACAGAGCACTTGGTAGAATTGAAATGCCAAGTTTATTATTCTTTTTAGGAATATTAATGACCGTAGCAGCCCTTGAATCTTTGGGAATGATTTTAGATTTTGGAAACAATGTGGTTGAAGGGATAGGAATTAATCCTTTTATATTAATTCTTGGAGGAGCTTCTGCAATTGTAGATAATGTGCCACTTGTAGCAGCAAGTATGGGGATGTTCCCAAATATGCCAACAGATGCTGCAGAGTGGCATTTAATTGCTTATGCTGCAGGTACTGGAGGAAGTATGTTAATCATTGGATCTGCCGCTGGAGTTGTAGCAATGGGAATGGAAAAAATCTCTTTCTTCTGGTATTTAAAGAAGATTGCTTGGTTAGCATTAGTAGGATACCTTGCAGGAATAGGAGTTTTCTATTTGATGCATTTATAACACCTAACAATTTAAGTTTTAAAACCTCTTTCAATTCAGAAAGAGGTTTTTTTATGCAATAAACTTAACAAGTTTATGTTTACAATTAAACAGTGATTTTATACGAGATTACAACTAGAAGTGTAATTTTATCTTGAAAAAAACTACTAAACAACTATTAACATGATACAAGAAGCAACAAATGTAGGAGCAGCAGCTGATTCAGTGGCAAATCCAATAATTGAACAAATGTCTATATGGGGAATAATTCAAGAATCAAATTCTTGGTATATTCTTATCCCACTAGTTCTTATGTCTGGTTATGCTATTTATATTTTTGTAGAAAGATTTATGGCCTTGAGAAAAGCCTCTAACGATGAAGAGCAATTCATGTCAAGAATCAAAGATTATGTTCAGGAAGGAAAGTTAGATTCTGCTAAAAATCTCTGTGCTACTACAGATAGCCCTGTTGCCAGAATGGTAGATAAAGGAGTTTCTAGAATTGGAAAACCAATGCAAGACATCAAAGCATCTGTAGAAAATGTTGGAAAGTTAGAAGTTTCGAGATTAGAAAACAATGTATCAGCTTTGGCAACAATCTCAGGAATTGCACCTATGATTGGTTTCTTGGGAACAGTATTAGGAATGATTAAGGTATTTTATGATTTAAAAAATACTGGGATTAAAGCTAATTTTTTAGAATCTTTATCAGGAGGGATTATGATGGCAATGGTAACCACCGTTGCAGGACTTATCGTAGGGATTTTAGCCTATTTTTTCTATAATTTCTTAGTAGCAAGAGTATCTAAAGTTGTTCAAAACATGGAAGCTCATTCTATTGAGTTTATTGATATTTTGGAAGAGCCAGGTAAATAATTAAAAAATTTAAACTATGAGTTTAATTAGTCAAAATAAAATAAAAATTGAAGGAGGAATGTCGTCTATGACGGATTTAGTATTCTTGCTCTTGATTTTCTTTATCATACTTTCTGCTTTAGCAAAAAATGCTGTAGATGTAGATTTACCTCAAGGTGGTGTTGCAAATCCTTCTGAGCAATCGCTTGCAAGTGTAGTAATACGACCAGATAACACTATCACACTTAACAACAAAGCAGTAGATATTTCTCAAATAGAGTCTGCTATACTGGCTGCAGTAGCTGATGATGAAGACAAAATAGTAGAATTGTATGGAGACATGGAATCAAATTACGGAACTGTTTTTAATATTATAGAAATTTCTAAAAGAAATAAACTTAAAATTCTGTTGATGTCTAAAAAGTAACTAATTATATAACTTTTTTAATAGAATTTCGTTTAACTAAAGACAAACACTTGTAAGATGAGCAAAGAAGAAAAAGAAAATAAAGTTTTTGGTATAGTAATATCCTCTGTATTTCATGTAGTGATATTGTTATTACTATTTGCTTTTTCTATGACAACTTATGGAGAAAAAGAAAAACCAGTTCAATTAGTAATGGATTTTTCTGCAGGTTCTAGCTCAAAAGGAGGAAGTAGTGCCGAGAGCACACCAACCGAGACTGTGGATGAAACAACCCCTGTAAACAAAGTGGATCCTGTAAAAACTCAGGAAACAAAATCTCCAGTAAAAAAATCAACTAAAAAGAAGAGTGAAAACTCAAAAAAATCTGATAAGCCTTCAAAAAAACCAAATTCGAATGCATTAGCAAATGGAGCATTTAATGGAAATGGTACCGGACAAAGTGATGGTGACGGAACTGGAAACAACGAAGGAATTGGGGATGGAGAAAACGGACCAGGTGTTAAAGGAAAAATTGGAAAATTAGGAACTGGTGATGGGACTCCACCTGCAGTTACAAACCCAACTAGAGATCAACAAGGAAAAGTAGTAATTGAGATTACAGTAGATAGACAAGGAAAAGTGGTTGATGTAAAAGTACTTGCCAATCACCCAAATGCTACAACAACTGACCCTGTACTCCAGGCTCAAGCTCGTAAAGATGGTTACCGTTTCAAATTTAAACCAGATAGCAGAAGGGCAGAATTGAGTAAAGGATTGAGAGTAATCAATTACAAACTTCGATAATTTTACTTTGAAGACTTACAGCGAAACATTAGATTTTCTTTATTCGCAACTACCTCAATATCAAAAAATAGGAAGCGTAGCTTACAAAGCTAACCTCGATAATATTATTGCTATTTGCAGAGTATTAGGCAAGCCTCAAAAAAAAATCAAGACAATTCATGTAGCTGGGAGTAACGGAAAAGGTTCTGTTTCGCACATACTTGCCTCTATTCTACAAGAAGCTGGGTATAAAGTTGGCCTATATACTTCTCCTCATCTCAAGGATTTTAGAGAGCGAATAAAAATTAATGGAAAAGAAATTTCTAAGGAGAAAGTAATTGATTTTGTCAATGAATTTCAACCCAAACTTAAAGAGATTCGCCCTTCTTTTTTTGAATGGACAGTTGGATTGGCTTTCTATTATTTTAATAATGAAGAAACTGATATTAATCTAATTGAAACTGGCCTTGGCGGAAGATTAGACTCTACAAACATCATCACTCCTGAGATTTCTGTAATTACTAATATCTCTCTTGAACACACTGCAATACTAGGTGATACAATTGAAAAAATTGCGAAAGAAAAAGCGGGAATAATAAAACCGAGTATTCCAGTAGTAATTGGAAAAACGCAGCCTGAAACAAAATCACTCTTTGAGGAGATAGCTAGAGAAAATAATTCCAACATTACTTTTGCTGATTCAATAAAAAATAAATCCTTTGAAATAGAATTGAAAGGAAAAATTCAACAAGAAAATGCAAACACTGCATTTCACACTATTCAAATTTTGGACGAATTGAGTTACTCAATTTCTAACAAAAACATTGAAGAAGGTTTAAAAAATGTAGTAAAAAACACCAATTTATTGGGTCGTTTTCAATTAGTAAGTAAAAACCCAATGATAATTTTGGATACCGCTCATAATCCTGATGGATTGAGAACTTTGGTAAATGAAGTAACTAAACTAACTTACAAAAATCTGAGAGTAGTAATTGGAATTGCAAAAGATAAAAACCAAATTGAAATGTTAACTCAATTTTCGAAAGCTACATGCTTTTATTTTTGCTCATCCACTAATGAAAGAGTACTGAAAGGAACTGAATTAAAAGGAATTGCTAACAAATCAGGAATAAAAGGAACTGCTTTTGATTCAGTAGAAAAAGCATTAAAAAAAGCTAAGCTAGACTCTCAAAAGGAAGATTTGATTTTAGTTACAGGTAGCAACTTTGTGGTTGCGGATATTATCTAAACAAAAAAGACCCAACTTTCGTTGAGTCTTAAATTATTATTTGAATTTTATTCCTTACTGTTTTTTGAAAGTAACTCTTCTATTTTTTGCTTTACCAACTAATGTCCCTTCTTTTGATTCAGGATCAGAAGTATTCATAATCTCAGATTCAAATCTATCTTCATCAATTCCATGACTTTTTAAGTATGCAATCACATTCTTAATTCTTCTGCTTGCCAAATCAAGATGAAGCTCATCTCCCCTTGCAGCTAAAGCTTCGTCAGCAGTAGTATGCCCATAAACATTTAACTTTATTTTTGGATTATCAATCATTGTCTGTGCCAATGCATCTAAATCATCCTTAGCTCTTTGAGGTAATTCAGATTTTAAATACGCAAAATAAACTGTAGAATTTTCTACAACTTGATCAGGTGTAAATCCATCCAAAGAAGTTACTGCTTTGTTATAGATTACTCTTTCAATATCAGCATCATCCACATCTCCACACTCACATTTCTCTCCTTCTTCAAGAATTTTTACAGAAACTTCATCAATGTAATAATAAGCCATTGGCACTTGTGAACCTCTGAAATCTTTTTTCTTTCTTAATTTTTTGAATTTAGTATCTGTGGTTTCATTAAAGTTTCCTAGAGTTATGAATTTCTCACCTCCATTTGCTTCATATTCGGCACATACTGTTTCCCAACTGTATCTTTTTTCAAATATTTTGTTATTCGAAATCTTCAGAACTGTTTCTTTTTTTCCTAAGACAATATCTTTTTTTCCTTCTACTTCAAAAGGTTTTCTTGATAAGTGTGCTCCTAAATTATTTACAGCATACTTAGCTAAATCTGCTAAACTTACTTTGTAAGAAACACAATATCTTGCTCCTTTTTCTAATTTTTCTTTTAGTTCCTTAGAAATGTATGTTCTAGGATCTTTTCCTCTGTATGAGTATGCAATAATTCCTGCATAATTATCTCCATCAGAAGGCTCTTCTTTTCCATAAATATTATTTGGAACTCCGATATCTGTTCCTCCAGCACTTTTTGAGAATAAATCAGCTCTAAGGGAAGTTGGAGAAAACCAATCTAAGGCTTTATTAACCTGTTTCAATCTTTTTAGTTTTCCTTTTGTTCCTTCAAAACTTGCATTCTCAACTAAGTTTGCATCATCTTGTGCATAAGAGTTACCAACTATTGCAAATGCAAGAACGGCTCCTATTAGGTATTTCTTTTTCATAATTTATTTTTTATTGGTTTAAAAATAACAATCTATTTTCAATTATCAACATCTATCGGTGATAAAATCTAATATCTGAAGTATTATTTACAACATCAATGCCAAAAAAGCATATAATATGACTTTAACGGTTTGTTAACAGAATTTTTTAGACTAAAATAAAGTAAGGCACATATAAACTTTCCTTATTGTAACTAAGTATTTCTCCATTATTTGCCTGATATATTTCCTTTCCTATTCCCTGAACAATTGCATGCCCAGCAGCAGTGTCCCATTCCATACAAGGGTAATTCCTTGGGTAAACATCAATTTCTCCATCAGCTATTTTACAAAATTTTAGTGCACTTGAAATTTTCACAAAAGATATTTCATTGAAATTTTTACTAATAAACTCAAAATCTTTATAAAAATTTTCTGGTGGTTTTCCACCACCTGTCACCATTAAATTATTTTGAGGAGTCCTGTTTACAGGCAGCTTTATGGCATTCTCAATTGTTTCTTCATTGAAATTAAATTTAAAGCTTCCAATATCTTTCCCTCCAAAATAAATAAGATTACTTACTGGCACAGCAATTACACCAAAAATTGGCTTGCCATCTTCAACTAGCCCAATATTAATCGTGAATTCTGTGCTTCCTTTTATAAATTCCTTGGTGCCATCCAATGGATCAACAACCCAAAGCTGTTTCCATTTTTTTCTTTCTTTATACAAAATCTCCTCTCCTTCTTCGCTTAAAACAGGAATATTTGTTGATGATAATTTTTCAATTATTAATAGTGACGAATTCAAATCTGCTTGTGTAACTGGAGAGTTATCTAATTTGAATTGGGTATTAAAACCCTGATTTTCAAAAAAATGTATTACAATTCCAGAAGCTTCAATGGCAGCTTCAATTGCAATTCTATATTTTTCTGGTAAATTCAAATTCATTATAAACTCATATTTTCTCTAAACTTTTGTGCTTGCCTTCGCGAAACCTCAACCTCTTCTCCGTTTTTGAGAGTAAGTTTTAACCCTCCACTAAACCAATTATCTACTTTGGCAATCCATTTCATGTTCACAATGTTTTTCCTATTCGCTCTAAAAAATTGCTTATCCTCCAATCTTTCTTCAATTTTGTTTAATGACCTTAACAACATAGGTTTATTACCCTCAAAATGTACTTTTGCGTAGTTTCCAACCGATTCAAACATAAATATTTCTTCTAGCTTAACGAACCAACATTTTTCTCCATCTTTGATGAAAATCTGGTCCGAATAAGATAATTTACTCGTTTTATTTTCAATCTCATCCTCAACAGATTCTGAAACTTGAGACAATGTCTTTTCTAATCTTTCTGGATCAACAGGTTTCAAAATATAATCAAATGCATTTACCTCAAATGCTTTGATGGCGTATTCATCATAGGCTGTTACAAAAATAATTTGAGGTACATAGTCTAGTTCTTCAAGTAATTCAAATCCTGTTTTTTCGGGCATTTGAATATCCAAAAACACCAAGTCTGGTTTGTGCATTTCTATCTCAATTTTTGCTTCATTAGCATTAGAACATTCTGCAAGAACTTCGATATTTTGGTGTTTTTCTAGTAAAGACATCAATTCTTTTCTGGCAAGTCTTTCGTCATCAACTATTATTGTTCTCATGCTTGTTTGGTTTTAGGTATTTCAATCTCAGCAATTACTTTGTCCTCCCTTTGAAGAAGAGAAAAAGATGCTTTGTTTCCGTAAAGTAATTTCAATCGTTTGAGTGTGTTTTCAACCCCAACACTAGTAAGCGAAACATTGTCAGTATAAATTTTACCTGTATTTATCACATAAATTTTTAGCTTATCTTCCTCCATTTTGCTTTCTAATATTAGCTCTCCCCCCTTTATTATTTTTGCTATTCCATGTTTAATTCCGTTTTCAACAAGGGTTTGCACAAGCAATGGTGGCACAAGGCACGCAAGAGTTTCTGGAGAAATTTGTTGGGTTATTTTGAGTCTTTCCTCATATCTAATTTTTTCTAATCCTAAATAATCATTCACAATTGACAATTCTTCTTCGAGCGTAATTTCTTGTTTTTTGGAGTGGATAAGTGAGTTACGCAATACATTAGCAAGCTGTGTAACTGCTTCTTTTGATTTAGTAGGATTTTCATCAATTAATGCTCGTATACTATTCATTGCATTGAACATAAAATGAGGATTTAATTGAGAACGTAGATTTTTTAATTCTACTTCGGTATTTAGTGTGAGGAGTTGCATATTTTTAAATTCTTGCCTTCTTGCCTTGTAAAAAAGCAAAAAACCTACATACAACATACTCCAAATAAAGTAAATAACTGCCCCAAATGTCACATCTCCTATCTCAATTAGTCTAGGATTTGTGTCTGTTATTATTCTTGAAGATAGATTTACGATAATCGAAAACACTATTCCAAGTATAAAACTAGCTACTATGATTTTTAAAATAAGAATATGAATTTTATCATCTAACCATTTTAACTTATTAATTATAAGCCTATAAAAATGACTAAGCAAAACATTACAGATAAAAACTACTGATAAGAATAGAAATAATGTAGCCGAAAATCCATTGTCTTTTAGGTTAAACATGGCTATTAAAGTCATTAATGTAGCCCATCCCAAAAACTGAAACACAAAATACTGTACTTTGTAATTCATATTTATGTCCGAAGTTTTAGTCATACCTAACTAAGATACATTTTTTATGTGCAATCCTATTATTTTCTTGATAAACGGGGGAGAAATCTTAAAAAAATCTCTACAAAAAATGCAAATATAAGAATCGATAGCAGCAAGTGAATTGGCTGTGCAAAGGCTTGCATATTAAAATAATACAAAATTATTCCTGCCAAAATTTCCAATCCAATAAAAACTACCAAATACATAAGTGGTTTTTTAAATCTTGGGGTTTTCCAAAGTCTTACCCAAAGAAAAATTATTGAAAAAACAATTAAAAATGAGAACGAACGGTGAACTAAAAACACCCAATCAAATCCATCTGCAATTAGTTCTCTAGACATACCAGATTTAACCATTATATCGGTTTGCTGACGAACTTGAGTCCCTAACACTATTTGAATTAACATTAATATAATTCCTGAAGAACCAATCAATTTAACATGACCACACAACGCTACACGGCAACCGAATTAAGAAACTTTATATCATCGGATAAACACGACATCATCACGGCAACATTAGCGGATAAATTTGGCAATTACGGTATGTGTGGCTTAGCGGTCATCGCCTATGAACAAGAAACCGCCCTGTTGGAATCGTTCTTACTGAGCTGTCGCGTGCTCGGCAGAAACGTTGAACACGCATTTTTAAACGAATGTATCGCTTTCGCTACCGCTAAAAAAATGCAAACGATAATCGGCAAATACCAGCCAACGAAAAAAAACCACACATTTTGTAACTTTTATTTAAACCACGGCTTTAAAAAAGTGGGCGCGGGCCTATTCCAACTAACCATCACTGCAAATATTCAGACAAAAAATGCATTTATTGAGGTAAAGACTGTTTAATTCATAATTTCCCGTATTGATCTGCGCCACAGCAAAACATAAAATATCTATTATGACTATCACTCAATGGCCAACTCAAGAACGCCCGCGCGAAAAACTCATTCGCTTTGGCGCAGAATCATTATCCGATGCGGAATTACTTGCTATTTTGTTAAATAAAGGCACTCAAGGTTGCAACGCCATAGAACTCGCGCGTAACCTCATCAACCATTATGGCAATTTGCGCAAAATTTTTACCTCACCTTATGAGCAACTGCGTCGGCATCGTGGCCTTGGCTCGGCGAAGTATTGCCAACTGCAAGCAACAATGGAAGTGCACCGCCGGATTTTAGAAGAACCCGTCAAGCAAAAAATGGCCATCACCCAACCGCAACATGCGACAGATTTGCTCACCGCGCGTCTATGCGATTGCGAGCGCGAAGTTTTCGCGTGCTTGTTTTTGGACAGCCAATACCGTGTGACTCGTTTTGAAAAGCTCTTTTACGGCTCCATCCCACGCGCCAGCGTCT
>CAKZNB010000040.1 GCA_937129365.1 uncultured Flavobacteriales bacterium
GACAAGGAATTTCGCTACCTTAGGACCGTTATAGTTACGGCCGCCGTTTACTGGGGCTTCAATTCAATGCTTCGATAAATCTAACATCTCCTCTTAACCTTCCAGCACCGGGCAGGTGTCAGGCCTTATACTTCATCTTTCGATTTTGCAAAGCCATGTGTTTTTGATAAACAGTCGCCTGGGCCATTTCTCTGCGGCCTCTGCAAGCAGAGGCACCCCTTCTCCCGAAGTTACAGGGTAAATTTGCCTAGTTCCTTAACCACGAATCACTCGAGCTCCTTAGTATACTCTACTCGACTACCTGTGTTGGTTTACGGTACGGGCTTAATATTAATGGCTTTTCTTGGAAGAAGCTCTATGTTATTATCCGCTCATCAGAAGATTTGCGGTACTATCCCACTTTTACTGTGGTTCAACGTACAATTCCGTCTGTACGCAAACATTTTACTTCTCCGTCCTCATTAATTGGTACAGGAATATTAACCTGTTATCCATCGGCTACCCTAAATCGGTTCGCCTTAGGTCCCGACTAACCCTGATCCGTTTATCGTAGATCAGGAAACCTTAGTCTATCGGAGAGCGGGTTTACAACCCGCTTTATCGTTACTTATGCCTACATTTGCTTTTCTAATCCTTCCAGTACTGCTTACGCAATACATTCAACAAAATTAGAATGCTCCCCTACCACCCACATTACTGTGGATCCATAGCTTCGGTGGTATGCTTTATGCCCGATTATCATTTATGCTCTATCGCTCGACTAGTGAGCTGTTACGCACTCTTTAAATGAATGGCTGCTTCCAAGCCAACATCCTAGCTGTCAATGCAATTGAACCTCGTTAAATCAACTTAGCATATATTTTGGGACCTTAACTGATGGTCTGGGTTCTTTCCCTCTCGGACATGGACCTTAGCACCCATGCCCTCACTCCCGGACAAATATCATAGTATTAGGAGTTTGACAAAGTTTGGTAGGCGATGAAGCCCCCTAGCCTTACCAGTATCTCTACCCCTATGATAATAATTCCGAGGCTGCACCTAAATGCATTTCGGGGAGAACGAGCTATTTCCTAGTTTGATTAGCCTTTCACCCCTACCCACAACTCATCCAAAGACTTTTCAACGTCAACTGGTTCGGTCCTTCACCACGTTTTACCGTGGCTTCAACCTGGTCATGGGTAGATCACTAGGTTTCGCGTCTACCTCATCTAACTTAACGCCCTGTTAAGACTCGCTTTCGCTTTGGCTACGTCAATAAGACTTAACCTTGCTAGATAAGAGTAACTCGTAGGCTCATTATGCAAAAGGCACGCAGTCGTCTTTCGACTTCTACCGCTTGTAAATATATGATTTCAGGATCTATTTCACTTTCTTATTCAGAATACTTTTCATCTTTCCCTCACGGTACTAGTTCACTATCGGTTTTTTATTTATATTTAGCCTTACCAGATGGTTCTGGCAGATTCCCACAAAATTTCACGTGTTCCGTGGTACTCAGGATACTTTTCTTATCAAAAAAAATTTTATTTACGAGACTATCACTCTCTACGGTTATTCTTTCCAGAATATTCAACTATTTTTTTCTTCAAATTATAAAAGTCCTACAACCCTAACTTTGCCGAAACAAAGTTAGTTTAGGCTTGTCCCTTTTCGCTCGCCACTACTAAGGGAATCACTATTGTTTTCTTTTCCTCTGGTTACTTAGATGTTTCAGTTCACCAGGTATGCTTAAGGTCATAAAGACCGGGTTGCCCCATTCAGAAATCTCCGGATTATAGATTGTTTGCATCTACTCGAAGCTTATCGCAGCTTATCACGTCTTTCATAGCTCATAAAAACCAAGACATCCATCATATACTCTTAAATACTTAATAAACAAAACTACAACAAATCAAAGAACTAAAAAAAGTGGAGAATATCGGAGTCGAACCGATGACCTCCTGCGTGCAAGGCAGGCGCTCTAGCCAGCTGAGCTAATCCCCCTTTAATAAATTATTATCAGTAGTCCCGAGCAGATTTGAACTGCTGACCCCTACATTATCAGTGTAGTGCTCTAACCAACTGAGCTACGGGACTTTGAAAAAAAAATGAGAAACAGACTCAAGAAAGGAGATATTCCAGCCACACCTTCCGGTACGGCTACCTTGTTACGACTTAGCCCTAGTTATTAGTTTTACCCTAGGCGAATCCTTAATGGTATCCGACTTTAGGTACTCCCAACTTCCATGGCTTGACGGGCGGTGTGTACAAGGCCCGGGAACGTATTCACCGCGCCATGGCTGATGCGCGATTACTAGCGATTCCAACTTCATGAAGTCGAGTTTCAGACTTCAATCCGAACTGAGATGAGTTTTATAGATTAGCAAACTTGTCACCAAGTAGCAACCATCTGTACTCACCATTGTAGCACGTGTGTAGCCCTGGACGTAAGGGCCGTGATGATTTGACGTCATCCCCACCTTCCTCCCGTTTACACGGGCAGTCTCTTTAAAGTCCCCGACATTACTCGCTGGCAACTAAAGATAAGGGTTGCGCTCGTTATGGGACTTAACCCGACACCTCACAGCACGAGCTGACGACAACCATGCAGCACCTTGAGACCAGTCCGAAGAAGGGCTGTTTTCACAGCCTGTCCGGTCACATTTAAGCCCAGGTAAGGTTCCTCGCGTATCATCGAATTAAACCACATGCTCCACCGCTTGTGCGGGCCCCCGTCAATTCCTTTGAGTTTCACTCTTGCGAGCGTACTCCCCAGGTGGATTACTTATCACTTTCGCTTAGGCACTAGTCAGACTAATACCGAGTAATCATCGTTTACGGCATGGACTACCAGGGTATCTAATCCTGTTCGCTCCCCATGCTTTCGTCCCTCAGCGTCAATAATACATTAGTGAGCTGCCTTCGCAATTGGTGTTCTGCGTCATATCTGTGCATTTCACCGCTACATGACGCATTCCGCCCACTTCATATATATTCAAGATTTTCAGTATCAATGGCAGTTCTACAGTTGAGCTGTAGGCTTTCACCACTGACTTAAAAATCCGCCTACGGACCCTTTAAACCCAATAAATCCGGATAACGCTTGCATCCTCCGTATTACCGCGGCTGCTGGCACGGAGTTAGCCGATGCTTATTCGTATAGTAATGTCAGTTCTGGATAAATCCAAAAGTTTCTTCCTATATAAAAGAAGTTTACAACCCATAGGGCATTCATCCTTCACGCGGCATGGCTGGATCAGAGTTGCCTCCATTGTCCAATATTCCTCACTGCTGCCTCCCGTAGGAGTCTGGTCCGTGTCTCAGTACCAGTGTGGGGGATCATCCTCTCAGACCCCCTAGATATCGTTGCCTTGGTAAGCCGTTACCTTACCAACTAGCTAATATCACGCATGCCCATCTCTTATCGTAAATCTTTAATCTTTAAGCCATGCGACTTTAAGATGTTATAAGGTATTAATTCAAATTTCTCTGAGCTATTCCTTAATAAGAGGTAGGTTGCATACGCGTTACGCACCCGTTCGCCACTCGTCATCTGGTGCAAGCACCAATGTTACCGTTCGACTTGCATGTGTTAAGCCTGCCGCTAGCGTTCATCCTGAGCCAGGATCAAACTCTCCATTGTAATGGTATTTATTTTAAATTGTTTTCTTGTTGTTTCTCAATTTTTTCAAAGAACTTAATATCAAAGAAGATTAGTCATAAAAATTTCCAATCTAGAACTACTTTTTAAGTTTGTCTTTAGAACTGTCCTCGTTATTTTCAAACGGGGATGCAAATGTAAAACCTTTTTATTTATCTGCAAAAAATATTTAAACTTTTTTTAGATTATTTTTCAAAATTTTATTGCTGTCTTAGAACGTGTTTTTTACTCTCTTATCGAAAGCGGATGCAAATGTAAAACCTTTTTATTTATCTGCAAAAAATATTTAAACTTTTTTTAGATTATTTTTCGAAATTCTACGAATTGCTTTTAGAACTATTTTGCTCCTTGTTTCGGAAGCGGTTGCAAATGTAAACCCTTTATTTTATTCTCCAAAATAAATGCGGATTATTTTTCAGGATTTCAACATCTGTATGTTTAGAACTATCGCTTTCCTTTTTAAAGCGGGATGCAAATGTATGTTTAATTTATTTAACTCTCCAAACTTTATTCGACTTTTTTGAAAAAAGTTTTTAAGTGCTTGATTATAAAATATTTAATTAAAAAAATGTATGCTAATCCAGTCCGATTTTTTATTGGAAATCTATGGATTACTAATTGATACTGTTTGTGTAACCCCATTAATAACATTCATTCCCTCTAAAGCAAAGTTTGCTATATAAGAACTCATAGATTTTGGCGAAGTATCAGATTTATAATCTGGGAATGCTTGCTTTAACATTTCGGTATCAACTGAGCCTAATGCTAGGCAGTTTACTTTTATGTTATCCTCTTTAAAATCTTGGGCTAAACATTCTGATAGAATTGAAAGTGCTCCTTTGCTGGAACTATATATTGATAAACCTGGAAACTTAACGCTTCCTGTTACTCCCCCTACACTACTAATATTTACTATATGAGGATTTTCGGATTTTATTAATAAGGAATGGAAATATTGAATGGTTTTGATTACAGATATATAATTTACATTTAATACCTGTTGTATTTCTTCTTCTTCAATTTCGAGAAAGTTCTTATTTAAGAGTAAACCAGCATTATTAATCAATACATCTACCTTATTTAAACTATCAAAACGAGAATCTAACTGGCTTTTATCGAAAGTTAATAAATCAAAAGGTATTATGATAAGTGTTCCTTTGTGTTGACTTACTTCGTTTCGTAATTGATTTAGCTTTTTTTCCCTTCGAGCGATTGCAAAAACTGTATGCCCTTTACTAACTAATTCTTTAGCTGTAAAATAACCAATTCCTGAACTAGCACCAGTTATTACGATATGTTTTGATTGATTAGTCATCAAAACTAACTTTAACCACAGGAGAAGTTGGAACTGATTGACATGTTAATACATATCCATCTTCCACTTCTTGATCTGTAAGTGCATAATTAACTTTCATTTTAGCCGAACCTTCCATTACTTTAGCTCTACAGGTACAACATACCCCTCCTTTGCATGAGTATGGTAAATCTAATCCTTGATCAATTCCTTCTTCGAGTATAGAGTCTGCTTTGTCTACATTATATATATATTCAAAATCATCATCATCTATTGTAATTGTGATTTGTGCTTCAGAGAAATCAGTCGCTACCTCTTCAACTTTATCAGAACCTACAGCTGTAAATAGTTCAAATTTAATTTTTGATTCATTTACATTTTCTGAAACTAAATAGTCTTTTACATCAAAAATCATTTTCTCTGGACCACATAAATAATATTCATCCGAATTGATTTTTAAAAGGTTTGATTCTTTAAGAATTTTACACTTGTCTTTATTTATTCTTCCTTCTAAACTAGAGTTACTAGAAGATTCTTTTGTGTATAATCTATGGATAGAAAGATTAGGATTTTCTATTTCACTTAACTCATTCTCAAAAATTGTAGATGCTTTGGTTTTATTTACATAAAATAAATCAATAGTAGAACCAGTTTCAGCTTGTAGCACTTGTTTTAAAATTGAAAAAACTGGAGTAATCCCACTTCCTGCAGCAACTAAAGTATAGTGCTTTGATTGGGTAGAGTTTAATTCTGGAACAAAATTACCTTGAGGAGCCATTACTTCAATTATATCACCCTCAGACAACTGTTCATTTGCGTAAGTTGAGAAAACACCATTTTCAACTTTTTTGACTAAAACAGCTAATTCATTTTCATAAGGAGCTTTCCATATAGAATAAGCTCTTTGGACATTCTCACCCTTTATTTCTTTTTTTAGAGTTATGTATTGTCCTTCTTTAAAAATAAATTGGTTTTTTAAATTTTCGGGAACATCAAAAGTGATTGAGATAGAATCAGATGTTGTTTTTTTTAATCCTTTTACTGTTAATGGAAAGAAATTATTCATTTACTTATAGTTTTAGTTGATATAAATCAGTTTTTAATAATACCCTAATGACTTTACAATTAAAGTATCAATTTGTATCTTTGGTTTAAGAATTTATTCAATAAATTTAGTTGCAAAGCTAAGAATTGATTTTGTTTAATTCAATTTTTGTTTTATTTAGTTAATTTTCAACTATATAAAGTAAATAATTTTATAATAAACTACACTTATGGAAAATGCTACGATGACAGGTCAAGAATTATTTGACCACAAAATTGAAAATGACTTAAAAATAGAACCAAAAGATTGGATGCCTGATGATTACCGAAAGCATTTACAAAGGCAAATGTCTCAACATGCTCATTCTGAAATAATTGGAATGCAACCTGAAGGTAATTGGATTTTGAGGGCTCCTTCGCTAAGAGCTAAAGTTATTTTACTTGCAAAGGTACAAGATGAAGCAGGACATGGACAATATCTATATTCTGCAGCTGAAACTTTGGGTAAAACTCGTGATGAATTTATTGAAGAGTTGCAAAGTGGGAAAGCAAAATATTCAAGTATTTTCAACTATCCTACTCTATCTTGGGCAGACATGGGAGCTGTGGGATGGTTAGTAGATGGAGCTGCAATTGTGAATCAGGTTTCGTTACAAAGAACTTCTTACGGACCTTACTCAAGAGCAATGGTAAAAATTTGTAAGGAAGAAAGTTTTCACCAAAGACAAGGTTATGAAATAATGGCTCATATGGCTAGAGGAACTGAAGAGCAAAAAGCTATGGCACAAGATGCTTTGAATAGATTTTGGTGGCCATCGATAATGATGTTTGGCCCTCATGATGGTGATTCTCCAAGGACTGGCAATGCTATGATGTGGAAAATTAAAAGAGAAACTAATGATGATTTACGTCAGCAGTTTATAGATAAAACAGTAGGACAAGCAGAGTTAATTGGGCTTACGATTCCAGATCCAGATTTGAAATGGAATGAAGAAAGAGGTTCTTATGATTTTGGAGAAATGGATTGGGATCATTTTTGGGATGTGGTAAAAGGAAATGGACCTTGTAACAAACAAAGAATTAAGCATCATATTGATGCACATGAGAACGGAAGCTGGGTAAGAAAAGCTGCGAATGCTTATGCTGAGAAGAATGGTTAAAAGAGATGTTAGAAATTTAGATATTAGACTTTTTGAGTCTAATGATATAACAAATTAAAAAAAGAAAAAATAATGAGTGAAGATAATCAAGGACAAGTTTGGGAGGTTTTTGTACAGGCAAAACCAGGACTTGCTCACAAACATGTAGGAAATGTGCAGGCAATGGGAAGAGAAATGGCTCTTCAAAATGCAAGAGACATGTACGTTAGAAGAAAAGAAGGAATTAGTATTTGGGTTGTAAAATTCGAAAACATTGTAGCCTCTTCACCTGAGGAGATTGGTGCTTTCTTTGATCCAATGGATGACAAAGCATACAGACAAGCCACTTATTATAAAATGCCCGAAGGGGCAAAACATATTTAGTAATTACTAAATAGTTATACCTAATATATGATGACACAAAACGAAAATTTAATTCATTTCCTATTTAGATTAGGGGATAACTCTTTAATCTTGGGACAAAGATTAGCTGAGTGGTGTTCAAAAGGACCAACTCTTGAGGAAGACGTAGCCCTTACCAATATTTCTTTGGATAATTTTGGACAAGCCAGAATGATATTTTCTCATTTGGCAGAAGTTGAAAATAATAGGAAGACTGAAGATGATTATGCTTTCAGAAGAAACGAAAGAGAATTTTATAATGCACTAATTGTTGAAAGACCTATTGGACATTTTGGAGATACGATTGCAAGAAGTTTCTTATTTGATGCTTTTCAATATCACTTTTATAAGGAATTGACCAAAAGCAACAATGAATTTTTAGCAGCATTAGCTGCAAAGTCTTTGAAAGAAGTGCAATATCATGTGCGTCATTCAGGTGAATGGGTAGTTAGATTGGGAGATGGAACTGAAGAAAGTAAAGAAAAAATTCAAAAATCAATCAATGATTTGTGGGAATACACTGGCGATATGTTTACTACTGATGCAAAAATTGATGCTTTAACTAATGACGGAATTGCTCCTGATTATAATTTAATTAAAGAAAATTGGGTTAAAACTGTTGAAGAAGTATTATACCGTGCCACTTTGAAAAAACCTGAGGACAGTTATATGCAAAACGGAAGTTTAGAAGGAAGGCATTCTGAATTTTTAGGCCATTTGCTTGGAGATATGCAGTATTTGCAGAGGGCGTATCCTAATGCGGAGTGGTAATTGCTGGTTATTAGTTACAGGTTGCTGGTTTACAATTCTTCTCGAATTCTCGAAAGATATACTTTAAAACAATGAAAAACAGTTCTGAAATAAAACTTACTGTTGATGAAATTTGGGGAATTCTGGATACAATTCCTGATCCTGAAGTCCCAGCTATTTCTATTGTGGAATTAGGTGTTATTCGTAAAGTAAAAATTGAAAACAATACGGTTACAGTCAATATTACCCCAACTTACAGTGGTTGTCCTGCAACTGAAAGATTCAAACAAGATATTCGCGATTTTTTAAAAATTGCTGGAATAGATAATGTTGAATTAATCATGCAATATTCACCTGCTTGGACCACAAACTGGCTAACTGATAAAGCCAAAGAAAAGTTAAGAGAATATGGAATTGCTCCACCAATTGAAGGAACTGAGGACAAAGGTTTTTTATTTCAAAGTGGGCCTAAAGTTGTTGCTTGCGTAAAGTGTAATTCTGAAAACACAGAGGTTACAAGCCAATTTGGCTCTACCGCTTGTAAAGCTCTTTATAAATGCAATGATTGTTTGGAACCTTTCGAGTATTTTAAATGCATTTAGGAAAACCTTATCATTTAATCTTCCAATTCATCTCAAATTTGTAACTTAACTCTTCCTTAAAATCAATTTATCATTGGAAGAAATAAAAAACTTCGTTACCTATAAATCATCGGCCGGGTCGGGAAAGACCTATACGCTTGTAAGAGAATTCTTGCGGATAGTTATAGAATCAGATAATCCTTCAAGATATAGAAATATACTGGCAATTACTTTTACTAATAAGGCTGCCAATGAAATGAAAAAGCGAGTTCTTAGTAATCTTAAAGAATTGTCTAATGATGAAGATTCTGAACTTTTGATACAATTTGCTAAGGAGTTTAAGATCGAAAAAAGTATTATAAAATCGAAATCTAAACAGATTCTGCAATCTGTACTTCATAATTACAGTGACCTCAAAATACTTACGATTGATAAATTTACTCACAAAATAATCAGAGCTTTTGCGAATGATTTAGGTTTGAATAATGATTTTGAGGTAAAAATGGAATCAGACGAAGTGCTAAAAGAAGCCATTGATTTATTAATTTCTAAAGCTGGAAGTGATGAAAAAATCTCTAAAGTTCTTCTGGAATATTTAAATAAAAATATCGATCAGGAAAAAACTTGGAAGATTGAGGACAATCTTTTTGATTTTTCTAAAGAATTATTGAAAGAAGATAACGAATCTTTTATCGAAAGATTGAGAAAAATGAATGATGAAGAACTAGAAGCTTCCAAAAAATTCATCCTTAAAAAGCATAAAGAATTAGAAAATCAGATTTCTGAACTCGGAAAATATAACTTAAAACTTATAAATTCTAATGGAATAGTTGAAGAAGATTTTGTTGGAAAGACCGTTTTTCAGATTTTTAAACGAATAAGTGAAGGAGATTTTAAAGATATTAATGGAGATTCTGTCAGATTAATTAAAGCAATTGAAGAAAATATTTGGTTAAAAGGT
This sequence comes from uncultured Flavobacteriales bacterium, assembly GCA_937129365.1. GTDB lineage: Bacteria > Bacteroidota > Bacteroidia > Flavobacteriales_D > CAJJDF01 > CAJJDF01. The sequence continues at coordinate 9,812 of CAKZNB010000040.1, forward strand.
GGTGCAAGTTCTACAGCAAAAGCAAATATTAAGAATATTAGTGATGAATTAAGAGCTAATTATTTTCAAATGCAAGATGTAATAAGTGAGTTTTACCTCTTCAAATTACTTCAAGAAAATGTATACAACCTTATATTAATTAAAGAAATTGATGAATCAATTGAGAATATAAAGGAAGAAGGGAATATTTTGATGATTTCGGATTTTAATAAATTGATAAGTGATAAAATCAAAAATCAGCCAGCTCCATTTATCTATGAAAAGATAGGTGAACGCTACAAAAATATCATGATTGATGAGTTTCAAGATACCTCTGTAATGCAATGGCACAACTTACTTCCGTTGATTGACAACTCATTATCTATTGGAGAAAAAACACTTTTGGTAGGTGATGCAAAGCAAGCTATTTACAGATTTAGAGGTGGAAAAGTAGAACAATTTGTTATGTTGCCTAACATTATTGACAAAACTGATGACCATTTATTGGATGATAAAGAAATTGCACTAACTAATAACCACAAAAATGAAGTGTTGGACACAAATTATCGCTCCCACAATCAAGTAATTGAGTTTAATAATTTGTTTTTTGAGAAATTAACTGCTCATCTGAACGAAGAAAAACAGCTTATATATAAAGGACAAAAACAAGAATCGACAGGAAAAAACGAGGGATATGTTGAAGTTTCATTTATAGAAGCTGATAAAGATGAGAAAGAAGTAAAAAATCTGGAAGCTATAAAAGCTAAAATTGAAGAGTGCTTGGCTGACGGATTTACACAAAAGGATATTACAATTCTTGTAAATAAGAATACTACAGGAGCACTAATTTCCTCTTATTTGATTGAGAACGACTTCCAAGTTGTGACTAACGAAAGTTTACTTATAGCAGAAGATATTGAGGTTAACTTCGTTTTTAATTTTTTGAAATATATTCAGAATAATAAAGACAATCATGCGAAACTTGAACTGATTAAATTCTTTTTTGAAAATGAGAAATACAGCCCTGCATTATTGAAATATGCTGTAAAAACGAACAATAGAGCTGATATAAAACTAGAGGAATTGTTCAGAATTTTAGTTCCTGATTTCTCCCTTTCTCAAATTTATGAGATGTCTTTGTATGACATGGCTGAAACAATTTCGAGAACTTTTTTGCAAACCGAATCTCATACAAATGCTTTTTTAATCAAGTTTTTGGATGTGATTCACTCATACTCTACTGCGGTAAATGATTTAAAAAGTTTTATTGATTATTTTGATTCTAAAAAAGAAAAGCTTTCACTTGAAACTCCGGATTCTGATGCTATCTCAATCATGTCGGTACATAAATCAAAAGGATTACAATTTCCTGTGGTTATTTCAGCCTTTACTAATTGGACGTTCTACCCAGGTACTTTTAGACCTAATGTTTGGGTAAATTTAGAAGAACAATATCTCGAAATACCTGTAGGGATTTTGAATTTGAAAAAAGATATTGAAAAAACTGACTATGCATATTTGGCTGAAATAGATTTTGAAAATGCAAAATTGGATAAATTTAATATGTTATATGTGACTTTAACAAGAGCAGAAAAACGCTTATATGTAATCTGTGATGCTGATATTGCACCAAAATCTGGTATACCTTATATTGATAGAATCAATTCTTACATTTACCAAATTTGTTCAGTTCATCAAGATTTTAAGGATGGCAACTTGATTATTGGAGAAAGGAAAATTCATATTCAACAAACAGAAAAGCAAGAAAACCAACTAGTTTTAAACAAAACCATCTCGACAAACTGGCGAGAAAAAATCAGAATAAGTAAACAATACCAAGAGTTGTGGGGAGATAAAAGCTACAAAGGCAAAATTGCTTATGGAAACTTAATCCATAATATTTTATCGATTGTAAATTCTGAAAAAGACATTGAAAATGCTATTCAAGAATATGTGAATCAAGGGCTTATAAAAACCAATGAAATAGAAATGTACCAGAATGAGATACGAGAAATCATTTCAATTAACGGAGTAGAATCATGGTTTGATGAAAATGCTAAAGTGCTGAATGAAAAAGAGATAATTGCAAAAGACGGAAAGCTATATCGCCCAGATAAAATAATTGTATTAAAAGATAAAACGATTGTACTTGACTTTAAAACTGGAGAAAAACAATCTACTTACTCAAAACAATTAACCAATTATGGAAATTTATTGGAGGATATGAATTATCCAAATATTGAGAAATATTTATTATTTACTAAAGAAAGAGAATTGGTTCAAGTAAATTAAAAAAGAGTTAATAATTCTCAAAAAGAGAATCATTTCTTGTATTTTTCAACATCTAAACAAAAAGAATGAAACAATTATTAATACTTTTCACCTTATTAATTTCACTTTCTGGAATTTCTCAAAAAAAGGATACAACTAAAATTGGTCCAAAAATTCAATTTCTAAATACTGTAATTGATTACGATACTATTGAAAGGTATTCAAATGGCTCAAGAGTTTTTACTTTTTATAACATTGGCGATGAACCTCTTATAATTGGGAGAGTAAAATCTGGGTGTAGCTGCACAGTTGCTAAACTTGAAAAAGACACCATTTTACCCGGAGAAAGAGGAGAAATTACTGCAAGCTACAATACCCGTAAACCTGGAAATTTCAACAGACCACTTACTGTTTATTCTAATTCATCTACTGGAAGTGTGAATATAATTTATCTGAAAGGTTTTGTGTTAGACACAAAACGATTTTATGGTGTGGAGAGAAAAAAGAAAAAATGAGTACCACTTTTGAAATAAAGCACTACCGAGATTTATCTCTGGATGAATTTCATGATATAATTTCTCTCAGGATTGAAATATTCTCTGTGGAACAAGAAGTTTTTTATAACGACTTGGATGGATATGACAAACAATCTCACCATGTAATTTGTAAAAAACCAGATGGAGAAATCATTGGAACGGCTCGCTTGTTACCTCCAAAACTCAAATATCCAAAATCTTCTTTCGGAAGAGTGGTGATAAAAAAATCTGAAAGAGGAATAGGACTTGGTCACGAAATGGTGAAAATTATGAATGATTTTCTTCAAAATGAATATCCTAGTTCCGGAATTAAAATTTCTGCAATGCTTTATCTAAAAGAGTTTTATGAAACTCATGGCTATCACAAAACGAGTGATGTGTATCCAGATTGTGGCATTGACCACATTGATATGGAGTTTTCTATTTAGATAGTTTTTCCATTTCTATAAAAGCAGAAATCTTATTCATCTGGTTGATCTTCGTGTTAAAACTCCCGCCTTCGCAAGAATAACAGTAAAAATGTGTTAGATGTTACCCAATCAATCCCAAAATCTCCTCCTCAATTTCCTTACTCTCCCAAACCTCTTCAATATTAGGTTTATCCATTACTTTTTTCATCAAGGCATCTTGCTTCATACCAGTTTCCCAAGCCTCAGAATAAGGAATGTTACTGAAAGAAACTTGGCTATACAATGGCATCCATTTATCTGGATGAGCTTTAGAGAATTTTGCTTCTAATTTCTTTTGTAACAGAAATTTAGGGTCAGCTACAAAATCTCGCATCACATGATAATTATGCACCGATAAATCTTGCAATGCATCTCCATCTGGCTTTCTCAATTCGTATTCCTTGAAAACTTCTTCCCAGTTTTCATTATGTTTTTTCATCAACTTGTACATCACAAAACAATCTTCAAAAGAACCGTTCATTCCTTGTCCGTAAAACGGAACTGTGGCATGAGCTGCATCTCCCATCAATGCCATTTTTCCACTTGTCCAAGGTTTGCACCTAATAATTGAAAGAGAAGAAAGTGGATGTTCGTGCCAATTTTCCACCAAATTTGGCATCATGTCATAAAAATCTGGAAAAGTAGTTTTGAAGAAATTCTTTACATCATCGTCATTCTTGATTGACTCAAAAGAGTTTTCTCCTTCAAATGGCATAAACAGAGTACAGGTAAAACTTCCATCTTCGTTTGGCAATGCGATTAACATAAACCTTCCTCTTGGCCAGATGTGAAGTGCGTTTTTATCTATTCGGTAACTCCCGTCTTCATTGGGTGGCAATAACAATTCTTTGTAGCCATCATCAATGTAATCTTGCATGTAATCGAAACGGTTCTGTTTCTGAAATGCATTGTATCGCACTGCCGAAAACGCTCCATCTGCTGCAAACACAACATCTGCAATGTCTTCAAAAACTTCTTCTGTATCGTATCTTTTTAAAGTTACAGTTCCTGTTTTGGTATCGGCATCAATACATTTATGGTTGTAATGAATTGTTGCTCCGTTTTTCTTTTCGGCAATATCCATCATCAAAGCATTCAAATGTCCTCTCGAAACCGAATTTATTGCTTCGCCATTTGTTCCGTAAGGTTGGTAAGTTAATTCTCCATCCAAACTGTGCATGATTCTCCCTGGCATTGGAATTGCCAATTCTGCTACTTCTTTGTCAATTCCTGCTCCTTTCAAAGCTGTCCATCCTCTAGTAGAGAGTGCCAAATTTATCGATTTTCCTGCCGAAATCTCTGCCTGACGAATGTCTGGTCTTCTTTCGTAAATCGTTACTTTATATCCTTCTTTTGCTAAGTAAACTGCCCATAATGAACCAGCTAACCCTGCTCCTACTATTATTGCTTTTTTTTCTTTTGCCATTTTTTACTGTATAGATTCTCTCAATATCTGTCCAAAATTCCAACAATCTTCGTAGCTGTTGTACAAAGGAGCAGGTGCGATACGAATTACATTTGGCTCACGCCAATCCGCTATTACATTTCGTTCCGTTAAGGTATCAAATAATTTCTTGCCTTGCCCTTTTGCAGCTATAGAAAGTTGTGCTCCTCTTTTTGTTTTATCTGTGGGTGTAATTAATTCAAATTCTACTTTTTCAGATTTTATGTCGTTAATGATAAACTCCAAATAAGCTGTCATGTCATCTCTTTTCTTTCCAATTGCTTCCATTCCTGCTTCTTCAAACAAATCAAGACTTGCATTCAATGGAGCCATCAACATTATTGGAGCGTTACTGTGTTGCCAACCTTCGGCAGTTGGAATTGGGTCAAATCCTTTTTCCATCAAGAAACGAGTTTCTTTGTCTTGTCCCCACCATCCACCAAAACGCACTAAATCTTTGTTGGTCGCGTGGCGTTCGTGAATAAAAATTCCCGAAACTCCTCCAGGTCCAGAGTTTAAATATTTGTAAGTACACCAAGCTGCAAAATCTACATCCCAATCGTGTAATTGTAAATTGATGTTTCCGGCAGCATGTGCCAAATCAAATCCTACTTTTGCTCCCACAGCATGACCAGAAGCTGCAATAGTTTTCATATCAAATAATTGTCCTGTGTAGTAATTCACTCCACCAATCATTACCAAAGCCAATTCGTCTCCAGTTTCTTTTATTGCTCTTAATATATCTTCTTCGTGTATCAACTCTTCTCCTTCTCTTGGCGAAATTTCAATGATTTCTTGTTCTGGATTAAGACCGTGAAATTTTACTTGAGTTTCCAAAATATATTGATCACTTGGAAATGCTTTTGCTTCGCAAATGATTTTTGTTCTTTTTCTTTCTGGGCGATAAAATGAAACCATCAACAAATGCACATTTGTGCTCAAACTTCCCATTACCACAGTTTCCATAGGTTTACAACCTACCACATTTGCCATTTTTTCTGTGAGTAATTCGTGGTAACTAAACCAAGGGTTTCTCCCATGAAAATGTCCTTCCACTCCCCATTGTGCCCAATCTTCCAGTTCTACTTGAATATATTCTTTGGCAGTAACCGGTTGTAATCCCAATGAATTTCCAGTGAAATAAACTGTTGGTTTTCCATTAATAACAGGATGATGAAAACGATTTCTGAATAATTTTAATTCATCTTGTTCGTCTTTTTGCTTCGCAAATTCAAGGGTGTTTTGGTACATTTAATTAGTTATTTTTTTATAAATAATTTTTGATTGTGTCGGATTTGCATTATTCATTGACAATCCAAAAGTGTTTTCGTCAATAAATTCTACACGATAAATTGTGGAGGTAGATTGCCCGTAAAGCGAAAATAATTCTGATCCTATTTTTTTTTCAGTGAGTTCAAATTGATAATTAGAAGTTCTTCTAATAGAACTCACCCATGTGTCACCAGAGTCAACAAATAATTTGACATACTTGTTTTCATTCGTTTTTATTACTTTACCTTTAAAATCATCTGAATTTTTATCTGAAATTAGTTCTATTTGAATCCCTTCAAACATAGACCTTCCTTGCAATTCCCATTTGCCAGAAAATTTCTCCATTGGTGTTTCAGTTAATTTACTAGAACCACAACTAGAAAAAGAGAGTAATAGAAAAAATATCGGAAAAATAAGGAATGAAACTTTCTTTAAAAAACTCATGTGATTTATTTTTTGATAATTATAAAAGTACGAAAATCAATCTAAAACTGTGCAATAAAATATAGCTTGTTCATTTTTTTCATTGATAAAAAAACGAACCAAAAAAATCTAGTTCTTTTCAAGGTTTTCTGAGAAACTATTGAGGTATCTGTTTGGTATGTCTCACCAAAGACTAGAGGTACATCAGAGTTAAATGTAGCTTTTGTGGCACACTTAGAAAAGAACACAAGAAAACTGTAATTAAATATTTTTTTTAAACCAACTCCTTATAAACCGCCAAAACCTCCTTCGCTTGTTTCTTCAAAGAAAATTTCTTGGCATATTCGTACCCTTTTTCTTTCATTTCAGTTTGAAGTGATTCATCATTTAAAACTTTATCCATTTGTACTGCTAAATCCAAATAATTAGTAGGCTCTACATAAATAGAATTTGGACCTCCAGCTTCTTCTAGGCAACTACCTGTTGCGGCAATTACAGGAGTTTTACTATATAGAGCTTCTAAAATTGGGATCCCAAAACCTTCAAAAACAGAAGGATAAACAAATAAACTTGCAGATTGATACAATTCTGGGAGTTCTATGAAATCTACATTTTCTAGAAAAATCACTTTCTTTTTTAATCCAAATTTTTCTATCTCACTTTCTATTTGCTCAAAATATGTTGTCTTTTTACCCACAACAACCAAAGGAATATCCGTTTTCATTTTGTCCATGGCACGAATTACCAATTCTAGGTTTTTACGTTTTTCAATTGTTCCAACCGAAAGCATATATTTAGTAGGTAAATTATACTTCTTTCTGACCATTGTTTGCACTCGATAGTCTGCTTTCATATCAAAAATATCTGAACAAGTTTGATACACTACTTTGATTCTTTCTTCTTCTACCTCCAAAAACTCGATTAAATCTCTTTTCGTTTGTTCGCTAATTGCAATAATTACATCTGCATTTTTACAAGCATATTTTACTTTCTGAGTATAAAGTTTTCTGTCAAAAACAGAATAATTATCTGGACAGCGAATAAAAATTAAATCGTGAATTGTTACCACATATTTAATTTTGTTGATTTTATTGTTTCTCGGAATTTCATGGCTCAATCCATGAAACACATCAATGTTATATTTTTTCAGCACTTTCTCAAGCCTAACTGAACGCCAATAACTTTTGAATCGTTTGTAAAAACTTTTGGGGCTAACAACCTCAACATTATCATACTCTTTAATAAACTTTGTACGAGAATTGTCCACTTCCTTAGTGGTAAATAAAAAATAATCATTTGCAGTATTTTCTTCCAAAATCCCTCTCACTAAATCTCTGCTGTAATTACCTAATCCAGTTTGATTTAAAAAAAGTCGTTTGGCGTCAAATCCTATTTTCATACTTTGCTTAATTTATTTAATTGAACAAAATCAAAAATAGTTAAAGCTGCCATTGCATCCACAATAGGCACTGCTCTTGGCACTACACAAGGGTCATGTCGCCCTTTAAAGTCTAATTCTATTTCCTCTCCACTTTCGTTTACCGAATTTTGTTTTTGCATAATAGTTGCAACTGGCTTAAATGCAACTCTAAAGTTAACTGGTTGTCCGTTAGATATTCCCCCTTGAATTCCTCCAGAATTATTGGTTTTTGTAGTTACAATCCCTTCCTTATTTTCAAAAATATCATTGTGTTCTGAACCTCTCATAGCTGCTCCAGAAAATCCCGATCCGTACTCAAATCCTTTTACGGCATTTATGGACAACATAGCTTTTCCCAATTGGGCATGCAATTTATCAAAAGTTGGCTCCCCCAATCCGGTTGGTAAATATTGAATTACACCTGTAATAACTCCACCAACAGAATCGCCTTCTTTTTTTATCTCCTTAATATAAGACTCCATTTTGTTGGCAGCTTCAATATCTGGACATCTTACACTATTGGAATCTATTTGAGAAAAATCTAATTCTTCTATTTTCTTATTCAAGTTTATTTCCCCCACCGATGAAACAAACGAATTGATTAATATCCCTTCTTTCTCCAAAAATTGTTTGGCTATTGCTCCACCAACTACTCGACAAGCAGTTTCACGAGCCGAAGCTCTTCCTCCTCCACGGTAATCCCTTATTCCGTATTTTTCTTGGGTAGTAAAATCGGCATGAGAAGGTCGATAGTTTTCTTTCAGGTGAGAGTAATCTTTCGATTTATTATCTTCGTTTTGAATGGTAAATCCAATGGGAGTTCCCAAAGTTTTTCCTTCAAAAATACCAGATAAAAACTGAACCGTATCGCTTTCCTTTCTTTGGGTTGTAATTGCTGACTGACCTGGTTTTCTTCTATCCAATTCATATTGAATTTTTTCCAAATCCAACTCAAATCCTGCAGGAATTCCTTCTAAAATCCCTCCAATAGCAACTCCATGAGATTCGCCAAAAGTGGTTAGTTTTGCAATATTTCCAAAGGTGTTTCCCATTTTTAATAATTAGTAAAAAGTCATTAGAAATTAGTTTTTAATTTTCAGTGAAATATTCTTCGCCAGATCCCGCATCAAGTGTGGGATGACAAATGAAAAAATAGTAAAATACTAATTACTATTCACTAATAACTCATCACTAATTTACCCTTCCTTAGCTGCCAAATATCTTTCAGCATCTAGTGCTGCCATACATCCAGTACCTGCTGCTGTAATTGCTTGTCGGTAAGTTTTATCTGCCGCATCTCCTGATACAAACACTCCAGGAATGTTAGTTCTTGATGTGCCTGCTTCTTCGTATTTGATATAACCAGTTTCATCTAAGTTTATTTGTCCTTTAAATATATCCGTATTTGGTTTGTGACCAATCGCTACGAAAAATCCAGTTGCAGGAATCTCAGAAACTTCTCCAGTCTTATTATTTTTCACTCTTGCTCCAGTCACTCCCATTCCATCTCCCAATACTTCTTCAGTTTCTGTGTTGAATAAAATTTCAATGTTTTCCGTTTTCTTTACTCTGGCTGCCATAATTTTTGAAGCTCTGAACTCATCTCTTCTAACAAGCATAGTAACTTTAGTACATAATTTTGACAAATAATGTGCTTCTTCACATGCTGAATCTCCTGCTCCTACAATAATAGTTTCTTGTCCTTTGTAAAAGAATCCATCACACACTGCACAGGCAGAAACTCCACCTCCCATTTCTAGGTATTTTTGTTCACTTGGTAATCCTAAATATTTAGCAGATGCACCTGTAGAAATAATTACCGTATCGGCATGGATTTCTTTTTCGTTATCACCAACCCAAACTTTGTGAATATCTCCTATAAAATCAACTTTGGTAATCCATCCACTTCTTACATCAGTTTCAAATCTTTCTGCTTGAGCTCTCAATTGAATCATCATTTCTGGCCCTGTTACTCCATCTGGATAACCAGGAAAGTTTTCTACTTCGTTTGTTGTAGTTAACTGACCTCCAGGTTGCATTCCTTCATATAAAACTGGAGCCATATTTGCTCTTGCTGCGTAAATTGCTGCAGTATATCCTGCTGGTCCCGAACCTATTATTAGGCATTTTACTTTTTCAATATTTTCTGACATTGTTTATCTAATTTTTTATTTAAACTGTTAGTTGTTTACCTTCGTAATATCTTACAATTTTACTTAAAAAAACACCGAACATCAAATCACATTACGATTATATTATAGTAGGACAAGGATTAGCTGGAACGATTCTTCATTTTCATCTTTTTGAAAGAGGAAAAAAAGTGCTTGTAATTGATAATAACCATAAAAAAAGTGCTTCAAAAGTAGCTGCTGGAATGTATAATCCTATTGTTTTTAAACATATTACAAAAGGGTACAATGCAGATAAGTACTCTCCTTATTTAGGTTCTTTCTATAAACGATTAGAAAATTTACTAAATACTAAAGTTGATTACCCAATTAATATTCTTCGTTTTTTTAAGACTATTGAACAACAAAATGATTTTTTTTCCAAAACTGAAGAAGAGGGTTTTTCTCAATATTTGGTTTCTGAATCTAAATCAGAAGTGAATAATTTGCCAATTAAAAATGAAATAGGATTTGGGGAAGTAACAAAAACTGGTTGGGTTAATACGATTGATTTACTTAATAAATATAGAGAGTTTCTTTTATCGGAAGAATTATTACTCAATAAAAAAATGGATTTTGAGAAACTAGAATTCAATGATGAAAAAGTAACCTATAATGGATTGACAGCGGATAAGGTTATTTTTTGCGAAGGAGCTTTCATGAAAGAAAACCCTTATTTCAAGTATTTACCATTAGTACCAACCAAAGGAGAATTATTTACCATAAAAGCTAAAGATCTTGAAGTGGATAAAATCTTAAACAAAGGTTTTTTCTGCTTGCCTCTTGGTGATAATTTATTTCGTGTTGGTGCTACTTTTGACCGAAAAGATTTGACTTATAGCCCAACTGATGAAGGGAAGCAAGATTTACGAGAACGAATAGAAAGCCTAATAACTTGCGACTATGAAATTGTAAATCACCAAGCTGGAATAAGACCAACGGTTAGCGACAGAAGACCTTTAGTAGGAGTTCATTTTAAATACGAAAATCTTGGACTCTTTAATGGATTAGGAACTAAAGGAGTGCTGATAGCTCCATGGTTAGCCAATCATTTTGCTGATTTTTTGGAGGGCAAATCTGAAATAGCTCCTGAATATAATCTACAAAGGGTAAAGAAAGGGAGGTAACTTTATTTACTATCTACAATGTTAATCTGAGGATTTAATTCTATTATCTTCTTAACGAAAGTCTCATTGGAGTCTGGGCTAATATAAATTTCTCTTCCCTTATTGTATTTGATAATAATTCCATTTCTGGCAGTTGCGGGTTTAAATCCAACCCACATTGTCTCTCCCACAATCAATTCTTGTATATTTTCTAGAGGAATTTTTCCTCTTAAAAATGCTGCTTTATAACTAAAGAAAGAGGTACTTAACTCATAACTCGTGCCATGCAGAAGCCCAAGAATAAAAATTATAACTGGCAATAAAACAGCTAACATTATGTAACTAATCAGTTCAATTGCAACTAAAAATAGGTTTACGTATAGTACATAAAGCAATAGTAAACAAGCTCCATAGAGTATTGATTGAAAAAATATATCGCTCCTACTTTTAAACTTCATTTATTTAATCGTAATTAAATAAGGTAATCTTGCCTGAATTCTATCCTGTGCCTTGAAATTGATTGTGCTCAATAGTTTAAGTTGATCAATTATTTGAGCAGAAAAAGTTCCAGGAGTATTAAAAGAAACTGAGCCTTCCTCATCTTCTTTTTCAACTAACGACTTTAAAATATCTTCCAATGGATCTTTCTTCTTTTTTGGGATATCCATTACTCTTGGCTCCTTAATATCAGCTATTCTTGCTGCATAAGCAATTGCCTCTTCTATTCCCCCAATTTCGTCTACCAATTTTATTTCCAATGCATCTTTTCCAGACCAAACTCTACCTTGCCCAATACTATCAACCATTGATTTTGGAATTCCTCTCCCATCAGATACTCTTGTGATAAAATCATCATAAATTCTATCCACTTCTTCTTGTATCAATTTATATTCTTCTTCAGAAAGTGGTTTGCTAATTGACATCAAGTCAGCATGTTCATTGGTTTTTGCTCTATCAAATGTAATTCCTATTTTGTTTTTGAAGAAGTTTTCGGCATTTGGTAATACTCCAAACACTCCAATTGAACCAGTAATAGTATTTTCTTGAGCAAAAATTCTATCTGCGTTGCACGAAATATAATATCCACCAGAAGCAGCCAAATCTCCCATGGAAACTACTACTTTTTTACCCGCTTTTTTCAGTAGCTCAACTTCTCTCCATATCACATCTGATGCCAAAGCACTTCCCCCTGGAGAATTTACTCTCAATACAACTGCCTTAATAGAATCACTCTTTCTAGCTTTACGCAGATGCTTTACAGTAGTCTCAGAACCAATCATTTCTGGATTTCCTTTACCACTTACTATTTCACCATTTGCATACACAATTGCTATGTTTTTTACCCCTCTGTTTTTTACCAAAAGTTTTCTTTTTGCGTAATCCATGTAATCACTCAAGCTAGCTTTATTTAACTTTGCTTTTTCTTTCAATTCTAATTTTGATCTCAAAATATCTTCAACCTCATCTTGATATTTTGTCGCAGTAAGCATATTATATTCCACCGCTTTTTGAGCACTAGAGATTGTCATTTCATTAGCCATTCTATTCAATTCTTCTACAGAAATTCCTTTTGATTCGCTAATTTCTTTTACCATGTGATCCCAGAAAGAAAACATATATTTATCTGTCTGTTCTCTGTTAGCATCACTCATTTTTTCTAAGAAAAATGGCTCTACTGCACTCTTGAACTTATTGTTACTTCCTCTAATAATCTGCATATCAATATCTAATTTATCCAGCATTTGCTTAAAAAACATTCTCTCGCTAGACAATCCCATCCAAGCCATAGCACCTGTTGGGTAAATGTATGATTCATCGGCAACTGAAGCTAAATAATAAGCTCCTTGAGAATACGCTTCTGAATAAGAAACGATAAATTTTCCGCTTTCTTTAAATCTTTCCAATGCATCATGAAGCTCTTCGAGGTTTGCTAATCCTACCATCAAAACAGAAGGTTCTAAATAAATTCCTTTTATTTTATCATCAGTCTCAGCGTATTCGATTGATCTCACAATATCATTGATTCCCATTCTATTTACTGGCTGAAAACTTGCCTCATCTATTTGAAAATAAGTAGTTTCACTGATTGGTTTATCTAGTTTTAAATGCAAAACTGAATTCTTTTTTATTGAGATAGGTTCAGGTCCTTTGAACATAGTAGAACCTATACCTATTATTATGAAAAAGAATAATAACCCAAATACGATATAGGCTAATCCTGAGGCTAAAAAATATTTAAAAAATTGTTTCATGGCTTTTAAGTTTTATTTCTACACTCAAATTTACCTTTCAAATTAGTATTATTGTACTTTAATACACGAGTGGTATACTTATATTATGAATGGAAATTTTCACAACATTGTTTTATCCTTTGGAGGAAATGAAGTAAACACCTTCTCTTGTTTTGAAGAAGCTCTTCACTTATTAAAAGAAAAATTAGGGAATTTAGTACTAATTTCAAAAGTTTATGAAAGTGAAGCTTGGGGATTTGACAAACCCACTAATCCTTTCCTTAATCAGGTTCTTTTAATATCCTCTGAAACAAAACCTCCTGACGCTTTAAACATTACTCAAAACATTGAAAAAAAATTAGGCAGAAAAACGAAAAGCATAAACAAAACTTACTCTGACAGACCTATTGATATTGATATACTTTTTTTTGATTCGGAAATAATAAACTCCGAAAAACTGACTATACCACATTATTTAATTACTAAAAGGAAGTTTATATTGAAACCCTTAGCTGAAATTTTACCAAATTTTATTCATCCTGTTCTCAAAAAGTCTGTGAAAGAATTACTTTTGCAATGCGAAGATAAATTGACAGTTAACCTATATAACAAAAAGCAATGATGCTCCAGAATTTTACGGTAATAGAAGGAAATATTGGCTCAGGTAAAACCACTCTGTGCAAAAAATTATCTGAAGAATTTGGAGCAAATTTGATTTTAGAGGAATTTGAAGAAAATCCTTTTTTATCTGATTTTTTGGAAGATCAAAACATAAACCCTTTGGGCGTTGAACTCCAATTCTTGATCGATAGATTCCACCAATTACGGGCTTCTTTTGATAATTCAAAACCCACAATAGCTGATTATTTCATTGAAAAAAGTTTAATTTTTTCTTCCAATAATCTTTCGACTATTGAAAAAAATCTTTTTGATAGCTACTATACCGTTTTATTCGAAAAAATAACCGAACCAAATTTATTAGTTTATCTATCCGTAAGTTCTGATAGATTATTAGAAAACATCAAAAAGAGAGGCAGAAAAATTGAAGAAAAATTAACTTATACATACCTTGAGAGTATTCACAACTCATATTTAAATTATTTGTCAAACAAACAAAACGAAAGTGTTTTGATATTGGATGTAACAAATATAGATTTTGTAGGGAATACGGTAGATTATGAGAAATTAAAAGATGTAATAGTAAATTACAGAGAAAAAGAAGCAACTCAAATAAAATTTTAACATAAAAATAAGTGTCTTAAACACTATAGAATGGCTAACTATTAGTACTTTTGTACCAACTATTTAATCAATTTTAAATTAAAATAAAAAAATGAAAACAAAAAACTTATACTTAGCGGTGGCTACATTATTGACAATCATAGTGATGGCAAGTTGTAGCGTGATGAAAGATTTGGAATATGAAGTAAAACCAAATCCAGTAGAAATGCATGGAGATAAAATTACCGTAAATATTGACGGTAAGTTTATTGAAAAAGGATTGAACAAAAAAGCATTTGTAACTCTTACACCAGTATTAGTTAATGCTGCAGGGGATGAATTAGAATTTGATTCTAAAACATTTAAAGGAGAAAAAGCTGCTGGAAACGGTGAAGTTGTGAAAAAAGACGGACACAATTTTTCTTACACAAGCACAAGACCTTATGACCCAAAATTTGAAAATGCTGAACTTAAAGTGAAGTATGTTGCATTGAAAGGAACTAAGGAAAAACTAAATGACATTACTCCTAAAATTGCTGATGCAACTGTAGTTACTCCTTTATTATTACAAAATGATGACAAAGTAGCAATGGGAGAGGATAAGTTAGTAAGAAGTTTTGATAAATCTACAAAGGCTGTTATCAACTACGAAAAAGGAAAACATCTTGTAAGAAAAAACGAAAAGACTGATGCTGACATCATTGCATTACAAAATTGGTTTACAACTGCAAATGCTAATCCAAAAATTGTAGTGAATGGAATTGAGATTATGTCTTACGCTTCACCAGAAGGAGAAATTGAAAAAAATGAAAACCTTGCTGCTGATAGAGCAGAGTCTGCTAACAAATTTTTGATGGCGGTAAACAAGAAGATGACTTTAAACATTGACCCAGTAATGGTGAAAAAATCTCCAAAAGGAGAAGATTGGGCTGGACTAAAAGAATTGATTTCTCAAACAGACCATGAAGACAAAAACATTATTATTGCTGTTGCTGAAATGGAAAACGATCCTGCAAAAAGAGAGGCTGAAATTAAAGCTTTGGCATCTACTTACAAGTTTTTGGATAATGAAATTTTCCCTCAATTGAGAAGATCTCAAATAATGGTAAGCTATACTGAAAACGGATTAACTGATGACGAATTGAAAGCTGCTGTAGTTTCTAATCCTCAAAGTTTAACTGTGGAAGAAATGCTATTTACAGCAAATAAATTGACTACTGATGATGATGCTAAATTAGCTATCTACAGAGAAGTGATTAAAAAAGATGCTTCTGATTGGAGAGGGTTTACTAACGCTGGTGTAATTCTTTACAAAAAAGGAAACACTACTGAAGCAAACGAAATGTTCACTAAAGCTTATGCTGCTGAAAAAAATGCAATTACTAGCAACAATATGGGAGTTGTAAAAAGACAAGCTGGAGATATTTCTGAAGCTGCTGAAATGTTCAACAATGCTTCTGGAACAGGAGAAATTGCTGCTTACAACCAAGGATTGATTAACATCAAAAAAGGGGAATACAGTTCTGCTATTACAAACATGGGAGATGCTAATACATTTAACAAAGCATTAGCTCAAACTTTGAACAAAGATTACACTACTGCACTATCTACGTTACAAAATTCTACTGATAATAATTCTGCAATGGGATTATACCTTAAAGCAATTATTGCAGCAAGAACAGGAAATGATGCTGATGTGATGTCTAACCTTAAAAGTGCAATTGCAAAAGACTCTAGTCTGAAAGCAAAAGCTATGAAAGATAGAGAATTCATTAAGTACATTAATGCAGGAACTCTAACCTTATAAAATAAAACAACATAAATTTTAAAACGGCATCAATAAATTGGTGCCGTTTTTTTTTCGCTTATTTGTAAGTAAATTAATTTACCTCGTTATCCCACTATGCAAGTTGATGTAATTATTCCCGCATTTAATGAACAGAACTCAATTGGTTCTGTTATAAATGATATTCCAAAAGATTTGGTAAGAGATATTATTGTTGTGGATAATAACTCTAGTGACGAAACAAGCATCAATGCTCAAAATGCCGGAGCAACAGTGCTAAAACAACCTCTCCAAGGATACGGAAATGCTTGCCTCAAGGGAATTGAGTTTATTACTAATAAAGAACAACAACCCGATGTAGTGGTGTTTTTAGATGCAGATTATTCAGATTTTCCTCAGGAAATGAATTTGTTACTGAATAAAATTTGGAAAGGTGCTGACATGGTAATTGGTAACCGAGTAAAAGAGAAAAGAGAAAAAGGCTCCATGACTATTCCACAAATTTTTGGAAATTGGTTAGCCTGTAATCTGATGAAAATAATTTACGGTTATAGATATAGAGATTTAGGTCCGTTTAGAGCAATAAAATTTACCAAACTACAAGAAATTGGGATGGTAGACAAAACCTATGGATGGACAGTAGAAATGCAAGTAAAAGCTCTTAAACTAAAAATGAATGTGCAACAAGTAGATTTAAGCTATCGAAAAAGAATAGGTCATTCAAAAATATCGGGAACTGTAAAAGGCAGTGTGCTTGCAGGATATAAAATAATAACCACTATTTTTAAATATAAATAAGTAAAATGAACATTACCATAATCCTTATTTATAGTATATTTTCTCTGTTCATTATTTTGTACAGTATTGTGCAACTGAGCCTTGTATATTCTTATTTAAAAAACAGAAAACGAATAGCCAAAGAATTAGAAAAATTTAGTGAATCTACCTATTTTCCATACGTAACAGTTCAGCTGCCAGTTTATAATGAGCTGTATGTAATAGAAAGATTAATAGATGCTGTAGCTAATTTTAATTACCCTAAAGACAAATTAGAAATTCAAGTATTGGATGATTCTACGGATGAAACTATTGAAATAATAGCTAAACGAGTTGCTTTTTGGAAAGAAAAAGGATTGGATATTGAGCAAGTAATTCGACCAGAGAGAATAGGATTCAAAGCTGGAGCATTGGATTATGGAATGAAGCAATGTAAAGGAGAATTTATCGCCATTTTTGATGCAGATTTTGTTCCAGAAGCAGATTTTTTATTAAAAACCGTTCCTTATTTTCAAAATCCCGAGATTGGTGTAGTACAAACCAGATGGGAACACATCAACAAAGAATACTCATTACTTACTAAATTACAAGCATTTGCATTAGATGCTCATTTTAGTGTGGAACAAGGAGGAAGAAATTTTGCAGGTCATTTTATCAATTTTAATGGAACGGCAGGTGTTTGGAGAAAACAAGCCATAGAAGAAGGTGGCGGATGGAAAGCTGATACACTTACCGAAGATTTAGACCTAAGCTACCGAGCCCAACTTAAAGGTTGGAAATTTTTGTTTAAAGAAGAAATTGGTGCTCCAGCAGAATTACCTGCTGAAATGAATGCCCTCAAAGCTCAACAATTCCGATGGACAAAGGGAGCTGCAGAATGTACTGTAAAGAATCTAGGAAAAGTAATGAAACATAAAAATTATCATTTCTGGACAAAGATAAATGCTATTTTTCATTTGATGAACAGCTTTTTATTTATTGCCATTTTTACTATTGCTTTATTAAGTATTCCGCTTCTTGTCATCAAACAATCGCACCCAGAATGGAGCACTTTCTTCAAACTAGCAGCTATCTCATTATTTAGTTTTGCAGTAATAGGAGTTATGTATTTCATTTCTTTCGCAAAAAGTTACGAAAACAAAGGACTGGCTTTCTTACACTTTATGTATTATTTCCCTTTGTTTCTTAGTTTTTCTATGGGATTATCGTTTCATAATTCAATTGCAGTGCTTGAAGGATATGTAGGAAAAAAATCTCCTTTTGTGAGAACTCCCAAATTTAGTTTGACTAAAAAATCAGGAGATTGGAAAGGAAAAAAATATAACAAAACAAAAGTAAAATGGGTAACCATAGTTGAAGGATTGCTTTCCTCTTATTTTATTTATGGAATTTTTCTTTCGGTTAGCTGGGGAGATTATGGTTTTTTACCTTTGTTTATCATGCTATCATTAGGTTTTGGAGTTATTTTCTACTATTCTATCCGCCATTCTTTTCAGCGATAGGTTTTCAGAATAATTCTCTTTAAATTTGTTTTAATAAAAGAAACGAATGTTTGTCAAAAATTTATTTCACCTTGTAAAGCACGAGTTTAGTCTCGAAATGAAACAAAAGCACTTTATCAGTTCTATTGTTTTGTACATTGTGTCTACAATTTTTGTGTGTTCGCTTTCCTTTACTTCCATTTCCGAAACCACAATCTGGAATGCACTTTTCTGGATTATTATCTTGTTTTCGTTAACCAATGCTATTTCAAAATCGTTTTTGAACGAAAACTCAGATAAGCAACTTTTTCTCTACACTATTATAAATCCAAGAGTTTTAATATTAAGCAAGATTTTGTACAATTTGGTGTTATCAATTTTACTGGTCTTACTTAGTTTTTTTATTTTCAATTTCTTTATTCAATCTGATGGGTTGAGTGATATTAATTATAATCTATTTTTGTTAGCAGTACTTTTGGGAAGTATGAGCCTTTCTTCCACACTAACTATGGTGAGTGCAATTGCTTCAAAAACCAACAATAACATTGGAATTTTATCAATATTAGCTTTCCCTATTTTAATTCCCTCACTTCTCCTTTCTATTCAATTCTCTAATCTTGCAATTAATGGAGGAACTGCGGATATGGCTGGGCAATTTATTGTGTTTCTATCGCTAATTAACCTGCTTATTATCATACTTTCATTTTTATTATTTCCTTACCTTTGGAGGGAATAAATCTTTAGATTTACATACATGAACGGAATAAAAAAACATTGGTGGAAGGCGTTGGCAGTTATACTGTTGGTTTATACCATTGCCTTTTCATTTTTAGTTCCGCTTTCGCCAAAAATTAGTTCAGCCTCCCCAAAATCTCTCGAAATTGGTAGTAACACCTTAACTTTAACAGGTTACAACACAGGATTTCTAGAAGGCGAAAAAATTTATGCCTGTTTAGAATTTGAGAAAAAACCTCTTGTTTTGGGTGAAAACATAGAAGTATTAAGTGAAAATAAAATTAGAGTAGATTTTACAGTCCCAGAAAAATTACCTTCTAAAGTTTTAAACCTCAGACTAAACACAACTAGATTTAATAGTTTTGCACCAGAATTAATTAAAGCATACTCTGTAAAAATAGCGAATGATTCTTCGCAATACACAACTTTAACCTTTAGTTCTTCAGCCAATAATTTTGACATTCCAAATAGACTTCAACTTAACGAAACCATTAGAAATCTAATGTTTCATGTA
This sequence comes from uncultured Flavobacteriales bacterium, assembly GCA_937129365.1. Lineage (GTDB taxonomy): Bacteria > Bacteroidota > Bacteroidia > Flavobacteriales_D > CAJJDF01 > CAJJDF01. Next base: position 29,625 of record CAKZNB010000040.1, read on the forward strand.
CCCATGTGGTTTGCCATGATGATAATTTTGGGCATTTCGGTTTGGTACTCTATCAAATATTTAAACACATTTGATATTAAATATGATATTATAGCCCGAGAAGCAGTAAATATAGGCTTATTATTTGCATTCTTGGGATTAATAACCGGATCTATTTGGGCAAAATTTACTTGGAGTGAGCACACCAATTTATTTACGACCTCAGGTTGGTGGGTTAATGATGTAAAACTTAATGGAGCAGCAATTACCACACTTATATATTTAGCATACAGAATATTAAGAAGCTCATTGCAAGAAGAAAGTCAGAAAGCAAAAGTAAGCGCGGTGTACAATATTTTTGCCTTTGTATTGATGATTGTTTTCATTATGATTTTGCCAAGACTTACCGATTCACTCCACCCAGGAAACGGAGGAAACCCTGCTTTTGGCAAATATGATTTAGACAATACATTACGGATGGTTTTTTATCCAGCAGTATTAGGATGGATACTACTGGGTGTTTGGATGGTAAACTTAAAGAAAAGAATCTCTAACATTGAAAACACTTTAGATTATGAATAATAAATTAATATTTTTAATACTAACATTTATTGCTTTTTTCTATAATTCGAGTTTAGCACAAGGTTCTGCAATTGAACAAACCATGCACGAGTCTGGAAAGATAAATGTTGTTGTAGCTGTGTTAATCGTAATTTTTATTGGAATTATATTTTATCTAATAAAATTAGACCGAAAAATTTCTAAGATAGAAAAAGACACTAAAGAATAATTGACGTAACTTTATACTAAGATTTAATAACAATGAGAAAAGTAGAAATAGCCTTAATAATATTAGTAGCGGTAACAATCGGTATTATATTTAGTTACACTTCACAGGCAAGTAGATATGGAGATTTCACCCAAGCATTTGCCGAAAACGAGAGTACTTATAAAGTTATAGGAACTCTTAATAAAGAAATTCCAGTGGAATCTCCACAAGCCAATTTGGTAATTTTTACTATGATTGACGATAAAGGAAAAGAATGTAAAGTATACCTAAACGAAACGGTTCCTGAACATTTTGACAGATCGGATAAAGTAGTAATTACAGGAAAAGCTGATCCAGAAAAAAATGCTTTTTTTGCTACCGAAGTTCAAGCAAAATGCCCTTCTAAATATGCTGAAGAGGAGTAATCTTAAGCACTTTTGCAAGTTGTACAAATTCCTTTAGCATATACTTCAAACGAATCTATTTGATAAGCAGATAAATTCGGCATCATATTTTCAGCAACATCAACACAACTTACCGTTTTGCATTTTTTACATTCTAAATGTAAATGATTATGCTGATGCTCAGCCCCACAACTATCCTCACACATGGCGTACATTATTTCCTTTCCAGCTATCTGGATAGGATGAATAATTCCTTTTTTAGTAAAAGTTTTTAATGTTCGGTATAGGGTTATTCTATTATATTTATCCAGATTATTCTCTATATGAGACATTGCAACTGCTGTATTTGAGGAATTTATAATCTCTAACACATTAATTCTAAAGGGTGTTTCGCTTATCTTTTTTTTCTTTAAAATTGATTCCATAAAATAATATTTGCAACATTGTTACAAATAAAAAGATTTTTCTTACATTTGCAACATTGTTACAAATATAGCACATTAAATGTTAAAATCAATATCTATAGTATTCGCTATACTTTTCACCAACAGTTTTTATGGACAGTTAGCTGGAAAAATAATAGATGAAGAAACAAAAAAACCAATTCCTTTTGCAAATGTTTTTTTATCCGATTTAGGTATTGGAACTGCTAGTAATAACGAAGGAAAATTTGAGTTTAAGAATGAAATTCCTAACCATAATTTTTTAAAAATAAGTGCTTTAGGTTATTCTGATGTTGTGTTAGAAATTAATGAAGAAACGGACAGAAGTGAATTAAAAATTAGCTTAACTCCAAAACATTATCATTTACATGAAGTTACTGTTTCATCAGGAACAGGAGAACTACAAGATTACTCCATAACTTCTGTTGTGTCTAAACCCCTGAGTGAGCTTAATATTATACCAACTACAAATCTTGGAGAAGCAATAACAAACCTTGAAGGAGTCTACAATGCCAGCACAGGAAAAGGAATCTACAAACCCGTAATTAGAGGATTAACTGGGATAAGAGTTTTGACATTTGTAAATGGAATACGACTAGAAAATCAACAATGGGGAGGCGATCATGGATTGGGGGTTTCCTCAATAGGGATAGGACAAGTAGAGGTAATAAAAGGACCTGCTTCCCTATTATATGGATCTGATGCTCTTGGGGGTGTTCTCTATTTAAAAGAAGAAGCCTTTGCACAAAATAATAGTATAGAAGCTAGTGTTAATTCAAAATTTGAAACTAACACCATGGGAATTCAAAATGGAGTTAGTTTTAAAATGAGTAAAAACAATTTTAGGTTTAATGTGTTTGCTAACCAACAAAATTATGCTGATTATCAAATTCCTAATGGTGACTATGTGAAATCATCTCGATTTAAGGGAATAGGCACTAAATTCTTGCTAGGATACAATAGAAAAAAATGGGTAACAAAATTGGGGTATAATTACAGTAATAATGTAATTGGTATTCCTGGACATACACACGATACTTTAGTAACTAATTCTACTTTCTTAAGAACTGAACAAGTAAGGGAAGAAGGTAGACCATCACAAAAAATCAACAATCATTTGATTAGCTTTGATAACCAATTCTTTTTCCATAACAGTACACTTAAAATAACTCTTGGGCAACTATTAAATAAGCTAGAAGAATATGAAAAATTCACAATCCCTCGAATTGGGATTAATCTTAATACTACTACTTATTATGTAAGATATAAGTATAAGTTTTCTAAAGAATTGAATTTAATAGGAGGTGTCCAAGGTTTGTATCAACAAAACGCTAATATTGTTGAAGCGGAAGAGCAATTAATCCCAAATAACACTCAAATCGATAATGGAATTTTTGCCGTATTATCTGGTAAGAGGAAAAAAATAAATTACCAATTAGGCGTTAGGTACGATAATAGAAAATTAATTCTGTCGAATTCACAAATAGAAGAGTTTAATTATTCTAGTTTTAATTACTCAGCTGGAGCATCTTATGCTGGCAAACATATTTCATTAAGAATGAATTTGTCATCAGGAATAAGAAATCCTCATGTATCAGAATTACTATCAGAAGGCGGACATAGTGCTGCCCAAAGATATGAAATTGGCGATGTAAATATTAAGCCAGAAACAGGTAACCAAATAGATTTAGCTGTTAAATACAAGAATGAACATTTAGATATATTGGTGAATCCTTTTGCTAATTTCTTGACTAATTATGTGTATTTAAGACCAGTAGATTCTGTTGTAGATGGTTTTCAAGTATATAATTATACGCAAGCACAAAGTGCAATACTCATAGGAGGTGAGGCAGTTTTACATTATCACCCTCATTTTTTACATGATTTTCACTTAGAGACATCTTTCTCTTTTGTACAAGGTCAAAATACTGAAGGGAATACTCCTTTGTCTTTTATTCCACAACCTAGGTTAGCGACTCAAATCACTTATAATTTTCATAACCTTAGTAATAAATTTATTTCATTGAAGAACTTTACTGTTCAGCATCAGTTCTTTGCAAATCAAAACAGAACTGTTGATTATGAATTGAATAGCAAAAATTACAATTTGGTCAATGCTGGAATTAATTGTGATTTATCTTTCCAAAAATTTGAAGGAGAATTAGGTATAGGTGCTCAAAATATTTTTAACGAAGAATATATAGATCATCTTTCAGCTTTAAAAACATACCAATTGCCCAATCCTGGCAGAAACTTTTATGTATCAATTAAATTAAATTTAAACAAAAAAATAAAATAAACATGAAAAAAGCAACAATTATCGGAACGCTATTATTAGCAACCTTAACATTCTCTTGTAAAAAAGATGAGTGTAAAGAATGTCACTATGACAAAAATGGTGGTGAAGTAGAACTAGGTGAAAAATGTGGTGATGACATTGCAACATTAGAAGCTGACGGATACACTGAAAATGGTGTAAAATATACTGTTCATTGTGGTGAAGGTCACTAAGAGCGAAAATTATTTTGAGTTATAGGTTAAATCCTTTTTGATACCAAGTATCAAAAAGGATTTTTTTTGTGAGATTAATTAATTTCTTATCTTTAAAAGATTTCAAAATGAACTCTCAACAAGAAAAATAAATCATGCTAAAAAAATCAATTACATTATCGCTTTCATTTATTTTATTTTCACTTTTGTCAACAGGTTTTACTGTTGATACTAAGAAAATTGATACAGATAAACTTTGTAAAACTTGGTATATAACTTCAGGAGTAATGAAATCTGGTGATTATGAGGAACAATTGCCCGAGGACATAGTTAATGGAAAAATGATTTTTTACAAAAATTTTACTGTTAAATTTATTGATCCAATAGATAAAGATGAAGTTGAAAAAGGAACTTGGAAAGATTTAAATGGAAAGTTATATATAGATATTGATGACGACCCAATGACCTTTGAGGTAAAAACTCTTACTAATAACAAACTAATAATTTCTTCAAATAAAGATGGAGTTTATGCAAGTATGACTTTATCTACTTCTAAAAAGAAGTAAAATAAGTTGCCAAACGCTATTAATTCCTCTTATCTGCTCCCCATAATAATTTATTACGGATTGTTTTAAAGAAATCTTGATTTGGGAATTGCACTAAATTTATATTTAAATCTGATTTAGTAACTACCAATAAATTATCTACGGAAATTTCTTCACTTCTTGAATCCAGTGTTGCTAAGAATTTTTGTTCTCTACCTTCTACTTTTAATTCTATCACACTATCATCAGGAACTACCATTGGTCTTATATTCAGGTTATGAGGTGCAATGGGAGTAATCACAAAATTATTAGAATTTGGCATCAAAATTGGCCCTCCACAACTCAAAGAGTAAGCAGTAGAACCAGTTGGTGTAGCAATTATAACTCCATCTGCCCAATAAGAATTTAAAAAAACTCCATTTACAAAAACGTGAATCGTAATCATGGATGAAGAATCCTTTTTATGGACTGTCAGTTCATTTAATGCAAAATTGTATTTACCAAAAAGCTTAGATTTTGTTTCCAAATTAAGCATTGCTCTTTCCTCAATTCTGTATTCCTTATTAATCAATTGATGAATTACTTTTTTTATTTCAGTCTTAGCGGTATTGGATAAAAATCCTAATCGGCCAGAGTTTACACCTACCACAGGAATTCCTTTTTTGATACTAGTAATGGTATCCAAAATAGTTCCATCACCTCCAATGCTGAATAAGAAATCTAATTTCAATTTAGGATAAGTTGCTCTCGTATATTCTTTTACCTTCTGTCCAAATGTTATCCCTTTGTTTACAACATTTTTATGAAACTTAGAATACACATAATAATCCACCTCACACCTATCCAACTCATCAATCAATAATTGAAAGTATGGGATAAAATCATCCGAAAATTCTCTGCCGTAAATTGCTATTCTCATTCTAGTTAGTTTACAACCAAACTGTCTCCAGTCATTTCATCAGGCTGTGTAATATTCATTAAATGTAATAAGGTTGGAGCTATATCGCCTAATTTTCCGAGTTTTATTTGTGTTACGTTTTTGTCAATAACAAAACACGGAACAGGATTCACTGTGTGAGCTGTATTTGGGCTTCCATCAGGATTTATATTTAATTCTGCATTTCCATGGTCGGCAATTATCACAAAACTATAGTCATTATCAAGTCCAGCTTCTACCACTCTTTTCAAACATTGGTCTGTAGTTTCTACTGTTTTGATAATCGCCTCCTGAATTCCTGTATGCCCTACCATATCGGTATTTGCAAAATTTAAACAAATAAAATCGGCCGATTGATTTTCAATTTCTAATAATAACTTTTCGGTAACTCCGGGAGCACTCATTTCGGGTTGTAAATCGTAGGTTGCTACTTTTGGAGAAGCCACAACTATTCTTTTTTCTCCTTTAAATTCTTCTTCTCTTCCTCCCGAAAAGAAAAACGTAACATGCGGATATTTTTCAGTTTCTGCTATTCTCAATTGTTTTAAACCAGCTTTTGAAACTACTTCTCCCATCGTCATACTCAAATTATCTTTAGTATAAACTACATCAACATTTTTGAATTGTTTATCATACTGAGTCATGGTTACGTAATGCAACTTCAATTTTTTCATCCCAAATTCGGGAATGTCTTTTTGAGTAAAAGCCTCAGTTATTTGTCTACATCTATCTGTTCTAAAATTAAAACAAATTACCACATCATCATCTTCAATTATTGCTATTGGTTTTCCATTTTCATCCACTTTTACAATCGGTTTCAGAAATTCATCAGTAACATCTTCTTGGTAAGATGCTTTAATTTTGGTGCTAAACTCGGTTACTTCCTCCCCTTTTCCATTCACTAGCAAATCATAAGCCAATTTTATCCTTGCCCAGCGGTGGTCTCTGTCCATAGCGTAATATCTTCCTATTACTGAGGCTAATTTGACTTTACTTCCCTTCAACTTATCTTCAAGTTTTTCAATAGATTGCAAACCACTTTTTGGGTCACAATCTCTGCCATCGGTAAAAGCATGCACAAATATATTTTCTACTCCACTTTCGTTTGCCATTTCACACAATTTATATAAATGGCTTTCATGAGAATGAATCCCTCCTGGAGAAACTAATCCAATTAAATGCACTTTTTTATTGTGAGTTTTAGCATAATTAAGAGCATCTGTTAATGCTTTTTGTTCTTTGATAGAATTATCAGTAACCGCTTTATTAATTCTTGCAAAATCTTGATACACCACTCTTCCTGCTCCAATATTCAAATGCCCCACTTCCGAGTTTCCCATTTGCCCTTCTGGCAACCCTACTTCTTCTCCATAAGTTACCAATTCGGTATTTGGGTATTTAGTGTACAAACTATCCACAAAAGGAGTATTTGCCAAATGAATAGCATTGGTTTCATCCTTAGCTCCATGTCCCCATCCATCAAGTATTACGAGAATTGCTTTTTTTGTCATTGGAATTTAATTGTTTTACAAATATCGGGTTTATTAAGATAATTGACAATGTATAATGAATAATTGATGATTACTCCTAATTGCATTTCATAAGTTGGGCTTCGAGACATTTTGAACAAGTTCAAAATCCTCAGCCCGCAGATTAGCTTATACCTGAACCCTGAGTTCGACCAAAGGAAGAGAATCGAAGGGTGACTTAAACACCTCAGCAAACAAATTCCCAATTCATAATTCGGATTTTATTATTCAATCCCTATCTTTATCCCATGAAGATAAAAAAGCACATCCCTAATTTTATTACCATTCTTAATTTGGTGTGTGGGGTTTTTGCTATTCTAATTTTCATACAATTCACTTTTCCTATTGACAAGGGTTTAAGAAGCTTAATTAATAGGTCATATACTTTTTTAGAATATGGGATATTACTAATGATTATTGCTACTGTCTTAGATTTTCTTGACGGATTTACTGCAAGATTATTAAAAGTTCAATCCGAAATAGGAGCTCAACTTGATTCATTAGCAGATATGGTAACTTTTGGAGTTGCTCCAGGTTTTTTAGTCTATGCTACTTGCTCCGAATTTTTTCCTGAGCATAATTTATTAAAATATATTTTTATATTGATTCCTTCTTTTTCAGCTTTGAGATTAGCAAAGTTTAATGTTGATGAAGAACAAACAACTTATTTTAAAGGTTTGGCAACTCCAGCAAATGCATTGTTTTGGATTGGAATGTTCTATCTAATAAAAAGCAATCATTCAGATATGATATTTTATACTTTAATTGCTTTAACAATCTTGATGTCATTACTAATGACCTCAAACCTCCGAATGTTCTCCTTAAAACTCAAAAACTTAAAATTAGAAGGCGACAATATTTACAGAGCAATTTTAATTTTGGGAGCTGTGATTTTAACAATTATCTTCGGGATGTTCACAAATATATTGGCTTCAATTCCATTTATTATTGTATTGTATATACTTTTGTCGGTACATTATCATTACACCACCAGAAAAACAACATAACACATGAATTTTAAAGCTGAAATAGACATTATGCCACTTGAGGCAATATTAGATCCTCAGGGAAAAGCAGTAACTCAAAGTATGGGAAACTTGGGATTAAATGAAATCTCTAACGTACGTATTGGAAAACACATTACACTAAAGGTAGAAGCTAACGATGAAGCTGCCGCTAAAGAGAAAGTGGATACTGCTTGTAAAAAACTATTAGCTAATTTAATTATGGAATCTTATACTTTCACATTAACTGAAGTATAAAACTTATATTTTTCAATACTAAAAACACTAAATGAGACTATTCATTTGGTGTTTTTTCATAGATTAATTTTAATCAATTACATTATACAACTATCATTCCTGCAAAGGCAGGAATCTTCGTAAATGGTAATATTCCAGTATTATAGATTCCTGCCTTCGCAGGAATGACATAAAAAAGAGGAATAGAAAAAGCACAAAAAAAGTCTCGACATTGCTATCGAGACTTTTTTATTTATGTTTTTACTTCTTAATTTTTAAGCATTGGGCTTTTCTTCTTTACCACAGGTGCTCCATCTTCTGGTGCAGGTGCTAATACCTCTCCAGCGATTCTCACCACTTTTACTTTCCCATCTACAGAATTGGATGTAATAGTAACTGATTTATTGATAGGTCCTACTCTATTTGTAGCGTAAGTCACTTTCATTTTTGCAGTTTCTCCTGGTGCAATCGGCTCTCTTGGCCAGTCTGGCACTGTACATCCGCAACTTCCTTTTGCATTAGAAACCAACAAAGGTTCAGTTCCTGAATTAGATATAGTAAAGTAACAACTTCCGTCTGCTCCTTTTTTTATCTTACCATAATTATGTACTTCTTTGTCAAGGGTTAGTTTTGGTCCTTGAACAAAAGCAGTTCCTTGTTGAGCAGTAATGTTTGCATTTATTGCAAATACTGCTAAGGCAAGTCCTAAGTATAAAAGTATCTTTTTCATAATAAAAGGTAAATTAAGAGGTTAAAAAATTATTAGTTAGCTGGTACTGGAGCTGGAGTAGGAACTACTACGTTTCCTTTAATTCTCACAACTTTAGTTGGAGCATTAGTAGCGTTAGAAGTAATAGTTACTGACTTATTAATTCTTCCAGGTCTGTTAGTATCATAAGTTACTTTCATTTTTGCAGATTCTCCTGGTGCAATTGGTTCTCTTGGCCAATCTGGTACAGTACATCCACAACTTCCTTTTGCTCTTGTAATTGTCAATGGAGCATCTCCAGTGTTAGTAATTGTAAAATAACAACTTCCATCAGCACCTTTGTCGATTGTTCCATAATCATGTACATCTTTATCTATAGCTATTTCTGCACCTGCAGCATTTGTAGTTGCTACGAAATTCATTGTAAAAGCAGCCATTAAAATAAGACCGAATGATAATACTAAATTTTTCATGTTTTTTGTTTTTATGTGTGTTTTATTTATAGTTTGTTTCAATAATCATTCCAAACGTAATAAAAAATATTTTTTCTTGTGATACTGTTAACAACAGATTAACAGCAACCGTTTTTTCTGATTTATTTGTTTGTAATACGGCAAATATGTTACCAAGGTTGTAAAATATAAAAATGTTAACACTTAAATAACTATTTGCTACTCTTCTTTTTGAATTTGCTGATTTCTGAGTTAAGAAACTGTTTCATTTTATTGGTTTCTTCGGATTCTAATTGAACCCCAAATATAATTTGTTTTCCATGGTACTCAAATTGTAATGTTTCATTCCCTATATCCCAAAAAGCACTTTGCATTACTCGTCCAAAAGATCTTGAAGAAGCTTCTACTAATTTTAATCCTCCCATATTTTCATATTTATACGAGTTTGCTTTGCCAATTTTTCCAAATGCTCTTTTTATTACTAAAGAGTTTGTATCTAATTTAAAGTACTCTACTCCTTTATTTCTCCAGATGTATACTTTGACTATTTTGTATAAGTAATATGCCCAAAAAACTAAAAAAAGCACTAAAAACAATTGCAATTGATTTTTAGGAGTATTAGTACTCAATTGAGTTAAATAAGAATCAGAAAACAAGACAAAAAGCATTGCCATACCAGCAAGCGACCAAAGCACCATCCAACCAAGCAGGAGTCCCTCTTTCCACTTTTCTACTTTGGTAGAAATAAGAATAGTTGTATATTCATCATGACGATGAAAAGAAATTCTATCTGATAACCATTTCATTTGTTATATATTTGTTATTATTGAAACTTAAATTGAGTAAGTCCGTTTTTGGCATTATAATTGGATTCTTACTGGCAAAATTACTATTAAAAACAAGAACATGAAAAAGACATTATTATTTTTAGGAATAGCCCTTCTAGGATTTGGAAATTCCTTTGCCCAAGATGGCGACAAAGTAGTTGAAAAACTTAGAGTTATGTATGGTGAAGAAAAATACCAAGATTGTGCACATGATGCCATTAAGTATTCTTCTAAATCTAAATACAAAAAAAATCCTGAGATATACATCTACGCTTCAATGGCGTGTTTAAGAATATCACAAACAAATGAAGGGGTAGAAGAATTTAAAAAAGCATTTAATGATGCATTAAGTTATGCCGGAAAGTACAGAAAAAAAGACAAGGCTGGTCAGTTCTACAACGATTACATCACTCATTTTGAAGAATTAAAAAAGATTGTAGCTGAAGAAGTTGAAAACTATATGCTTGAAGATAGAAAAGCAAAGGTTTATAAATCTGCCAAAAAATCTCTTGGATTGATGAGTAAAATTCATAAAATGGATCCAGACGATAAAGGAGCATATTTATTAAACGCAGTTCTTGAGCTTAAAGTAAAAAATACGATTGAGGGTAAGAAAATGATTAAAGTTATGCTGCCTGAAATTAAAAGATTAGCTCCTACAAGAGATGAAATGCCAGCTCCAGAAAAGTTAACTGAAAAAGAATTAGCTAAGAAAAACAAAAAAATTGAGGCCGTTTTTGGTGGACCAATCAAACCAATAAAGCCATTTGATGAAATGACTGAAATGGAACAAGTATTCTTAAGATTAGCTCTTATTGAATATGCTGAACATTTATATGAAAAGAAAAAATACGATGAAGCAAAGGAAATAATTGAAATAGGTAAACCTTATTTTTACAAAGAAAACGAGGATTATTTAAGAAAATACACTTTAGCTTACAAAGAAACTTACAAAAGAGTTAACGGATAAAACAAACTCCTAATTACAATACTAAAAAAGCCACTCTGAATAATCAGAGTGGCTTTTTTGATATGTGATATTTTATGTATTATTACTTTTCAGCAGCTTTGTTTAATGCTTCAGCTTTGGCAACTCCAACAGGATTACTAAGCTTATATGAAGAAAAATCTCTTGGTGCTTCTAAACTTGTACCTCTTAATGTAAGAGTTGGTGTAATGATATACACAGTACTATCAGAATAGATATATTCGTCCTTTAGGTATATCTCATCAGAAATTAATGTCTCTTTTTTATCATTGGTAATCCTCACATTCTTTCTGAAGATTAGCTTTTCATTTTTTTTCCCACTCGTAAGTCCATAACCGCAAGTTAATTCTGTAGCTATCTTCCCTTGGGAGTTAAAAAATTGTGCATGCACTCCTTTAGGAAAAACTGTGTAATTAGTATCAGTAGTGTATTTATGAATCAAAGGAGCTTTCATTATTCGTTTAATTCTTCCTGAATCTGAATACACTAACTCTACATTTTCTGATATTTCATCAGGTAAAGACTCTTGATCAACCGTCTGCATCTTTTCCAGATCACTTGATTGACAGGCATAAAAAGCAATAATAAGTATAGTAATGAGACAAGAGTGGATTTTCATAGAGGTATTATTATATATAATGTATTAAAACGACTAATCTATTTTTAAAGTATAATCCAAAGCTATTAAAAAGTAACAAACATAAAAAAAACCCTTCTCGAATTATCGAGAAGGGTTTACAATTAGTTAGTTTCCTTTTATTTTACAGTAGTAGAATACCCATTACAAGTTTTGTAAGATTGTCCTGGCTTGAGACCCTGATCAAACAAATCTGTTTTGCTTGGGAACCTTGCCTTGTATTGCGACATTGCTTTAGAAGCCTCTGAAGATACACTTAGGTCAATTGATTTGGCTTTAGCTGCCATATCATACGCTGCCCAGTTAATCGCTGCGTCATCAAATCTTGATGTTCCACATTTAGATCTTGCAATTAAGTATGCTTTAATCAAATAAGCTTCTCCACTGTTTGGGTCAATTGCTAGCGCGTCATTTGCATAACTTCCGGCACTTCCGGAGAATTGCTTAGCAGCTTTAATTATTAAATCTAATTTTTCTTCTTTAGTTTCAGCAAGTTCAATTGCTTTATCCATGTATCCTTTAGCTTTAGATTTTTGACCTTTATTAATGTAAATCTGAGTTAAGTATAGATATCCTTTAGCTGTTGGATTTTTTTCACATTCAATTTCAGTTAAAGTTATGAAAACATCATTGTCTGTACACCCTCTTCTATCTAGCATAGACAGAATTTTTTTCCTTTCATTGTCGTCAGTTTTAGCTTTCTCAAATTTCTTTCTAACAATTGGAAGTAAGTTTTCACAACTTAAACAAGGTCCTAAAAATTTGTCAATAGCTTCTTGAGCTTTGTCATATCCGTTTTTACCGTTGTTTTTCTCAATTATAGAAGATAATCTGTCGTATTCTTCAACCAATACCTCACAATCTTTTTCTTCTTTATTTTTCAATACTGCTAATGCGTTTGAATAATAATAAATTGAACTTGCTCTAGTTGCTCCATTGGCAGAATCAATAGATTTCTTCATCACCTCTACACCCTTAGAAACTTTCCCCATTTTGATAAGGTCTGCTCCATAGCTTTCATTAATCTTTGGGTTATCACCAAAAAGTTTTATACTTTGTTCGTAAGCCCAAATTACAGAATCAGACAAAGATTTTTGTCGCTCTTTTGAAGCTCCTTTCTTCAATTTATTCATGATATAAATACCATTGTCATATAAATTAGCATTGTACTCTGGACATACTTCTACAGCTTTTACCCAAAATTTGTAAGCATCTGGATAAACCTTTTGTGTTAAGTAATCTGTGTAAAGTGATAAATACTTTTTACACTCATCTGGCTTATCACCTAAGTTACCTGTCTGAGCAAATAACCCTAATGTTGAAATTGAAATTAATATTGTAAATACTATACGTTTCATCTTTGTTTTTTTTATTTAAATTTTCTTTTTTCAAACCACCTGTTTCGGACTTGAGGCATGATTGAGATTCCAAAATAGATTGTGGTAAAGTTTTCTTTAATCAATCCATCGTTTATTTGTCCTCTATTCCCAAATTCAACTCCAAAGTTAAGCATTGATAATGATCTAAACTCATTTTTGGAAGTGGCGCTTTTCCTAAGCGGTAAACCTATTCCAAAACTCGTGCCAAACTCTGCTAGTTGTGTGTTATTAAATTGCAAAGGAGATTGTCCTACTCTTATTCCTGCTCTATATTGAATTCTCTCAATGTACTTTGCTGTAGAAAACACATCGGATGGTGTATACCTTAATCCAAAAGAAAAAGCTGAAGAACTTGATAATGTATCAGAAGTACTTTGTTGATCAAATTTCTCTCCAAATGCACTCCAGTCTTGCATTTGATATTGCACAGACAATTCCATGTTCTCGTATAATAATACGGATGCTCCTACTTTAATTAAAGAAGGTATTGTAACAGTTCCTTTATTATTATCAAAATAAGCCAAAGTATCTCTTACCACTTCAACAGAAGATATGTTGGTATAAGTTCCAAAAAAATCTTCTCTAGTGGCATTTAAGTCGGTTCCCAAACTATAGGATGCACCAATAGAGTAAATAAAGTTTTCTGAAATTTTTTGTTTGTAAAGTAATCCAAACTGAAAGTCAACACCTGTATATCCAGTATTTTGTGACAATAACGAGTTTAATGCTCTAGAATCATCCGGAAACTCTACTCTTCTTGATTTCTCTATATTTCCAAACAAAAAATTAACTGAGGCACCAAGCGATAGACTCATTGAATCTTTACTCAAAATAGAATAACCTCCTGATAGAAATAAATTGTTAATACCCCCTTTTCCTCTGTAAATATAAGTTACATCACCAATCGAAGGTTCATTATTAGTAGTAGTAATATTATATCCTGTAGTAGAAAATGGCTTTAAACCTAATGCTAATCCCAATCTTTTGTTTACTGGAATTCCAATACTCATTCTTGTAAAATTGGTTGAAGATAAATTTGCCGAAGAGTTTTCTGAGGTTAATCTCAAAAACTGTGTAGCTCCACTCAACTCAAATACAGGCATGTGCATATCCAGCGAAGATAAAGATGCTGGGTTTGAAGTATTTACTAAATTAAAATCTGAAAGTGCTACCGAAGCTCCTCCAAGTGCTTGGTATGCAGGAGAATGACTTAGATTCATATCACCCAATCCAATTCTTGAATAAGGAGAAATACCTGTTTCTTGTGCCATCAAAAAGAATGATGAGAACAATAAGAATATAGATAAAAAGAGTTTAGGCAGTTGTGTTGTAACGAAGTATTTCATTTAATCCTATCAGTGTTAAATTTGGTTCTACAAATATGTTACTTTTTAATTCCTTATCAAAGAAACTTGCGTCTCCACCAGTCAAAATTACTGTTAAATTTTCATAAACTTGGTTGTATTGAGCTATAATACCCTCAATTTCTGCAACAGTTCCATTCACCACACCTGATAAAATTGAATTCTCAGATGAGTTTCCAATCAAATCAATTGCATTTTTTGGTTCAACTAATGGGAGTTTTCCTGTAAAATGTTCCAAAGCTTGAAATCGCATCATTAATCCTGGTGAAATTGCCCCACCAAAATATTCTCCATCTTTAGAAATAGCATCAAACTTAATACATGTTCCTGCATCAATAACCAATACATTTTTATTCGGGTATAAAGAATTAGCCCCTATAACATTTGCCAATCTATCATCACCCAAAGTTTTTGGGGTTTTATATGTATTATTAACTGGAATTTTGGTTTTGTGAGAAAGCTCAATCAATTTTTCAACATTATGACTTTCAACTAGTTGATTTACCTCATCACCTTTTACTACGGAACTAATAATTGCATTTTTACATGATTTATTAGTTAAAAAAGATTTAAAATCAGCCAAATTTCCTTTTCCCTGAAACAACAAAGTTTGCCCTTTAAAAAGAGCAAACTTTATTAATGTATTTCCTATGTCTATTATTAAATTCAATAGATTAAGCTAATGCTAGGTTCAGTTCAAAATCAGTTAATTTTCTGAATTCTGCTACTCTTTCATTAATTTCTTCAAGAGATAAATCTTCAATTCTTTCTGATCCAAATTTCTCTACACAAAAAGAAGCCATTGCAGAACCTACAATTACTGCTCTTTTCATATTCTCGAAAGAAGTATCATCCGTACTTGCCAAATAACCTATAAACCCTCCTGCAAAAGTATCTCCAGCTCCTGTTGGGTCAAACACATCTTCTAATGGTAATGCTGGTGCGTAAAAGATTCCTTCTTCACCAAACAATAAAGCTCCATGCTCCCCTTTTTTGATTATTAAGAACTTAGGTCCCATTTTCATAATTACTTTAGCAGCTTTTCTCAACGAATATTCTCCCGAAAGTTGTCTTGCCTCTTCATCGTTTATAGTTAATAAATCAACTTTAGCTATTACTTGTTTCAAATCATCCATCGCTACATCCATCCACAAGTTCATGGTGTCAAGCATAGTGAATTTTACTTTATTACCCAATCTGTCAAGTACCTGATTTTGGATAGCTGGAACTAAATTTCCTAACATTACGTACTCAGAGTTTTTATAAGATTCTGGGATAATTGGATCAAAATTTTCTAATACATTCAATTGAGTATCAAGCGTATCTCTTGTATTCATGTCGTTGTGATATCTTCCAGACCAAAAGAAAGTTTTCTCTCCTTCTTTTATTTGCAATCCTTCCAAATCAATGTTTCTTGATTCTAATTTTTGAATCATCTCGTTAGGAAAATCATCTCCTACTACGGATACAATCCCTGATTTATTTAAAAAATATGAAGCTGACAAAGCTATATACGTACATGAACCTCCTACGATTCTATCTCTTTTCCCAAATGGGGTTTCAAGTGCATCAAAAGCAACAGTTCCGATTGATAATAATTTCATTGATTGTTAAGGTATTAAGTTTATTTTTAATTTATTAAATCTAAAAAGCAGATTTGTCTGAATAAAGACTAATATTTTTCTGACTTTTTTTTGCAAATATATTGGTTAATTATAAACTTTCCCTTAATATTGCACTCCGATTTGAAAAAAACGGTAAAAAAACCAGATTTAAATTCCCCCTTAGCTCAGCTGGTTAGAGCGGTTGACTGTTAATCAATAGGTCCAAGGTTCGAGTCCTTGAGGGGGAGCAAAATAAAACCTCAACAAGCTACTTAGTAGTTAGTTGAGGTTTCTTTGTTTTTAGTTGTTAGTACCATTGTTAGTACATCTGCTAAAAAGTAGCATTTTAACCTTCAATTTAGTTTATTACAAATACAATCAATTACCCTTTTGTATTTCGTCCCATACTTTTCTTTGAGATTCTGTAATTGTAGATTCTCTTGCTTCAACTTCATCTTTGTTTTCGTATGTAATTCTTGTTTTTTTAGATAGTGGATTTTCTCCTTTGTTGTTTATTTTCTCCAATTCCCTTAATATCTGTGGTACTTTAAAGAAATACGCTCCAATACTCCAAAATATAGCAGTACAAACTATCATTACAACAATACTAATTAATATCATTTCAAACTCTAAATTTTCCATTGTTACATTATTTAATTTAAAAAGTGCTTACTCCTGAATTTAGTTGACTTTTCAGCTTATTCTCAACTACAAATACCTTTAATTAATCTAAATCTTTAATACTATAAATAGAACCGTATTTATCTTTGGCTAATTCATTATAAAACATTTTTGCTACTGCATTACTCAAAACTAATGCACCCATTTTGTTATTAGCCCTATATGAGAAATACACTTCAAAATACTTGATTTCATTTTTAACTTTTCCATTATTAATTTCTTCAATATCACTTTCAAACCCCTCTACTTCTAATAAATATTTTTCTCTCGATTCAATAACGAATTTATTATTAGGATTATATTTTATTGAAACTTCGTAATTCTCCAAAAGTGATTTAGAGGTTTTTAAACTCTCTTTTATTTCACTTATTAAATCAATTGTTTTAACCTCTTTGATGTTTACGATTTCCAAACTATTTGGGTCGTGTAGTTTATCGGAGAAATATTTTGTTACCTCTACTTCAATATGGTTTTTGGGTTTATCACAACTCAACAAAACAATTGAAATTATTATTATTGATACTATTTTTTTCATTCGTTAATTTATTAAAAGGGCGTTATACTTACTTTGGATAGACCTCAACAATATTTCTATTCTGAAAACTCATTTTTCAAAGAATATGTCTTTGTAACTAAATCATAAGCCGTTTTAAAGGTTGTAAAATGCTTTTTCAATAGTTTAGTTCCTTTGTGTACTTGTAAATCATAGATTTCACTTTCTTTATTATTACGATATCTAATTTCTAACCTTGTAACTGGTTTATCAATAATATATTCAATAAATCCCTTTGCAGATTTTCCCATAGCCACATCAGACCTTTCGGTAACTCCATTACTCACTTTTGTTTTAGTATCACTATCGTAAAGTTTAAAATTAACTCCTTTACCAGCTCTGACTTGTTTTCTACTTCCAAGCAAATAACTTATTTCATTAAAAAATATCCAATCTGAATTTCTGTATGTGTTGACTATATGAATAGGTGTAATTTTCTGAACACTATCCTCCATATATAAACCAAAGTAAAGTTGAATGTGAGAAGTGCTATAAGCACTTACAATTAAATCTTTTTGAACTAATGAAATTGGCTTTGATTTAATCCACGTAATGTTATTATGATAATCATTTTCCATAATAACACCTTTCAATCTTAGTGTTTCCTTTTGTTCTTGATTTTGTAGCTTGAATCCCATTGAGATTAAACCTAATACAGTTAAAAATAATAATGTTTTCTTTTTCATAGTCCTTTTAATTTGTTCTTTGTCAATTCCAAACAAAGGGATTATAAATAAAAAAAGCGTGGAACTGAACCGTTATCCTTTAAGGTATCGCCAAACACCCTACAACCAAACAGAACAGCCACGCCTTGTGAGGCGTAGCTTGCATCTGTATTCTTGGTTGTATTGTTGAAAATTGGCGATTTCTAAAGGTCGAACACGATTACGCTACTATATTTTTATTGCTTTTTTTACATATTTGTTTTATTATTTTCAAAGATACTTCTAATTTTTTTTATTGCTAATTACTAAAAGGATAAAATATTTTCTATTTCATCAAAATCTATACTTTCAGCTCTTTTAATTTCACTCATTATTTTCAAATACCTCTTAGTTGGAACACCATTATAAAATTTCTTGAAATTCTTTTGATATAGTTCCATATATAGTTCATCTATATCATAATGTGAGCCAAAAATTCTATCTAATTCCTTATGTGATTTACTCTTTGTTTGGCTTTCATAAACCACACCAACAAATGCCTTTCTATGCAAAAAATAACCTTTTGCTAAATATAATTTTCGACAACGCTTTTTTGTAACAGGACAGTAGAAAAACCATATTTTCCCTTTTCCTAAATTTGACTTCAAGAACACCAAACCAATTTTGTAACTTCTTGATTCCCCTTGATATTCATAAGTCAACTCAATATATGGATTGACATCAGTATTTAGAACAAATGAAATTTTAGCTAAGTAGTTATCATTTTTACTCCAAGTTAAATTACCACTACATACACCAATAGAATCGAAATATCCGAACTCTTTTAATTTAGTAGTACTTAATTGTATCATATCGTCAAATAAATAACTCATAGGTTTTGGCTTGTTGGTCTAAATAATTAGGGAACTTTCTATTTCAATATTTCAAATATAATTTTAAATACTTACTTTAATCCTTATTTTATAGGGTTTTAAGGTTAATAAACATAAACCATTATCAATAATATTTTTTTACACTTTTGTCTATTCCTACACTTACTAAATCATTACTTTATTTCTTTGATTTTGATATTCATTATTGTACTGTTTTAACTCTATATATAAAGGGTTAATTTGGTACAATTTTGAAGTTAGAAAATCTACTTTTTCATCTATCAATTTTGATATTTGATTCTTGATAGAACTACTATCATTTTTATATAAGTCATTGAGTATTTTTAATTGATACTTTCTTTGTCGGGTGGTTAAATCATTCCAATACTGAATAGAATTAAAATTGTAGTTGTTCTTATGGCTTTTAAGCACTCCTTTATCATAATAGATAATGTTACTCCAAATCTCTAATAGTATTGGTTTAAAATTGTGCAAACCAAATCCCATTAAATCTTCAATTGTATAGATTCCAAACTTATGTAACTCGGTATTTTTAGAATGTTTTTTTTCAATTCTTAGTATTTCATTATCAATTGTAAATCCTTTGTTTTGATAGTGGGTTCTTTTGTCGTAAATCTTTACATAAAACTGTTGAGCTTTGACTTGGTTGTAGTTACCCTCATCACTTGTAAATACGCTTTTAAAAGGAGTTGTTTTGTAAAAAATACAACCGTTAACAATTGTTTTTGATTTAATTGGTGGAATTAAATTAACTCCAATTTCTAATTGATATAAATAACATTGGTTGGGCTTTATATTGAATTTTACTTCTAAATCTTTCAAAACCTCATTCACATTAATAATACTAAAATCATTGTAGTTATGTTTCCCATTATTCCAATACTTATGATAACTACCCTCTACTGTAATTCTTCCTTTTGGATGGGTTTCGGTTGGGTAAAATATTTTAAATTCTAACCCTTGAAATTTGGCAAATTGATACGCTCCTATTTCGCCAGTAGATTTATTTACCCTTTCAAAAAAAGTAAGTAAAGGACTATTTAACAATAATTCCTCTGAATAGTTTAAAAGAAGATATTTTACAAAATCAATCAATTTTTAATTTATATCTTTGGGTGTAGGTTTATATTTTGCAGTATTAACCACATTTGAATAGATAAAAGAGGGTTTTAATGCCCTCTTTTGTTGTTTGTGGGTATTTGGTTAGATTTCCTTTATAAATTCACTAATTGAATTAAAATAGGGTTAGTTCCTATTGTAAAACTAAATTTTAAAAACGTGAAATAATAAATCAATGGAGATTGATACTATTTTGAATTTTTAGAAAATTGGATTAGATATTTGTTGAGGTTATGAAGTAACACCTGCAACAATAAAAATTCTTAGTTTTTCAGTTCAATAATTGCATTAAGAACCTCAGCACGTTTATAATAAACACGGTTACCAATGGAATAAGAAACAAGTTTATTTTGTTTAGTCCAATTCCATAAAGTAGTTAGATTGACTTTTAGAAGTTTAGAGGTTTCAGCTCTTGTAAGTAATTCAGTAGGTTCTTTTGGTTGGAAATGGTCTTTTAGTTCCTCAATTTGTTTGTTTACCCCCTCAATAATTGCATTTTGCAATTCATTAGGCGTTAATTGGATTAGTTGGATTTGTCCGTTCATTTTACAAAGTTTTTATTTATTAATACTTTGTAAAATTCATTCTATTGAATTGCCGATTTATAGCAGGTTATTACCGAAATTCGGAAAGTGATTGTCTAACATTGTTTGATATTGAGATTTCCTACCTTTTGAAAGTATTTTTGATGGAGATACGAAACAACCCTCCAGCATCATTCTATCAAAATTAACTTTGTCAATATATCCATTATCATTTGACCAATTTAATAGGTCTTTAAAATTTGTTAATCTTAAATTATTTTCTGTTTTTAATTGTTGAAAAATGAAACTCAATGATTTTTGTGGCATTTCTTTTGAGGTTTCAACCCATTTTTCAAAAACTTCAAATATACCATCTGCAAATATTGATGGGTGGGGGTTTTCTTCTTTATTTGGTTTTGATTCTAAATCAAATATATCTACAAATAAAGTATCAATTTCCTTTTCAATTGATACTATTTCATTTAGCTCAATCCCTGGCTTTACAAGGTCTATTTGCAACTTATTTAAAAATGAAAGTTTAACCATTTTATCTTTTGCAATTGCCATACCCTTTATCTTTTTAAGGTCAGATTTTTTTGCTTGAAAAATGTGATACCTCCCTTTTTCATCTTCTCCTGATTCTATAACGTGTCCATCCCTTGTATCTCCCAAAATCACAAGTTTTTCGGTTTTATTTCCGTTTTCATCAATTAAGCGTGGGTGGTCTTTAAATAGTATTTCATTATCTCCACGTTCTTTGAATTTTTCAAAAAAATCAGAGTTTATTTTCACACGTATTTTAAATGGGATTATATTAAATCTATCCTCCCATTTTAGGTTGTATTTATCTAATAAATTCATATTAATTAGCTTTTTGCATTTGTATTATTGGGGTTTCTTTTTTCTTTTCTGATAACTCTATTAGTTCTAACATTAAGTTGGCATTTCTTGTTTTATCTACTGGCTTGTTAATGTATTCCAAAAAGGTACTTTCTTTTGAATGTCCTGTGATTTCCATAATTACAGGGGTTGGGATGTTTATATAGTAATTGGTAGCAAAGGAACGTCTAAAACTATGGGAGGTCATTAGTTTGTGTTTTGGATATTGCCCCCTAACCTTTCTATTAGTTTCCTTATCGTGTAAATCCCCCTCTACAACTTCATCCAATTCAGCAAGTTTACAAACCTCTTTAATGTATTTATTCAGTTTTTGTTGGGAAATTTTATAGGGTAAACCATTTTGGATTATTCTTTGGCATTGTTTTGTTATAGGAATTACAACCTCTTTTTTAGTTTTTTCTTGAGTTAATTCTATATATTTTTTCCCATTAATTTCTGTAAAGTTTCCAATAGTAATTTTTAATAAATCTTCTATTCTTTGACCTATATTACAGCCAAAAATTAGCCACTTTCGAGCATTGTCCAATCGCTCAATATCGGTTTCCCATTTTTCTAACACATCAAGTTCATTAAATGAAAACGTCTGAATGATTTTATCTGATTTTTGCTGTTTGTATTTCTTTACATAGGCAAGATGGGAATTAACTAAAACACCTTTCTTTTTTGCGTAATTACCAACTGTCTTTAAATCCCTAATAATTGACCCCCCATAATTTGGAGCATAATTTCTTGTTTGCAAAATCCACTTGTTAAACCTCTTTTCAAAATCAAAATTAATATCCTTTAAGTAAACTTTCGTATTAGTTTCAGTTTCAAAATCTTCAATTATTTTCTTGAAATTCGTCAATGCACCAATTCTATTCTTTGACAACCCTACTTTTCCTCCCCTCTGAATATGTGTAGGAGCATCTTCAACATATAATTGAGTTTGCACCTTTAACCTATTTAATTCGATTAATTCAGATTGTGATTGTATTTCGGATTGTGTTCGCCTATCAAAACAACTATTAATTTGTTCTTTAACCCAACTTGAATCAATAATTACACCTTTTGCACTTGCAACATTCACTTCATTTAATAGATAAACTTCTAATTTGAGCAATTCGGTTTTAAGATTTTTAATATTGGGGTCGCTTACATTTTTCGGGAAACCTGTTAAACTTTTTGAATCAGATTTCCAATATTTAGGGTTTATAGTTAATCCAGTAGAAGACAAAAATTGCATTCCACGTTTAACAGATAAGTAAACATAAATAGTTGAGTTTTCGGATTGGTCGTTCCTCAACTTAAATTTTGCAGTAGCCATAAGTAATACATTTGAATAAACAAATATACTAAACAATTCAAATGTTAGTACGCTTGTTAGTACATATTATGAATCTATATGAATTGCATTAAATATATTTGAATTGCCCATTTACATTCAAAAACATTATTATCATTGACTTTTGACAATAAACATTAGGTTTTATTAATGATTCGTAAATTGTGTAAATTTAAGGGTATGCACCCCTTGAGGGGGAGCAGAAAGACAAGCCACTTACAGAAATGTTAGTGGCTTTTTTGCTTTATAAAGGTTTGTCCTTTTGATATTGCTTATTAATCCTTAATTTTACGCAACTCAATAAAACCCTAATTTGTTAGATTTTTTAAACAACATACTTTTTACTTACGGAGATAATGATGAGAAAATAGTGAGAGTTCAAGCTCTTCTTTTTATTATCATTACAATTGTTGTAGCTTTTTTTATCATCAAAGGGTTGAGACTGCTTACCAAAAGGTATAAATTAAAAAACCCTGATAGTCATGGTAGAATCGACTCATTTATTCAGATTCAAAAATATTTTGTTTGGTTTATAGCTCTTCTTGTTTGCCTTAAATTTTTGAAAGTTGATTTAACAAGTTTCGTAGTCAGTGCAAGTGCTATTTTGGTTGTGTTGTCTTTTGGTTTGCAAGGCTTATTTGCCGATTTTATCTCCGGAATAATCATACTGTTTGATGGAACTGTAAAGTCTAAAGACATAATAGAAGTAGGAAATACAATAGGGAAAGTGGAAAAAATAACCCTCAGAAACACAACCCTTATTACAAGAGATGATTACACGATAATTATTCCTAATAGAAAATTTATTTCTGAAAATGTAACCAATTGGAGTCACAATAATAACATCATGAGGTTCCATATTACTGTTGGAGTTGCTTATGGTTCTGACACAAAACAAGTTGCAAAGTTGATGATGAAGTGTTCCGAAGACCATTCATTGGTTAGCAAACAAAGAAAAGGATTTGTAGGCTTTAAAGATTTTGGAGATTCTGCATTAATTTTTGAGTTGTATTTTTGGACAACAGAGATTTTCAGAATAGAAATTGTAAAAAGTGATTTACGTTTTATGATCGATAAATCTTTCAGGGAGTATGGAATTACTATTCCTTTTCCTCAACGGGATCTACACATTATTCAGCCTCAAGAGAAAAAAAAGGAAGATGATACTATAATAACTTCAGAATCTCGAAAACCAATTATCCCATGATAACAGAATTTTGCAAATCCAACTCGATTTTCAATTCTTTTATGAGAGAGTTGAGAGATATTTCTATTCAAGGAGACTCTATGCGATTTAGAAGAAACTTAGAAAGATTAGGAGAAATAATGGCTTATGAAATAAGCAAAACATTGGATTACAAAACCCAAGAAGTCTCAACTCCATTAGAATCTAAAAGCGTTTCAATTCATTCTGAAGAACCTGTAATAGCAACTATTCTAAGAGCAGGTCTACCCATGCACCAAGGAGTGCTTAATTACTTTGATAAAGCGGAAAACTGCTTTATTTCAGCATATCGTAAACATGCTGATCAAAGTGATTTTGAAGTAGAAATTGAGTATTTATCTAGTCCAGATTTAACAAACAAAACCCTTATACTTTGTGATCCAATGCTTGCCACAGGAAGTTCAATGGTACTAGCTTACAAAGCAGCTCTAGAAAAAGGAACTCCTAAAAAAGTACATGTGGTATCAGCGGTTGCAGCTCCTAAAGGAATGGAAGAAGTAATAAAAAATTTACCGAACAATACTGATTATTGGATTGGTGAAATTGATAGCCATCTTAACGAAAAAGCCTACATCATCCCAGGATTGGGTGACGCAGGAGATTTAGCGTACGGAACCAAATTATAAGAAATGGTTTTACCATATATCGGCATATTTTTCTGGGCAATGATTAAGTTCTTATTTGCCCCAGCCCTATCACTCACAATTACCGGAAACACATGGCTAATCACTTACTTAGTCTGCATTTCTGGTGCTATGACAGGAGCTACAATTTGTTATTATTTTTCGGCTTTTATAATGAACAAAAACCAAGAAAGAAGAGCTAGAAAAGGAATCATAAAAAAGCAGTTTACTCGAAAAAACAAGCTCATCATTAAAACCAAAAATGGTATTGGTTTATGGGGACTTGCTTTTCTTACTGCCTCTTTCATTTCTATTCCGCTTGGTAGTATTATAACCGCAAAATTTTATCGACATGATAAAAAAACCATTTTTATTATTTATCTTGCTATAGCTGTTGTAGGTGCAATTTCCACCACAATCACCTATTTGTTTAAAACATGAATGTAAAATGGATTTTTTTTATCGCCTTTTTTGCTTTCTCTTGTAAAAAAGAGGAAAAGAAAATGGATTACTCTTTATATTCAAAAATGGATAAAGTAAAAGTGGTTGACAGGAAATTTCGCCCCAGAAAAAAAGTAACAATCCCTTTTAGTTACAACCAAATTTATGATCCGTTTATCAGA
The DNA here is from genome assembly GCA_937129365.1 of uncultured Flavobacteriales bacterium. Taxonomy (GTDB): domain Bacteria; phylum Bacteroidota; class Bacteroidia; order Flavobacteriales_D; family CAJJDF01; genus CAJJDF01. The sequence continues at coordinate 55,052 of CAKZNB010000040.1, forward strand.
AAAAGCAAAGGAATAAACAGCAAAGCTCAATACGAAAAAGGATTGTGGACAAATCTAAAAATCAAGGTATTGGATAGCATTACAACAAATATCAATGTAACATCAAGAAAAGGACGTAGAAAAAAAATCGTTAAAGGATTTCCTGTAATTATTGAAAATACTTCCACTACCAGAACCATGTCAATACCACTTCACAGAGGGTGTGCCAAAATAATTCAGGAAGCACTCGACAAAAAAAATGAATGGGTAGAAATTGAACACTTCACCAAAGAAAAAATCGGTGATTTCTATTACGAAATTCCTCCATATCAGTATATATATACCAAAATCCCAATTTATGAGGGGCGAGACACCACAACTTTTAGATTAGGTTTATTACTGGATGATTCTACTTTTTACAGCAACACCTATGTAAGCACAATTCAACAGTGGATGCTACGAAAATAATTGGCTATTAAACCTCTAAACTAGAAGTAGGAAATTGTCTATCTACTTTTTTGAACAATCCTTGTAACACTTTTCCTGGACCAACTTCAATTACCTCAGCAGCACCATCTTCAATCATACTGTGCATGGTTTGTGTCCATTTTACTGCACCAGTTAATTGGTTAATTAAGTTTTCCTTGATTTTTGCTGGGTCTGTTTCCGCTATTGCAGCCACATTTTGATAAATTGGGCAAATAGGTGACTTAATTTCAGCAGCTTCAATTCCAGCTTGCAATTCTTCTTTTGCAGGTGCCATCAATGGCGAATGAAATGCACCACCAACTGGTAATTTCAAAGCCCTTCTTGCTCCTTTTTCAGTTAAAATTTCACAAGCTTTATCAATTGCTTCAACTTCACCAGAAATAACTAATTGCCCTGGGCAATTGTAATTTGCAGCTACCACTATTCCATCAATAGACTCGCAAACTTCCTCTACAATATTATCCTCTAATCCAAGAACTGCAGCCATAGTTGAAGGTTGTTTTTCGCATGCTTTTTGCATTGCCATTGCTCTTGTAAGAACTAATTTAAGCCCATCCTCAAAAGACAGTGCATCTGCGGCAACTAGTGCCGAAAATTCACCTAGAGAATGTCCAGCAACCATTTCTGGTTTAAAATCAGCTCCAGCAACTTTTGCCAATATTACTGAGTGTAAAAATATAGCTGGTTGGGTAACTTTGGTTTGTTTCAACTCTTCAGGAGTTCCTTCAAACATAATGTCTGTAATTCTATAACCCAGTATATCGTTAGCTTTTTCAAAAAGCTCCTTACCTAATTCAGAATTATCGTACAATTCTTTACCCATTCCTACAAATTGAGCTCCTTGACCTGGAAAAACGTATGCTTTCATCTATATTTTTTTAAAAAGTTTTTAATTCACTAAAATTTTATCAAAAAAATGGCAACTTGTGAATTACCTAACATTTTCGATTTTTAGCTGATTTTTATCACAAACGAATGTACCAAATGTATTTTAATTACGTTAAAAAAAACGTATCTTTGTGGAAAATACAGGGGAAAATTAAGGGAAGAGAAACCGAATAAAACTTGTATTTTAAGTAAGAATTAAGGTAGATTTTAATTCTTAGCAATTAATTTTCAAATAATTATGGGAACCGATATTTCGTCAATTAAAATAACTAAAACTGAAAACTCGAAAATCAATCAAGTTGATTTCGATAACATTCCTTTTGGAAAAGTATTTGCAGACCACATGTTTGTAATGGATTATGAAGATGGTGAATGGAAAAATTTTGAAATTAAACCTTTTCAAGACTTAACTTTTAGTCCTGCTATTTCTTCACTTCACTATGGGCAGTCTATTTTTGAAGGAATGAAAGCTTATCGAAAAAATGGTAAGACTTACACTTTTAGAGCAAAAGATAATTTTGAAAGACTAAATAAATCTGCCGAGAGAATGTGTATGCCTCACATACCAAACCAATTGGTAAAGGATGCTTTGGAACAATTATTAACTATTGACAAGGAGTGGATTCCTGAAAATGAAACTAATTCATTGTATGTAAGGCCTTTTATGTTTGCAACGGACGAGTATGTTGGAATAAGACCTTCAAGCACATACAAATTTATTATATTTTGCTGTCCTGTAGGGAATTACTACACAGAACCGTTGAGAGTAAAAATAGAATCACACTACACTAGAGCTGCAAATGGAGGTGTGGGAGAAGCTAAAGCTGCTGGAAATTACGCTGCATCTTTGTATCCTGCAAAACTTGCCAATGAGCAAGGTTACCACCAATTATTATGGACTGATAGCAATGAGCACAAATACATTGAAGAATCAGGAACAATGAACGTAATGTTTGTGATTGATGGAAAATTAATTACCCCTTCACTAAGCGGAACTATTTTACCTGGAATTACAAGAAAAAGTGTAATTGAAATTGTAAAAAGCTGGGGAATAGAAGTTGAAGAAAGAAAAATTGAAGTAACAGAGGTTCTTGAAGCAATAAAAAACGGAACTCTTGAAGAGGCTTTTGGAGCTGGAACAGCTGCAACCATAGCACAAATACAAACTATAGGTCATAATGGAACTGATTATGAATTGCCTTCAATTCCTGAGAGAAAAATCTCTAATCGAGTATTGAAATTCTTAAACGAACTTAAAAGAGGTCAAGAAGAAGATAAATGGGGCTGGATTGAAACATTTTAAATTAAAAAGTGCTTAAAAATTTAAGCACTTTTTTTATGGAATAATTTTTGGTTCACATCTTATTAGTAAACCTTAACTATGAATATTCGATTACTTTTTACACCGATTCTGATTTTTCTCCTAAGCCAATTAACTTATGGGCAAAACAGCTATACATTTTTTGGAAAAGTGAGTAATCAGTTTGGTGAAAAAATAAAAGATGTTCGAATAAATTTAAGTAATTCCAACTCTGTTTTCAGAACCGATTCAAACGGAAATTACGAGCTTACAACAAACAACACCAAAAATTTATCTATTAAATTTTATCATGTGAGTTATGATAGAAAAAAAGTATATATTTCAAAATCACTATTAAAAAAAGCAAAAGGAAACAGAGTAAAATTAAATGTAGAATTATCTGTAAGAACTTTAAGAGAAAAAGTAATTTACGCCAAAGAAAAGCCCAAAGTTGTTTTTGGTAATGAAACCACAAGCATTGCAGACTATGAATTTATTGGCGATTATATGATTGTATTGGCCTATGAAAAATCTTTAAAAAAAGATGGTTATCTTCAATTGGCTTCTAAAAAAAATACACTAATTACTCAATATAAAACACCCTCAAGGCCTAAAAGACTGTTCAGAGATTTTGAAAACAGAGTCTACTTAATCACTGAATATAAAGTATACAATATCTCTATTTTTAAAAACGAATTTAGATTAAGACCAGTTAATAAAGAAGATTTTTATCGATTTACAACCAGAATTATAGATACTACTTCTAATCACTTTTTATACTCAGATTTTAATCCAAATTATCCTGCTTTTAACTACTATTCTCAGGTGATAAATGATACGGCAGCAAAAACAATTCATTATGTAGAAAATACCTTTATGATGGATTTGTATCGAGCAGAATATAAATATGCCCCAAACAAAGAAAAGCTTTGGGCTTATAGGCAAGAATTGGTGACCGGAATAGATAAGGAGATTTGGATAGGAGCAGCAAATTTTACTCAAAGTATCTATTACGAACCTTTGTACGCACCACTATTTGTAAACAATGACACTACTTTAATTTTTGATCATTATAACGATTATTTGTATAAATTAGATTCGGAACTTAATAAGTTTGATTCTGTGCCAATTGCCTATCATAAAAATAAAGAAAAGAAGAATTGGGAACAACCTATTATAAAGGATAAAGATGAACACAAAATGTATGTGCTGTTTCTTAAAAACGGATATTACTATTTAAAACCTGTGAGTTTGGAAGATGGCTCTACCTCAGTTTCTTTTAAATTAGCTTACAAATATGTAGAAAGTGTAAAAGTAGAAAATGGGTTTGTGTATTACATTTACAGACCTTATGAGTCTTCGCAAAAGAAGTATTTGTATCGAGAAATAATTAGGACAATTTAAGTTTTATTAGAACTTAATCGCAACTCCTACTCTTACAGTAAATTGATTAGGAAAAGTGGCAGAACTATTAGTTATTTCTTTTCTGTTTTCTACAGGAACACTTGGATTATCAGTGTAATTAGAATACCTATTTGTTGAATATACCGAGTAAGGAAAACTAACTTCTAGCATACTTCTTTTTCCTATTTTAACATTCATTCTAGGGGTAAAAACTAAGTCTAATTTAGCATTGAAATTTCTTTCATTGAACCTATTAGGAATATTAGAATAATTATCGCTGTAACCACCTCCAAGCCTAATTCCTCCTCCAGCATAAAAATTAACTTTTCTTTCTGGATTAAATTTTCCAACTCTTAAGTTATAACTATAGTCAACACTTGCCCCTATTGAATTTGAATAATTATTGAATGAAATATTCATATCTTGGATTAAAACCTCATGAAAATTGCCGTACTCTCTTCCCCAAGCTATTGATGGAGAAAAAGTTCTTAATAAACTAACAAAGTTAGATGCCTTATCATTTGAAAATTTAAACTCAGAATTAACATACATTTTTGCAGCTCTGAATTTTGGATTAAAAGAATCTTTTTCCTGAGCAAATGAGCATGAAAAAGCCATTATCATAAGCCCTGAAATAAGGTATGTGGTGATTTTTTTCATGTGTATACTTCAAATTGTTTTATAAAAATAAAAGGGTAATTCCTTTAATCCTAAAATTTTAACATTTTTAACAAATATTAAAACCTTACAGTTGCACCAACTTTGAGAGAAAAAGCTCTCGGAAAAAAAGCTGTTTCGTTAAATGTAGTTGTCTGTTGATTTTCAGGGATAGTAGGATCTTCTTCTACTAATTGAGAGTTTTCATACATCATTAACTTGTAAGGTAAACTAATATCTAACAATATATTACTTCTTAATTTATAAGTAATTCTTGGCAAAGCAATTACATGAGCTCTCAAGTATTTCCCTTTTGAAGTAACTGCTGTTGAACCTCTAAAAACCTCAGAATAGTTACTTGCAAAACTACCACCTACTCCTCCACCTAAGTATACTTGAACTTTGCTAGTTTTATCATCACTAAAGCTATAGTTGTATGAATATTCAGCACCTGCACTGTAATTTTTTGCTCTACTTCTACTAAAAAAGTTAACTGATAACAACTGAACTTCATGGAAGTTTTCATTTTTACCCCACGCAATTGCAGGAGAAAAAGTTCCTAATTCAATAGTTCTGGTACCTTGAGTTTGTCCCAACTGAAATTCTACATTTTTATAGAGTTTAAATTGAATATAATTTGAACTTTGAGAATAGGATACTAATGCTAAAACACTACTTATGGCTATCAATCCTAATTTTTTCATTTTTCTTTCTGTTTTATGATTAACAAATTAATAGTAAATATATTGCAGAAAAAAGTGATAAACTAAAAACAGCCTTGTTTATTTCACATTAAATAAATGTCGATTTCCAAAATTATTTTCATTTATCCCTTTATCTTTGCGAAGATTAATTCAAAAAAAGCAATTTCAATTGAAAACTACAACTGTAAACGAAGCAATTACAATTTCATCTCTACAAGGAGACACGATAACGCTAAACGGATGGGTAAGAACTTTCCGTAGCAATAGGTTTATTGCCATCAATGATGGCTCTACAATTAAAAACATTCAGGCAGTAATTGACTTTGAATCTGTAGATGAAAATGAATTAAAAAGAATTAACACTGGTGCAGCTATAAAAGTAATTGGGAAGCTAGTAGAGTCTCAAGGAAAAGGTCAACATGTAGAAATTCAGGTTGCTGAATTCACTATTTTGGGGGATGCAAATCCTGATGAATATCCACTTCAACCAAAAAAACACTCAATGGAATTCTTGAGAGAGAAGGCGCATTTGAGAATGAGGACAAACACTTTTGGCGCTGTATTTAGATTAAGGCATGCCATGTCTTTTGCTATTCATAACTATTTTAATGACAGAGGTTTTTATCAAATGCACACCCCAATAGTTACTGGAAGTGATGCAGAAGGAGCTGGTGAAATGTTCAGAGTAACTACAATGGATTTAAACAATGTAGATAAAGATGAGGATGGGAATGTAGACACCACGAAAGATTTTTTCGGGAAAGAAACCAACCTTACTGTTTCTGGCCAATTGGAAGCAGAATTAGGAGCACTTGCACTAGGAAAAGTGTACACTTTTGGACCAACTTTTAGAGCTGAGAATTCAAACACAACTAGGCACTTAGCTGAGTTTTGGATGATAGAACCAGAAGTTGCATTTGCAGACATTATTGACAACATGAATTTAGCTGAAGATTTTTTGAAATACCTTGCTCAATATGCATTGGACAACTGCATGGATGATTTGGAGTTTTTGCACGAAAGAGAAGTGAAAGATGAAAAAACTAAGCCGCAAATTGAAAGAAACGAAATCAATTTAATTGATCGATTGAAATTTGTAACAGCCAATAATTTTGAGAGAATCACTTATACAGAAGCAATCAAAATTCTTGAAAACTCTAAGCCATACAAGAAAAAGAAGTTTAAATATATGCCAGAATGGGGAGCAGATATGCAAACTGAACACGAAAGGTATTTAGTTGAAAAACATTTCAAAAAGCCAGTTATAATTAGTGATTATCCTGCCAGTTTTAAAGCATTTTATATGCGTCAGAATGAGGATGGTAAAACTGTAGCAGCCATGGATATTTTATTCCCTGGAATTGGAGAAATAATCGGAGGTTCTCAAAGAGAAGAAAGATTAGATGTATTAAAAGAAAAATGCAAAGATTTCAATATTCCTGAAGAACATGTATGGTGGTACCTTGAGACAAGAAAATTTGGAACTTGTGTTCACTCAGGATTTGGATTAGGATTTGAAAGATTGGTAATGTTCGTTACCGGAATGACCAATATTAGAGATGTAATTCCTTTTCCAAGGACACCTAAAAGTGCTGAATTTTAAAAAGGATACCCAATCCCAATATTAATTTGTGGAGCATACAATCTTGGTGCATTTTCAGGAGCTGATAGCGTATTTAGATACGTTTCGTATTCATCTTTTGGCTGAAAAAACCATCGTTCACCCTCAACCAATGTTGGATTTTTTAGTGGATATGCAATATCCAATCTTATCAAGAAAAAACTCAAATCAATTCTTATTCCAAAGCCTGCTCCAATAGCTATTTGTTTGTAAAATTCATTTACTTTAAACTCAGCTTTTGGTCTTAATGAATCTTCATTCATCAACCAAATATTTCCTGCATCTACAAACAAAGCTCCGTCCAAAAATCCTAATAAATCAAAACGATATTCAATATTTCCCTCCAGTAATATCTCTCCTATCTTATCAAATGTAAGTGTAGAATCTCTGTAGCCTCCAGGCCCAAGCGATCGGGCTTTCCAAGCTCTATTTTTATCTGTTCCTCCTGCAAAAAAACTTTTTTCAAAAGGCAATGCATCCCTCAAATTCTCCATTGGGATTCCTATACCTCCTAAGAATCTAAACACAAAACTGCTTTTATCATTTATCTTGTTGTACAATCTTACATCATGTTGCGTTTTTACATATTGTGCAAACTGAATACCAACTATATTGTAACTCCCTGTGATAGGGTCTCTAGGCCTATCTGCAAGTTTATAAACTGTATTTAATATATTTCCGGCACTCTCTATATTTCCATCATAATAAAAATTCAACTTCTTTTTACTTGTCAAAGAGGGAGAATTATACACAAATCTGTATCTAGTTGAAGTAATAATATGGTTCTGAAAACTAGCCGCAAGTAGCTTATCATTTAAGTCATCAATTCTGTCTTGAAATTCGTCAGATTTTGTTACTTCAATTGCACTTAAAGCAATAGGTTCAAGCAAATGAGAATACTTTCCTTTTGAAACCCATGAATAACCATAAGATACCTCTTGAATTCCTCTTTCAAAATCAAGTTTAGTTTTGTTCAATCTTCTTTGATAATTTAAAGAAGCTTTAATAATTGTTTTTGTATTACTTATTTGGTTAAATCTGTAAGTAGAAAAAAAGAGTAGTTTAGGGATTTCCAAAGATACTTCTGGTCCAAATTCTACTGTATTAAATGCCGAAGATATATTAGAAAATGATTCTATTTCTAAAGGAACATTGGAGTTGTCTGTGGTATTATCATTTACGAATAATGGTTGCGACTCAAGAGCTCCAGAAAGTGAAACATTTAAACTTTCAGCTCCTCTAAATAGGTTGTTGTGATTAAAAGCTAAAGAACCCTCAACACCAAAATTACTCCCAGACGTTGTTGCATTTCCCTCTGCTCTTACCGCTTTTCTTTTTGACCCAGTAACCACAATTGTCATCAAAAGCTGATCTTTTCCAACTACTGTATCAACTTCAGTAATAATATTTACAGTCTGAAAAACACCTAACGAAACCAATTTTCTAAAAGTTTGTTGCTGTCTATTTTTGCTATAAATATCTCCTTCTCTCAGAAATAAAGACTGATAAAACAAATTTGCATTTATATCATTGATTCCTTGAATCCTAAAATCTATGCCTTTAAACGAAAAATCCGTAAACTCTTTGCTGTATGGATCCTGAGAATAATTCACTTTTATTTTACCAATTTTAAAAATAGCATGAGCAGCCTCAGAAATAGAATCAGATTTATTGAGCTTCTTTTTATATAAATCAACATGTAATCTTACAGCCACCTCATTATTAGACACTGAACTATCTATAAAATATCGAATGTAATTTTTGTTAAATCTATAAAAACCATTATTAGCCATGTATTTTGCTATTCGGTCTCGTTCATCATCTAGTTTATCAATATCAAAAATGTCTCCCACTCTTAGTATTGAATTGGGTTTCAACCTTTTTATTTTTTCTAATACCACTGAATCTTTTGAAGTTATTTCAATAGATTTAACCCTATGAGGCTCAGTTACTTTTACGATATAAAAAACTTCTGCTCTCTTTTTTTTCAGCCCCAAAAATTTTTTATCAATATATTTAATCGAATCCGTAACAGTATTATTAAAAAACCCCTTTCTAATTAAATAAATATGTAATTGTTCAGTAGTTTTTTTAGTAGTAGCCTCATTTAATATTACGGGAGGTTCCCCTATCGAATACAAGATTTTCTCACCAAAAGATTCAAAATTTTCGGTTGTTTTGAGCGGTATTAAATCCTTGTTTTTTTTAGCTCTCCGCCTATTTCTCCGTTTTATATGTTTATTCTTTCGTTCAATTTTTCTTAATTCTCTTTTAGCAACTTTAGCAGAATCCATCATATTATGGAGAGCCAAGTGAAATTTTACAACAGAAAAAATCTTTTTGTTAGGCCTTTGTCGAATTACTGATTTTAAATTATCCTTATCAATTTCCTTACTATCAGTTACTATCCTATTTTTATCTAAAAGATATTCTCCATCTCGCAACTTTCTTGTATAGCAAGAAGTAACCAAAAATGAGGTAATTAAAATAAATATGAGCGTCTTATGTGGCAATTATCTTTTACTTTTATACGAACAAACGGTTATAAACCAATAATAATGCCTGAAATTACAAAAAACCAACTGAAACACATCCGATTGCTCAGACAAAAAAAATACCGTCAACAATATGGAGAATTTGTGGTAGAAGGAGAAAAAAACGTAGATGAACTAATTAATTCTAATTTAAAAATCAATCACTTATTTGCTACAAATGATTGGGAAAACTCACAACAATTTGCAGAAGCTATTTCCTTATCAAATAAAGAATTAACACAAATAAGTAATTTATCTACTCCTAATAAAGTAATTGCTATCGCAAAAATTCCTGAATTTGATTTTGATTTAAAAGAATTAAACAAAGGATTGACTTTAGTTCTTGACAAAATAAATGACCCAGGAAATTTAGGCACAATTATTCGTTCAGCAGATTGGTTTGGCGTAAAGCATATTATATGTTCTCCAGACTCTGTAGACTGTTACAATCCTAAAGTAGTGCAATCTACCAAAGGCTCTATAGCTAATGTGCAAATTCATTATTTAGACTTAAATGAAATTTTAACAAAAACAGATGTTCCAATTTATGGAGCAGCAATGGAAGGTAAAAAAATTACCAAAGATTTTTCTTTTGCAAACCCTTCAATTCTATTAATGGGAAGCGAATCACATGGGATTTCAACAGAATTAGAAAATTTATTAAACCATAAAATAACGATTCCAAAACAAGGAAAAGCAGAATCCTTGAATGTAGCAATTGCAACTTCTATTCTTTTACATCATTTTAATTCTTAAACTATGACACTTGAACAAGCACAAAAAACTGTAGACGAATGGATTAATAAACATGGAGTTAGATACTTTAATGAACTTACCAATATGGCTATGCTTACTGAGGAAGTAGGTGAAGTTTCTCGAATTATTGCTCGAGAATACGGAGAACAGTCTTATAAAAAAGAGAGTAAAAAAGGAGAATTGGCTGATGAATTAGCAGACGTACTTTTTGTGATAATTTGCCTAGCCAACCAAACTGGAATTGATTTGACTGATGCTCTTACAAAAAATCTTGATAAGAAAACAAATAGAGATAATGACAGACATAAAAACAATACGAAATTAGCTTAATATGAAACTATTAGCTTACTTTATTCCTGTATTATTATTTTCTTGTGGAGAAATTATTTCTAAAAAAAACAATCAAATAGACCTAAGCCCTATAGAAAATGAATTAAGCGGAAGTGCTTTGGGAGAACCAATAAAATATATTAATAAATCCCATCAGAGTGAAAATTTAGATGTAGTAATCTTTTCAAAAAACAACAAAAATAAAGTAGCAGAATTAGATATTCATTTCAAAAATTTAACTAAAACTACCTACTCACAACTGAGAGAATTATACAATTCAAACTTCAACACTTCATATACAGATACTGTTTTCAACACATGGCAAACTGATTCAACGGAGTTTATTTTGTATAAAAACTCTGATAGTAGTATCTTGGTCAACATTTATAAAAGAAAATAAACCGATAACATGGCAAATACCTCAGATATCAGAAACGGATTGTGCATTAGATTTAAGCATGATTTATTTAAAATAGTTTCATTCCAACACGTAAAACCTGGGAAAGGTCCTGCTTTTGTAAGAACAAAAATGAAAAGTTTAACCACTGGAAGAACACTTGACAACACATTTTCTGCAGGTCATAAAATTGAAGATGTAAGAGTAGAAACCAGAAACTATCAATTTTTGTACAAAGATGATCAGGGATATCACTTTATGAATACCACAACTTATGAGCAAATTATGCTTCAAGAAGCTATGATTGATAATCCTCAATTTCTAGTAGATGGAGATTCTGCGACCATTGTATTTGACGCAGAAAATGAAACTCCCCTCACTTGTGAGTTACAACCTTATATTGATACTGAAATCACTTATACTGAACCAGGTGTAAAAGGAGATACAGCAACAAACACTCTAAAGCCTGCTACAATTACTACTGGAGCAGAAATAAGAGTTCCTCTTTTTATTAATATTGGAGATAAGGTAAAAGTTGATACTAGAACTGGTGATTATAAAGAAAGATTGAAATAATTTCAATTTCTGTCCCCTAACTTTTTTCAGCTTCGTTATTTCAGTATATAAACCAAAATAAATAACGAAATGAAAAACTTTTTAGTAATCTATTATGCTCCTGCAGAAGCTAAAGAAATGTCTGCACAAGCAACACCTGAACAATTGGCTGAAGGCATGAAACCATGGTTCGCTTGGAAAGAAAAAATTGATAGCCATATTGTAGATTTCGGATCTCCGAATTCAAGAGCTGAAGAACAAGTTGGTGATGGAAGCTGGTCAACTTCTAGCAAAGAAGTAAGCGGATATTCCATTCTAAAAGCTGAATCTTTTGAAGCGGCAAAATCTCTAGTGCAAAACCACCATCACTTAACTTGGGCTGCGGGATGCAGTGTAGGATTATACGAGTGTGCAACAATGTAATTTAATTAACTTTTAAAAAATAAAATGATGAAAAAATTTATGATGATTTTTGTTGGTCAAAATTATGAACAACTAGGACTTTCGCCAGAGGAAATGCAAGCAAGTATGGGCAAATGGATGGCATGGGGAGAAAAAATGGGTAAACAAGGAATACTTGAAGGAGGACATGCACTTACTGCGGATATAAAAAGAGTAACTGGACAAAATAGAACCATTACCGATGGACCATTTACTGAAACCAAAGAAATTGTGGGTGGATATTATATAGTAAAAGCCAACAACATGGATGAAGTGGTAAAAATTGCTGAAGATTTTCCTGATTATGAATACGGAAATACTGTTGAAATAAGAGAGATAATGGTATTTGACAGATAATGAGTCAAGACAAAATAATAGATCATCTTTTCAGGCATCAGTTTGGGAAGATGGTTTCTATTTTAACAAGAATTTTTGGGTTCTCTAACCTAGAAATTATTGAAGACGCTATTCAGGATACTTTTCTCAAAGCTACTCACACTTGGAAAGATTCTATTCCTGAAAATCCTGAGGCGTGGCTTACTCAAGCAGCCAAAAACAGAACTATTGACCTTTTTAGAAAAATAAAAGCTGATAAATCAAGAATTCAAAATCTAGATTCTGGACCATCCGCAATAGCATTAAATGAATTGTTTTTAGATAGCGAAATTGAAGACAGTCAACTCAGAATGATTTTTGCTTGTTGCCACCCAGAACTTCAAAGCAAAGATCAAATAGCATTTGCTCTAAAAACAATTTCTGGCTTTAGTCAAAAAGAAATTGCAGCTTCTCTTCTTACTAAAGAAGAAAGTATTAAAAAAAGGCTTCAACGAGCAAGGAAAACTATTATTGAAAGAGATATCAAATTCGAAATTCCATCTGGAAAGGAATTATCTGAAAGAATTGACAATGTACTTCAAGTTATCTATCTCATTTTCAATGAAGGTTTTCATTCCAATGGAAAAAATATTATTATCCGAAAAGATTTATGCGGAGAAGCATTGAGACTATGCAAAATGCTCTTGAATAAAGAAAATCTAAGAGGCAATTCCGTTTATTCACTTTTTGCATTAATGTGCTTTAATTCTTCAAGGCTTGAAACTAAAGCTACTGATGATATAGTTATTGAGTTAAAAAATCAAAATCGTAAAAATTGGTATCAACCTTTGATAGAAATGGGAAATTTTTCTCTTCAAAAAGCAACAACCTATCCTATTATTTCCTCCTATTTCTATGAAGCATCAATTGCTTTTCAACACTCCAACGCAAAAGAATACAAAGACACCAACTGGGAGAAAATTGATTTTTTATATGGAAAACTATACGAAATGTACCCATCAGATTTTATTTCTCTAAATCAAGCCATAGCTCTACTTCAGCTTAATGATTATGACAAAGTAGAATTAAAAATGAAATCCGTAAACCCTAAGCTTCTAGAACAAAAACAACATTTGTACTATGCGGTTTACGCAGACTTATATTCCAAACAAGGAAAAACTAATGAAGCAAAAATAGCCCTACTAAAAACCATTGAACTTGCTCAAAACGAGAAAGAAAAAGATTATTTTAGAAAAAAAATTACAGAGATTAAATAGTTCTTTTTGACAGTTTCCACTGACAGTTTCGTCAAAACAACCAATTGGCATAATTATTAACGAAATTTAAGAGTGAAACAAAAAACATCTATATTTACAGAAATGGGGATTCCCTTTCTTTTAGTAATTCTAATTTGGGCAATCCATTTTTTGAACCTCCGTTTTCCTGAGTTGAACTTTACCACTTATGGAAATTTTCCAAGACAAATTTCTGGATTAAAAGGAATCTTATTTTCACCGTTTTTGCACAACACATCAGATCACTCACACATTGCTGGAAATTCTGTTCCGCTTTTTGTGTTGAGCTGGTTGCTTATTCTCAATTATAAAAAACTGTTTACACCAGTTACTATATTCATCTGGATATTCTCTGGAATTTGCCTTTGGCTTGGTGGTCGGGAATCTTATCATATAGGGGCAAGTGGAGTAATTTATGGCATGGCTTATTTTTTGTTTTTTAGTGGAGTATTTAGCAAAAACAAACGTCAAATAGCCATTTCACTAATCATTGCTTTTTCTTATGGAAGTATGATGTGGGGTATTTTTCCTGGCGAAGAAGGAACATCTTGGGAAGGACATTTGTTTGGAGCTTTATCAGGAATTATTATGGCAGTTTATTTTCGTAAAAAATACTTCTCTCCCGATAAATACAACCTGACTGTTGACCCAGCTTTTGAAGAATATGTAGATGAATACAACCATCAATTAAAACTAATCCAAGAAGAAGAGGAAAGAATGAGAAAGCAAACTACCAACACTACTATGGACGAAAATTACAAAATCTTCTTTGAGTATTTGAAGAAGGACTAATAATCTTCTAACCCTTTTTATTGTCATTCCTGCGAAGGCAGGAATGATATCGTTTTTTAATCTGTGTTGAAAACAAAAAAGGAACAACCTTTCGATTATTCCTTTAAAATTTTTTATAAGAAAAAAACTAATTACTATTCACTAGTAACTAATCACTAATTTAATTATTCAACATCACCGGCATTACCAACATTAAAATATCTTCTCCTTCAATATCAGTTTCGCTTGGTAAAATAATTCCAGCTCTTGAAGGATCACTCATTTCTAAGTGGATATTGTCCGATTCAAGATTAGATAACATTTCGATTAAAAATCTAGAATTAAAACCAATTTCCATATCAGTACCTTCATAACTACAAGTCAATCTTTCATTTGCAGCATTCGCAAAATCTAAATCCTCTGCACTAATTGCCAATTCGCTACCAGCCACTTTCAACCTTACTTGGTGAGTAGATTTGTTGGAGAAGATCGAAACTCTTTTCATTGAGTTCAATAAAGATTGTCTTTCAACGGTCAGTCTATTTGGATTAGTTTTAGGAATTACCGCATCATAATTTGGATATTTCCCGTCAATCAATCTACAAATTACATTAAAATCATCAAACTTAAAATGTACGTTCGATTCACTGTATTCCATAGTTACATCGTCCGAAGTATTCCCAACCAAATTCTTCAATAAATTAAGAGGTTTCTTAGGCACAATGAATGAAGCTGAAGAACTTGCACTACTTGAAGTACTTTTATACCTAACTAATTTGTGTGCATCAGTCGCAGCAAAAGTAACTGAGTCACTTTCCAATTGGAAAAATACACCCGACATTACAGGTCTCAAATCATCGTTTCCTGTTGCAAAAATAGTTTTGGTAATCGCTCTCGAAAGTACATCCGAAGAAATTCTCATTGTAGATGGAGATTCCAAAATAGGTGTATTTGGAAACTCATCTTTATTCTGACCACTCAATTTGAATTTCCCATTGTCTGAAGAAATTTCAATTCCAAAAGTCGAAGAGTCTACAGAAAAAGTAAGAGGTTGCTCAGAAAAAGTTTTTAAAGCATCCATCAAAAACTTAGCAGGAATTGCAACTGCACCATCTTCGTTAGCTTCAATTTCAAATTTTGAAGAAATGGTAGTTTCCAAATCCGAAGCCAATACGGTTAATTCTTTTCCTTCAATTGTAAAAAGAAAATTATCTAAAATCGGCAATGTATTATTTGTGCTCAGTACTCCACTGATAGATTGTAAATGCTTAAGAAGTAAGCTACTTGAAACAATAAAGTTCATAGGTTTGCTATAGTTTGGGTTAATTTAAGGGTCAAATATACTCCTTTGAACCCTATTGATTAGCGAGTATGATTTAATTGTTTTTAACAACAAATGAACAACCTAAGCTATTAGGCTTTTTTTTGAAGTAAATTTAGTATCAACTTGTTTTATTAAGTAGAATTATTAAATTTGCAGACCAATAAAATTTGGTCTCGTGGCCGAGCGGCTAGGCAGTGGTCTGCAACACCATCTACAGCGGTTCGAATCCGCTCGAGACCTCAACAGAAAAACCTCTTCATTTTAAAATGAAGAGGTTTTTCTTCTTGTAACAAAGATGAGGAATATACTTATGACTATGAATACGACCCGTATTACAGTGATGAAAACAATTATTATTTCCAAGGAATAATTAAGGACACATCTAATAATGTTAGCCTAATAAACTATCGAATTGAATATTTAACCTGTATAAATGGGAGTCATGTTGACACTATAAAAGATAGTACTTACTTCCATCACTTTAGGACTGTTGGAGCTAAAACCCCTTGTCATCCAACTCCTTTTTTAAGCCTAAAAAACCCTGCTGATAGTATCATACTTAACTATAATATCCCAGATTCATTAAAAAAAGAAGATGACACTATTAATTACAATATTTATTTTTAGAAGACTATAGCTTTTTAAATTTAACAGAAACCAAGCCAAAAGTTAAATAAATACATTCCGAAATACCCTTGCCAAAAGTCAACAAGATTTCAAAGTTTTGTTAACAAAAAAATGTCGAAAAACTTTTTACAAAAAACAAAGTCAGTGTTTCTAAGCACTACCTAAAATCTTTGTTGATAAATCACTTTTTTGTTAATTATTCAAATTGTTAGGTTCAACTTTTTTATTCACTTTTGTATTGCGGAAGAGACACAAAACAATTCGGTTTTCTCTCTTTTCGAAATTAAATTAAAGGAACGTCAAAAACAAAAAAACATGAACGAAATGAGCGCCAACTTGCAACCAGAACCAATTTTACAGGAAAACAAAAATAGATTTGTATTGTTTCCTATTGAACATGATGACATCTGGGCATATTATAAAAATGCGGAAGCAAGTATTTGGACTGCCGAAGAATTAGACCTTTCTTCAGACATTTCTGATTGGGAAAATAAACTGAATGATGACGAAAGATATTTCATCAAACATGTACTTGCATTTTTTGCTGCAAGTGATGGAATTGTAAATGAAAACCTTGCAGAAAATTTTGTAGCAGAAGTACAATATACAGAAGCTAAATTTTTCTACGGTTTCCAAATTATGATGGAAAATATCCACTCAGAAACGTATTCGCTTTTGATTGATACGTATATAGGAGATCAAAAAGAAAAAGATTATTTATTTAATGCAATCGAAACTTTTGAACCTGTAAAGAAAAAAGCTGAATGGGCATTAAAATGGATTGACAACGGAAGTTTTGCAGAAAGATTAATTGCTTTTGCAGCTGTAGAAGGAATTTTCTTCTCAGGTAGTTTCTGTTCTATTTTCTGGTTAAAGAAAAGAGGACTAATGCCAGGGTTAACTTTCTCAAACGAGCTTATCTCAAGAGACGAAGGATTACATTGTGATTTTGCAGTACTGCTTCACAATGAGCATGTTGTAAACAAAGTATCTCCAGAAAGAATTAAAGAAATCATTACTTACGCAGTAGAGATTGAAAAAGAATTTGTAACTGAATCATTGCCAGTAAGATTAATTGGAATGAACTCAGATATGATGAACCAATATATCGAATTTGTTGCCGATAGATTATTGTCAGAGCTTAACTGCCCTATGATATATAATTCTACAAATCCATTCGATTTTATGGATATGATTAACCTTCAAGGAAAAACAAATTTCTTTGAAAAAAGAGTGGGTGAATACCAAAAAGCAGGAGTAGCTGGCAATTCATCTTCAGATTCATCGTTCTCAATGGACGAGGATTTCTAAAACAAAATCATTACTTACAAAGCATTAACATGCTATTAACAATAATGAGTTAATAATGGGGAAGCCTACCCCGTATTTCGAGTAATTGTTTTGAGTATTTTTAAGAACAAACAGAGAGAAATCTCGCAAAATCTATAGAGTATAGGCAAAAGAATTTTTAAGACCCCAAATTTATGTATGTAGTAAAAAGAAACGGAAAAAGAGAAGCAGTTCAATTTGATAAAATAACTGCAAGAGTGCAAAAAATGTGTTACGGCTTAAATCCATTAGTGGATTATACAAAAGTCGCCATGAAAGTGATTGAAGGATTGTATGATGGAGTTACTACAAGTGATTTGGATAACTTAGCTGCAGAAATTGCAGCAACAAATACTATTACTCACCCAGATTACGCTCTTCTTGCTTCAAGAATTGCAGTATCTAACTTACACAAAAACACCAAAAAATCTTTCTCGGAAACGATGAAAGAATTGTATGAATACATTGACCCAATTACAAGCGAACCAGCTTCGTTATTGGCGGATGACGTTTACAAAATTATTGAAGAAAATGCTCCATTATTAAACTCTACGTTAATTTATGACAGAGATTTCCGTTATGATTATTTTGGGTTTAAGACTTTAGAAAGGTCTTACTTATTAAAAACTAATGGAACTGTAACTGAAAGACCTCAGCACATGTTGATGAGAGTTTCTATCGGTATTCACAAAAATGATATTGAGTCAGCAATCAAAACCTATCACTTGATGTCTCAAGGATGGTTTACACATGCTACTCCTACTCTATTTAATTCAGGAACACCAAAACCACAAATGTCTTCTTGTTTCCTATTGGCTACAAAAGAAGATAGTATTGATGGAATTTACGATACATTGAAACAATGTGCTAAAATCTCTCAATCAGCGGGAGGAATTGGTCTTTCTATTCATGATGTGAGAGCTAAAGGTTCGTACATTAAAGGAACAAATGGTACTTCAAACGGAATTGTACCAATGTTGAGAGTATTTAACGACACAGCAAGATACGTAGATCAAGGTGGAGGAAAAAGAAAAGGTTCTTTTGCCTTATATATTGAGCCATGGCATGCTGATATTTTTGATTTCTTAGATTTGAAAAAGAATCATGGAAAAGAAGAACAAAGAGCAAGAGATTTGTTTTATGCAATGTGGACTCCAGATTTATTCATGAAAAGAGTGGAAGCAGACGAAGAATGGACGTTGATGTGTCCTAACGAATGTCCAGGGCTGGCCGATTGCCATGGAGAAGAGTTTGAAAAATTATACTTACAATACGAGCAAGAAGGAAGAGGAAGAAAGACAATAAAAGCACAAGAATTGTGGAACAAAATTGTTGAGTCTCAAATTGAAACGGGAACTCCATACATGTTGTACAAAGATGCAGCTAATAGAAAATCAAACCAAAAGAACTTGGGTACGATAAAGTCATCTAACTTGTGTACTGAGATTATGGAGTACACTTCACCTGATGAAGTTGCCGTATGTAATTTAGCTTCTGTTGCATTGCCTAAGTTTGTAAAAGATGGTGAATTTAACCACCAGAAATTATACGAAGTAACTTACCAAGCTACACTTAACTTGAACAGAATAATTGACAACAATTATTACCCAGTACCTGAAGCAGAAAATTCTAACATGCGTCATAGACCGATTGGAATAGGAGTGCAAGGATTAGCTGATACGTTTATCCTATTGAGACAAAATTTTGATTCGGAAGAAGCAAGAAAATTGAACTCTGAAATTTTTGAAACGCTTTATTTTGCAGCAATGACTGCATCTAAAGATTTAGCTGCAAAAGAAGGAGCTTACCAAACTTATGAAGGATCTCCCGTTTCTCAAGGAACATTCCAATACGATATGTGGGGAGTTACTCCGAGTGAAAGATGGGATTGGACAACATTGAAAGCTGAAGTAAAACAACATGGTGTAAGAAACTCATTATTATTAGCTCCAATGCCTACAGCGTCAACAGCTTCTATTCTTGGAAACAACGAATGTTTTGAGCCTTATACTTCTAACCTTTACACAAGAAGAGTACTTTCTGGTGAGTTTATTATTGTGAATAAGCACTTACTAAGAGATTTAGTAAACTTAGGATTGTGGAACAATGACATGAAAAATGAAATGATGGCGGGTAACGGATCTATCCAACACATTGAAGGAATTCCTCAAGACATTAAAGACTTATATAAAACTGCATGGGAAATTAGCCAAAAGGCCTTAATCAACATGTCAGCAGATAGAGGGGCATTTATTTGCCAGTCTCAATCGTTGAATATATTTATGGAGAATGCAAACTTTGGTAAATTAACCTCAATGCATTTCTACGGATGGAAAAAAGGATTGAAAACAGGAATGTATTATTTGAGAACTAAATCTGCAGTGGATGCGATTAAGTTTACACTGAAAAAATCTGCTAAAACTGAGCCAAAACCAGAGGAAAAGAAGCCAGTAATAGAGATGGCTCCTGAAACTCCAGTTGCTCCAGTTGCAGAAACTCCTGCACCTCAACCTGCACAAGCTACTAAAGTAGAAGAACCTCAAGAGGATTATTCTTTCTCAAATGAAAAATCTTCTCCAATAGTTGAGCCATTAGTATCTCCTATGCAAGAGCCATTAGCACAAAATGCTCCTGTTCAAGCAGCGGCTAGCACCAACGAGCCAATGTTTGTTGATCAAAATGATGAGGCTTACCAAGCAGCAAAAATGCAATGCTCTATTGATAATCCAGACGATTGTGAAATGTGCGGAAGCTAATAAACAGACTAAATAAAATCTAAAGTCCCAGTACAAATTGTATTGGGACTTTTTTATGAGAAAAACATCCCTCCATTTATTTATATATCTTTGATTCAAATTATTAAAAATCTATCCAGTAGTAATATGAGATTCAATAAAAAAATACTTATTATTATTTCGGTTCTTTTGTTTTCGAACTCATACGGTCAACAGCAATTTCAAAAAAAATATGAAAGTACAAATGCAACTAGAGCATATGTAGTAAAAACCACAAACGATAATGGTTACATAATAGCTGGTTCGTATGATGTTTCCGGATTATTAAGTGCGGAATATTATATAGTGAAATTAGATGCATTTGGTGATACTGTGTGGTCAAATACTTATGGCCCAGCAGTTGATACAGCTATTGCTGGAAATAGAGATGGAGCAGGAAACGAAGCTTATGATATTATTCAGACTTTTGATAGCGGGTACATTGTAGTAGGAGAAGCTCATGATTCGGTATCAGGACAATCTAATGCATATGCATTAAAACTAACTTCGACAGGGGATAGTTCTTGGACAAGAACTTATGGAGGTCTCAATTCTGATTATGGATATAAAATCATTCAGTTAGCGGATAGTGGTTATATACTTTCTGGATATACTGAAAGTTTTGGATTAGGGATAAGAAACACCTATGCTCTTAGGCTCGACAAAAAAGGAGATACATTATGGACAAGAGCTTTTGGTGGAAGTGCGATTGATGGTGCAACTGATATGTCAAAAACTCATGATGGTGGTTTTATAATGGTAGGTAATACATTTAGTTTTGGGGCTGGGAACTCTGATGTATATGTTGTGAAATTTGATATAAATGGAAACTTAGTGTGGGCAAGGGCCTATGGTGGAACTATGAATGATTTTGGCAATTCGATTGCATTATCAAAAGACAAAGGTTTCATTATATCAGGCTCATCAGAAAGTTTTGGAGTGGGACAAAGGGATGTTTATGTAATAAAAATTGATTCTGTTGGTGAATTAAAATGGTCAAAAACATTTGGTGGAACCGGCAATGAATCAGGAAAATCTGTTATCGAATTATCTAATCAAGATATAATGATAATGGGTAATACAAGGAGTTTTGGAAAAGGATTTGAAGACTTCTATTTATTAAAACTTAACTCATTGGGAGATACACTAATGACAAGAGTTTATGGCGGTATGTCAATAGATTTTGGTGAATCAATACAACAAACTTCTGATAAGGGATTCATAATGGCTGGATATACCAATAGCTTTAACACATTTAATTTCGATGTATATATCGTTAAAACTGATAGTCTAGGAAATAGCAGTTGCCATCAAGGCTATACATCAACAATAGTTGGTAATCCTGCAACTACCAAAACCAATACTTCAACAGTCACCTCTAGCGGTTCTTCAGTGGGAAGATTTTCTTTTAGAATAGGGAAAACTGTTACAAATCCAGTGAATGTATGTAACATAAATTCTTTCGAAGAATTTGATAATCAAATTGAGTATTTAATTTATCCAAATCCTAGTAACGGCTTTTTTTCTTTAAACACCTATAATACCAAAGAGAAAATTATTAGTGTGATTGATATAAATGGAAAATTATTAGAAACAATTTCTTCAAATTCATTAACTCAAAAAATGAATCTCTCAAAGTATCGAAAAGGTATTTATTTTATACAAATCAAAACAGAAAAAACAATTATTTCAAAAAAGATTATAATTTACTAATCAATTGTTTACACTATAAAATATGTTTTTATGATAAGAGAAACACAAAATTACACAAATAGGTAAATATAATGTGTATTGACTTCTGTTATATAATGTTATATCTTAGCAACTGAAAAACTAGAAACAATGAAAAAAACTAACATAATTTTTGCAGGAATCTTGCTTGTTTTACTTGGATTATCTTGTAAAAAAGAAAAAGAATTAGAAGAGTGTCCCGTGACACCAGAAGCAGAAGCAAAAATTCCAGAATTTTACGGAAACAATCCTATTGGTTCCTCTACCCCTAACTATACAGTTGTAGCAAATTCAGTGAATCTTGTAAATAGTCCTCAAGATCTTGATTTTCATCCAGCTCCAAGCAGAAAGGGTGAATTATGGATATTGAACGAAGGTACTTCTAACACAGGAAGTAGTACAATTATTATTTCTAATGCTGGGAAATCATCTCAATCATCTATATACAGAAAAGACGGTAACTCGTGGCATTTTATGTCATTAGGTACAGCGTTAGCCTTTAGTCCTGAAAACTACAATTTTGGAACTAGCTCTGGAATATATGATGCCAATCAAGATGGAGGAAACCCTTTTGCAGGTCCATCCCTATGGTCTAGTGATATGTCTATTTATGCTCAATATGCTGGGCCTGGAACAAACGGAAGTCACTTAGATATGCTCCATGAAAGCCCATATAGTATGGGAATTGCTCATGAAAAAGATAATATTTTTTGGGTATTTGATGGTAATTCATCTCAAATAGTAAAATATGATTTTAAAGGGGATCATGGTCCAGGTATGCACGACCACTCAGATGGAGAAGTAGAGCGTTACATTGGTTTTACTGTTACAAGAAAAGCTTCGGTTCCAAGCCACATGGTAATAGATAAGACTTCTAACTGGTTATACATATGTGATACAGGAGGTAAAAGAATTTTGAGAATGAGAATTAATACTGGAACCAAAAAAAGAGACTTACCCTTACTATATGAAGCACTTGCAAGCCGAAAAGAAATGGAAAATCCTGAATGGGAGGTTTTTTCTGATATAAATCTTACAGACCCTTGTGGTGTTGAAGTTAAAGATGGTAGGCTATTTGTAAGTGATAATGCAACAAACGAAATTATTGCATACAACATTGGAACTAAAAAAGAAATGGCAAGAATACGAACCAATGCCACAAGCATAAAAGGTATAAAAATTGGGCCTGACGGAAAATTATGGTACGTAGATTACTCTGCAAAT
This sequence comes from uncultured Flavobacteriales bacterium, assembly GCA_937129365.1. GTDB lineage: Bacteria > Bacteroidota > Bacteroidia > Flavobacteriales_D > CAJJDF01 > CAJJDF01. The sequence goes on from CAKZNB010000040.1 coordinate 78,497, forward strand.
AATGTTGTAAGAGTTGATCCAAGATAAAATCACAAAAAATCAAATTATAAAAAAACCTCCTAATTAATTAGGAGGTTTTTTTTATAGCATTCTATTAGTAATATACTAAGCAATTAAAAAGACTTAACTTTGTAAAGTCTTTAATCTATTTATCAAATTCAATATGAAATTAATTTTAAAACTAACAGCTTTACTATTTATTACAAGCATACTTAGCCAGTGTAGTAGTAACATTAAAAACTATCAAACTACAAATGCTAAAGTCTCTGGGAATTGCGGTATGTGTGAAGAGAGAATTGAAAAAGCAGGAAATAAAAAAAATGAAGCAAAAGTAGATTGGAACAAACAGACTAAAATTGCAACAATTATTTATAATTCTTCTAGAACCAGTAAAGAACAAATCCTGAGGAGGATTGCAGATGCAGGTCACGATAATGAATTATATAATGCAACAGATTCTGCTTATCAAGAATTACATGGCTGTTGCAAATTTGAAAGAGAAGTCGAGCATGACCATAGCTCCCATTCTCATGATGACCATGAAGATATATACATGGCCTCTAGTACCGAAGTAGACACAATGAAAACTGATGGATTTGAGATATTATATTACTCATACTATAAGCTAACAGATGAATTGAGTATTGACAATACATCAAAAGCTTCCGATTATGCAGGATCAATGTATCGCCTAATAAAAAGAATTAATACAAAAAAACTTAGTTCAAAAAGTCAATTAGCATGGAAACTAAGAAAAGATTTGATAAAAGAAAATGTTATGAATATAGCGAATTCTGCTAATGATTTAGATAAGCAGAGATCTTATATTTCTCAACTTACACTTAATATTTTGGGGTTGATGAAAAGCAGCAAACTAAAAAGCCCTATATATTTGTTATATTGCCCCGAAACTGCAGGAAGAAAAGGAGGAAGTTGGTTGTCAAAAGAAAACAATACAAACAAAAATCCTTATCAAAACAACACCCCTGAACCTTGTGGTTTCTTAGTAGAAACTATTGATAATTAATAAAAAATACTATGATTAAAAAAATAACACTTTCATTTGTTTTAGCTTTTTTTTGTTTCACAATATTCTCGCAATCCATTGGAGACACAATAAAAGTTCAGTCATTTAACTACTCCAGTCAAACAAGGGATACAATCGTATCATTTCCTTCAGATACGAGCATTACTTATGAAAAAATACTCATGTACTACAACATGAGATGTAAAGGTGCGAGAGTCTCAACTGGTAGTGCAAGGAATTTGGGTTGTGGTGAATGGGATTATTCCTGTAATACATATCTCCATGATTCAACAAGATTTGATTCTACTGTTAACTATATCCCAAGCTATACTATTTCAAATTTTTCAGGCAACACATTTAATTATTCAATATCTCCTTTATATAATTTTTATAGAAAAATTGAAAAGAAAACAACCGTTATATCAACCACATCTGAGGACATAGATACAATTGGGAATGGAATTTTAAATTCCTCAGAAATTATATCTACAAAGAAACATACCGGAAAATCTCAATTCTTGTATACAGCCTCAGAACTAATTTCTGCTGGGATTATTACTGGGAATATTGATGCATTATTTTTGGATGTTCAAGCAATTGGTTCTCAAGCAAATCAATTAAAAATTAAAATTAAAAGTTCAACCAAGAATCAATTGATTGCTGATTCAATAGATTTAACAGGGTTTACAGAAGTATATTACTCAAGTACAAATTTCACCACAGGTATAAATAGATTTCAATTTCACACACCTTTTATTTGGGATGGAACCTCAAATATTATTATTGAATTTTCATTTAACGGTATTTCTGTGGGTACAGATAATATTATAAAAAGTCATTCTATTGCCAATATGGGACTGAATGCTGGTGGAGATTATTCTATGCAATTTGATTTATCAAATTACATAGAATCAAATTCTTATAAAGGAGTTGGTGGAACCACAAACAGGACTATGGAGGCTTGGGTAAAAACCACCAAAATTGGTGCTGAGATTTTATCTTGGGGAGATAATTCTACAGGAGAAAAGTGGAATTGGAGAACAACAACAAATGGATATCAAAGAATAGAAATAAATGGTGCAGGTGTAGTTGGAGGTACAAATATTGCTGATGGAAATTGGCATCATGTTGTTGCCGTTCTTAATGGAACTAGGCTTTCTGATGTAACATTTTATGTAGACGGAATTGTTGATACAAAAACAGCAAACCCTACAACCGTGATAAATACTGATGTTACTAACGGTATAAATGTGCAAGTAAGCAAAGGAATTCATAATAGATATATGGTTGGGGAAATGGACGGTTTAAGAATTTGGAATACCAATCTTACGCTATCAACAATTAATGAGTGGAAAAGAAAATCAATCACCTCTTCTCATCCTAACTACTCAAATTTAGAAATGAATTATAGCTTAAATAATAGTTATGGTAGTTATGTGGCTGATAGTTCTGGTAATTCAAATGACGGCACAATTATAGGGTCTCAGAACAAATTTTCTTTTAAAGGAGAAGATATTTTCAAAGAAATAACAGAATTGTCTGTTAGACCAAATATACATTTAGCTCAAGGGATTTATGTATTATCAACCGTTAATGACACTGTTTATGATTCAATTCTTCACACTAACCATTCAGTTGTTCAAAACCAAATATATTCTAAAACTGGAGAGAAAAGGAATGACAGTATTGGTATAGTAAGCACAAACACATATTACAACTCAGATACTAAATCTTATTTTTATGATCAATTAGGAAACATATATGATTCTTTAACTAATACAACAAATGGGACAATCAATATTTCGGATTTGCCTTACTACAAAAGGTTTCCTACAAAATTTGAAATTATGTCTTTTGTAACACCTTATGGAATAGGCTTAGATCTCGGTCCTGATGGAAAAACTTGGATTTTTGATGTTACAGACTTTACCCCATTTTTGAATGGAAATAAAAGAATCACCATAGAGCGTGGAGGACAGTGGCAGGAAGAAATGGATATTTCATTTCACTTTATTGTAGGTACACCCGAAAGAGATATATTAGATATTAAAGAAGCATGGCCAGTAGGATACCCTAACTATACAGACATATTATCAGATAATGTTTTTCCACCAAAAAAACTTCCATTACTAGATAGTGGTAAATATTTTGAAGTAACTACATCAATAACAGGACATGGTCAAGAAGGAGAGTTCATTCCTAGAAACCACTATCTTAAAGTTGGACCAAGTCAACAATTTCAGTGGCAAGTTTGGAAAGATTGTGGTGAAAATCCAGTGTATCCTCAAGGAGGAACTTGGATATACGATAGAGCTGGGTGGTGCCCGGGAATGGCAACTGATATAGAGAGAAACGACATTACAAATTATGTTAATGCTGGTGATTCAGCATTATTAGATTATGGAATCACTGTAGCAACAGGTACTTCTAGATATATTGTAAGTAATAAGTTGATTACATACGGTAAGTACAATCACAACTTGGATGCAGCAATTGTAGATGTTGTTTCTCCATCCAACAGAGTAGAATATGCTCGAGAAAATGCAATTTGCCATTATCCAAAAATCACTATAAGGAATACAGGAAAAACTATGTTAAACTCTCTTAAAATTGAATTCTGGGTGAATAATAGTACAACAAAAGAAGTCTATAATTGGACAGGAAATTTAAAACCATCTGAACAAGAAGTTGTTGAAATGCATGCTCCTGTAAGGATGTGGAACTCAATTGTAGGATCTGACAATGTATTTTACGCAGAAATAAGTAAGCCAAATAATGGAACTGATGAGTATAATCACAACAATAGTTATAGAAGTGAATTTACATCTCCAGAATTTGTTCCTTCAGAGTTTGTGATTCATTATCAATCTAATAATGCATCTAATGAAACCTCAATTAAAATCTTTAATGAGTTTGGAACAGAAGTTTATGACTTACCTTCTACCCCTAACAATACTTTATTTAAAGACACATTAAACTTAGGATTGGGATGTTACAGAATGGTGGTTACAGATACCGATGGAGATGGTATATCATTTTGGGCAAATAGTGATGGAAATGGATATATACGTTTTCATAGAACCAATTGGCAACTTATTAAAACATTTCAAGGTGATTTCGGTTCTTCTTTAGTCTATAATTTTACAATAGGCTCACCATTATCTGTAAACTCTATTGAGAAAGAATTAGATATTATTATTTATCCAAATCCCACTCAGGGTAATTTTTATATTGAAGGAGAGAACTTAAATAAAGCCACAATTTCAATATTTAATATTATTGGAGAAAAAATAGAAGTGAATCAATCAATAAAAAACAATAGAGTTTTTATAGAAAGTGAATCTTTATCAGCAGGAGTTTATACTGTTTATGTAAAAAATAAAAATGGCTATGTTGCTAAAAAAATAGTTGTTCAATAATATTTTTTAACTCTCAAATCCAAGCCTTTCAGAATATTCTGAAAGGCTTTTTTATTTTTTTTAAAACTATTTTAGACTATAACTACTTGTTAATCAAAATCATAAATGTAATTTGATGAAAAAATTATAAATAGTAAAATCCAAGAGCAAAACAATGGCGTATGTATGGGCAAATGAATCAAATTAATAATCATTAAAACCAAAAAATTATGAAAATCAATACGCTTAAAATGTCAATTGCAATGTTGCTATTAATTCCTTTAGGAATGTCATCTTGTAAAAAAGAAGATATGGATGACGCCCCAGTTACACCTGCAGCAAAATCTATGACTTACAATTATGAGTTTAATAACGGACAAGTTGTTTCAACTGCAGCTTATAAAGGAACACACAAAGATGACTTAACTGCATCTATTAAAGTAGAAGAAAGCGGAAGTAAAGCAAAAATTACTGTGACTCTTAATAATACTATTAACGGAGAGATTTACAGAATTCACTCTCATAATGCTGCCGACCCAACTACAACTCCTAATATGACTCCTTACAATGAAACGCCAAACAGTGATGTTTTCGCTCAAATGGTTACAGGAAACGGAGGAACAGTTTCAGTATCTCAAACTGCAAATAAAAGTTACGCTGAAATTACAGGAACTTATGACGCATTTTTTGTAGTACATGATCCGCTTCAAGCAATGTCAACTACTGATATATCTACTTACTTATTTGTAGGAAAAATAGCTAGAACTCAAGCTGCAAGTGGTTTATCAAGAGGAACATTTAATTATGCTTTCAATACAGGTCAAGTTGCACCAGCTTTTGCATACAGTGGTACTCATGCAAATACTTTGGCAGGAATAATTAATGTACAAGAATTAGCAGATGGAGACAGCAGAGTTACTGTTACTTTAGAAAACACAGTTAATAGTCAAACTTACATGGTTCATTCTCATGATAAAGCAGACCCAACTACTACTCCAAATATGACTCCTTACAATGAAACACCAAACAGTGATGTTTGTACAGTAATGATTCCAGGAAACGGAGCAACAGCATACAGCAGTCAGATTAGCACAAAAACTTACACTGATTTAACTACAACTTACGATGGATTCTTTGTAGTACACGATCCACTACAAGCTATGTCTACTACTGACCCTACAACTTATGTATTATTAGGTTCATTTGCTAGGTAGGTTATCGCCTCTTACCTATTTGGCAGATATAGTAAAAAACCCTGCTGTTAAGTTTCAGCGGGGTTTTTTCTTTTAAAATAGGTGAATAAATGATTACCTTAGAAGAACACAAATTGTTAAATACAATCTATGATTGAAACCCAAACAAAAGATACTAATGAAATTTTGATAGCTAAGATAAAGGAAGGAGACACCGAATCTTTCTCTATTATCTATGATAAATATTCTGATGCTTTGTATGGATTGATATTGAAAATTGTAAAACAAGATGACCTGGCTCAAGATATTCTGCAAGAATGTTTTGTAAAAATATGGGAGAAAATTAATACTTACGAAAAAGGAAAAGGAAGCTTATTTACTTGGATGTTAAATATTTGTAGAAACAAATCAATTGACTCATTAAGAAAAACACAGCGAACCTATAAAGGAAATGAATCAATGAAAAATGATTTATCTAGACCTACTTCTTTAGAAATAAATCCTGATACAATTGGTCTGAGAGACATACTAAACAACCTATCTGATGAGAAAAGAATTATTGTGGAATATCTTTATTTTAAAGGCTATACACAACAAGAAACCTCAGATGAACTAAATATACCACTGGGAACAGTGAAAACGAGATCAAGAACAGCGATTCTTGAATTAAAAGATTATTTTACCTTAATACTAGCAAGTTGGATATCAAACAATATATAGAATCTGGCATACTTGAAAGCTATGTGTTAGGAGGCGCATCTTCTCAAGAAATTAGAGAAGTGGAATGCTTATCTTCCATTTACCCGGAAATAAAAACAGAATTATCTTCCATCCAAGACGGAATGGAAAAGTACGTACAAACTTTAGCTGTATCCCCTCCTCCTCAATTGAAGGATAAGATATTGGCACAAATTAAAAACATAAAACAAGCTGCTTCAACTGACGAAAGTCCTTTGAGGATTGTAAAAGATGAGTCTATCAAAACAAATTCAAATAGAAAGTCAAACCTTTATAAGATTGGATTAGCTGCATCGATTTTATTATTAGTTGGTCTGTTTGCTTACCAAATAAAACTCAGCAATGACTTAAGTAGTACAAATAATGAATTAGCAGAATTAAAAGAATCAAACTCAAACTCTACCAATCAACTCATTGATTCATTAAATCGAATTAAGCAAAGAGAGCAGTTCCTTGCAGATGCTTCTACTAATTCATTTTTATTAGCAGGAACAGAGGTAAGTCCTGAATCAAAAGTGAGAGTATTTTGGAGCAAAACTTCTTCAGAAATTGTAATTATTCAGGATGATTTACCAAGACCGACAGCAGAAAATCAATATCAATTATGGGGGCTTGTAGATGGAGCACCAGTAAGTTTAGGTACATTGGATAAAACTGAATTAATCTCAGAAGTAAGAAAAATATCCCTTGATAAAGTAGATGCATTTGCCATAACTCTTGAAAAAGATGGAGGAAGTGCTACCCCAAATCTTGAACAGCTTTTTGTGATAGGAAATACTTAATACTAGTTAACACTTGAAAAACTCTGAAGCTTGGTTTGTTATAATTAATCCTATTTCCGGAAATGGGATAATAAAAAAGAAAAAACAATCAATTCTCAATGAGTTAAACAACCTAAATTATTCTCAAAAAGTAAACTTTACTCAACATTCCAAACATGAAATTGGGTTGGTAAAAGAAGGAATAGAACAAGGTTTTAGAAAATTTATTTCGATTGGTGGCGATGGAACTTTACACCATGTTGTTAATGGAATAATGATTCATGGAATCGAGTATTTATCCGAAATAAAAGTGGGAATCATTCCTTTAGGCACAGGAAACGATTGGGCAAAAAATTATTCTATTCCAAATAAAATTTCTGAGTGTATTAACATACTGAATAATGGAAACACTACTAAACAGGATATTGGAAAACTAACTCACAATAATTCAACTTATTTTTTTAATAATCTCGCGGGATTGGGCTTTGACGGGTTAGTCGTAAAACATGTTCTTGGGTTTAGTAAATTTGGAAAATTTGCCTATTTATTGGCTTCGCTTAAGAGTTTAATTTTATTCAAAAAGCCAACAATAACCTACAACTGGGATAACAAAACTGTTACAACCAAAAGCTATATCGTAGCCATCGGAATTTGTAATTATTGTGGTGGCGGAATGAAACTTACTCACGCTCCCAATCCACAAGATGGATTATTTGATATAACAGTAGTTAAAGACATTTCAAAGCTTGGTTTTATCTGGAACATACGAAAAATGTTCAACGGAAAACTACATAAACACCCCAGAGTAGATACATTTAAAACTAATCGTCTTTCTGTTTCAACTAGCGGAGTAATCTCTCCTTTAATTCAAGTAGACGGAGAATTAATTGGAGAAGGCAATGTAGAGGTTGAGATTTTTTCAAAGGCAGTTTGTTTTATTATACCTTAATTATCAAGTTCTTCCAATAAATCTTGATCGTCATCCAACACATCATCATTAGAATTAACTTGTTTCTCCAATAAAGGTTTTCTTGTAATAAAATATATGGGTAAAAAAACAATCATTAAAAGGAAAACACCAATCCCCCATCCCCAGGGATTCATCCCTCTTTTCTGGGCATCTTGTCCAACAAAAAATCCAACTGTAGCAGCAATTAGTAATGGTAATATCATAGTTTTTTATTTTAGTTGATAAATATAAGCATTGTAATTGAATTAACATTTCTGTTAACTAATTCTTGATAACTCCACTTCCACTTTTGGGTTAAATTGCCTATTTTCATAGACTAATTCTTACCCAACTTATGTACTTAATTTTCGATACTGAAACCACTGGTTTACCCAAAAACTGGAACGCACCTATAACGGATAGCGACAACTGGCCTAGGTGTATTCAGTTGGCATGGCAAATCCACAATGAGCTAGGTGAATTAATTGAGGTTAAGAATTTCATCATCAAACCAGAGGGGTTTGATATTCCATTTAATGCTTCCAAAATTCATGGAATAAGCACCGAAAGAGCATTGAAAACAGGGCAAGACTTAGATTTTGTTCTCAAAGAATTTAACGAAGCACTTAAAAAAACAACTTTTGTAATTGGGCACAATGTTGATTTTGATTTAAATATTGTAGGAGCAGAATATCACCGACAATCTATGGATTCTCCGCTTATGGAGATGAGCAAATTGGATTCTTGTTCCGAGAAAACTGCTACTCTTTGTCAAATTCCTGGGGGAAGAGGAGGAAAATTTAAACTCCCCAAACTTCAAGAATTGCACAAATTTCTCTTCAACGAGGAGTTTGCAGAAGCACACAATGCCTCTGCTGATGTGGAAGCAACCACAAGATGCTTTCTTGAATTGGTACGAAGAAAAATTTATACGCTTGAAGAACTGAAACAAGCTCCCGGCTATTTCGAAAAATTTCAAGAAGTAAATCCAAAGCCTTTTGAGTTAATTGGGTTAAATATAAAACCATATGGAGAAGAAGATTTAGTAGAAGAACAAATAGAATCTGATGATGAACAAGATTCAAACGATAGTTTAAGCAAAGCTGAAAAAGCAAAACTTAGTTTTTCGCACTTACACAACCATTCGCAATTTAGTATTCTCCAATCTACTTCGGATATAAATTCCTTGGTGAAAGCTGCAGCCGAAAATAACATGAGTGGAATCGCCCTTACCGATACGGGAAATATGATGGGTGCTTTTCATTTTGTAAAAGCAGTAAATGGGCACAACAAAGGAGTAAGAGAACGAAACGAAGAGCAAGAATTAAAATCAGAATTAGAAAAAGAATTAAAACCTATTGTGGGTTGTGAATTTTTTGTGTGTAATGACCACACTGACAAGTCTCACAAAGACAATGGCTCTTTGGTGGTTATCTTAGCAAAGAACAAAAATGGGTATCACAATTTGGCAAAATTGAGTTCAAAATCCAACATTGATGGATTTTACTATGTACCAAGAATTGACAAAAAACTGATTGAAGAATTCAAAGAAGATTTGATTATTCTTTCTGGAGGAGTTCGTGGAGAGTTAGCCAATTTGATTCTGAATGTAGGTGAAAAACAAGCCGAAGAAGCCTTGATTTGGTGGAAAGAGCAATTTGGAGAAGATTTTTACATCGAATTAGTTCGCCATGGAGAAGAAGAAGAAAAACACGCCAATGCAATTTTAATTCAATTAGCTAAAAAACATCAAGTAAAATTAGTAGCTGCCAACAACACTTTCTATATTGCTCAAAATCAGGCAGAAGCCCATGATGTTTTGCTTTGCATCCGTGATGGAGAAAAGAAATCAACCCCAATTGGAAGAGGAAGGGATTATCGTTTTGGAATGCCAAATGATGAGTTCTATTTCAAATCTCAAGCTCAAATGATTGAGTTATTCAAGGATATTCCTGAGGCGATTGAAAGCACACAAGAAATCATCGATAAAGTAGAACCTTTTATTCTTGAAAGAGATGTATTACTTCCCAAGTTTGATATTCCAGAGGAATTTAAAGATGCTCAAGATGAAGAAGATGCTGGAACAAGAGGAGAGAATAACTATCTGAGAGATTTAACCTACAAAGGAGCACATTTCCGTTATGGCGAAGAATTAACCCCAGAACAAACAGAACGTATTGATTTTGAGTTGAGTGTAATTGCCAACACAGGTTATCCAGGGTATTTTTTGATCGTACAAGATTTTATTCAAGCAGCCCGAGACATGGATGTTTCGGTAGGACCTGGAAGGGGATCGGCAGCTGGTTCAGTTGTGGCTTATTGCCTGAAAATTACCAATATCGACCCATTAAAGTACAACCTACTTTTTGAGCGTTTCCTAAATCCTGACAGGGTTTCGATGCCTGATATTGATATAGATTTTGATGATGAAGGTAGAGGAAGAGTGATTGATTGGGTAATCGAAAAATACGGTTCGCAACAAGTAGCTCAAATTATTACTTACGGTACAATGGCCGCAAAATCATCTATTCGTGATACTTCTCGAGCCTTAGATTTACCGCTAAATGAAGCTGGAAGACTTGCTAATTTGATTCCAAATACCAAGTTGAGTAAGATTTTTGGCATGGAGGAAAAAGCTCTTGCCAAAAAATTGGGAAGAAAAGAGGACATGGACATGGCAATGGAATTGAAAGCTATAGCTAAAGGAAATAACTTAGAAGCTGAAGTAATAAACCAAGCAATTGTATTAGAAGGTTCAGTGCGAAATACTGGAACACATGCCTGTGGTGTAATTATTACTCCTGGAGATATTACCAATTATGTGCCTGTGGCAACTGCCAAAGATTCGGACATGTACGTTACCCAGTTTGACAACTCGGTGGTGGAAGATGCTGGGTTATTAAAAATGGATTTTCTGGGATTAAAAACTTTGACTCTAATTAAGGATACTGTGAAAATTGTGAAAGCCATTCACAATGTAGATTTGGACCCAGAATCTTTTGATTTGGAAGATGAAAAAACTTACGAATTGTTCCAACGAGGGGAAACTGTAGGAGTTTTCCAATATGAATCTGCCGGAATGCAGAAATATTTGAAAGATCTAAAACCTACTGTTTTTGATGATTTGATTGCAATGAATGCCTTGTATCGTCCTGGTCCCTTGGAGTATATTCCAAGTTTTGTTAGAAGAAAAAATGGGGAAGAAGATATAATTTATGATATTGCAGCTAGTGAAGAATATCTTGCTGAGACCTACGGAATTACAGTCTATCAAGAGCAGGTGATGTTACTCTCACAGAAATTAGCAAATTTCTCAAAGGGTGATGCTGATATGTTAAGGAAAGCAATGGGGAAAAAGATTTTTGCCTTGCTAGCAAAATTAAAACCTCAATTTATTGAAGGAGGAAAATCAAATGGGCATGACGAAGAAAAACTGGAAAAAGTGTGGAAAGATTGGGAAGCTTTTGCCGCTTATGCCTTTAATAAATCGCACTCAACTTGTTATGCTTGGGTAGCTTTTCAAACAGCTTACCTCAAAGCCCACTATCCTGCTGAATACATGGCTTCGGTACTTTCTAATAACATGAATGACATCAAATCAGTTACATTTTTCATGGAAGAATGTAAACGAATGGGAATTGAAGTATTGGGTCCAGATGTAAACGAATCGTATTTTAAATTTGCAGTAAATGACGAGGGAGCCATTCGATTTGGAATGGGAGCAATAAAAGGTGTGGGAGAAGGTGCTGTGGAATCCATCATTAACACGAGAAAAGAAGAAGGAAAGTTTACTTCTGTGTTTGATTTGACTTCTAAAATAGATTTACGAGCTGCCAACAAAAGAACACTCGAAAGCCTCGCAATTGCTGGAGGTTTTGATTCTTTTGAAGGAGTTCACAGAGCACAATATGTCACCCCTGATGCACAAGGAAGAACGGTAATTGAGACAGCCATAAAATATGGAAATGCAATCTCAGAAGGCAAAAACTCGAACCAAGGAAGCTTATTTGACACTCCTGATGGCGAAGTGAATATACCTGAACCAATAATTGCTCCTTGCGAGGAATGGGGAAGTATTGAAGCACTTAACAGAGAAAAAGAGTTAGTAGGAATTTTTATTTCTGGACATCCGTTGGATGACTATAAATTTGAGCTGAACAATTTTTGCGGAAGTAAGGTTGATACCCTTAATCAAATGCACAGCAATATTGGAAAGGAAGTATCAATGGGATGCATCATCAATAATGTAGAGCACAGAGTAGCCAAAAACGGAAATCCTTTTGGGACTTTTGAAATGGAAGATTACGATGGTTCGTTCAAACAATTTTTGTTCAAAGACGATTATTTGAAGTTTAAGCACTATCTAGTAAATGGAAATTTTGTTCACATCAGAGGGCGAATTGACAAAAAAAGATGGGGAGATATGGAACCTATGTTTGTTATTTCTTCGATTGAATTGCTCTCAGAAATACGCGATAAACTGAGTAAGTCTCTAACTCTTACCATTCCTTTGAGGACTTTGAGCAATGAGTTTGTAGATAAGCTAACTGAAATTGTAGAACCTGACGAGAATGCTCAACAAGGAAATTGTAAGCTAAAAATAATTGTAACGGATGAGGAGAAAACTACCGTTAATTTATTTTCGAGGAAAGTAAAAATGAAGATTACTAATGAGTTACTTAATGAAATTGAAGAATTAGATGGAGTTAGTTACAAATTGAATTAGGATTTAAAAATTTACATTTTGTAAGAAAATATCCAATCAACCGACTTATATTTGTGTCAAGATGACATAGAAAAGAGTTTGGTACTTTTATTGAAGTATCAATCACAGAAAAATAACCAAATAAAATTTATATAAAATGGCATTAGAATTAACAGCAGCAAACTTTGAAGAAACAATTAACTCAGGAAAACCAGTATTGGTTGATTTTTGGGCACAATGGTGTGGACCATGTAGAATGGTAGGACCTTTGGTAGAAGAATTATCTGACGAATATGCTGAGAAAGCAATGGTAGGAAAAGTAGATGTAGATTCAAATCAAGACATCGCTGCTAAATACGGAGTAAGAAACATCCCAACTATCTTGTTCTTTAAGAATGGAGAAGTAGTTGACAAATCAGTAGGAGCTGTACCAAAAGCACAGTTAGCTGAAAAGTTAGACGCTATCGTTTAATTTAAAATAAAACTTTATAACAAAAAAGGGGGAAGCCAAATGGCTTCCCCCTTTTTTATGCTCTTCTTATAATGTCATTCCTGCGAAGGCAGGAATGACAACTATTTTTTTAGAAGCTTCACTCCTAAAATTCCCAAACTAACCATAAAAGTTAAATGAAATAAAGTTCCCGAAACCATCACTACATATTTCAATTCTTCTACTCCTAACCAAAGAATATATATTCCAGAAAAAGTAACTAAAATTGATAAAAATGGCTCAAAAACGAGGAAATTTTTCAATTTTGACGGAATTTTGGAGCAAAAGAGCAAAAAACTCATAATCAACTGTAGGATTCCTAATGCAAATAAATGATCGTGAAGAAAAGTCAATAAACTTTTTTCAGTCTTTTTAAATTTCATTTCTTCGGCATCTTCATCAGCTTCATTTCCAAGATAATTTTCTTGTAATGTAGTTGAATTTGCTTCAGTTGTTAAGTATAAATACCGCAATCCAAATCCATATCCCAGAGAAATTGTAAGTACAAATAGAAAAAGAATCCTCCTTATTGGGGTTATTAACTCTTCAATATAAAACGGAGGATTCTTCATCTCTATTTAACTTTCTGTATGGTAATAAGTGATTTTTTAATCTCACTAGTAATTGCATTGCATGACATGGTAGCTCCGGATATTCCGTTAATTTGCCTACTCAAAGTTTTGGCATCTTTCAAGGTTTTTCCTTCAAATTGTCTCAACCACCTTTTGTTTCCTATCTCCCCGCCATGATCTTCACGGTAAATCAAAACTCGAACCTTCTTTATCGATTTATCGGGATTGAACAACACCATAAAATCAAACTTATCAAATCTGCCAATAGCTGAAGTAGTTTCTAAATAACCTAATTTCTTTTTTGAAATTTTATCTGAAACCTCATGCCATTTTTCATCTTTATTTTTTGATGAAATTGTCAGTTTACTTTTCTTAAGACTAACTTCTTTAAAAGTTTTGGCAAGAATTTTATTGCACTTCTTCTCTACCCTATCCACTTTGGTAAGTGAAACAAGCAGAAAGAATAAGAGAAAATAAGCGACTTTTTTCATAATTATTTTTACCAAATTAAAACCAAACTCCTACTCCAAAATTAACTTGTTTATTGATTCTTGAACCAGCCTGAGCATTTTTAAACTGCTGAAAATCTGCTTTTAAAGCGACTCCTTTATCTAAGTGGAAAGTTAATCCTGTAGTAATATCTGTTCTGTTATAACTATCATTTTTAGTCAACTCACCTGCTACTTTGTGGTGTGTATTGTAATTCTCGTATCTACAAAAAGCTACTAATCTTTTTTCAAATTTCCCTGGAAAAAATCTAAGAACATCATATCCAGCCTCTACATAATATCCTTGAATCGCAGAAGCTACATCCGTTCCAAACATGGTGTTGTACTGAGTAGAATTAGCAATATTTCCCAACACATATTGTGCTCTTGCTTCAAAACCTTTGTATCTATATCTTACATCAGCAGCAAACATACTCATACCCACAACCGAAGAATCTGCAGAAGCTACATTGAAATTTTCTTCAGCTTCTACTCTATCGTATAAAGAAGATTGTGTTTTTCCAACATATCCCGAAACCCCAAATTTCAAATTATTTAATCCAAAATAATCCAGCCTAAAAGTAGCGTTTGGATGAGAAAAAGTAGTTTGTGCTCCTTTTTGCCTTCCACTTCTTAATCCTTTTTTTCCGGAAAGTGCTGCTTCGTTATCATAACTAGATAATCCATTGATAACATAAGCTTGGTACCTAATCCCAATGTCTGCGATAGTTCCCGAAAATCCTGCTCCAATCTCTCTCCAAGTTGTTGGGATAATGTATTTATCTACATTAGGTCTTTCCACACCATTAAAAGTAACTGGCTCATGATATTCATTTATAATTCCCATTGGTACAAGCATTAATCCAGCTCTAAAATGCACATAATCATGCAACCTGTAATCAATAAAAGCTTGCTCAATATACACTTCTTTAATGTGCTCTATTTCTAACTCAGTCACAAAACTTAATCTATCGTTAAACTTATATCCCGTTAAAAAAACCATTCTGTGCACATCAAAACTTCCGTTTCTTTTTTCTCCATTTGAGCTTCTTAATGGGTTATTAAAATCAATTTCTCCATACCCACCAAGAGTAATTCTTGAATCGCTCAAAATCAATCTGTCAGCAGAATTAACCATTGTATCTCCTAACCCTATTTGAGAATAAGAATAGGTCGTTAGTGCGAATAGTAAAGTAAAAAGTAAGCTTGTTTTTTTCATTTTTTTATAGTTTGTTATTTATTTTGATTCTTAATAGAGGTCAAATGTAATAGTTTATTTTTATTTATTCTAAATAAGGTTAATGATTTTTATCATCTTTTTTTAAAGTTTTGATTTATACTTAAAACCAACTAATAATTCTGTATTTTAGTTGTATTATTTAAACAAATTGAAACTAACCAAAGACTCCATAGCACAATTCGGAAATCTTGAAATACTTGCCAAACAAGTAGTTGAAGGTTTTATAACGGGATTACACAAATCTCCATTTCATGGATTCTCAGTAGAATTTGCTGAACACCGATTGTACAACAAAGGTGAATCAACCAAGCACATTGATTGGAAACTGTACGCAAGAACAGATAAGTTATTTGTGAAACGCTACGAAGAAGAAACCAATCTGCGTTGCCAATTTATGGTGGATGTTTCCTCTTCCATGCATTTTCCAAAAGATGAAACGGAGTTGAATAAATTAGAATTTTCGGCACTATCGGTAGCCAGTTTAATTGAATTGCTAAAAAAACAGAGAGATGCGGTTGGTTTGTCCCTTTTTTCTGATGAATTTAAACTAGAAACTCCTGCCAAAACGAATCAGGCTCATCAACGGTATGTGTATTCGGAATTGGAAAAATTATTGGATAAAGAAAACCAGATTCAAGGTCAGCCCACCCAAATAGTGGAAGCGATTCACCATTTTGCAGAAAAAATTCATAGACGTTCTATGGTTTTCATATTTAGTGACATGATGGATGGAGAACTCATGAACAATGAGGAGGCTTTCTCCGCACTTCAACATCTTAGGCATAAAAAACATGAGGTAGTGTTATTTCATGTTTTCGATAAATCCAAAGAGCTTGAATTGGAATACGAAAACAGACCTTATGTTTTTGTAGATATGGAAACAGGTGAAGAATTGAAATTAAATCCCAACCAAATTCGAGAGCAATACAAAACAGAACAAGCCAATTATCAGTCTAAATTAAAACTCAAATGTGGGCAATACCAGATTGATTATGTGCCCACTAATATTGAAGAAGGAATTTACCCCGTCTTACTTCAGTATTTGATTAAGAGAGGGAAAATGGTATAATACTGATAAATATCAGTTTAAGATTCACTCCAATAAATTTTCATAACTTTGTAGCACAATTCTTTAACCCTTAAAAACAAGTATAGCATGCAACTGTACAATAAATTAAGTGCTGTAGAAAGAGCGGAGCTTATAGAGAAAGCTGGCAAAGAACGCCTTACTGTATCTTTTTATAAATATCACAACATATCTAACCCCACAATTTTTCGTAATTTTTTGTTTGTCCTTTGGGATGAACAAGAAGTATTGGGAAGAATTTATGTAGCGACCGAAGGTATTAACGCCCAACTTTCAGTTCCGGCTGATAATTTCAATGATTTTAAGGAAAAGTTAGATGAAATCACTTTTCTGGAAAACGTAAGATTAAACATAGCGGTTGAACATAACAACAAATCGTTTTTGAAACTAAAAGTAAAGGTGCGTGACAAAATTGTAGCGGACGGTTTAAATGATAATACATTTGACGTAACTGATATTGGAACACATGTAAAAGCTGAACGATTTAATGAGCTAATAGAAGACCCTAATACTGTTTTGGTGGATATGCGTAATCATTATGAAAGCGAAATAGGTCATTTTAAAAATGCAGTAACTCCTGATGTGGATACGTTTAGAGATTCTCTTGATTTAATTGAAGAGCAGCTAAAGGAACATAAAGAAGATAAAAATCTGGTGATGTATTGCACAGGTGGAATTAGATGTGAAAAAGCCTCTGCCTACTACAAACACAAAGGATTTAAGAATGTGTTTCAGATGGAGGGCGGAATCATTAATTATGTGCGTCAAGTAGAGGAGCAAGGTCTTGAGAACAAGTTCTTAGGAAAAAACTTTGTGTTTGATGAGCGAAGAGCAGAGCGAATCTCAGAAGATGTAATTTCTAATTGCCATCAATGTGGTGAGCCAAGTGATGTACATGTAAATTGCCTTAATGAAGGTTGTCATTTATTATTTATTCAATGCTCAAGTTGTTCCAAAAAAATGAATACTTGCTGCTCGGATGAATGCAAAGAGATAGCTGCTTTGCCTTATGAAGAGAGAAAAGAATTAAGAAAAGGAAAAGCTGCTGGAAACAAAATTTTCAAAAAAGGAAGGTCGGAAGTGTTGAAGTTTAAGAAGTAAACACACCATTAAAAACGTAACGCTACTCTATATCCAATTCTCACATCCAAAAAAGTTGATGGATTTCTGTTGCTATAAATAGATCTTCGTTTTGAAAAACTATCATAATCTGAGATGGTACTGGTTTTATCAAAAATAAAAAAGTTCAATTCTGGACCACCTAGAATAGAGAAGTGTTTACCAAAATTAACTCCAAAATTTACGTTTGCCTTTGCCAAAATATTTAATTGATTAAAAGATGCGGCAAACTTATCAAGGGACACAATCTGACGAGCACTTAACTCAAAATTTGAAAATAATTTCTTATTCAAATTCATTTGAGTTCCAATACCATAGCCAAAACTTGCCAATGGATCGGCATCATAGTGATAATAATCCAAAGCTAAAACATTGTAAAACTTGTGTAAGCCCGACCTGAATGATATTCCTCCAGATTGATAATCGCTGTAGGAAATTTCGAACTTATGAAATCCAGATTTTACATAACTAAAAACACCAATTGGCAAGCCATTAATTACTGAATCACTAAAATTAAAAGGGGCGATTTGAAATCCTGAAAGATTTTTGGTGTAATTTAACAAACCAGCAATTTGAAACCCCTTTTTCACATTTTTACTATAATTAACAGCTCCACTTATCTGAAATCCATTGTTTATTTGATTGCAAAAATTAAATCCTCCTCCTATTTGTCCTCCTGAATTAAGACTTGGTGCAATATTCCAACCTCCTCCAATCTGAAGCCCATTAACATTACCTCTAGCCATATTTACAGCTCCAGAAATTTGCACACCCTTTACCGAATCATGGCAATAATTAACAGCTCCTGCTACCTGAACGCCTTTTATTTTTCCTCCAACAACATTCCCAAAACCAGCTATTTGAAGACCTCGCATGGTATCACTTAGTAAATTAAAAACTCCGCCCAATTCAAAACCATTTAAACCATACGCATAGCCTCCAATAAGATTAAAAGAAAATTTATTAGTTATTTTGCCACCCAATTTTCCATTGGTTCCAACAGAAGGGATAAGAGAAAACTGATAATTTCTATTCTCCGATAGCTCAACATTACGAATTGTCTTTAAAATTTTATCATTGTAGAAGTTTTTTAACCAAGGGATTGAGTCTACTTTCAAAAATTTTTTCCATTTAGCCGTATCTGTTTCAGGTTCGAGATAAATAATTTTATTAGAGTCATTAAAATTACTTGCAGACAAAATTGTGTCTTTAAATTTTTCTTTTGAAATCAAGACAGACACATCCTCTTTATTAGAGGAAACGGTTAAATTAAAGTCTCCATTTTTATCCGAAGATGTAGTTTTTAATTTATCGATTTCATAGATTGTCACATCAGAAATTTGTGAGCTATCTGCAGCACTAGAAATATTACCTTTTAAAACTACCTTCTTTTTTTTATAAACCGTAGGGTTTGATTTTTGAATAATCAAGAACTTACCTCTGTGTTTATATGCATAACCTTTACCCAAAATATTTTCAAGAATAGTCTTAACAGACTCGTTATAGGAGGCATAAGTAATCAGATTTTTCGCTGGAATTACTTTAGAGTTATATGAAAAATAAAATCTCCCAAGCGATTGAATTTCATCTAATGCTGTTTCAACACTTATGTTTTTAAAATTTACACTCAGTCTTTTGGTCAAAGGACTTTGTGAAAAACCTAAAAAACTAACTAAAATAAATACAACTAATAATCTAACAGCCATTTCCTTTTATTAAAATAATTTCGTTTGAATTCTCTATTTCGAATCCAAATGTGGATTCAATAATCATCAATACATCCTCTAATTCCTCATTATCAAATGTTGCCGATAATTCACAATCCAAAATTCTTGAATTTTCAACTTTTAAATTCACATTGTACAGCTCTTCAATCTGATTAATTACTTCATTAAGCTTAGTACTTCTGAACATTAATTGCTTACTTTTCCAAGCCCCAATATTTACATCCGTTTTGGAATCTACACTTATTTTTTCAGTTCTTAAATCCAACGAAGCAGACATCCCTTTGGTCAAAATCACTTTCTCTTGTTTGTAGACAAACAGCACTTTTCCGCTTTCTACCATTACTTTTACCATCGAGTCTTCTTTCATTTCTTTTACAACAAATGAGGTTCCCAAAACCTTAACAATTGCTTGATCCACTTCAATTATAAAAGGTTTTTCTTTGTCAGGCGTAATCTTAAAATGTGCTTCACCACTCAACTTCACTTTTCTTTCCTTTCCCTCAAATCGTTTTGGATAAGTAATTTCCGCATTTTTATTCAACACAATCTGGGAAGAATCACTAAATGTAAAATTCACAATTTCATTGGAAGCCAATAAATGACTTTGTTCTGGGACAGTATTCCCTAATTTAAAAATCCAAACTCCTCCAAATACAATTGCTAATATTGCAGCAATTCGCAGTGTATATTTCCAATTAAACTTTGGTTCTAATTTGGTGATTTTTGTTGAATTAATTCTATCCTGTAACTTGCCCCAAGCAGAATTAGTATCTATTTGAATAGAAGAGTCTAATTCATTATTTAAAGTCCCGATATCTAACCAAACCAAGTTAAACTCATTAAATTCTTTTTGATTTTTTTCAGAAGAATTTTTCCAAATCTCAACCTGTTTCACCTCATTTTCAGTAGCTTCTCCGCTAAAAAATTTGGCAAGCAACTCAGTGTTTACAGTATGTTCCGATTGATTATTCATAGTTTCTCTATTACTAAGACAACTTAGGAACAGAGTACCCCTATTCTATGCCTTGATTTTTTATTAATTCTAAAACCAATCCTAAATATATTGGCAAATATTCCTTTAAAGAAGTTCGTAAAAGTCCCAATGCCTTCCCCATGTGATTCTCTACAGTTTTGATAGAAATATTTAGTTCTTCAGCTATTTCACGGTATTTTTTTTCCTCAAATCTGCTTAGTTCAAATACCTGCCTGCATTTAGGTGGCAAAACTTGTAAAGCCTCTTTAATTTTTGATTGAAGTTCATCAAACTCCATGTGGGTATCCTCAACAAATTCTATTTCAGAATGTTTAACAGAATCCACATATTTTTGCTTGACGCTTTTATGTTTTATGGAATTCAAGGACTTATTTCTAGCCGCCTGATACAAGTATGATTTAAGGCTAGATTGAATCGTAATACTTTCTGATTTTTCCCATAAAGTATGAAAAGTGTCTTGAACTATTTCTTCAGCCTCCTCAATATTATTCATGTACTTGTAAACGAATCTAACCAGAGGTTCATAATGAGTTTTAAATAATACCTCAAAAGATTTTTCGTCTTTAAATTTTAAACCCTCTAATATGTTTGTTTGGTCGTACATCGTAAGATGCACAAAACTACTAAATATATTAGAGGTCGCCTAAAATTGTGTTCCTGTGTTCAATTTAAAACTTAATCACATACATGATATTTGGTAAAATAGAAAGTTGAGCAAATGATTCTATTTTTTGATCTTCATCATTATAGTAATAACCAACTGTTGCCTGATTATTAGTTACATTCTGAATATCTAATTTAAACTCATGAGTAGTCTTTTTCTTATTTATTCGGTAAATTAAAGCGAAGTTCAGTATAAAAATATCATCCAATTTACTTTCATTAATTTTATCCAAATGATAAACCGTTTCGTCAGCAGCTATTGAACTTTGCAAATCAATTGGAGTGTATCTATTTCCTCCAATCAAAGTTGCTTTTAAGTTAAGTGCAAGTGTTTTATTTTTCTTTGCAGATTTTAATTTAAACTCTTTTCCAAATAAAATATTTCCTGCATAATTCGCATTAAATCTAGAGTTATACTCAACATTATCAAGCGGTGTGTATTTAGATTCATATAAAGAACCTGTTGCCATATAATAATAGCCTTTTGAGAAAAATCTTTCTAAAGTAAGTTCAACTCCATAATTTTTTCCTGTCCCTTCAGAAGTCAAAGGAGAATTTGAATATCCTCCTGAAGAATTAATCATTGAGAATTGGCTCGAAACATCAGTACTAACGGGAACATCATATAAATGTTGATAGTACACTTCTGTTTTTAAAGATATATTTTCGTTAATCTGATGACCATAACCAATCACAAAATGTGCTGCTTTTGTCAATTTTAAATTTTTGTTGGCGTTTTCAATTGTGGAAGCATCATCACTTGTATTGGCAAAATATACCGAAGAGTTTTCCACTCTGCTGTGCAATCCTGTTCCGAAAGTTAAATACTGACGTTTATTTAGATTCCATCTTAAACCTGCTCTTGGCTCAATAGAATTCTTACCATTAAAAAGTAATTGAGTATAATGCAATCCACTAACAAGAGTCACATTTTCCTTAATTCTATATTTCCAAGAAGTATATCCCTGTATAATTCCCCCATTGCCTTTGTCATTTATATATGTTTCTGATATACCAGTAAAACCTGTACCAACTGCTTTCATATCAAAATAAGATTGAGTATAAATAACTCCAACATTTAAGGTGCTTTTCGTATTAAACTTTGAATTATATGAAGTTGAAATTCTTAAGTGATTCTCGTTGATATTATCATCATAAATATCAAAGAATGATTTTGATATAGAATCAAATTCATTCACATCTACTCCATTAAAAGCGTTTGACAAAGTTATGTAGGATTTAATGTATGCTCCATTTTTGAGGTTATAAAAGTGTTTCAATCCAAAAACTGACATGCCTGCATTAAAGTCAGTTTTTTCGGTAATCACTTCACTTTCTCCATTTTCATCACTACTCCCAGATTCTTGTTTTATAGAACTTCGACCAAATAAACCAAAAGCTACAAAATTACCCATACTCTTGGTTGGTAAATTAAATTTGAAAGAACCATCGTAATATTTTGGTACACCATCAAAATCAATTATCCCAGTTTGATCTAATAAATCAAGAGATGAATATCGGAAATTAACTAAATAGGATCCATTGTAATTTTTGGAAAATGGTCCTTCAACAGTTGCATCAAGTCCTAACACACCAAAAGAAAATGAATGTTCTCTTTTTTCATGATTTCCAACTCTAAATTTAGAATCAAATACTCCAGAAAGTGCATTTCCATATTCGGGTGCAAAAGCTCCCGAGAAAAAGTCTGAATTGGCAAGCATAGAACCATTCAAGGTATTTACCGGTCCTCCAGAAGAACCTTCAGAACCAAAATGATTGGGATTTGGGATTTCAACTCCCTCTAATCTCCATAAAATTCCCCTTGGTGAATTTCCTCTAACCACAATATCATTATCCCCAGAAGCATTACCAACAACACCTGCAAAAGCAGTAACCATTCTGGCCGGATCATTCAAAGAACCTGCATACCTTCCGGTAGCCTCTGTTGTTAATTGTTTAGAACTAACTATTGCCATTTCATTATTTGCTTCTCCTTCCTTTTTATCTGAAACAACAAACTCTTTTAAACTCTCAAACGATTCAATCAACTCAATATTCAAATTAGTTTCTTTTCCAGACTCTATAACTATATTAGGAAGAATCTGTGTTTCATATCCAATTGCTGAAATTTTAATATTAACTCTGCTTACTGGCACATCTTGAATAGTGAAATATCCATTCAAATCTGAACTTGCCCCTAATATTGGATTAGATTCCTGAATAATAATATTTGCTCCAAAAATTGGAGTTTTTGAATCTTTATCAATAACTTTTCCTTTGACTACTTGAGTTAACTCTTGACCTAAGGATAAAAGTTGAGTTGAGATAAATACTCCCAAGCATATTATTTTTTTGATTTTCATAATAGAATAATTGTGGTTTATACTATTAAGACAATCTTGTTTTAAAAAACCCCTATTCTATAAATTATCTAATCAAATTAATAATCAAAAAGACATAAATATTTTAATAATTTCTACCCTTTTTTCATACAGGAAAAACCCCTATTCTGCATCGAACATTTGGAGTGAGAGACTTTATTCACTAACTTGAGGGTAAATCAATACTCTCTTATTATGAAAAAACACACATTAAAACTGTATTCTATAGCTCTTTTGAGCTTTGGTTTTACAGCTGCCTATGGGCAGTCATCAACTAACTCAGCTGGTGTAGAATCCACAGGAAGTGGCGGCACTGCAAGTTCCTCTGTGGGGCAAGCAGTATACACTACAAACACAGGCACATCAGGCTCTGTGGCACAAGGAGTTCAGCAACCTTTTGAAATTTCTGTAGTCACAGGATTAGAAAAAGCCAAACCTATTAACTTAGAAATTGCAGCTTTTCCAAATCCTACCACTGATGTTTTAAATTTATCAATAGGAAATTACAACAAACAAAATTTATCCTATCAAATTTATACTTCTACAGGCAAACTATTACAAAGCCTTAAAGTGAATGGTGCAAAAACAACTATTAACATGAGCACTTTTGCTAGTGGCAACTACATTATTAAAGTTACAGATAATGTAACAACTGTTAAACATTTTAAAATCATTAAAAAATAAACTATTATGAAAAAGATATATACATTAATTGCAATACTTGCTCTATCGTTGAGTACGTTTGCACAGGCACCAGAAAAAATAAGCTACCAAGCAGTAGTAAGAAATACTAGTGGAGCACTTGTTACAAGTTCTTCTGTTGGGGTAAGAATTAGTATTCTTCAAACAACTTCAACAGGAACTACCGTTTATTCAGAAACTCACACAGCCACAACTAATGTTAATGGTTTAATTAGCATAGAGATTGGCGGTGGAACTGTTGTTTCAGGAACTTTTAGTTCAATAGCTTGGGCTACTAACACTTATTTTATAAAGACAGAAATTGACCCAGCTGGTGGAACCTCTTATTCGATTACTGGTACAAGTCAGTTATTGAGTGTTCCTTACGCTTTGTATTCAAAAACATCGGGAAGTTCTACTCCTGGACCAGCAGGACCAGCGGGACCGGTAGGAGCTATTGGACCAGCAGGACCAGCAGGGCCAGCGGGACCAGCAGGTGGTGGAGACACTACTTGGATTAAAGTTGGGAATAATATTCATAATAAAAATCTAGGGTATAATGTTGGAATTGGAACAACTACTCCTGTTGCTACTCTATCAATCGGTGATACTAATTCTGAAATGAAAATAGGTTACCCTGGCACATTTAATAATGCTAATTCTGGAAGAATTTCTTTCGAAGAAGATGTGAATTTTGCAACAACTTGTGGTTTAAACTTTCAATATAATGGTGCTACAAACAATTTGCATCTATTGGCCGGATGTCCTACTTTAGATACTGTAGTAAGATTTAATAGAACAATATCTTCTGGTGCTGCATTTAAAAGTAGAGTTAGAATTGGTTCACTTATTAATGCATCTAATCCATTGTCTGTAACAGGAAATGCTGATATATCTGGGAACTTGACAATTTCAGGAAACTTGAATGTAACTGGAAGTATTTCAAAAGGTTCGGGTACATTTAAAATTGACCACCCACTTGATCCTGCAAATAAGTATTTGGTTCATAGTTTTGTGGAATCTCCTGAAATGATGAACGTATATAGTGGAAACGTAACTACAGATGCTAATGGATATGCAACTGTTACACTTCCTGCTTATTTTGAAGCTGCAAACAAAGATTTTAGGTATCAGCTTACTGCAATTGGTTCTTTTACTCAGGTAATTGTAAAAGAAAAAATAAGCAATAATACTTTTGTAATTCAAACTAAAACTCCTAATGTAGAGGTTAGTTGGCAAGTAACAGGGGTAAGAAATGATAAGTATGCAAATGAAAATAGAATTGAGCCTGTAGTTGTAAAGAAAAACCCTGGAACATACTTACACCCAGAAGTTCATGGGCAATCTGCTGATAAATCTGAAGAAGCTGAAAGAGTGAAAAAAGAGTTAGAAAGATTAAAAGCACTTGAAGCTGAAAGTAATGATGCTGATAGATAATACATATTAAATTATTGTAATTCAAGGAGTCCTTTTAGGGCTCCTTTTTTTTACACCACAAACTCCTATTATCTAAGCTAATGTTATTTCAAAGGAATCATTTTTGGTATTTGATTACATTTAAATTGTTATACTAGTTCTGGAGGTAAATTAAATTAAATCAAAAAAAGCCATTCTTTTCAGAATGGCTTTTTTAATAATTTATTTTAGTTAGTGACTATGCTCCCCTTCTTTGAGCGGAGTAGTTTGCGGTACAAAATCCTCTTCGTGGTCTGGGTTACTATAATCGTAAGGCCATCTGTGAACTACTGGAAGTGCTCCAGGCCAGTTCCCATGACCCATTTCTACTGGAGTAGTCCATTCAAGTGTGTTAGACTTCCAAGGGTTTGTAGAAGACTTACGTCCGTTATAAATACTATAAAAGAAATTGTAGAAGAAAATAAGCTGAGCCAATCCTCCAATAATTGCGAATATAGTAATTACCTCATTCAAATCTTGCACATGATCTAAGAAAGCAAATTCAGTATTAGAATAATATCTTCTTGGTGCTCCCGCCAATCCTACAAAGTGCATTGGGAAAAATACTCCATATCCTCCAATTAAGGTTAACCAGAAATGTGCATACCCTAGTTTCTTGTTCATTAATCTTCCATACATTTTTGGGAACCAGTGGTAAACCCCAGCAAACATCCCAAAAATTGCTGATAATCCCATTACAATATGGAAGTGAGCAACTACAAAATAAGTATCGTGTACTGGAATATCAAGAGTAGCATCTGCTAAGATAATCCCTGTTAATCCTCCTGTGATAAATGTAGATACTAATCCAATAGAGAATAACATTGCTGGTGTATAGTGAATGTTTCCTTTCCATAGAGTAGTAATGTAGTTAAATGCTTTTACCGCTGATGGTATTGCAATTAATAAAGTAGTGAATACAAAGATTCCTCCGATAAATGGATTCATACCTGTAATAAACATGTGGTGACCCCAAACGATGAACGATAAGAAACCAATTGCCAAAATAGATCCAATCATAGCTCTGTATCCAAAAATTGGCTTACGAGCGTTTGTAGATACAATTTCAGAAGTAATTCCAAGTGCAGGAAGTATTACAATATATACCTCTGGGTGACCTAAGAACCAAAATAAGTGTTGGTACAAAATTGGAGAACCTCCAGAAGCGTCTAATGCTTCTCCTCCGATAAAGATATCTGATAAGTAAAAACTCGTTCCAAATGTTTTGTCCATCAATAATAACAATACTGCTGACACTAATACTGGGAAAGATAATACCCCCAAAATAGCTGTTACAAAGAATGCCCAAATTGTAAGTGGCAATCTTGTCATTTTCATTCCAATTGTTCTCAGGTTGATGATTGTTACAATGTAGTTTAATGCTCCCAATAATGAAGAGGCAATAAATAGTGTCATTGATAATAGCCAAAGTGTCATTCCTAATCCAGAACCTGGTATAGCTTGCTCTAATATACTTAATGGAGGATAAACCGTCCAACCTGAAGAGGCTGGCCCACTCTCAACCATTAATGAGATTACCATAATTACACTTGATAAGAAAAAGAACCAAAAAGACATCATGTTCAATAATCCTGAAGCCATATCTCTTGCTCCCACCTGTAACGGAATCAATAAGTTACTGAAGGTTCCACTCAATCCACCTGTTAATACAAAGAATACCATGATAGTACCGTGAATTGTTACAATTCCTAAGTATCTATCTGGTTTTAATAATCCATCATCACTTAGGTAGCTATCTCCTAAGAAAAAACGCATAGCTTCGAATTGCTCATCTGGCCATGCAATCTGTAATCTAAATAAAACAGAAAGTATAACCGCAATAACTCCCATAAACATCGCTGTTATAAGGAATTGCTTCGAAATCATTTTATGATCATGACTAAATAAATATTTAGTTATAAAACTTTCGTGGTGGTGGTGTCCTTCTTCGTGTGTGTGTGCTCCCATTTCTTTTATATATCTATTCTAATATAAATTTCTTATCTAATTAATTTGCAATTACTGCAGCTACAGCCATTGTGTCAACTGGCATTGCAGTTGTATCAACTGGAGCAGTTTCACCTTGTGGTGCTTCTACTAGTCCAGCAGATACAGGAAATACTTTCGTTTTCTTTTGTTCAGCATACCAAGCATCAAACTCAGCTTGTGTTTCAACTACAGTAATTTTCATCTGCATATTGTAGTGTGATGATCCACAAATTTTATTACACAATAATAAGTATTCAAATTCTACTTCTTCTTTTCCGTCAATTACTCTCTGCTCATTTATTGCTTTGTAGTGCTCCACTGTTTCAGGAAGATTCTTAAATTCTTCTGTTGAATAAACTGGCTTAAAACTAAATCTTGTCTCCATACCAGGTACACAGTTCATTTGTGCTCTAAAGTGTGGAAAAAGTGCTGAGTGAATCACATCCCTTGAACGAAATTTGAATTCGTACTGAACTCCTTTTACAAGATAAAGTTCTTTTACAATTACATCATCCATTGCCGCTTTATCGCTTTCTGCAGATTGGGCTTTCATTAGTGGTTTTAATCGAACAATTTGTCTTTCAAGCCTTTCGATTTTGCCTTTCATTTCAGCTAATTTTTCATCTGGAATCAAATCTCCTTCTTCAGCAATAACCAATTTAAGGGCTTCAATATCTTTTTGCCAAGCTTCATTTTTGGCTTTTACCAAATCAGAAGTAACAACACCAAGTGGGTTTGCACTTTCTATTACTTTAAAATCAGAATTTCCAAGTGTATTGTCTTCTCCTGCGTATCTTGCTGTCCAGTCAAATTGCTTTGCATACAATTCAATTACTGTAGCATTTTCATAAGGGGTTGTGATTTTATTCCAAACCATCAAACCTCCAATAATAATTCCCGCTAACACAACAGCTGGAATAACTGTCCATACTAACTCTAACTTAGTAGAATGTGCAAAAAACACAGCTTTTCTTCCTTTTTTCTTTTGGTATTTTATTGCAAAACCAAATAATAAAGTTTGGGTAAGGTAGAATACAATTAATATAATAATCCAGTTTGCATCATATAAATAATCTACATCGGCTCCATGTTCTGAAGCAGAAACTCCTAACCCTGGTCTTGGTCCGTAATAGAAAAACATCCAAGTAGATGAAATCATTAGGGCTAAGTAAAAAAGCAGTAACATTCCTGCATTAAACTTAGTATCACCTTTTGTCATTTCTTCTTCATCCTTGTTTCTCAACCTTGACGAGAGTTCGTAAACCTTCATCAATTGAGCTAATGCAATGATGACTAATACTATTATTATAACTATTAAAAACTTCATTTCTTCTTTAAATTAAATCTTTCTTTAAAAACTATTTCGCTGTATAACTATTCTATTATGTATGGTGATGTAAATTCTCATCCAAGTAAGGGTGATTCTTCACAAGCAATGGTGCTTTTGAGATTGTTCTCAATACAGTGAAAATAAATAACCCCAAGAAAGTTAAGAACATTCCTACTTCTAACCATCCAATTGTCCAATGATCAAATACTGAACCTGGCATTACTAAAATAAACACATCTACCCAGTGGAAAATAAATAGAATACTACCAATAATAAGGATAGTCCATTTACTTCTCTTAGCCTCTCTAGACATTAATAAGATAATTGGCACCACAAAATTTACTGCAACTGTAGTCCATAAAATCCATTTGTAATCTCCAAATCTATCCAAGTAATAAGTTACTTCCTCAGGAATGTTTGCGTACCAAATCAACATAAATTGAGAGAAGAATAAATACGTCCATAAGAAACTAATTGCAAACATCCATTTACCCATATCATGGATATGTGATTCGTTTACAAAAGATAAGTATCCTAATCCTTTTAACCAGAATGTAAGTAATAAGATAAATATTGTAGCTGATAACCAGATTCCTGAGAATACATACCAACCATATAATGTACTGAACCAGTGTGTGTCAATACTCATTACCCAATGCCAAGACATTGCAGAAGATAAGTATCCAAACAATACTAAGTAAAATGCTCCTTTAGCAAAGTTTTTATAATGAATTGCAGTTCCCCCTTCTAAATCTTCTTGTAAAGATCTTTTTCTGAAACCTCTAGCAAACAATAAGAACACTCCAAAATATACTGCATTCATTAGCCAAAAAAACCATTGAGATAAGAAAGGTTGTTTGTTATAAATAATTGGATCAAAGTGAGCATTTTCAGGATCCATAACATCTGGGTCCATCCAGTGATAGATGTGATTCCATCCCATTGATGCTCCAATAAATACAATAATTAAGAAAATTGCACCAATTGGTAACCAACCAGTCATTCCTTCAAGTAATCTTTTGTACACAACTCCCCATCCAGACTCAGTTGCATATTGTAATGCAATAAAGAATAATGCTCCTAATCCTATTCCAAAGAAAAAGAATCCGTTTACCAATAAATTTGACCAAGTTCTGGCATGTCCAGCATCTTTGAAAGCTCCTTCTTGGTGAACAATGTGCTCTAGAGTTTCCATTGGAGTATGATGTGCACCACCATGAGCTCCATGAGAATCTCCATGTGCTTCGTCTTCATGTCCTTCTTCAGCATGTCCATCATTTTCATGTCCTTCAACATGTGCATGATTGTCAGCAGTTTCAAGTGCATGTGGAGTTAATAACATTTTAAATTCATGATTGGCATGATGCGCATCTTCATCATCATGATTCTCTCCTTCATGTGCTGCTTTTTCGCCATGCTCTTCAGCCATATCGTCAAAATCAACTGTAATTCCTTCTTCTGTTGCAGCAGCTTTAACATTAGCAATAAACTCTTCTTTAGTAAAAGGAAGTTCATTATAATATTCTACTAATAAACCTTCATGTCCATCTTCAGAAGCATGAACTTCTGTGTACATGTGGTTTTTTTCACCTAAAAATCCTACAATAAACATAACCAAACCGGCTCCTATCAGGATAAATAGATTTCTTTTTATTTTACTTGTAAATTGAAAATTCATAGTTTTAATTTTCTACAATTATTTTATTTTAACTTCAGTTCTTCTATTCTGTGCTCTACCTTCTTCAGTAGCATTATCAGCTTTAGGATTTGCTGAACCATATCCTTTTGCTTCAATTCTTGAAGCATCAATTCCGTTACCTACCAAATATGCTTTAACCGCATCTGCTCTCAGTTGAGAAAGAGTTAAGTTAGCATCAGCATCTCCTGTGTTATCAGTATATCCATCAAACTCAATGTTTTTATCAGTAGCTTTCATAAAACTTACTAATCCATCAAGTGTTGATTGACTCATAGCCATATCTAAATTTGCAGAACCTGTTGCAAATACTAAATGATCAAGATTTAAAGAATGCTCTGAAGTATGGTTTGCATCTTCAGCAGTTTCTTGTGCTAAAGCAGTTAAACTAGAAACTAACGCATCAGCAGAAAAATCATCTTCTATAGAAGATTTCTTTCCATTTCCAGCACCTCCAGAAGTTTTATTAATAGGATCAGGCATTACTGTTGCTCCATTCATTGATTTAATGTAATTAATAACTTGCCATCTTTCTTTCTGGTTCAATTGTGATTTGTGTGCACCCATCACTCCTTTTCCATAAGTAATAGAGTAAAACATTTGTCCGTCTGGTTTTGTAAAAGCATCTGCAGGTGGGTTGATAGCATCATGATTTGCTACTTTTCCATCCCCAGCTCCTTTCTCACCATGACAGTGATCACAAAAGCGGTCATATAATACTTTTCCTTTTGCAACATTTGATTCATACAATGGCATTGGGTTAGCATCTGCAACTGAAGCTTCATAGTCTCCATCATTGTATTCTAAACTTGTTAAACCATGAGTTCCAATCATAGCTTTAGAAGGTAATCTTTTATAAGGTAAAGAGTAGTTTGCATCCACATTATTTCCTGAAAAAGGAATAGTTCCTAAAGGAGGTAATTTTGCTGATTGCTTATTTGTCAAAGAAGTATCAGTTTTCCAAGTTCTCACTTCACCGTAATCTACGTATGCTTCTGGAGCTGGAGATCGATACATATCAGGCATGTACTCATATCCATAGGAATTTTCATCTTTTACACAAGAAGAAAACACCATAGCTATGGCAAGTCCGGCTGTTAATTTATGTAAGGTTTTGATAGTCATAATAATTTTAGCTAAAAGACAATTTTATTTAAACAGTTTTTTCATCCAATTCAACAATATCAGTTGACTGAACCATTGATTGTAATTCATCTGCACTATACTTCGTATTCTCTGCTGTTCTGATTTCCATCACAAATCTATCATCTGTAGTTCTTGGATCTGGATTTTCAGCCGGCATTCCTGGTAATGTTTTATTTCTTATCAAATAAGTAATTGACATACCATGAGCTGCACATAACACTGTAAACTCGAAAGTAATTGGAATAAATGCTGGTAAGTTTTCAAGGTAAGAGAAACTTGGTTTACCACCAATATTCATTCTCCAATCATCAATCATAAAATATTTCATTGCTAATGTAGCAAGCATCAATCCTGTTAATCCATACAAAAAGGCAGCAATTCCTAATCTTGTATGTCTTACCCCAATTACATCATCAATACCATGAATTGGCATTGGTGAAAATACTTCGTTGACATGAACACCTTTGGAAACAAGCTTTTTAGCTCCATCCATTAGCTTATCATCATCATCGTACATTGCATATATTATCTTATCTGCCATGTTATATAATTTATTTATTCATTAATTCTTTAGCCTGAGATGCCCAGTTATCTCTTTCTGCTCTTCCTGGGAATGATTTAGTTAAAGAATCCAACAAATTGTATTCTTCACTAGTCATTTTACTTACTTGCTCAAAAGTGTAAATACCAATTGAGTTAAGTGTTTTTTCTAATACTGGTCCTACTCCACTAATCAGTTTCAAATCATCAGCTTGAGAAGCATCTGCACTACCAACTCTCTCAAGAAGTGTACTTTGATTTTTTGTAAAATCTTCTTCAGATAATTCAACTGGCTTTTCTTCAATAATTTTATTTACAACTACTTCTTCATGAGAATCATCGTGGTCATCATGCCCATGAGAACCATCTGGTCCATAATATCCTTCTCCAGCTCCAAATCCATCTTTGTAGTTTTCTCCAGAAGATTTCAAAATAGTTTTTACTTCACTAATTGCTAATACTGGGAAATATCTTGCATATAATAAATATAGTACCGAGAATATTCCTAATGTTCCGATGAATACACCTACATCTACCCATGTTGGGTAAAAGTGTGCCCAAGATGCTGGCATGTGTCCTCTGTACAAAGAAGTTACAATAATTACAAAACGCTCAAACCACATCCCGATATTTACAACAATTGACATTACGAATGTAAAAGTCAAGTTTCTTCTCCATTTCTTTACCCACATCAATTGTGGTGAAACTACGTTACAAGTCATCATTACCCAATATGCCCAAGCCATTGGTCCTGTTGCTCTGTTCAAAAATGCATAAGATTCGTATTCTACTCCTGAGTACCAAGCCATGAAAAGCTCTGTTAAGTATGCCACACCTACAATAGAACCTGTAACCATAATTACAATGTTCATGTATTCTATATGTTTGGTATGAATATATGCTTCCAATTTCATTACTTTTCTCACAATAAGCATTAAGGTTTGTACCATTGCAAATCCTGAGAATACAGCTCCTGCTACGAAATAAGGAGGAAAAATAGTGGTGTGCCATCCTGGAATTACCGAAGTGGCAAAATCAAATGATACAATAGAGTGTACCGAGAATACAAGTGGTGTTGCGATACCTGCAAGTACAAGAGAAACGATTTCAAATCTATTCCAGTGCTTTGCCCTCCCAGACCATCCAAAACTTAAAATTCCATAGATTTTTTTAGTTAATGGCTTTGTCATTCTATCACGGATAGTTGCAAAATCTGGTATTAAACCAATGTACCAGAATACTAAGGAAACTGAGAAATAAGTAGATATTGCAAATACATCCCAAAGTAGTGGTGAGTTAAAGTTTACCCATAAAGATCCAAATTGGTTTGGTAATGGAAGTACCCAATAAGAAACCCAAATTCTTCCCATGTGAATTCCTGGGAAAACTGCTGCCATGATTACCGCAAAAATTGTCATTGCTTCTGCAGAACGGTTTACCGCCATTCTCCATTTTTGACGGAAAAGTAAAAGTACAGCTGAAATCAATGTTCCTGCGTGACCAATACCTACCCACCATACAAAGTTGGTAATATCCCATGCCCAATCTACGGCATTGTTCAATCCCCAAGTTCCAATTCCTTCTCCAATAAGGTATAAAATACATCCTACACCATACAAAGCAATGATTGCTGCAATGGTAATAAGAATGTACCATCCTCTTGGGGCTTGGTTCTCAATAGGACGACAAACATCTTCAGTAATCTGATGAAAGGTTTTGTCTCCTAATATTAAGGGTTCTCTTATGGCTGATTCTCTATGCATTTATAAGATATTTAAATTCTTTACTAACTTTTAACTTAAGCTTCGTTTGTGTTTCTAACTTTTACTTGGTAATAGATGTTTGGTTGAGTTCCTACTTCTTCCAAAATATGGTAAGCTCTCACTCCTTCAGACTCTTGTCTTATTTTTGATCCTTTATTTTCATTTGAAGTTTTGTCATTCAAATCTCCAAATGTAATTGCATCAGTTGGACAAGAAGAAGCACAAGCAGTTTGGATTTCTCCATCTGTAATTGTTCTTGATTCTTTCTTAGCTTCTAATTTACCAGACTGGATTTGTTGTACACACATACTACATTTTTCCATTACCCCTCTTGACCTAACAGTCACATCAGGATTCAATACCATTCTTCCCATATCAAACTGTGATGGGTTAAAGTTTTCAAACCTTGAATTAGTTGGGTAATTAAACCAGTTAAACCTTCTTACTTTATAAGGACAGTTGTTTGCACAATATCTTGTACCAATACATCTGTTGTAAGTCATTTGGTTTAACCCTTCGTTACTGTGTGTTGTTGCAGCAACAGGACAAACAGTCTCACAAGGAGCATGGTTACAGTGCTGACACATCATTGGAATATGGACTACTGAAGGATTATCTTCTGCAACTTCCAATTTAGCGTAACTAAATTCTTTGGTATGATTAGCAAGTGCTTTTGCTCTTACTTCATCTTCTTCAGAAGAAAAATATCTATCCAACCTTAGCCAGTGCATATCTCTTCCTCTTCTTATCTCATCCTTTCCTACTACTGGTACATTATTTTCTGTATGACAAGCAACAATACAAGATCCACATCCGATACAAGAGTTCAAATCAATTGACATTCCCCATCTGTGTCCCACATTTTCTACTGGATGAGAATCCCATAAATCAAATTCTTGAATATCTTTCTTTACAGTTCTCCCTTTTTCATGAGTTGAAAGTTGGTGAGCTGGATTAAAATTGCTTTTATCTCCTGCTTTAAATACTCCAAAAGAAGTTTCTCTTACAATTGAAGTTCTCCCCATAAATGTATGGTGAGTTTGAGTACAAGCTATTGGATATTCTCTATTTAGATTCTCTAATTTAGCAACCCCAGAAAACATCAATTCTCCATTTACAAATTGAGTTAAGCTAAATGCATTTCCTCCTATTAATTGTTTATTTCCGTTTTCATCAGTGATATGCGTTCCATATTCTTGAGTTTGGTAAGCAGAATCACCTATATTTTCTTGGTTTCCTCCTCTACCATAACCTAAAGCTATTCCTACAGTTCCTTGTTTTTGACCAGGAAGCATAAATACTGGTAATTCTAATGATTTACCATTTACTTCAATTTTTGCTACAGTAGCTGGACTTTTTTCTCCGTATTTAATATTGTAACCGTTTGCCTCACAATCTTTACGAGACATAGTAATATAGTTATCCCAAGTTACTTTAGTAATTGGATCTGGCAATTCTTGTAACCAAGGGTTAGCAGCTTGTTGTCCATCACCAATACCATTCTTTTGGTACATAATAACTTCAAAATCTCCAGCAGTTTTTGCTTTTTTAGCAATGTGAGAACCTGCAGTTCCAAGATTTCCTGAAAATGGAGAAACTCCTGCACCTGATGCATCACCAAGAGAAGATGATGGGTAAGTAACAGAACCGTTGTGAACTACTAAGTTCCAATCTCCTGTAAATCTTGATTTAATGTAATCATACATTACTCTAGAATTCTTACCTGCTCTCGAGGCTTTACCTGACCAAACCAAGAAAGATTCTTGTGCCTGAGCAGTATCGTATAATGGTCTGATAGCAGGTTGAGCTACAGCATAATGACTTGCAGTTGGTGCAAAATCATTCCATGATTCTAAATAATGATTATCTGGAGTAATAAACTTACAATGAGTTGAAGTTTCGTCAGCATATTGTGAAAAAGAAACCGATAATGGTAACTTCTTTAATCCTGCAGCAAATTTATCTCCGTTTGGTAATGTGTAACAAGGATTAACTCCATATATAAATAAAGCATCTACTTGTCCTGCTTCTACTTCTTTCACTAATGTTTCAACCTCAGCATCGTTTCCTTTTGCTAAGTTAGTTGGGTTCCCCATGTCAATAGTAGAACCGTAACTTGATAATGCATTGTTAACTGCATTAATCACTGTTTGTGTTCCAGAACAATTGCTTCCTCCTACAACTAAAGCAGCACCTTTGTTTGCTTTAAGTTCTTGAGCAGCCATTTTTGTTTTGTCCATAATTTCTTGTGGAACAGAAACACCTGGCACACTTCCTCCAGTAATGTGCTTGTATAATGCTGCTGCAACTAGTCCTTCTTCAGAAGGCTTAATTGGCACTCTTACATCTGCATTTGACCCAGTAGTAGTCATCACTGACTCATACTGAAAGTGCTTAGACATCCATGCATTTTCTGGCTTTCTATTTGCAACATAACCCGTTACATAATCAGTTGATAATAACCAGTTAGTTAAGAAATCAGCTGCAATACTTACTATTACTTTTGCTTTATCAAAGTTATATGTTGGAACTACAGCTTTTCCAAAACTTTCTTGGTTTGCTTTTGTAATTCCTGAAAAAGATATTGGATCATAAGTTACCACCTTTGCATCCGCTCCAGCTAATGAACCTACAAACTCATTTAAAATTGCGTCAGTTGAAGGGCTCAAAGTAGTGTTAGTCATTACTCTTACTTTCCCTCCTTTTGCAACAACTTCTGCTAATGCTTTTTTGATTGAATTATCTACAGTACTCCAAGTTGCTTTTTTGTTTGCAGCCATTGGCATCTGTAATCTTGCTCCGTTGTATAATGAAAGAACAGAACCCACCATTCTTGGTGTAGTCGCTCCATTATTAATACCAAAACTCTTGTTTCCTTTTATAAAAATTGGTCTTCCCTCACGAGTTTTAACCAAAATACTTCCGTAATCATTTCCATCCCAGTATGTTGAAGAATACCAGTTAGCAACACCAGGAGTAATATCCTCAGGCTTATTTACATAAGGAATAGCTTTTACCACTGGAGATTCACAGGCAGCAAGTGTAGCAGCTGCAACACTAAATCCCATAAATTTCAGAAAATCCCTTCTGTTTGTAGAACTTTCCGCCAATTGTTCATCAGCTAAAAATTCTTGTGCTGGCAAATCTTGTGGAAACTCGTTTTTAGTTGATTCGATAAAAGAAGCAGATTGCTCTCTTTCTTCTATTCCTTTCCAATATGTTTTGACTTTACTCATAAATCAATTAAGCTTAATTGTTTTTTAATAATGGCATTTTGAACATTCCCATCCTCCAAATTCTTTCACCTTCACTTTTCCATCTTCCATTACACTCTTGTATAACTCTTTGTCCGATTTCAATCTTTCATGGATATCATCATAATACTTATTATCAGTAGTCTGAACATCTGCCGTATTATGACACTCAATACACCAACCCATTGTCATTAATGGTTTAGTTAGTTTGATGATTTTCTTTCCTTCTAATTTTAGGTTATTGATAGTTTCAGTTCCAGAAACTTTACCAGTACCGTAAGTCTTAACATCTCCATGGCAGTTCTCACATTCGATACCACCAACTGTAACGTGTTGTGAGTGATTAAAATAAACATGATCTGGCATGTTGTGAACTTTCACCCATTTGATTGGTTCAGTTTTGCCTGTGTAAGCTCTTTTATCTAAATCATATCCTGCTGCCGCATGGATTTTTGCAATTTCTTTAGTTCCTTTTTCTCCAGAAGGTCCTTCTTCAATTCCTTTGTGGCAATTCATACACACATTCACAGTTGGAATCCCTGCATGCTTACTTTTTGAAGCTGAATTATGACAATACTGACAATCAATTTCATTAGTACCTGCGTGAATTGAGTGATTGAATTCAATTGGTTGCTCAGGATTATATCCCTCAGGGATTACCCCTACTTTGTACAATTCTTCAGCACCATAATACACCACAACACAAGTTAAAATAAACCCAAGTACACTAACTAACTTCATGTTTCGTCCAGCCCACCCTTTGATTTCTTTTCCTACGGTTTCTTGGTCTTCTTCTTCAACCTCTTCTCCGTCTTCTTTCTCTTTTAACGCGTAGTATAATTGCTTTCTAACTCCCCAAAATGCTACAATTAACATAGATAAGATTCCTCCAATAATCAACCACATTAACCATGTGTTGTTGGATTCAGTTCCTCCTTCAACTAAATCTTTAGGTCCATCATCAATCTTTACTGGTGGCTCCCATGTGTCGACATACTCAAATATAGCATCAGCTTCTTCATTAGAAATATTAATTCCTGCCATTCCTCCTGGCATATACTGTATAGCTAAAGCAGATTTTACTCCATTATCATATTGAGCTTGAGGATTTTTTATCCAAGCATAAATATCATCGCCATTGGCTTCCCACTTGGCTTTTGCTCCTTTAAGAGCTGGCCCAGTTCCGTCTTTAGCTGGCTGGTGGCATGATGCACAATTTTGTTTGAATAAAGCTTTTCCGTCTTGAGCAGAGGCATTAAATGAAATTAATGCGAAGAAAAGGATAGAAAAATATAGAGTTAATTCTTTGGTTTTCAATTTTCTTGATAAAAATACGTTCATATTAAGAATTTCTGGTACGTCTAATAGTTGTAGCAAATGTAGCATTGTCATGATACATTAAAAACTATTTGTTAAGTTTTTTTCAACTGTTTTGTCTTATTTATAATAATTCTAAATTAACAGAATTTAACAACTTACTTCTTAGATAAAACTGTTGATATTTTAAAATAATCGGAGTCTTTGTTTGGAGCATTTTTTAAGGCTTGTGCTTGAGTAATAGTTTCCTCTACCTCATCTTCTCTTAACACATTAATCTCTTGATTGATATGAATTAACGGCTCAACACCCTCAGTATCTAACTCCTCAATTTTATCTACAAAAGCTATGATTTTTGATAAATCTTCTCGTATGCTATCCCTTTGTTCATCTTTAAATTGAAGCTTTGAAAGCTTAGCCAATTTATCAATCATTTCGTTTGTGATTTCCATACTTGTTTGTTTTACGTAAAAGTAGTCAAAACTCCGTTATTTGAAAAATAAGCGAATAAATTAATACACTATTTTACTCTCTATTAATCGGTAAGTTTCGTTAATTATTTCAGGCATATCCCTCTCTGATTTACCCTTTGTAATAATTGGAGGGTGGAATACACATTTAGCAATGCCAGGTCTTCCAGGCCCAAAAACATCTGATTCAGTTGCAAATAATTTCCAATTGGTAGAAAGTGTAATTGGAACTATGGGTACTTGCTGAGATATTGCCAATACAAAAGCTCCCTTTTTAAATGGTTTCATTTTTGGAACTCCTTCACTCGGAATTAATCCTTCAGGGAAAATAGCAACCGAAAATCCTTTTTTCACAGCTTCTTTAGTCAATTCGATAGATTGTCGGGCTTTTATACTATTGGTTCTGTCGACCGGAATATCCATATTTCTGAAGAAAATTCGGATAATTGGCCATTTTAATAGTTCAGCTTTTCCGAGGAATAAAAAAGTTTCTGGAATTAGTACAAACATTACTACAATATCAAGGTATGAAGCATGATTAGCACATACTACGAAGGGAGATTTCGGCAATAATTCAGGATTTATTTTTTGAACTTTTATAAGAGTAAAAAACAAAATGATCCTTGCCCAAATTTTCTTTAACTTGAATGCCTTATGTACATTTTTATCAGATTTTAATAAAAAATAAAACAAAGGATACATAGGGATTGCCAACACCAAAAACACCAACAAAAAATAAATTTTGTAAAGAAACCTAAAAGGTGCGCCTATGTAATACACTATTTTTTTCATCTAAATATTTCGCAAATATCTAATTATTGAAGCTAAAAACAATTAAAGAAAATAAAAATGGTCAGAAGCGTAAACTTCTGACCATTAAAATACCTTAATTATCTATTTTTATAACTTTCTTCCTTTTACAGATCGTTGGTTGTTTTTTCTTTTTGTACTGTTTTTTAATTTAAAAACTAAGAAAGCTTGTAAACTACTTGAAGCTACAAAATAATCCTCGCTACCGTATTTCAAACTTCCCATTCTTTTTCTTGGGTCAAATTTATCCGATTTTAATCTGTACTTCCCATCCGTTGGGCTAGCCTTAAATTTCAAGTTTTTTCCCTCTTCAAAAGAAACATAAAGTAAGTCTCCTTCTACTTTCTCTACTACCCCCCTTGTTCCTGAAGAGATAATTACTTTATTTAAGTTTTGTTCGTCTTTTATTACCAACTCTCCATCCTCAGTTTTTGTTCCTTTCTCACTATTTCCGTTTGTTAACACAACATCCCCTTGAACGTAAAACTGTAATTTTTTTACATCATCGTTAGTCAACTTATAATCCGTCATTGCTTTAGTAGTGAATGGCACTTTACTTGAGCAAGAAGTTAACAATATACTTAGGGTCAAAACTGCATAAATAATTCTTTTCATTTTCTTAAAATTTGATTTGGTTTTAATTTATCAAAAATCTTGCCATTTGAACAAGAGAGTGCAAATTTAAACGAAAAATACATTTTGTCCTAACAAAGTATTCAAATTAGTTAACCATAAGGTTACAACCTCTAATTTCAGAAGCATCAAATCTTCCTAAAATTTTGAATGTGCCGTCAGGATTTACAATGCCTAAATCATCTGTAGCAATGAAAGAACAAGAGTTTATATTTGCTAAATCTATTATATTTATTAGTCCTCTTGAATTATTTACCAATGAAAGAGGATCGGTGGTTGAACGAGTAATCACTTTCATCCATGGCGGACATTTATAAATTCCTTCGCCCTGAGAATATGCTTGAGATAAGAGCTCAGTCATTCCGTACTCTGAGTGAATAACAGATATGTTAAACCCATGTATTAGTTCATTGTGCAATTCGGCTTTTGTTAATTCTTGCCTTCTACCTTTCATTCCGCCTGTTTCCATTATGATGCCTGAGGTTTTTTTTTGAGGAAATTTATCAATAAAATCTAGCAAAGCATAACTAACTCCTATTAAAATATATTTCTTTTTTTTTGTTTCTAATTCATTGATTTTTGAATTTAATTCTTCAAAATTATCTAGATAAAAACCGCTTCCATTATGTTTAGTTGTATTTATAAAATCATTAACCATGTAAACCAACGAAGATTCGCCTTGCTCTATATAAGAAGGTAAAAGTCCTAAAAAACAGTAATCAGAAATAGCTCCATAAAATTGTTCGAATCCCTTGGTAAATGATTTTTTGTAGACAGAAGTATCTGTTACAAAATGTTGACTTCTAGTCTGCCCAGTGGTTCCACTACTTTTAAATACAGTTTCTTCTTTGCCTATATTTATTTTGTGAGATTTGAAAAAAGAAATAGGTAAAAAAGGAATTTTATTACTTGCATCAACCTCTTTAACATCAATATTTAATAAATCAACAAACCGTTTGTAGACAATATTTTTGTGGTATTGATAGTTAAAAACCTGAAGAGCTTGGCTTTCAAATTCTTTATGAATCTTAATATTAAAAAAAGAATCTATGTTTGGCTCAAGTATTTTCATTAATTTTATAGTCTACAAAATTCATTGTAATGAACACAAAGATAACTCTTATCCTCATATTTGCACTAATTGGTTTGGCATCTTGCTTAAAACCAGAAACATTTCCCACTGAGCCTGCAATAAAATTCGAATCGTTTAGCATTACTCAAGACTCTGGGACCTTGGTAATTTCATTTACGGATGGAGATGGAGATATAGGGCTTTTAGAGTCTGATACTACTGGTAGCTTTGCTCCCAATCAAAAATTTCATCACAATCTATTTATAGAATACTACGAAAAAGATGATGCTATGGGTTGGGTAAGAGGAAAGGATCTTTCTGGAAATGACATTATTTTTTTGTATCGAATTCCTTATTTGACTCCAAACGGAAATAACAAAGCGTTAAAAGGGAAAATAGAAGTGGTGATTGAGCCTACATTTTACAACCCTATTTCCTCTCAATCCGACACAATAAAATATCGCATCAAATTGGCTGACAGAAAATTAAACGAAAGCAACGAAATTGAATCACCAGTTATTACCCGATAATTTTTTATGAAAAATTACTTAATCCTTTTTTTGCTGATAATTCCTTTCAGATTTTTTTCTCAAGATTCTACAGCAATAGATTCAATCATTTTTACTAATTACAGCATTGAGCCTGACAACCCTATTGTAGCTTCATTAGATAGCATGCTTTCCTATTACAATAAGCTTAGCTCAGGTTTTGTAAAAGATAGTTTCACCAACTATTCTATGGATGAGGCTCCTAAATTTGAATCTGGTGAAATGAAAAAAATGCTCTCAAAACTGGATGAAAACACCCCTTTTTCTTTTAATTTTAATCCTGTAACAGAGCAGTATATTCGGTTTTATGAAAAAAGAAGGAAATCGATGTCTATTTTTTTAGCGAGAAAAGAAACCTATTTTCCAATTTTTGAAGAAATGCTTTTGAAATACAAGCTACCTCAAGAGTTAAAATATTTACCTATTGTAGAATCTGCTCTTAAACCCACTGCCGAATCATGGGCAGGAGCTGCCGGTTTGTGGCAATTTATGTACAACACGGGCAAGCAATATGGACTGAAAGCAGACTCTTATGTTGACTTGAGAAAAGACCCGTATAAAGCGACCGAAGCTGCTTGTAAACATCTTAAAAAACTATATAAAATATATGGCAATTGGGAACTTGTTTTAGCTGCTTATAATGCTGGCGGAGGAAATGTAAATAAAGCAATTCGGAGAAGTGGAGGAAAAAAAGATTATTGGGAAATTTATGAATATTTACCCAAAGAAACTCGAGGATATGTTCCTGCTTTTATTGCAGTAAATTATATGATGAGCTATGCCGCTGAATATAAAATATATGCCCTTGAACCACTAGCAAAATATACAGAAATTGACACTGTACAAGTATCAAAAAGAGTTGATTTAGCAGTAGTTTCTAGATTTTTGAATATTCCTATTGAGTACCTCACATTTATAAATCCAACTTACTATCATGGAATTATCCCTGTAAATTCTGCTAATTATTGCTTGTATTTACCGAGTGATAAGCTGGGACAATTCATTACCAATGAGCAATCTGTGTATACATTAAGCCAAGAATTGGCAACGATTTACGACATTGAAACCTCAACTACTTCGGGAACTGGAAACAATATAAAATATAGAGTAAGGAAAGGAGATTATTTAAGTAAAATTGCGAAAAGGTATAACTGTAAGGTAAGTGATATTAAAAAGTGGAATAACCTAAGAAGCAATAAGTTAAAAATTGGTCAATTACTTACTATCTATACAAAAAAGGGAAGAAAAAGAAAAACAAAAGTAGTAGCTGAAGACACTAAACCTAGAGAGTTACAAACCGGGCAGAGCTATTTGTTATATACCATAAAAGATGGAGATTCTCTTTCAAAAATTGCCAAACAATTCAAAGGAGTTACAGTCGATGATTTATTATTTCACAATGATGGGTTGAATGAGAAAAACCTTAAAATTGGAAGTAAAATCAAAATCATCCAGTTCGATTAATATTAAAACTGACCGTTAAATAGATTAAATTCTAATTCTTGTACATTGGAATTATTATTGTGAATCTTTTATTAAAATAAAAAACTATGAAGAACATCTTTTTATACTCATTAATTATCACTCTATTTAACACAAATTGTGGAGGTTCAGATGATACTGAAATATATTTACCCCAATCTATGGGAACTCAGGGTGTAATTGAAGTTGTGCTGAATCAAACTCTATGGGAAGGCAGATTAGGAGAGATTGTAAGGGATAGACTATCTCCTATGATTGAATATTATCCTAACGAGGAGTATTTATTTGACTTACAACATTCAACAAAAAAAGGCTTTCAATTAAGTTCCAAAAAACAACGGTTTATAGTTCAGTTTATAATAAATCCCAACGCTTCAATTGAGCCAGATATCAATTACTCATCTGATGTATGGGCTAGTGATCAATCTCTAGTAAGAATTATTGGTAATAACCAACAAGAAATTTATGATGTGTTCATAGCAAATGCTCAAGATATTCAAGATCATTTTATGAAACTTGATTTAGAAAGAATGGAAATAAAACTGAAACTAGATCAAAATTATTTAGCCAAGAAAAAATTGAAAGAAAAACACAATTTATCGCTTACCGTCCCCAGTGAAATGGAATTGAGTATAAACAACGAATCTTTTGCGGCAATGCAACAATTAAGATTAGTTTCTACTAAAGAAAAATCAGCAGGAGATGTTCAACAGTTTGTAATGGTTTATCACTACCCATATACTGACAAAAGCCAACTTACAAAAGAGTCTTTACTTGCAGTTCGTGATTCAGTAGTGAAAAAATATTTTAAAGGAAAAGGAGAAGACTCTTATATGATTA
Organism: uncultured Flavobacteriales bacterium; assembly: GCA_937129365.1. Lineage (GTDB taxonomy): Bacteria > Bacteroidota > Bacteroidia > Flavobacteriales_D > CAJJDF01 > CAJJDF01. Next base: position 123,055 of record CAKZNB010000040.1, read on the forward strand.
CTGCACCAGATTCTTTGGTCCCAAGTTTCGA
>CAKZNB010000041.1 GCA_937129365.1 uncultured Flavobacteriales bacterium
TGAGCCGCTTCACTCAGTCCACTTCTGGACTTGTAACCGGCACGCGATACAGCTGATTTATCTTTTTCCATTACTCAAACTTAGAGCCAAATCTTCGACTGGACAACGATTAATTAGTATAGTTATTCTCAACTTATCAACCTCTTGTACACAATGGCTTTTTTGTCACCCATAAGGGTATTACTATCATAAAACGAAGTTGGGTAGCCCCTTCTTTTATCTTATTTTTGATTTCACTTTTAGACGTCCTTTCATGATTTCAAACCAACGCATCCACTTTATTGCCATAGGTGGAGCTGTTATGCATAACCTCGCCATCTGCTTAAAGAATCTTGGGAATAAGGTAACTGGTTCGGACGACATGTTTTTCGATCCATCCAAAACCAATCTTCAGTCGCATGGATTGCTTCCAGACAAAGAAGGTTGGGATGAAAATAGGGTTTCAGACGAAATAGACCTTATTATATTAGGTATGCATGCCAAAGCTGACAATCCTGAGTTGCTCAAAGCGCTGGCCCTAGGTTTGAAGGTGTTGTCATTTCCAGAGTTTATTTATGAGGCTTCGAAGGACAAAAAACGCGTGGTAATTGCAGGAAGTCATGGAAAAACAACCATCACTTCTATGATCATGCATGTGCTCCAATCTATGGGTCGGTCCTTTGATTATATGGTAGGCGCTCAGTTGGAAGGTTTTGATCAGATGGTCAAATTATCGGATGCACCGGTGATGATCATCGAAGGAGACGAATACACTACTTCTCCGCTCGACTTGACACCCAAATTCCTACACTATAAGCATGACCTCGCGCTGATCTCTGGGATTGCTTGGGATCATTATAACGTCTACCCCACGTTGGACAACTACATTCTTCAATTCGAAAAATTCATAGACCTAACCCCCACGGATGGAAAGGTATTTTACGCTGAAGAGGACAAAGCGCTATGTGCCTTAATTGAAAAAATAGGTAGTACAGATAACTTGATTCCATATGGCCCTCATTCATCCGAAATTAGAGATCAACAGACTTACCTATTGCATGAGGCAGGTGAAACAGCTATTGAAGTATTTGGTCAGCACAATATGCAGAATCTTCAGGTAGCTAAGAATATCTTGAACAACATTGATGTCAGCGATGCAGAGTTCTACACTCACATTCAAACATTTGCTGGAGCTTCTAAGCGAATGGAAAAGATGGGAGAAAATGAAGAGACCATTATTTTCAAAGATTTTGCCCATGCCCCTTCTAAGTTAAAGGCCACATCTACAGCAGTAAAAGATCAATTTGACAATAGAACATTAGTAGCCTGTATAGAATTACACACCTTCAGTAGTTTGAATAAGAACTTCATTGACCAATACAATGGTACTTTCGACTCACCTGATGAGGCCCTGGTTTTCATCAATCCGAAGACCGTGGTAGCAAAAGGTTTAGAAATGATTAGCGAGGAAGAGTTAAAAAAAGCATTCCAACGAGAAGACATCACACTCTTTACTGATTCCGAAACACTTGAAAATCATCTTTTATCTCAGAAATGGGAAGCCAAAAACTTACTTTTAATGAGTTCGGGAAATTTTGACGGGGTGGATTTTGAGGAGTTGGGGAATGAATTGATAAATAAATAAAAATGAAAAAAACACTTCTTTTAACAATCTTAAGTTTACTAAGTAGTTTCTCTTTTTCTCAAAAAGAACTTGCTAAAAAACTAATTGATACGCTTGCCTCAGATACTTTTTATGGAAGGGGTTATGTAAATAATGGAGATAAAATTGCTGCAGATTACATTGCAAAAAAATTTAAGGAATATGGGGCTTTACCTGTAAATGGAGATTCTTATTTTCAGGAGTATTCTTTTCCTGTAAATACTTTTCCGGGAAAAGTGGAAATTACTATTAATGATACCACACTAAAAACGGGGGAGGATTTTATTGTAGCTCCCAACTCAGGTTCTGCAAAAGGGACTTACCGATTGAAACAAATCACCATTGAAAATTATCAAGAAGAAATTGCAAAAGAAGAATTACAAAGCGACCGTAAACCTGTTGCTTTTGTAATAAATTTGCCAAAAGCCAATGGAAGAGAAGGTTATTTTAAACAATTAAAACTCAAAAAATCCATCGCGGATATTGCTCCTTTATTTGTAATAAACGACAAAAAATTTACTTGGTCAGTGGCTCAAGAAGCACTAAAATTTCCTGTGATTGAGATTAAATCTGAATGGCTTAATAATAAAACTGAAGTAGCACTAAACATTGAAAATAAATTAGTCAAAAAACACAAAACACAAAATGTGTTGGGTTACATTCCTGCCAAAAGGAAATGTAAACGAAAGAAATTCTTTGTCTTTACTGCTCACTATGATCATTTGGGAATGATGGGGCAGACAGCCACATTTAATGGGGCAAATGACAATGCCAGCGGTGTAGCCATGATGCTTACTCTGATGAAATATTTCTCAGAAAATAATCCCGAGTATTCCGTCCTTTTTATTGCTTTTAGCGGGGAAGAAGCAGGATTAATAGGCTCAAAATATTATGTGGAAAATCCAATTATTCCACTGGACAAAATGAAATTTTTGTTCAATGTAGATTTAATGGGAACAGGCTCTGAAGGAATTCAAGTTGTAAATGCTACTGAGCATCCCAAAGAATTTGAAAGGCTTAAAAAAATCAATAAGAGGCATGAGTTAATAAAGCAAATAAAACCAAGAGGGAAAGCAGCAAATAGCGACCATTACTGGTTTGAGGAAGCTGGGGTTCCTTCATTTTTTTCCTATACATTGGGTGGTGTAACTTTTTACCACGACATCCAAGACCGACCAGAAACTTTACCTCTAACGGAGTATGATGATTTACAAACACTGATTATAAAGTTTGTGAATTCTTTTTAAAAAATCACATCTGAATATCATTTCGAATTGGAATATTTTTCGGGATATTTTCCTCGTCAAACATCTCTAACAAATCAATTTCAATTCCTCTACTCATTGAAGTTATTGGGATATCGTTTGGAGTTCCCTCAAATGGATTTTCACTTACCGTTCCTATTCGTTCAATAGTATTAAATACCCAAGCAATTACAGTACAGAAAGGGATAGTTAACCAAACAAAATTTTTCGCTATAAATGTGGAAACAGTTTTTAAACCCCCTGCATTCATATCAGTTAAATCGTTTAATAGTTGCTGTCCAGAATCATCAAAAGTTCCCATAATACCAAAAGGTAACATTAAGATAAAAAGCAGCACAAAAGTATAATTAAGTGTAGCAAATTGCCTTGGGTAAGGGAAGTTCTTTATTCTTTCATTTTTACCCTGCAAAGTGTACATTTCTACCAGCAACTTTTCCATGTCCAAATAGGAGAACTCCCAAATTAGTCCTTTATCCTTGAGTTTTTTTATATGTTTTGATTGTAAAGAAATTAATGTAGTTGCTTTATTCTGTTTGCTCATCACATAAGACAGTTCTTCTTCACTTAAATATGCTTTTAGAGTTTCTTCGAGAGGAATTTCGTGTTCCTCAATCTGGATAAAACGGTCTTTATATTCTTTATCGGCATGAGTGTTATCAAAACCTTCCCAAGATTTTGGTGTACGTAATGCATAACGATGAGCTGCCATCCAAGCAATATGTCGATTAATAATAATAAGTTTTTCTGCTTTAAGCTCAGCTTCAGATAAACTTTCATGTCCATTATGATTAGAGATAAAATCTCTTACTAAAATTCCCCAGGATCGAGAAGTATTTACTATTCCTCCCCATATTTTGCGAGCTTCCCACAATCTATCATAAGATGCATTATTTTTGAATCCTCCGATAAAAACAACGGCTGTACCCAATAAAGCAATAGGCAACCAGGGGAGTTGTAAAAATTTTAAATTGAATATGGAAAACAAAATCACAGGAATTGTAGAGATAATAATGAACTTATAAATGTCTCTTCTTGTCCAGGATATCATTCCTTTAAAAGGAAATTTTTTCTTTGTGTACATAAGTTTGGCTTAATTTAAAACTAAAGATAACTAATCTTTTGATTTAGGAAGTTTTACAAAAAACGAAGTTCCAATATTTACTTTGCTTTCAAAGCTAATTTTACCTTCATGATTTTTAATAATATTTTTTACAATAGCCAACCCTAAACCACTGCCTGATGATTTAGTTGTAAAATTTGGAGTAAAAATATTTTCATATTCACTTGGAGAAATTCCTTTTCCGTTATCTTTTACCTCTACAAAAAAGTCTGAATCATCTTCAGTTAAAATTACTTGAATTACTCCTATTCTTCCTTCAGGTATTGCCTGGGAAGAATTTTTCATCAAATTATTAAATACTCTAATCAATTGACCTTCATCCCCCTTAATCATAGCGATTTCTATTCCATTTAGCTCTTTAACTACTTTTATCTCATCATTAAAAGTACCTACAACTGCTCTCAAAATTAATCTTAAATCAACAGGGGCTAGAGAAGTGGTAGGCATTTTTGCAAAACTAGAAAACTCATTAGCAATTTCAGTAAGTGTATCTATTTGGGTTATCATTTTCTGAGAAAAACGCCCCATTTTATCTTTAAATTCTGGATCTTCAGGCTTTAGAGATTGTTCCAGATATTGCACATTTAATTTCATTGGAGTAAGCGGATTTTTAATCTCGTGAGCCACTTGTTTTGCCATTTCTCGCCAAGCTGTTTCCCTTTCTGATTCAGCTAATAAGTTAGCACTCTGCTCAAGCTCATCTACCATGGTGTTGTATTGATTGACTAATTCTCCTATCTCGTCATTATTCTTCCAAATAAGCTTTTCATTTTTTTTATTAATAGAAACATCTTTCATTTTGTTTCCAATTAACCTTAATGATCTCGTTATATTTCTTGATAAGAAAAAAGCAAAAATACCTGCACCAATTAATAATCCTATATACAATTCAATCAATGTTTTGTAAAAGGAATTTGTTTCAATACTACTGGTTGAAAAATCGTAATTAGGCACATTCAAAATTCCTATGTTTTCTCCGTTCTTATTTTTTAGAATTGAATAAGTAGAAAGGTTATTTTTATCTTTTGTTAAAATATAAAACGAATCGGAAGAAGCATATATTTCTTTAAAAATATTGGAAGGAATACTATCAAGAGGATTAAGTTCTTCATCTAAACTTAATAAAATTCCTCCTTTGGTGTCATAGATTTTCAATTCCATCTCGTTTTCTTTTGAGAGTTCCTCAATTTTCTCATAAAACTCTCTAGGAATGGAATTTAAATCTTTTTGAACGTCATATTTATCAGTAAAATATTTAATGGAATTTGCAACTCTTTTCTCTTTCCTTTCCAATCGAGAAAGGTGGTATTTTTCATTTTGATTTTTGAAAAACACAGCTGTGAACAAGGCTATAACTAACGAAGAAATAACCACAACAGCTAACATAGCAATGTAAATTCGCTTTGTTAATCCTATATTAAAATTGGTTTTTTTCATGATTCAGTAGCTACAATAATTATTCCTTAATTTTTTGTGAATTAAATATAGGGATTTGAGTTTCATTCTGGGAGATTAACCCAAAAATGTTTTAAATTTGAATCACTTTGTTAAAAAGCCCTAAACCTATTTTATGAAAGAAAAAATTCAACACTTAAAAGATAAACAAGCCGAAGCAATGCTTGGTGGAGGAAAAGAACGAATTGAAAAACAGCATGCTAAAGGAAAGTTAACCGCCAGAGAGCGAATTCATTTTTTATTAGACGAAGGTTCTTTTGAAGAGCTGGGCATGTTTGTAACGCATCGTTCTACCAACTTTGGGTTAGATAAAACTAAGTTTTTGGGTGATGGGGTAGTAACAGGCTACGGAACAATTCACGGTAGATTGGTCTATATTTTCTCTCAAGATTTTACCGTTTTGGGTGGTTCACTTGCCGAAGCTCATGCAGAGAAAATTTGCCGAGTGATGGATTTGGCAATTGAAAACGGAGCTCCAGTAATTGGACTTAATGATTCGGGAGGTGCAAGAATTCAAGAAGGTGTTGTATCACTTGGTGGATATGCAGATATTTTTTATAAAAATACCCTTGCAAGTGGTGTAGTTCCTCAACTTTCGGCAATTATGGGCCCTTGTGCAGGTGGTGCCGTTTATTCTCCCGCACTTACGGATTTCATTTTTATGGTAGAAAATTCTTCATACATGTTTGTTACTGGGCCTAATGTGGTAAAAACAGTAACTCACGAAGAAGTAACTTCCGAAGAATTAGGAGGTGCAAGTACTCACTCAACTAAATCGGGTGTGACTCATTTTACTAGCGAAAATGAATTGGCTTGTATACAAGGTTTAAAAGATTTGATGAAATATATTCCTCAAAACTGCGAGGAAGAATCACCTCAATACGAATATGAAGCTACAGATGAAACTCGTCCGAGTTTAAATGATATTATTCCTGCTAACCCAAATCAACCTTATGATATTAAAGAAGTTATCTCATCTGTAATAGATAAAAACACTTTCTTTGAAGTGCATAAAGATTATGCAGAAAACATTGTTGTTGGTTTTGGATTATTAGGCGGAAAAAGTATAGGAATTGTGGCTAACCAACCGGCATTTTTAGCAGGAGTTTTAGATAACAAAGCTTCAGAGAAAGCAGCTCGATTTGTTAGATATTGTGATTGTTTTAATATTCCTCTTTTGGTATTTGAAGATGTACCGGGTTTCTTACCAGGAACCGATCAAGAATGGAATGGGATTATAAAAAATGGAGCCAAATTATTGTATGCTTTTTGTGAAGCAACTGTTCCAAGAATTACGGTAATTACCCGTAAAGCATACGGTGGAGCTTACGATGTGATGAACTCGAAACACATTGGTGCAGATATGAATTATGCTTGGCCAAGTGCCGAAATTGCTGTAATGGGCGCAAAAGGAGCTTCGGAAATTATTTTTAAAAGAGAGATAAAAGGAGCTGACAATCCTGAGGCAAAATGGCAAGAAAAAGAAGCTGAATATGCTGAATTATTTGCAAACCCATACAATGCTGCTGCTAGAGGATATGTAGATGAAGTAATTGAGCCTCAATTTACCAGAGAAAAGCTGATTAAAGCTTTTGGGATGTTGAAAAATAAAGTAGCTAGTCTACCAAAAAAGAAACACGGTAATATTCCTTTATAAAAAATATGTGGCAATTTGAAACCGTTTTAGAAAATTTTGATGATTCCAATTTATGGGGTGGTCATGTGATGGTGGAAGGTGATATTGCTGAGGAAATTAAAACTCAAAAAATTAAGCGATTACTCTGCACTGTCAATGAAAAAGAACAATTTCACTGTGCGCTTCATTCTACTGGAAAAGGGACTTATTTTGTAATGGTGAATAAATCCTTACAAAAGAAATTACACGCTACAGTTGGGTCAAAATTATTCATCCAATTAGAAGAGGATAAAAGTAAATACGGTATGCCAATGCCAGAAGAAATGGCAGAAATTATTGCTCAAGACTCTGATGTAGATAGGATTTTTCATTCCCTTACACCAGGTAAACAAAGGAGTTTACTCTATCAAATTGGATTGCCAAAAACAACAGAATCAAGAATAAAAAAAGCGGTGCTTATCACAAGGTATTTAGTTGAGGTAAATGGCGAACTTGATTTTAGAGAAATGAACGAATACATTAAAACAAACAACAAATTATTTTAATTCTATGACATTAATATTCAGAATTGTAGCCTTTTTAGAAGGAATCTCCTACCTGTTATTACTTGGAGTTGGAATGCCTCTAAAATACCTTTACGAAAATGATTCTTGGGTGAAAGGACTTGGAATGCCTCACGGATTGTTGTTTGTGGGATATTTAATCTTAGCATTTTTAATCAAAGATTCTCAAAGATGGAACACCAAAGATTTTATAATTGTTTGTTTGGCTTCAGTTATTCCTTTTGGTACCTTTTGGGTGGAAAAAAAGTATATTAACTAACTTTTTTGAAGCTGTTCTTTAATTTGTTCTAGGAATTTATTGCGTTTACTTCTAGAAACAGGGATTTTATTTTTATTTGACATAACAACATAACCTTCATTTAGATATTTTTTAATATGTGTAATGTTTATCAAATGAGATTTATGTGATAAATAAAATTGTTGGTTTTTTAATAATTTATGAAAATGCCCAATACTATTGGAACTCAAAATTGGTCCATCATTTACAGTATTTAGTTTTGTATACCCGTCAACTCCTTCGCAATTAATAATTTGATTAATCCCAATAAACTCAAGTCCGTCTTGAGTAGGAATAGTTATTTTGGCAGTCTGATTTGAGTTATTATTTATTTTTTCAAGTAATTGCTTATTATTTATAAGTGAGTTCTTTTCTTGAATATTTTTTTTTGCTTGATTTACAGCTAATTTTAAGTCTTTATTATCAAAAGGTTTTACTAAATATCCTATTGCACAGTGTTGAATTGCCTCAATAGCATATTCGTCAAAAGCAGTAACAAATATAATCTCAAATTTTGGATTTTCAACTTTGGCTAATAAATCAAACCCACTCATTCTAGGCATTGCAATATCGAGAAAAACGAGTTCAGGATTAAGACTAATAATTAATTCCAAACCTTCTTCGGGTTCTTTAGATTCTCCTATTACATTTATTGACGGAAACAAATTATTAAGATTGTGCCTTAATGATTCTATTGCCTTTCTTTCATCATCTATGATAACAGCATTAATTTTCATAATCACTTATTCTGTTTAAATATTAACTCTACTATTGTACCGCTTTGGTTATCCTCTTTTGATAAGTCTTCCAATTTATAAGAAATTTCCCATTTCTTTTCCTTTCTTAAAAGTTCCAGCCTTTTTTCTAAAATATCACTTGATTTTGATTTATAATTCTTTGAAGACTTTGAGTGTATTTCTTTAGATACATTAATTCCAATTCCATCATCTTGAATGATAACGGAATATTCATCTTTGTTAAGATAATTAAATCTAATTGATACTAATCCATTACCTTTTTTATGAAAAAGTCCATGATTAACAGAGTTCTCAATTATTGGTTGTAATATCATTGAAGGTATTATTTGATTTTTAATGTCAATTTTACTGTCAAAATCAATACGAAAACTCATTTTATCTTCAAATCTTAACTGCTCTATTTGAAGATATGTTTTTATTAATCCTAATTCTTCTTCTAGAGTAATTACTTCTTTTTGAGAAAAATCAAAAAATAATCGAATGAGCTTTGAAAATTTTACTAAATACTCTTCAGAAAGCTCTGATTCATTTCTTTGAATAAAATATTTTATTGCGTTTAAAGAATTATGGACAAAATGTGGATTCATTTGAGAACGCAGTGCTTGTAATTCCAATCCCGCTAATTTTGCTTTTCTTTCGGATTTAACGGACTCAATTTTTTTAACTCTTCTTTGGATTAATTTAAAAAAAAGAACGGTAATAAGAAAAAACAACAAACCAAATGCAATTCTAGCTAATGTTGTTTGATACCAAATAGGAGTGATTAAGACAACTTGTCTCCCTGTTGTAATTATATTGTGTTGGTCCGTTACTTTAACTTCTAAAGTATATGAATTCGGGGATAAACCCGAAAAATTTATTGCACCTGAATTGGTAGAAATCCATTCATCAAATAATGGTAAAAGTCTATATTCATATTTTAAATACTCTTGATTAGTATAGTTAATAGCCCTAAAAAAAACTGAAATTTGTTGTTTTCTTAAAAATCTATATTCAACTGTATCATTTTCAAAATCAAATACAATTTTTGAGCTATTGTTATAAATTTTTGAATTAATATTAATCCTCGAAGCTCCAATATCTGTAGCTACCCACAGTTCATTATCTTCTATAAATATATCATTCGTATTATTCTGAAGAAGTCCGTCAGATTCGTAAAAAGAATTAATTATTAGAGACTCCTCAAGATTGTTCCTATCCAATTCGACAACTTGAACTCCGTTTTGAGTTGCTAACCATAATTTACTTCCTCTCTTTATAATTTTTTGTACTATAAATCCATCAGTATTCCTTAAATGAATTGTTTTTTTTTCGTCAAATAAAAAAACTCCTTTTCCATCAGTACCAGCATATAAAAAATTAGAATCTTTTGACAAAAAAATAATCGGGCTTGAGGTTAATTCATTATCAGGCAAAACCTGAATTAAAGAATCCTTTTCAAATAACAAAAGTCCCTCATTGCTGCCGCAATATATTTTTTTATTAAATTGTTTTACAACATTTAATGATCTTAAAAATGCCACTCTGACTATATTATATGTTGAATCGTATTCTATAATTGATCCCCCACTAACTGCGAAAAAACCTTTCCCTATAGTCTCAATATCTTTAAAAGAACTATTACAGTTTATAGTTCCTATAAAATCTTTACCATCTGCACAAAAAACTTTACTCTTTTTTATTAAAGAATTCTCCTCTGTTAAAAGGTAACTTGGATAAGAAACTATTAAGCTCTTGTTTAAAGCTGAATTAGATTTAATTTGATAGATGTTTTTTTTAAATTTTATCTCTTTATCTATTTCAAATTTATTTTTAGATTTATTATAATAATGTATACCCATATTATATTCCCCAAAAATAATCTTGTCCTTTATTTTACCAATTTTTTGAATCTTTCTTTCTTTGAGAAAAACAGGTGTTGTAAATCTAGTTCTCGGAATAAAAGTTACTCCTTTCTTAAAGTCGTTAAGCCATATATTTCCGGAGTTATCCATATAGCTGTTTTTATTACTTGGATAATCATAAAAAAACCTCCTTTCAATTATATTAAATTTATTATCTAATATTATAAGATTCTGAGAACAACTAATTTGAATTCTATTTCCTTTACTAATAACAAGAGGGATTTCAAATAATTTCTTGTAATTAGTTAGTTCCTTATGGTCAAAATATTTTTTTTCTTGGGTTATACAATTCACTAATAATAAACCGTTTAGTCCTGAAATGTATGAAGTGTTATTTGGCAGCATACCATGAAGTGAAATTGCATTTGAAATTTCAACAGGTAGTATTTCTTTATCAAACTTTATCTTAGAATACTTATAAAAATTACTGTCATAAATACAAACGGAATCTGAATCATAAAATAAAAAATTTTTACAATCATTATTAAAGAAAACACCATGGTTAAATTCTTTAATGCTTTTTTTACTATATAGATTTTCTATGCGCTTGTTGATTTCATCATTAAAATAATCTTTATCTCTAACAAACTGTTTGTTTTTGAGTTTATAGTTCCAACTTCCATAAGTTAAAGTGACAGATCCTTTGTTTGTATTAAAAGAAACTGGAACCAATATTTGTTCATCAACTGTAGTAAACTTATACACAGAGTCATTCTTTATGTATCCTTGATATTTACTTTTTGTATTAAACCAAACTCTATCTTCTTCATCTATTGTTATCCTCCATATGTCGTTGTTAGGCAAGCCATCTTTTGTTGTAAAAACTTTAAAATTAATCCCGTCAAATTTTGCAACACCTCTATTTGTTGCAAACCACATAAATCCTTTATTATCTTGAGAAATTTGATAAATACTATTACTTGGTAAACCATCTTTTACTGTATAATTAATCTCAACTTGTGAAAGAGTTGTAAACCAAAAAAAACTAATAATTAATATGTAAATAATTCTTTTAAGCATTTTTAAATTTACAGTTTATTTTAAACTTAAACTCCCTGAATAGTAATCTATACAGGGAGAATAATAACTTTTGAAAACGAATAACTAAATAGTATCGCTCTTTATACTTTGAATCTAATAATTATTTAAAGTTCTGCATAAGGCTGCTGGACTATCGGTAGAGTTGAATCGATAATCGGTAGAATTGAATCGATGAACTGTATTTAAACGAGATTAGTCAAAATTGTAGATTCAATATACATATCTCAGTCCTAGATTATAGGTGTTTCCAAGCCCGCTACTAGTTCCTCTTAGAAAGGCAGAAGTAGATATTTCTAAATTTAATCTTGAAGTTAATTGATATTTTGAGCCCAATCCAACTACTGTAAATTCTTGTCCAAATCCGTTTTGAATAACTGGAACCAATTGATATTGCTGAGTATTTGCATAAATAGTAAATTTATTAGTAGGGAAATAACTCAAGAAAACTGATACGGGAAAAGCTATGCTGTTGTTTGCAAATCTTTCTCCTGCATTTTCATCAGAAGATGCATTTCTTTGCAATTCACCAAAATAATAAGTCAAATCTAATTGAGCAAACAACTGAAATTTATCTCCTAAAAAAGATTTATCATAAAAAATACGGTTTTCCCAAGCGTAACTTCTCCTATCTAAATAATAAGAGTTGGCAATATCTTTAAAAACAGGAAAGAAAAATGTACTTTGAATTGAAATGTTGTTCTTGTTTTTGAAAGGGCTTAATTTCATTGCTAAACCTACGCTACTTATTGCAGCTCTTGAAACCCCATGCTGAGTATTAAACTTAAATACATCAGTTGCTGGAGCATTATTGCCAATATTGGAACGTAAATTTATCACTGCACCAATGTTAATTCGTCCTGAGTTTGATACTCCTGTATAAGCCTCAAATGTAGAGGTGAAAAAAGTTTGTCGAGGTAAGTTTTTTGTTACTTGTCTTTCAGAATTTGAAGATTTGTTTTGGGTGTATAAATTATTAAAAACCTTTACATCCCATTGTCCTTTTTTCATTAATTTGGACGGGGTAAACTCCATAATTACTGAAGTTGCGTTAGTGTTTTGCTTTGAAAATGAATTAATTGACCAGTTATAAGGATAGTAACCTAACTTTAAACCTTCACTTATTTTTGTAGTTCGATATTGATTTATGTAATCCAATGTAGTTTGGTTTTTAGTTACAAAATCTTCGTTATACCATTTAAAAATCTCCGAAATCAACACCTCATTTTCTTTTACTTTAATAAATTCAGAATTATTTATTGCCAATTTTGTTTGTGTTGTTAATTGGGTTTCAAGAATTGATGGTAGATAGGCTTTGTCAATAATTGGTGGGCAACTGATTGCCCCACAAACTAACACAAAATGAACTCTTGGGTCTCTATATACTTTTCTAATTAACTCATTTTCTAGTTGATTTAAAGTTACTTCACCGTAATCTGCAACTCTGTACTTTTTTCTATCAAAAAACCCTGTGATTTCTGTGGGTGATTTAGTAGGGGAATTATCAATTAATCCTTTTATAACCAAAATGTTATATGCATTAATTAAAAAAGATTTTTGATAGTTTTTTTCGATGACATCTTTAGCTTTTATACTTGTAATTAAGTTAACTAAATCATCTAATTGACTTGTATTTTCGGCAATACTATTATACTTCACTAATCCATTCTCTACATTCATTGACATGAAAACATCAGTCTTATTAAAAAATAAATCAATTTGATTTTTTTGAGACAACCCACTAAGTGAAAAAGAGATTAATAAATAAGCCAATATTTTGAATTTCATACTAAATGATTTTGATTTTTAACGAGTTGCTAAGATATTACTTACAATATATTCAAATAAAAAATTAATTTAATTTGTTGTTTACTAGAGTTTTAAAATTTTTATTTTTGTTCTCACCAACCTTTTCATATTGTTTTTCGTGATTTTTAGTGAGCATATTCAACGATCTGAATTAGCTCAAAAATGGTAAAAGTTCGGCAAAGCTTTTGCCCAAACCATTCGATGATAAGTTGCCGATTTTCATCGAATTGTTTGATGTTAATGTTGAAAGAAAAAGAGTATTTCAGCATCCTTTTAAAAACTAAAAATTATGAAAACTTTAAATATTAATGCAATTATAGCTTTAGCTTTATTCTCGGTAATAATAATAGCTCCATCTTGTAGAAAATCTGAACCTATTACTCCTAAAAACACCCAACAAGTAGCCAGTTCTGAACTTCATCCACTTTGGTGGATAGTATCTGGAGTCATTGTTCTAATAAAAACTACTGAAGGGCAAGGCACAACCACCACCACTACATATACAGATGGTTCCTCAACCTCTACAACTACATGTAATGGCTTAGGATCCTGTTCGTCAGGGATTAGCTATCAAGGTTCAGATATTGGGAGTCTAAATAACTACAGATATGTGGAAGACTATAGTCTGAATGGAGAGTTTGTTTTGAATGATAAAAATGAACTGGTTATGAAAGTAATGAATTCTGATCCCTCAATAAATAGAATTTTTTATGCTAAAAGAATTAACTTTTTAACGAATGATTACATTATTGACAATTCAAATTTTCTCAGAAAACTTGGTTTAAAAAAATCTTTTCGTATAAAGGCAGGACAATACGATGTCAAAATTGCAAAAGGATTTAAGTATATAAACTTTGGTCCTGCAAAATAAAAATCTCTATAGCTCCATCACATTGTGATGGAGCTTTTTTTATTTAACTGCTCCAGCTTCTTTTAATAAACTAGAGTTGGATTTTCCTTTACTTCTTTTTAATACTGATTTTCCTTTATTCGATTTGGCATTAACATCTGCACCAGCATCAATCAACAGCTTTATTGTTGCTACATTTTTTCTTTTTCGAACAGCAAGCAATAGGGGTGTTTCTCCAAATTTATTTTTAGCTTCTAAATCTAGTTTCGCATCAATAAATAGTTTTACCAAATTCTCTTTTCCTTTTTTTTCTGCAACTCTGTGGAGGAAAGTATTTTTCTTTCTGGGAGTTACATAAGTTAGATTTCCTTTGTTCTCAATAAGCAGTTTTATTAGAGCTTCGTTGTAATGATCAACTGCCATATCCATTAGTTTAAAACCGCTTACATCTGAACCTGCTGCGATTAATAGCTTCAGAATCTCAGGTTTTTCTTTGTATACAGCATTATAATTTCCATCGTCTGGCTTGGCTCCTTTTTCAAGTAGCTTTTTTGTTACAACTATATTCCCATGATATGCTGCAAACTTAATGTAATCTTTGGGTGCTGCTCCTTTATCTAATAAATAGATAGAAATGTCTGTTTTGTTAAAATTGGTTGAGTGTTCTAATCCTTCATTAGGATCAGCACCTTTTTCAACTAATAATTTTACCATGTCAAACCACCCTTTTTGAGACGGAACTTTAAGTCCTGTTGGCTTTGCACCTTTGCTTAATAAATATGTTACAGTTTCTATCTGATTTGAGTTAACCGAAACCTCTCTTGCATGTTTTGGATTTGCCTTTCCTTTCTCTACCAATGATTTTATCATAGGCAAGTTTTTATTTTTTGCAGCAGTTTGCATGTATTGCGGGTTATTTGAAGTTGCTCCAGCACTTACCAATAAATCTACTATCTCCGTGTGATTTTTATTTACAGCACTCTTCAATCCTTTTTGGGCAGATGCTTTATTTGCTAATAAAACTTTAACCCAATCTGCCTTTCCTTGGCTAGATGCACTATCAATAAAATTGTTGGCCATAGCTCTATTTTTAAGTGCAACCTCACCCATTTTAATGTTGTTTTTTTGATAAGCTGCTGCTAAAGCTTTATTAGAACTCGCTCTGTATTTGGTTACTAAATCAGTAAATAATGGAAGGTCGTTTTTATTAACTGTGTATTCTATTGCTAATGTCGCATAAGCTCCTTTGTCAAGAGCAGCAACCATTGCAGCTTTATTACTTTTTGTAATGGCATACTTAAGAGTTTCGGTCGAAGAACCTCCATTTTCTAATCCGATTTTTACGATTTGCATATTGTTTTTGTCAATAGCTTTGTTTATTGAGCTGTTGTTTGTTAGCCTAACCCTATTACTTGTAAGTGTTTGATACATTTTCACATCATTCTTTTCGGCTGCTGCAATAAGCGAATTATTATCCCCCTTTGCTACATGTAATAGTTTATCTAAAATTGCAGAATTTCCATTTTGGATAGCTTTTGTAATCATTGCAGAATTCCCAGAGGCACCATGTTTTATAAATAAATCAACCATTTTTGGATCATTTTTATTCACTGCATAATTCAGTTCACTAACTCCTACATGCACATTTGATTTACTCATTAAATAATAAATCATAGACGGATTATTTATAGCAATTGCTTTTTGAACATGTTTCAATTGAGGAACTGCTTTCTCTCTAATAAGTTTATCTGCATTTGCAATTTTTCCTGTTGCAACCTCATTTAATAAGGCTTCAGAATTTGGACGAACTCCGGTTCTCAACAATAAATCAATCATTGCTGGATTTCTGTATTGAGGTTTTGTGGCAAGCACCAAATGGCTTGATTTCGCCATATTTCCAGCTCTAAAAAGCCTTTGAACCATTTGAGGAGTAACTTTTGCTTTTATTGCTTCTTCAATAATTCCGTCCTGTTTTATTTTCCCTCCTTTTTTCTCCAAATAATCTATCTCGGCTATTTTGTTGTAACGAACAGCAGCAAAGATTTGCTCTTTTGAGGGTGGTGGAGGTGGAGGGCCTTGCTTATCTACAAATGAAACAGTGTAACTAATGGAAACTGCTTCGTCATCTCCCCTCGTTTCCTTTGCAGTAAAACTTCCTCGGTAAGGAACTCCTTGTTTTATTTTTCCAACATTTATTACAGCGTTTCCGTTTAAATAATCATAATCTACGTTTGTATTCCATTCCAAAATTTTGGAGATGATTTGGATACTTCCTCTTCCAGAAGCTATGTCAGTATTAGCTATATAAAAATCTTTTGAGTTATTTACTCCGGTTGAGGAATTTTCTTTAACCTCTATACTTTTTGTCATTGCCCTACCATAAGCAAAAGGAGTTGCTCCTCTGTTAGATTTTATATTGCCAGTTACCTTTACCAGAATACTACCATACAATTCTAATGCAGGTCCGAATCCTCCTTCATCATCTGTTACTTTGATACTGTTTACTGTAACTCTAAAATGTGTGTGGTTATAGGGTGTTTTAGCAGGAGTTCCATTACTCACCCGAGGAGCGTAACTATTACCAATAAATACATTTTCCAATTCTTTCCCAAAATCCTCAAATGCCTTAGCCATATATTCAGCAGCAACTACAACTCCTTTCCCAACTTCTTCAGCAGCAGCTACTGTAGCTTTTCCAACAATCTCTGCTCCTTCTACAATATAACCCCCTAAGTCTTCAAAGGCAGTTTCAAGTTCAGCTCCTAAATCTTCAAAGGCATTGGCAATTTCAGTGTCTAAAGTCCCAAAAAATTCAATTACATCATCACCAATTACACTCACAATCATATCTCCAAATGCATCTTCACTTATATTAAGCTCCATTTTAACAGTTTCTTTCAATTCACTTCCAGCAATAGTCATATCCACCTCAACTGCAATTTTTCCTTTCATCGCATTTACTTCTCCTTCAAAAGATATTTTTCTAATATTCAACGCGTCTTTTAATAATCCTTCTACTACATAACTCCCTGCAACAGCCATTCCCTTGTCCATTTCTGCAAAAGCATTGACTGTTTCTCCTGCTAAATCGACAAAAGCTTGTTCAAAGTCATTGTTTGTCTTGGTTTTAGCGATTACTTCTTTAGCGTTTTTATAGGCTTCTTGGCTTTTCTTACTTTCTGTTTCTATGAATTTCAATAACTCATCAGCCACCATTGTTTGTAATCTATTTTCAAAAGATGCCTTTACGTAAATACCACTATTGTTAGTAATTTCTCCTACTTTTACATGAGCAGTTGCAGTTAGAGCTCCATCTAACACTTTGCCTGTAGCTTTAAATTCAAATCCATTTTTATCAATTTGGATAAAGGTTTCTGCTTCTATTCCGATTACCTCAACCGCTGCATTTAGTTTAAAATGAGGGTTTGTAGCATTCAATCCCAAACTCACACTTGGTCCAGAAATGCTTCCATCAGGATTTGGCTTAGCTCCTCTAATTGCGAACAAAGTAGTGCCTCCAGATTTCAGTTCATAAGGATCCATTTCGCCATAAGCTGCAATTCCTGTTTCACCAAAAGAGAATCCAATCATTCCTTTAATTCCTGCCAATGTTAATCTTGCGCTGTCTAAAGCAATTCCAGGAGTATAAGTACGTCCAAAAAGCTCCATTTCTTTCAGTACAACCTTTACTTTAGCTGATTCTATTCCTGTATTTAAGGCATCTCTTAAATCTCCTGTAATATTTACGTTTTCTGAAAATGCTTCTATCAAGGCTAAAGGTGTAATGTTTTGAACTTCAGCAACCAACATTGTTCTTGTTACATCAGCAATATTCAAGTTTGCTACTAAGGATCCACAAATGTGTTTCTTTTTATCATTAACCGTTCCAAGTCTTATGTTTCCGCCTAACCCGATTACATTGATATACGGAAAAGTTGTTCCCACTCCTCCCCTTATTCCAAGTGCTCTTATTCCAATTCCCGGAACTCCAAAAGGTTCTGTCCATTCTGGCTGTTCTACCAAACAATTTTCTGGTGCTTCAGCTCTTCTATCTCCAGCTGCTAATCCAGCTTCTAACTCAACGACTGCGCCTGTTGGAGATACTGCAGCGATTATTCCTCCAAATATTTGAACTCTATCATTTGGTCCATCACCTACTTTAAAAGAACCAGCTCCTTCAAATCTCATTTCAATACCTCCTGTCACATTCAGCCTCATTCCTGCTCCTAATTCATCAAAAGAAACAGCTCCATCTCCAAGCTCCAGCCCTTCAAAATCTAGTTTCCCATATAAGTTAATAGAAGTAAATGTAATTGGCATTGAGCCTACTAATGTTACATTTTTTACTTTAATAATATCTGAAATATCTTTTGGCAAGGCTACATTAGATAATAAGTTCAATCCCTTTTTCACATTATATTTTGCATCTTCTTTTGAGGATGAATTGATAAATCTTTCTTCAATAATTGTCTGCTTATTTGATATTACAAAATGAGAGCCCTGCATATCCATATCATCTAATGGCTTAAGCATATCAGATAAACTAGAAAACTTAAAACTAGGTGGCGGTGACATTGCCAATAAAACCCTATTTGAACCAGATTTTGCTTTATAATCAAATAGTACGTTTCCTATCGTAGATTCTGCAGTCATCTTTAGCTCTTTTTCAAAAGGAATAATGCTTATTGTTCCTTTATTTAGTTCTAAATCTTTGAAAGCATCTGGAATTAAACTAACAAAGTCTGCGGCATTATCAGATAATAATGCATTCATTAAGTTTTTAAGATTTAGTTTTTCAACTGAAGCAGAGATTGCATTTTTTTCTGGATTGTTTGACAAAGAAGAAGATAAGTTAAGACTTATTTCTCCTAGTTTAGCAATTGCCGAAATGGTTCCTGTAATTACTCTAGAGGCAAGTTTTGGGTTTTCTATTTCCAAAGCAAGTTCTACTCCTTCGGTTTTAAAACTACCAACCCCTATAGGTTCCCAAGCAGATGGGCTTGCAATAGTTGCCGATAATTTACTTGGGACATAGCTTGTAGCTCCAAATTTAATAGCTAAGTTTTTAACCCAAACCCCTGCTTGCATAGGAAAGCTAGAGGGTAAATACTCTTTAATCTTATTATCTGCTAATTGATTGATAAGGTTAAAATCAATAGTAGCTTCCTCAGGAAATTCTACTTCAAACGATTCAATACGTTTGTTTTTATACCTTCCAGATAGTTCAACTTCTCCTTTATCAAATAACGAAATAGTTGCGGTTACATCTCTTCCTCCATCTTTCTTTTTACTATCTACTGCATCCATTACATATTTTCCAGCTCCAAAAACAGTATTCATAACATGCTTTAACTCAGCCAAAACTTCTTCGTTCATGGCTTGAGTAATTTTTTTTCTTTCAAAAGAAATAGGGTTTGCTTGAGCAGATACAAAGCAAAATAACAATGAGAGTAGTAATAGTTTTTTCATGATGTCAGATATTAAAGAGCAAATAAATTAATAACCAACTTGTTAAGTTGAGTAATAATTTTCCGTAAAATATATTTTGGTTAGGCTTTTACCCAGCCCAATTTTCTCTATCTAAACTTCTGTATTGAATTGCCTCTGCAATGTGGGATGCTTCAATATTTTTACTTCCTGATAAATCAGCTATTGTTCGACTAACTTTCAAAATTCTATCATAAGCTCTTGCCGAAAGTCCCAATCTGTCCATAGCTGTTTTTAGTAAGGCAATGGATGCTGCATCAATTTGGCAAACCTCTCGCAATTTTTTGGATTCCATGTGTGCATTTGCAAATACATCTTCCATGCTTTCGAATCTCCTTTCTTGGATTTCTCTTGCTTTTATTACTCTTTCTCGTATTGAAGAAGAATTTTCTGTGTTTTCTTTACTCGCCAACTCATCAAAGTTTACTGGTGTTACTTCCACATGTAAATCAATTCTATCCAATAATGGTCCTGAAATTTTATTCAAATATTTTTGAACTACTCCTGGCGAACACACACAATCTTTCTCAGGATGATTGTAATATCCACAAGGGCAAGGGTTCATAGCCGCAACCAACATAAAACTTGCAGGATAATCTACGGTGAATTTTGCTCTCGAAATAGTTACTTTTCTGTCTTCCAACGGTTGTCGCATTACTTCTAATACCGTTCTTTTATATTCGGGTAATTCATCCAAGAACAATACGCCATTATGAGCTAAAGAAATTTCTCCAGGTTGAGGAAATGCTCCTCCACCAACAAGTGCTACATCAGAGATTGTGTGATGAGGTTTTCTGAAAGGGCGAGAACTCATCAAAGCTTCATTGGAATCGAGGCTTCCAGTAACTGAATGAATTTTAGTGGTTTCTAAACTTTCTTGAAGTGTAAAAGGGGGTAGAATGGTGGGCAATCTCTTTGCCAACATACTTTTCCCAGCCCCTGGAGGACCAATTAAAATTATGTTGTGTCCGCCTGCTGCAGCTATTTCAAAAGCTCGTTTTATATTTTGTTGTCCTTTTACGTCTTTGAAATCAAGATCACTTTCAAGTAATTTATTATAAAATTCTTCGCGAGTATTTACAACCGTTTTTTCTAATTCAATTTCTTCATTAAAAAAATCAATTACTTCTTTGATATTGTCTACTCCGTATACTTCTAATCCATCAACAATAGCTGCTTCTCTTGCGTTTTGATTAGGAAGGATTATCCCTTTTAGTCCATGTTTTCGAGCTTCAATTGCTATGGGTAATACTCCTTTGAGAGGTTGTAAACTTCCATCCAATGAGAGCTCTCCCATAATCAAATAATCAGAAATTGTATCAGGGTTTATTTGCTCAGAAGCTGCCAAAATTCCCATGGCAATAGTCATGTCATAAGCTGATCCTTCTTTACGAATATCAGCAGGTGCCATGTTTACGGTAATTTCTTTTACTGGAATTTTGTAGCCATTATTTTTGAGGGCCGCTTGTATTCTTTGTTGACTCTCTTTTACTGCACTATCAGGCAATCCTACCAAAAAAAAGTTTACTCCATTGCTAATATTAACCTCAACGGTTACAATAGTTGCTTCTATTCCAAATACTGCACATCCGAAAGCTTTTACTAACATGATTTTCTTTTTTGAAATTACAAGATAATCATTTTGTTTAAATACTAAGCAAACCTTTTGACGGTTAATAAAGTTATATTTTTCTCCTAAAAAAGACTTTTAATTGCTCACAACAATTTTTTTAATAATACTACTCTGGCTGTTAGAAAATTTAATCATGTAAGTGCCATTGCTTAGGTTAAGCTCATTTAAGCTAATGCGGTATTCGCCCGTAACAAAATGTTTGTCGAAAACATGTTTTACAACTTGTCCTTTCATGTCATAAAGGTCACAAGAAATTTCTTCATCGTTTTTTACATAGAATTCAATTTTTGAACTCGCTACTATTGGATTAGGGTATATAGAAAGACTAACAAAGTCTTCTTTGATTTTTTTGATGCTAGCAGTAGAGGTTCCAAAATATAGTGGTTGTGAATACGCATTTACGATTTGTCTATCAGCCACAATATCTGACCCAAACTTTTGAATAACACCAACTAACGAAATTTGTTTATGGTCAAAATGGGCAGGAATAGTATAATTAAATGTCTTGCTATATGAATTGCCCGAAACCACCGTTGTTGGAATTCCTGCTGTTGCACCTGCAGGGGTTCCCAACATTTCTCTAAGCACATGGTTGTGAACATACCCAGTAATTGTTGAGGGTTTAGAAATTAAGCTGCTTAAATATGTTGGACCAGAGGTCCACCCGCTAAAATTACTGTTGTTTTGATCAAAGGCAGAACCTCCAGTCACAGAGTCTTCTACAAGAAAACAATTTAATCTAAAAGAACCACTTGCGTTAGCTATAAAATTAGCAGTAACAGTTACGCTTAATTGTCTAGTGTTTGAGTCATAGGTTTGAGAAATTCCCACCGTAGCAAGAGGTAAAGCATTATACACTTTGTTGATGTAATGATCCAGTGTGTCTAATCCCGTAGCCCAAGGGTAAGCAGACACTCCTGCTGTAGTTCTCGGGTTTTGTGGAAAATCCGTTCTGTCATATAAAAAAGTTGGCAATGAACTAAAATAGTTTGCCATATAATTCCTTACGGAAGTGTTCTGCATAGAATCATTACTGTGAATTGCAACAAATATTGAATTTGGAAAATTGTTTTCTAGGTGTTTAGAATATATACTTCCAAAAGCACATGATGAACACCAAGCTCCAGTAAGTTCTTCAACCAAAACTCTTTTGATAGGTGCTTGAGAAAAATTAATATTTGAAATTAAAAGAAGTAAAAAGCTAATTGAAATTGTGAATAATCTTGTTGTTTTCATAGAATGTGGTGTTTGATTTTTATTCGAAGCAAATATCTAATAAATCCTTGTGCTAGTAAATATTATTGCTATGACAATGAATGACATTAAAAATTTAGGTTAGCTACTTCAATTTCTATTGATGGTAAGTAGAAATTCATATAAATCTACCTCCGAATTAATTCCTAATTTTTTTCTAAGTCTATTTCTTCTTTTATTAATAGCTACAGCTGTAATGTTTAATAGCCTTGCGATTTCTTTAGAGGAAAGTTGAATTTTTAGATATGCACAAAGTTTTAACTCGTCATTAGTCAGCTCAGGATATAAATTAATCAAGTTTTCAAAGAAATTTGGATGTACCTCAGTAAAATGTTTTTTGAAAATCTCCCAATCATTATCTAGCTGTAGGTTGTCTTTTATTAAATAACTAATCCGCGATAATGAACTAGATAGGTTTGACACATCACTCTTGGTTGCAAGGTCAATTTTTAATTTGATGTCTGAGAGAATTTCGTTTTTATTAGCCAAATGTATTGCAGTAGAAGTTAGTTCGCGGTTTTTTAAATCGAGCTGTTCTTTTAAATTTTTCCGTTCCAGTTCTTGAATTTTGTTTCTGTTTACCTCTAACTCCACTTTTTGTTTTATCGATTTGTTCCGTAACCAAAGGATATATATAATCAATATCACGATGAGAAGAATTCCTCCAAAAAGAAAAAACATGTTTTTTTTAAATCGTTGTTCTATTTTCAATTCATCATTTAGTAAAGCCAACTCTCTGTCATACTTTGCTCTTTCAATCATTATTTGGTTTTGAAACATTAGCGTTTGTTTCGTATAGTCCTGGATTTTTGAATTATAATGTTGATACTTTTTATAGGCATTAAAAGCTGACGATATTGCTCCGAGTTTTTCTTGACATTCCCATATCCCTTTATATGCATCTCTATAAAGTTCTATTTCATCAGGGTGGTAAGAGAGGTCTAATTCAATTGTTTTTGAGAAATATTTTAATGCCTTTTGATAATCATTCAACTTAAAATACAATTTTCCAAAACTAATATTAATGGCATCTCCTCTAATTTTCATCCCCAGCGAATCAATTTTTCTCAGTGAATTATTTAAATAGAAACTCGCACTGTCAAGTTCTCCTAACTCTAAATAAGCCAAACCAATATTATTGTAATTCATTAATAATGCTGTGTCATCAGAAATTAATTTATTTATTTTGATGGCAAAATAAAAATAGGATAATGACCTTTTTAGATTCTTATTTAGTCGGGTTATTTCGCCTATTAAATTATAATCATTTGCCGTAATGTTTTTAAGAGAAAGGCTGTGTTTTAAGGATTTTTCATAATACTCTTCAGCTAATTGAAAATTAGTTAAATCAAGATGGTTTACAGCAATTACTTGATATAGTTCTTTAACTAAATAATCGTTTTCCCATTCATGATTTATTCCTTCCAACGCATAAGAAATAGATAAATCAAAATAAAGCATATTGTTGTATCTCAAAGCAATATGGTAACAGCTTTTCCTTTTTTCCTTAGGGGATTCTAAAGAGTTCAAATGTTTTCTGAAGTGCTTCTCTGCTTTAATTGAACTATCATTCTCTAATAAATAGAACCCATAATTGAGGCTCTCTTTATCTTCGTTTTGAGCAACAGAATGATTTTGAGCAAAGCTATTTGCCTGAAAATAAAATAAAATAAAAAACGTAAATAATGCCTTCAAGATTTTGTTTTAATAAATATACTCATTTTAGATGCTGTTTTATCCATTTTATAAACACTTTGGTAGTCTTTTTTGCTTCTTCTTTTTGGTCTTCAAAAGGGGTTGAGTTATTGTATAAAGAAACAAAATATTGAGAAAACATATAAGCAGATATTTCATTTGGATGGTCGAGCCCATTACTAACAGGGAAACGATTCGTATAGTTTTTAAAACGAGCCAATCGAAAAGATATGGGGCTTCCCAATGAGTCTTCCTTAACAGAATAATTTCCGTTTTTATATTCAAGTTGATACACACAATCAATAAAATCTCGTCCCATTTTAGGGTTTTCTATATGCTCTTTAATTAATGTTCTTACCCAATAATAATTGTCGTTTTCCTCAAAAGCCCATTCCAGATTTGGAGCATCTGGATTTGAAACTTGATTGATAGCAATCGCCTTATTAGGCTCTACACTAAGAGGTATAAAGCCCCAAAAATCTCTATATAGTGAGTCAAATTTTGATTTATAAGATCTTTGCAAAGAATGGAGTTGTTCGTGAACCAACAATGCCCCAAACTTACTTACCAATTCATTTTCATCTTTTTCATTCATTGATTGGCTCCAATTCACCATCAGTTTTTCTAAGTGTTTTTGGCTAAGAATAATACTATTTCCTCGAGTATGAGCAAAACCGCCACACAGCCAATCTTCAATTTTTATAAATCTCCAAGGGTGATTTGCTACCAGATTAATGTTGTGCCGGTTCATTGTAGCTTTTATCCTACTTATTACAAAAGTGATACACTCTTTTTCATCTTCTGAAAATGGTATAACTGCTGAGGCAAACTTTTCCTTGGCAAAAGATCTGATTTCGGTAATATCATTGCTGGGCGGTTTTATTCCTGTAAAAACATGAACCTCCCTTTTCTGTAACTGAGAAAAATAGGGTTCGTAGGTTTCGTCAAGAATCGCTACTTTCCCCTGATCAATGTTTAAAAAGTTAATGGCAGATTCAGGAAAGGTATTGGTCCTACTTACATTTTGTGAACATTGAGTAAACAAGCAAAAAAGAAAAAATAGCGCGGATAGAATCGATTTAACATTCATAAATTTAATTTCAACAAGAAAATTAAAAATATTTAATAATAAATCGCATTAATTGGGCATGACAATGAATGACAGTTTTAATTTGTTTTCAAAAGTAGCATGATAATTATTGCTTGATTAACTTCACTGTATTGCTTTCATTATTCACCACCAAATTCAAAAAATAAACCCCAGAAACTCCTTCAAAACTAATCTCGTATTGCGAGACATTATGTGGTGTTATTTCTTTTATCAATTTCCCATTTATATCGGTTATGTAGATTCTTGATAACTCATATTCTTTCTTTAAATCCAATATAAAACTCCCGTTATTGGGATTTGGGAATACAGAAAAATTCACTAGAGTTTCGCCTTCTTCTTTCAAAGAAACAACATTCTCTGCTTGTTGAATTGCAGCAGTTGCAGTAACTTTTCCATGTCCCCAAATTGGGCTTCCAGCGGCTGGGATTGAGCCTGTTAAATTATCCTCTCTTGCTGTATTTCTTAAAATATCTCGTATTTGCCTAGGCTCAAGTGTAGGACTAGCTTCTAACATCAAAGCTACAACTCCTGCGGTTGCTGGTGATGACATACTTGTCCCAGAAAGTGCTGCAAAATGGTACGTCCTGCCATTAAATGTTGTACTCTCAACTGAGGTATAATTTCTGGTAGTATAGGAATTAATTGAGGAAACTACACTTACCCCTGGGGCAGAGACATCTGGTTTCATACGTTCATCATAAGTAGGCCCTCGACTAGAAAAACCAGCAATGTTTCCTGGAAAAATAAACCCACTTGAGGTTACGACTTCTGAGCTGTGGGCAGCTACAGTAATTGCACTTTCTGTACAAGCTGGTTCTCCCAATCCATACAAATTATCTCCTGCAATACCATCGTTTCCATAAGCATAAAAGTCTAATCCCCAATTTCCCACTCCGTTACTCAACTCCACTACATTCCAATAATGAACAGTTCCTGTTGTAGCATAAGAGTGTAGAACAACTCTCAAACTAGTATTGGTGTTTTTCACTCTCATCCTTTGGTGAGGGCGATTATTATTTGGATGTGCCGAATCAATCGAATAATTATAAAAAACTGTATCTGTTCCTACTATCAAATAAGTGTCATGATAACCATTGTCAGAATTAGTGTTGTAGTATCTTGAGTTTGCAACTAATTGATTGGATGAATTATATACTTCAACTCTTGAATTAAAAGGATTACTAGGTTGACCCCACATAGAAATACATTGTCCCCACATTGAGGGGTGGGCTGAATAAGGATAAAAACCAATCCGAGTTCTAATGCTATCGTTAGAAAAAGCTTTTTTTATATGGAAATTATCATTCCCATTGTTTCCGCCAGAGGTAACAAAAGTTACTCCCTGTAAACTCAATGAATCTATAGCTTGGCTTACCAATGAAGTTCCATCCATCGTTCCTAGGTAATATAATCCCCAACTCATGTTTACAACCAGTCGTTTCCAATCGTTATCAGCAATATCTTTCATCCAAACAAAAGCATCAATGGCTGCTCCTGCATCTAATTGAATAGAGTTAAATAAATACTGAGATTCAAATGCCACTCCTCTGTGAATAGTTCCTCCTCCACTTCCTCCAGCAATTCCTGCTACATGATTTCCATGTGTTGCATAATCGTAATAATCGCCTGCTGTGTCACTATTTGCATTGTCCAATTCTGTTGGTGTTACATACTCAACTCCGTAACCAAATCCTGCTGGAACATTTCCTTGGTGTTTAAAATGATCCCAAGCTGCTCTCACTCTTGAAGTAGTTAAACTTGTATCCATAAACATTGGATGATCATAATCAAAACCCCAATCTGTAATGCCAATCAACACATTTTTTCCTGTATAACTTTGAGCCAATCCGTGCCCAGCCCATACACTATCTGCTCTTACATCAGCAGTCATTTTGTGGTTGTGAGGAAGAATTCTCTCAGCTACATTAAGTTGAATAATATTGTTAAAATTACTAATCTCACTTAAATTTTTTAAAGGAATTTTTAACGTAATAATATCTGCTACTTGGCTTCCTATAAATGCTTTGTCGTTCAAATCCCCTGCCGTAAAACTTCTTGAAACTTTCGCCATAGTGGATAAACACAATTCTCCGTTTACTTTGTAAATGGGTAATAAAGGGTTGTTTGTTTTTAATTCCAATCCCTTATTATTTTTGGATTGAGAAATAAGACGATTTATGTTTTCTTGCGATTCGCTATTTATTCTTATTTGAGAAAAAGAACCAATAGTTAAAAAAATAAAAACAATGGATAGTAATGATTTCATGGCGATTAATTTCCTCTAAAGTACAACTTTTATTTCAGTCAAAAGTAAGAACAAGTTCAATGAATTAGTAATAAATTAAAGAAATCAGTACCTTTAATTTTAGAATTAAACACTATGAAATACCACAGAATAAACAAAGGCTTATACATACATCAACGTGCAGAGTTTACAAAACAAATGAAGCCAAATTCAATTGCTGTTTTTAATAGTAACGATATTTTTGGAACTTCTGCTGATAGCACTGTTCCTTTTGTTCAGCACAGAGATATATTAGCTTTATCGGGTGTGGATCAAGAAGAAAGTATTTTGGTTTTGTTCCCAGATGCACATCAAGAAAAACACCGAGAAATCTTGTTTTTAAAAGAAACTTCGGAAACAATAAAAATTTGGGAAGGAGAAAAATTGACGAAAGAAACAGCTTTTGAAACTTCGGGAATAAGAACTGTTTATTGGTTGCCAGATTTTCATAAAATCTTAAAAACATTGGTAGCAGAAGCAGAAAATGTGTACATCAATAAAAACATGCACACTCGAGCCAACACAGAAATGGAAACGCGTGAAGACCGTTTTATTTCTTGGATGATGAATGAATATCCTGCAATGACTTATTTGCAGTCGGCTCCTATAATGCACAGAGTGCGTTCGGTAAAACACCAAATAGAAATCGACTTGATGCAAGAGGCTTGTAACATTACCGAAAAAGGATTTAGAAGAATTCTTCCTTTTATAAAACCGGGTGTGATGGAATATAACATTGAAGCAGAATTGATGCACGAATTTTTGAATAACCGCTCAAAAGGTTTTGCTTATACACCAATTATTGGTTCGGGATATAACGCTTGTGTGTTGCACTATATTGAAAATAACACGGAGTGTAAAGATGGCGAAGTGATCTTGATGGATTTTGGTGCAGAATACGCAAATTACGCAAGTGATATGACGAGATGTGTGCCTATAAACGGGAAATTTACCGAAAGACAAAAGGCAGTTTATAATTCAGTTTTACACGTGAAAAAAGAGTGTGAAAAACTACTTACACCGGGCGTAAATTTACATGAATACCACACTGAAGTTGGGAAACTGATGGAAGAGCAATTGCTTAAACTTAAGTTGATTGACCAAACAGATATCAAGAATCAAAATCCAGATTGGCCAGCTTACAAAAAGTATTTTATGCACGGAACTTCTCATTTTATTGGATTAGATACGCATGATGTTGGGTTGTGGCACGAACCGATTCAAGCAGGAAATGCATTTACGATTGAGCCAGGAATTTACATCCCTGAAGAAAGTCTTGGGATAAGATTAGAAGACGATTATATCGTTCAAAAATCTGGTGCTCCACTTAATTTGATGGAAAATATTCCTTTGGAAGCTGAGGAAATTGAAGAGTTGATGAACGCTTAATTAGAGAAAAGAACATAGAGAATAGAGAATAGAGCACTGCTGTTGCTCTGAATAAAATAGAAAAGGGAAAATTGATAAGTCAATTTTCCCTTTTTTTGTTAACTTTAAAAAGAAACGTATCTATTTTCTTTGTTCTATTCTCTATATTCTAAAAAACAATGGCTCAACATAACGAAACTGGAAAGGAAGGGGAAGAAATGGCTGCTTTGCATTTGATAAAGAATGGCTACAGTATAATTGCGCGTAATTTTAGATACAAAAAATCGGAGATTGATATCATTGCTCAAAAAGACAAAACGATTGCATTTGTGGAGGTAAAAACAAGAACTAATTCGTTTTTTCAAGAACCAGAATTGTCGGTTACTCGAAGCAAACAAAAACAAATTACCCTTGGAGCAAATTTCTACATTCAAGAAAACGAAATTGACCTAGGCATCCGTTTTGATATTGTTGCGATTACGCTCTCTCCTTATAAAATCAATCACATTAAGGATGCTTTTTATCCTTTGGTTTAGATAGGTTCAAGCAATAAAAAGTTCTCCTTAACTAGTAAAATAAAACTATATGATTGTATAAATTAATAAAATTGATGTAAGTATGATTTTAAGTATAAGTAATACTATTTCTAAGTGAGTCTTTTTGTTTTCCATTGCAGAGTGTTTTAATTTATAAGTATACCGCAAGGTAAAGGACAAAACCTATAAGTTGTTGCTGACTATTTCCATCAACAACTTATATGTTTTTTTACAGGTATAATGAAAATTGTAAATAGAAACACAAATAGCCTTATTAATCAGGACGTTAAGAAAATTATCGTTTTTCCGATTTCGGTGGAGTAAAAAAGTAAAACACTAGATTCCAAATCAAGTTTGGAATGACAGATTGAGACAAGGTCTTATTTCAACCCCTTCAACTTCTCTTCCAAAATAGCAATCTTCTGCTCTGCATCTTGTTGTTTTGCTTTTTCATTGGCTACAACTTGCTCTGGTGCTCCTGCTACAAAACGTTCGTTACTAAGCTTTTTCATTACTGTGTTCAAAAAACCTTGTGTGTATTTAAGTTCTTCTTCAAGCTTTGCTTTTTCGGCTTCTACATCAATGGTGTCTCCAAAAGGAATGAAAAATTCATTTCCTTTTACAATGAAAGAGAAAGAGTTTTCTTGCTTTTCAGTCGTAAACTCAAAACTTGAAACATTCCCCATTTTCTGGATTACAGAATCAAATTGTTCGGAGTAGTTTTCTCCTTTTTTAACCAATAACTCAATGGCGTTTTTCTGTGCCAAGTTATTGTCTTTTCTTACAATACGAATTCCAGAAATTACCTCAGCAGCTACCTCAAACTCTGAAAGTAAGTTTTCGTCAGTTTTAGTGATTTTTGGCCAATTTTCGTAGTTTATGGTCTCATTTTCTCCTTTTTTGGTCAATAAATGCCAAATTTCCTCCGAAACGAAAGGAGTAAATGGATGCATCACCACCAATACTTTTTCGAATAAATCTACTAGTTTTTCAAAAGTAGTTTTGTCAATCGGTTGCTGATAAGCTGGTTTTACCATTTCTAATAACCATCCACAAAAATCATCATATACCAATTTGTAAGTGCTCATTAAGGCTTCCGAAATACGGAATTTATCGTAAGAAGAATCAATGTCTTCTAACGTTTTATTCAACTTGTTTTCAAACCATTCTAAAGCAGTTTTACTAGAATCAGGCTGTGCAATTTCTGCTACTTTCCACATTTGAGTCAGCTTAAAAGCGTTCCAAATTTTGGTAGTGAAATTCCTTCCTGTTTCACACAAAGATTCATCAAAAGGCAAATCATTTCCAGCAGGCGAACTCAATAGCATTCCTACTCTCACACCATCTGCTCCATATTTGTGAATTAAGTCAATTGGGTCGGGTGAGTTTCCTAAGGATTTACTCATCTTTCTTCCTTGCTTGTCTCTCACAATTCCTGTGTAATACACATTTTTGAAAGGCAATTCTCCTTTATATTCGTAACCCGCAATAATCATACGTGCCACCCAGAAAAACATAATTTCTGGAGCCGTTACCAAATCATTGGTTGGGTAGTAATAATTTATTTCTTCGTTATCTGGATTATTAATTCCGTCAAATACACTGATTGGCCACAACCAAGAGCTAAACCAAGTGTCAAGTGCATCATTGTCTTGTTTTAAATCAGCAATTGTCAATCCAGAGTTTCCTGTTTTTTCTTGTGCTAACGGGAGTGCTTTATCTATCGTTTCAGCAACCACAAAATCTTCCATTCCCTCTCCATAAAAGAAAGCAGGGATTTGGTGTCCCCACCACAACTGACGACTAATATTCCAGTCTCTCACATTCTCCATCCAATTACGATAAGAGTTTTTGAACTTAGCTGGGTGAAACTGAATGTCATCATTCATCACATGATCCAAAGCTGGTTTTGCCAGTTTTTCCATACTCAAAAACCACTGAACCGATACTTTGGGTTCAATTACAGCTTTTGTTCTTTCACTCGTTCCCACTTTGTGAGTGTGATTTTCTATTTTTTCTAAAGAACCTTTTTCTTTTAGTTCTTTTACAATTTCTTCTCTAACCACAAATCGGTCCTTGCCTTCGTAGTGCATTCCAAACGAATTTAGCGAAGCGTCATCGTTAAAAATGTCAATTACCTCGAGCTTATGCTTGTCTCCAATTACTTTATCGTTTTGGTCGTGAGCTGGAGTAATTTTCAAACACCCTGTTCCAAATTCTATATCTACATATTCATCTTCAATAATAGGGATTGCTCTTCCAACAATTGGGACAATTGCTTTCTTTCCTTTCAAATGAGAAAAACGTTCGTCAGTTGGATTGATACAAATTGCGGTATCTCCAAAAATAGTTTCAGGACGTGTTGTAGCAATTCTCAAAGTATCTTCCGATCCTTCAATTTTGTAATTCAAATAATAAAGTTTTCCTTCTTCCTCCACATGAATTACTTCTTCATCAGAAAGTGTAGTTTGTGCAGACGGATCCCAGTTAACCATTCGGTAACCTCTGTAAATCAATCCTTTTTTATATAAATCCACAAAAGTCTTGGTAACAGATTCAGATAAATCGTCATCCATAGTGAACTTAGTTCTGTCCCAATCACAAGATGCTCCCAACTTTTTTAACTGTTCTAGAATGATTCCTCCGTGTTTGTGCGTCCATTCCCAAGCGTGAACCAAAAATTCATCTCTCGTCAGGTCATTTTTGTCAATCCCTTCTTCTTTCAGTTTAGCAACAACTTTTGCTTCGGTGGCAATAGATGCGTGATCCGTTCCAGGAACCCAACATGCATTTTTTCCTAGCAATCTTGCTCTTCTCACCAATACATCTTGAATTGTATTGTTCAACATATGTCCCATATGCAAGACTCCCGTTACGTTTGGAGGAGGAATCACAATAGTGTAGGCTTCTCTTTCGTCTGGAGTAGATTTAAAATGTTCGTTTTTAAGCCAATTGGCGTACCATTTATCTTCTACCTCTTGTGAATTATATTTTGCTGGAATTTCCATGTGTTTTCATTGTTTGAGGTACAAAATTAAGTGTTTTGTTGAGAATAAATGAATTATGATTTAATAAAAATCTTTTTGTTGGATAGGGGTAAAATAATTAAAGATTGTCTTACTAGTATATAACCAATAAAATATAACAAGAATGAAAAATCAAATTTTAAAATTAAGTCTATTTGCATTAGTAATTACTTTAGCGGCATGTAGAAAAGAGAAGAGCATTAAGGGTTCCGGAAATATTATTGCAGAAACGAGAGTGTTAGATTCCTTCGATGGAGTTGAGTCTTCAGGATCTGCGACCATTAATATTACTTATGGTACAGAACAAAAAGTAGAGGTTTTAGTTGATGATAATGCGATGCATCATATTCAAACGAGCGTTCATAACTCAATTTTACGTTTAGAGAAAGATGATTATTTCAATTTTAAAAATTTATCACTAACTCTTAATGTTACAATCCCAAGATTAAGTTCAATAAAGAATAGCGGTTCAGGAGAATTCGATATTTCTGGTTTTAATAATGTTAGCTCTCTTTCTGTTAAAAACAGTGGGAGCGGAAAAATAAATCTAAACGGTTCAGGGATAGATTTAACACTAAAAAACTCAGGAAGCGGGAAAATTTATGGATTTAATTTTGTTTCCAAAAACTGTTACATCACCAATTCAGGATCTGGTCTTTTTGAAATATATTGTAGTGATAAGCTAGAAGGAAAGAACTCAGGAAGTGGAAAAATCTATTACAAAGGATATCCCACAATAGATTTTACTAATTCAGGATCTGGTTCTATTGTAAATGCAAATTAATTTACAATTTTTTTTAATAGCCTTAGAATTTATAAATTCTAAGGCTATTTACATTTTTATAACGTAATGCCCAACAAAACTATGTCTTTCAAAAGATAAAATCCAAAAGTGTAAATTCCCATCTTTATCTAGGTGCATTAAGGGGCCATCAATTCCTATTTCGTGACTATCTAACCAATTATCATTTTCATCTAGTAAAAATGCGTAATAAGGACTTTCCAAATGATTGGTTTTTAGTAACTTTTTATAATTGGTATAAAAAGAATAATTCCCAATTCCCATTGGCATTTGATAGCCTTTTTTTGCGTTCTCAATTGACAATACCGGAAGACTATCTATATTTATTCCACCAACATAAAATAGTGTTGTATCGGTTTCAGTTTCAAACCTAAATCTTAGTTCTGTTAGAATTTCCTTATTCGTGTTGTTTATCTCAACTGTGAAATACTGGACATCTATAAGGTTAGCCAGTCTATGTAATTGAGTTTTTCTTGGCTCCGATTGATTGTAACAACCAGGGGCAGAAAAAGTTGCATAAGTTGTGCTGTCTGTCAAAAAATCATCAATCTTATTAATGGTTTTCGGAAATAGAATATTCATTTTCTTCTTTTTCCTTTCCCCAATTTCTGGGTAATATTCATTGTCATGATTTTCGAAATCAACTCGCACTCCCATTAAGTCATCTCTCAGTACTTTTAAATTTACTTTTTCGCTTCCAGGGAAAATCCACTCTTCTAATGAAGCTTGGTAATCAGAATATTCTAACCCGTTTTTCTCTTCAAATAATTCCAAATACAACTCTTTTGGAAAATTAAACCATCCATGATATGCTGGTTTATTTTCTTGGTCATAAAATATTAATTCCCACAAATAAGCGTTAATGCAATTTCTTGCTACATCAATTCTTGTGATTTTTTGTGATTCAAGACTATTTCCTTTTATCTCAAACTGTCCTTCTTTAAAATTAACTTGCATCCTATTCCACTCTTGGTTTATAATTCCAATTTTGGTTAAATAGGCGTCTTTCTTAACGTGAGTTGGAACCGAAGGAATGAATTTTTTTAGTTCTAAATCTTCTATAAAAACAGTATCCGAATTTTCGTTATTAGGATAAACAACCATATCATAACCTGAATCATTCCTCTCGAAACTAATTTTAGAATGAGAAAAAGTTCCGTCCAAGATACTTCGGATAGAAATATCTGGATTGTCAGGATATTGTTCGTCAGTTAATTCCGAAATAGAATTTACCCAGAAAATAGTTTTTTCAACTACCAGGGAATCTTCCAAAGAAGAGTTTTGTTCTGTGTTTCCTTCACAGCCAAAAACAAAAATGGCTACCATTAAAGTAGCCATTGTAATTTTAAATTTATTCATTAAGCGATTTTTTACAATCCAAAAGCAGATTTTACTTTATCTACGTAATCTAGTTTTTCCCAAGTAAAAGTCTCTACTTCTTGTGATACTGTTTCTCCGCTTGGTGAAGTAAATGTTACTGTTTTTACTTCTGGAGTTCTTCCCATATGTCCGTAAGCAGCTGTTTCAGAGTAAATAGGAGTTCTTAGTTTTAATCTTTGTTCGATAAAATAAGGTCTCATATCAAATAACTCTTCTACCTTTTTAGATATTTCTCCGTCTGTCAAATTCACATTTGAAGTTCCGTAAGTTTCTACGTTAATACTTGTTGGTTTTGCCACTCCAATTGCGTAAGAAACTTGCACCAATACTTCTTTACAAAGTCCTGCAGCGACCAAGTTTTTGGCAATGTGACGAGTAGCATAAGCTCCAGATCTATCCACTTTAGAAGGATCTTTTCCAGAAAAAGCT
Source organism: uncultured Flavobacteriales bacterium (assembly GCA_937129365.1). GTDB lineage: Bacteria > Bacteroidota > Bacteroidia > Flavobacteriales_D > CAJJDF01 > CAJJDF01. The sequence continues at coordinate 35,323 of CAKZNB010000041.1, forward strand.
CCGCCTCCATGTGCTCCTTTTCCTCCGTAAGTATCTACAATAATTTTTCTTCCTGTCAATCCTGTATCTCCATGAGGTCCTCCAATTACGAAAGTTCCTGTAGGGTTAATGTGGTAAGTAATTCTATCTGTGAACAAAGCTTGAATGTTTGCTGGCAATTTTGCCATAACTCTTGGAATCAAAATATTTACGATATCAGCTTTAATCTTAGCCAACATTTTATCATCATCAGCTTGTTTATTTCCTGTATTTACAAAATCATCATGCTGTGTAGAAACTACAATTGCATCAATTCTTTGTGGCACATTATCGTCAGAATATTCAATAGTAACTTGAGATTTTGCATCTGGTCTTAAATAGGTAATGTCTTTTTCTTCTCTTCTTAATAAAGCTAATTCAATCAACAACCTGTGAGAAAGTTCCAATGCCAATGGCATGTAGTTTTCAGTTTCATCAGTTGCATAACCAAACATCATCCCTTGATCTCCAGCTCCTTGATCTTCTTTATTTGCTCTTTCTACTCCTTGGTTGATGTCTTCTGATTGTTCGTGAATTGCCGAGAATACTCCACAAGAGTTTCCGTCAAACATGTATTCACTTTTGGTGTAACCAATCTTGTTGATTACATCTCTTGCAATTTTTTGAACGTCAAGGTAAGTTTTAGTTTTTACCTCTCCTGCCAATACAACTTGTCCAGTTGTTACCAAAGTTTCGCAAGCTACTTTTGAGTCTGGGTCAAAAGCTAAAAAGTTATCAATAATAGCATCTGATACTTGATCAGAAACTTTATCTGGGTGTCCTTCAGAAACAGATTCAGAAGTGAATAAATATGACATAATTTTTCTATTTAAGAATTGTAATCTGCGAAAATATCATTTTCTGCAATATTTAGCAATTATATAGGCTGTTTTGATTATTTTTAATTGACTTTTAACCTTATTTATGAAAACAATTTGGAAAGGAATATATTCAGGAAATAGTATTGAAGTACACAATACTTGGTTTCGTGGGGAGAAATTGTATATTAATAAAGAACTTCAGGACATTACTTATGGTTGGTTTGGGCAATCCAAATTAGAATGTGAATTGCCAAATCGCAGCTCAAAAACTAACTTGAGAGTTAAACTTATTTCTGGATTTTGGAAGATAAAGTGTTACGTTTTTGCCGATGGTAGAGAAATAAAAATGAAAGAGATTAAATAGAATATTAATCCGATTGACTTTTGAGTTAACAACAGAAAAACACAGTGATTTATGCTTTGCTAAAAGCTTTCAGTCATTTGTAGTTCTCCATTGTTGAAATAGTATTTCCATGCTCCTTTTTTTATTCCGTCTTTAAAGTTGCCTGTCATTTGTAATTTGTCGTTTTCATAATAATACTTCCATTCACCAATGCGTGTTCCGTATTTGAATTCGCCAATTATTTGTACATTTCCGTTCTTGTAATAAGAAATCCATTTCCCGTGCTCCTCGCCAAATCGAAACCTATTTATACTTTCTAAGGTTCCATTGTCATGGTAAACCTTGTATTCTCCGGTATAAGATGACCGTTGTTTTGAAATTAAACTGTCAATATACCTTACCTGACCATTTTCATAGTAATATTTTGCAAATCGCTTTCCCTGCCTAAAGCTTGAAATTTCTTCTTTTAAATTTCCATTGTCGTAGTAAGTTTTCCATTCCACAGGGTACCTATTGTCTCCCAAAAATTTAGAAATCTTAATTAATGTTCCTTTGTCGTTGTATTCTTTTTTTACGCCTTTTATGAATCCATTTTCATAGGTGCTTATGGAAGATAATTCCCCGTTTTTGTGATACCATTTCCATTCCCCAGTTCTTTTATCATCATATTTACCAACTGAAGAAATTTTTCCGTTTTTATGGTAATATTTCCATTCTCCAGTTTTTTTATTGTTCTTAAAGCTTCCTGTCTTTGATAATTTCCCATTTTCGTAATAAAACTTCCATTCTCCAATTGGTGTTTCTTCTTTGGAATCAATTTCATAACTTCCAACAAATGACACGTGACCAGTTGATCCATGATAACCTTTCCATTCTCCTCTTTTAATTCCATTTTTTATTTTTCCATTTTCATAAAATCTTTCTCCTTCTTTACCATAATAATCTTCTTTTTCGTTGTAGTTGGTTGAGTCAATTAACTGCCCTAATATATTATAGGTTTTCCATATTCCTATTCTTTTTGAGTTCTTGTATTCTCCTTTTGATTTTAATTTATTTTTCTCATCGTAATAAAAATGCCAAACCCCTATTCTATTTCCTTTATCCAACACACCAACGGATTCTAAGTTTTGGCTTTCGTAATAGAATTTCCATTTACCGGTGTATTTCCCATTTTCATATTTTCCAGCACTATAAAGCTTATTGTTGTCCTGATAATTTTCCCAATACCCAGATCGTTCACCATTGTCAAAATTGCGAACTAAGGTCACTTTTGATTTTCCATTAATCACAGAATATTCTTTTCTTTCTCCATGAAGGTTTCCTGCTTTATAAGACTCAGTTTTATATAAGCTGCCGTCATCCTCATAAAATTTCCATTCTCCTATTTCTTTGCCGTTTTTGAACTTCCCAATAGATCTTAATTTGTTTGAGCCACTATTGAAATAAAATTTCCATGTACCTTCTTGCTTTCCATTTTTAAACTTTCCAATAGACACCAAATGTTTTAAATCGTCTGTATTATAGACTCTCCATGTCCCATTTTTTTCCTCTTTTCTAAATTTCCCAATCCAAAGTTGGTCGTTATATTCAGAGTAAATTTTCCACTTCCCGATTTTTATTCCATTTTTATAAAACCCTTCACCTGTTAATTTGTCGTATTTACTATATTCTCTCCAATCCCCTACTTTTATTCCGTTTTCGTATTGGTTTGTTTTTTTAAGATTACCATTGGCATCAAAATGCTTTCTTTTTTCTGTGCGTTCCCCATTTTTATAGGTGGCTATCATCCTTATTACTCCTTTTGGATTGTAATATTTCCATTCCCCTGTTTTCTTATTGTTTTCATAAGTTCCAACTTCTTTTAGCTTCCCGTTTTCATAATATTCTTCAAATTTTCCTGCTTTTATTCCACCGTCATATTTGTTGGTAAATGAACAGCACTTGCACACATTAGAGTTGATTTTATACTCTGTCTTGGTCCATATTTTATTGGTTTTAAAATGATAAGATGTTGATTTTCTTATTTTCCTGTCATTATCATATATGTTTATCTGGGTCAAACTGCTGTCATAATAGGATTTCCAGGTTCCGCCAATTATCCCATTCTCATACAGTCCTTCACATTCTAAAATTCCTCTCGAATTGTAAATTTTCCAATGTCCAATTCTCAATCCATTTGAATATTCGCCTACATAGGTTACTTGAAAATTATTTTTCGATTCTCTCCATTCTCCATGTTTTAAATTACCAAGAAAGCCGCCATAATCTTCTTGGGCATTTATCCCAAATGCAACACAAAAAAGTAAAAAAAATAGAGCCCGCGTTTTCATATTTAGTCTTTTGTAAAAGAAGTGTATCCGTTTAAAACGAAGTATCACATAGTTTATTGAAATCATTGAATCCAATAATTTAGATTCTTTTGATTTTAGAAAAAGAATTGAGTGATTTTGTAACTCTATTTGAGTTTAGAAAACAAATCCCACAACACAACCCCATTTGAAACAGAGATATTCAGCGAGTGTTTTGTTCCAATTTGAGGTATTTCGATTACTCCATTACACACATCAATTGCCTCTTGTTGAACACCTTGCACTTCATTTCCGAAAATTACTGCGGTTTTAGCATCTTTTTTAGGCTGGAAATTATCCAACATAATTGAATCCGAAGTTTGCTCAATTGCATACACCTCAGTGGTGTTTTTTCTCAACTCTTGAATTAATTCTATTATATCTTCTCTGTGCTCCCAATCCACAGATTTAGTTGCTCCCAATGCTGTTTTAGCAATGTCTTTATTGGGAGGTTGAGCGGTGTAACCGCACAAATAAATTTTTTCAATTCGAAACGCATCACTGGTTCTGAAAACAGAGCCAATATTATTTAGGCTTCGAATATTGTCCAAAATCACAATCAAAGGTGTTTTCTTTTCAGATTTGAATTCTTCAATAGATAATCGGTCTAGTTCGCTGTTTAAAGTTTTTTTGTTCATTTTTTATAGAATTTTAGAAGTGAGAATTATTGAATGTTAGTTGTGTTGACTTTGATTTTTTCACCTCCGACTACGAACTTCTTACTTCAAACTCGCTATCATCGCTTCTGCTTTCAACAAAGTTTCTTCGTATTCTTGTTCAGCAGTTGCTTTGTTGGTAATTGCTCCACCTACCATAAACGATAAATACTTGTTTTCTTGATTATACAACAAAGTTCGGATAACTACATTAAAATCAAAATCCTGATTGGGTTTAAAATAGCCGATTGCTCCAGAATAAACTCCCCGGTTTGTAGTTTCTAATTTCTCAATGATTTTCATTGCTTCCACTTTGGGAGCTCCAGTCATAGAACCCATCGGAAATGTTGTTTTCAAAACCTCAACGGGATGAACTGAATCGTCAATTTCAGAAGTAACAGTAGAAATCATTTGATGCACCGTATCAAACGAATAGACCTTGCATAGCTCCTCGACTTTTACCGAAGATTTTTTTGCAGTTTTAGACAAGTCATTTCTCACTAAATCCACTATCATAATATTCTCACTTCGTTCTTTTTGATTTTGTGAAAGTTCTAATTTAATTTGCTCGTCTTCTTTTTCGGTTTTTCCTCTTTTGGCTGTGCCTTTTATGGGCTGAGAAATTATTTTATTTCCTTCTTTCTTTAAATACCGTTCTGGAGAACCGGAAAGAATAAATTGTTCTCCGTTTTTATAAAAGGTTGAAAAAGGAGCGTTTGTTAATTCATTTAATTTCGAGTAGGTTTCAACAGGATTAATCTCGGTGTTTTCTGAAAAAAATTCGTGACAAAAATTCATTTCATAAATGTCTCCTTGTTGAATATGTTCTTTAATTATCTTGAATTTTTCGAGATATTCTTCTTTGCTCATTCTTTGAGAAAAGTTTACTTTTTGGGTTTTTTTGGTCGTTTCTTGGTTGTTTTTCTCCAAAATCGACAAGAAATGGTCTTTTTCTTTATTTTCAAAACAATGAACTTTAGTGAAATCAATAGTTAATTCAACAACAATTTCTGGAACAAAAAAATGGAAATCTTCAAAGTAAACTTCATCAGAATTATTTGATGAAAGTGTAGGCTCAATTTCATTTTTTAAATCATAACCTAAATAACCAAATACCCAATCTTGGTGTTGATTAACGAATTCTTGTAAATCCTTAAAAACTTGATTTTCCTTGGCTTTTAACTCTGCTTTTTTTCCTAATGCTAAATAGGAAATTGATTTATTGTTATTGGAATTCAAAAATACCACTTGCTCATAACTGGTCGATAATTTTTCAATATCAGTTAAAGAAAGGGTTTGGTTAAGTATTTCTGTTGTTCTCAATTGATTAACTTCCTTTATTTATTATCTCTGTTCTAATGCAACTTTTTACAGTTTCGTTCTGGTTAACAATTTGTCCGTCCCATACATCAACGCTAAAATCCCAATCGGATCGCCCCTGAAAATATTTTTGATTTTCTATAAATGGAAAATACTTTTGACTTTCGGTAATCCAAAAAACACCTTCTCCTCTAGGGAGAATTCCTTTTCTAAAATAAGAATTAAAACTTCTACCGTCTATTTCATGGTGAAAGGTGGTCATTTCGAAGTTCGACCATGTCAAAGGGTTTACAATAAAAAGCAAAAAAAACAAAAAAATCAATGCCGAATAACTTAAAACGAAATACTTTAAAAGTCGTTTCGTTTCCGTTTTATAAACGACAATAAGGGTTACAGTAGCCAACAAAAACAGTATAATCACATCTGACCAGAATCCAGTAAATGAATAATCTGTGAATAATAATATTAGAATGAAAAGCAAAGTAAAAAAAGCAAGTAATGTTTTTATTCTTTTAATCATTGGTAACTAATTTCAAAACCTGAGGTGCATTTTATCTTAGAGCTGTGAACATTATATCACTTCTTATCAATCTCCAAAACAACAGCCAACACATCTTTTCCTTGAGTGGTGCAATCTACATTAATTGTTTCTCCAGCTGAGTTGTATTTAACGCCTGGTATCATTGCTGATTGAAATGTTTTGGTTATTTTTTCTTGAAATGAATTTCCTGGCGTTGCGTTAATTAGTGTGTTTATCTTGTCATAATCAAATGGCTTTTTTGAAACAATAATTGCCATTTTATCTCGGTTTCCTATTTCATCTGGGAAAAGAGAATGGTCATTAGGAAATAATCGAGTCCCAGTAATTCCGCAGTATGGAGAGTGTTTATCTGTATATGGAAAAAGTACACGGCTACTTCCATCCGTATCTTCAGCAAAAATATAGGTGTAACACTCAATAGAATTGGTAGATTCTAATTTGAACCTTGTTCCAGCGGCAAGCGGTTGTTTTACTCTGAAAGTAATTCCGTCAATGTATTTGAAAGGAATATTACGTCCAGTTTCTTTTGCTACCAATCCAAATTTCATCGCCAATCGGTTCGGGTCAAACTTTTTGTCGCTTGCATTTCCCATTGGATATAATCCATATGCCTCTTTAGTGAAATAGTCAAAATCTTTATAAGTAACCCATCCTACTCCATTCTTTCCCCAAGATGGTCCCCAACTATTCATAATTTGAAAAGAACCGCCAGCTTTGTAATCGTCATAACCAATCACGCACATTGCATGTCCTCCAAATCCTCTTTGTGATCTGTCTTGGTTAGTTGGTCGCCAAATTTCTCTTCCTTGCATGCCTTGCATAAAACTTCCTCCTACCATCATTCCAATAACAACAGGAGCTCCTTGAGCTAAGTTTTGCTTGATTGCAAGTAAATCTGTTTTATGCTTATTCCCGTTTTTTGTTAATCGGTTATACCCTTTTATTTTGTAGGTAGATGCTTCATTTCTCTGATAATTATCTGGTTTTCTGGCACAGGATTGTTCATTATATTTAAACTCTGAAAATGGTAGATCTCCCACACTTGAAAGTGATTTCATTGCTTCACTAATATAGGTTCCTTGACAATTTGGGAGTGCAATTTGATTGTATAAAAATGAAGGACTCATTGCAACGTTATTAGGGTTTTTGCCCGTTGCTCGGGATTCCAATATTGTTCTTGCTGCATAAGAACTCGCCCAACCTACACACGAACCTTGCTGTCCTTGATTCAATCTTTTCGGTGCGTATTTCAACAATGAAACTCTATCTGGTAGAGGATTCTTTTTGTTATTTGCTAAAGATGCAAATATATCTGTGTTTACGTATTTCTCTTCATCGTATGTACTTCCCAACCCATAATCCTTTTGATTAGAATTCATATCCGGAGCTACTACAACTGGATTTGAATCTCCTCCACCACGGAAGCTATCCAATCCTCCAGAAAAATAAAGAAGTGCTCCAATAACCGCAATGATTATTAAAAGCTTTGGTTTTTTGCCAAACAGTTTAAATAAAATTGGAGCTAAAGCTAATAAACCTTTTCCTCCTATTCCGCCAGTATTTCGGTTTCCACCGGGATTTTGGTCTCTTGAGGGTTCTCTTTCGTCTTTTTCAATTTGAATTGGCATAATAAATCAGTATTGTTTCCTACAATAAAACTAATTTTTGTAATCTAACCAAGAATAAGAGAATATTAAATAGGAGAATATCCTTTGGTACCCTTGCTTATCCTATTGCCATGTTTCCATTTAGTCTTGCTAATTACATTACCTTTTTCATCATAAACAATTCTAACTCCATGTTTTACATTTTTCTTATAATTCACTTCTTTCATTAACCTTCCGCTTCTGTCATAGGTTTTATAAGTTCCGTGTAATAATCCATTTTTGTATTTCATTTGTGATGAAACCAATACTCCTCCCGGATAATAGTAAGTCCATTTTCCATGTTTCTTCCCATTCTTGTATTGTTCTTTACTCACAAGAGAACCGTCATTTTTGCTTCGCATTTCCCACTTGCCGTGTTTTACACTCTTGGTAATGGTTTTCTGTATTTTGAGTTTTTTTCTCTTCTCAATAATTATTTTGTATTTCCCTTTTTCACTCAATATTCCATTTGAATGCCAATGACTCCACATTCCTGTTTTGTAATTGTCTTTCCAAGCACCTTCATATCTTAATGCTTTATTAGGATACCATCCTTTCCAATCTCCCTCAAACAAACCGTTCTTGTAGGTTCCCTCGTCTTTTTTGACTCCTGATTCATACCAAGATTCCCAAAATCCATTTTCTTTTCCATTGGTGAAATTTCCTTTTTGAGTTAGTTTTTTATTTTCAAACCACACCTTCCATTCTCCATCTTTTTTGTTTTTCTTATAAGTCCCTTCCTTAAATTTTCTCCCATTTTTATAGAAAAACTCCCATTTTCCATTCTTTTCTCCTTCTACATAATTCCCTTTTGATTTTACTTTTCCTGATGGGTAATAACTCGTCCAAATACCTGACTGTAGATCATTGATAAACTGACCTTCCATGTCTTTTCCTCCGTTTCTATCCCACCATTTCCAGTCGCCTTGTTTCTTATTATTTTCAAAAAATCCTACAATATTCTTTTTACCATTATTGAAATAAAGCGTGTATTCTCCTTCTAAACTGTCCTCTTTAAAAGTTTTAACCGATTTAAGCTGATTGGCTATCAGAAAATATGATTTCCATTCCCCTTCTCTTTTTCCATTCTTATAACTGCCTATTAAAGAAGGTTTTTGATTAGCTTTTAGAATTTTACAATCTCCATGTAACAAACTGTCCTTATACAAATATTGGGTTTTAAGGTTTCCGCTATTAAAGTAAGTTCTTAGCTCTCCGTTTCCGTTACTCACTGTTTGCTTTCTGTTTTTATTCCAAAAAGAACCTACCTTTTCTGTTCCATTGCTATCATAAACTGAAATTTTTCTACGAGTGCTATCCAAATACCAATACTCCCATTTTCCAATTTTTTCTCCTTTGTTATAAAACCCATGTTCGGCAATTCTGCCATTTTCGAAATAAGAAGTATAAGCGCTATCTTTTACTCCAATATAAAAGAAACCTCTTATCATTATTTTTCCAGAAGGGTAATATTGTAGCGATTCATTTACATATTTGCCTTGATTGAAATAAGATAGCTCCTGCAAATTCCCATTTTCGTGATAGAACTTCCATTCTCCTTCTTTGGCACCAAAATAACTGAGGTAAGGATTATTATTCACATATCCCTTACTTCGGAGTTTAGTTTTTTTGGCATCATAATAATTTGATTCCAATTTATAAGGAGTTATTTTCTGAGAAAATAATGACCCCGAAAGTATTAGTATGATTAGTAAATTGAAAATTCTCATCCAGTTCTGGTTTTGGTTAACTCTATAACGGCAAACTTACTTAAAGTTACGTTTGAGTTTACTTTTTATTTTAAGGGTTATTGAAAAACGGTTGTTTATAACGATTTACTTTTGATAAAAAGCTTCTTTTGTAGGCTGTTTAAACAACAAATTTCGAGTTAAATCGTAAGTTTGGAAGTGAGTTTTTCCAAGAAATATTGGGTGTTAATTTTGGTCTTGATTGTAAGTGCTAATGCGTGGAGTCAGAAAGTAACCAAAAACATCGTATTAAATTCCAATTTTTATCGATTGGATAGCTTATCCATTGTTCCCAATTCTTTTAAAATTTTTATTGGGAAAACTGCAGTTTCCGACTCCTTATTCACTCTTAATTACTCATCTTCAACCCTTGAATGGAAAGGAGAATTACCCGTAAATTTACAAGTCGAGTATCTTTTGTTTTCCATTGATTTTTCTAAAGTTTATTCCAATAAAGATACTGCATTAATTCAACCTGAAATTAATTATTCAAATCCGTTCAAAAGCAGTGGAAATCAAAAACAAGAATTGGATTTGTTTGGGCTCGACAATCTAAATAAATCAGGAAGCATATCCAGAGGGATTTCTGTCGGAAATGCTCAAAACCTTGGTGTTAATTCTAATTTTAATCTTCAATTGTCTGGAAAAATTGGAGGAAATATTGAAGTATTAGCTTCCGTGACTGATGATAATGTTCCTATTCAGCCTGATGGCAACACACAACAATTGCAGGACTTTGACAATGTTTTTATCCAACTTTCGGAAAACAGATGGAAGCTCATTGCAGGAGATTATGTAAAGGAAAGTATGGAATCTCATTATTTGAGATATCGAAAAAAAAATCAAGGATTGTTTTATTCCAATCAATTTGAATTGGGTGATAGTTCGACAATTGGAGCAGAAGCTGGAGCAGCCGTATCACGAGGAAAATATCGCATACAGTTCTTTCAAGGAATTGAAAGTAACCAAGGCCCCTATAAATTGACTGGAGTTGACAACGAATTATTTGTTTTGATTCTATCGGGAACAGAACAAGTATTTGTGGATGGAATTCTATTAAAAAGAGGTGCCGAAAATGATTACATAATTGATTACAACACCGCTGAAATTACTTTTACCCCAAAATTTTTAATTACAAAGAACAAAAGAATTGAAGTGCAGTTTCAATATTCGGACAGGAACTATTTAAGAACTATGCTTCATTCTGAGGTGAAATTTAAAACTAAAAAATCTATTTCGTTCATTCGTTTTTTTAGCGAACAAGATCACAAAAATCAGCCTTTGTTTCAGGACTTAACTGATCCTGAAATAGCCTTAATGAACTCAATTGGAAACGACATTTCTCGTGCGGTTATCGAAAGAGAAAATACTGTAGATGAAGAAGAAAATGTGGTTTCTTACCTTAAAAAAGATTCATTAGGTTACTCTATTTATGAATTCTCAACGAGTGCTGACACAACCTTATATCGGCTGCAATTCAGCGACTTGGGCCAAGGAAATGGGAATTACATTCAAGAGGGGTTTTCCCCTTTTGGCAAAGTATATAAATGGATAAAGCCCGATACAGTAAGTGGCCAAATTATTAAAAATGGAAATTATGAGCCTGTGGTTCTAATTATTACACCCAAAAGAAAACAGCTACTTACACTCGAAAATTTATTTCAAGCAACCGAAAATTTAACCATTAAAACTGATGTAGGATTATCTAATAATGATTTGAATACTTTTTCATCTCAAGGAAACTCTAATAATTACGGTATTGGAACCAAACTTGAATTGATTCATAACAAAAAAATTAATTCAAATCATTTAACAACAGGAGGTTCTGTTGATTTTACAAGCGTAAATTTTAATCCTATCGAAAAATTTAGAGCTATTGAATTCAATAGAAATTGGAACTTACCTTACCAAGACATAACCACTCCTCTATTGCTTGGAAACTTATCTTTAGGGTTGAAAAACGATAGCTTAGGTGAATTTAATTACCAATTAGATGTATTAGACTTGGGAGAAACTTTTAGAGGATTCAAAAATAATTTAGGAGTTAAAATTGATAAGAAAAAAGTTAAAGCAAATTATACGGGGAGTTTATTGAACTCTGTTTCCGAGATTAATACAAACTTTTATCGGCACAAGACTTTGATTGAGTATGATTTGGGATTAATTTCAATTGGTTATCAAGATGAATTAGAGAACAATCTTTTTGTTAAGAACGATTCTCTGCGCAACACAAGTTATTCTTTTTATGATGGTAGGCTTTTTCTGAAGAACACAAAAAATGATTCACGCTTTTTTAGCTTGTACTATGGATATCGAAATGAAAAAAAATCAATCGCGAATTCTCTCATTCAATCCGCTTATTCCAATGAAGCTGGATTGGACTATGGGATTAATTCAAAAAACAAAAGAACCCGATTAAAAGGAAATATAGCTTATCGTAATCTCGTGCCCACTGATTCCGTTTCATCATCCACTCCTGAGAATACTTTCTTGAACCAGACTAATTTTAGCACTTCATTTTGGAAGCAACTTGTTTCACTTAATACGTTTTACAGTGTTGGATCTGGATTGGAGCAAAAACGAGAATTTGTATATGTGGAGGTAAATCCTGGTCAAGGAGTTTTTACTTGGATTGATTACAATAAAAATGGAAGCAAAGAAATAAATGAATTTGAGATTGCAGCATTTCAAGACCAAGCTAACTTTATTCGAGTATTCACGCAAAGCAATGAATATGTGAGAACCTATTCCAATCAATTTAGCCAATCGGTTTCTATAAATCCAAGAACATTGTTGAAAGATAAAAAAGAGAGATTCTGGAAATTTATTTCAAAAATTTCTTCAGTTTCTGCCTATCGGATTGATCGTAAAACAACACAAGAAAGTGCGGAAACAAGTTTGAATCCATTTGCTAATAATTTGAGAGATTCTTCTCTTGTCTCTCTTAACAAACAAATTCTTTCCTCCTTGTTTTTTAATAGAACAGGTTATAAATATGGTGTTGAATTAAAATTTCAAAACAATAGTAACAAATTGCTGTTGTCCAATGGATTCAATACAAGAGATAGAACTTCATTTGGCGTAAATTTACGCTATCAATTCAAGAAAAGATTAATTAAATGGGAGAACGAACAAGGTCAGAAATCATTAGAATCGGATTTCTTGACTGCTCGAAATTTCAACATAGATTATATTAAAAATTTTCCTGTTATTACCTTTCAAAAAAACAATAATTTTAAATGGGATTTTACATAT
>CAKZNB010000042.1 GCA_937129365.1 uncultured Flavobacteriales bacterium
TGAGGTGATTAAAGCGATTGCAGAGCAAACTAACTTATTCGCCTTAAACGCTGCAATTGAGGCGGCCAGAGCAGGAGATCAAGGAAGAGGTTTTTCTGTAGTTGCTGATGAAGTAAGACAACTTGCGCAACGTACTCAGGATTCAACGCAAGAAATAGACGCTATGATTAAAACCATACTGGATGGTGCAAATGATTCAGTAGACGTTATGGCAAAAAGTGTCATTCACGCTAATTCAGTTCAAGATAACGCTAAGCAAGCATTAGAGTTAAATAAGGAAATTGTTAATGATATGAGTGAAATTAGTGACTTAAGTGTTCAAATTGCCACTGCAGCAGAAGAGCAATCAGTTGTTGTTGAAGAAATACTTTCTAATATTGAAACATTGAATGCTGGAGTTACAGAGACGAGCCATGCCACCGATAATATTGTCGAGTCAAGTGTTGAGTTAGCACGCTTAGCCACCGAATTAGAAAAAGAGTCATCAGAATTTAAAACTAAAGAATAAACGAAGTAGATAACAGCGATACTTAAAATGGGTAAGTTTTATGTATCATGCTCACAAAGCTTTTAATTTAAAGGAGTATCGATACATAGCGAGATAAATGTAATTCCCATCAATGAAAGTGTTATTTATATCTTCATGGTTATCTATCATATAACCATTATTGCATCTTTAATGCGTATTAATTTCTAAAAAATTCAATAGGTTCTTATCCTTTCTGAATATTTCATGCAATACTGTTGCTAATGTGTTATTTCTGTTGTCTTCCATCTTCAAATAAATAAAATTTCGAATCTTATTTATTAACAATAATAACAATTCATCGTTTGTAAGTAGTGAGGCTTTTTGATTTTTATAATTGGTTTTTTCTCTATTTTTAGTTAATCAGAATTAAATAAAATTGGTAGGAGAAAATTTTTCGGCAAAAGCCAAAGGAGATTACGAACTCATTCAGCGTGCAATTGATAAAAAAGACGATTCGGCATACACTGAATTAATGGGGCGATACAAGGATTCTATCTATTTTATGTTGTTGAAAATGGTGCGTAATAAAGATGATGCAGAGGATTTAACTCTTGAGGCATTCGGAAAAGCATTTATGAATCTCGAACAATATTCCCCAAAATATGCCTTCAGTACCTGGTTGTTTAGAATTGCATCCAACAATTGTATTGATTTTATGCGAAAGAAAAAAATGCAAACCACTTCTATTGATACTGAGTTTGAGGATGATGGAGCACCTTATATATTTTTGCCATCAACAGGAAGAAATCCTGAAGAAGAGGCAATTAGAAATCAAAAATTCAAGTTAATGCGTGAGTTGGTTGATGAATTAAAACCCCAATACAAAAAATTGATAGAATTAAGATATTTTAAAGGGTTGTCTTATGACGAAATCTCTACTGAATTGGATTTAACCCTCGGAACTGTAAAAGCACAATTATTCAGAGCCAGAAAGACTTTGGAAGAGATTATCAAACCAAAAATGGATTACATATAATATTGAATTTCGAACGGATAACATACTATTTTCCTAATTTGAATGAAATTCAAAAGCAACAACTTGAGCAATTAAAACCCCTTTACGAAGAGTGGAATGCTCAAATAAATGTAATTAGCAGAAAAGACATTGATAATTTTTATGAGAGACATGTATTACATTCTCTTGCTATTGGAAAAGTAATAGAATTTAAAACAGGAACAAAAATATTGGATGTGGGAACAGGAGGAGGGTTTCCTGGCATACCTCTTGCAATATTATTCCCAAAATGTAAGTTTCACCTTGTAGACTCAATAGGCAAGAAAATTAAAGTAGTGCAAGGAGTAGCAGATGAATTAGGATTAAAAAACATAAAAGCAGAGCATGTAAATGCTAAGAATATAACTGATAAATATGATTTTGTAATAAGTCGAGCAGTTACCAGATTACATCCTTTTATTGGGTGGATTAAGATGAATATTGCAAAGAAAAGTTTTAATGGTTTGCCTAACGGAATTTTATATCTTAAGGGTGGAGATTTAACTGAAGAACTAAGTGAAATAAACAAGAAATATCATACATATTCAATACCTTCGTACTTTGAAGAGGAATTTTTTGAAACGAAAAAGATAGTACAAGTGGAATTGTAATTAAAACCCCACTATTATGAGCGATTTTTCTGAACACAACGAAGAGTTTAAAGCTCTTATCAAGTCTATTGAGCAAAAGCTTAATAACAAGGATTCCTTTTACTTAGATGTAGAGGAAATAAGCAGGGTTTCGCATTATTATCTTGAGAAAGGAATGACCAGCAAATCTCTGGCTATTTTGAAAATAGGATTGAATTTACATCCAAATTCTGCGGATATAAAATTGCATCTTGCACAAGTGTATACGGCAAATGGCGAATATAAAAATGCGCTTAAGTTTGCTGATAAAACTCTAGAGTTACAACCTAGTAATGATGAAGTTTTGATTCTTAAGGCTGAGATTTACAGTTACTTAGGAGAGCATAAAAAATCAATTTCTTACTACGAAGAATTTTTAAAATCTGGGAATAAAGAAGGCTTGGATCTTATCTACAACGATATAGCTTGGGAATATGAATCGTTAATGGACTATGATAGTGCATTGAAATACTTGAAATTAGCTCTTGAAGAAAATCCTGAAGAAGACACCTTGCTTTTTGAAATCGCTTATTTCTATGAGGAAATTGGTAAAAAAGAAGAGTGTATCGATTTTTACAATAAATTCTTAGATGAAAACCCTTATTCCTTCAACGGTTGGTACAATTTAGGAATAGTACACAACGATAGAAAAGAATACAAGAAAGCCATTTTTGCATTTGATTATGCAACGGTAATTAAAGATGATTTTGCCTCTGCCTACTTTAACAAAGGAAATGCTCATTTTAATTTAAAAGAATATGGACAAGCACTTGAATGTTATTACAAAACTTTTGAACATGAAGATAACCAAGCGATTACCTTTTGTTATATAGGTGAGTGTTATGAGAAGTTAGAGAATTTTGAAGAAGCTGAAAAGAGTTTTGAAATAGCTCTTTCTCTCAACGAAGAAATTCAAGAGGCTCTAGTTGGAATGGCAATTATTAAAGACAAACAAGGATTAACCATTGAGTCTGTCCCGTTTATTGAAAGAGCTAATAAATTATATCCGAAAAATTTTTCGTGTTGGTATATTGCTGGCGAAGTGTATAATAAGCTTGAATGGTTTGAAGATGCTTACTTTGCCTACGCAAAAGCAGATGAACATGATAAAGATGACAATGTGCAAATCAAATTGGATTTCTCGAATTTTATTGCAGAAAACTTATCGTTAGTTGAGGCAATAGATTATTTGAAAGATTATCCGCAAATTGAGTGTCAATATAGGTTAGTAGCTTATCACTTATTATTGGGACAACACAAAAAAGCCATTCATTTATTTGAGCAATGTTTAACAGAAAATTTTGAAGCTCATGAAGGTTTGTTAGATTACCATGAGGAGATTAATCAACTGCCTGAGTTTATTAGTTTGTTGAATAATTTTAGATAGTTAATTGTCTTTTTTAATGATAATTTTACTTTTTATAAATCATTTTTATATCAGGTAATTCTGTAAAGAAATAATGAACCCATATATATAAGTGATTGAATAAAGCTACTAACAAAGCAGCTTTTGACATTAAAATTAACCCAGGAATCCAAAGAATCAAAAAACCATAAATATACATTCCATTAGATGTATATTTGAAAATACCTTTTTTTACAAATGGTATATTTTTTACCGCTTCGGGGTTGAAATGATCAAGACCGAATGCTCTATCAATTTGAAAATATTTATGCACTGAGTACAAGGTGTAAATTGTTGGTATTGAAATTAGTAAGGTTATTGCTAAAATTATATTAGAATTAATCTCTAAAGTGTTTTTGTTTGAAACAGCAAGAAATATAATCGTTACTAATCTTGAAAGTATTAAGATTGCAAATCCTATTTTATACAATTTGAAAGCATATTCCTTACTTCCAACTCTTTTTGATAGTCCTTTTTGATATAGTTCTATCCTCCAACAGATAACAACAAAAAACTGATGAATAATAGGAGATAAAATTGAAATAATTAGCCAATGTTTTGTGCTTATATTCAGAAATTCTCCTTTTAAAGTTGTACTGTCATTAATAACAAAATAATACATGCCAAATAGCATAATTATTAGAATAGAAATATGCCAAATTTGGTCTTTAAAAATTCGCATATTTTTTATTTTTTTGAAACCCCCAATAATCCCAAGAAAGTAAACAAAGCATTCACAATAATAAGTGAACCTCCAAATTCAAAACCATATTGGTTGGATAGAAAGCTATTCAAGAAATAAGTCAAAATAGGGGAGAGGATGCAAACTACTGCTATCAATTGATTGCGTAATTTGTATTTGGTAAGAATACCAAAAAAGAACAAACCGATAAGTGGTCCATAAGTAAATCCTGCTAGCCAAATCAATTGCCAGATGGCACTTTCATCTAAAGTATAATTAAGAATAATAACCGTTACAAATAAAACTCCCGACATAATAATGTGAATGAGTTGCCTTCTTTTTTTAGAGGTTTTCTCTTCTTCGGTATCCAAAAAATCTACACATACTGAGGTGGTAAGTGAAGTAAGAGCAGAATCAGCAGAGGAATAAGCGGCAGCAATTAATCCTAGCAAAAACAAAATCCCTAAGCCAATTCCTATGTCACTTTTTAGTGCAATTTCTGGGAATAATAAATCCGATTTTTCTGGAACTGTAATACCCTCTTTTCCTGCATACATATAAAGTAATGCGCCAAGTGCCAAAAATATTAAGTTGATAACAACCAGCACAATGCTAAAAGAAACCATATTGGTTTGAGCAGATTTTAAATTTTTACAACTCAAATTTTTCTGCATCATATCTTGGTCTAGCCCTGTCATACCAATGGCAATAAACATTCCTCCAAAAAACATTTTCACAAAGTGGTTTTTCCCATTCCAATCTTCAAAAAAGAAAATTTGAGAATACTCGCTGTTTTTTATGGTTTCAATTACTCCGCCAGTTTGTGATAAATCCAATTTATCAGAAAGAAACCAAAAAGTAAATCCTAATGAAAGCAACATGAATAATGTCTGTAGAGTATCCGTCCAGATAATGGTTTTTATTCCGCCTTTAAAAGTGTACACCCAAATCAGTACAATTGAAATCAATACCGTAACCTCAAAAGGAATATTGTATTCATCAAAAACAAAAGCTTGTAATACATTGGCTACGAGCAATAAACGAATAGAAGCTCCTGTGATTCTGGAAAGTAAAAAATACAATGCTCCAATTTTATGAGCTTCATTTCCAAACCTGTTTTTAAGATAAGTGTAAATAGAAGTCACATTCATTTTGTAGTACAGAGGCATCAGCACATAAGCAATGACAAGGTAACCAATCAAATATCCGAACACCATTTGCATATACCCAAACTGCTTGGTTGCATCACCCACCCATCCAGGAATAGAGATAAATGTAATTCCAGAAAGTGAAGCTCCAATCATGCCAAAAGCAACCAAATACCAAGGAGATTGTTTGTTGCCGAGGTAAAAAGTATCGTTGTCAGCTCCTCGGCTTGTGAGGTAAGAAATACCAATTAATACAAGAAAATAACCAATGAGAATACTGAAAATAAATGCTGCTGACATAATGAAGTTTGGCGTTTAATTTTTAAATATAGAGATATTGAATTACTTTTAAACCTATCAAAGCAAATAAATATGTTGAATACTCTTTTTAGTAAAATACTCTTTTTATCACTTTTTGTATTATTGATTTTTTCTTGTAAAGAAGAGCAAAAAAATGAATCTCCGAGTATGCCATTATGGGAGCTATCCAAAGATGGAGGAAAGAAATCTTACATTTTGGGAACTACTGAGTATTTAGCTAAAGATTCTGCTAAGTTGTTGTTTAATAACTTAATAATTGATGCTTTTGATTCTGCTGAGGTGTATATTACTCAAATAGATATTCAGAATTCTGATTTTATGAAAACCAAGCAAGTTTTAGAGATTGGTTCAGGATTAACTATTATTGAATCATTGTCTGACAGCGATTTTCAATTACTTAAAACCATGAAATCCGAATGGGATGCTTCTGTAAAAAACTCTGTGCCAGCTCCTGATAGTATGCGATTGAAGTTGCTTTTTTACTTACAAGATGTGTTGTATCATAATAATCAGAACAGTTTTTATTTTGATATGTTTTGGTCAGAACGAGCAATGCCAATGGGAAAAACAATGGGCGGATTGGAAAGCTACCAAGCTTTTTACAAAGGTTTTGAGAATGTTTCTCTGGAGGAGCAAATTGATTTTATGTACCACATCCAAGATTTTGAAAAATTCACAAAATCCCTACGAAGTGATGTTCAGAAATTATACTTGGAGGGAAAATATGAAGAGTTACAAATTTTATATTCCGAGAGGTTCCCTTATGTTAAGTCTCATTACTCTGAATTGGTTGCTGACAAACACACAAAATGGACAGAAAAGTTAAGCATGGTAATGGATACTGCCTCTGTATTTGTTACGCTAGATGTAGTTCATTTTCATGGGGAAGACAATATGATGGATAAATTGTTATCAAAAGGTTATAAGGCAAAGCGTATCAATTAAAAGTATTTATGTTTGAATAAATCAAATTAACATGAAGGGTTTACTTATTGTTTTGTTGGGAGTTTTTTCAACTTTTTCCTATTCTCAAGATACTATTGTTCAGATAGATACTACGCAGAAAGTAATTGTTGTAAATCCATTGCCAGTAGCAATTTACAATAAATTAAAAACGAATGGATCGGGAGTTGAAGTAACTATGTATAATACTTCAAAAACCTTTTCGCTACCTGGACTCAAAGGAACTAATTATTTTTTGACATTTTTACAAGGTAAATCTACCGTTAAGTTTAATCCTAAAAACACAGCGTATATCATGTTATTGGCAGATGATGATTTTTATATGGATGCGGAGGTTTCTATAGATGGAAATCATGGATACATTATTTTTAAAAAGGATGGAGTGAAGTATTACAATCTATTAACTCCTTCAGGAATAGCCTTTTTTAGAAAATTTATGTTAAAGCCAGTTGTGCCAAAGGTTGACTCTACTGAAGGGTAATCTAATCAAAATCGTACATTGATACAATAAATGCGATAAATACTAAAATAAAGAACAAAATAAAACTTATTATTCTTGTTTCAAGGCTCCAATGTTTTATAAGTGAAAGTCCTTTTGTAAAATCATCTATATCATGAATAATTGTGTTGTCCTCATTAATAATATTTATATAGCCATATCTTACTAAAACACTGTTTGCTAATTCAAAATCACTTTCTTGCACTTGAATTTTCACACCCATTTCTGGAGAATACTCATAATTCAAATCTGGTTTGTCCTCGTCAAGAAGTCTGACAGGTATTTCTTCAGCTTCAAGCTGCTCTTTTATTAAATGAGCATCTGAAGTTAAATCAACAATATGTATAGTTTTGAAAGGCATCTTTAATTAAATTCTGGACTATTTAATATCAACAGAACTAGTAGTGCAAAAATTACAACTATTGTTATAAAAACAGTTTTTGAAGTTAGACTCCAATTTTTTACACCGGGTATGTTTTTAGTTGCTTTATGAATCAAACCTTCGCTTTTTTCTGTTGTTTCAATCAGCCCTTTTTCTTTTAAAAAAATATAAGCATTTTCAGCTTGATCTTTAGGAACTTGAATTTTTATCCCGCCTATAGCATTTGACATAAAATTATCCACTTGAACCGTAAGCTCATCTTTAAGAAAAACAGTAAATCCTTCATTTTCAAGAGCGGGCTGAATCACATAAGCATCAGCAGGATATGTTACACTATGTATTGTTATCCATTCCATCAAAATCTAATGTTATCAATTAATCTAACTCCGTCAATCATTCCTGCAAAAGAAACAAAAACACCGTTGTTGTTTTCCCATGATGTAATGTTTTTCAGGGTCTCAGCATCTCTTATTTCCAAATATTCCACCTCCAGTATTCCTTGAATCATGGCTTTTGCTTTTTCTTGAATTTCAGTTATTGAAAAATGAGCATGGTATTTTTTAATGTAATTCAATGTATAAGAAATTACAGATGCTACTTCTCTCCCTTTTTCAGAAAGTAACTCGTTTCTTGAGCTCCTTGCCAATCCATTTTCTTCACGGATAATAGTACAGCCTACAATTTCAGTTTTCAGTTTAATTATCTCAACCAGTCTGCAAACAATTTTGTATTGTTGATAATCCTTTAATCCGAAAAAAGCTTTGTCAGGAGTCACAATTTTTAATAGTAAGCTTACCACATTTGCCATTCCTTGAAAATGTCCTGGTCTAAATTCTCCCTCCAATTCATTCTCTAATCCGCCAAAATCAAACTCTATCAGTTCAATTTTATCTCCATACACTTCTTCAGCAGTTTCAGGAGCAAACAAATAATCGCAATAATTTTTAATTAAATTTTTGTCCGCCTCAATGGTTCTGGGATATTTTTCTAAATCGCTCTTTTCATTAAATTGAGTAGGATTTACAAAAATACTGCACACCACAATATCACATTCTTTTTGAGCTTGTTTTATTAAAGAAAGATGCCCGGAATGAAGAGCTCCCATTGTAGGTACAAACCCTATTGACTTTCCCTTATCTTGCTCAGATTTAAGCAAAGACTTTAACTCTTGGCTGCTACTTGTAAATTTCATGTTGTAAATAGTGTGAAAACAAAGCTAAACTAACTGAAAATATTGATATATAGCACTTTTTTTCGTACTTTTGTTCAGTTATAAAGGAAACAATCCCAAAACATACTTTAAATATATGAGTGATAAAAAAAGAGTTTTATACATTTCTCAAGAAGTTACCCCTTTTTTAAAAGGTTCAGAGATTTCAAAAAACGTGAAGACGTTAGCACAAAAAACACAAGAAAGTGGAAAAGAGATTAGAGTTTTTATGCCAAGATATGGCTTAGTAAACGAAAGAAGAAACCAACTACACGAAGTAATTCGTTTGTCTGGTATGAATATGATAATCAATGATGTAGATCATCCTTTGATTATAAAAGTAGCTTCGATTCCTTCGGCAAAAATGCAGGTTTATTTTATAGATAACGAAGAGTATTTCAAAAGAAAAGCAATTGTAAAGGACGAAAAAGGAAAATTATTTGAGGATAATGTTCAGCGTTCTGTTTTCTTTATCAGAGGAACTCTGGAAACTGTAAAGAAATTAGGTTGGATTCCTGACGTAATTCACTGTCATGGATGGATGACTAATTTATTACCATTATATCTTAAAACATATTTCAAAGATGATCCTCATTATGCTAATACAAAAGTAATTAGTTCTTTGTATGAAGATAATTTTGAAGGAGAATTAAACGACAATATTGAAGATATATTGAAATTTGATGGAGTTGACGAAAGCTACATGAATCATATCAAAGAAGGTTCTACTTATTTGAATTTAACAAAATCAGCAATTGATCATTCAGATGGAATTGTACTGTTTTCTGATAATATCGATAAGGAAATTGTAGACTACGTAAACAATTCAGATGCAGACTCGTTAAAGTTTGTTAATTCAGAACAACATCATGAAGATTGCTCTAATTTTTATGACGAAATCATAGAAAAAGACGCTAAATTAGCCGAATAAATTATAACGCAACATCAAGAATGAATTTCATTTTTTCAACTAATATCCTACGGAAAGCATTATTGCTTTCCGTAGTTGTTTTAACCCTAACCTATTGCAAAAAGGAAGATAACTTTATAGGTTCCGAACTGCAAAAAGAAGATTTAGGAGTAAATCAACTTAATGATTTTGATATCATTACTTACACAACAGAGGCAGATTCATTGAGAGCTGATGAGCTTTCAACCGCTACTTTAGGAAGTATGAACGACCCTGAAGTAGGTAAAACTAATTCGAGTTTTTATACTCAATTGAGGTTGCCAGTAGATAATGTTGATTTTGCAGGAACTGGATTGTTAACTGACATTGTGTTGGATTCAGTGGTGTTGGCAATTGAATATGTAGATAATTACGGAAATCTTGATGCTCAAACTTTTGAGGTGTATGAAATCACTGAAGACATATATAGAGATTCTATTTATTTTAATGGGCGTTCTTTCACAAATTCAGCTACTAATTTGGTAGATCCAGGAAACGCAACTCAAATTCCCGACCCTTCCTCAACGGTATTTACTGCAACGGATTCACTACCAGCTCAACTTAGGTTAAAGTTAGATAACACTTTTGGACAAAAAATCATCAATGAAAGTGGAAATACTTCTATCTCTGATAACACGAATTTTTTGCAATTTATGAAAGGAATAGAGGTTAAGGTGAATAATCCTGGTCAAGCAATTAATCAAGGAGGAATTTTACTTTTTAACTTATTATCTCTTAATTCAAAAGTAACTTTATATTATAGAGATACTGTAAATAAAGATACACTGACATTTGATTTATTGATGAATACCAACTGTGCTAGAGTAAATAAAAATGTGCATGATTTCGCTGGGACTCCAGTAGCTGGTCAATTGGCAGATAGTACGCTGGGAGCAAATACTGTATATGTTCAAGGATTACAAGGGCTAAAAACAGAAATTAATCTCACAGATGTTTTGAGATTAAAGGACTCAAATATTATTGTAAACAAAGCTGTGCTTACCATGCCGGTAAATACAACTACGGCAGGTTCGTTTGATCCAATAGATCAATTACTTATTATCAGAAATGAAGATGGACTGAAGTATTTACTGCAAGACCAAACTATGTTTGCGGGACAAGCAGGATTGGATAATGTGGGAGGACAATGGAATTCTACCGAAAGCCAATATGAGTTTGTAATTACGCGTTACATTAATAATTTATTGAATGGGAATATTCCAAACAATAACTTAACTTTAGAAACAATCTCGGCAATGGTTACTCCGAATAGGTCTGTATTTTATGGACATAATTCGACAGTTGAAAAACCAAAGCTGACAATTACTTATACCAAATACTAAATACATAAACTATGTGTGGAATTGTAGGTTATGTAGGTGAAAAACAAGCCTACGACATCCTTATAAAGGGACTCAAAAGACTGGAATACAGAGGGTATGACAGTGCGGGAATCGCTATTTCTGGTGATGATAAAGAATTAAAATTTTACAAAAGAAAGGGAAAGGTTGCTAAACTCGAAGAGTTTATTGACGGAAGAAGTACTGAAGGAACTATTGGGATTGGCCATACAAGATGGGCAACTCATGGACCTGCAAATGATGTAAATGCACACCCTCATGCATCTGGAGATGGGAACTTAGTGTTGATTCACAATGGAATTATAGAAAACTATGCGGTTCTAAAAAAAGAACTTCAAAAACGAGGGCATGAATTTCATAGTGACACAGATACTGAGGTATTGATTCATTTAATTGAAGAAGTAAAAAAACAAGAAAACGTAAGTTTGTTTGAAGCTGTAAGGCTTTCTCTTACTGAGGTTGTGGGAGCTTATGCTATTGTTGTAATGGATAAAAACAATCCAGACGAATTGGTGTTGGCTAAAAAAAGTAGCCCGCTTGTAATTGGGATTGGAAAAGATGATTTTTATGTAGGTTCAGATGCTACTCCAATTATCGAATACACAAAAAATGTGGTGTATTTGGAGGATGAAGAAATCGCAACAATTAGCAAAACCAATGGACTAAAAATCAAAAAACTCAACAATCAAGATATTTCTCCAGCTATACAGGAATTGCAAATGCAATTGGATGTGTTGGAAAAAGGAGGATACCCTCACTTTATGTTGAAAGAGATTTTTGAGCAACCCAAAACTATTTTGGATTGCATGAGAGGAAGAATTAACGCACAAAAAGGATTTGTTTCTTTGGGTGGAATTGTGGAGTATGAAAACAAAATACTTAATGCTGATAGAATCATTATCATTGCTTGCGGAACTTCTTGGCATGCTGGATTGGTAGGAGAATATTTAATAGAAGATTTAGCAAGAATTCCAGTAGAAGTAGAGTACGCTTCAGAATTTAGATACAGAAATCCAATTATTAATGAAAATGATGTAGTGCTGGCAATTTCTCAATCTGGGGAAACTGCGGATACATTAGCCGCTATTAAATTAGCCAAATCTAAAGGAGCAACTATATTAGGTATTTGTAATGTAGTAGGTTCTACAATCTCTAGAGAAACGCATGCAGGTTCATATACGCATGCTGGGCCTGAAATTGGTGTAGCTTCGACTAA
>CAKZNB010000043.1 GCA_937129365.1 uncultured Flavobacteriales bacterium
AGAAACCTCTTGGCAACGCCCGTTAAATTCATTAAAAAACAGACCGTCGGTTACACTGAAAATATAGGCATGTATCACCTTTAACTCCCCTTTGCAATATTGATAAATCTCTTTGGTATTGAAACAAAAGAAACCACTATTGGTAGGAATAAAAACTTTGTTTCCAACCTGTTTTACATCGTGACTGTACTTAAGGGCCCAATAATTTGGAGGCGAAAATTTAGTCCATTTGTCTTTTGTTTTAATATAAATTCCATCGCCAAAAGTGGTTACCCAAATATTTCCGTCATATACATTTACGGACGTTGCCCCTCCTTCAAAAGGTAAATTTAAAGATTCAAATTCCCCATTATGTGGATTAATTTTTAGTAATCCAAAATAGCCAACATAATAAAAAAGGCTGTCGGAAAATGCCTTTAACTGGAAGCCCTCAAATTTGTCTTTGAAATTAAATTTGGCAAGAACTTCAATGTTGCCATCCTTTAACTCGCATAAACCCCAGCCCTGAATTGTAAAATAAATTCTTCCCTTATACTTTAATATATTCTTTGCTCCATTTTTATTACCTTCCAACAAGAAGGTTTTAGTTTCCTCCGGTTTATTGATATTTATTGATTTAATTCCACCTGGGGTAGAGCCATATACTAATTGAGAATCCTCATCATAAAAGAGAGTTTTACTATCCCAATCAGCTTCAAAAAGTTTGGTACAGGGACTATTATCATTATGAAACAAAATTCCACTTGTATTAATTATCGAATCTTCTCCAATTTTTGCAATGGCATAATTATTTGCATTACCAGCATCAACAATACTAACAGTAATGTTAGTTGCTCCTAGATCACAGTCTTCATTTTGTACTTCTGCTGTTCCTTCTCCTTCTTCTGGTTGAAGAGAGTTAGGAGTAACAGAAATTACTTTAGTTCCCGAGTTAATTTTTACATTAGCGTAAGCTTTTCCAGAAAAAGCATTCACTTTAACAGTAAAATCGCTGGTTGGCAATGCAATAGCACCAGGAACAAATCCTGCTTCCAATCTCACAGCTACTCTAGGAGCAACTGCTTTTCCTGTCAAATCTTGAGAAAATATAACCACAGAAGAATTATTTTCTTTGGCTACATCCGTTACCAATTTAGTCAATTGTTGACTGTCTAGCTCTGTGTTGTTGTGAGCAATTACTTTTTTTGCTCCGTAGTTTCCTAATGCACTCAAAGTATCATTATCTGCATTTCCAGCAGTAACTACTAGGGTTTCCATTCCATGTTCAGCAGCTATTTTACTTCCGTAAAACACTGCTTCTTTGGCGTTTTTTGCAACCCCATTTATCGAATCTATATATACTAATACTGACATATTTCTTAAATTACTTTTGCTTCGTTATGTAATAAATCTACTAATTCTTCCATGTTGTTTGGGTCAATCATTTTAACACCTCCTTTAGCTTCAGGCATTTCATAATTAATGGTGCTTGTCAAAGCTTCAACCGAAACTGGCTCAACCACATTAAGTGGTTTAGACCTTGCTGCCATAATTCCTCTCATGTTTGGTATACGTTGCTCAGCCATTCCTTTTGCAGCAGAAATAACTAATGGAAGATTTCCTTCTACCAATTCGTCACCCCCTTTTGCATCTCTTGTGATGGAAGCAGTAGTTCCGTTTAGTTCTAATTTAGATGCTAAAGAAACGTAAGGTCTATCTAATAATTCAGCAATCATTCCTCCAACTTGTGCTCCGTTGTAGTTAATTGTTTCTTTTCCTAATAATACCAAATCAAAATTTTTGTCTTTAGCATATTCTGCGATTTGTTTGGCTACAAAGTATCCATCAGTTGGTTCAGCATTAATTCTTACTGCTTCATCTGCACCAATTGCAAGAGCCTTTCTGATTGTTGGATCATCAGTTGCAGTTCCCACAGTAATTGTAGTTACAGAACCTCCGTTTGCTTCTTTCAATTCTATTCCTCTAACTAGTGCATACCACTCGTCATAAGGATTTATAATGTATTGTATTCCAGCTTCATCAAACTTGGTGTTATTATCTGTAAACCCAATTTTAGATGTCGTATCTGGCGCTTTGCTAATACAAACTAATATTTTCATTTCAATTCTATTTTTAGGTGTCTTATTAATTATTTAGAGTCCAAATTTAAGAATAATTATACTAAAAGTAAAGGTATGCACGCATAATATAATTTCTTTAAAATTGAAATATTTTGTATATTTATTTAGTCATGAAAAAAACTCTATTAATCTTCTTCTTTTTGTTTTCTTTTTTGAGTTTAAAAAGTCAAACCTATTACCCAACTGGAAAGGATAGTACTAGTTTTTATTTTACTTGTATGAGTACTGATATAACTCCTGGTGTAACTTATTCTATTATGCAATATACTTTCAAAGGTGATACCATTATTAATGGTAAGATTTATACCAAGGCTTATGAATTATTTCATCAAATTGATACTACATATAATATTAATTCCTTGGCGTTTAATTATAATTATGTATTCGCTGTAAGAGATTCATCAAAAAAAATTTTTACTGTAAATAAGAATGATACGACAGAAAAATTAGTATTAGATTTTGGTCTTAGCGTGGGTGATACATTACAACACTATGTTGGGTATCTTGAGTCTGCTCAGTCAACTTCGGTTTTAGTTCTTATAGACTCTTTTTTGGTTAATTATCCAGTTCCCCATTATCGAAAGAGACATCATTTTTCAGGTTCACTTTTGGCTCAGCCAGTTGTGGAAGGACTTTCTACACAATTTTTTTATGGAGCAAATACCCCTCTTAGATATACAACATGTGGTGTTTGTTGTGTTCAACAGAAAAAAGAAATTGTTTATAGATACTGCGATACCTGTAATTGTTTCGATGAACTTGATAGATTTAGAAGATTAGATTTAAATAATAATTCTCATTTTGCAGAGTTGAGAATTTACCCAAATCCATTCCAAGAAAAATTATTTGTTGAACCACCAAAAGATAATGGTGTTTTGCAGTTAATGGATGTTTCTGGGAGAATACTTCACAATGAAAAATTTGAAAATCAAGAGTTTTTTAATCTGGAAACTACTAATATCCCTTCGGGAATTTATATTCTTTCTGTGTTTCAAGGTGGAAAAATATTAAGAGCTAAAGTGATAAAAAAGTAGTTATTTTAAAGCTTTCTCAAAAACCTTAATTTCTTTTCCTAAATAAAAAATAGTATTCCTATCTTTGGATTCATTTTTATACACATAAATAAACTGACACATGAAAACAGTTCAATTTAGAGAAGCACTTCGTGAGGCAATGAATGAAGAAATGAGAAAAGATAAAAGTGTTTTC
>CAKZNB010000044.1 GCA_937129365.1 uncultured Flavobacteriales bacterium
AGTTTCTCAATAAAATAAGCTGCTAACAATGGAGATTCTTTCTCCATATTTTGATGTACAAAAAAGTTAATTTCTTTCAGCCCCTGTTCTTTCCAATCCTTCAATCTTTCAACCCAATCATCCAATCGTGTATAATCACTTTCGTGATTTGCTCCAGTATATCGAATAAAACAAGTTGGGTTCGTTAATCGCATGTGCATCAAATCTCTTCGCCCTGCGGTATCAGTAATAATGGTAGCTATATTATTTTGTTCCAACAAATAAAATAATTCTTCAGCGACTTTTCCTTCGTACCAACGAACATCTCTGAACTCAACTGCTAACGGAATTTCTTTAGGCCAATTTTCTATAAAAACCACAAAATCATCCCAAGATTTAGGTGTGTAATTTGGGTGCATTTGCAAAAAACAACTTCCTAGTTTTTCTCCAAAAGCAGAAACTGAATGAATATAATCTTCCAATTCTTGTTCACAATTTTTCAATCTTCTAAACTGACTAATTAGCTGAGGGACTTTAGGATAAAACTTAAAACCATCCGTTGATTTCTCGTTCCATTTATCAACTTGTTCAGGCGGAAAAATTCGATAGAAAAAGGCGTTCAACTCAATGGAATTGAACTGAGTGGAGTAATAAACTAATTCATCCTTTGTTCCTTTGGGATAGAAATTTTTCAAATCAGTTTTATTCCATTTAGCACAACCCACTGAAACTTCCAATTCCCTGTCACTCTCCAAATAATTATTGAGAGCAACAATTGTTTGAGGATGATCTGGTGGGAGACTTAAATCTAATTCTCCTGGATTATCTACTTTTCCAAATTTCATATTTGATTATTTAGTTAACTAAAATACACCTTTTATTTATTAAAATTCTAAGTAAATTTATTGATACTTTTACCAAATTAATTCTTGGAATACGCAATAGTTGACATAGAAACCACAGGAGGAACTCCTATTAATAGCAAAATAACAGAGATTGCTATCATTATTACTGATGGGCAAAAAGTGCTAGAAGAATACGAAACACTTATTAATCCTGAATGTAGAATCCCCTATAATATTACTCGACTAACTGGAATTGATGATGCAATGGTTGCTGGAGCACCTAAGTTTTTTGAGGTGGCGAAAACAATTCTCGAATACCTGAAAGGAAGAACATTTGTAGCTCACAATGTGAATTTTGATTACGGACATATTAAAAGAGAATACAATGACCTGGGCTTTGAATTTTCTGCAAGTAAATTATGTACAGTTCGTATGTCTCGCAAAGTTTTTCCTGGACTCCCCTCCTACAGTTTAGGAAAACTAAGTAAATCTTTGGGGGTTGAATTAACTCGCCATCACAGGGCTATGGCAGATACTCTTGCCACTACTGAAATTTTCCATATGATCATGGAGAAAGATAAAGAAGCTGAAGCATTGGATGTGCTTTCTATGAAACTATGCGTAGATAAGTTACCCAACAAACCAGGTGTTTATTACTTTTTAGATTTTGATGGAAATATTATTTACATCGGAAAAAGCATCAGTATTAAAAAAAGAGTGCAAAGCCATTTGAGTAATTACAAAACTCCTAAAGGACTTAAAATTATTGAGAATGTTTGCACTATTGAATACGAATTGACTGGGAACGAAACGATGGCTCTGCTTTATGAAAACATGGCGATTAAAACCCATAAACCAAAGCACAATCGTAGGCAAATGAAAACCAAGTTTCCTTTTGGGATTCAGATAAATAAAGTAACAGACTACCATGCGTTGGAGGTTGTTTCTGTAAATCAAGATACAAACACTGTAATGGATTTTACCTCTCGGAGAGAAGCTATTGGATTTATGAAAAAAACGATTGATGATTATGAACTATGTCAAAAAATAAATGGATTAGAGAATCAAAATAGAGTAGGTTCTTGCTTCAGGTATCAACTTCACAATTGTCATGGAGCGTGTATTCAGGAAGAAAGTACAGATGATTACAACTTGAGAATCGAAAAATTTGAGGAAAAATATGGCTCTACCAATGAGGATGGGATTTTTATTTCGAAAGGACGAAAAGCCTCAGAAAAATCATTTGTGATTTTGGAGAATGGAACACTTACAGGCTTTGGATTTATTCCTAAAAAAGCTCAACTAAATTTAGGCTCTTTAAAATTAATGTCCGAAGTGTTTAATCCTGATAAAGATTATCAACGAGTAGTAAAAACAATGAGGAGGAATGGGAATTTTGAGAAGGTAGTAATTGGATAGAATTTATTTTTCCATTTTCTTTCCGTAAGAATCTATTTTAAAATACTCTGTAAGACTAAACTTTCTGTCTTCAAATTTTTCTGGTAAAATCTTATAGTGTTGAATTCTATCAATTCTGAAAGCTCTGTAACTTTTTCGGAGGTGACACCATGCAATTAATATCCATTTATTCTCAACCGAATACATTGCGTATGGCTCTATTTTTCTGAAGGTTATTTCTGGGTCATCTGCTTTACGATAGTTGATTTCAACAAAACTTAAACTCGTAATTGCCAATTGAATTTCTGACAATGCACTACTGGGCACTTTTTCATCCTTGAAATTAAATACACGAATCTTGCTATTCAATAATTCACTTTTCTCCTGAATAGAAGATCTAAATACCGATTTAATTTTGGTAAAAGCTTCATCAAAATCCTTAGCAAAAGAAGTGTCATTTGTTTGATTTACTAAATGTTGAGCTGTGATTAAAGCATTAGCTTGTTTCTCTGTAAACTGAACTGGAGCAACCGTGTAGCCATCCATCAAGGTATATCCTTTTCCTTCGAGAGTGATGATAGGAACACCCGATTCTTCTAATTTTCTAATGTCTCGATAAATTGTTCTTACACTCACTGCATATTTATCTGCAAGTTCGGTTGCAGTTACCACCCTTTTGGATTTTAACAGAGTAAGAGTATTTATGATGCGGGAAAGTTGCGTCATTTAGTTATTTCTAATAATTGTTCCATCATTTGCTTTTCCTTTTCGGCCAATTCTACCAAAAGATCGGAAGCTGAATTAATATAATCAATACTTTTTGTTTTCCCAGCTTTATAAAACAAATCAGAAACCTCTTTCCAATGAATTGCTATTTCAATAAAATTCTCATAACATTGATTTAGCTCAATTGATTTTAAAATTACAGCGCTTTCTTTTAAGAAATCACGGTATAAATTTCGAAACAAAGAACCTCCAGTTCCTGCTCTCTCCATCAACATTGCAGTAGTCTGAAAATCTCTTTTTACATCTGGACTATTCTTAAACCATTTTTTTATTTCTACACTGGTTTTTATAATCCCTTTGTAAGTTAAATTCTTAATAGGTGGATTAAGATAAGTTATTGCGTTGTTTCTGATTGCAATTTTTATTGCAGATGGCAAATCAAAAACCTCTTCATTTTTTTTAATTGTATAGATTAAATTTCGAGAAGACATTGGTCCTTTTTCATTTCTAGCGAGTTCCAAATTCTTTAAGCTTGTTTTCACTTTACCACCTTGTTGATCGGTATCCACCAAATAGGCAAACTCATCATCATATCCATACATAGCAGCATAATGCCCCGCAAAATGAATTTTACTTGTGAAATAATCCAAGTGATAACAATCCAATTTTACTCCAACAACATTACCATTATCAAGTTGAGTTTTTAAATTTTTCCAAGCTTTTTTTACAGATGAAGTTTCTTGTACCTCAAGTCTTAGATTCAAATTTCTACATATGTTATCGGTTAGCATATCTGTTTTAACTCGCCCACCAATGAATGGAAAATCTATAGTTTTCATCCTCCAAAAAATAAACCCCAAACCTTCACCCAATCCAAAAAGCATTGGTTCAGAAAGTTCTATTCCTATGTTTTTTAGCAAACTACCAGTTGCAGTAGTTTCGCAATGTTGACCTTTAAATGATTTAAAATTTTCTAGTTTCATTTTCTAGTATTTTAGAAAAAATGGTTAAACAAAAATAGCGAATCTTCCCAAGGCAATCAAGCCTTAAAAAGATTCGCAGAAATTAACCTTTTTTAATTAAATGAATGTAGAGCGATTCTATTTCCTTCCGTATCAAAAAAGTGAGCCATAAATCCATTTTCTCCAATATCCGTTTTTGGAAAAATAATTTTTCCTCCAGCAGGTTCCACTCTTGCCAAAGCCTCATTTAAATCTTTACCTCCTGGTAAAAATATAAGCGAACCGTTTGCAGATGGTTCAAAACCTTCCATTTTTACAATAGCTCCTCCTACCCCTTCTTCTGGGTTGTCTTTAGGAAACATTCCGTAGTCTGCATCTCCTCCTGGCATAGGGATTTTCATTGTTGGCATTTCCTCATTTAAAAGTGCAGAATAAAATTTTTGTGCTCTTGTAAAATCTTTTACTGGGATTTCAAACCATGCGATTGCGTCTTTCATTTTGTTTGTTTTTTTGAATTAATACTATCCAAAAGTAAAACAGCAGAATGACAGATTATGTCAGGGGTTAAAAATAAATTAAAAAATCTTAATATCTACAACTCTTCATTAAAATACACTTTGTAAAAATGCATTTTCTTTTCGTCATCGTATCCTCGTTCCATGTTGTCTTTTACGGTGTCAATTTCCTCCACATCAATTTTTATTTGGATACGCGTATCGAGAGAGATCTCAGATTTTATTTTCTTCTTTTCTTTCTTTAAAGTGGTCTCAGAAATATTAAAACTCTCGTCTAATTCAACCTGATTAGCTGCCTTGTAGGTTTCTTTGTATTCTTCAAACTTATCGCTTACATCAAAAGGTGCGAGTAACTCCTCTTCAATTATTTCTTTATTGATAAACTCATTGTCATTGAACACACGCATGGTTTGGTTCAAAAAATCTTTCTGAGCATATGAATCGTTTTCTTCAATCAAATTTGCCGAGAAATCTTTGATTAAATTCAAGTAGTGCCTCGTTTGATACGAGTCATTTCTTACTTCTTCCAATCCTAAAAAAGATTGCTTCCAATACACCGCATCATATGAATTGTTATCCACAGTTAATGCTCTGAAACCTGTATCTTTTTCCGTATTCAAGATCAAACATCCTTTGTCTATTTTTTGCAGTTTCACTCCTTTTTCTATGATAAAATCTACTCCATCCGAACGGTGATTGAAATTAAGGTATTCCATTTTTTTCTCAATCTTAAAAATCCCAATTCCTGTGGTGATAATATCATTAAATTCCAAATCGTGAAATTCTACAACAAATAACTCTCCAGTTTTGATTTGAGGATGGTTAGAGTTTTCATACAAATGCTGTAAAATAGAATTAGAAAAAGGAACAAAATCCAGTTGTCCAGCAAAGTACTTATTACACAAATCATACACAGCATTGTATTCCAACCCAATGTGATGATCAAATTTTTGCAATTCAGTTGCTGCTTTTATCGAACTCAAAAACAAGCCTTTCAGAGCTTTTTCTTCCTCTTGAGTGAGTTGTTGTTCTTCCTTAGCAAGTACATTAATTTCCTCGCGGAGTTTGCTTCCTACTTTTTGTAGGGTTAGGCTTTCTATAAAGGTTCGTTTGGTATTGAGCATTAGATTTTTGAAAAATTAAATTGAATGTATTTATACAAATATACCATTGATAAAAGAATAAAATATAAAAAATTATAAATGAGATATATGAGCAAAAATCTAAAAAAATAAATTATTGAGACTTTAATAAAAGTAAAAATAGTAGTTAGACTATATTCATCACTAAAAATAAAACCGTTCAAATTCAAAGACATAATTTTAGAGAAAAAACTTTGGATAATAATGATAATAATTAAGCATATAGAAACTAAAATTGAATACGACAAAAAGTAAAAGAATAACTTGAGATAGTTAGCCTCACGCATAACATCGGCTTCATCTTGTACATTATCTGTTTTAATTTCACTTAATAGAATTGCCTTGTCAGAGATTTTTAATAACAGACCAAATAGTAAACCAGTAAACAATGACAACAAAGTCGCTACTAATTTAGGCTCAAATGAAAAATTCTTTCTTAACACAAAAACTAAGAATACAGAAAACAATATTGGTAACAGCCTTAAAATCAAAATATTCCATTTGGATTTTGAGTTGCCATTTATATCTAGTTTTGCATAACTACTAGCATTTTTACGAATTTCATTTATTCCGTTAAACAGGTTTAACTTTCGTCCGCTCGTTTTCTTCATTTACAATTTTGGTTAATAAATCTTCACAATATAATCTTATCTCCTTAATTTTAGGCTGATTATTTGCATCTATATAATCTTCATTTAAATAGATTATTGGGAGTATATCATCAGTACCTCCTATTGTAAAAGGGGTCTCCTTCTTATTATTCACTAAGACTCCTCTTTTTTTCGAGAACCTACCCAAAGCTTTACCTAAGAACTTTTTTTCATCTAGCAAGCTAGCGAATTTTTTTTCTAGCTGATTTACACTTATTTTCTTCCTTTCACCAGTAGGTTCGATGGTTACTTTTATATTATAATGTGATGGTCCAGTTTTAAATGTTTCTTCTCCAAACACAGACCCTAAGACTTTTTGTGAGTATGTAATTTTACTAACAACAGCACCATCTAAGAATTCTTCTCTAATCGATTTAGCGATAAATGGCTGAATATCGGGCTGATTATATTGCCTCTCAAATTTAAATATTTTCCTTTTTAGAAAAGTAATAAAATCTACCCTTATATTTTCTTGAGAAAAACTTTGAAAAAATAGAAATCCAACATTAGAACCTAAAGGAGCATGTAAAAGAAAAAAATGTCTATTATTAATTACCTTATCGTCTAATTTTTCTGTTTTATCTCTATCGTCTAAATTTGAAGAAGTTTTATTATCGCCTTTAAATCCACCTTTTAAAACTCCATGAATGTAATTTTCTTTTACGTTAGCCAAAGCCACATCAAAAACTGAAAAAGCTTTCTCAGCTTTTTTACTAGATTGATAATACTTCCCACTATTATCTATGGTTTTTGTGAAGCTTTCATTGAATTTAGTAAATAATTCATCATCCGTTAAACTTTCATCTGACGTAAGTAATTGTTTCTTAAAAAGATCCCTGAAATTAGGATTTTTAACTCTATCCGTATCGTTATTCAAAGTTATTTTGAAAACTTCAATTTTTATTTTTCTTGGCTTCATTAGATTTTAAATTTGTTTTTTTGAAAAATAATAAAAAGAATCCGAACTGAAAACTCAAGAATTAATAAAAGGGGAAAATCCCTTTTTTAGAATGCATTTTTTTTGAGTTTTGAATAATCCTACATCAAAACCCCATTCTTAGCTTCAATTCCCGGAGGCAAATCCGTTTCACCCAACATTTCGCGCAAATCAATTTCGATTACTCTACATAGCGAAAGCATAGGAATATCATTTGCCATTCCTTGAAAAGGGTTTTCGGTGTAGTCGCCTACAATTTCCATCATTACATACACCCACCCAATGAGAGCAGTAATGGGAATAGACAACCAAGTGCCTAAAGTACCTGCTTCCATCAAGGCTGGAACCATACTAAAAGGGAGCAAGGCAATAAAAATTCCAACAAAATATCTACTCATGTTCGCATACTGACGAGGAAGTGGAAACTTTTTTATTCGTTCATTTTTTCCCTGAAGGGTATAGAAACTTTTTAATAAAATAGCCAATTCCATATGTCGGAAATCCTCAATGAGTCCTTCTTCTCTCAACTTTTGTAAATCTCGAGATTGTTCGTTGATGATTTGAGTAGCGGTATTTGTATGAGCTATTAGCCTCTCATATTCATTATTTGGGAGATAATTTTGTAGTTGAATTTTTGTCACTTCGTCATCTACCAAGCCTACACCAAATTTCTCTTGGTATTTTTTAGCCGTTCTGCCAGTGTGTCCACCTTGACTAGCATGTTCCCAAGGTGTAGAAATTAATAATTGACTGCGATGAGCATATAACCATCCAATATGTCTATAAATTAATCGTTTTTTTATGGTTTTAATTTCTTCTTCAGAGACTTTGTTGTCAGCAAAAAGATTTGATATAAATCCATCTACCATCATTCCCCAAGATCGAGAATCATTGATTATTCCTCCCCAAATTTTTCGAGCTTCCCACATTCTGTCATACGCTTGATTATTTTTGAAACCTGCATAAAAAGCTACAGCTGTACCAATTACAGATATAGGCAACCAAGGAATAGAAAAATGAATAATCCTATATTGATACAATAATGCAACTCCACCCATTAAAGCAAATAGCCAAATAATATGAGGCAAAGTCCATGCAATCATGGATTTGAGTTTTATTCCTTTAGTTACTATCATGTCACGTTAATTTTTTTCGTTTGGTTAAATTAATACATTCATTTCTTTTTATTAAATGTCCCAACTTCTTCAATTTGAGCAAAGAATTCATTAACCGTTTTGTCAATCGGTCTAAACTCCATATCTAATTCTCTCTTGATTTTAGAATTATCGGCTTTCCAAGGATAACCCACATTATCTCTTATGAATTGCCTTGGTATTCCTGCTAAAGGCCCCATCATCATCATTAGCCATTTTGGTAAAGTCTTTTTAGGCAAGGGATATTTCTCTCCATAATTAGGTCTCAACATATCGGCTAATTTCATAAAACTCAAATTCTCTGCAGAACAAATATGTCTTCCTTTTGCTTCTGGCGTGAACCCTGCTCTATAATGTGCTTCGGCAACATCTCGCACATCTACACATCCTATGTTAAGTGCAGGAGCTCCCATTTTAAAAGATCCATCTCCCATTTGCTTCATGATACTAAAACTTTCTCCTGTACCATGCGGATTTACACCAGGACCCAAAATAAAAGAAGGGTTTATCACTGTTAGATCAAAATTATTTTGAGCTTCCGTCATTTCCCAAGCCTTTTTCTCAGCCAATGTCTTTGAATAACTGTAGGGAGTTTGTTTTAAAGAAGAAGTTGTGTTCCACTGCTCTTCAGTCATGGTTTGGTTAGGATAATCCAATGTGTCTTTTCCATCGCCATAAATTGCTGCACAGCTACTGGTAAGGACTATTCTTTTTAAAGAATCAGCTTGTTGGGCAGCTGCAAATACATTTTCAGTTCCATTCAATGCAGGGTCTATCAAATCTTTTTGAGGATTTTTTGTGCTCATAATAAAAGGAGAAGCAGAGTGAATTACCAATTCACATCCTTTCATAGCTTCGTCATAACTACCTTTATCAAGCAAATCTGCTTTAAAATAATGGATTTCTCCTTTTGAATTTTCTGCTACTTCGTCTAAGTATTTAGTTTTCTCCTTGTTTTCAGGATTTCTGATTGCAGCATGTACCGTGTGTCCTTTTTCTAACAGATTTTTAGCGATGTGCCCTCCAAGATAACCTGTTGCTCCAGTTAGCATTACTGGTTTTGATTTGTCTATATTTTTCATGTAAAATGTCTTTAAGTAAAATTAAATTTGGTGTTTGAAACTCCGAAAAACTAAGATACTATTTTCCGATACAAAATTTCGAGAATATATTTCCCAAAAGTTCATCCGTAGAAATCTCACCAGTTATCTCCCCAAGAAAGTGCAGTGCTTGGCGAATATCTATTGCTACCAAATCACCAGGAATCCCCATTTCTAATGCATTGGTAACTTGCTGTATGGCTTCATTGGCTTTGGTTAATGCTTCAAAATGACGCACATTGGTTACCACAACTTGCTGCTCTTGTGATTGTTTGGAGTTTGTAATCTCAATTATTTTGTGAGTTAACTCTTCTAAATTTTCTCCTTCTGAGGCTGAAATTTTTATGCAATCAATTCCTGATAATTTTGATTTATCTTCCAATAAATCAATTTTATTGGCTACCCAAATCACATCAATTGTATCATCTGTCAATTGTGATTTTAGTAACTCAAATTCTTGTTTTACTTTATCCAATTCCTCACTAGCATCAAATAAATACAAAATAATAGCTGATTTTCCTGCCTTTTCTATCGCCCTTTGAATTCCCATTTTTTCAATCTCATTCTCGGTGTCACGAATACCCGCAGTATCTATAAATCGATATTTTATTCCTTCAATCACAATTTCATCTTCTACAATATCCCTTGTAGTTCCAGCAATATTTGACACTATCGCTTTTTCTTCTTTCAAAAATTTATTTAGTAAAGTTGACTTTCCAGAATTGGGTGCTCCAATAATTGAAATGGGAACTCCATTCTTAATCACATTTCCGTAAGAAAATGAATCAATCAAACTTCTTAATTTGATTGAAATTCTTTCTAGCAATTCATTAAGTTGAGTTCTATCGGCAAACTCTACATCTTCTTCACTGAAGTCCAATTCTAATTCTATCAGGGAAGCAAAATTAACGAGTTCTTCTCTCAACAAATTTATCTCATCCGAAAAACCTCCACGCATTTGTTGCATGGCTAACTTGTGCGAAGCCTCTGTAGTTGAAGAAATTAAATCAGAGATTGCCTCTGCCTGAGATAAATCAAATTTACCATTTGCGAAAGCTCTCATCGAAAATTCTCCTGCTTTAGCCAATCGACAACCATTAGAAAGTAAGAGTTTTAAAATCTGTTGTTGGATATACACTGAGCCATGGCATGCTATCT
Organism: uncultured Flavobacteriales bacterium; assembly: GCA_937129365.1. GTDB lineage: Bacteria > Bacteroidota > Bacteroidia > Flavobacteriales_D > CAJJDF01 > CAJJDF01. The sequence goes on from CAKZNB010000044.1 coordinate 10,567, forward strand.
CAATTACATCTTCCCCAGTGAATGAAGCGGGATTTTTGAATACTGTAATCAACACTTCGTCAATTAACTCTTTTCCCTCTTTTATAGTCCCAAAATGAGCAGTGTGTGATTGTTGATTCACTATTTCTTTAGAAAAAACAGAAGACACAATTGAAAAAGCATCTGAACCAGAAACTCTTATCACAGCGATAGCTCCCATTCCATTTGCAGTGGATAGTGCACAAATTGTATCGGTTGAGTCTAAAATCATGGAACGAAATTAAGGTTTATTTGTGAGATTTTTAAATCTACTTCTTTTTTAAAAAATGAAAATAACACACCCCTCAATCTCCTCTCAAGAGGGGAAGAAATTTATAAACTTTAAATCTTGTAAAAGAACCGATAAACTACTACTTTTGTGTAACCAAAAAATAACCTAAAACAATGAGCATATTAGTAAATAACGATTCTAAGATAATAGTACAAGGTTTTACAGGAACCGAAGGAACTTTCCATGCAGGGCAAATGATTGAATACGGATCAAATGTGGTTGGTGGTGTTACTCCAGGAAAAGGAGGGCAAACTCACCTTGACAAACCCGTATTTAACACTGTTGAAAATGCTGTAAAGGAAACTGGAGCTAATGTTTCTATCATTTTTGTGCCACCTGCTTTTGCTGCTGATGCAATTATGGAAGCTGCTGATGCTGGAATTGGAGTTATTGTATGTATTACAGAAGGTATTCCTACTAACGATATGGTAAAGGTTAAAGAATATTTAACTGATAAAGACTCAAGATTGATTGGTCCTAATTGCCCAGGTATTATTACTGCTGATGAAGCAAAAATTGGAATTATGCCAGGATTTGTTTTCAAAAAAGGAAGAGTAGGAATTGTTTCAAAATCTGGAACTTTGACTTACGAAGCTGCTGACCAAGTGGTGAAAGCTGGATTAGGAGTATCAACTGCTATCGGAATTGGTGGAGATCCAATTATTGGAACTACAACTAAAGAAGCGGTTGAAATGTTTATGAATGATGACGAAACTGATGCAATTGTGATGATTGGAGAAATTGGTGGAGATATGGAAGCAAATGCTGCAAGATGGGTAAAAGAAAACAACAGAAAACCAGTAATTGGTTTTATTGCTGGACAAACTGCACCTAAAGGAAGAAAAATGGGTCACGCTGGAGCCATTGTTGGAGGAGCCGATGATACAGCACAAGCTAAAATGAAGATTATGGCAGAATGTGGAATTAGCGTTGCAAGTTCTCCTGCAGAAATTGGAAAGAAAGTAGCTGAGGCATTAAGCTAAAAGACAAACCTATATTTATAATAAAAAAAGCCTTGAAGATATATCTTCAAGGCTTTTTTTTGAGTTCAATGTCGGGATGAGAGGATTCGAACCTCCGATCTCTGGTCCCCCAGACCAGCACTTTAACCGGACTAAGCTACATCCCGAAGTCTAACTATTAATTTTATCTGAAATCTCTATTAGTTCTTCAGGAGTAAAAGAAAGTTTAGGCTGAGTAAAGTTTACATCATTAGCGGTATTCATAGGAACAATATGAATGTGTGCATGCGGTACTTCTAACCCTATAATTGAAACACCAATCCTTTCACAAGGCATAGCTTTTTCGACCTTTAGAGCCACTTTTTTAGCAAAAACCATCATCTCTGCCAAAAGAGTATCTTCTATATCAAATATGTAATCTATTTCAACCTTAGGTATAACCAAGGTATGCCCTTTTACTAAGGGATTAATATCTAAAAAAGCCAAAAATTTATCGTTCTCAGCTATTTTGTAACAAGGAATTTCTCCTTCAATTATCTTTGTAAAAATAGTTGCCATTATCTAGAAATATTTACAATTTCAAATTGTATGATGCCACCAGGAGTCTCCACATCAGCAATATCACCAACACTGTGCCCTAGCAATCCTTTTCCTATTGGAGAATCTACTGAGATTTTTTTCTCTTTTAAATCAGCTTCATTCTCTGCTACTAAGGTATACACCATTTCTTTTTTGGTTTTCATATGCCTAATTGTAACAATAGATAAAATGAGAACTTTTGAGGTATCCATTCCTGTATCATCAAGAACTCTTGCTGTGGAAATAATATTCTTCAGTTTAGAAATTTTCATTTCTAATAGCCCTTGTGCTTCTTTTGCAGCATCATATTCAGCATTTTCCGATAAATCTCCTTTATCTCTTGCTTCTGCTATTTGCTGTGATATTCTTGGCCTCTCATGAGTTTCTAATTCGAAAAGCTCATCTTTTAAAGACTTTAATCCTTCCTCGGTGTAATAGGTAATGTCTGACATAATATAATCTCTTTAGTCGATTGATATAACGAAAAAAGAGAATCTTTCGACTCTCTTTTCTGTTTTCGTATATACAAATATACAATATTTTATTTATTCTACTTATTGAGGATTATTCATCTTCAGCACTAGAACCTAAGTTAAGTCTTATACCTACTCCATGGATAGCTCCTAAAACTGGTGCTGTTCTGAATGAATAATCAATTCCGATTGAAGAATTGTTTTTTCCGAAAGGAAAATCAATGGTTAAACCAGCTGTTGGTCCTGAAAGTGCAGATAATGTTTCTGTTTGAGAAAAAATTCCTTTTTCGTAAGCTAATCCTCCTCTTAAAATAACTATTAGTTTTTTTACATTAAGGTTATACTCAATACCTGCTCTAAATTGATCTCTTTGAAAAGAATTTGAAGTAAATGTTGCAGCAGCTGTTAGTGAGTTATTCTCATTAATTAAAAAATCGTAAGCACCAGCAATGTTAATTAGTGATGGCAACTCGAAGTTAGCAGTTCTTTGCTCAGTTGTAGTAGCAATTTCAGTAAAAGGATTTACTGTTTCAATAGCAAAACCATCACCTCTAAACCTCATTGGAGGACCTACATTCTTAAGTGCTAATCCAATTTTAATATGATCTCTATCTCCAGTAACATATCTTACTCCAGCATCAAAAGCAACTCCAGAAGAACGTGCATTAGAAATTCCTTCGTTTAAAATTTTAACATTAATACCTCCTGTAATAGTAGAAGAAAACTCTCTTGCATAAGCTAAGTTTAATAAAAAACTCGATGGCGAAAATGTACCAAGTCCTCCTTCTGGGAGTTCAGTTGTTGTTATAGGAATGTCTCCGTAATTAGTAGACATTATACTCATCCCCAAAACTCCAGACTCACCTAATCTTTGAGCTAAACCAATAGTATTGATATTAATCCCTGTTGATTGCATCCAAGTAGTATTGGTAAAAGCTATTTCAGTTCTGTCAGCCAAAGCAAGTCCAGCTACATTCAATTGAATAGCTTCTAATCCTTTTATATGAGCTCCTCCAGCACTTCCCCAACCTGAACTTCTTGCCCAAGGGTTAATAAGTAATTGAGTTGCTCCTGCTGCTCCAATTCTATCTTCATTACCTGCAAATGTGTTTACAGATAATAAAGCAGCTATTGATAATAATGTTAATTTAAATTTCATACTTGTTATGTTTCTTTAAATAATAATTTTTTGTTCAATCGGTTTTTTAGAAGTTCGTCAAATCTGGTGGTCTTAATGCTCCAAACCATTTGATAACTTTTTCTCCTACTCCTGGTACATCTACATGTATAATATATACTCCACCAGCAATTGGAACTCCATTAATATTTTTTAAATCCCAATCAAGTGATGTAAGTGGATCATCTTTAGATAATGTTCTAATTAATGAACCTCCTACGTTGTATATTTTTACTGTACATTTTTCAGGTAAATTTGTAAACTTAATCCTAGAATCCAATCTACTTGTTTCATAGTTTGCATATGCGTAATATGGATTTGGCACCACATTAATTAAATCTAATGCAGACTGAGCAGTATCTAATACGTTTGTACCAGTGGCTACAGAGTTTGTATTAAACTTATATAAGTTAAACCAATCATTATCACTAGCCGTTTCATTATTATTTGTGAATGAATTATGGAAATTAACAACATTACCTTTTGTTGCATATCTCTCATAATCAGTTTTTATTCTTACTCTAAGAATTGCATCAGTTGATAAGAAATCTTGCCCTGGAGCAGTCATTGGCATACCAACCCACATACAAGCATCCCATGCTCTTCTGTTATTCAATGAACTAGTGCTTGATAATTTATTATAAAGCTCTCTACCTTCGTCATAAAATTTAATTGGACTTGGGTCTCCAGCAACAGCAGATGGTGTTTGAAGAAATTCATTGTTTCTAAAAATATATAAATAATGTTTTCCTCCTGCTACCCAACTTCCTAAACCTTGAGTAAAAGTTGAAGTAGGATTAAACATCATGTCTCTTCCATTGTCTACAGCAAGCCAAGAGTCTTCTCCATAAGCTACATTAAGTCTTTCTCCTGTTTCTACATCGATAACATATCCAGGAAACCATCCCATACCTGTTGCACTTACAGAATTACCTTCACCACTGTTATATCCAGATTCTCCAGCTTTTTTTCCTTGTTTATCAATTGATGGAGAAACTCTTACACTTAGTTTTCTTGCTCCACCTTCTGATAAAGTAGTTAAATCTTGCGTTTCAATAACAGGACATCTTGTCCATAAACTTTTATCTCTTGTATAAACAACATCTACACTATGAAGATTTACCAATGTTCCTCTTCCAAATAGTGAAAGTGAAGTTGTAGCAGGATTTCCTGTTCCAACTGGCTGGTTATCTCCTTCAAAGAAAGACATCATTCTGAATGGAGCGAAAGTTCCTCCTGCAATTTCTTCAAATTGTTGCTCATCATCAAGTCCTTGATAATCACTAAACACTCCTTCAGGTGTAGCAGGATCATTAATTTGAGTTCCACTTCTAATCCAGTTAAATTCTGTGTTACCATCTCTATCAGGCATTCCAATTAGCCATGCTTTTGAAGGATCTGCAAAATCTAGACTCCATGTTATAAGCTCAGCTGCTTTTTCAGGAGTACCACTAGAAATTCCCGGATCTGTTTTTACACGTCTAGATGGGTGCTCATATTGCTCAATATTAATTGAGAAACCATAATCTGGGAATAATTGTTCATTTCCTATTGCTATACTCGTTTGCGAAGGAATAACAACATTATCGCTCAATCTTTTAATTTGCCAAGTTGCTTCGCTATAACCGGATGTAGATGCATCTTTTAAGAATCTTACTTCGTATTCTTCAGCTGGTAAATTTAATGGGTCAATTACTTTAACGTCTATTGGGCCTTTACCCGCAACATAAGTTATTTCATCTACTCTTCTGTTTTTAGCTACTTCAATTCTAGATTTACTAGTTAAATCTAGTTCTCTTCCACCATTACCCATTCCTTCAATTCTAGTGATTTCTACTCCATCACCATATTGTGCATTTTGCACAGTACCTCCTTTCTCAGGTGAAGGTATGTGAGGAATACCAGCATAACTAGCTATCTCTCCACCATCATATCCTTTTCTTGAAGCAATATATGGTTTTTGCTGTCCATCAAGTGATAATGCATTCGTAGGGTCATACTTTTTGAATTCATTGTATCCATAAGCTATCACTAAGAAATAGTATTTTTTATGATTTACTAATCTTGTGTTTCCTTTTGCAAATAAATCCTCGGTTACTCTTAATGAATGTTGAATTCCTTTATCAGCACCATTTGCTAATAATTCTGGAACTCCGACTCCCATTATTGGATCAACACTATAGTTTATCAATTGTGTTACTCCATTTACAATGTCGTACTGTGCTACCAATCTTGATTTATCAATATCATAAATATCAGAAGCAGATACTGAGTTGTCTTTTAATTGGAAAACTTGATACCCTTCAAAAGTATATAAGTTGTTTTTACCATTAACATTTTTATTACTATCAACAATAAGATTTGTATCAATAGTTGGGTCAAGTCTTGAATAGTTTTCGATATCTGAACCACCAGCTCTTGGGTCGATAGTAAGTATTAGTTCTTTATCTAATTCTTGAATAGCCAATTTTGGTGCATCTGGGCCTTCTAATATTTCAAAACAATTGTCAAATAAACTTTGAGCTTTATCATCTGCTTGCTTTAATTTAGCTATTGAAGATAAGTTACCACTTGTTCCTCTTCCATATACAACACCAACAGTAATATTGTTAAGTGCACCAGGCTCTAATGTAAAGGGTCCAGCAGATTGTAAAAATCTTCTATCTCCAGCTGCATTACCTACAGCAGACTCAGACCAAGGAGTTGCTGCAACAGAAGTATTTCCTCCTGTTCCCCAACCTTCTGGGTCAGTGTTTCTACCAGTAGCTGGATCACTTGGGAACATAAAGTCACAATCAACTCCTGATGTAGAAGTACCACCTGCAGATGCAGGGTAGGCATTTCCTCCATATTGAAATTTAACACCGTCTTTCCATAATCCTTTTAAGTAGTTGTAATGTTCAATTTGGTTATCTGGATCCCCTTGGTTACCAGGAGAGTTGTTATAATAAACAAATCTTCTCATACCAAATCTTTCGTTATCAATAATAGAATCACCGTATCCAATTCCATTTCCAGGAACTGCTTCAGTTAAAAAATTTGGAGAACCATTAACAAAGAAAGGGTTCGCTGCACCATCATTATCTTGGTAAGGTCCTTCAAAGAAATCAATTCCAATTGCAGGTGGGTTACTACCGTAAGGAACTGCTCCATTAGAACAATTATCATCAGTTGCATCCGCATTGTATGCATATCCCAATCCTCTCCCAACATCACAACCTACATAATCATCTTGAGCACACCCTAAATCTGTATCTACGTTTTGACCAAAATAAGTATCAAATAAAGTCTGAGTTGAACGGTTTATAAGTTCATAGTTATAAAAAGTCATGTCATTAATCTCATCATTGGTTGCAAATGAGAAAGCTTGAGCTCTTATTTCCATTCCTATTGGTTCACCTCCTGACTCTGTATGAATATTTCCTTTATCATTAAAAATCCACCAGATTGTGAAATCTCCAAAAAGTCTGATATCTCTATCTTTTCTACAGTCATAATCATCATCATCATCATCAAAACTATAAAAAGGATAATCTCCATCAGCTGGGTCGTAAAAATCATCTCCATTTCTATCAAAATAAGGAGCAATAAATTTATCTACGTTTTTTGTTACATCACCATTACCTGGCCAGTCTTTTATACTATTAGGCATTTGATATCCAGTAGGAAATAAATCCGCTACATTACATAAAGGATCTTGAGAACATTCATACCATGTTTTAAATTCTTGTACTTCTTTTCTTGTAATTACATAGAATTTATCATATTCAGCACAAGTAGCAGGATCAATATCTGCAGGTCCAAAGTCTCTCTTAGTTACTCCATTACCAGTTCCTGCAATTGTAGTTAGTGGTCCTGGCCAATAATCATTACCATCTGCACGGAAACGAATAGCTGCTAATTTTAATTGATTAGTGGCATCTACTCCTCCCATCCAAAGTCCTCCTGCAAATATTGGAGAAGTACCAGCATCTTTTGGGATAATATATGAGGCTCTACCTAAAGAACGGTTGTACCATAGCAATCCACTATTCTCAATATAAGCACTAGCATTATTAAATTCTAATGTTCTATTTTGACTAGCAGGTGCACAGGAAGCAGCTCTTGTAGAAATTATATTTGTTTTTTTCTTAGAAGAAGTTCCTACCCATTCTCTAGCAGATATTCCCGAAGATATAGATAGTCCTAATCCGACTAATAATAAGTTGTATATGTTACTCTTTTTCATAGTAATTATTTTTAAAAATCAAGTTTTACACCCAATCTAATTGTTCTTGGCAATGAGTAGTTGAATGGGTTATTCATTCTCAATGCGTAATATTCTCTGTATGATGCTTCATCAATTTGATTAGCAATAATAGTTTGGAATTGAGCATCTGATAAATATCCATCATCATCAGGGTTACCTGTTGCTCTGTAAACTCCTAAAATGTTTTGTGTGTTTAATAAATTGTTAAACAACAAGTATACATTTAAGGCTGCGGTTTTTTGTTTTTTAGCTCCAAATTTCAACATAAAGTTTCTATCCAATTGAAGTGCAACTCTAAACTGACTTGGGTTTCTAGATCCATTTGGCGTTCCTTCTAATACTGGTGCTAATTCTCCTGTTAGAGGCACTGAAGTTTTAGCAGCTGAATAAGGAGTTCCTGAAGCAAAGTTAGCTGTAAAGTTAACTCCTGTGTTTTCAAAAATTCTCTTTCCGCCAATTACTGGTCCATTATAATCTTTACCTTCTCCATATCTAAAATCAACTGTTGCATTTACTGCATGTCTCTGATCATAGCTGTAAGGGAAAATAGCTCTTAAATTTGGTTGTCCTGAATTAATCAAAGCAACTGATGAACCTGCAGAAGATCCTGTTCCTTCAGCAAATTGCAATGTGTAAGAAACTTTCATCCAAAGGTTTTTAGATTTTCTTTTGTCATAAGTTAAAGTAACACCTTTAACTGTTCCAAAATCTAAGTTACCAAAAGATCTGTATGTTTTTGGGTAAGCTCCTGCAACATTAATCACAGTAATTTCATCTCTTTGTTCTCTGTAAAATCCTGCAATTTTTAGAGAAGATGATCTACTCAATACTTGTTGGAATCCAACTTCGTAATCAATTGTTCTTGTTGGTCTTAAATCAGGGTTATTAATTGTATTCGCAGAAATATTCTCGATGTATAGGTAATCTAATGGATTACTTCTAACTCCTGTAGTTGGTCTTTGAGATAAGATATCATAGTGAGCAAAGAATAATGCATCCTCAGAAATTGGGAATGAGAAAGAAATTCTTGGCATTACTATAATTGAAGGATTGTAATCTTCAAAAGCGTTTGAGTTAACCTCGTCAGTTGGAGATACTCCATCTGCTAAATAAGGTGCAATTCCATTTGGAGATTCAATTGTAGTCGGATCAGTAATTTCAATACCTTCAGCATTATACCAAGTATTTCCATTTCTATATCCAGCAATTCCACTTTGACCAGGTGCATTTATATCGTTAACATACACCACAAAATCATCGCCTATATTTGTAGGGTGCGAATATTCACCTACTTCACCTGCAGTTTTTGCTGGTCTTAATAAGTATTTGTCTTTAAGTACTGGTTGGTTTGCATCAAATCTATCTACTCTTAACCCAACATTGAATATTATATCGTTAAAGGCAAACTTATCCATAATGAATCCTGCAAAATAGATTGGTTCAAAAGCTCCAATTGGTCTAGTAAAGTTTCCAAATTCATCTTTTTGAGTAAAGAAATCATCAAGGCTAGGATTAGAAGATAATCTTTTACCTGTGTGGTCATATCCAAAATAATTCACAAAGGTTTGATTGAATCCACCATTTGTTAATTCATCTGCACTGAAAAAATCAACATTAAACTGTGAAGGGTCTAACGCATCAACAACAATGAAATCTGATCCATTTGGATCTAATCCTAATGATTTTCTTAAGTTTAAATCAAAGAATGATTGTGCATCTCTACTAATTAATCTGTCAAAAGTTCTGTATTGGAAAGTTCCTCTATACTCATCTGTATAACTATTTGGGTCTAATTCGTTAATGTGACTATTTGCAAGTTGTCTCATTCTAGTCCATAAAGAAATTGGGCTAATGCTGTATGATCTATCAGATCTTTGCTCATATTCAAATCCGATTGTTAAAGCATGGTCACCTACATTTGCAGAACCTGATGCTGTAACTCTAAACTGACTTGCATTGCTATAACCATATCCTCCTGGCTGAACTCCTACATTTGTAAATAATCCATATACTGACCTAGGAACATCTCCGTTTCTTAATGCTTGACCTTGAAGAACTTGATCAATAGCAGTAACTCTTCCAGAATTAAATTCATAAAATTGACGAGTTACAGCAGCTAAGTCAGAATTTTTATCTGATGGAGTAAAATCAGCTGAAGTTTCTAAAAACCCATTATGAACATATCTATTTGTAGTTGGATCATACTCATAATTGTTTTCAAACTGTCTATCAAATTTCCCTACATGTCCATAATCAAACAAGTTATCTCCATGTCTTGTATTTGTAGTTTTACCTGATGTATTAGAATAATCCACCATCACAGTATAATATGCATTTTGAATTTTTGATGGTTCACTTCCATCTTCATCTCCAAGATTATTTTGAAATCTTTGAGTCATTTTACCATAAGCTCTCCATGTAGTAGAAGTACTGTTTGAAAGGTTTTCAGAATTCAACAATGCGCTTGCAAAACTATAGTTATTTCCGTTTGCCCAATCAAATGTTCCTCCAAAAGAAACATTCATATTTGTACCTGTATTAACATCAATTTTTGTTGAGATAGAAGCCCTCTTCTGAATAGCATTTTGTCTGAATTTTATTTTTTCAAAATCATCTAAAGTCAAAAATTCAGTTTTATAGTTAATTCCATTTGATTGATTTCTAACTACTGGATTTTCTAAAATATCAGCTTTTACATCATCTTTTATTTGATATTGATCAATAGCCAAAGGTCTTGTGTCAACAATATGACTTAAATTTCCTGATAAAAAGAATCCTAAAATTGGTTTTACTTTTTTCCCAGTTGAATCTTTTTTCATCCAAAGCGGTCCAGCAATACTTCCCTCTAATAAATTGTATCCGTAATTATCTAATCCATAAGTATTATCTCCAATTTTATATCCAGAAGTTACATACTCAACACCTCCAAAATAGAAACTTGAAGGACCTCTTGTAGTAATAGAAATAATACCACCTGTAGCATCACCATAACTTGCTGGCAAACCACCAGTAATAACTGATACTTCTTGGATGGCAGATTTAGGAAGATTTGATGATCCTCTTACTTTAATTCCATCAATGTAATAATAAGTGGATGCTGACCTTGATCCTCTAACACTCGAAATTGATCCGTTACCGTCTGTTTGAACACCTCCTACTTGAGCTGCAATTGAACCAGCAGATCGCCCTGGCATTTTTGCAATTTCATCCTTTGTCATTGTTCCTCCAGAAGACCCTCCATCTTTATCAATTAATGGCACCTCATAATCTATTACTGTAAATTCTTCTAACGTAACATCCCCAGATTCAAGTGGAATATCCTGAAAAGTAATCTTATCTCCTTTGATAAGAAGATCGTTCACTTGGAATTTTTTATACCCTACAAAACTTACTTTTAGAGTATAAGTTCCTGGCTGCAATGAGTTAATTGTAAAATTCCCATCCAAGTCAGATGCTGCTCCAGCTTTCTGAGCTCCATTTTGGATTAATACTAAATTTACAAAAGGAAGAGTTTCTCCTGTTGATTTATCAGTAATTTTACCCTTTAAAGTTCCTGTTCCTGATTGATTGAAACCAAAAGATACAGTTGCTATTGCGATAAGTGTTAGAATAATTTTTTTAATCATACTATTGATGTTTTGTTCTTAAAAACTGTTTGTTAATTGTACTTTCTAATGAAGAATATCATAAATAACTGAAACCTTTAAGAAGTTATAAGTCGTAAATATAAAATATTTTTAACTTTTATTAACATATAATTAAACCAAATGTATCATATAATTTCTCTTAATGAAACTCTATACTTCTAAAAAAAATATAAAATTATACATCTCAATTATTTAGTTATGAAAGGCTTAATTTATTTAACGGTTAAAATTTTTAAATTAACTATACAATTATAGCTTTTACGGTTACTTTTTTCTTTTTTTCCTATTTGATTTTCTTCTATTTCTTTTTAATCTTCTTCTTACTTTTTTATCCTGAATTTTAAGATGTCTTTTTGCAGCTCTTCGCTTAGCTCTTTTCAATTCTTTTTCCTTTTTCTTCTCTTTTCGCTTAAGTTGCCTCTCCCTCTTTTTTGGTGAAGTCATTCTTCCAGACTTTTGAGAATAAGCATCTGCAAGATTAAAGCACATGAATAAAATTGATAACAAAGCTATTTTCCATTTCATATTTCAATATAATAAAACTCCACATAATATAGAGTCAAAAAGAATATTTTTCCACAAAAAAAGCCTCTCTATTTCTAGAGAGGCTTTTGGTTATTGTTTAGTCTATGTTTAGATTATCTCTTAATCTGCATG
>CAKZNB010000045.1 GCA_937129365.1 uncultured Flavobacteriales bacterium
GATTTAATGATAGATTGAATTTGTGATTCTGTAATTTTCCAAAATTTCAGTTTATTAGAAGTTGCTTCAAATAGTTTTGGGTTTACTTCCTTTACTTTATATGCTTCTAATAATTCTTTTTGAGCCGTTATAAGCTTTGGAGAATAAATGGAAGCAATCTTCTGCCCTTTTCTAACTTCTTCTCCTGTGTAGCTTATAAAAAGCTTCTCTATTCTTCCTGATATATGAGAAACGATACTAGCCGAATTTGTTTCGTCTGCTTTTATTTTACCCGACAATTTTAACCCACTTGAATTTGTACTTCCTGAACCAATCATTGTAGTTTGAATATTAGCAATTCTAATTGCGTCTTCTGTCATTTCAAACACTAAAGGATTTGAATTACTATTGCTAGATTCTAACGGAATTAAATCCATTCCACATAAAGGACAATCCCCAGGCTCAGGAAGTTGAATTTGCGGATGCATGGAGCAAGTCCATATTTCCTCTTTCTTTGATAAAAATGAATTGTCTTCAGAACTGGTTTCTTGTTTAGAAGAATTTCCGAAAATTAACCAACCTAGAGCTAACCCAGCTCCTAATATCCCTATATATATGATGTATTTTTTCATAATTAATTATTTTATACTTTGTGTTCTTAATCTAAGTGCATTTGCTATTACAGATACTGAACTGAAACTCATTGCTAAAGCTGCAATCATAGGAGAAAGCAATAATCCAAATACAGGATAAAGTACTCCTGCTGCAATTGGAATTCCAATCACATTATAAGCAAGAGCAAAAAACAAGTTTTGTTTGATGTTTCTCATCACTTTATGACTTAATGTTTTTGCTTTAACAATTCCATGTAAATCTCCTTTTACTAGCGTAATTGCCGAACTTTCTATAGCTACATCTGTTCCCGTTCCCATAGCAATACCAACATTTGCTAATGCTAATGCTGGTGCATCATTGATACCATCACCAGCCATGGCAACCAAATGACCCTGTTCTTGTAACTCTTTTACTTTGTTTAATTTATCTTCAGGTAAACAATCCGCATAATAATCATCAAGTTCTAGTTCTTCGGCAACTGCTTTTGCTGTATATCTATTATCTCCAGTCATCATTATAACTTTGACACCTTTGTTTTTTAAAGTATTAATTGCCAATCTGCTGGTTTCTTTAATTGCATCAGAAATCACAACAAATCCTACTAATTCATTGTCTATTGCAATAAAAGGTACAGTCTTCCCTTTTTCTTGTTCCAATTTTGATTTTTTAGCTATTTCTCCATTTAAAACAATAGAATGTTCCAATAATAATTTCTCATTGCCTACCAATACTATTTTGTCTTTAATAATTGCTTTTACTCCTTTTCCAGTAATTGAATCAAACTCATTAATCTTTAGAAAATCTAATTTCTTATCCTCAGCAAATCGAACAGTAGCTTCTGCTAATGGATGTTCACTTTGCTTATTGACAGATGCCACAAATTGAGTCAATTCATTCTCTGAATAATCTGAAAGAGATACAATTTTTTCAACCGAAGGTTTCCCTTCTGTCACGGTTCCAGTTTTATCAATAATTAAAACATCTACTTTATTCATTTTCTCCAAGGATTCTGCATCCTTGATTAAAACTCCTTCTTGAGCTCCTTTTCCAACTCCGACCATAACAGACATAGGAGTTGCAAGACCTAATGCACACGGACAAGCAATAATTAAAACAGCAATTGCATTTACAAAAGCATAAACTAATGAGGGGTCAGGACCAACAATTTTCCATACAATAAAAGTTATAATGGAAACAACTATTACTACAGGAACAAAATAGCCTGAAATCTTATCAGCCAACTTTTGAATTGGAGCTTTACTCCTACTGGCATTATTTACCATGTGAATAATTTGAGAAAGTAAAGTATCAGAACCAACTTTTTCAGCTTTCATTACAAAAGATTGTTTCCCATTAATGGTTCCAGAAGTTACTTTATCATTTACTTCTTTATCCACAGGAATAGGCTCTCCCGAAATCATGGATTCATCAACAGAAGTTTTTCCATCCGTAATTTTTCCATCAACAGGAATTTTATCTCCAGGTTTCACCCTCAATAAATCTCCCACTTTAATGTCATCAATCGATATTTCGATTTCTTCGCCATTTTCTATTCTAATAGCTTTGTTTGGTGCTAATTTCAATAATTCTTTTACTGCATTATTAGTTTTACTATGAGCTTTTGCTTCTAGTAATTGTCCTAATAAAACAAGAGTTAGTATCACAGTTGCAGCTTCAAAGTAAACATGAACTGTCCCAAATTCTGTTTTAAAAGCATCTGGAAATAAATCAGGGAATAATAGTCCAAAGAAACTAAATAACCATGCCACTCCTGCTCCTATCCCAATGAGGGTAAACATATTTAGATTCATGGTTCTTATAGAGGTATATGCTCTTTTGAAAAACATCCAAGTTGCATAAAAAACAACAGGGATTGATAAACCAAATTGCAACCAATTCCAATATTTTATATCCATAATGTAATACAAAGGATTATTTGGAATCATTTCTGACATGGCAATCAAGAAAATAGGAAGTGTAAAAGCTGTAGCAACCCAAAATTTCTTTAACAGTTTTCTATATGATTTTTGTTCTTCAGATTCATCTGATTGCATTGGAACTAAATCCATCCCACATTTAGGGCAAGCACCAGCTTCATCTTTAATGACTTCTGGATGCATTGGGCAAGTAAACTGTGTAGTAGAATTTACTGTTGCTTCAGCTACTAAATCCATTCCGCAAACAGGACAATCTCCCGATTTGTCATAGGTTTTTTCCCCTTCACAATGCATAGGACAGTAGTAAATTCCTTTTACTCCTTTTGGTGTTTTTTCTTTTTCTTTCACCTGCTCATTCAAAGAATGAATCATGTAGTTAGACCCATCAAATAATTTTTGAAGTTTATCTAATGGAATATGTTCTGACATGACAATTTCAGTTAAGCCCTTAACCATAACTAATTCTGTTATCCCTTCCTGGATCTCTAATTCAGTAGTTGTTTCCTCTAAATTGATTGTTACAGATTCAATTTCTTTGACGGATTCTAATATGTTTTGAACATGGCTTTTACAACCATTACAGGTCATTCCTGTTATTTTATATGTGTGTTTCATTTTGATTAAAATTTAGTTATTCGGTCAATATTAGCCTGTGCGATATTGGCTATTAATTCTGCTTTTTTTAATCCCAAATCAAAATCTAAGAGTTGATTTTGAACCATTAATAATTCTTCAAATCCTTTGCCTGAAGAACTATATTCTGAGAGTAATACATCATAGGCCATTCGTATTGTATTGGATTGATTTTGGTTTAAACTCTTTTCTAATAATCCATTGTCATACTCAGCCTTATAATTGATTAAGAGATTGATCATTTTATCCGTTATGGTTTCTTTCTTTACTGTTAATGCCTGTTGAATAAGGTTTTCTTCTTCAATTTTAGCTCGGTACGATTTTCTATAAATCGGAATAGACACCATAACTTTAGGAACTAGAATATCTCTTCCGTTATTCATTGGGTTTGCATCTGTTCTTTCCCCAACCAAACTATAATCTAAGCCAAGTCCGATAGTTGGCTTATTCATATTACTGTTTACTGTAATGGCATTGTTAGACTGCTCAATTTGATAGTTTATTTGTGTAATTAGAGGATGATTGCTCTCAATTTTATTTCGAAAAGAGATTAAATCATAATTTAAGAAAGGGAGTTCTAAACTATCGGGCAATTCTATTTTGGTCGAAGTAGGTTGTTTGGTTATTTCATTAATATTAGACTCAAATACTAATTTTTGGTTATCAATCATTAGGAGTTGTTGTCTTAATGATTGTAGTTTTGTTTGAACTCTTAAAACATCTGCCAAAGTCGCTTGTCCGCTTTCTACTTTTGCTAACGAGATGCTTTCTAAAGATTCAAATAGCTCGATATTATCTTTTATAACAGCTTGTTTTTGGTTTAAAAAGTACAATTGATAGTAGGCACTTTTTACTTGGTAGAATAAGTCTAATTTAACAATAGCTATTTGCTCATACTTAGCTTTTGACATGGAAATTACAACCTCTTCTTTTGATTTCAAGGTTCCGAACCAAGGAAACATCTGTGAAGCACTGACCATTACCATTTGTGGCCCTAGTCTGGTTTCGGGTCTCAATGCAGGAACTCCGACTCCAATCTGTGGATCGGGTAATTGGGTTACTTGATTCTTTTTCTCTAATATTGACTGATATTCAAGTTCAATGGATTTCAATTGAGTATTGTTTTCTACAACCAAATGTAATAACGAATCTAACGATTGAGCATTAATAGAATTGATGCTCAATATCATTAGAATATTGAATAAGAATATGATTTTAATTGTTTTCATCTTATTTAATTTTAATTGATTCTTTTTTAGATTTATACAATCCCCATTTAAACCTTGTTTCTTGCCATACAAAATAAAGAACAGGTACAGTAAACATGGTTATCATATTTAGTACCATTCCTCCAAAAGAAGGTATTGCCATTGGTAGCATTATATCTGATCCTTTACCTGTAGAGGTTAAAATTGGGAGCAATGCTAGAATGGTTGTAGCTGTTGTCATCATGGCTGGTTTTACTCTTCTTAACCCACCTTCAACTACTGCGTCTTTTATCTCGCTTATAGAGTTAGGTTTGTTTGATTTAAAGCTGTCCTTTAGAAATGTAGCGACTAAAACACCATCATCTGTTGCAATACCGAAAAGTGCTAAGAACCCAACCCATACAGCTACACTTAAATTGATGTTTTGCATTTGGAATAAATCCCTCATGTTAGTTCCAAAAAAGTCGAAATTCATAAACCATCCTTGGCCATAAAGCCATATCATAATGAATCCGCCAGAAAAAGCAACAAACACTCCTGAAAACACAAATAATGAAGTGATTACAGACTTAAATTGAAAGTAGAGAATTAAGAAAATTAAGATTAATGCAATAGGCATTACAATCCCTAATCGCTTATTTGCCCTTACTTGTTGCTCATAATTTCCTGCAAACTTATAAGTAATACCAGTTGGAACATTCAATACTCCTTCCTCAACTTTAGAGTCGAAATAAGCCTGAGATTCCTTTACTAATTCTACTTCGGAGAAACCTTCTTCTTTATCAAACAGCACATAACCTACCAAAAATCCATCTTCACTTTTAATAGATTGAGGGCCTTGTTCGTATTTTATTTCAACCAAATCTCCTAAAGGAACTTGCGTTCCAGTTGGTGTAGCTACATAAATTGATTTGATTTTATCGGGATCATTCCTCAATTCCAGAGGGTAACGTAACCTTATTCCATAGCGTTCTCTTCCCTCTACTGTTGAAGTCATTACCATTCCTCCTATTGCAGTTTGAATTTGATTTTGAACATCCACTATTGATAAACCGTATTTACTTATTATTTCTCTTTTGATGTCAAGCATCATATAGGGTTTTCCAACAATTCGTTCGGCAAAAACAGCAGAAGATTTAACTCCTTTCACTTCTTTGAGAAACATTTCTAACTCTAAACCAAAAGCTTCAATCGTTTTTAAATCAGAACCTTTTACTTTAATTCCCATTGGAGCTCTCATTCCTGTCTGAAGCATTACCAATCGAGTTTCTATAGGTTGCAATTTAGGAGCAGAAGTTAATCCTGGAATTTTAGTTGCATTCACAATTTCTGTCCAAATATCGTCAGGAGATTTTATGTGATTTCGCCACTGTCTGAAATAATTTCCATTCTTATCTGGAATTAAGTCTCCTTTAAAATCCATTGCAAACTCCCCATCATCTTCAACTTTGTATCGAATTCTATGTCCATTTTCATCTAACTTATATTCTGATTTATAGGAGATAATATTTTCATACATACTCATTGGAGCTGGATCAAGAGAACTTTCTATTCTACCAGCTTTTCCAACTACCATTTCAACCTCTGGTATGGATGAAACGGACATATCCAACAACCTAAGGTTAGCCTCATTCATTTCCATTCCCGAATGAGGCATGGAAGTTGGCATCAACAAGAAAGAACCTTCATTTAAAGAAGGCATAAATTCTTGTCCGGTATTTTTAAAAACGGAATAACCACCAATTAATAACAAGACTAGCAATCCAATGAAAATGTATTTAATTGAGATTAAGAACCTCAATATTTTTTCATAAAAATGAATGATTATGTAAAAGAAACCAATGAGTACGCCAATAATTAGAATCACAAAAATGAAGTTGGTTAACTCACTTTTCAGCACACCTAATGGCATCCATGTTTTAGCTAATATCCATGCTACAAGTAGAGCATAAACTATATTTCTAATATAATCTAAACGCACAAACCATTTTTCTGATTTTTTATCTTTATAATAACTGTTTAGGATTCCTCCAAGTCCAACCGCCAAGCCAAATAACCCAAAAAATTGGTAGGAAGTAAATAGTAGAAAAATAGAAAATAAAACCAAACCACTATTACTAAAGTAGCTGGATAATTTTCCTTTACTTTTAAATTTGAATAATTGGACTGCAAGTGCTGGAATAACAGTAATTGCAAGAATAATGGATGCAATTAATGCAAAAGATTTGGTGTAAGCCAAAGGTCTAAACAACTTTCCTTCTGAAGCCTCCATTGTAAACACGGGCAAAAAACTAACTATTGTAGTTGCTACGGCAGTAATAACGGCAGATGCAACATCAACAGTGGCAATGTAAATTGTTTTCTGAAGAGGTTGTTCAGGAGGAGCAATTTTCATTTGGGTAATCATACTTTCTGTGAGGACGATTCCCATATCAACCATAGTTCCTACAGCAATAGCTATTCCAGATAAAGCCACAATGTTAGCATCAATACCAAAATATTTCATAGCTATGAAACACATTAATACAGCAACAGGTAATGAAGCAGATATTAACAGAGAAGATTTTAGGTTAAGTAGCATCAGAATTACTACAATAATTGTAATTAATACCTCTAAGGATAATGCTTCTTCTAAAGTTCCAATGGTTTCATTTATTAATTGGGTTCTATCATAAAAAGGAACAATAGTAACTTGTGAGACTATTCCATTGGCTAAAGTTTTACTAGGTAAACCACCTTTTAATTCTTCTATCTTCCTTTTTACATTATTGATTATTTCAAGTGGATTTGAACCATACCTGGCCACAACAACTCCGCCAACTGCTGGAGCTCCACCTTTATCCAATATTCCTCTTCTTGTTGCAGGGCCAAGATGAACAACCGCAATATCCTTAATTCGGATAGGTACATTATTGGTTACTTTCACTACACTTTGCTCAATATCTTCAATGGATTTTACATAACCCAAACCTCTTACAAAGTATTCGGCCATATTGATTTCAAGTGTTTGGGCACCAATATCAAGATTACTTTCTTTGGTAGCTTTCATTACCTGATTTAGCGTAATACCATAAGTTTTCATCTTAT
>CAKZNB010000046.1 GCA_937129365.1 uncultured Flavobacteriales bacterium
GAAGTAAAAATATCATCTCTAACTACTCTTTCAGAAATCACAATTGCATCCTCAAAGTTATATCCTTTCCAAGGCATAAATGCTACTTTCAAGTTTTGACCAATTGCCAATTCTCCTTTTTGAGTTGCATAACCTTCTGATAAAATCTGACCCTTTTTCACTTTTTCGCCAACTTTAACCAATGGTTTTAAGTTAATACAAGTATTTTGGTTAGTTTTTTGGAATTTAATTAAGTTATATTCTTTCTTATCTCCTTCAAAAGAAACTAATCTTTCAGTATCAGTTCTATCGTATTCGATAACAATTTTCTTAGAATCTACATAATCAACAACTCCGTTTCCTTCAGCGTTAATCAATGTTCTAGAGTCTCTTGCAACCAATCCTTCAATACCTGTACCCACAATTGGAGAATTAGGTATCATTAAAGGAACAGCTTGACGCTGCATGTTAGATCCCATCAAGGCTCTGTTGGCATCATCATGCTCCAAGAATGGAATAAGTGATGCTGCAATAGAAGCAATTTGGTTAGCTCCTACATCCATATATTTCAATCTGTTAGGATCTACTAATGGAAAATCACCTTCAAGTCTTGCTTTTACTTCGTCAGTTTTAAAGTTTCCTTTTTTATCAATTTCAGTATTAAGCTGTGCGATAATCGTGTTATCTTCTTCTTCAGCACTTAAATATACTGGTCCTTTTTCAAGAGCCACTTTTCCTTTTTCGATCTCCCAATATGGAGTTTCGATAAATCCAAGTTTGTTAATTTTCGCATATACACACAATGAAGAAATAAGTCCAATGTTTGGTCCTTCAGGTGTTTCAATAGTACACAATCTTCCGTAGTGTGTGTAGTGAACATCTCTTACTTCGAATCCTGCTCTTTCTCTAGAAAGTCCTCCAGGTCCAAGGGCAGATAGTCTTCTTTTGTGAGTAACCTCTGCTAATGGATTCGTTTGATCCATAAACTGAGATAGTTGGTTTGTTCCAAAGAATGAGTTAATTACAGAAGACAATGCTTTAGCATTAATCAAATCTGCAGGTGTAAACACCTCATTATCTCTTACATTCATTCTTTCACGAATAGTTCTTGACATTCTTGCAAGACCCACTCCAAACTGATTGTATAATTGCTCACCAACAGTTCTTACTCTTCTGTTACTCAAGTGATCAATATCATCAATTTCTGCTTTCGCATTAATCAACTCAATCAAATACTTTATAATGTTAATGATATCATCTTTAGTAAGAACTCTTTGGTCCATTCCTAAATCTGTACCTAACTTTTTATTAATTCTGTATCTTCCTACTTCACCTAAATCATATCTAGCCTCAGAGAAAAACAATTTATCAATTACTCCTCTTGCTGTATCAATGTCTGGTGGTTCAGCATTTCTTAATTGTCTATAAATATGCTCAACTGCTTCCTTTTCAGAGTTAGATGTATCTTTTTGTAACGTATTATAGATAATTGAGAAGTTAGAAGCTGTTATATCTTCTTTGTTAATAATGATTTTCTTAACTCCTTCTTCAATGATTAAATCAAGATTTTCTTCAGTTAATACTGTGTCTCTCTCAATAATTACTTCATTTCTTTCAATAGAAACAACTTCACCAGTATCCTCATCTACGAAATCTTCTACCCAAGTTTTCAAAACTCTGGCAGCAAGTTTTGAACCTATTAGTTTTTTCTTCGAGCTCTTACTCACATTTACTTCATGTGCAAGGTCAAATATTTCAAGAATATCTTTATCTGTTTCATATCCAATTGCTCTAAGCAATGTAGTAACAGGAAGCTTTTTCTTTCTGTCGATATAAGCATACAAAATATCGTTGATATCTGTAGCAAATTCTATCCAAGATCCTTTAAAAGGAATTACTCTTGCAGAATATAATTTTGTTCCATTTGCATGAGTACTATGTCCAAAAAATACTCCTGGAGAACGGTGTAACTGAGAAACGATAACACGCTCAGCACCATTAATAATAAAAGATCCTTTTGGCGACATGTAAGGAATAGTTCCTAAATACACATCTTGCACGATAGTTTCAAAATCTTCGTGTTCTGGATCAGTACAATATAATTTTAGTTTCGCTTTTAGCGGAACACTGTAAGTCAATCCTCTATCAATACACTCAGTAATTGAGTATCTTGGTGGATCCACAAAATAGTCGATAAATTCCAATACGAACTGATTTCTTGTATCAGTAATTGGAAAGTTTTCACTAAAAACTTTAAAAAGTCCCTCGTCAGCTCTTCTGTCTGGAACAGTTTCTAGTTGAAAAAAGTTTGTAAATGATTCTAATTGAATTTCTAAAAAATCCGGATAATCAAATTTGTTATTATTGGAAGAGAAATTAACTCTTATTGGGTCGAACTTTATATTAGCCATGTATAAATGTTGATTTAAATACTTTTATTCTAAATCTGATTGATTAAACTCTTTGTTTAATCGCTGAAATTCAACATATTGAAAACAGCTTTGTGTTTATTGAAGTAACTATTAGATAAATGGTTCTTATAGAAACAACAAAAGGTTTAGATGCAAAAAGCACCTAAACCAATAGTGTTTTGGAGTAAGTTGTTACTTAAGTTCAACTTCAGCTCCAGCCTCTTCTAATGAAGTTTTTAATCCTTCAGCTTCGTCTTTAGAAACTCCTTCTTTAATAGTAGTTGGTGCTCCATCTACCATATCTTTTGCTTCTTTAAGACCTAATCCAGTTAATTCTTTTACCAATTTTACAACTGCTAATTTAGAACCTCCTGCTGCTTTAAGTACTACATCAAATTCTGATTTTTCTTCTGCTGCATCACCTCCACCTGCTGCTGGTCCAGCAACTACTGCTGCTGCTGCAGCTGGCTCGATGTTATATTCATCTTTCAAGATTGTTGCCAATTCTTGAACATCTTTTACAGTTAAGTTTACTAATTCTTCTGCTAATTTTGCTAAATCTGCCATTTTGTATCTTTTTATTTTATTATTTTTTATTTTATTTATCTCTTCTTGAGAGAAGCATCCGTTAATCATAACAGAACTCAAGAAAAATTTCTTTTTATCTTTCTCCTAATGTTTTAACTAATCCTGCAATAGTACTTCCTCCCGAATTAAGGGCAGAAATAATATTCTTAGCAGGTGATTGAAGTAATGTAATAACATCTCCAATAAGCTCTTCCTTAGATTTAAGAGCAGCAAGAGTCTCTATTTGATCATCTCCAATAAAGATAGCTTCTTCAACAAAAGCTCCTTTCAATACAGGCTTTTCACCTTTCTTTCTGAATTCTTTGATGATTTTTGCTGGCTCATTTCCTTTTTCACTAATCATAAGTGAAGTCTGACCTTTTAACAAGTCATAGAAAGGAGACATATCTTTTCCTTCGATACTTTCAAGAGCTTTCTTCACTAAAGTATTTTTTACAACCTCTAGAGAAACATCTCCTTTAAAACATCTTCTTCTTAATTTACTAGCTTCATCAGCATTCAAATCTGATGTGTCAGCCAAATAAAAAATGCTTGCGTTACTTATCTTATCAGTTAAGTATGCTATTTGTTTGCTTTTTTCGTCTTTGTTCATTGCTATAAAATTATAAAGAACTTGCGTCCACATTAATACTCGGACTCATAGTAGACGACATGTATACACTTGTTACATACTGTCCTTTAGCGGAAGCAGGCTTAAGTTTTACAATTGTGTCTAATAATTCCTTTGCGTTCTTATGAATATCCTCTTTAGAAAAAGAAACTTTTCCTACAAGTGTGTGGATAATTCCAAACTTATCTACTTTAAAATCAATTTTTCCACCTTTAGAATCAGCAACGGCTTTTTTTACATCCATTGTTACTGTTCCTGTTTTTGGGTTTGGCATTAGGTTTCTTGGTCCAAGGATTCTTCCTAAAGCTCCAATTTTTCCCATTACGTTAGGTGTAGAAATGATTACATCTACATCTGTCCAGCCTCCTTTGATTTTTTCAATATAATCTTCAAGACCTACATAATCAGCTCCAGCTTCTTTAGCTTCGGCTTCTTTGTCAGGTGTACACAATACTAATACTTTCATGTCTTTCCCTGTTCCAGCTGGTAAAGAAACACTTCCTCTTACCATCTGGTCTGCTTTTCTTGGGTCAACATTAAGTCTAATTGCTAGATCAATAGTCGCATCAAATTTTACTGTCGTAATTTCCTTAATTAAATTACTCGCATCCTCTAGAGAATAAGTCTTTTCCAAGTCATATTTTTCTAGAACTGCTCTTCTTGCTTTTGACATTTGTTATTGTTGTTTATTTATTAATTGTTTTTCCATGGTGGAGTACCTTGAACGGTAAGCCCCATACTTCTTGCAGTTCCTGCTACCATTCTCATTGCTGATTCAATAACGAAACAGTTTAAATCTGGCATTTTATCTTCTGCTATAGCTTTTACTTGATCCCAAGTAACCTTACCAACCTTTTGTCTGTTAGATTCTGGAGAACCAGATTTTAACTTAGCAGCTTCTAATAACTGAACTGCTGCAGGTGGTGTTTTGATTACAAAATCAAAAGACTTATCAGAATATACTGTAATTACAGCTGGAAGAACTTTACCAGGTTTGTCCTGAGTTCTTGCGTTAAACTGCTTACAGAACTCCATAATGTTAACACCTTTTGCTCCTAATGCAGGTCCTACTGGTGGTGCAGGGTTAGCTGCTCCTCCTCTAATTTGTAGTTTGATTAAACCACTTACTTCTTTAGCCATCTTTAATTAAATTATTGCTTTTCTACTTGCATGTAATTCAATTCGACAGGAGTTTTCCTTCCGAATATCTTTATCATGATTTTTAATTTCTTCTTTTCTTCATTAACTTCTTCGATAACTCCATCAAATTTATTAAACGGACCATCAGTTACAGTTACATTTTCGCCTATTTTAAAGTCAATAGAGATTTGATCTTCTAAATCAATTGAATCATCTGCATGACCTAATATTCTATTTACTTCACTTTCTCTCAAAGGGGAAGGATCTCCTCCTTTTTCCAATCCAAGAAATCCCATTACATTAGGGATACTCTTAATTAAATGCTTTACCTCTCCTTCTAAGTTTGTTTGAACCATAATACATCCTGGTAACAAACTTTTCTCTTTTACAATTTTTTTACCGTCACGAATCTGAATAACTCTTTCAGTAGGAACAATTACTTGTCCTATATATGAAGACATATTAAGTCTTTCTATTTCAATATCTAAATACTCTTTAGACTTTTTTTCTTTACCAGTTACGGTTTTAACTATATACCACTTCATAAAATTATCCTATCAATTGGTAAATAAATCCTAAAATACCTTTCCAAGGCCCAGCGTTAATCCCAAAAGTAAAATCCATAAGCCAAACAAGAAGTGATACAATAGCAGAAGCAACTAATACTACATAAGCACTATTTTGAAGTTCTGACCATGTTGGCCATGAAACTTTTTCAAATAGTTCAGAAACAACCTCTCCGATGTATGTTCTTATTTTTACCATTTTATATTTTATAAAACTATCTCTAGTTTGTTTACGAATGAATTAACATTCAAATCTTATTAGCACGGGTGGAGAGACTCGAACTCCCGGCACCTGGTTTTGGAGACCAGTGCTCTACCAGCTGAGCTACACCCGTATAAAATAGGAAACAATTCCAGCCTAAAAAAGACTGGAATTGCAACTTATTAATTGGTGTTATTTAATTAATCTAGGATTTCAGTAACCTGTCCTGCACCTACTGTTCTTCCTCCTTCTCTAATTGCAAATCTAAGTCCTTTAGACATTGCCACTGGAACGATTAATTCAACAGTAATAGTTACGTTATCACCAGGCATTACCATTTCTCTACCAGCTTCTAGGATTATTTCTCCTGTTACGTCAGTAGTTCTTAGGTAAAATTGAGGTCTGTATTTGTTTTGGAATGGAGTATGTCTTCCTCCTTCTTCTTTTTTCAATACATATATCTCAGCCTTGAATTTTTTGTGTGGAGTAATTGTACCAGGTCTAGTAATTACCATCCCTCTTTTGATAGCTGCTTTTTCAACACCTCTCAACAATAACCCTACGTTATCTCCAGCTT
The DNA here is from genome assembly GCA_937129365.1 of uncultured Flavobacteriales bacterium. Classification (GTDB taxonomy): domain Bacteria; phylum Bacteroidota; class Bacteroidia; order Flavobacteriales_D; family CAJJDF01; genus CAJJDF01. The sequence continues at coordinate 6,074 of CAKZNB010000046.1, forward strand.
CTCCCCTATCCAATATTTTTCTAAACATTTCTACTCCAGTTACTGTAGATTTCAATGGAGTTTCAATCATTCCAGAAATTTCTACTTCGTCCCCTGAGTTTATAACTCCAGTTTCAATTTTCCCTGTAGCAACTGTTCCTCTTCCTGTAATTGAAAATACATCTTCAACTGGCATTAAGAATTCTTTTTCAACATCTCTTACTGGCAATTCAATGTAAGAATCACAAGCATCCATCAATTCCATTATGGAACCAACCCATTTCTCATCTCCATTAAGACCACCTAATGCAGAACCTGCAATTACTGGAGTATTATCACCATCATACTGATAAAAAGCCAATAATTCTCTAATTTCCATCTCTACTAATTCCAATAACTCTTCATCATCAACCATATCCACTTTATTCATGAATACAACCATTCTTGGAACACCTACTTGTCTTCCTAAAAGAATGTGCTCTCTAGTTTGAGGCATTGGTCCATCAGTTGCAGCAACTACTAAAATAGCTCCATCCATTTGTGCAGCTCCAGTTACCATATTCTTTACGTAATCTGCGTGACCTGGACAATCTACATGCGCATAGTGTCTGTTATCAGTTTCATATTCAATGTGTGAAGTATTAATAGTAATACCTCTTTCTTTCTCTTCTGGTGCATTATCAATAGAACTAAAATCTCTATTTTCTGCTAAACCTTTAGATGCAAGCACACTAGAAATAGCGGCTGTTAAAGTTGTTTTTCCGTGATCTACGTGACCAATTGTACCGATGTTTACATGCGGTTTTGATCTGTCGAATTTTTCTTTAGCCATGGCTATGTTGTTTTTTTTGTTATTATTTATTTATACTATAAAAGTCTTTTAATCAGAGCTAATGACGGGAATTGAACCCGTGACCTCTTACTTACCAAGCAAGTGCTCTACCCCTGAGCTACATCAGCAAA
>CAKZNB010000047.1 GCA_937129365.1 uncultured Flavobacteriales bacterium
ATTACATGTGATTAAGCATAGCGTATCGTTTCCTATGTAGTTTGCATTTGGTGTGTAAGTGGCACAGTTTCCTGTTAAACTTGTCATTCCATTGCTTCCTCCGTTACAGATGACTACACTGTCAGCCGTTTCACCTATTAAGTTAGTATCACAAAGTGTTGTGGTTCCATCTTCCGGAACTGTATCAGTTATAGTATCAGTAATCCCAACGATTAATACTTCGACCATAATCGAATCACAAACAAATCCTTGGTTATTTAATAAGTGAAATTTAACAGTATCTCTTTTCGATCTATTGCTAAATGCACTTGAATATACAAAGCAAGTATCACTTGTAAATGAAGTTGTAGAACCAACAACTTTTGGGTTAGTGACTATAACTAACGTATCTGATAATTCAAATTTGGCTAAGAATTCCAAACATGTTGTGTCAGATGTTCCTGCTGAGACTATTAAACTCAGAGTGTCACCTGTCAGTTTAGCTGTTGGCCCTACAATTTCATTACACTCTCTATCTCTATAGTCTATACCCATACCCGAGCTGTATGACGTAGAATTACAAACTTTTGATGCTGAATAATTTAAAAACGCAGTGTCCTCAAACGTAAATACTAAATCAGCTACATCATTTGAATCTTCGTGATTCAATGCATTTCCTGTAAATGTTACGACTAGTCTCGTGTCATTATCAGTTAATTTTAATACAGGTGTTAATCCTGGAGATACATTAGCTATTGATACTTCTGTTGTAGTATCTAATAAATTATCATTGTCAATATCTTGGAATGTATCATTCTTTAATATAATTACCAATGAGTCTTGAACTGCTCCATTATTGGCTGCTACTTCTACAAAATCTGCTGTGTTGAAGGTAAACTCTCTTATCGTTTCATCTGTATGATCAATTGTATATAATCTATCACCATCTGGATGAATAAATATTCCATTTTGAGTTAAGGATCCTATCCCTGCTATTCTTGCCTCACTATTTAAAACTGGTGCAGTAGAAAAATCAAAAGGGGCTGATAATGTATATTCTACAATGTTATCATCACTAGCTAATAATGGGTTTCCTGAGATATACAATTTGGTTCCATCAGCATTAAAATCAATTCCTGCTCCATAATTAAGCTCTGAACTAATGTCTAATGAATTAGAAGTATAAGAAGCCGTTCTTATATCATAAGGAGTACTTAAATTGTATTCATAAATCGAACTTGGTGAAGTTGATCCAGAAACATACATTTTTGTTCCATCATTACTAAATGCACATTCATATGGCCTATTGTCTTGTGTAGATGTTACTGTATCTTTAAAAGAATAAACAGAGGTTGAAATGTCATATGGAGTTGACAATGTATATTCTACAATTCCTCCATATCTATGAGTGACATACATTTTGCTTCCGTCCGTACTAAAAGTAATTCCATAAGGAGCTAAATAGGAAGGTGCAGTAGTGAAAGAAAAAGTGACGTTTGGTGTTAAAACTGCTGATGTTAAATCATAAGGGATTGTTAAAGAAAACTCCGTTACATCCCTTGTTGATCTGTCTGAAACGTAAACTTTTGTACCATCATTATTAAATACTACTCCTGAGGTTGCAGGCACCTGTGTAGTTACATTAAAACTAGCATTTGCTGTTGTAATTAAACTATCTAAATCTCCTGCTCCAGGTTGGAAGTAAGTTAAACATGGGCAAGGTATTGCTGCAATTGTGGCAAATACTGTTAGGGTATCACAATTTGTTCCAAGTGGACTGTAAGCATAGATAATAATTGTATCTGTTCCTATTACCCCACAATCGGTAATTGCTGAGTAAACAAATGCTGTGTCATCTTCTATTAAACTAGAAGTTCCAAAAGTAGTTGTTGAAGAAATTATCGCTAAACTATCTCCTCTTCCAGGAATTGCAAATACAATTCTATTAGTATCTGAAGTTCCTCCAGGTACCGAGATTGAAAGCGTATCATTTACTATATCGGTACAGATTTCATCTATATAGTCTATTCCCATTCCTGTGCTGTACAAGTTAGAATTACAAACATCTGCTGCTGCATTATTAACAAACGCAAGATTTGTGAATGTTACAACTAAATCTGCAACATCATTTACATTTTCGTGATCCAATGCGTTTCCGCTAAATGTTAAGACTAACCTTGTGTCATTATCTGTTAACTTCAATACTGGTGTTAACCCTGGAGACACATTAGCAATGAAAACTTCTGTAGTAGTATCTAATAAATTATCATTGTCAATATCTTGGAATGTATCATTCTTTAATACTATTACTAACGAATCTTGAACTGCTCCAGCATTTGCAGAGGTTTCTACAAAATTGGCTGTGTTGAATGTAAATTCTCTAATTGTTTCATCTGTATGATCAATAGTATATAATCTATCGCCATCTGGATGAATTCTAATTCCATTCTGATTGTTATTTGGTGTTACCAGATTTGCTCCGCTTTTATAAACTGGTGCAGTAGAAAAGTCAAAAGGTGAGGATAAAGAATACTCTACCACATTATCGTTTGATCCTGTAGCTGTAGCACCTGATATAAACATTTTAGATCCATCCGAATTAAAATCTATTGCTTGAGCAATATTAAATTCTCCACTCAAACTGAATGAATTTCCTGTATAAGAAAGTGTCCCTATATCAAATGCTGTACTTAAACTATATTCAAAAACAGAAGATGGAGAAGTTGCACCTACCATATATAGTTTTGTCCCATCTGTACTAAACACACATTCGTTTGGATCATCTTGAGTATCGGTTACAGTGTCTTTAAATGTATAAACTGAAGTCGAAACATCAAATGGTGTTGACAATGCATACTCTACTATCCCTCCATATCTATGGGGGATATACATTTTGCTTCCATCATTGTTAAAAGCAATTCCATAAGGTGCCAAATAAGATGGTGCTGTAGTAAAAGAAAAAGTAACGCTAGGGCTTAAAACTCCTGATGTTAAATCATAAGGATTCGTCAGTGTGTACTCCGTTACATCTCTTGTTGATCTATCTGTTACATATACTTTTGTTCCAGTGTTATTAAATGCTAACCCTGAAGTTGCTGCAATTTGAGTTGTTACATTAAAACTTGAAGTTGCTGTTGTTTTTAAACTATCCAAGTTTCCTACTCCTGGCTGGAAATAAGTCAAACAAGGGAAAGTTAATTCTGCAACATTCAACATAATTATTGTTGTGTCACAAACTCCATCATTACACACTGCGATACATAATGTATCATTTCCTTGATATCCTGAAGTTGGTGTATAGGTTAGGCAGTTTCCTGAGCCAGTAATGGCTCCATTTGAAGGTGTTCCACAAGAAACTGTGCTATCTGCAGTAAATCCATTTAATACAGTATCACAAATTACATAAGTACTATCTTGGAAAATCTTTTTAGAGATGGTGTCTTTTTCTGGAAGAACAGTCAGTTCAACTCTTGTTGTGTCGCATACTCCATTTTTACAGACTAAAATACATAGTGTATCGTTTCCAACAAATTGGGAATTTGGTGTGTAAGTTGCACATCCACCTGTTACAGTTGTTGTTCCGTTAGAACCTTGTCCACAAATTATTACACTATCTGCTGATGTTCCTATTAGTGAAGTATCACATAGTGTAAATGTTCCTTTCTGGCTTACAGAATCTGTTAGTGTATCTGTTAAGGGTTGTACGGTAATATTTACAATAGTCGTGTCACAAATACTATCGTTACAAACTATGATGCAAAGAGTATCTACTCCAAAATATCCTGAAGTTGGCGAGTAAGTTACACATCCTCCCGAAAGAGTAGAAGTTCCGTTAGTTCCACCATTGCAAACTAATACGCTATCAGCTGTAATTCCATTTAATAAGGTATCGCAAATTACAATTGAATCTCCTTCTGGTAAAGTTAAAGGAATTGTGTCTGTAGTTCCTGGAGCAACTTTTAATTTAATAATTGTTGTGTCACAAACTCCATCCTTGCATGTTAATACACAGATAGAATCGTTACCAATGTAATTAGTATCTGGCACATAAGTTAAGCATCCGCCAGTTATTGTGGTTGTTCCATTTTGAGAAGGACATAATAACGATAACGAATCTGCATTAATTCCTGCTAATGTTGTATCACAAATTGTAAACAGGCTATCTTCTGGAATAAATCCAAATGAATAATCTGATGGTCCTGGATTGATAACGATATTCACAATTGTGGTATCACAAATTCCGTTTACACAAGAAATAATACATACTTCATCTGTTCCAAAATAATCTGTATTTGGGGTGTAAGTGTAGCAATTTCCTGTAATGCTTCCTGTTCCATTTGTTCCTGCTCCACACAATGAAATACTATCTGTAGTAAATCCATTGATTAAGGTATCACACAGAACTAAAGGTGTGTTTTTATCTGTAGTTTGTGTTATTGTGTCTTTCTTTGGAGAAACTGTAAGTGTTACAATTGTTGTATCACATACTCCTCCTTTACAAGCTATTAAACACAATGTGTCGTTTCCAAAGAAATTTGAATCTGGTGTGTAGGTTGCACAATTTGAAGAAATCGTGATTGCTCCATTTACTGGGTCGTTACAAGTAACAACACTGTCTGCAGTACCTCCAATTAAATTGGTGTCGCACAAAGTTAATGGTGTGTTTTCATTTATTGTATCTGAAATCGTATCAGATACACAAGCTACAAATACAAACAATGTGTCTTGAGTAGTTGATTTTCCATCCGTTACTCCATAGAATACTGAATCTGTTCCACAGAAATCTGGTGCTGGCACATAGTCAATTGTGCTATCTCCTTTTACAGTGATTGTTGCTCCAGAATTTACAAAAGCAGTATCAATATAAATTGAATCTCCATCTGCATCCATGTTATTAGTTAATACTTTAATGTTGGTTGCTGAATCATCTTCGGCTAACATTACTGTATCATTTGCATTAGTTGGGGCAGTATTACTTGCTCCAAAGAAATACATACCTCCATTATTAGAAGATTTTTTAGGTGCACCTACAAAAAATTCTCCGTTACATAAAGCAACTGATCCTCCAAAATTATCTCCAGATGAGATATCAGAAGATTCATATTTGGTATCAAATTGCCAGTTACTCCCGTTCAACTCAAATCTATAAACAGCTCCTTGACCAGTAGGGTTTTGAGAAGAAGGCTGAGGACCATCAGTAAACCCTTGATTAACCGCAGAAGAAACAACTGTTGTTCCATCTATCTCTACATCATGACCAAACATGTCTCCATTAGTTCCATCTGGCATTTGTAGTATGGCAGTCTCAGACCATGTAGTTCCTGTTAATTCATATACATAGGCTTTACCGGGCATACTTGGATTTATACCCGAGAACATAAACCCTCCTGGGTAAAATAAATCTTCGGCTCCAACTACTGCTCTATTGCCATCAATTGATACTGAAGTACCAAAATAATCCCTTACTACTCCATCTGAAGCTGTTAAAATACTTTCATTCCAACTAGTTCCATCATGTACCCATACGTAAGCTTTACCAGTACCTGTGTTTTGATTCTTATCACTTGAAATAATTTTATTTCCACTTAAAGAAAGTGTTTTTGAACTAAAGAAAAATCCTGAATTATCAGAAGGTTGTAACCTAAATGTTTCTGTCCAAGTTCCTGCTGTTTTATCAAAAACCCATATTGATCCAGCTCCAGTTGTACTTCTTGTACCGAATACTATTCTATTTGACTCAATATCAACTGCAGTACCAATTTGTGTTTGTCCTGTTGTAACAGATGGAGTAAGTTGAGCAGTTTCACTCCAAGTTGATGAACTGTATTCAAAAACATGAACTCTATTTCTTGAACCCACAACAATTTGATCCCCGTCAATTGCCACACTTGAACCAAATTGCTTAAATGAAGATTCTAATGTTGTTGGTGGAGTTAAGGTTTGTTCTAATACCCAAACTCCACCTGATCTTTCATACACATATACAGCTCCGTTATTACTTCCAGAAGTTGGAGCTCCTACTACTGCTTTATTACAGTCAAAATCTATTCTGGATCCAAATCCTTCTCCAGATACTTGGTTTGGAATAATTTCTTGTTCATTTTCTATACTTAATTGTAAAATTACTCTTACAAAATCAAACCCGGAACTTGGGCATCCGCCAACAGTTTGAGTAACAACATAAGTTCCTCCAGAAATTAATGTGTCAGTTAAATTTATCGGTGTTCCTCCTGTTGGTGCTTCATTTAAATACCATGTAAGATTTGTCCCTGTTACATAAGGAACTAAATCAGCTACGGTTTTATAATCTTCTTGTAAAAAGACAAGTGTATCCTCAACAATTTTTGGAGGATCTGTAAATGCAACATAATTTGTATCTGTATAAAATTCGCTACATACACTGTTATAAATTTTTACTGGTCCTGAACCGTCAGGGAGACTATCGAAAATTAACTTCCCTGTTCCATCAGTTGTGAAATTACCTCCAATTGTAGGTTGGATTTGAATAAAATAAGAGGTGGTTGGTTCTAAATTTGTAATTGTAAAACTTCCGCTATCTCCACAATTAGTAGGATCAATATGGGTGATAGTTGGGTTTAATCCTGCTTTCTTCACCCAAACACTATCAGAAGCAATGATACTTTGAGTATCTGAAAGACACCCGCCATCTACTTTTACAATTAACAATAAAGAATCTGAAGAAAAAGGGGGTACAGTAATATTATCAAAATATAAGTTTGTTCCTTGAGCTAAAGTATCTTGGCTATTTATACTATCGGGTACTAAAACAAATTTTTGTCCAGTAGCATACAAATTACTTGACCCGCCAGAATTCTGAATCCTAACATTATCTCCATCACAGACTAATAAGGTTCCTGTTGAACTGTTGAAATTGGATAAATTGGTAATTCTAATACTAGGTTTTAAAGGGTCTGGACAAAAATTAATTGTAAGTTCACCTACTGTTGTATCAGTGAATATAGCTCCTCCTCCATATGTCTCACAAACAACTACATCATATACAGAATCTATTAAACCATGACCTGAAGGGAATGACAATGTCCATGCACCAGTACTGTCACCTCTAGTAAGGTTCCCGTCACCATCTGTGTATGTTGTACCATTTATCTTAACTGTTAGAACCGAACTATTTGAGGTATAAGTTCCTGCTATTGTCATGGAAGAGGTATCAGTAAAAAAATTTGTCCCAGCATTTGGTCCCGAGGTTAAAACTGTTACTGTTGGAATTTTTGGCCCTGGTCCCCATATAACTCCATGGTCTCTATAATTGTAATGAATATTTCCAATATGATAAATATCTTCTCCATGAGTCTGATAATCTTTATAATACTTATTTTTATTCAGAAAAGAACTTTTCATTACTGAAGGAATGCCAATTAGTAAATGGTCAATCTCACTATAAGAATCTGCAAGTTTATTAAACCTAAATGATTTTGATGTTGTCCCATAAAATGAAGTATCATTAAGCGAGTTTCCTTCACCTATATATCTATTTGGAATAGGTAGATTATAATTAGGAATTTCGATACTTGGATTAATTTCACTTTGTTTTAAAAATCCTGAAAAATTATCTGATACAGGGTCATAAGACCACAATTGAGATAGGTGAGAAGTTGAGCCAGAGGTGTAACTAGCAATAAAATAAAGTTTATTATCAAATTTTGTCAGTCTGCCAAAATTTGGAGATAAAGCACTTCCAAGTGAAATTTGAGTAGTAGGGTCATTTTGTGCCAAATTTCTAACCAATACAACTGTATCATTTGTCACATCATATTTATATAGTTCTTTTCCTATTCCACCATAAAGACTAGCTGTTCCTGAATGGGTTGAAGAAGATAATAAGGCTGTATCTGCATTTGTCATTGTGAAATAAATATCCCCATTTACTGCTATTAAATCAGAAATTCCTTCTTGAGCCGCATCTAAATTATTAAATGTGGAATTATTGTATGCAGAATTAGTAGAAGTAAATCTATGTAGATTGTCTTCTCCACCAAGGTCTGTTAATTGTTCAAAAATGTTTGTAGTTAAATCATATCTCCATAATTCGGTATCAAAAGAAAATTGAGAAGTACCTAAGTCTGCATTGTGAACTAATGAATCTGTGTAAGAAAAATAAAGTTTATTATCACTACCTAATTCAATATTAGAGGAAATATTTCCTCTACCATTACCAGTAGAGTTACCTACAATAGGTAACGAATCAATAAATACTACTTGTGTACTTCCAGAGACAAGTTTCACTAGAGTTTGTGATTTGCCAGAAATTGCTGGCGTTGGAAAGTTTTTTCTTAAAAAGAAATAAAAATCACCTCCATATTCAACACCAAATTTTGCAGAAGTATTTGATTCATCCACATCTAACCTCTCTCCTGATGAATCTAGGATTTCTTCAACTCCATTTGCAACAGTATATTTATAAAGTTGGGTGCCAGCACTAATACTTCGCATTGTGAAGTATAAATCACCTGCGAATATAAAAAAACGTCCTGGAGAAAAAGGGTTAAGTGGAGGCCCTGACACTCCACTGAAATATCTAGGGCCTATGTTAGATAATTTTGTAATTGATAGACTATCAGCCATCCACAATTGATAACTCCCTACCAAAGAATCTCTAGCAAAGAAAAAAAGTTTACCATCTTTTTCTATCAAAGAATTAAAGCCTACCGCATCCCCTGGCTGGGTTGAAGAAATTTTTGGTAAAATAATAAAAGTAGTATCAAATCCAGATATTAAATGTCTTGCGTGTAACTCAGTACCCTCTCTTTCTCCATAATTATTATTAAGGTTTGATTCTCCTCCATATGTTATTTCTCCTACATAATATAATATATCCCCTATGATATTTATCTTCCTTACAAGGCCAGGGAAATAAATTAGAGGCTGTGTTGCAAATGGTGCGGTATTAATTTTTGTTGCGGTTCCCTGCTGATAAGGATCACAAGGAAAAGTAATTACAAGTGATCCAAGAGCACTGTCTTTTCCATTACTAGCATAAAATGATATCGTATCCCTAAGACAAGAGGTAATTGAAGTGGGCACTGTGTATTTAATAGCTGTATTATATAATCCACCCGTTTCAACAGTTCCTCCTGCTGAACTTGTAAAGGGACCATGAACCACTAATAGATTATTTGAGTCATTTTCAAATCTATCATTTGGAAATACAAACATAAAAGGAGTGCTTGTATTATTTGCAAAACCTGAATCACTTAATTCTTGACTCCAACCAGTGGTAGGAAAATTTGAGAATTCATGTTCTTTAATTTGTCCATCCCAAGTAACTTGAGAAAATCCGCTACTAGAAAAAATAAAAAGTGCAACTAATGCAATAATGCTTTTGAAAAATGGAAATGTAGAATAATGCTTCATACCTTAATTATTATATAGTTTAATTAAGGCAAATCTATTTACACTATATTAAGGTATAAAGGGAAATGTTGCGAATGAAAATTTATCTGTTGTGAAAAACGCCCTTTTTGTTTGGAGGGTTTTTCAAATAGGTTTTTCAACAGGTTATCAACAGTAAAAAGTGTATTAAAGGTGTTAACATCAATACAAAAGCGTTTTAATATTCTGTTAATCAAATGTTTGTGTAGGGCTGCTTTTTTATGGATTTTAGTCAACTAATGTTCTTAAATAGGTCTCTTTAAAAGAAATTAAAAACTGGGCGCCATTATTATACGAATATTCAGCTTTTCCATGAAGTTGTTTAGCCAATCGCCTTACTAATCTCAACCCCATGGTCTCTGATTTAGCAATTTCTATCTCTGCAGGCAATCCAGGTCCATTATCTGTAATGGAAAGCACTTTGTTTTCTTCGTTTTTCCCAGAAAGTGAAATCTCAAGTGTATTCTCGTTTTCGTTCAAACCATATTTAAAGGTATTGGTTATGAGTTCATTTACAATCAGCCCAATGGGAATGGCTGTATCGATATCTAAACTGTAATCAGGGTCAACCTGCATATTCACTTCCAACTTATGAGAAGTGGAAAAAGTATTCTGAATTTCATTCACCAGTTCTTCCAAGTAATCTTTCAGGTTAATGTATAGATCGTCATTTTGATATAGTCTCTGATGAATAAGTGCCATAGATTTCACTCTACTTCTACTTTCATTTACAAGTTGTCGATTTTGTTCGCTTTCATTTTGTTTAAGCTGAATTTCGAGAAGGCTAGATATTATTTGAAAATTGTTTTTTACCCTATGATGAATCTCTTTTAAAAAATAGCCTTTTTCTTGATCACTTTTTTCGAGAAGTTCTCTTTGTTTTTCAATTTCTGCATTTTGTTTTTCTAACAAGAAACTTCTTTTTCTCTTCATTATATATGCAACAATAGAAATGAGCATTAATGCTAAAGACAGAATTGCCAAAATGATGTACAATTGAGTTTTCTCTTTTTGTTGTTGTATTTCTTTTTCTTTTTCTGCTCTTATTGTTCTTGTTTTATAACTAGCTAAAGATTCTGATAAATCTTTTGCATAAATCTTCTTTGTTATACTTATACACTGACGCATTAATTTCAATGCAGTGTCTTTTTCATCAAAATTTTCAAGAGCATTACTTGATTCCCATAATATAAAAAAATAATCATTATCATTTAATACCGGTTTACTTTGATCCTTTATTTTTCTAACAAATGATTTGATGTTGTCTACTTTAAACTTTTCAAAAATCTGTTTTACATATTTTGAATCTGGATTGGTATACCTCAAGAATTTTGCGTAATAAGCATATGATGCAATTTTACTGTTTGGATTTTGAAATAAAACTTCCAATAAATTAAATACTCTTTCTTCCTCACCTCCCTTGTAAATTAGAGCATCAATAAGATGCATTAAGTTAGCCTCATAATATTCACTTTTCTTCTCATGATTAGCTTCCAGCTCTATAGCTTTTTCTGAAATTTCAATATACTCATCTAATTTTCTCTTAGATATTAAAAATTCAGATTTATAGTACATCCCAATTATTATTAAATTGGTATCTTTTAATCTCTTTCCTTCATTTATTATACTCTCAGAAAGTGAGTCCCCCTTTTCCATATCTTTTTCGATAAGAGTTATAATAATATCGTGGGTTTTGATTAATGATTTTGATTTTTGTACTTCAATTAAATCCTCATTAAATTTATTGATATAAGCAGCTAGGTTTTCTTGCTCTATATTTGATTCATCAATTAATCCTTCATTTAGCAATCTGGTAATTTGAGTCCAACAAGTTTTTATATAATTGTAATTAAATCCATCAGTAATTTCTGGTGTTTTTACTTTTTCTTTAAAAAAATCATAAATATTAAGGTGATTTAAATCTTGTTTCGTATTTAATTTTGAAAAAAGAATTTCATGTTCTTCATAAGAAAGCTCATTTCCCTCTATTGCTTTTTTGAGAGTTGCAAAATATTCTGAATCAGTAATTGTAGACACATTTATATAATATGAAGCCGAATCGCTATTTTGAGAAAGTAGAAATCTTTCTGCCTTTGCAAGATTTGAGTTTAATTGTCCAAAACTAGAAAAACTAGAAAAACTAGAAAACAACAATAAGAACATTAAATACCTCATGAGTCTGTATTTATGCTTTTTGGATTTGAGATAATAATTCTTCTCTATACTTTTTTCCAATGGGTAATTCATTTCCGCCAACTTGAACATAAACCGAATTTATAGCTTCTAAAAAACTTAAGTTAACAATGTGGCTTCTATGAATTCTTTGAAAGTTTGACCCAATTTTACCTTCAAACTCATTGAGTGTTCCTCTCACAGTATATTTCTTTTTATTTTTTAGAAAAACATCTACGTATACATTGTCACTTTTCATAAAAACAATATCACCGTAGTTTACTCGAATCAATTTTTGTTTGTCCTTAATAAATAAAGCATCTTTCAACACCTGCTTTTCAGTTTCAGAATTAATCCTATTTTTCTCTTGCTTTTTTTTAAGTGCCAATTCAATAGAAGCATATAATTCTTGTTTCGAAAATGGTTTTACTAAAAAAGCATCAGGCTCTACTTCAAGTGCCTCTCCCATAGTTACATTGTCAGAGTTTGATGTAAGGAAGATAAAAGGAGTTTTAATATTAGATTTAATGTAATTTCCTAAATCTATTCCTGTTTTATTGCCAGATAATTTTATATCAGCAATTATAATATCCGGTTTTTCATTTTTTATAATCTCAATTGCTTCCGAATAACTAATCGCTATTTCAGTTGTTTCGTATCCAAACTCTTGCAAATTTGAGGCAATGTCATCAGCTATGATAATTTCATCTTCTACTATTAATATTTTCGTTTTTGACATATCGGGCAAGAAAAATCAGTTTTCTCAAAGTTAATCATTGCATACTTTATTTCATACCAACTAAGCAAGCAATTGTTTTTTTAATCCTAAAAATGTTGTGAACTTTCGGTATATTGTTGTTAATAGCCAAATAATTGTTGTTTGAGTGATTTAATGAAATTTGTTTGCCACAAAAATAATTAAGATGGAATAGTAGTTGAAAAGGTGATTTATCAATTCTAATTTATATATATCAAATTTTGAATTGGATATTAAGAACATATAAAAATTGACAATCAACTGACTATAGCTTAACAAATAAAAAAAGCCTCTTTTGATGATTCAAAAGAGGCTTTTTTTATTTGTACCCGAGGTCGGAATCGAACCGACACATCAAAGATATACGAGTTTGAGTCGTACGCGTCTACCAGTTCCGCCACTCGGGCATTTTATGCTTCCACTCTGGTAGTTAATTTTGAAATATCAATAGTTACTTTTTCAAAATAAGCGGATGCAAATTTAAGTATACTTTTAACTTTCGCAACAAATTTCTTGTAAAAAAACAAGGCAATCCCAATAAAATCCTTAATTTTGCAGTCCAATAAAGGGAAATTATGTCTAACACAATTTTATTTTCGGGAAGTGCCCACAGAGAGTTTGCAGAAAAAATTGCTGCTCATAGAGGTATGGAACTTGGTAACGTAAAACTACAAAAGTTTAGCGATGGTGAGATTCAGGCTTCTTATGAAGAAACTGTTAGAGGTAAAGAAGTATACATTATTCAACCAACTATAAGCTCTGATAGCCTTATGGAAGTGATGATAATGATTGATGCTGCGAAAAGAGCTTCGGCTGAAAAAATTGTAGCAGTGCTACCTTATTATGGATATGCACGACAAGATAGAAAAGATAGACCTAGAGTAGCAATTGGAGCAAAATTAGTAGCTAAAATGCTGGCAGCTGCTGGAGCTAAAAGGATTATGACCATGGATTTACATGCAGATCAAATTCAAGGATTTTTCTCTTTTCCAATTGATCATATGTTTGCAAGTTCGGTTTTTCTTCCCTATTTGGAAGAACAAAATATTCCTAACTTAACCATTGTTGCACCAGATACAGGAGCAACAAAAAGAGCAAACAATTACGCTAAGTATTTGAATGCAGATTTAGCAATTTGCTATAAGCAAAGAAAAGTAGCTAATGAAGTTTCTGAAATGACATTGATAGGTGAAGTAGAAGGAAGAAACGTAATTATCATGGATGACATGATTGATACTGCTGGAACAATGTGCAAAGCTGCACAAATGATTGCTGATAGAGGAGCTTTATCTGTAAGTGCAATGTGTTCGCATGGTGTTCTTTCTGGACCAGCTTATGAAAGAATTGCTGATTCAGTGTTAAAAGAATTAATAATTACCGATTCTATCCCTCTAAAAAAAGGGGAAGATACAAGTAAAATAAAAGTACTAAGCGTAGCAAAATTATTTGCAGACGTTATAACAAGAGTAGAAAAACATGAGTCGATTAGTACTCATTTTGTACAATAAAAAAACATAAATAAAAACAAACAAATGAAAACAGTATCATTGAGCGGTTCTCTTAGAGAGAACGTAGGGAGTAAAGATGCAAAAACCCTAAGACAAGAAGGAAGAGTTCCTGGAGTAGTTTATGGAAACGGAGAAAATATCCATTTTCATGTTAAAGAAACTGAATTGAATAAATTAGTTTTTACACCAGACGTAAACTTTATCGGAATTGAATTAGACGGAAAAGAGTACAAAGCAATTTTTAAAGAAATCCAATTTCATCCAGTAACAGACAGAATCACACATTTTGATTTAATGGCGGTTGTTGAAGACAAATTAATTTCAATTGCATTACCAGTAAGATTAACAGGAAACTCTCCTGGTGTATTGAATGGTGGTAAATTAAGACAAAACTACAGAAAGCTTAAAGTTAGTGCTCTAGCTAAAGATCTTCCAGAATTTATTGAATTAGATATTAGTAAATTAAAAATTGGAATGGCAGTAAGATTAGGTGATATTGATATCCCTAACGTGACACTAATTGGTGACATGAAAGATGTAGCTGTAGCTGTGAAAACTGCAAGAAACGTAATTGAAGAAGAGGAAGAAGAATTAGTTGAAGGAGAAGAAGGAGCTGCTGAGGGAGCTGAAGGAGGAGCAACTGAAGAAGCTTCTGCTGAATAAATTAACATGAAGTACCTAATTGTAGGACTGGGAAATATTGGTGATGAATATGCTAATACCCGTCATAACATAGGATTTAAAGTACTGGACGCTCTTATTGAGTCGTCCAGTTCTTGTTTTGAGACAGCTCGATACGGAGATGTTGCCAAAATAAAATTTAAAGGAAGAACCCTAATTCTTCTAAAACCTTCTACCTACATGAATCTAAGCGGGAAAGCTGTTGATTATTGGATGAAAGAAGAAAAAATAAGTCTTTCCAAAACTTTTATTATTACTGATGATTTGGCTCTCCCTTTTGGGAAGTTAAGATTGAAAGGAAAAGGAAGCGATGGAGGTCACAATGGATTAAAGAGTTTGATTCAAATACTAAAAACTAGCCAATATGCTAGACTGAGGTTTGGAATTGGTGCTGAATTTTCTAGAGGGAAACAAATTAATTATGTACTTGGAGAATGGACGAAAGAAGAGGAAAAACAACTCCCTGAACTTATTGACTTATCAATAAAATATATTCAATCATTTACAACCATTGGTCTAAATAGAACTATGAATGATTTGAATAAAAATAAGTAGAACAACTACAGTTAAAAAACACCAGATTTCCTATATTTGGAATACACAATTCGGATTCTGGTTGTATGCCAACAAAAATTCTTCAAATCACTAATAAACCAGCATATCCATCTATTGATGGTGGTTGTTTGGGTATGGCAAAAATGAGTGGTTTCTATGACTCGAATCCTGACTTTAACATAGATATTCTAACTTTAGAAACATTCAAACATCCATTTGATAAAAAAGATTTTGATGAAAATCTTTCGGAAGAAGTTTCTATTTTTTCTGTAAAAATTGATACTAAGCCTACTGTTAGTGGTGCTGTTAAAGCGCTGGCCGCTAATAAATCTTATAACCTCAGTCGTTTCAAATGTTCTGATTTTGAAAAAAAATTAATTGACATATTAAAGAGTAATAACTATGAGATAGTTCAGCTTGAAAATATTTTTGTAGCCCATTATATTGATTTAATAAGACAACACTCAGGAGCTAAAATAATTTTGAATTCGGCTAACATTGAGTATGAAATTTGGGAACGAATGTCCAAAAAATCAAGCTGGGTAAAAAATCGATATTTTAGAATATTAGCAAAACAACTCAAAACAGAAGAGCAAGAGATTTGGCAAAAAGTAGATGGGATAATTTGTGCTACCAACAAGGATAAAAAGCAAATTGCTAAGATAGTTAGTCCAGACAAACTAATAACAATTCCTTTTTATATAAATTTATCTAAGTATCAAGTTGACAGTGAGACCAATACAAAACCTTCATTTTTTCATATTGGTGCAATGGATTGGTTGCCAAATATTGAGGGGCTAGATTGGTTTATAAGCTCTGTATGGAATAAATTGAATATAGATGCCATTTTCAATCTTGCTGGAAAGGATATGCCAACTAAATTTTTAGAACAAACCAACCCAACAGTTCGAGTTTCTGGCTTTGTAGATGATGCTATCGATTATATGAAACAACATGATGTAATGGTCGTTCCGTTGCTTTCTGGAAGTGGAATAAGAGTGAAAATAATTGAGGCAATGGCACTTGGAAAATGTGTGATTTCAACTAGTATTGGAGCTGAAGGAATACATTATGAAAATCAAAAAAACATCCTGATTGCTGATACAGAAAAAGAGTTTTCTTCCGTTATAAAATCTTTGGTTGATGGCCCAAACAAAATAAAATCTATTGGCTCAGAGGCTAGAAAACTTATTGAAAATGAATACGATATTTCTTTAATGAAAGATAAATTAACTTCATTTTTGAATAACACAATAAACTAAACATGAAAAAATTGATGGTGATAACTTCAAGATTTCCTTATCCGCTGGATAAAGGGGACAAATTGAGGGCTTATCATCAGATAAAACAATTTTCAAAAAAAGCAGAAGTCCACTTAATTTCTCTTACAAATAAGTCAGTGGAAGACAGTTCTGTTAAAGAATTAAAGAAATTTTGTAAATCGGTAACCGTTTATAAACTGAATAAATTCCATTCCGTTTTTAATGTTTTCAAGGCTTTATTCAATAAAAAACCTTTTCAAGTAGCATTGTTTTATAACCGTCCTATTCATAAAAAAATTCAGCAGCAAGTTCGCGATTTGAACCCTAATCATATTTATTGCCAGTTAGTTAGATGTGGAGAGTATGTAAAAAGTGAATTTGATATTCCTAAAACTATCGATTTTATGGATGTACTGTCAAAAGGAATTGAAAGACGAATTTCTTCATCCTCATTTTATCTAAAAAAAATACTTGAAATTGAAGCTGAAAGACTTAAAGTATATGAGCATATTATGTTCGAATATTTTGATAATCATTCTATCATATCAGCTCAAGATCAAGAATTAATCTACCACATAGAAAGAGAGGCTATTACTGTTATACCTAATGGGATTGATACTGATTTTTTTACTCCAAATTCTAATTCTGAAAAAAAATATACGTTACTTTTTAATGGAAACATGCAGTACCAACCCAATGTAAAAAGTGCTGTGTATATAGCAAATGAAATTTTGCCTATTTTACATAAAACCAACCCTGAAATAACCTTATTAATTTCTGGTACATCACCGACTAAAGAAATACAAGATCTGGCAACCGAAAAAGTAACAGTTTCTGGATGGATGGATGACATAAGAGACGCCTACAATAGTTCACAAATTTTTATTGCACCCATGCAAATTGGCACAGGGCTTCAAAATAAACTGTTGGAAGCTATGGCTATGAAAATGCCTTGCATCAGTTCCAAACTTGCTAATAATGCCCTAAAAGCAACTCCTGAAAAAGAAATTCTTATCGGAAATAGTAGAGAAGAATATGCAAAATTAGTATTAGAGTTAATTGAAAACACCACCAAAAGAAAAACTCTTGAAGAAAATAGCTTTCGGTATGTAACTTCAAATTTTAATTGGGAATCCTCAACAAAAAAAATTATGGAGAAAATGGGGTTAACAAACTAAATAGGTAATTTGGTGGGTAAAAGTTACCCTTTCGTGTAACTGGTTAAGTTGAATAATAAAAAAATTGTACCTTAATTAAAATGAAAAATCTCATTCGCCATATTATTCTTGTTACATTCTCCCTTTTATTGGGATTAAGTTCTTTTTCGCAGAGTGATAGTCAAAAAGAATCCGAGATTCAATTATTAATTATCTCTTTTCAGCAAAATAGATATTCTAAGCCTAAAAAAGCAAAATCGGATATAACAAAAGCAGTGTCAATTGCCGAAACTATTAAAGAAAAAAATTATCTCGTTTCAACCAAAATATTGTTGGGTCAGTTTTATGATGATAATAATAATTCTAAAAAAGCACTAGCAGAATATACCGAAGCACTTAAAATTGCTAAAGAAATTAACGATATATCAGGTATTGCCTCTGCAGAATACAACATTGGATATTGGTACCACACACAAGACGGAGATTCAAGAAAAAAAGAAGCTCTTGAACATTTTAAAAAAGCAGTTGAATATGCAAAAAGAGCTAAGGATAAAAATCTATTAGCTAAGTCTTATAACTTAGTTGCTCTATCGCATTATGATTTAGATGAGTTGGAAGAATCTAATCAAAACGCAATCAATGCTTTAATCATTTTCAGAGAGTTGGAAAACAGAAGAAGAATGGCTCAAAGTTATTTGATTTTGGCAAGAGTATTCAATAAAAAAGATGATTTTACTGAGGCAATTCAATACCTTGATAGTGCAATTGTAATTCATAATGAAACTAAAAATACCCTTGAAACAAACAATGCTTTGCTCACAAAGGCAGAAATTTATTTCAGGAAAAAAGAATATAAAAAAGCAATAAAAATTGCAAAAGAAGTAGAAGAAAGTCCGACAGTAATGTATGATCAAAAACTCTATGCACTTGAATTGTTGTATTTGATAAATAAATCTATGAATAGGCCTTCTGCATCGTTGGATTATCTTGAAGAAAGTAAATTTATGAGAGATAGTTTGTTTCAATTGGAGAGAAATAAAATGAGAGAAAGTGTTGCTTCTGAATTGGAAGCAAAAAATAAATTGAAAACATTTGAAAAAGAGGCAGAAATTAGTGATTTACAATTGAAACAAAGCAGGTATTTGACCTGGGCATTGATTGGCATTTCTATTTTGATGTTACTTGTTGCGTTAGTTTCTTTTTTATTTTATCGTCAGAACAAAATGAAATCTGAAAAGGAAAAAATAAAATTGGAACAAGAAAGTATTCAACTTGAACAAAAGTTGTTGAGAACACAAATGAACCCACATTTTATTGCTAATTCATTGGCTGCAATTCAAGGGAATATCTACAAACAAGACAAAGAAAAATCGGTAACCTATCTTTCTAAATTTGCAAAATTGATGCGTTTTATTCTTGAAAGTTCAAGAGAAAAAGAAGTGTTGCTCGAAAAGGAAATTATCAGTTTGACCAACTATCTTGATTTACAAAAATTATTGCTCGAAGAGAAATTGGTTTATGAAATTAATGTGCCAAATGGGCTTAATGTTGATGAATATAAAATTCCACCGATGCTTATCCAACCTTTTGTAGAAAATGCGATAGTTCATGGAATTGAATTAAAAACTGAACCTGGAAAAGTGTTGTTAAGTTTTGAAAAAGAAGAAGATACATTAAAAGTAACAATTGAAGATGATGGGTTAGGAAGAAAAAAGGTGAATGAGATTTATGAAAAAAGAAAGTCAAGTCATTTGTCATTTTCAACTAATATTACCAATGAACGAATTGATAAAATGAACACAGAATCTAAAGGAAATATTAGCTCGGTTACCCAAGATGTTATTAAAAATGACGAGGTAGTGGGAACAAGAGTTGAATTGATTTTACCACTTAAAAGTGTGTACTAAAATTACAGAATTATGAAAACAATAATTGTAGACGACAGAAATAGCATCCGAGAATTTATCATTCAATTGCTTGAAAATGTAGAGGGAATAGAAATAGTTGGCGAAGCTGAAAATGTAGACAAGGCAATTTCTATAATTAATGACAAGAAACCTGAGTTAATCCTGTTGGATATACAAATGCCTGATGGCAATGGGTTTGAAGTGCTAGAAGGAATAAACTATGATGATTACAAAGTGATATTTATTACCTCTCACGAGGAATTTGCCATTAAAGCCTTTAAATACAGTGCGTTGGATTATGTGGTAAAACCAATTGACCCAGAAGTGTTTTATCATGCTATCGAAAAGGCAAAAAGCCACTTTTCTTCCTCGGATCAGCAGGTAAAAATTAAAAGCTTAATTGAGAATTTAACAGGAAATAAAACGACTAAAAAATTGGTGCTAAACACCCAAGAAACTGTGCATGTAGTAAGTAGTGAAGATGTAACAAGGTGCGAATCTGACGGGAGTTATACCAATGTATATTTGAAGGACAGAAAACTCATGATGTCAAAAAAATTAAAAGATTTTGAAGAATTATTATCCGGTTTATCTTTTTACAGAACTCACCGTTCGCATTTGATAAACTTGAATTTTGTAGATAGGTACGAAAAAAGAGATGGTGGCTACATCATCATGAAAGACGAGAGTTCTATCCCGCTTTCTGCAGCAAAAAAGGATGAGTTTTTTGAGTTGTTGGTGGCGATAAATTCTTAATTGTGAATAGTTGGAAAGAAGACATAATTAAAGCGCTTAATCAAATTGGTGGTGAAGGTCATTACAATGATATTTATTCTGCTGTAGAAGATATAAGGGGTATAAATAATTTACCAAAATCATGGAAAGCAATAGTTAGAGGTTCAATCGAAACTTATTCATCTGATTCTGAAAAATATGATAAAAAAAATGATTTATTTTACAGTGTTGATGGAATTGGTAAAGGAATATGGGGGTTGAATAGTTACCAATCAGATAAAGTAAATGTAGACTTAACAGAAGATGATATCGAATTTCCTGAGGGTAAAAAAAAATTAAGACAACATATTTTAAGAGAGACAAATCCAAAACTTATTAGGCTTGCGAAACAAAATTTTATAGCTAAATATTCTAAACTTTACTGTGAAATATGTGGTTTTGATTTTAATGAAAAATATGGAGAAATTGGAAATAATTTTATCGAGGGACACCATATTAAAGCCGTATCTGAATTAAAACTAAATGAAAAAACTAAAGTTTCTGATATAGTAATGGTTTGCTCTAATTGTCATAGAATGCTTCACAGAAAAAGACCTTGGATATCAAAAAATGATTTAAAAAAATTAATACAAAAAGTTTAATCTCACCTAACAACTTTATATTTCCTTTTAGCGGTATTTCTGGAGCAGCTATTCCAATGCCACCATTCAGTTTGAATGTTGAAAAAACCTGCTTTTTTCATCACTTTTCGCAATAATTTGCGGTTTTTGATGTGTTTTTCGGTCAATTTTCCCTCTTTTAGTAATTTTTGCTCTTGGCGAGGATGAGCTAATTTCCCAATAAAATCAAACGGAGTTCCCATATCTAATTCTTCTCCACTTTTTGTAGCTAAAGAAATATCTACTGCTGCTCCATAATTATGGATAGAATGATTTCGGGGATTGGATAAAAACTTTGTCTTCTCTCTAATTGGCATTTTCAGTGTGTCCCACATTTTTTGTTGCACAAATACTGGTCGAACTGCATCAAAAATAAGTAAGGTCAAGGTTGAATCTTCTTCTTGAAGATATTGGTAGGCTTTTTTTAATTTTTCTGCAACATCGGGTTGGCAAAATGCTTTTTCTAACTCCCCGTACATGTCAATCCCAACAAAATTATCCGTAGTTGAGTATTTTAAATGTACTTGTATATTTGGAGCAACAGATTGAATATCAACCAATCCGAAACTTATTAAATGTTGTTCCAAACTCATAGAATCATTCTTATAAAATCCCGTTGATTGTTCTTTTTTGGGCTTTATAAATTTTAATGAATCAACTTTTTCAACTAATTTTTTGTAAGAGATAGTATCCAAAACCTCAACTTGCTTTGTAGGTTCTTGTTGATTATTCTCTATATTTGTTTCGCACGAAATAATAAAAAGAAGTATCAATAAATAAGATAAGTTTCTTAATTTCAACATAATTCAAAGTTACTAATTATTACAAAATGGAAAATCAACATTTTTTAGACGAAAAAGAACTCAATATCGGGAACGAAAGACCTACATTTTTAACTGTACTTTGCATTATTACTTTTGTAGTTAGTGGTTTTTTTCTGTTGTATTCTATATTCAGTGCAATTACTTATGACGAAAATGTAGTGAGGCAATCTATGGAAATTCAAATTTCCGAAATTGAAGAAAGTCCAGAATTATCGGAAAATCCTATGGCAAAAAAAATTGCTGATGGACTTATAGTAACCAGCGAAGAAGAAATAGCCAACCATACTTTGTTAACTCTCATTGGGTTTATCTCGTTAATCTTAAGTCTTTTAGGCGCTTATTTTATGTATAACTTGAAGAAAATTGGTTTTCATTTATATACTCTCTCAAAAATAATTGCTCTAGTTCCTCTTCTTATTTACACAGTTTCTTTGGTGGTAGGCATAGGATATTTTGCAATCGGATTTTTCTCTCTTGCATTTATTATTATGTATTCGAGAAATTTGAAGTATATGAGCTAGTTTTTATTAGCCAACTGCCCACAAGCTGCGTCAATATCTTTTCCTCTACTTCTGCGGACATTTGCAGGAACACCGTTTCTCTCCAAAAAATTAGCAAATTTCTCAGTAGATCTTGAATCTGATTTCTCAAATTCACCTTCATCAATTGGGTTATATTCAATCAAATTTACTTTTGATGGAACATGTTTACAGAACTCTACGAGCTCATTTGCCTCTTTTAGTGAATCATTCACACCATTGAATAAACAGTATTCGTAAGTCACCATATTACCCGTTTTATCGTAATAATACTTTAATGCATCAGCTAAAGATTCAAGAGAATTTTGTTGGTTAATTTCCATTATCTTATCCCGTGCCTCGTCATTGGTAGCATGGAGCGAAAGTGCTAAATTAAATTTAACCCCATCGTCTCCCAATTTCATTATCATTTTAGAAATACCAGCTGTAGAAACTGTAATTCTTCTTGATGCCATTCCCAACCCTTCGTCAGAAGTAATTTTCTTAACTGATTCCAAGGTGTTTTTGTAATTCAAAAGAGGCTCTCCCATTCCCATGTATACAATATTGGTAAGCGATTTCTGGTAGTTTTCTTGGGCTAATTTATTTATTTCAACTACTTGGTCATAAATCTCATCGTAAGTCAAATTACGCATTCTTTTGAGCTTTCCTGTGGCACAAAATGAACAAGCCAAACTACATCCAACTTGCGAAGAGATACAAGCCGTCATTCTCTTTTTTGTAGGAATCAACACTCCTTCTACAATACTTCCGTCATAGAGTTTGAACCCACATTTTATAGTTCCATCTTTACTAATTTGTTTAGTATCAATGGTTAGTTTATTAAAGTAAAAATGTTGCTTTAGTAATTCTCTCGTGTCTTTTGAAATATTACTCATATTCTCAAAAGAAGTAAAAGATTTTTTCCAAACCCAATCAAATACTTGGTTTGCTCGAAATTTCTTTTCCCCATTTTCTTCAAAAAAAGTAATAAGCTCTTCTTGAGAAAGTGCTCTGATATTTCTCTTTTTGATTTCGGTTTCCATGAGTAAACTGAATTAATCTTCGATAATCGGAAGCTCAATCATATCCGAAATAATCAATGTATTTGGAAACAATTCCTTAATCTCATTCTGAAATTTTTCTGCCTCTAATCGAGTTCTAAAATTGCCAACTCGCAATCTAAAGTTTGGTGCTTTGTAATCGATGTATGTTTTGTGGCTTCTATGTGCCGCCATACACCTTGCTCTTTCAGAGTCAACATTTCCTTTTGTTGAAGAAGAAATTACTTGAACTCTATACCCTTTTATAATAGGTTTTTTTGTAGTCCCGCCAGCCAAATCATCAGAAACTTTGTCAATTCTTTTGTCTTTTTTTACAGATACTTTTCCTGGTTTTGTAGATTTTTTTAATCCAAAAACTGTATCTGTGGTTTTTACCGAATCAGTGTTAGCGGGGTATACTTTCCATTCAGAATTACTTGTTGAATCTTGAGAAAATCCAAGAATTGAAAAAGCAGATACTAGTATTATTAAAACTATATTTTTCATTATAAAACGCTTATTTATGAAAGCTTAATGCAAGGATTAAGCCAAAAAATTCTTATCAAAAGTACACCAAATCTTAGGGGTAACGGATATTTTAGTTAGAAATTATCTCAAACAGCTTATCCAAGTTTGGAGTAAGTATCACTTCAATTCTTCTGTTAGCTGCTTTATCTTCTCCCACAGGATTGTATTGACTTCTACCAGCAGCAGTTAATATGGTTGGGCTAATAGAGCTATTTGCAGTCATTATTTCTACTACTGATGTTGCTCTCAGCACACTCAACTCCCAGTTGTTTTTTGGATGATTGCTTGATTTTAAAGCATCAGAATCTGTGTGTCCTTCCACCACAATCTCTAGTTCTTCTTCTCCTTCAAGTGCTTTTGCCAATTGGATTACAGCCACTTTTCCTTCTGTACCCACCTTAGTACTTCCAGATGCAAATAATAGCTTTGCCTCTAAGCTTACATATACTTTCCCGTTTTTTTGAACTACGGTTAATCCTTTGTTTTCAAATGCCAATAATGCTTTTGATACTTTTTCTTTCAATGCATTTACAGCTGCATCTTTTTTAGCAATCAACTCTTCCAATTCTTTTACCCTTTGTTCTCTTAACTCCAATGCATTTTGCTTGTTTTCAAGAGTAACTTTAAGTGCGTTCAAGTCTTTTTCTAATTTATTCAACTCATCTTCCTTTTCTTGTAATTCTCTTTGAGTTTTATCTAGTTTGTTAGATAATGTAGAATTTTCTTTTGAAGAATTAGCTAACATTCTATCGTACCTCAATAAAATATCATCATGTAGTTTTTTCAACTTATCATATTGTTGCTCTTTTTCTACAAATTTTCTTTTAGCATCAGATAGTTCAGTTTTGAACTCATCAAGCTCAGCTTTTTTTGATGCCAATGCTTGGGTCAATTCAGTGTTTTCATTTTTGAATTGCTCATTTTCAGTTTGATACTGAGCCAATTCCTTTTGGCATTGTTCGTTCTTTGCTTTAAGATCTTCATACTTTTTTGCTGGAACACAGCTAAAAATTAATGAAGAAAGTATTAAAAGACTAGTTATTTTTTTCATGACTTTATTTTTAAAAACTCTTAGTATTAAAGGGAATTATTAAGTTACAAATATACAAAATTAAAGCCTTGAGCTTTATTAAAATATGGTAAGTAAATAAAAGAGAATTGTTAATTACTTTAAGGTATGGGGTTTCACTTTTTATTGAGTTTTCTGCGTTTCATTTCATCAGAAATCAAAGACAATTCTCTACCAGTTTGTCCAGCTACCGAGGTGTTTTCTTCCGCTCTTCTTATCAAGTAAGGAATTACATCTTTTACTGGCCCGTAAGGCACATATTTAGCCACATTGTAACCAGCGTTTGAGAGATTAAAACTAATGTGATCACTCATTCCTAAAAGTTGTGCAAAATAGTAATCAGGATTTTTTTTGTCTAGGTTTTTCTTTTCCATAAGATCAACCATGAGCATTGAACTAGCTTCGTTATGTGTTCCCACACACACAGCAATATTATTATCTACACAATATTTCACAGCCAAATCATAATCTCTGTCAGTAGCTTCTTTATCTGGTTGAATTGGTGATGGATAATTATTTTCTTCAGCTCTTTTTCGCTCTTTTTCCATGTAAGCTCCTCTTACTAATTTTACTCCTATTTTAAAATTAGTTTCATTAGTGTGAAGTTGTTTTAAATAATCCAATCTGTCCCATCTGTATAGCTGAACTGTATTGTATACAATGGCTTTTTCCTTGTTATATTTTTCCATCATTGCTTCAGCAATTCTGTCAATTGCATCTTGTATCCAAGATTCCTCGGCATCAATCAATATTGGTGTGTTTGAGTTAAAAGCTGCGTTACATAGTCGGTCAACTCTTGCTAATCCTGCATAATATTCGTTATGATTTTCAGGAGCCTTTTTATTAAATTTTTCTAACAAATCGAATTGCATAACCCCAGATACTTTAAAAACAATGAAAGGGATTTCATGATGTATTGAGGCTAAATTAATTCCGGTCTCAAGTTCTTTACAACAATTTTCAAGTTCTTCTTCGGCTTCTTTTGCCTCGAGAGAATAATCAAGGATTGTGCCTACTCCATAACTATCTAATTTATTAATTACAGACTTACATTCTTCAATATTTTCACCTCCACAAAATTGTTTGAAAATCGTTTTTTTTATGATCCCAGTAATTGGCAATCTCAATTTGAGTGCAATATTAGTTGCCGCTTTTCCAAAAGAAATTAGTGAGTTATTCCCAATTAATTTAAACAGCCTGTGAGCCCATTTAAGTTCGGAATTAGATTTACCAGAAAAAGCTACTTCGGTATTATCAAAAGAAAGCATAAGCAAAAAATCAAAATATTTAGCCTGATAATAGACCTGCCAAATGTACACTAATTATTTTTATAATTTATTGAGTAGATTTAACTTTTATTCAAATCACTATTTTGTTTTTCATAAGCATTGATATTATCTAAGTCAATTATTATGTTACCATCATCTCCTATCTGATTCCCTTTCAAAAAGTTAGCGTTTTCGATTATTTCATCAGCCTTGTAAGAAGTCCTCTCAAAAATTGGTTGACTATAGGATTCATCAACTGCTTTTATCAAAATTAATATCTCTAACCTTTTATCTATCAATTCTTTCAAAGAGTAGTCATTAAACAAGCTGGTTTCATCAATTGGATGAACCACAGTCCATTGTGTTGGTAACATTTTTACCTCAGCTATTTCTAAATCTAATCTTTTGTAGGTTCTTTTTATCTCATTATTTATATCGATATTATAAGTAGCAATCACCTCAACTCTTGTCTCTAAAAGCACACTGTTTCTTCGATTCGCTAATTTAAACATAAGTCCTTTTCCATTGTTTTTTGGATAATCAGATATCAACATATTATCGCTAAATGCCAATTTGAGATTTGGTCTAGCAAATCGACCAAATAACAACCCCGTTGCCAAAGAAAAACTCAACAAACCAACCATTGCCTCAATTGCAGCTACTAAATTTACCGCAATTCCATTTGGAGATATTATTCCGTATCCTACAGTTGTAAAGGTTTGCGAGCTAAAATAAAGGCAACTCATAAAATTAAGAAAATTAGACCCTGTATCTGCACCTTCAAGATTTTCTACTCCGATTATAAAATAAATTAGAGCAAAAAATAGATTTAAAACAAAATAAGAGCCAAATAATATTAGGATAAACTTACCCCAAGACATTTCTAATAAATGAGTATAAGTATCTCTTATCTTATTAATTGAGCCATGCTTAACAACATTAAAAGACCCATCTTTATTAATAAGGCGTTTTTCTTTAAAGTTGTACTTATCCCCTAATCCTAAGTCTTCGCTATTTGGCATAATTCTTTATAAAATTTCTAATAATTCTACTCTAAAATTAAGAGTTGAAAATGGAGGGATTTTACCCGCTTGCCTTGCTCCATATCCTAAATTTGGCGGGATGTACAATTCATATATCGCTCCTTCTTTCATCAACAATAAACCTTCTTGCCATCCTTTGATTACTTGGTTTAATCGAAATTCAAGAGGTTTACCTCGTTTTATAGAACTATCAAAAACTGTCCCGTCATCTAATTTTCCTTCGTAATGAACTTTTATTTTGCTGGTTGGTTTTGGTTTTTTCCCTACTCCTTCCTTAAGGACCTTATACCTGAGCCCACTTGCTAGCGTTATGGTATCATTCAATGGTGTTTCTAATATAGATTTTGCAAGAGGTTCTGAATTATTAGAAGTTTGTTTTTTTGACGAGCAGTTAATAGCTATTAAAACACTTGCAATTAATGTAAAACTTAATTTTTTCATAGAATTTTTTAAAAAGAAAAAGCATCAACCAAAACGATTGATGCTTTTCAAATTTATAAATTAATTTGGACTTATTGTCCATTCATTTGTTGCTCTTGCATTTGTTGTTGAATCTGCTGTTGCAATTGTTGTTGTTGCATTTGCTTCATTTGCTGTGCTTCTAATTCTTCTTTAGAAAGAATTTTTAATAGCTCAACTTCAAAAACTAAAGTAGAATAAGGGTCAATTCCTCTTGTTCCTTGCTCACCATAAGCCAAATTGTAAGGGATGTATAATTCCCATTTACTTCCTACTGGCATTAATTGTAAAGCTTCTGTCCATCCAGGAATAACTCTATTTACAGGAAATTCTGTTGGCTCACCTCTATCAACCGAGCTATCAAAAACAGTTCCGTCTAATAAAGTTCCATGGTAATGGGTAGAAACAACATCTGTTGCAGCTGGTTTTGCACCTTTTCCTTCTTTGATGATTTTATATCTCAATCCGCTAGGCAAAGTAATTACATCTTCTTGAGCTGTTTTTTCAGCTAAAAAAGTTTCTCCCTCAGTAATCTTATCTTTAAATTTTGCTTTTTGAGCAGCCATAATGTTATCTTTTTCAGCCTCCATTATTGCCATCGCAACTTTTTCTCCGTCAGCTTTTGTAAGTAAAGTATCACTTCCAGTAAATCCATCTTCAATTCCTTTGTAGAAAGAAGCTTCAGAAAAATACTTGTCAAATCCATTTCCACTTAATCCTGAAGCAATATCAGAACCTAAAAAATAACTGATACTGTCATTTTTAGTAGACAACGATGTGAATTCAGCAATTGAAGCTGGCTTAAAAGTAAACTTTGAAGTGTCTGCTCTTAATTCACCTATTGAACTCATTATCAAATCATTTCCTAATGATTTTTCTAATAATAAATCTGCTCCAGCAAATCCATCTTCAATTCCTTTATCAAATGCAGAAGCCACAAATAATCTATCAATGTTGTTCATTTTAAAGTTTTGAGCAATATCCCAACCTATAAAATAACTTACACTATCTGATTGTGTCTTTACACCATCAAAACCTTCAGCCATTGTTTGTTTTCCTTTTCCACATGACGATGCAACTAATGCAGCTAGTGAAACTATTCCTATTATTCTTTTCATGTTTTTATTTTTTCTGTGTTTTTATTTTATTGTGTAACGAAGAGAAAATGCAAATTCATCTCCCCAAAATCCTGTATGTCCTATTATATTAAATCCCGGTTTGTAGTCTAGACTGATGTTAAACGGAATTTGAGTAAAAGTATATTCTACTCCAACCATTCCGTCTAATCCTATTACGGTATAGTTTCTATCTTCATCAAACCATGGATTTTTATATTTTTTTCCTCCATTCCAGGTTCCAATGTGTGCTCCTACTCCATAATAAAAATTGAACCCATCTTCTGATAAAGGGATATTCCATTGATATATTCCAGTAAGGTTAAATCCTCTCCATCTGGTAGATAGTATTCCTTCAATTGAATTGGAACTAGATAAAAAATGCTTTACCGTAAGCCCATTAGAAAACCCACCTCTTATACCAATTGCAGTTTTATAATCTTGCGCGTTGGCATATAAAATACTACATAATAATGATAATATAATAAGTGATTTTTTCATGTTTTTATTTTTCAATTGCTAATAATTCTACTTCAAATATTAGGGTAGAATGAGGTTGAATTGCTCCTTGTCCTCTTTCACCGTAGGCTAATTCAGAAGGTACAAACAATCTCCATTTACTTCCTACTGACATCAATTGTAGTCCTTCAGTCCACCCTCTAATAACTCCATTCAATGGAAAAGAAATTGGCTCTCCTCTTTCTACCGAACTATCAAATACAGTTCCGTCAATCAAGGTTCCATGGTAATGCGTTTTTACAGTGTCTGTAGCAGCTGGTTTGTCTCCATTTCCTTCAGTAATCACCTCATATTGCAATCCACTTGGCAATGTTGTAACTCCTTCTTTTTTTGCATTTTCTGCTAAAAATGCTATTCCTACTTTTGCTTGTTTACCAGACATTTCAGCTTGTAATTTTCCAAAATATTGTTGCAAGTTTGCTTGAGCTTCATCACTTTTTATCTCCAAATTATTCCCTTCAAAAAAATCGGTGATAGCCTTCGAAAAAGCTTCTCCATTAATTTCTTTTAATCCTTGCTCAGCCAAACTTTGACCAATATTTACTCCTAAACTATAGCTTATTTTGCTAACCTCGTTGTTTAAATCCATTCTTTGTTTTTACTTTTTTATTTTACTATTTCTATTAATTCAATCTCAAATATTAGAGCATTGTATGGGCCAATAGATCCTTTTCCTTGAGCTCCGTATGCTAGGTAATGAGGAATGTATAATTCCCATTTACTACCTACAGGCATCAATTGTAATGCTTCTGTCCATCCTTTAATTACTTGATTCAAACCAAAAACTGCAGGCTGACCTCTATCGTAAGAGCTGTCAAATTTTGTTCCGTCAACCAACATTCCTTTGTAGTGTGTCTTAACTTGATCAGTTGCTTTTGGCTTTTCTCCCGTTCCTTGTTTAATAATTTTATATTGTAATCCACTTGGCAAACTCACAACACCTTCTTTCATAGAGTTTAATGCCAAAAACTTTGCTCCTTCTGCTGATTGTTTTTCAATAAGCTTATTTTGTAATTCCCCAAAATAAGCCTGTAAAGCTTGCTGCGCTTGTAAAGGCTCGATATCTGTTTTTCTATTAGCAAATACATCTCCAAAAGCTTTCGCTACTGCAGCCGTATCCACCTTCTCCATTCCTTGGTTTTTTATACTACTTGCTACATTTACACCTAAACTATAACTGATTTTAGAAGTTTCATTTGTCATATCAACTTCATTAGTTTTAGCCTCAGCTAAATCCTTTCTCAGCTTTTCATTCTCCATTTCTAGAGTGGTGTACTTCTTTTTACTTACCACACAAGAGGTAATAACCAAAACTCCCGATGCAATTAAAATGTTTTTAATTTTCATGATTCTTAGTTTAAATGATTTCCTAATGAATTGTTATATGTTGTTTTCATTCCTTCAAGGCTTCCCCAGTCTTCTCCATCTACCGTTACGTTCTTGCCAGTTGTTTCTCCTAGTAAGCTGTATGGGGTTTCGGTTTCTGCCATAAACTCAATAAACGCTTCTTTATTTTCTTCAGTTACAGAAACTACGATTCTACTTTGTGTTTCTCCAAACAAGAAAGCATCTTTTCTGATTTCGCTATCGGTTGTTACATCAAACCCTATGTTGTTTACAAATCCCATTTCGGCAAGTGTAACAAACAGTCCACCATCTGCACAATCGTGAGCCGCATTTATTAATCCATTCTCTATTAATCCTTTGGTTGAGTTTTGTAATTCAAATTCTTCTTCCAATTCAAAATATGGAGATGTAGATTCTTTAATTCCAACAATATTTGCTAGGTACTCAGAAGAGTTAATGTCGTTTACTGATTTTCCAAGTAGGAAAATTGAATCTCCTTCTTGTTTAAAATCCAAAGTCATTACCTTGTCTTTGTCTGGCACTATTCCAATCATTCCAATAGTTGGTGTTGGGAATACAGGAGTTTCTACTCCGTCAATTTTTGTTTGGTTATAAAAACTTACGTTCCCTCCAGTTACTGGAGTTTTAAATTTTCTACACGCATTACTCATTCCTTCAATTGCTCCTACAAATTGCCAGTAAGATTCAGGATTGTATGGATTACCAAAGTTAAGACAGTTAGTAATAGCTGAAGGCACACCTCCAGAAATTACAATGTTTCTTGCAGCTTCAGATACAGCAATTTCAGTTCCTTTTACAGGATTTGCATTCACATATCTTGAATTGCAATCTACAGTCATTGCCAATGCAGTGTTTGTTCCTTTTACATTTACAATAGCCGCATCAGAAGGTGAGATTGTACTCATATTCTTAGTCCCCACCATAGAATCGTACTGCTCATAAATCCATCTTTTAGAAGCAATGTTTGGCATACTTACCAATTTCATTGCTATTTCTTTCAAATCTTTAGGTTCTGGAACCGAGTCAATGTCAAATTTCTTGTACTCTTCAAAATAAGCTGGCTCTTTGTATTCTCTGTCGTAAACTGGAGCACCTCCACCTAAAATTAATGGCTCAGCAGGAGTAGTGGCAATCAATTCACCATTTTCATAGTAATTAAGAGTTCCTCCTTTTGTTACTTCTCCTATTTGCACACAGTTCAAATCCCATTTGTCAAAAATATCTTGAACTACTTTTTCTTTTCCTTTGTGAACTACCACCAACATTCTCTCTTGAGATTCTGACAATAGAATCTCGTAAGGTTGCATATTTTCTTGTCTAGTTGGCACTTTTTCCAACCAAATATCCATTCCAAATCCTTCTTTTCCACTCATTTCTGATGTAGAACAAGTAATCCCTGCTGCACCCATATCTTGCATTCCTACAATGGCATCCGTTTCGGCCAATTCTAGAGTTGCTTCCAATAATAATTTTTCTTGAAATGGATCTCCTACTTGTACTGCAGGTAAGTCATTTACAGAATCTTCCGTAATATCTTTAGATGCAAAAGCTGCTCCATGAATTCCATCTTTACCAGTGGCAGAACCTACAATAAATACAGGATTTCCTTCCCCGTAAGAAGTTGCAGAAATTGTACCTCCTACTTTCATAATCCCAGCAGAAAATGCATTTACCAAAGGATTTGTATTGTAAGATTCATCAAAAAATACTTCTCCTCCTACGATTGGAATTCCAAAAGCATTTCCATAATCTCCAATTCCTTTAGAAACTCCTTTTACTAGCCACTTTGTTCTAGCTTCTTCAATATTTCCAAACCTCAATGAGTTTAATTGAGCAATTGGTCTTGCTCCCATTGTAAAAATATCTCTGTTTATTCCTCCAACACCTGTTGCAGCACCTTGATAAGGTTCTAATGCCGAAGGATGATTGTGTGATTCTATTTTAAATGCACAAGCCAATCCATTTCCAATATCTACCAATCCAGCATTTTCTTCACCCGCTTCCACCAACATGTGATCTCCTTCTTTTGGAAGAGTTTTCAAATACTTGATTGAGTTTTTGTATGAACAATGTTCACTCCACATTACTGAGTAAATACTCATTTCGGTAAAGTTAGGAGTACGTCCTAAAATCTCTTTGATTTTATCGAATTCTTCTGGCAATAATCCAAGTTCTTGAGCTTGTTCAAGCGTAGCAATTCTAGTGGAGGCTTTTGACATAGGTTGAGTATGAAATTTTAAGCTACAAAACTACGGATTTTATTAGATATTTGAAAGGAAATTATGCACGTCATGCTGAATTTATTTCAGCATCTTTATTCATGGAAATATTTCCTGTTATTAATTGTGAAATATTCTTCGCGAGATTCTGAATCAAGTTCAGAATGACAGGTAGAAAAGTAAGACAAAAATTTAATTACCTCTTCCTTTTCTTCTTATTACCTTTTGCTGTTTGCTTATGTTTTTCGGCTAACCATTTGGGTTTGTTCCCAGTATTTGCTTCAGATTTTCTAGAGTTAGAAAACTCTTTTTTATCTCCTCGATTTCGGTTGCTATTTGATTCTTTATTTCCTCTTGGTTTCCCCAAAAGTTGATCCAGTAAATCAAATCGTTTGGCTTTTGTCAATTGACTTTTTATCCAACCGTGATTTTCTTTTTTATACCAAAAGAAAAAACGGTGTTGATTTTGTTTTTCCTCTTTAGTTTTTGGCGTAAAATACGGTTTCATCGTGTAGGGATGAATTCCAGCATAGTAAATTACGGTTGCCACAGTCATTGGAGTTGGTGTAAAATCCTGTACTTGCTCCAATTGGAATCCCATGTCTTTGGTTTCAGCAGCGAGATTTGCCATGTCTTCTTCTTTACAACCAGGATGCGAAGAAATAAAATAAGGAATTAACTTTTGCTTCAGGTTAAATTTCTTGTCAATCTTGTCGTATTTTTCTTTAAAAGAATGAAAATGCTTAAAATCTGGTTTACGCATCAACTTCAGCGTATCTGGGGCTGTATGCTCTGGGGCTACTTTCAATCTTCCAGAAACATGACGAGTTTGGAGTTGCTCCATGTACTCATCCATGTCTTTGGAATCTCCTTTTTTATTATACGTTTCTGTCAATAAATCGTATCGAATTCCTGAGCCGATAAATGCTTTTTTAATCTTAGGATTGGCATCTACTTTTTTGTATAAATCGGTCATGGGTTTGTGACTAGTATCCAAATTACTACAAACCACTGGATGAATACACGATGGACTCACACATTTATCACAAATGGATTGCACCTTCCCTTTCATTTTATACATATTGGCCGAAGGTCCAGCTAAATCCGATAAATATCCTTTAAAATCCGGCATAGATGTTACTTTATCTACTTCTTTCAAAATAGATTCTTCACTCCGGCTGGCAATAAACTTTCCTTGGTGTGCAGAAATAGTACAAAAACTACAACCTCCAAAACAACCTCGGTGAGTATTCACCGAAAATTTAATCATTTCGTAAGCTGGGATTGGTCCTCGTTTATTATACTTTGGATGAGGTAAACGGGTATATGGTAAATCGAAACTTTCATCAATCTCAGTTTCCGTCATAGTATCATAAGGAGGATTGATAATCAAATTTTTACCGTTTACTTCTTGGATAATTCTATCCGCAATCAGTTTGTTAGATTCTTGCTCTACATGCTTAAAATTTCCAGCATATTTGCGTTTATCTTTCAAACATTCTTCATGAGAATGAAGTGTTAAATCTTTCCAGTTTTTGTTTTTTGGAATCCCATCTTCTTTTGGTCTTAGATAAGCAGTTTGCTGAACCATAGTTAGCTGATGAAAAGGAACTCCTTTTTTCAACATGGTTAAAATTTCTTTCAATGCTTTTTCTCCCATTCCGTAGACTAACAAATCAGCTCCAGAATCTTCTAAAATTGTAGGCATCAGTTTATTACTCCAATAATCGTAGTGAGTGACTCTTCTCAATGAAGCTTCAATTCCTCCAATCAATAATGGGACGTCAGGATATAGCTCTTTAATTATTTTACTGTAAGTTACCGCGGCATAATCGGGTCTAAAACCTGCTTTTCCTCCTGGAGTGTATGCATCTGTAGAACGTAAACGAAGATTTGCCGTGTAGTGATTTACCATGGTATCCATACATCCCGAAGTAATTCCGAAGAAATATTTAGGCTTTCCCAACTTCTTAAAATCTCTTAAATCATCTTTCCAATTGGGTTGCGGAACAATGGCGATCCGGAATCCTTCACTCTCAATTAATCGCCCAACTACTGCAGTCCCAAATGCTGGGTGATCTACATAAGCATCCCCAGAAATTAGGATTACATCCAATTCTTCCCAGCCTCTTTTTTCCACCTCTTTTTTGGTAATCGGCAACCACGATTCTATGGGCAATCTTTCTTCCATGTGGCAAAGATAGGGGAAATTTGGTTCGAAATCTTTTAAAGAGCCAATTACACACGAAACTCTTAGTTTTTTCGTTATTTTTGCCTACTCTCGCAAATAATTATGATTAAAAAGAGCTATATCCTTTTGTTTTTACTCGCAACCTTGGTTTCGTGTAAAATAAAATACTCTACACAAGGTGGACCAATTGACCCTAACCTAAAAACTGTTTCTATTGAGCAGTTTACCAATCAAGCTTCGCTTGGTCCTTCTACTATTGGATTTACTTTTACCGAAAAATTGAGAGATTTATTTCAAGCTCAAACTAAGCTCGAATTAGTTTCTACAAACGGAGATTTGAGTTACGAGGGAACGATTTCTAATTATACCATTCAGCCAATTGCCTTGCAAGGGAACCAAACTGCTTCTCAAAACAGGTTGACAATTACTATTAAAGTGAATTTTATTAATCAACTAGATGCTAAGAAGAACTTTGATCAATCGTTTTCTAGATTTGCTGATTATGCAAGTACGAGCGATATTGGGGCAGTTCAAGAAACATTGATTGAAGAAATATTTGATCAACTTACTCAAGATATTTTTGATAAAACTCTAGGAGATTGGTAACCAAAAAATCTTACATAGCGTTACTAGAAAATCCTTTTCTTATTTCTGATTCGGAAATTGAAAATTTGGAAATGCTATCTGAGCAATATCCATATTGCCAGTCAATTGAAATCTTATTAGCAAAAGCTTATCACACTCAAGAAAGTGTAAAATTTGAAAATCAATTAAAAAGAACAGCTATTTCTGTTCCAGATAGATCTGTTTTGTATGACTTTATTCAGAAAGAAAATACTGGTGAAAAATTAATCGAGCTAGAAGAAAAATTATCTCTCGAAATAAAAGAAGAAGTTGAATTTGTTGAGGAAAAAATTGAAAATGTTTCTGAAAAGGAAATACGAACTACAGAAATAAAAGAGAAAGAAAAACCTGTTTCTTTGAGTGAAAACCTTGAAAAAGTAATTGCTGAGAAGAAAGAAACTTTCAAAGACAAAGAAAGTCAAGAATTGGAAAAACTAATTTTGACAAGTGCTCTGGGAGCAACTTCTTTGCTGAAAGAAGAAGCGGTTGTTGAGCAAAAGAAAGAGTTTGAAGAAGTAGTTATTAAAGAAATCTTGGAAGATAAAATAGAGTTTGATTCTGAAGCATCTCATACTTTTTACGATTGGTTGTCGCCAAACAGGGTTGCTTCAACTGAAGTTAAAGAAAGAAAGATTGAAGAAAAAGAAAGTGAAGCTTCGATTGAAGAAATGGTAGATAAATTCATTGAGAATCGTAAAAAAGACTCCGGGCACATTAAGATAAATAAAGAAAAAGCTGCTTCTGAATTTTACTCACCAATTAAGGTTGCAAACGAAAGTTTGATTGAAAAAGATGAATTTGCAACTGAAACTTTAGCAAAAATTTACCTCAACCAAGGATTAACGGACAAAGCTATAAGAATTTATGAGCGGTTAAGTTTGAAAAATCCAGAAAAAAGCAGTTACTTTGCTGACCTGATTGAAAAAATCAGGCAAAACGAACTTTAATAAACAGAAATATAATGGGAACTTTAGTATTTGTATTATCAATTGTAGCAGCAGTTTTACTGATGTTGGTTATTTTGATTCAAAACCCAAAGGGAGGAGGAATTGATTCATCTTTTGGTGCAGCTAACCAATTGGGGAGTGTGAAAAAAACAAACGATGTAGTAGAAAAAGCTACTTGGTATTTGGCAATAATTATTGTAGTGCTTGCAATTAGTTCATCAATGATGATTGGAACTCCTGGTGCTGAAAACGTAACTGAAAATTCTAGAATAGATCCTAATTATAGAAATACAATGCAAACTGAAATGCCAGTTGTAGCTCCTACTCCTGGACAATAGTAAATAATTTGAAGAATTAAAAACCGCTAAAAAATTTAGCGGTTTTTTTATGCTTTATTTTCTCGTTAAAGTTGTGGTATTGGCTTGTGCAGTAGGATACACCACTAAATCCTCAATGTTTACATTAGTTGGACGAGAAGTAACAAACTCAATTACCTCAGCAATGTCTTGAGCTTGCAGAGCATCAAAACCTTGATAAACTCCTGCTGCTTTTTCTTTGTCTCCTTTAAATCGCACTTCAGAAAATTCTGTTTCTACCGCTCCAGGATGAATTGCCGAAACTCGGATATTATGACCTGCTAAATCAATTCGCATAGATTTACTCAACGCATCTACTGCATGTTTGGAGGCACAATATACATTGCCATTTGGGTACACTTCCTTGGCAGCTACTGAACCGATATTGACTATAAATCCTGAGTTTCGCTCAATCATTTTAGGTAAAATGGCTTTGGTTACATACAGCAATCCTTTTACATTTCCATCCATCATCGCGTCCCAATCGTCTATATTCCCATCTTGGATTGTGCTTAATCCATGAGCGTTTCCAGCATTGTTTAGTAAAATATCAATGTCTTGAAATTCTACTGGAATAGATTCAATAGCTTTGAAAACTTCTTCTCTATTTCGCACATCAAAAGTAAGTGTGTGCACTTGAGTGTTCAATTCTTCTTTGAGCTGAGCTAATCGTTCTGTTCTTCTTCCGCAGACGATTAATTTATATCCTTTAGCAGCAAATAGCTTGGCTGTTGCCATTCCTATTCCTGAGGTTGCTCCTGTAATTAGGGTTGTTTTCATAAATATCTATTTTGTGTCTGGAAACAATTTTTTTTCAGCTTCTCTAATATTTGTATTAAATGTTAAGTTCCAAATTTTTTCAATAATCTTACTATATCTACTTTCGGTTGAAAGTAGGTCAAATTCTTTATCCATACTCCATAAAACAACAAATATATTTTGAGCATAACCTTTTTTTTCATTTGCTCTATATTCAATAATATAGTCATTAAGAATTGAGTAGAAAGTTGTGGCTTTTCCCTCTTCTTTCAGCATTGGGAAATCAACAAGCACCCTTAGGTTAATATATGAATCAAGAATTCCAGGGTCTGCCGGAGAAAAGTTGTTGGTTATGTAGCTAAGGATATTAAAAGCAACCGTATCTTTATAAGACTCAATAATAGTTTTTATATCACTTTTGTTATATACAATTGTTCGAATAGAATCAACTTCCATTTTTATTTTAAAAGTTGTGGCTTGAGGTGCTTCGTTTAAATATAAATTATTTGCAATGACGGAAGTTATTGCAGATGAGTGATGTGGATGTTCAAAAATAGGTGTTTCAGGGACTATATTAATAATCAATCCATTCTTTTCCTTAGTAATATTTATTAATGAATTTTTTAAATTCTTATTTGATTCTTTAATTATTTGAATTTCTTTTTCAAAAGTTTTTGAACTTGTACAGCTAAAGAAAATTAAGATAAGAAACAATAGGTTTAATATTTTCATAATATTTATTTGTTTTTTAATTATTATCCTCGACTTTAATCGTGGATTTTAAACCGAGAATCACTCCACAAGTTGGGATTCGATACAAATTTTCTTTCAAAAAAATCACTCAGTCCGCAGATTTGTATTGATCCAAACCCTGAGTTCGACCAAAAGGGGGAGAATCGAAGAGTGACTTTTCCTGCATGACTTTCCAGTTTGCCAACAGATTCTGAATCAAGTTCAGAATGACAGCTTTAAATAAAACATTGAAAAAGTCCTACTTCAACAAATTCTTAAAACTCACATTCTTCCCAATAATCGCACTCAATTCGGTAACAGAAACTCGGTCTTGTTTCATGGTGTCTCTATCTCTAATGGTTACTGTGTTGTCTTCCATGGTTTGGTGATCAATCATAATGCAATAAGGGGTTCCAAGAGCATCTTGTCTTCTGTAACGCTTTCCTGGAGAGTCTTTTTCGTCATACTGGCAATTGAAGTCGTATTTCAATTCGTTCATTACCTCCATTGCTTTTTCTGGTAATCCGTCTTTCTTCGTCAATGGCATAATTACCGCTTTGGTTGGGGCAAGTGCCGGTGGTAAAGCAAGTACAGTTCTTGAACTCCCATCTTCCAAAGTTTCTTCTTTAAGTGAGTTAGATAATATCGCCAAAAACATTCTATCCAATCCAATTGAAGTTTCAATTACATAAGGAACATAGCTTTTGTTCTCTTGAGGGTCAAAGTATTGTAGTTTTTTTCCTGAGTGTTCTTCATGGGCTTTTAAATCAAAATCAGTACGAGAATGAATTCCTTCCAATTCTTTGAATCCCATTGGGAAATTAAACTCAACATCTGTTGCTGCATCTGCATAGTGAGCCAATTTTAAGTGGTCATGAAAACGGTAGTTTTCTTCTCCTAAATTCAATGCTTTGTGCCAGTTGATTCGAGTTTCTTTCCAATATTCAAACCATTCTTTTTGAGTTCCTGGTTTGATGAAAAATTGCATTTCCATTTGTTCAAATTCCCTCATTCGGAAAATAAACTGACGGGCAATTATCTCGTTACGGAAAGCTTTACCAATTTGTGCAATCCCAAAAGGGATTTTCATTCTTCCAGTTTTTTGCACATTTAGGTAATTCACAAAAATCCCTTGAGCTGTTTCTGGACGTAAATAAATAGTGTTTGAACCTTCTGCAAGTGAACCAATTTCGGTGCTAAACATCAAGTTAAATTGCCTAACATCTGTCCAGTTTTTTGAACCCGAAACAGGGCAAGCAATTCCCAACTCTTCTATCAATTCTTTTACTGCTGGCAAATCATCTTTCCCCAACGATTCTTTGAACTTCTGTTCAATATCCTCAATTTTGGCAACATTTCGCAACACATTTGGATTCGTTTTACGAAACTCTTCTTCGTTAAAATCATCCCCAAAACGCTTTAATCCTTTGGCAACTTCTTTGTTTATTTTTCCTCTAATTTTTTCAACATGCTCTTCAATCAACACATCTGCTCTGTACCTCTTTTTTGAATCCTTGTTATCAATAAGTGGATCATTAAAAGCGTCTACATGTCCCGAAGCCTTCCAAGTAGTTGGATGCATAAAAATTGCCGCATCAATTCCCACAATGTTATCGTGCATTTGCACCATCGATTTCCACCAATATTCTTTGATATTGTTTTTCAGTTCCGAACCATTTTGCCCGTAATCGTAAGTGGCACTGAGTCCATCGTAAATTTCGGAAGAAGGGAAAATATAGCCGTATTCTTTGGCGTGAGAAATTACTTTTTTTAGTAAATCGTCTGACATGGATTGCTTTTTAATTTTGAAAGGTAAAATTAGTGGTTTTTGTGGAGGATTCCATGTTTTAATGTAGCAATTTAATAATGTAACAATTTGAAAAATGCTCTTAATATAAAAACAGAAGCAATTTCTTTTATCTTTGGATAAACAAAAATCATTTTTTGAGCAAAGAAAAAATCATATTAGGAATTGATCCAGGAACGACTGTAATGGGATATGGTATAATTAAAGTAGAAGGAAACAAAATGACCTTGCTTTCTTTTGGTGAAATTGTATTGACCAAATATGAAACTCATCAACTTAAACTCAAAAAAATATTTGAAAGAGTTCTGGGAATTATAGACGAATATCATCCTGATGAATTAGCAATTGAAGCCCCTTTTTTTGGTAAAAATGTGCAATCTATGTTAAAACTTGGAAGAGCCCAAGGAGTTGCAATGGCAGCAGGATTGTACAGAGAAATACCTATTACTGAGTATCTTCCTAAGAAAATAAAACAAGCGGTAACTGGAAGCGGAAATGCAAGTAAAGAACAAGTAGCGGCTATGTTACAAACACTTTTGAAAATAAAAACACTCCCAAAAAGATTGGATGCAACAGATGGATTGGCAGCTGCGGTTTGCCACCATTTTCAAGGAGATTCAAGCGAAAAAGGAGAAAATTATTCTGGCTGGAAGGCTTTTGCTACTAAGAATCCTAAAAGAGTTAAGTAAAATTTTTAATCATAAAAAAACCTCTTTTCAATTTAGAAAAGAGGTTTTGAATTTTCATTAAGGCTATTTCTTACTCAATATCACCCACCAAACCTTCAGTAACATTGATTATGTGATCTCCCACTTTT
Organism: uncultured Flavobacteriales bacterium; assembly: GCA_937129365.1. Lineage (GTDB taxonomy): Bacteria > Bacteroidota > Bacteroidia > Flavobacteriales_D > CAJJDF01 > CAJJDF01. The sequence goes on from CAKZNB010000047.1 coordinate 40,990, forward strand.
TCAAGTGAGTGGAAAATGTTACTGTAATAGGTTGCAGTAACTGTATCATATTTTCCTGAACCAATATCCTCTAGGTGTTGTTTTCTTATTTTGTTTCTCATTTTGTTAATCTCCTTCTCTTTATCCAATGCTTTTTGAATGGTAACATTTGAATAATTTTCAGACAAGTTTTCCATCATAATATCAAACGCTTCATCCACTTTTGCTGCTAATTCTACCAGCTTTTCTCTATGCTCAGGAGAGAACCAAATTTTCTTTTCGTGTTTAGACTCAATAGATTTAGATATTTGGTAATAAATATCTCCTATTCTTTCTAAATCACCAATCATACTTAACATCCCTCTAATTCTGATTGAGGTGTCTGTACTCATTTCACCCTTAGAAACTTTTGCTAAATAATCAGCAACTTCTAGCTCTATTCTATCCGTAATTTCTTCGTATTTTTTTACTTTTTTAAATAGTTTTCCAATTTTTTTATTGTCTTTTTCCACTAATAGACTAGAAACAAATCCATTCATTCTATGTGTTATGTTTCCAAATTTTTCGATTTCTTTTTTAGCTTCAGAAATAGATAAATCAGGAGTAGACATCATTCCGGCACTAATAAACTCTAAGTGGAATTCTTCGTCTTCTTCTCCTTTTGACTTTACAGTTCTTTCAGCTAATCTTACTAATTGAGGTACAAATCCGATTAATAATAATACGTTCATCAAGTTAAATGTAGTGTGGAAAATAGCTAAGCCTGTGTTGTAAGAATCTTTTTTAATTATCTCTCCTGTTGTTTTGTTTAGTTCTGGAATAGGACTTTCCAGTCCCATTGACAACATAAAATATTCAATTCCATCAATTAACCATGGTAATGTAAGAACTGCCCAAGTAACTCCTACAATATTAAACATAGAGTGAATTCTAGCAGAACGCTTTGCATGCACATTGCCAATCAATGATGCTAACTCCGCAGTTATTGTAGTTCCAATGTTTTCACCAAGAACCATGGCACAAGCCACTTCAAAAGGAATAACTCCTGCAGCAACTAAAGTCATAGTAAGTGCCATAGCAGCGGAAGAAGATTGGATGATTACAGTTACTAATGTTCCCAAACCAATGAACATCAAATAATCTAAAAAGTTTCCATTGTTGTGATCAACAAAGAACTGAACTAGAGGTGAATCAGCATCTAATCCCGGAACAGCGTCTTTCAATTCTCCTAATCCCATAAATAGTAAAGCAAAACCTATAATCGCTCCTGCCCATGCTTTTAATTTAGATTTTCCGAAAAACAAGAACGGTGCACCAATTGCTATAATAACTAAAGCATAAGAAGCCATACTTACTTTAAATCCAAATAAGTTGATTATCCAAGCGGTAATAGTAGTTCCAATATTTGCTCCCATCATTACTCCTGCAGATTGAACAAGTGTTAATAACCCAGCGTTTACAAAACTTACAGTCATTACGGTAGTTACCGAAGAAGACTGAACAATAGAAGTGATTCCAAAACCAGTTAAAACTCCTTTAAATCTATTAGATGTAATAGAAGCGAGCATCTTTCTTAGCCTTGAACCAGCAGCTTGTTGCAGTCCCTCACTCATTACTTTCATTCCGTAAATAAACATACCTAACGCTCCAATTAGCATTAAGATTCTGAAAATCCCCCAAGGTCTTTTGGTTTCAAATTTTTGCTTATCAGAAAAAATTTGAACATCTCCTTTTTCAATTCCTACTTTGTATACATATTTTTCTCCTCCCGCTAAATCCGTTAGTTTGTAATGAGTAGAAGCAAGCGGAATATCATGAACAGATTTCCATTCTGCTCCTTCATAACCAGCTTTGTTTTGTTTTGCACCAATCTTTGTGTTGTATTTAATCACCACTGTATAACCAGCATCAATTAATTTGCCCATCGCTTCATAATCAATCATCCAGCTAATGTCAGCGGAACCTTCTTTTTCTTTGGCAAAAGTATTGTGAATAATCTCTTTTGTTGGAACAAATTCTTCAACTTCTTGAACAAGAATTGGTTCTGGAAGAATAGTGTCATTGGCTTGCCCTAAAAGCGAAAAACCAAATAAGAAAACGAATGAAAATAATAGAGTTAGATTTTTCATAGGGGTTTATCAATTTTTTCCAAAAGTAACCTTAATGTGTTAATTGGAAAGGTTCTCAATATTAAGTTAATGTTAAATGTATTTTAACAAAGTATCAATTCTCAAAGTAACGTAAATTATATGTTAATTTTAAGTAGTTTTGACCTCATTTATTAACTATTTATTAATATGAAATTAAAGAATACGTCAAGGTTTATACTTATATATAGTTTGTGTGCAGGATTTAATCCATCGGTAGCACAAATTAAAACAAACACTTTTGGAAAAGGCATCGACTTTCTAGGAAAAGACTCTTCTTTCTTTATGAATGCCGGAATTCGTTTTCAGCAATTGTACACGAATGATTGGGATGTTGTAAATGATGATTTAGGGAATATAACCAACCATTCTTCTAATTTTTTGCTTCGTAGAGCAAGGTTAAAATTTAAAGGATTTGCATTCAATCCTAAATTCCAATACAAAATAGAAATGGCACTTACTAATCGTGATATGAGTGGTGGTGATTCTCCTGAATACAGCAATGCTTCTAGGCTTATGTTAGATGCAGTTGTGAAATGGAATTTTGCTGGTAATTTTTGGTTATGGGCTGGTCAAACAAAACTTCCTGGGAATAGAGAGCGTGTAATATCATCAGCAAATATGCAGATGGTAGACCGAAGTAGATTGAATAGCCGATTTAATATTGATCGTGATATGGGAATTCAATTAAGGCATAAATCAACTTATGGAAAACAATTTATTGTAGAACATAAATTGGCACTTTCTCAAGGGGAAGGTAGAAATATAACAAGTGGGAATATTGGTGGATACAATTATACGTATAGATTGGAACTACTTCCTTTTGGGAAATTTAAAGATTATAGTGCAGTAGATTTAAAAAGAGAACAAAAACCAAAATTAGGTTTTGGAATTGCTTATGATATTAATGAAAGAGCTGGAAGAAATAGAGGTCAGTTAGGTAGTTTTATAGAGGTTGATGCATCAAGGCTAAAAAATCTAAATACTCTCTTTGCAGATTTTATGTTTAAATACAAAGGCTTCTCATTAATGGGAGAATATGCTCATAGAGAAGTTAGTGGAGGGGACAATCGAGTGTTTGATGAATTTAATACTCTCGTATCAAGCTATTACACAGGGCAAGCTGTAAATTTACAGGCGGGTTTGTTACTAAAAAATAATTGGGAGCCTTCATTAAGATATACCTATATGTCGCCAGTTTCTTCTAATAAAGAAAATGAATATACCATTGGTTTATCAAAGTATGTGGTGGGTCACAAACTTAAATTTCAAGCTGATTTAAGTTACCGAGATGTATTAAATAGAGATGATAAATTGTTTTACAGAATGCAAGTAGATTTGCATTTCTAAAAGAAAAAAATTAAACATTAAAAAAGGGTAGCAAGATTAAATATCTCGCTACCCTTTTCAGGTTTTATATAAATAGTTTTACTTAGTCCACCCAGCAGTCCAGTCGTTACCAGTTTCAACAGCTCCTACAAAAGTACCCGCAGAGAACCAAGAACCTAAGGTTGTTGGATCAGCAGCGTTTGTAGTTGAAGTTCCCACATATCCTGATAAAGTAATTACCGATGTAGAGTTTGTAGCATCTCCTGAGAATGTAGCACAATCTTTCCAATCTGAAGCGTTTGTGAATACATTTGAATTTTTCAATACCAATTCACTGGCAGTCATATTCGTAGTAGTTTGTGCATCAGAAACTCTTACTCCATACTTTGGAAAACCTGTTACAATTGCATTGTGAATTGTTCCTTTTGTTCCTTCTCTCAATCTCATTCCAGTGTTTGAAGCATCTCCGTCATCCACACCCACTAATGTTACGTTAGCAATTGTTGGGTTAGAGTATGGCATTAATGTGTTATCCGAACCATTGTTATCTGCTTCAATTCCTCTATCTCCACCTCCAGCTTCTTGGTTTACCACCCAAAACTGTCCGTTTCCTCTCCATCCGTATGTCCAGTCAAATGAATCATCTTCGTTTCCTGTTGATACAGCATATTTTACTGACACTGTTCCTCCAAAAAATTCGATTCCGTCATCAGCTCCTCTGTATGCTTGGATGTATTCTACTGTTGTTCCGCTTCCTACTCCATTGAATGAAAACCCATTCAATTCATTGTCAGTTCCTAATAATTTTCCTGCGTACTCAACTCTTACATATTTAATTGTTCCCGAATTATCATTATCGTTAGAACCTCCGTATTTTCCAGTTCCTCCTTCTCCTTCTGCTTCAGTTCCGTTATTTATTTGAGCTTTACCGTTTATGATAATTCCTCCCCAATCTCCAGGAGATGGTGCTCCAGTAATTGTTTTAATGGTTGTCATTACAATTGGGTCAGTTGCAGTTCCTACCGCATTAATTTTTCCTCCTCTTTGTATTGCTAAAAATGGAGTAGTTGCATCATCAGCTGCAAAAATTTCAGTTCCTGCTTGGATTGTTAATGTTGCTCCAGAAGCTATATTTACACCTCCACTTAACAACCATTTTTTATCACTTGAAAAAGTGTAGTTTTCATCTATTGTTCCTACAACTCTTTGGTAAGAATTTCCTGAAATTGTTACTTGGGTAATTTTATAAGGAAAAGAAATACATGAGCCATCGTCTTCTACAGCATCAGGATTAAAGTTTTTTGCATTAGGATCGGTACATCCTTTTTCTTTTTTACATGAAGTAGCAGTCATCATTCCTGCTGCCAACAACATCATTCCGAAATTTTTGAAATTTGTTTTCATCGTTTGTTTATTTTCTGTTTTTTATTTGATACAAAAAAAGAGGTTTAACCTTACTTGAAGTTATCGGTGACGTTAAGTAATTTTTAAGAATAAAGGGAATCGCCTTAACATTAACTTAAAAAGGCACCTAAAGCTTTCGCCCTAGATGCCTTCTCAAAAAAGATTGTTTTAATTATTAGAACTTATATCCAACACTTAATGAGCTAAAAACACCTCTTCTAGAAGAGTTAATAATAATTGGTTGATTTGGTGTTTCTTGTTCAAATCTAATGTCTTGATTCAATAAGTTTCTCACTTTTAAACCAAATGAAAAATGTTTTAATTCTAAACCTAAAACTAAGTTCAGTGAGTTAACTGGAAGTTCATACACATCTCCAAGTCCGTAGATTCCTACATTAAATATTCTTCTTCCAAATACATTGTAAGAAACACTTGCATTTACTTTAACATCTTCTTTTACAGTTCTTGAGTAAGCCAAATCAACATTCACCAAATAAGGAGATGCTCCTTGAAGTGCTCTTTCGCTATTAGTTTGGGCTAAGTTTGCATTAGGATCAAAAGTTACTTTAGAGTATAAATAAGTTGCATTAATTCCCACAGAAATAAATTTCAAGAATGAGGAATCAGATTTTGCTAAGAAAGAAAGTGACTTTGTGAATTCAAATTCAGCTCCAGTAACCATTGCACTCCCTGCATTTCTGAATGATTGAAGCTGGTTAGTTGCAACCTCCATTGTCTTTTCAATTGGGTTTATCAAGTGCTTGTAGAAAACTCCAAGAGCAATAAACTCTCCTAATCTTGGGTATCTTTCATACCTCATGTCAAAATTGTAATTTTCTCCATTAACTAACTCAGGGTTACCAACTGTGGTTGCTCCTGCAAATACTTCAGTATATTGGAAAGGTGCTACTTCTTTAAATCCTGGCCTTGAGATTGTTTTGCTTGCAGAAAACCTCACAATGTTCGTATCATTTGGTTGATACTTCACTATTAATGAAGGCAAAATATCAGTAGAAACAATTCTGTTTATTCTTTTAAAATCTGGCTGAGTTTGATCCAAATAAGAGATTTTTTGGTCACTTAATTCTACTCTTGCTCCTGCAATAATTTCAACCTTAGTAGTGATGTTGTAATCTAAAAATCCATATCCCGAATTGATGTTTTGTGTCGCCAAATAGGCACTAGCAGGATTCAATGCTTCTTGGATACTAAACTCTCCTCTTTCATGTGCTGAAGGATTAATATATGAATCGGGGTTCAATACATCCACAGAACTTGAAGATAGATTCATGTCATATACATATTGAGTAAAGTCAAAATCTCTGTTTTTTCTTTTCATCATTCCTCCAACTGTAAAAGCAAGTTTTGCTCCATCTTCTACATCGTCAGTATTGTATTTAAAAATATATTTTGCTTCAGCTTTGGCAGATAATTGTCTTTCGGTAAGGAATGAAAAGAATCTGTGGTTTTCAATTCTATCTGTTGCGTTAACCGTGTAATCTTCTGTGTTTTCTTTATCGTCATAAAAATAAACTAGTTGCCTTCTATCTGGCTCAGTGCTGTTTGCATTATTCAATGCAGTAGACCAAGTGATTCTAAGTTTATTGTCTTTCATCAAAAAGTGAGAACCAGAAATCTGGTTATTCATCAAATTATTTTGCTTAAAAGTATATCTTCTTGCGTATACATTTCTTGCATAATCCCAGTGAGAACCATATACTTCCTTTACTTGGTCACTTGATGTATTTACGAATAAAAAATTATACGAAATCAAGTTGTTTTCATCAATATCAAATCCAATATTTGCCAAAGCTGAGGTAGAAGTTGAAGTCGTGTAATCTTCAAAATCATAATCAATCTGAATATCTTCTTGCTTATTGATTACTTTATATTTTCCGAAAGAGTATTGATTATTGTGTGAGTGATTCAAAGAAACTAAAAACCCTACTTTTGATTTTCTTTCGTTTTTTAAATCAAATACATTTCCTGCAAACAATCCAAAACTTGAATTTGGTAAGGTAGTTTTAAAAACAGGATTCAGGTTACTCGAGAATAAAGATTGGCTTCCTTCTGTTGATCGGTATGCTTCTTCGTTTGCGATATTCTCTGGAATAGCTCTTGTTCCATCGTCAAATCCTAAGTAATCTAATCCTCCACCACTATATGTCATTCTTTGTCTACCAATTGATTGAGAATTAAATCCTGTTCCCAATGATATTTTGAAAACTTTTTCATCTGGGTATTCTTTTGTAGAAATATCCATTGCACCGCCAGAAAAATCTCCTTCAAGATTTGGCATAAAAGCCTTTTTCACAGTCATTGTCTTAATCACATTGGTTGGAAATAAATCCAAAGGAATTACTTTTTTATCTGGGTCTGGAGAAGCAATTGGCAATCCATTAAGGTATGCTGAATTGTATCTATCTCCCATTCCTCTCACATACACATTTCCTGAACCTACCACTGATAACCCCACCACTTTCTTTGCCGCATCATCTGCACTTGAAGCACCTGCTTCTTTCATTTTTTGTTCTCCTATTACTGCATCCAATCCATCTGCGTTTTTTACTTCAGCAATATCCATTGTTTTAGTTCCGCTAACTGCTCTATCTACAATTGTAAAAGTTGTAATAGTTGTTGAAGATGACTCCATTAATATTGGTAATTCAACATCTTTATCAATTACTTCTACAGTAATTTCTTGGCTATTGTAACCCATTGAAGTCAAAATCAATACATAAGTTCCTTTTGTTACCTCTAAGGAAAATTTTCCATCAAAATCAGTTGAAGCTCCTTTATCTGTGCCTTTTATTAATATATTTGTAAAAGGAATTGGCTCAGAAGTATTATCAATTTTTTCGGTAACTGTTCCTGTTATTTTAAACTGTCCGAAGCTGATTGAGGAAATTAATGTAAGTGCTAAAAATAATGTTCTTTTCATTGCATTTTTTATTTACTGCAAAGCACTTGGTTTAATATTAACTCAATGTTAACCCACCATTATGTTTATGTAGCTTTTTAATTTGAAGTGCCAAGAGAAAGAAAAAAACCTTTTATTTGTTAAACAATTTTTAAATAAATATGAAGTCAAGTAAGATTTTGTTGGTTGATGATGAAGAAGATATTTTAGACTTACTAGAATACAATTTATCAAAAGAAGGTTATACAGTAAAGACGGCACTAAATGGCAAACAAGCCATTGAGGTAGCAAATGAATTTCTGCCAGACCTTATTATCATGGATGTAATGATGCCAGAAATGGATGGTATTGAAGCATGTGGAGAAATAAGAAAAAATAAATTGTTGGCAAATACCATTATCACTTTCTTAACTGCTCGAGGAGAAGACTATTCTCAAATTGCAGGATATGACGCTGGTGCCGATGATTATATTACAAAACCCATTAAGCCAAAAGTGCTTTTTAGCAAAATAAAAGGATTGTTAAGACGAGCATCTGTGGAAGCTGAACTTGTAGAAGAAACTGCTACCATGAGAATTGATAGAGAAAAATACATTGTAATTCAAAAAGGAGTTGAAATTTCCCTCCCGAAAAAAGAATTTGAATTATTAGCGCTATTGATGTCGCGTCCAAATAATGTGTTTACTCGTGAGAAAATATTTGCCTCGGTTTGGGGAGATGATATTGTGGTAGGGGATAGAACTATTGATGTTCACATCCGTAAACTTCGCGAAAAAATTGGCGATGAGTATATCAAAACTGTGAAGGGAGTTGGGTATAAATTTGTTGAGGTGGAGGATTAAATTCTCTTCCTATTCCTCAAATACAAACTATACGCTAGTATCATAAAACTCAATATCAAAATGAGTGTCCCCCAAAAAGAATAAGTCATTCCAACTCGTTGAGCCATTCTTGCAGTATCCGAAAATCCAGGTTCGCCTCCCACATTAATTTCATTCATGTACAAATAGCCAATTTGTTTGTAGGTATCTACACATGCCATCACTCCAATAATTTGCACTACAAACTGCTGTATCATTGGTTTTGCTTTTACAGAAATAAACAACAAAATTGCTCCTAAGGATAAAATAACAATAACTCCCACTGGTGTTCTTACCCAAATGGCTACTGAAATAAGCATTGAAATAGACAAAATATAAAGAATGATTTTTGATTTTTTGAAGCTTTTACTCATCAAAATAAGGATAGAACCCACCACCGGAGGACCAAATAACCCTGCAGCTGAAACTAATGCAAGAGCAATATTTTGATTAAAATAAAAATCGGAGTCACGATAACTACTGTGAGCTACACCCGAGCCATTATTAAAAATTTCTAAGTATTTAAACTCTCCTCCAACAATCATTGACATAACGCCATGTCCCATTTCATGGAACCATGTTCCCATTATTGTAAAAGGGTACAAAATATAATATCCGTAATAGGTTCGCCAAATAAATACGACTATTACAGAGAATAGAATAAACCCCAGAAAAGAATAGTAATCAACTTTATACTTTTTTACCATGTTATCAAATTGTTTCCTAATATAGGAAAAAGCCTTTAGTTTGTAATTCCCTCTAATAAACCTTATTTTCGTCACACACTAATTAAAAGTCCTACTTTATGAAAGGAATTATTTTGGCAGGAGGTTCAGGAACCAGGTTGCATCCATTGACACTAGCTGTTAGTAAACAACTGATGCCAGTTTACAACAAACCAATGATTTATTATCCGTTGGCTACACTAATGAGTTCAGGAATAAGAGAAATTCTGATTATTTCTACTCCTCAAGATTTACCAAATTTTGAAAAACTATTGGGTGATGGTAGTCAAATAGGGTGTAAATTCACTTACAAAGTACAGGAAATACCTAATGGATTAGCTCAGGCTTTTGTTTTGGGTGAAGAATTTATAGGAAATGATAGTGTAGCTCTTATTTTGGGGGACAATATTTTTTATGGAGGAGGTCTTTCTGACAATTTGAAACAACAAGTAGATCCTGATGGAGGAGTTGTATTTGCTTATCATGTTTCTGACCCTGAAAGATATGGGGTTGTGGAATTTGATGGAGATATGAATGCAAAGTCTATTGAAGAAAAACCTACTAAGCCTAAATCTAATTATGCCGTTCCAGGATTGTATTTTTATGATAATTCAGTAGTGGAAATAGCCAAAAGAATAAAGCTAAGTCCTAGAGGAGAATATGAAATTACGGATGTAAATAATGAATATTTGAAACAAGGGAAATTAAGTGTTTCTATCCTTGATCGAGGAACAGCTTGGTTGGATACTGGAACTTTTCATTCATTAATACAAGCAAGTCAGTTTGTGCAAGTTGTAGAAGAAAGACAAGGATTAAAAATTGGATGTATAGAAGCTGTGGCTTTTGCTAGAGGTTTTATTGATAAAGAACAACTTAGAAAAATTGCTGAACCTTTATTGAAAAGTGGATATGGAGATTATTTAATGACTTTAATACAAGAAGAAGAAATTTAATGAAGGGAAAAGAATTAATTGAGGCTGAATTGGCCCAGTATTTAACTCAATTTGAGCATCATTCACTTTACGAACCCGTAAAATATTTATTAAATATCGGTGGAAAAAGAATTCGCCCAATTATTTTATTGGATGCTGTTTCCATTTTTGAAGGAAACAAACAAGATGCTTTGCCACTTGCTTTGGCAGTGGAAGTGTTTCATAATTTCACTTTGATGCATGATGATATTATGGATAATTCTTCGCTTAGAAGAGGAAATCCAACAGTACATGAAAAATGGAATGTGAATAATGCCATTCTTTCTGGAGATGCCATGATGATTCAAGCTTATCAACTTATCGAAAAAATCCCAGTTAAGTTTCAACCTGCTATCTATAAAGCGTTTAATAAAATGGCTTTGTGGCTTTGCGAAGGTCAGCAAGATGATATGGATTTTGAGGAAAGAGACCAAGTTTCTATCCCAGAATACATGGAAATGATTAAAAACAAAACTTCTGTACTAATTGGTTTTTGTTTTGAAGCTGGTGCAATTTTAGGCAATGCTTCTAAAGAAATTCAAGAAAAAATCCACCTTTTTGGAATCAATTTAGGTTTAGCATTTCAATTGCAAGATGATTATCTAGATTTATATCCAAAAAGTAAAAAAATGGGTAAAACTGTGGGTGGAGATTTATTAAATAAAAAGAAAGCTATTCCTTATTTAATTGCCTTGAACGAAGCGGATGAAACTCAAAAATCGCAGATAGAACTACTTATTAATTCGCAGGATGAAAATAGAGTTGAAAAACTAACTGCTATTTTTGAAAAAATTGGTGTGAAAGAGAAAACAGAAGCAATGATTTCTGATTATTTTGAACTTTCGAGTAAGAGTTTATCAAGTATTAAAGGATATGATTTAAGTCCTATACAAGATTTTGCCAAGAATTTAATGGCGAGAGAACAATAGTCTGAAATAGCCTATTTTATTAGCTATTCACTCTTTAAATCAATATATTTGCACTCCCAAAACCTCAGGAAATGGATTTGCAATATAAATTAACCAAAGACTTTATTGAACAAATTCAGGAGCTTATAGCTGCTGATAATGGGAAGGATATTGCCAAACAGTTAATTGATTTCCATGAAGCAGATATTGCAGAAATCTTAGATGTGGTTTCTATGGAGGAAGCCAAATACATTTTTAGATTATTAGAAGATGAAAAAGCTTCGGATGTACTGGTAGAATTAGAAGAAGATGTTCGTCTTAAATTTCTTGAAGCACTATCTGCCAAGGAAATTGCGGGACAAATGGACAACATGGATTCTGATGATGCGGCAGACATCATGGCAGAAATTCCTGAAGAAAAGCAAGAAGCTGTTATTCAGCAAATTGAAGATCCGCAACAAGCCATTGATATTGCTTCCTTGATGCAGTATGATGAGAACACCGCTGGAGCCATAATGGGAACTGAGCTTATTTGTGTGAACGAGAATTGGAACACCGATCAATGTATTGAGGAGATGCGAATTCAGGCTGAAGGTGTTCAATATATATATACCGTTTATGTTGTGGATAATGACAAAAGACTTACAGGAATGTTGTCTTTAAAAAGTCTATTATTTGCAAAGAAAGGTACTTTGGTAAAGGATATTTATATAGAAAACGTACGGTACGTAAATTCTGATGAAAGCCTTGAAGAAGTAGCCTCAATGATGAAAAAATATGATTTTGTAGCTCTCCCTGTTCTTAATCCTGATAGAATTTTGATTGGTAGAATTACTATTGATGATGTGGTAGATATTATCCAAGAAGAGGCAGAAAAAGATTACCAAATGGCTTCTGGTATCTCCGAAAATGTAGAATCAAGTGATAGTGTTTTCGCACTTACAAGAGCCCGATTACCTTGGCTAATTGTTGGGTTAGTTGGAGGAGTGCTTGGAGCAAAAGTCATTGGATTATTTGAAGGACAGCTAGGGAAATTCCCAGAAATGGCACTTTTTATTCCATTAATTGCCGCGATGGCTGGAAATGTAGGAGTTCAATCTTCAGCAATTGTAGTACAGGGAATTGCTAGCAACAATATTGATTTAAGCGGAATAGTAGGAAAATTATTTAAAGAGTTTCGTGTTGCATTACTAAACGGAATTGTATGTGCGATTATTATTTTCTTGTTTATTTTCCTTGTGGATTCTGATTTAAAATTAGGGCTGACAGTTGGGCTATCTTTATTAGCTGTAATTATTTTCGCTGGAATATTTGGAACTTTAGTTCCGCTCTTGCTTCACAAAAGAAATATAGATCCAGCCCTTGCAACCGGTCCATTTATTACCACATCCAACGATGTAATTGGACTTTTCTTATACCTATATATTGGGTATTTGTTTTATTTCTGAAACAATATTTGAAACTTTAAAAAAGGCGTTTGAAAATTCAAACGCCTTTTTAGTTTAGGTAAATTCTATTCTAATTCTTCAACGGAATATTCTTCAACACCTCAAGTGTAAATTTCCAATATTTTTTAGCTGAAGAAATACTTGCTCTTTCATCAGGTGAGTGAGCTCCCTTGATAGTTGGTCCAAAAGAAATCATATCCATTTCTGGATAGTTAGTTCCCAAAATTCCACATTCAAGGCCTGCATGGCATGCCATTACATGAGGTTTTTCATTGAACAATTCTTCGTATTTATTTTCCAACACAGTCAAAATTTCTGAATCTCTGTTTGGTTTCCAACCTGGATAAGAACCACCAGTTTTTACAGAAAACCCAGCTAATTCAAATGTAGCAGTTAGATTATTTGCCATATTCCATTTTCCCGATTCAACCGAAGAACGGGTTAAACACAACACTTCAATTTTTCCATCCTTTGCTTCTACTCTAGCAACATTGTTTGATGTCTCTACCAAATCTTCAATATCAGGGCTCATTCTGAACACTCCATTATGAGCAGCATAAATTGCATTGATAAAAGCAGTTTGATCTTCTTTCGACATCATTTTTGAAACATCTTCATGAGAAGTTACAGAAATATCTATATCCTCTTCAATGGATTTAAACTCTGTAATAATTTCAGCTCTTGCAGTTTCAAAAGCAGTTTTGAAATTCTCAATATCTTCCGTTACAATCACTGCATTACTCTCTCTTGGAATGGCATTTCTCAGCCCACCACCCATAACTGATGCAATTTGCATATAATTTTTGGTAGCATTCAATATTCTATTCATCAGTTTGTTTGCATTCCCCAACCCTTCGTGAATTTGCATTCCTGAATGTCCTCCTTGCAATCCTTTAACCGAAATTCTAAGTGCAGTTCCTGTCGCTTCTTCTAGACTATATGCTCTTGTTGCAGTTAAATCAACACCTCCCGCACATCCAATACTAAACTCATCATCATCTTCGGTATCAAGATTCAATAAAATTTCTCCATCCAAATATCCTCCTTGTAAACCTAATGCTCCGGTCATTCCAGTTTCTTCGTCAATGGTAAATAACGCTTCAATTGCTGGGTGAGGAATATCCGTAGATTCCAAAATTGCCATAATTGTGGCAACTCCCAATCCGTTATCAGCTCCCAAAGTGGTTCCTTCTGCTTTTACCCAATCCCCTTCAATTTTCATTTTGATTCCTTCTTTATCAAAATCAAAAACTGTATCGTTATTTTTTTGATGAACCATATCCAAATGCGATTGCATTACAATAGTTTTTCTATTTTCCATTCCAGCAGTAGCTGGTTTCTTTATAATTACATTCTGAACTGGGTCAACTTCCACTTCCAATCCAAGATTTTTCCCAAAATCAACCATAAACTGAATCACTCTCTCTTCCTTTTTAGAAGGTCTAGGCACAGCATTTAAATCTGCAAACTTGTTCCACAATTGTGTTGGTTCTAAATTTCTTACTTCTTGACTCATTTTTTGGTGTTTAATTTTGAATGATAAAGGTAATAATATTTATACTTTTTTGGAAGATTTTCCCTCCTTGAGGAGGGTTAGGGAGGTGACAGCATTTGTAATTAAAAAGTCACCCACCTCAATCCTCCCTCAAGGGAGGAAGCGAAAGAATAATTGAAACACTAATTTCAATATAATACCTTAACTTTGTACCATGAAAAAGAGAAGAACAACAAACAATCCAAAGGGTAGAAACAAAAATGTTTCTGAGGATAGATCGAAAAAGAGTGGATTTAAAACTTCGGGGAGTTATTACAAGGGTAGTGGCAAACCAGGAGCAAAAAGAGGAGAAAGCAAACCATACGGGGAGAAACCTAAAAGAACTGGGAAATCAGCTCCAAAGCGTTCGTTGGATGGAAAAATAAGACTAAATAGATTTTTGGCTCAAGCAGGAATTTGCTCTAGAAGAGAAGCGGATACGCTGATTGAAACGGGTGTGATTGAAGTAAATAAAAAAATTGTAACCGAATTAGGAATCCGAATTGATCCGCAAGTAGATGTGGTGCATTATGGAGGTGAAAAAATAAAAGTGGAAGGATATCAATATGTTCTATTGAACAAACCCAAAGATTTTATTACTACTTCCAAAGATCCACAAAACCGTAAAACGGTAATGGAATTGGTTAGTAATGCTTGTATTGAACGTATATACCCAGTAGGCAGATTAGATAGAAACACACTTGGACTATTGTTGTTTACAAATGATGGTATGTTGGCTGAGAAATTAACTCACCCAAGAAATGAAATTGAAAAAACCTACCAGATAGAAGTGGACCAAACTATCCAAAAAGGACACATGCAAATGATGTTGGATGGATTTGAATTGGAAGATGGGTATGCAAAAGTAGATTCTATCGACTACGCAGATAATGGCTCTAATAAAAGTGGAGCGGTAATAACTCTACACTCTGGGCGAAACCGAATTGTACGTAGAATTTTTGAACACTTTGATTATAAAGTAAAAAAACTAGACAGAATTCAGTTTGCTACTTTAAACAAAAAAGGTTTACAACGAGGAACCTGGAGGCATTTAACTGTTGAAGAAGTTGGGTTTCTGAAGACACTTTAACACACTATTTATTTATTGTCATCCCGCACTTGATGCGGGATCCCACAGAGAATATTTCACAGATTAAACTTACCTTAGGGCAATCAAATTAAGCTTAGTGGCAACTGATGAAAAATCACCCACCTTAATCCTCCCTCAAGGGAGGAAATAATGAAAACAGATGGAAAAAGAAATCATAAATAAAGTAGCCAACAGCGGACTAATCAATCTGGATTTAGCAGAATATTACCCAAAAGGAGAGCGCGTTGTTTATGACATCAAGCAAAACTTGTGGCAAGAATTTGTGCTAAAAGAAAAAGACTTTAGGCAATTTGTAAAAGAAAATGACTGGTCGGTTTATCAAGATAAGTATGTTGCATTAACCAATTCTGCGGATGCAATTGTGCCTTCTTGGGCGTTTATGATTTTGACAGATGCATTAGAGCCATTTGCTAAAGAAGTGATAAATGGAAATTTAGAAACTTTGGAAACAGTTATCTTTTTAAACTCTATGGAAACTAACCTAAACCCTGATGATTTTAAAGACCAGCGAGTAATCATAAAAGGATGTGGGGAAATTCCTATTCCTGACTCTGCCTATGTGAAAGCCGTAAATTTACTAAAGCCAGTGGTAAAAAGCTTGATGTATGGAGAAGCATGTTCTGCTGTTCCTGTTTTTAAGAAGAAAAAGTAATCTTTTATTATTGAGCTTTATTTCATACATTTAAGTATGAAATACATTCTTTTAATCATACTAACTCTTGGTTTTTTTCACTCCTTTTCTCAGGAAAAAAAACTTTTATTAGGTTTTAATTTGGGTCCTAGTATTACTAATCTTAGAGGAGATAAATATTATGATGGAATCAAAGAGTCTTATGAAGATAAAAATCAAACTTCTTTAATAAGGTTTGCCATTGGGCTTACCTTAGAATATGAAATAAACAATAAACTTTCAATTATTTCTGGAATAAATTTCGAACTTAAAGGAGGTATTTCGACTAATCCGATATTTGAATCTTACAGAAACTATCCCGATCCAATTGTAACTTATATTAGAGGAAAAGAAACAAATGATTATAACCTTCAGTATCTAACAGTTCCTTTGTTAGGCTCATTCAAATTTGGTCCAAAAAAATTATTTTTTTTGAATGGGGGTTTTTTTGGGAGTATACTTGCGATTCGGGAACAGCGAACGTCCTATCATGTTAATTTTTATCAAAAAAATACTGCTTATTCTAAAATATATGATGCAGGCTTCACTGCAGGAATAGGTGGGGTAACTGATTTGAATAAAAAATTATCCTTTTCATTTGAGGTAAGGAATAATTTGGGGTTAGTAAATATAGTTAAAACTCCTACCATTAGTGAAAGTGTAATCAAAACTAACTCGATAAACATACTCTTAGGTTTCTCTTGGCGAATTGGTAAATCAGAACCAACTTAAAATTAACTTGGCTTTTAATTTTTAATAATCTTGAGATAGGTTCATGATTCTTTTTTAAAACTTATAACTAAATTTGAGAATGATAACAATCGAAAACTACATAAACGGAGAACTTGTTGCTCCAGCTGAACTCAACTACTTGGATAATTATAATCCATCAAAAGGTGAGGTTTATAGTCAAATCCCAAATTCACAAGCAGAAGATGTGGAGACAGCGGTAAAAGCTGCTTCGGATGCTTTTCCTGAGTGGAGTAAAACACCAAAAAACGAACGCTCAAAAATATTGGTTCGTTTGGCAGACTTGATTGATGATAATCTGGATGAATTAGCCAAAGCAGAGGCTACAGATAACGGGAAACCCTATAAATTAGCAACTCGAGTAGATATCCCAAGAGCGAGTGCGAACATTCGGTTTTTTGCAACTGCAATTTTGCATGATGCTTCTCAGTCGCATCACATGGAAGAAGGATTTACAAATTACACACTCAACCATCCACTAGGAGTTGTAGGTTGTATTTCACCTTGGAATTTACCTTTATATTTATTCACTTGGAAAATCGCTCCAGCCATTGCCTCGGGTTGTACAGTAGTTGCAAAACCCTCAGAAGTAACTCCAATGACTGCTTATTTGTTTTCTAAGTTATGTATCGAAGCGGGAATCCCAAAAGGAGTTCTGAATATTGTTCATGGACTTGGTGCACATGCAGGTGATGCAATTGTTTCTCATCCAAAAGTGAAGGCAATTTCGTTTACTGGTGGAACAACTACAGGGAGAATTATAGGAAGAAAGGCTGCTGAATCTTTCAAAAAAACATCACTCGAGTTGGGAGGAAAGAATCCAAATATCATTTTTGCTGATTGTGATTTTGACAAAATGCTGAGTACTACTTTACATTCTTCATTTGCTAATCAAGGGCAAATTTGCTTGTGTGGTTCTCGAATTTTTATTCAAAAACCGATTTACGAAAAATTTAAAAAAGCATTTTTAGAAAAATTAGCCACTCATACTGTGGGTGACCCTTTTGATGATAAAACAAGAATGGGAGCAATCGTTTCTAAAGATCATCTTGAAAAAGTATTAGGGTACGTAAAACTAGCTCAAGAAGAAGGTGGAAAAGTCTTGTTTGGTGGAAACCAACTTACAATTGAAGGAAGTGAAAATGGCTATTACATGGAGCCAACAGTAATAGAAGGGTTGGATTTCAATTGTAGAACAAACCAAGAAGAAATTTTTGGGCCAGTTGTTACACTTACTCCTTTTGAAACCGAAGAAGAAGTGCTAGAAATGGCAAACTCTACAGAATATGGATTAGCTGCCACAGTTTGGACAGAAAACTTAACCACTGCACAAAGAATGTCGCAAGAATTAGAATCTGGAATTGTATGGGTAAACTGCTGGTTGGTTCGTGACTTACGAACTCCTTTTGGGGGTGTAAAAAACTCAGGGCTTGGCCGTGAAGGTGGTTTTAGAGCTTTGGAGTTTTTTACTGAGCCTAAGAATGTGTGTATCAAGTATTAGCTTTTTGAAACCACATACTCAAAAGCACTTTTAGCAAAGCCTTCCCACAAATCTTTGTAATGAAAAGGAACTTGCACCCATTCTTTCATAGCTCTACCTTTTTTTGAAGGGTCAAATAATTGGGAACCATCTAAACTGAGTGCTTCCGAATGAGAATCTCCGGTTAATTTAAACACCATTTCCTCTTCAAAAAAGCAAACAAAGGCTTTTTTGTTAATCTTAAAACAGGGTTTCCCAAACATCTGACTTTCCTCTGTATCAGCAATTGCTTTAGAAATTGAAAGATAATATGTGTAGGATTCAGTCAATTCTTAAACTCCGAATTGAGTTAAATGGTGATCCGCATGTTTGTAAAACATGTTATTCCATTCTGTTTTGTTTAGAGGCCCAAAAGAATGAGATTCCATTCCGTCAAACTTTGCTTCGCCATCTTGCTGCACTTTATTCATAAATTCAATCAATCTAGCTTTTTCAGTTGCAAACTCTCTTTCATCAGTAATCAAAAACTGAGGGGCTGTCCTTCCGTTTTTTGGATAAGGCTTTGGTCCCACTACCATATCTTTGGCAAATAGTTTAATCATAAATCGCTTAAAACCTGTCGCTTTTGTAGCGTCATGTTTATCTGTGTACACAAATTCATAGGCTACACATACATGTGCTAGCATCTCAGCCACTCCCATTTTCCCCCATTGAGGTTGAGTTTCTGGAGTTAGGTTTTCAATTCTACTGATTACTTCTTCAGTTACTGATTTATCAAAGATGTTCTTCATAGTTTTATTATTTAAGTTTCAATTTACTCATTAAATCGGCAACTAAGACTTCTTTTTTCTCATTTACCTCTATTTTTTTTCCAAAAATCCCCCAAACTTTTGCTTGGGCTTTTCCTTTAACTCTAAAGGTTACTGATTTTTTAAATATTGCTTTTTTTATTAATGGAATTAATGCGTTTCTTATATCATTCTCTTGCAATAAGAGACCAAGAGTATAATCTCCTTCTGTTTTTTTTATGATTTTCAAATCATTTTCCATTCCAGCTACTCCCAATTCTTCATCATCTATCAAAACAGTAAAATCTGATTTTTTCATGGTGATAGAATAAAAATTAGGGTTGTTAATTTTAAACACAATACTAGCTTTAACTTGCGAACCTGGTACTGATTCAAAATCATAGTTTTGCACACCAAGCATCTCAACATCCTCATACAACGAACAGGAAGAAATGGAAAACAAAATCAGTAAAACTGGAAGTAAATAAATTTTCTTTATCATCTTAAATAGTACTTTTAAATTGGTTTAAAAATCGAATATCATTCTCAAAAAACATCCTTAAATCATTGATTTGGTATTTCAACATAGCTATTCGCTCCACTCCCATTCCAAAAGCAAATCCTGTATACACTTTAGAGTCTATTCCGCAGTTTTCTAATACATTTGGATCTACCATTCCACAACCTAAAATTTCTAAAAACCCAGTATGTTTGCAAACATTACATCCTTTTCCAGAGCAAATATTACAACTTACATCAACCTCCGCGCTTGGCTCAGTAAATGGGAAATAAGAAGGTCTTAATCTGATTTCTGTTTTTTCTCCAAACATCTCTTTAGCAAAATAAAGAAGCGTTTGTTTTAAATCTGCAAATGATACGTTTTTGTCAATATACAATCCCTCCACTTGGTGAAATATACAGTGTGCTCTCGCAGAAATTGCTTCATTTCTAAAAACTCTTCCTGGTGAAATTGTACGAATTGGTGGAGTTGAATTCTCCATTACACGCACCTGAACACTTGAGGTGTGGGTTCTAAGTGCATTTTCTTTATCAATAAAAAAAGTATCTTGCATGTCTCTTGCAGGGTGTTCTTTTGGGAAATTCAATGCTGAGAAATTATGCCAGTCATCTTCAATTTCTGGTCCTTCAGAAATTGAATAGCCTATTCTTGAAAAAATATCAATTATCTCATTTTTTACAATTGATAATGGATGCCTAGAGCCTAAATTATCCTCAGAAATTGGGAGTGATAAATCTAAAAACGATTCGCCAACATCTTCTTTACTCGCAAAGTTTGATGTTAATTCTACTATTTTTTCTTCAGTTTTTACTTTCAACTGATTAAGTAACTGACCAACTTCTTTTTTTTGTTCATTTGCTACAGTTTTAAAAGATGCAAATAACTCTTTTAAAACTCCTTTTTTTCCAAGAATTTTTATCCTTAACTGTTCAACTTCATCGAGCTTATTTGCCGAAAAAGTTTCTACTTCTTTTAATAAATCTTCTATTTTTTCTTTCATTTTTCTTCCTCGTTACTTAATAGTTTTTCCTTTTCCTTAACGCTTAAATACAATACTTCCATTTCCATCATAGCATCTTCTACAGGACGATTCCCCAAAGCTCGGTTAACTTTTACGGCTGCAATATTATCAATTACTTCCAGTCCTTTTATAACTTGCCCAAAAACTGTATAGGCAGCATCCAAAAATGGTATTCCTCCAATAGTTGTGTAAGTTGCAATTTGTTGTTCAGTAAATTTGAATCCTGGCAAAGAATCCATATTCCAACCTGGTTGAGTACTTTGCTTACTTCTCTCAATTTGTTTGAGTTGAGCCACTGTATAAACTTTTCCTTGAGCTAAATAAAATTGAGAACCCGATGATGCTTTCTTTGGGTTTTGTGCATCACCTAATCTGGCAGCTGCCAATGCTCCTTTTCTATGAAACAAAGAGGTGTTAAATTCAGCAGGTATTGTGTATCCTGGCCCTCCATTTCCTAACATTTTGTTTGGGTCTGCATTTTTAGAATCTGGATCTCCTCCCTGGATCATAAATCCATTGATAACTCTGTGAAATAGTAAACTATCGTAAAATCCTTCTTTTACTAGTTTTATAAAATTTGCCTTGTGTTTTGGAGCTGAATCAGATAACTCAATATACATATCGCCCATGGAAGTGGTGATTTTAACTATTGGTTCCCTATTCTTTTTGTCGTTTTTTCGCAACCCTGAGCACTGAATTAACGTAATAACAGCACAAAACAAAGCTACATTTCTTATAAATGTCATTTTTATTCTTATTTTTGAAAGTATAAAACTACTAAAATTAGATGTAGAATCTTTTAATAGCAGTAAAAAACACACACAATGAAACAAATATCAATAGCATCTTTGCTAATCGTATTAATGGCTCTTTCATTCTACAGTTGTAGAAAAGAGAAAGACACAACTGCAACAATAATTGTGGTAAATGCAGCACAACAACCAGTTTCTGGAGTTACTGTTAGGGTATATTGCCCAGATGCAACTTGTAATCAAGGAACAACTAGTGATGACATGGACCGCAAAGATGTAACTGGAAGTAACGGAAAAGTGAAATTTAATTACACTGAACAATACAAGCTAGGTCAAGCCGGATTTGCTGTGTTGGATGTAGAGGTTAGGCAATCTGCTGGTTCTGCAACCCCTGATGCTACTGGAGTAGTAAAAATTGAGGAAGAACAAGAAAATGAACAAACTATTATTTGCCAAACTTGCCCTTAATAAATAGACGCTAAAAATTAGTTGAAATCCTTTCCAATACCTGGAAGGGATTTTTTTTGCTTTTATTTTTCCTTATTAAAATATTCAAGAATTGCTTTTTTCATAAAAGTTTCTTGTTCGGTGGGCTTAAGGACTGGTAATTCTTTTACTAATTTGAAGTGTGGCCAAGCATCATCATCGTGTCCTGTATACTCGTAAAATCCATAAGGCTCCATTAGTGTGCAGATTGCGATGTGCATCACATCTAGTTTTTGATCTTTGGATAACTTTACAAAACCTTGATTCAGTTCCTGAACTCCTATCATAAAAATTAGCGATTGCATATCCAATGGCTCATCCATATTCTGGGAAACCTCTGTGAGTAAATCACGCCATTTTTTTTCAAATTCAAAATCCATGTGGCAAAATTAAAATAATTATTAAAAATCCTATTGGTTTTCACTTTCATTTTTGATGTGTGTTAACACACGAACATGAATTCTATGGATAATAAAATCCGACCAAGCTTTCCAATAAAACTCTGGAGTAATGTCAACTTTGTACCAAGTTGTTCCCTCAAGAGAAGTGGTAGAATCATCAATACTTGTAAGCTTAAACTGCCCTTTTTGTGATTGAAAATATCCGTCTAAATGTGGCGGATGAATATCCCAAAAAGGATTAAATTCATTCATTGGTGTTGGCTGTTTCGCAACGTCAAATTGTAATAAATTAGGTTCATCCCAAGTAGTTATTGGCTCAACAAAACTACCTGTAGTAAAGTTGCAATAGCGTATTGCTCCAACACCACTTCCTTTAATTGTAGCGTCAGTTGGATAAGATATTCCTGTATTAAAAATCCAATCATTTGGTTCTTCTATTTTATTAAAAGTAACTACGTTTTCCCACACCTCATGCATTGGGGCATTTACTATAATTATCGTCTTCACGGGAATTAAACTGGGGGAATTTAAAGAATCAAAACTCATACTTGATGCTGATAATAAAGTGATTCCAACAACAATGAGCGGAATATTGTTTTTGATGTTTTTATTTGTTTGGACTGAAATGAAAGCTCCAAACCATGTAAGTAAAGCTAAAATAGGTAAAGCCATCACAATACAAATCATCCCCTCCAAAGCAAAAACCAAAAGGCATAATAAAGCAATTCCTAAAGTTGAAAAACTTAGTTTATAGGCATCTTTTGCCGAGATTTCTTCGAAAAATCCAATGAGATACGGAGGTAAAAATCCTATTAATAAGGGAATTAAGACAAAAACTGTCCAGCCATATTCTCCCATAAAGTAGATTGAAATTAACCCTAAAAGAAAACTTATCAGAATAGTAATGACAATTGCGGTGATTTTACTTTTATTTCTCATAATGTATTGTAATTAATGAATTTCACAATTGTTGTTTTTCACAAACCGATGTCTGTTTCTTGCAACCAAATCATACATCCAATCTCTAATTGGTCTCGGTATGAGCCAAAAAACTAAGAGTAAATTCCAAAATCCTCCTAGTTGTATTAAAATTTGAAATGCGGCATTAGATTTAATATGTGCTTTTTCTTTCCAAATAAATACTACTGAATCTATTGATGGGTTTACTTTGTATTCGTGCAACAATTCTTTTCCAGTTTCAGATTGGAGTGGTAAGAATTGAAACTGATTTTTCGGTTTTCTCTTTTTAATAAATTGCACCCAAAAACTGCAGAACTTACATTCTCCATCAAATAATAATATGGGATTTACTGCTGACATTAGAGGACATTTAAAGCTTTATCAAAAGTTGGGTAAATAAAATCATACCCGAACTTATCTAATTTTTTAGAACTTACCCACCTACTTTTCAATATTAATTCAGGTTCTGTCCCTATAAGTTTTGCTCCAAATTTTAATAACTTCTCTGAGGTTGGAATCCCAAAAGAAAGAAAATTTCTTTTTCTCAGCCTCCACATAAACTCTTCGTTAGTAATTGGCGTAGGAGAAACACAGTTTATTACTCCGTTAATCCATTGGTTTTGAATGGCTAACTCGATGATGTTTTTTAAATCGTCAATATGAATCCAGCTAATCATTTGCTTTCCAACCCCTTGTTTTCCACCAAATCCAAGTTTAGTCATCCTTTTCAATATGGGAAAAGCACCTCCTGACTTTCCTAATACTATAGACATCCTTAAAGTCACTTTTTTGCAATCTAGCTTAACTTCGTTAAATGTCTTTTCCCATTTCTTTGCTACTTCAACGGAAAATCCTTCTCCAATAATGCCATTTTCCTCATCATTTGATGATTCATATTCATCTCTATAAATCGTAGAAGTAGAAGCTTGAATCCAAGTTTTTGGACTTTCGCCTATTTCGTTAAATGCTTTTTCTAAAACCTTAATAGAATTAGTTCTGGAATCAAATATCTTTTTTTTATTTCCTTCGGTATATCTACAATCAACAGATTTTCCTGTCAAGTTTATCAGAACATCTGTTTCTTTTAACTCATTTTTCCAATCTTCAACAGTCTTTCCATCCCAGATAAAATAGTTTGGTTTGTTAATCTTTTTTCTTCCAAGAATCAAAACTTTATGGCTTTGTTTTTCAAAATGAGAAACCAATTCATTTCCTATGAATCCAGTTCCTCCGGCAATTACTATTTTCATAATGAATGTTTTTTAATTCCAAATAGTCCAAAAACTCCTATGGGCATTAGTAAAATCCATTGAGGAGTAAAAATAGAATAATACAACCCAGATATTATAAAGACTATCCCGAAAACAAGATATAAATTGCTCAACAAGCAAATCATAACAGAAGATGGAAAGTTTTTAATTCCGTAATAAATGTAAACAACAGCTGTAGCCAACAAAATAACTGATACCATGTGCCAAACGGCTACTAATTCTGTTCGTACTTGAAGAGAAAGATTACTCTCTAGCATTGGGTCTATCAAATCTAATTGACCTAGTATTAAATGAACAAAAAACGAAACTGCAGAAATCACTCCTGCAATTAGCCAATATTTATTTAAGTTTTTCATAATTCTTTATTTTTTAATTTATGTTAGTTTTTATATTTTCAATAATTTGTGAAACTTTAAAGGCAAAAAAATTATTTAACTAATTTGCTCAACATTTTCAAGAACCAATTCTGGTCTGATTTTGAAGCCATTTCTATCAAGCCATCAAATTTACTGATGATAGAGTCAATGTCTTTTGTTACTTTTTTAAATTCTTTTCCCTCAGCTGTATTGTCTAAATCTGCTTCAGAAACTTCTGCTAATACATCTCTAATAGGAACAATTTCTCTTTTTCTTCGCTCCTTGGCAATTTGCTTCATTACTGTCCACAAATCTTTTTCTGCATAAAAATATTCTTTTCTCTCCCCTGGTTTAAATTCTTTAAATACCAATCCCCAGTCAATTAATGCTCTCATATTCATGTTAGCATTTCCTCTAGAAATCTTTAATTCTTCCATCACTTCATCTGTAGTTTTACTATCAGGAGACAGTAATAAACAGGCATGAATCTGAGCCATAGCACGATTTATTCCCCAAGAACTACCAAGTACTCCCCACTCTTGAATAAACTTATATTTTGCTTCTTGTAAATCCACTTATGATTAATTTCTATGCTAAAGTAAATTAATTTTTTAAACTTTCAAAACTTTTTGAAAATAAAATAAGTGTAACTTTTCATAAGAGTTAGTCGTTTTAGATTTAAATAAAGTTAAAATTGAGGGCTATTTTAATCAAAACCCTTGATTATATTACAAATAGTTGTATTTTTACTCTTGAAATTTTCATGCTATGAAAAAAATAATCTTTTTTATTCTCTCAGTTACATTCATAATTGGATGTGTAAATACTGATGAGCCAAATAATGTGATAGCCAATACATCCACTTCAATGAAAATTAGCGGGATGACATGCGAAGAAATGTGTGCTAGCAGGATAGAAGATAAAATTGCCAGATTGGAAGGTGTAAAGTCTTGTGAAATAGATTTTGAAAATGAAACAGCTACATTTCTATATGATAAGAAAAAAGTAGATATTGATGATGTGGTGTTAAAAGTAGAAGACATGAATGATGGGCAATACACTATCTCAAATGTTGAAAC
Organism: uncultured Flavobacteriales bacterium; assembly: GCA_937129365.1. GTDB lineage: Bacteria > Bacteroidota > Bacteroidia > Flavobacteriales_D > CAJJDF01 > CAJJDF01. The sequence continues at coordinate 66,860 of CAKZNB010000047.1, forward strand.
TAAAGATATTAATAAAAGTAATTCTGAATTAAGCTCCAATGGAGGAGGTGAAACTGGACAAATAATGACTTCTCCAAGTTTCGAACTTCCAAACTTGGCGGACTATTTCAGAAATATAATATAGTTCATATAAGTCTTTAAATAGACTAAACTTATAAAGAAAGGTGGAGGGAAAAGGCCCTTTGAAACCTTAGCAACCGGTCCAATTTATTGGGAAAAGGTGCTAAATCCTTCTCTGGAAACAGGGAAATATAAGTTGCAAAAAAGGAAATAAAACCCCCTTTCTGCAACAAGCGGAAAGGGGGTTTTTTGATTTAAAAAAGTTAAAAGTGAGTAGAATAAAAGAAGAATTAAAAAAGAAAATTTTAGTCTTGGATGGAGCCATGGGAACCATGATTCAGCAATATCAGTTAGGCGAAGACGATTTTAGAAAAGGATGGTTTGAAGGGCATGATTTTCCATTAAAAGGGAACAACGATTTATTGTCCCTTACTCGTCCCGATATTATCAAGGCTATTCATGCTAAGTATTTTGAAGCCGGTGCTGATATTGTAGAAACCAACACTTTTAGTGGCACCACTATTGCTCAAGAAGATTATGGAACACAAGGTAAAGTATATGAAATCAATTATCACTCGGCAAAAATTGCTCGCGAAATAGCTGATGAGTTTACAGCCAAAGAACCAAACAAACCAAGATTTGTAGCAGGTTCAATGGGGCCTACCAACAAAACTGCTTCTATTTCTCCAGTTATTAATGACCCTGGATATAGAGCTATTTCTTTTGACGAATTAGTTGAGGCTTTTAAACTACAAGCTAATGCCCTGGTAGAAGGAGGCGTAGACATGTTACTAGTAGAAACTATTATTGATACGCTTAACGCAAAAGCGGCATTGTTTGCCATAGAACAAGTATTTGAGGAAAAAGGAATAGAACTTCCAATCATGGTTTCGGGTACAATTACCGACCAAAGCGGGCGAACACTTTCGGGACAAACCACAGAAGCATTTTTGATTTCTACAGAGCATGCGCCAATCACAAGTATTGGACTTAATTGTGCTTTGGGAGCAAAAGATTTACGTCCTTATTTACAAGTAATGGCAAAAAAATCCCCTTTCTTGGTTAGTGCACATCCCAATGCTGGATTACCTAACGAGTTTGGAGAATATGACGAAACCCCGGAAATGATGGCAGACCAAATAAAAGTATTCTTGGATGAAGGATTACTAAATATTGTAGGCGGATGTTGTGGAACCTCCCCAGCCCATATAAAAGCTATTGCTAATTTAGCAAGTCAATATAAGCCTAGAGAAATAAAAAATAATTAATCGCAATGTCATTCCATGAAAATAGAGATCTATACATGAGAATCAAGCAGATGAATAAAATTCCTTTTTTAAGGGAATGACAAACTATAAAAATTTAACTTAAAACAGAAAAATGGCACCAAAACTTTATAAAGAAATAGACAAAACTATCTTGGAGGCAATTCCAAATCCTTCTAAAGAAGCATATGAAATCAAAATCAAAATTCCTGAATTTACTTTCTTGGGAGTAAAAGAACAACCTGATTTTGCAACGATATTTTTAACCATGTATCCTAACAAAAAAATTATTGAATTAAAATCATTGAAGTATTACTCTTTTCACTTAAGAGATATTGTAGTTTCTTATGAAAGATTAATCAACATATTTTACGACCATTTAATGGAAGTGTACGAGCCAGACAGAATGAGAATTGAAATGATTTGCAACCCAAGAGGAGGAATTTCTGCGAAACTAGCAATTGACTCAGATTGGAGCGCAAGAGGTGGACAAGAAAAATACAAAGATTGGATGAACCAAGCAGGAACGGATAACTGGAGTGTTGTAATGTAGGATGTTAGCTCGTTATAGAGAAGAAAGATAATAGAGCGTAAAGTATTAACTTTTTAAAAGTTACTCCAAAAAAAGCTTGTCATTCCGCACTTGATGTGGAATCTGTCAATTAGTTGCAGGGCTCTTTGCCAAAAGACCCTGAATCAAGTTCAGGGCGACTAATAGTTTTTTTACGAAAGAAACAAAAACTATGGACTAACTACAAAGGATTTAAGACTAAAAATAATGAAAAACTATACCTTAAAACTAAGCGGACTTGAACCGTTAATCGTAACACCAGAAACCAATTTTGTAAACATTGGAGAAAGAACCAATGTGACAGGATCTCGTAAATTTTTACGATTAATAAAAGAAGAAAAATTTGATGAAGCCTTAGATGTTGCAAGAGATCAAGTTGAGGGAGGAGCTCAAATTCTAGATGTCAATATGGACGAAGGAATGCTAGACGGAAAAGAAGCTATGGTTACTTTTTTGAATTTAATTGCCTCTGAGCCAGACATTGCAAGAATTCCTGTGATGATTGATTCCAGTAAATGGGAAATCATAGAAGCGGGACTTAAATGTATTCAAGGGAAAGGAGTAGTTAACTCTATCAGTTTAAAAGAAGGAGAAGAAAAGTTTATTGAGCAAGCCAAAAAAGTAAAAATGTATGGTGCCGCAACCATTGTTATGGCATTTGATGAAGATGGGCAAGCAGATACTTACGAACGTAGAATTGAAATTTGTAAGCGTTCTTACGATATTTTGGTAGACAAAGTAAAGTTCCCTCCTCAAGACATTATTTTTGATCCTAACATTTTTCCAGTTGCAACAGGTATTCCTGAACATAATAATTATGCTGTTGATTTTTTTAAAGCCACAAAATGGATAAAAGACAATCTACCTGGAGCAAGAGTAAGTGGCGGTGTAAGTAATGTATCATTTTCCTTTAGAGGAAATAATGCTGTGAGAGAAGCTATGCACTCTGCTTTTTTGTATCACGCCATTAAAAACGGGATGGATATGGGGATTGTAAACCCAACTATGTTAGAGATTTATGATGAAATCCCAAAAGAACTACTTGAAAAAGTAGAGGATGTTTTGTTAAATAGAAATGACAATGCAACCGAAGTTCTCTTAGATTATGCAGAAAGTGTAAAAGGAGACGGAAAGAAAAAAGAAAGAGACTTATCTTGGAGAGAGCAAGATGTAAAAGGAAGAATTACTCATTCATTAGTAAAAGGATTAACTGAATTTATTGAGGAAGATACGGAAGAATGTCGTTTACTTTTTCCAGAGCCTATTCAAGTAATCGAAGGTCCTCTGATGGATGGAATGAATGTAGTGGGAGATTTATTTGGATCAGGAAAAATGTTTTTGCCGCAGGTTGTAAAATCTGCCAGAGTTATGAAACAAGCCGTAGCCTACTTAAATCCTTTTATTGAAGAAGCGAAAAATGGAGCAGTGGAACCCAATGGAAAGGTATTGATGGCTACTGTAAAAGGAGATGTGCATGATATTGGAAAAAATATTGTGGGAGTGGTTTTGGGTTGTAATAATTACGACATTGTAGATATGGGTGTAATGGTTCCTACCCAAGATATTATCAAAAAAGCAGTAGAAGAAAATGTGGATGTAATTGGATTGAGTGGTTTGATTACGCCTTCTTTAGATGAAATGGTAGATGTAGCCACTGAAATGGAAAAAGCAGGACTAGACATTCCTCTTTTGATTGGAGGTGCAACAACCTCTAGAGTTCATACTGCTGTGAAAATTGAAGAAAATTATAAAAAAGGACAAACCATTCATGTATTAGATGCTTCGCGTTCGGTAACTGTTGTAGAAAGGTTATTAGGAAAAACTTCTGGAGAATTTGTATCTGAAATAAAGACAGAATACGAAAAAGTAAGAGTAAATCATGCGAATAAAAAATCGCAAAAAAGATTATTGCCTTATGATGTTGCCCTTGAAAATAAATTTAAAATTGACTGGAAAGCCGAAGAGGTTTACAAACCCAATTTTATTGGGAATAAAACTTTTTATGATTTCTCTTTGACTGAAATTATACCTTTTATCGATTGGACTCCATTTTTCCAAACTTGGCAATTAGCAGGACGTTACCCAAGAATATTGACTGACGAAGTTGTGGGTGAACAAGCGACTAGCCTATTTGCAGATGCCCAAGAAATGTTAGCCAAAATTGAAAAAGAAAAATGGTTGACTGCCAAATCAGTAGTTGGAATATGGCCAGCCAATTCTAATGGAAAAGATGATGTGTTTACCTATTCTGATGAAAGCAGAACAGAAGTGAAAGATACATTACACTCATTAAGACAGCAAACACAAAAAGCTAAACAATTACCTAATTTTTCATTAGCTGATTTTATTGCCCCAAAAGAAACTGGCTTGCAAGATTACATTGGTGGCTTTGTAGTAACTGCAGGTCTTGGAATTGAACCTTACGTGAAACAATATCAAGAAGATAATGACGATTACAATGCTATTTTACTCAAAGCCTTAGCAGATAGATTGGCAGAAGCATTTGCCGAATTAATGCATAAAAAAGTACGTGAAGAATTGTGGGGCTATGCCAAAACCGAGAATTTGGATAATGAAGAATTAATCAAAGAAAAATACCAAGGGATAAGACCTGCTCCGGGTTATCCAGCTTGTCCAGACCATACTGAGAAAATTACTTTGTTCAACAAACTAAATGCTACTGAAGAGATTGGCGTAGAATTGACTGAATCGATGGCAATGTATCCTGCTGCTTCAGTCAGTGGGTTTTATTATGCTCACCCACAATCTAAGTACTTTGGATTAGGAAAAATAGAGATGGATCAAGTAAAAAGTATAGCAGAGCGTAAAGGAATGGAGGAAGAAAAGATGAAAAAATGGTTGAGTCCTGTGATTAATTAATGTCAAAGATTCTGAATCAAGTTCAGAATGGCTAAAGAAAAGATTGTCATGCTGAATTTATTTCAGCATCTCTATTCATTGCCTTATTTCCTCTCCAGTTGATTTCTCAAAAACACAATTTCTCCTTCAAGGTGAGTAATTCGTTTTTCATACTGTTCTCTTTCTTCTTTAGAAAAAGCATAATAATTTTGATTTGTACCAAAAGCGTTCTCACAATTTTGAAAAATAAATCGCTCGTCAAAACCCAAAATTTGAGTTAAACTCACTTCCAAAATTTCGCCAATTCTTTCCAATTTTGACAAACTTACATCTGTTTCATTATTTTCTATCCTACTAAATTGCCTTTGACTCAATTCAAGTTGTTGACTCATAAACTCTTGCGAAAATCCTTTTAACTCTCTTATTTTTCTGATGTTTGTTCCTACTTCCATGAGGTAAAGATAGTTATAATTTGTCTAAATTAGACGTTTTGCGTCAGGTATTAGAATTATATTTTTATAACTACTTAGTAATTAATTTGTAACATTGAATTTCAAAAAAAGTGTAGCTACAAAAAAGATAAAACGACCAAGCGTATTCTTGGTAATTTTTAATACATTTAAATATTATGAAAAAATTAAAGATTGGAAAATTGGCTTTGGGGTTGATTGTATTGTTTTCCCTAAACAATTGTGATAAACAAGAAGTTGACTCTATAAAACCTTTACAAGCAGAACATATTAATCCTTCTAACTCCTCTCCGCAAGTTGTTGCGAACATTCAAGCATCTGCAAATGGTGAAAGTATAAATTTGAATTATAGTAATTTTGGAGATGATTTTTTTTCAGGAAACCTTTACGGTAATCAATTGTCTAAAATAACTTTTGCTCAAGATTATTTTGATGAGGTTTATTCTTTGACAAAAACAAGTGATTATTCATATTCGAATAGTACAAATTCGACAATAAAAAATGTAGTATTTGAAAATTTCAATGAAATTAATTCTCAAGAGTTTGAATTTGATATCTCAATAAATCAATCACCTTCTGTAAGTATTAAAATACAAAATAATGGATTTAACTTAGTACAATTTAAAAATGTAGCTAATGATTTAAATCCTAACCCACCAGGTCCTCCTGGAATAGCTCCCTACATTGCTTACCTTATTGTTGCTGGTGTTATATCAGTAGTAGCTTGGATGGCAGATGCTGCTTTAGAATATTGTCAAACTGTTATAAAAGCTATTTCATCAAATTGTGAAGCTAATCTTAAGTGTGTCCATGTTGATTTATGTGATGCATATTGTTATGACTGTTAATGATAAATTACATATAATATAATAGGGGGTTCATATTGCTAATGACCCCTTATTTTTTATTAAAAAATTATTTTGCTTAATGTTAATAAAAATTAATTCAGTTGTAAGTTTAAGATTCATTTTTATTATTGGGCTATTGCTTTTTATTGCTGGAATTAGTCTATTAATTATTTTTTCTTCAGGCATTAGTAGGGCTTCTAATGATATGCTTTTCAGTGCCTCAAGCATAATACCTTCTTTATATTTTTTTCTTCTTATTGTAATTATAATACCTGTAATAGAGGAATTAATATTTAGACATCCTTTTGCAAAAAACAAAAATTGGCAAATAATTAGTTCATTTTTTTTAATCGTCATAGTTTCATTAATTAATTTTAATTTATTTATAACATTTTTGTTGTCTTGTTGTCTTGTTGTCTTGTTTTTAATCAGAAAAAATGAAAAGAAATTTTATACTTTCCTATTCTTTTTCTCATCAGTTTGTTTTTCATTAAGCCATTTAGAAAATTTCGATTTTTTTAATTTCAGCAATGTTTTCTCTCTTTTTATTGTATATCTAGGTGTCGGTTTGTTGTTTGTTTTTGTAAGATTTAAATATGGGTTAATTTATTCTATATTAACCCATCTGTCGTATAATTTACTTCTAATTATGTTGCCTTACTTAAGTATGCAAAGTAAGTTTCAAAATAATGATAAGATATATGTTGAAATCAATAAGGAATCCATTTTTAGCACTAAAATTGGAGGTGGTATAACTTATAAAAATGATACCTTGATTGTTGATAATATGCCTATCCAAAAAATATTAAAATCTACAGTCTTATCAAAAAACAATCACTTTTACTATTTCCCTAAAAGTTTAGTGAAATATTCTGGCACCATTTTTTTGCCTAATAAAAATATAACTGAACTAATTACTTTATTTGATTTAAAAATTGATACGATAAGAGAAAATAATTTTGGCTTTATTGTTTATCGAGACTCAACAAACTACATTCAGTTAGATAAAGAGTTAGATACTAACTATATCTATAAAAGAATTTTAATTGGTTCCAATATAAAAAAAACAATTAATCAAATTTCTATTGATTTAAAAACACCTGTAGAGTTTGAACCTGATTTTTATGAGTTTAAAGACCCTATTAAAATCTATTATTTCAAAAACCTATCTTTTCCGCAGAACATTGCTTTATTGAATAGTAGATTCAATTTAAAACTTGCCTTAAAGAAAAAAGAAATAGTACAAACTAATTATATTATAAGATAAAATCAATCATTTTACTTTAAAAAGCCTTTGCTATTAATAAATTTTACCTATTTTTGCAGTCCAAATTAATAATCAGGGGTTTCGACCCTCTAAAATTTAACAAAAGATGCCAGTAAAAATTAGACTTAGAAGATTAGGTAGAAAAGCAAGACCTTTTTACCACATAGTAGCTGCTGACAGCAGAGCTCCAAGAGATGGAAAATTTCTTGAAAAAATTGGAACTTACAACCCAATTACTACACCAGCAACAATTGACTTAGATGTTGATTTAGCAATGAAGTGGTTAGAAAATGGTGCACAACCAACAGATACAGCAAGAAACATTCTTTCTCATACAGGGGTTATGTACAAAAAACACTTAATGAGAGGTGTTAAAAAAGGTGCAATGACTGTAGAAGAAGCTGAAGCAAAATTTACTGCTTGGGTAGAAGAAAAAGAAGCTAAAAATGCTAAACAAGCTGATGGTGTTGCTGCAAAAGCAAACAAAATAGCTGCTGAAAGAATGAAAGCTGAAACTGCTGCTAAGGATGCGCAAGCTGCTGCAATTGCTGCCGCTAACACTCCTGAGCCTATAGCTGAAGAAGTTGTTGAAGGAAGCGAAGAAGTTGTTGCTGAAACTGGTGAAGTTGTTGAAACTGCTACAGAAGAAGTAGTTGCTGAAGCACCTGCTGCTGAGGAAGCTCCAGCTAAAGAAGAAGCACCAAGTGCTGAAGAAGAATAAAAACTACAATGAAATTTGATGAATACTTTAACCTTGGAGCTATCTCCAAGGTTTTTTCATTTAAAGGAGAAATTGTAGCTCGATTTGATGTAGAGGTTCCAAACCTTTTTGAAAATCTGAATGCAATTTTTATTGAAGAAAAAGGAAATCTTGTTCCTTATTTCGTTGAAAAAGCAGAACCTCAATTAAACAACTTTGTCAGAATCAAATTCAAGGGAATTGATACTCAGGAACAAGCCAAAAAGTTATTGAAGAGCCAATTATATTTGCCTGATACCTTGTTGCCCAAATTAGGAGAAGATGAATTCTATTTCCATGAGATAGTTGGATTTACCGCTTTTGACGAAGATAAAAAAGAAGTAGGCGAAATAGTAGAGGTTTATGATTTACCCAACAACCCAGTTGCCGAACTTCTAATTAATGGAAAAGAAGTTTTAGTTCCGCTAAATTTGATGATAGAATTAGATAAGAAAAATCAAAAAATTCATATTGAAATTCCTGATGGATTAGTGGATTTATAAGTTTTAGCTTCCCTCCTTGAGGAGGGATTGAGGGAGGTGACTTTTGCCGTCACCCACCTAACCTCCCTCAAGGGAGGAAATACCTTTTAAAAATGTCAACTTTTCATTTCAAAAAATTCTCGGTGCAAAACGAAAAAAGTGCAATGAAAGTAAATACCGATTCGGTATTGCTTGGATCTTGGGCAGAAATTCCTGAGAGAGCAAAAACAGGATTAGATATTGGTTCAGGAACTGGAATCTTAGCTTTGATGATAGCTCAAAGAAACCAAAATATCGAGCTAATAGGAATTGAAATTGAGCAAAATGCTTTTGAGGAGTCAAAAAGTAATTTTGAAAACTCTCCTAATAATAAAAGGCTTGAAGCCGTAAATTTACCTTTGCAAAGCTTTATTCGTAATGCCAAATTCGATTTTATTATTTCCAATCCTCCCTATTTTATTAATGATTTAAAAAATGAAGATTCTAATAAATCTCAAGCAAGACATACTGATACTTTATCCTTTGAAGAATTGATTTTGTTTACAGAAAATAACCTTTCTGAGAATGGAAAGTTCAATCTAATTCTTCCTAAAAGGGAAAGCGAAATATTTATTAATCTATCTGAAAACAGCGCATTGTTTTTACAAAAAATAGCTTTTATCCAACCCAATAAAAACAAAAAAGTAAATCGTGTTTTGCTCTGTTTTGGTCTACAAAAAATAAAATTGGAAGAAGAAACATTTTGCGTTTATCAATCTCACCAAGTATATTCTGAAAGGCATAGAGAACTAACCAAAGATTTTTATTTAGATAAATAATTCTAGTAATAGATTAGCGAATTATTTCCTTACTTTTACTTTCGAATTCTGTGACAGAATGACACGCAAAACGAAAAATTTTCAGTAAGAAATTGTAGTTTTTTGTCAGAAAAGAGGTTGGCATAAAAAGTGCATAACCGATATCAGTATTTTTAATTAAGTATTAACCAAAATTTAAAGAAATTATGTCAGTAAAAATAAAACCTCTAGGAGATAGAGTTGTTATAGAACCAGTTCCGGTTGAAGAAAAAACAGCTTCAGGAATCATTATACCAGATGCATCTAAAGAAAAACCTTTAAAGGGAAAAGTAGTAGCAGTTGGGCCTGGAAAAGTAGACGAACCAATGACTGTAAAGTCAGGAGAAACAGTTCTTTATGGACAGTACTCAGGAACAGAAGTAAAATTAGATGGAACTACTTACCTTATTATGAGAGAAGCAGACATCTTTGGAATTTTAAGTTAAACATTTAAAAAAATTATAAAAAATGGCAAAGCAAATCACCTTTGATTTAGAAGCTAGAGACAGCCTTAAAAGAGGAATTGACAAACTAGCAAATGCGGTAAAAGTAACTCTTGGACCAAGAGGAAGAAACGTAGTAATTGACAAAAAATTTGGAGCTCCACACATCACAAAAGATGGTGTTTCCGTAGCAAAAGAAATTGAATTATCTGACCCAGTTGAAAACATGGGGGCACAGATGGTAAAAGAAGTAGCTTCAAGAACTGCAGAACTAGCAGGAGATGGAACAACTACAGCAACCATTCTAGCACAATCAGTAATTAACACTGGACTTAAAAGTTTAGTAGCTGGAGCGAATCCAATGGATTTGAAAAAAGGAATTGACAAAGCAGTAAAAGCAATTGTTACTGAAATGGCTGGATTTTCTCAAGCTGTAGGTGCAGATAACAAGAAAATTGAGCAGGTTGCAACAGTTTCTGCTAACAATGATAAAGAAATTGGAGCCTTGATTGCTGAAGCAATGAAAAAAGTAACCAAAGAAGGAGTTATCACTGTAGAGGAAGCAAAAGGAACTGAAACGTATGTGGATGTTGTGGAAGGAATGCAATTTGACAGAGGCTATTTATCTCCTTATTTTGTAACTGATGCTGAAAAGATGATTACAGAATATGAAAATCCGTACATTTTAATCTACGATAAGAAAATCTCAAACATTCAAGATATTGTTCCTTTGTTGGAAGCAGTAGTCGGAACGGGAAGACCTTTGATTATTATTGCAGAAGATATTGAATCACAAGCTCTAGGATTATTGGTTGTAAACAGATTAAGAGGTCAAATGAAAGTGGCTGCTGTAAAAGCACCAGGTTTTGGAGACAGAAGAAAAGCAATGTTAGACGATATCGCTATCTTAACAGGAGGTACAGTAATTTCTGAAGAAACAGGATTGACTTTGGCTAATGCAACATTGGAAATGTTAGGTTCTGCTGATAAAATTGAGATCGATAAAGACAATACCACTATCGTAAATGGAAATGGTAAAAAAGGAGATATTTCTGCAAGAGTTGGGCAAATTAAAGCACAAATCGAGAGCACAACTTCTGATTATGACAGAGAAAAACTACAAGAAAGATTAGCTAAATTAGCTGGTGGAGTTGCCGTATTATACGTAGGTGCAACCACTGAGGTAGAAATGAAAGAAAAGAAAGACAGGGTAGATGATGCGCTTCATGCAACAAGAGCTGCTGTGGAAGAAGGAATTGTCCCTGGAGGAGGAGTTGCCTACATCAGAGCAAGTTCAGCGTTAGACAAAGTAGAGGCTGAAAACGATGATGAAGCTACTGGAGTTGCCATTGTAAGAAGAGCCATTGAAGAGCCATTGAGACAAATTGTTTCTAATGCTGGTGGAGAAGGTTCTGTAGTGGTGCAAAAAGTAAAAGAAGGAAAGAAAGACTTTGGATACAATGCCAGAGCTGACAAATACGAAAACTTACTAAAAACGGGTGTTATTGATCCTGCGAAAGTTGCTCGTGTTGCACTTGAAAACGCCTCTTCTATAGCTGCAATGTTATTGACTACCGAATGTGTAATTACTGATATTCCAGAAAAAGAAGAAGACCACCATCACCCAGCTCCACCAATGGGAGGAATGCCAGGAATGATGTAAACCTTGATTTCGATACAAATTTTTCAAGAAAAATGAAAAATTCACTCAATCTGACGGTTTACTGTTAAACGATTGAAAACTTAAACCCGAATTTCAGAAATGAGATTCGGGTTTTTTTTATGGAAAGAATTGTATTCTACCCCGACCTTTTTTATATTTTGATCAAATTAGCAAGAAAATGTGTGGTGGCATTGAGAGAGGAATCCTTGAACTACAAAAAAGTTGATTAGTAAAAAAATAATTCCTCCTCCAAAACTCAACTACAACAAAAAATCAATCAGGGCTTGGATTCCGAGGAGGCTTTTTTTGCGTTAATTTGCCAAAAAAGAAAAGAAGTCTTGATTTTTTGTTTCTTTTGGATTAAGCCAAAAGAAAACGAGAATCATATTTATGCCTAAATAGGTTATATTTCACTAAATTTAGTAGAAATTTTCATTCCAAAAATCATGAGCCACTACAACCTCACTACCAAACAAGATTATTTAAACGCCTACCAAGATTCCATGGAACATCCAGAGAAATTCTGGGAAGAAATAGCCGAAGAAAATTTTGTGTGGAGAAAAAAATGGGAGAATATTGTGGATTGGGATTTCAACAAGCCAGAAATAAAATGGTTTGAAGGAGCAAAACTCAATATTACAGAAAATTGTATTGACAGGCATTTGGAAACAAGAGGAGATAAAACTGCTATTCTTTTTGAACCCAATAATCCAGATGAAAAAGCTGAACACATTACTTATGCTCAACTTTCTGAGAGAGTAAATCAATTTGCCAATGTATTGAAAAATCATGGGGTAAAAAAAGGAGATAGAGTGTGTATTTATGTTCCCATGATTCCTGAATTGGCTATTTCTGTGCTGGCTTGCGCTAGAATTGGAGCGATTCATTCAGTTGTTTTTGCAGGTTTTTCTGCCACTGCCTTAGCAACCAGAATAAATGATTGCGATTGCAAAATGGTGATAACAGCAGATGGCTCTTTTCGGGGAGCAAAAAAAATTGACCTAAAAGGAATTGTAGATGAAGCTCTAAAATCTTGCCCAGTTACTACAGATGTTTTAGTCGTAAAACGAATTAATTCGGAAGTAAACATGAAGGAAGGAAGAGATAAATGGATTCAACCTTTGCTATATTCCGCTTCCTCAGTTTGCGAACCTGAAATTATGGATGCTGAAGATCCTCTATTCATTTTATACACTTCTGGATCAACTGGTTCGCCAAAAGGAATGGTTCATTCCACAGCTGGTTACATGGTATATTCAGCTTATACGTTTAAAAATATTTTTCAATATCAAGAAAATGATGTGTATTGGTGTACAGCTGATATTGGGTGGATTACTGGGCATAGTTATATTGTTTATGGCCCACTTGCCAATGGAGCAACTACCGTTATGTTCGAGGGAGTTCCAAGCTACCCAGATTGCGGTAGGTTTTGGGAAATAGTAGAAAAACATAAAGTCAATCAATTTTACACTGCTCCTACTGCAATTCGTGCTTTGGCAAAAGAAAGTGATGAATTTGTAAACAAGTATGATTTATCTTCTTTGAGAACATTAGGTTCTGTGGGTGAACCCATTAACGAAGAAGCCTGGAATTGGTATAACGAGAAAATAGGAAAAGAAAACTGCCCAATTGTAGATACTTGGTGGCAAACCGAAACAGGAGGAATTCTTATTTCTGCATTGCCAGGAATAACTGATTGTAAACCCACTTTTGCCACTTTGCCATTTCCGGGAGTTCAGCCAGCTTTGATGGACGAAGATGGAAAAGAAATAACTGAAAATAACACCAATGGTAGATTGTGTATCAAATTTCCTTGGCCAAGTATGGCAAGAACTATTTGGGGAAATCACAAACGATATAAAGAGACTTATTTTACTGCTTTCGCAAACAATTATTTTACGGGAGATGGTGCTTTCCGAGATGAAAATGGGAATTATCGAATAACTGGAAGAGTGGATGATGTAATTATCGTTTCAGGACATAATTTGGGAACTGCTCCTATCGAAGATGCAATTAACGAACATCCTTTGGTAGCTGAATCTGCCATAGTTGGTTTTCCTCATGATATTAAAGGAAATGCCTTGTATGGATACATTACTTTGAAATCTGGAAACTATGAAGCAGATGAGCTAAGAGCAGAAATTAACGCACTTATTTCAGAGAAAATTGGACCTATTGCAAAGTTGAATAAAATTCAGTTTACCAATGGATTACCAAAAACTCGTTCGGGTAAAATAATGCGAAGAATCCTGAGAAAAATTGCTTGTAACGAAGCGGATAAATTAGGAGATATTTCTACTTTACTTAATCCAGAGTGTGTGGAGGAGGTTATCGAGGGAGCAATTTTGGATTAAAACTCAATCTTAAGCAATTTACATTAAAAACAAAAGGTGACGTTTACATCCGATTGAGTGCGTTAATCAGCACCTATTAAAGGTATGAAAAACAAAATGAAAACATATTTAAACCCTGTTTACTAACTAATTACAAAGTATTTTTTGTAACTTCCGCATAACAACAAGTTGGCAACAAGCTAAAAAAAATCGAAACTAAAATTAAAAATTTGGAAAAATGACAAAATTAGACCCAATAATTGCAGTAAAAGATGTTGAAGTGAGTTCCAAATGGTATCAAACAGTATTTGGAGTTAAGAGTAAACACGGAGGAAAGGAATTTGATATTCTGGTCGCTGAAAATGATGAAATTCTATTTTGCCTACATAAATGGGGAGAACACGACCACCCGACAATGCAAACCTCAAATATGACAACAGGAAATGGACTTATCCTATATTTCAGAACAGAAAATATAGAGCAAATAAGAGAAAATTTAAGGGATTTGGATTATGATGTAGAAACAGAAATTGAATTAAGTCCTAACTCGCGTAGAAAGGAATTTTCATTTAGAGACCCAAATGGTTATTACATAACGATTGCTGAATTTCACAAATACGAGGGTTAATTTGGCTTTTATGATAAATAAGTTAAAAACAAAATATAAAAAATGTGGCTCAGAGTAAACCTGAGAGTCTATTGCTTTCTAATGCCCTACTTGCCATATACTAACCGTTACTTCACAAACCCCGGAAAATTCTTCTTAAATCGATTCAATCTAGGAACAGAAACAGCTCTAATGTATGATTGATTTGGGTGAAGTCTTTCGTAATCTTGGTGGTAGTCTTCTGCTATCCAAAATTTCTTGAACTTAGTTAGTTCAGCAGCTGGTTTTAACCCTTTTGCTTTGAGTTCAGCAATTTTAGCCTCTATAATCGCCTTTTCATTCGCATCCGAATAAAAAATAATGCTACGATACTGGCTTCCTATATCGTTTCCTTGTCCGTTAACCTGCTCAATGTTTTGAGTTCCGTAATAAATATCCACTAATTCCTTAAAACTAATTATTGAAGAATCATAAACCACCTCAACAGCTTCTGCATGTCCAGTTTGTCCTGTATTAGAAGATTCGTAAGTTGGATTTTTTGTGTGTCCACCAGAATATCCAGAAATTACTTCACTTACTCCTTTTGTATGCTCATAAATTGCTTCTACACACCAAAAACAGCCACTTGCAAAATATGCCCTTGTCAATTTATCTGGATTGATATAAATTACTTCTTTGGGCGCTTCTTCTGTTTGAGCAACCTCACTTTCTGTTACTTCTTTATTGGCGGTAGTCTCTTCCGTTACCGAATTATCTGATTGAACTTTACTTGAATTGCACGATATAAATAGCGCTATTGGAAGCAGAACTGAGAATATAGTTTTCATAATCTAATGGTATATTTCTTGTTAAGACGAATTTAAGTTTTAAATCTTACTATTTCCATTATACCTACTGTTAGATTTGAAAAAAAATAGTTTATTAGTTGCATATACAACTAATTAAATTTTACCTTTGTATCGTGAATGAAAAACTACACATAGAATTTAAAGATTCCTTAGGTCCATGGATAGGAAAAACCATGAAACTTATTGACCATAAAATCGAAGGAATTTTAAGTGAAAATAGTATTGGTATAAGCAGAATGCAATTTGTGATCCTCAAGACTATTGCAGAAAACGAAGGGATATCTCAAAATGAACTAGCTATTTTTGCTAATAGGGATAAATCTTCCCTTACAAGAATGATTAATACACTTATTTCAAAAGGGTATATAACTAAATGTTCTTCAGAAGAGGACAAAAGGAAAAATCACATTCATTTAGCTCTGAAAGGAGAAGAGACATTACAAAAGGCTATTCCACATTTTCGTAAAATGGCTAAGTGTATTGAAAAAAATCTTACAAAAGAAGAAATAGAAGCAACTAAGCAAATTTTAAAAACAATTCAGAAAAATGTAACTGGCGGAGAGTTCGGTTCATTTTTTAATTAAAGAAATTATGAGAAAAACTATTTTAACACTTATCGGAATTGCTATCATATTTGGTTCATTACAAGTATGTAAAGCTCTTTCTGGCAGCAAAAAGGCTCCTGAAAAAAACACTATAACTACTTTAAAAACTGTAACTACAGAAAACGTGAAGAACAAAAAAATTCCTGTTGAAATAAACAGTACTGGTTCTGTTTTGGCAAAAGACAGAATGGTCATTTACTCTGAAGTTCAGGGAGTTTTTCAACGTACTTCTACTCCATTCAAAGCTGGAACTAAATACAGAACTGGCCAAACTCTCATTGGAATAAATAATTCTGAGTTTGTAGCCTCAGTTAAATCTCAAAGGATTGGTTTTAAAAGTTTAATCACCTCAACACTTGCTGACATTCAATTTGATTATCCAAATGAGTTAGCTAAATGGAAAAATTATGTTTCCTCTATTTCAGCTGACAAAAGACTTCCAAAACTTCCCGAAACACAGAATGAAAATTTTACTAATTACATCACAAGTAAAAACATTTATTCGAATTATTACACTATCAAAAATTTAGAAACGAGGTTAGGAAAATATACCATTTCCGCTCCTTTTTCGGGAGTGCTTGTTGAAGCAAATATCACTCCTGGAACTCTAGTTTCTCCGGGGCAAAAATTAGGTGAGTTCATTAAGCCTGGGGTATACGAGCTTGAATTAAATGTAAATGCAAGCTTAGCAAATTTCCTTAAAATTGGTAAAAAAGTGGTTCTTGAAAACATCGATAAATCAAAGATGTATGAAGGAAGAGTTTCTCGGATTAACTCACAAATTGACAGAGCTTCTCAAACAATTCAGTTATTTGTTGAAGTTCGTTCCAATGAACTAAAAGAAGGGGAATATCTTAAAGCAGACATCAAATCTCAAGAAATTGATAGCGTTTATGAATTAAACAGAAAACTACTTGTAGATCAAAGTTTTGTGTTTTTAGTAAAAGATAGTGCTTTGGTAAAACAACCTATTTCAATTTTACATTCAGGAGAAAATTCTTTGATTATTAAAGGCATACCTGAAAACTCACAATTAATCACTTTGCCAATGCCAAATGGGTATGAGGGAATGAAAGTGTCACCAAAAAACTAACCCTATCTCTTTCGCCTTATGCAAAAATTAATCGCTTATTTTATAAAATACCCAATTGCTACATGGATTATTGTCATTGGGTTTGTTTTGTTTGGTCTTCTTGGTTACAAGTCATTGACTTCCTCCTTTTTCCCATTATCCGAATCAAGGACTATACTCATTAACTTAGCTTATCCGGGAGCCTCTCCCCAAGAAATGGAGGAAGGAGTTGTCTTAAAAATTGAAGATAACCTAAAGGGGATAGAAGGAATTGATCGGGTTACTTCAAAATCCTATGAGAATACAGCTCAAATCACCATCGAAACCTTCAAAGGCTTTGACACTGATATTATTTTGGCTGATGTAAAAAATGCGGTAGATAAAGTTCCAAGTTTCCCTTCAGGAATGGAACCACCTGTTATTGCAAAAAGACAAGCAACTAGGCAAACCATTGCGTTCTCAGTAAGTGGTGAGAATGTTCCATTGAAAGTTCTGAAACAAAAAGCTCAACAAATAGAAAAAGAACTGTTGAGAATGGACGGAATTTCCCAAGTGCAATTAAGTGGTTTCCCTGATGAGGAAATTGAAATTGCTGTAACCGAAGCAAAATTGAGAGCCTATAATTTGAGCTTTCAACAAGTAGCACAAGCAGTATCAAGGAACAGTTTGATTACTACAGGAGGTTCTATTAAAACTGAAGCGGAGGAGTATTTAATTCGAGCAAGTTCAAGGGCTTACTATGCCAAAGAACTTGAAAACATTGTTGTAAAATCGAATCCTCAAGGAAATGTTGTGCTATTGAAACAAGTGGCAACCCTGAGAGATAGGTTCAATGAAACTCCTAATGCCTCATATTTTAATGGAAATACATCGGTAAATATGATTGTTCAAAATACGAACAGTGAGGATTTAATCTCTTCTGCCGAAAAAGTTAAAAAGTACATAGCGGAATACAATGAATCTAGTACGGATGTAAAACTAAATGTTACTTCCGATTCCTCAATTACATTGGTAGATAGAACCAATTTATTGTTGAAAAATGGTTGGCAAGGAATGCTGTTGGTTCTTATCATTTTGTCTTTTTTCCTAAAGCCAAGAATTGCCATGTGGGTGGCTTTTGGGCTTCCTATTTCTTTTTTAGGAATGTTTGCCATTGCAGGGTTTTTTGATGTTACTATCAATGTGCTTTCCCTTTTTGCCATGATTATTGTAATTGGAATTTTGGTTGATGATGGGATTGTAATTGCAGAGAATATCTACTCCCATCACGAAAGAGGGAAGTCTCCAATTCGAGCAGCTATTGATGGAACTATGGAAGTAATCCCTCCTATTATTTCGGCTATTTTAACAACTATTCTGGCATTTGCTACTTTCTTGTTCTTGGATGGAAGAGTAGGTGAGTTTTTTAGCGAAGTATCGGTCATTGTACTACTGACTTTGTCAGTTTCTCTTATCGAAGCATTACTCATATTGCCTTCTCACATTTCTCACTCCAAAACCTTACAAAAAGGAACTAAGCCTTTTAAATTTAATTTAAAAGCAGAACAATTCATGAATTACATGAGAGATAGGCTTTACACTCCTGTCCTTGAGTTTTTTATGAAATATAAATTCATAGGATTTTCCATATTAGTTGGGTTATTTATTATTACTATTGGAGCTATGGGTGGAGGAATTATTCGCTCTACTTTCTTTCCGCAAATTGCCAGTGACAGGGTTCAAATTACTCTAAACATGCCACAAGGAACTAATGAAAATGTGACTGATTCTTTGATTAGTAGACTCGAGGAAAGTGTGTGGGATGTAAATGCTAAACTCGGCCCAAAACAAACGGGAAGAGATTCGATTATTTTGAATGTAATTAAAACTATTGGGCCAGGTTCTTCAACGGCTTCGCTTACTGTAAATTTACTACAAGGAGAATTGAGGGATTTTTCTTCACCTGAAATTACGAATGCCATTCAAGATACTGCTGACAAAATAATTGGAGCAGAAAGTTTGGTGTTTGGATCAGGGGCGGTTTTTGGTGGAAGTCCAATTGCTGTCTCCTTATTAGGCAACAACATTAAAGAATTAAAAGCAGCCAAAGCAGAACTGAAAAAAGAACTTGAAAACATTTCTGGTGTAAAAGATATTACTGATAACGATCCTCAAGGGATTAAAGAAATTGACATCAGTCTAAAGCCTAACGCTTATTTACTTGGATTTACTCTTAATGATGTGATGACTCAAGTGAGAAGTGCCTTCTTTGGTACTCAAGCTCAGCGTTTCCAGAGGGGAGAAGATGAAATAAAAGTTTGGGTACGCTATGATAAATCGGAACGTAAATCGATAAATAATTTAAATAACATGCAACTCGTTTCTACTTCGGGAGCTAGGGTTCCATTTAGTGAAATAGCTAATTATTCCATTGCTCGTGGGGAGATTTCTATAAATCACCTAGAAGGGCAGAGAGAAATTCAAGTAAAAGGTGATTTGGTAAATCCAAAAGCCAGTGCTTCGGATTATATGACAAATATCAAAGATTCGATTATGCCTCCAATTTTAGCAAAATATTCATCTGTTACTCCACTTTATGAAGGACAAAACCGTGAGGCAGTGAAAACTCAGCGTTCTTTAAACCCTACGGGATGGATAATTTTGATATTTATTTATGTAGTAATCGCCTTTACATTTAGGAGTTACAGCCAACCATTTGTTCTAATATTTTTAGTTCCATTTAGTTTAATAGGAATTGGGTGGGGCCACTGGATTCATGGTTTTTCTATTAACGTACTTTCTGGATTAGGAATCATTGCTCTCATTGGGATTATGGTAAATGATGGATTAGTCCTCATAAGTAAATTCAATATCAATCTTAAGCAAGGAATGAAATTTGAAGAAGCACTAATGGAGGCTTGTAAGTCAAGATTTAGAGCTATTTTCTTAACAACAATAACTACTGTTGCTGGGCTTACTCCACTAATTTTTGAGACCAGTCTGCAGGCTCAGTTTCTTATCCCCATGGCAATTTCTATTGTGTATGGAATTATTATAGCTACTGTGCTAACACTTTTGCTTTTGCCTATTTTCCTTTCTACAGTTAATTCGATTAAAGTTCATATCAAATGGTTTTGGGATACTGAAAATTGGAAATTCTGGGAAGAGGAAAAACCTACACGAGAATCAGTAGAAAGGGCTGTGAAAGAGCTTGCTGTAGAAAAGTCGGGAGCCAATCATGATTAACTATCTTACTCAAAAAACTTAACTATAAACTTAACTAATACAGATGAAAAACTATATTAAATATTTAGTCTTTATTGTTCTTCTTCCACTTACCGGAATTAGCCAACAAATGCTCAATTTGGAGGACGCTATCGCAGAAGCCTTAAAAAGCAATTATGATATTCAGTTAGCTGAAAATTCTTTAATTCAAGCGGATAATAATAAATCGGTTTATAACTCAGGCTATTTACCTACTGTTACTGCAAATGCTGATGCCCGTTACAACAGTTCAAATGCAAAAATTACCGACCAACAAGGAAATGAACGTAATATTGATGGGATTCAGACTTCAGGGTATGGGGCATCTGTAGGGTTAAATTATGTTTTATTTAATGGGGGAGGAAGAAAATATCAGTATGATAAACTGAAAAATCTATATGCTTTATCTTCTCTTCAAAAAAAGACACAAATTGAAAACACATTAATTGATGTGTACACTACTTTTTATAATCTAGCTCGAAGTCAAGAACAAAAAAGAACAATTGAAGAGGCTTTTTATATCTCAAAAGAAAGACTTCAGCGAGTTACTGTTCAACAAGAATATGGACAAAAAACCAAATTGGATATACTCAACGCAAAAGTGGATGCCAATAAAGACAGTATAAACCTAATTAACATTTCAGTCTCTGTAGAAAACAACCGAAGAAACCTTAATTTTTTATTAGGTAGAGAAATTAGTACTGAATTTACAGTAGATTCAGATGTGGTATTGGATAGTAATTTGTCGTACATAGAATTGTTGTCAAAACTAAAGTCTAATAATAATGAATTAAAACAACTTGAACTAAATCAATCCATTACCCAGCAAGATTTGAGAATAAACCAAGCAGGATGGTTGCCAAGTGTAACTACCAATGTTTCTTATGGGTATAATTACAATGATAACGGACCAGCAGGCTTTTTGGCAGAACAACAAACAACTGGACTTAGTGCAGGATTGAATTTAAGTTGGAATTTATTTGATGGCGGAGTAACAAAAGTAAGAGTACAAAATGCCAAAATTGCCATGAAAACTCAAGAGTTAAACAAACAAAAAATTCAGCTTAATCTAGAAAATCAATTGGCTACATTTTGGGCAGAATATACCACTCAAAAAGCTATTATTGAAAATGAAAAAATAAATGTGGAAGTAAGTAATCAAAATTTCTTGAAATCAAAAGAGCTATTTAATTTAGGGAAAATTACTTCATTAGATTTTAGACAAGCGCAATTGAATTTGATTAACACCAAACTCAATTTATTAAATGCTACTTACAATGCTAAAATCGCTGAACTTCAATTGAAGAGGTTTGCTGGGTACTTGGTGGGTTAACATATAAATTGCTTATATTTAATGCATATGAAAAAACTACTACTTATATGTATATTTCTTTTTGGCTGTATATCCATACATTCCCAAAAGATAATTGTCACAGGTTCTGTTGAAGATTCGGTTACAAAAGAAAAGCTTCCTTTTATAAAGGTACAGTTACTAAACTCTAGTGATACACTTTCGATTCAGACTGACTTGGAAGGTGAATTTCAATTCGAAAATTTAGATTCTGGCACATACTCTCTGATGGTCAATTATGTTGGTTATTCTATTTATGATTCCAGTTTTAAACTTAATAAAACAAACCGAAATTTTGATGTTTATCTTGACTTAGATACAAATAGGAATTGGGTTCAAATTTCTAATAAGAATTTTGGAATTAATAAGTATAAGGCAAAAAAAGATATAAAAAATGGTCTATTATATTTATACTTGCCCGGGGGTTTTGTTGGCTCTCCAGAATTAAATGGCGACAAACTTTTTCAAGAAAAATATGAGATAATATTTTTGAGTCAAGGTTGTGTTCGTTCTTTTTATGACAATGAGAAAGAATACAATACAGTTGTTTTTTCCTATTTAGACAAAACATACGGAAAAGAATGGAGAAGTTCAATAAGAAAAGATGTAATTGGGTTTATCAAAAAATAAATCTTTTCAATGTTCAACTGTGAATAGCAATTATTAATTGAAGTAATTATAGCTAGTTAAATTACTATTTTTACTCAATCACAATATGCACCCATGATTTTTTTAGCCATATTTTTAGGAGGAGGTTTGGGCAGTTTGGCTCGTTATGGAGTTTCACAGTTTTCTACTCCTAGTTTTCCGTTTGGAACATTGATAGCTAATGTATTAGCTTGTATTCTAATGGGATTAACAATCTATGCTTTCTCGACTAAAATAGAAACTTCCAATTTCTTAAAATACCTAATCGTAATTGGTTTTTGTGGAGGCTTTAGTACATTCTCTACTTTCAGTTTTGAAACTTTTGAACTGCTTAGGAACGGAAGTATTGGTATAGCCATTCTCAATATTGTAGTAAATATTGCGTTTTGTTTACTCGTTTTTTACCTATTTAGAAACTCATTTTTCTCAGCTTAAATGAACACATCAAAAAATATTTATTTTATTGCCATTGGCGGAAGTGCCATGCACAATCTTGCCATTGCACTTCATCTTTCTGGAAACAAAGTTTCTGGTTCTGATGATGAAATTTTTAATCCCTCAAAAGGTAGATTAGAAAAATACGGATTACTTCCCGATAAAATGGGTTGGGACGATTCTAAGATTACAAAAGATATTGATATTGTAATCTTGGGGATGCACGCCCGAGAGAATAATCCCGAATTGATTAAAGCACAAGAACTAGGCTTGCCCATTTTCTCCTATCCAGAATATATTTACGAAGCCACCAAAGAAAAAACGAGAGTTGTTATTGGCGGAAGTCACGGAAAAACAACCATTACTTCCATGATTTTACATGTATTGAATTTTCATGAAAAAGAAAATGACTACATGGTAGGAGCTCAACTCGAAGGTTTTGAAGTAATGGTGAAACTAACCGATTCAGCGGAAATTGCTGTGCTGGAAGGAGACGAATATTTATCTTCTCCTATCGACCGCAGACCAAAATTTCACTTATACAATCCCAATGTGGCTTTACTAACAGGAATTGCTTGGGACCACATTAATGTATTCCCCACTTTTGAAAACTACTGTGAACAATTTGAGATTTTTATCAATAAGATTGAAGAAGGTGGAAGTCTTATCTACTATTCTGGGGATGCTGAAATTGAAAAATTAGTAACAAAATCTTCTAGGAATATTACATTCGTTCCCTACTCTACTCCTAACTATGAAATTGAAAATGGGGTAACTACTTTAATTTCTGATTCCAACAATTATCCGCTTGAAATATTTGGTGAACATAATTTACAAAACTTAAATGGGGCAAGGTTAGTTTGTGAGCAAATCGGAATTTCTTCTGAAGAGTTTTATACAGCCATTCAAACTTTTACTGGAGCATCCAAACGATTAGAAACGGTAGCTAAAAATAGCAAAACTCATATTCTAAAAGATTTTGCTCATTCACCTTCTAAACTTCAAGCGACAACCAAAGCCGTAAAAAACCAATATCCTGACCGAGAACTAATTGCTTGTATCGAATTACACACTTTTAGTAGTTTAAATCAAGAGTTTTTAACTCAATACAAAAACACTATGCTGGAAGCGGATAGAGCTTTTGTGTTTTTTAGTCCAAAAGCAATAGAACACAAAAAACTGGCAATGTTGAGCAAAAATGACGTAAAAAATGCCTTTTTTAGCGAAAATGTAACTGTTTTTACCAATTCTGATGAATTGATGGAAACAGTAAAAAGTATTAATTTTGTAACGTTTAACAATAGGCAAATATAATGCCGAAATAGAATTAAGAGACATTTTTTGCTTGGATCAAATTAGCTTGGCACTCTCTTAAAAATACACTTAAAAGATGAAAAGAATAACAATAGCTGCAGTATTAAACGAACCAAAAATTGGTTCAGAAATTTTACTTAAAGGATGGGTAAGGACTTTTAGAGCAAATAGATTTATTGCATTGAATGATGGGTCTACAATAAATAATATACAATGCGTTGTTGACTTTGAGAACGAGGATGAAAAGGAGCTTAAACGAATTAATACTGGAGCTGCTATTGAGGTGGTTGGGGAGTTAATTGAATCTCAAGGAAGAGGTCAGTCTGTTGAATTAGTAGTGAAATCATTTAAAATTTTAGGTGATGCTAATCCAGAAGAATATCCATTACAACCTAAAAAACATTCTTTAGAATATTTAAGAGAAATTGCTCATTTAAGACCCCGAACAAACACATTTGCTGCGGTTTTAAGAGTTCGTCATGCCATGACTTTTGCCATCCATGAGTTTTTTAATAACCAAGGATTTTACAACATTCACACACCATTAATTACAGCTACAGATGCTGAAGGAGCTGGAGAAGCTTTTCAAGTAACTACAATGGATTTGAAAAATGTTCCTTTAGATGAAAACAAAGAAGTTGATTACAAACAAGATTTTTTCGGGAAAGAAACAAGTTTGGCAGTTACTGGTCAGTTAGAAGCAGAGTTAGCAGCATTAGCGTTAAGTAAAGTGTATACTTTTGGACCAACTTTTAGAGCAGAAAACTCAAATACTACACGTCATTTATCTGAGTTTTGGATGATAGAGCCCGAAGTTGCTTTTGCAGATAATAATGACAATATGGATTTGGCTGAAGCAATGCTTAAGTATTGTGTTCAGTACGCTCTAGATAATTGTAAGGAAGACTTAGACTTTTTAAATAAGCGATTACAAGACGAAGACAAATCTAAACCACAAGCAGAAAGAGCAGGAGATTTATTTGAAAAATTAGAATTTGTTGCCAACAACGATTTTGAAAGAATTACTTACACTGAAGCAGTTCAAATTTTAAGAAACTCTAAACCCAATAAGAAAAAGAAATTTCAGTTTTTGGTTGATGAATGGGGAATTGATTTGCAATCGGAACACGAGCGTTTTTTAGTGGAAAAGCATTTTAAAAAACCAGTTATAATTTCTGATTATCCTGCCAACATTAAAGCTTTTTATATGAAGTTAAATGATGATGGTAAAACGGTAAAAGCAATGGATATTTTATTTCCAGGAATTGGCGAAATTGTTGGAGGATCTGAAAGAGAGGAAAGACAT
>CAKZNB010000048.1 GCA_937129365.1 uncultured Flavobacteriales bacterium
CCCGCCAATGCAACCCCGTAGCATTTTTCTTTACTGGCCGCTTCAGCTGGAGCTGCAACAGCAGTAAGAGCAATAGCAGTACCAAGAGCAAGAGATAAAGATGTTTTAGTATTTTTCATGGGTAAATCCTCATTCAACATAAAAGGGAAAGACAGAAATATCTTAATTGGTTACTGTTCTTTGACGTTATAGCGATAAAATTTATTACACAAAAATAAAAATTTATTTTTCTTCCGGTTCTTTTGCTTGGGCATATGACTTGGATAATTCTCGAATCGTCTCCATTTGTTTACCAAACTGACGGCAAGGTCCACAAATCGCAGTATGCATGGCAAGCGCCATTTTTTCTTTGGTGGATAAAGGCCGATCGAGCTTCTCCGAAAGCATCTGGGTCGCGTGTTTGCATTTTATCATTTTACGACTTCTCCTTTTGAAACCAGTGATCTTCTAAACATTCTCGTAAGCGTAGACGCGCACGATATAAAGTGACATTTAGACTGCTTACCGACACCTCTTCGTTATGACATATTTCAGGAGTATCCATCTCAAGAAACTCACGCATCATAAATAATCGACCGTATTTTGCTGGCAAAGCATCTAAACATGCATCGAAAATACGCCAAAAGTGCTCATTTTCAACGCCATGATCTGGTTGGTCCCATTTCTTTGGGCGCTCATCCTTTTGCCAGTGACCATTTTCTTCGAATAAGTGCTCTAGTAATGCCTCACCGCTTAGGTTTGGTCCATCTTCGAGTTGGCTTGCTGAGGTATGTCGTTTTTCCTTGCGTAATAAGTCGATGATCTTGTTCTTTAAAATGGAAAATACCCAAGTTTTAAATGCCGCCTGTCGTGCAAAACGCTCAATATTTTGATACGCAGAGAACATGGCGTCTTGTACCGCGTCTTCAGCCAATTGATTATCTCGTACCTGAAGCTTGGCGAATTTCAGCATCTGCGTGCGTAATTTTTCAATAAAAACAGCACCATCACCAAAAGCGGAAGTCGCCTCACTAATCGCTCGTTGCATCTGTTCGGCCAACTCACCTTCCTTTTCTACTACCCGCATCCCTTTTCCACCTCCACCAGCTGTGGCTTTAATGATAACAGGGTAGCCCATTTCTGCAGCCATAGTGATACCTTGTTTTGCAGACTTTAGAAGGTCTTTAGAACCAGGGATACAAGGAACTTTAGCCTTGATCATTGTTTCTTTTGCAGTGATTTTATCGCCCATTGAGTTTATCATCTCAGGTGTGGGGCCTATAAACTTGATATCATGTTGCGTACAGATTTCTGCGAACTTGGCATTCTCAGCTAAGAAACCATAACCGGGATGAATGGCATCGGCATTGGTTATTTCTGCGGCAGCAATAATGTTAGGAATATTTAGGTAAGAATCCGAACTACTTGGTTTACCAATACAAACTGCTTCATCAGCAAATTTTACAGGTAAACTATCTTTATCTGCTGTAGAATAAACTGCAACTGTTTTTATTCCCATTTCTTTACACGTACGAATTATTCGTAATGCAATTTCCCCTCTATTGGCAATTAATATTTTTTTAAACATTTTTTAGTCTTTTTTGTTAAAGGTCATTATACCTTTTAATTTTTTTGAATTTTTTCATCCAATAAAAAAGGTATTTACGACATTATACTTTATTAATTATTCCTAATAAAATTATTTATTAAGGTTCGATTAAGAATAAAGGTTGGTCAAATTCAATTGGAGAAGCATCGTCAACCAATACTTTTACAATTTTACCAGAAACCTCTGCTTCAATCTCGTTAAACAATTTCATTGCTTCAACGATACACAATACATCCCCTTCTTTAATTGAATCACCTACATTTACAAATGCATCAGCATCTGGGCCTGATGAACGGTAAAAAGTTCCAATCATTGGCGATTTCACTGTTATGTAATTTGAAGTGTCTTCAGTTTTTGGGGCTTCAGCTGCTGGAGCAGCAGGCGAAGTTGCTACTGGAGCTGGTGCTATAGGAGCAGCCGGGGCTGCAACTTGAACAGTTGCTGGAGCAGCAACATGAGCAACATGCACTTCTTCTTTTTCAGATTTTATTGTGATTTTAAAATCTTTTTTTTCAATTTCTACTTCTGTCACTTTTTGTTTTGCAACAAATTTAATTAGGTCTTGAATTTCGTTAAGATTCATAGTTTAGATTTTGTTTGGTTCAAATATATTTAATTATTTCTTTCCAAAAAAGAAACGGTTCTTATACAATTAATAGTTTATGAGTTGTATCCCCATTTTAGGTACATAGCTCCCCATGTAAATCCTCCTCCAAATGTAGATAGTATAATATTATCTCCTTTTTTTAGTTGAGATTCCCAGTCTGCTAAGCAAAGCGGTAAGGTTCCGGCAGTTGTGTTTCCGTATTTTTGAATGTTTATCATCACTTTTTCAGTGCTTAATCCCATTCTACGAGCTGTTGCATCAATAATTCTCAAATTAGCTTGGTGAGGAACTAACCAAGAAACATCATCAGCAGCAAGGTTGTTTTTCTCCATTATTTCTGCAGAAACATCTGCCATTCCGGTTACAGCAGCTTTAAAAACTGGTTGACCTTCTTGGTAGACAAAATGTTCTCTGTTTTTTACAGTTTCTTCAGTTGCAGGACTTACAGATCCACCAGATTTTTGGTATAAATGTTTTTTTCCAGCTCCATCAGAATATAAAATAGAATCTTGAATTCCAAGATTTTCTTCAGTAGGTTCAAGCATTACTGCTCCAGCACCATCTCCAAAAATTACACAAGTTGTTCTATCGGTATAATCAATAATAGAAGACATTTTATCCCCACCTACTACAATCACTTTTTTATATTTTCCAGTTTCAATAAACTGGCCTCCAGTTGTAAGTGCATATAAAAATCCAGAACAAGCTGCGTTTACATCAAAACTCCAAGCTTTTTTTGCTCCCACAATATCTCCAATAATATTGGCTGTAGAAGGGAAAACATGGTCAGGAGTAACTGTTGCACAAATGATTAAATCAATATCTTCTGCGTTTGTTCCTGTTTTTTTAAGCAATTCTTCAACGGCTTTGGCTCCCATAAAGGAAGTACCTTTTCCGTCTTCAAGAATATGACGGGTTTCAATACCAGTTCGACTTCTTATCCATTCGTCATTGGTGTCCACCAATTTTTCGAGATCTTTGTTTGTTAATATTTTTTCTGGTAAATAACCAGCAACTCCAGTAATAACTGCGTTCATATATTAAATAGTTTTTGTTAGTTGTAACATTTGTTGCAACCTAACTTCAAAGGTACAACATTTGTTCAAAAATAGGCTTAAACATAATGAAATTAACCAAAAACCTATTAAAATTGATAAAAAACAAGTGATTTTTACATAAAAGAGTGAGTTAATAATTAACCTAAATAATGTTAAGTTCTCTTTCGTTTTAAATTCAATTTATCTTACCTTTGGCTCACAAATAAACCAAAAACTTAAGCATGAACTTACACGAATATCAAGGTAAATCAATATTAAAGAGTTATGGAGTTGCAATTCAAGAAGGAATTGTTGCAAACACACCCGAAGAAGCAGTTGAAGCAGCTAAAAAATTAAATGCAGATACTGGAACTGATTGGTGGGTAATTAAAGCTCAAATTCACGCAGGTGGAAGAGGAAAAGGTGGAGGAGTTAAGCTTGCAAAAAGCTTAGACGATGTAAAAAGAATTTCTGATGAGATTTTGGGAATGATGTTAATCACGCCACAGACTTCTGCAGAAGGAAAGTTGGTAAGTAAAGTTTTGGTAGGACAAGATGTATATTACCCTGGAGATTCTGAACCAAGTGAATTTTACATGTCTGTTTTATTAAATAGATCTACAGGAAGAAATATGATTATGTATTCTACTGAAGGGGGGATGGATATTGAAACTGTTGCAGAAGAAACTCCACATTTGATTTTTACTGAGGAAATTGATCCTAAAGTAGGAATTCAAGGATTTCAAGCTCGTAAAATTGCATTCAACTTAGGATTAAGCGGAAAAGCAATGAAGGAAATGACAAAATTCGTTTTTGCTTTAGTAAAAGCATATGAAGGAAGTGATTCTGAAATGTTTGAAATCAACCCAGTTTTAAAAACTTCTGATGATTTAATTATCGCAGTAGATGCAAAAGTATCTTTGGATGGAAATGCACTTTTCAGACACAAAGACTATGCTGCAATGAGAGATGTAACCGAGGAAGATCCTACAGAAGTAGAAGCTTCTGAGCATGAATTAAATTACGTAAAACTTGATGGAAATGTTGGGTGTATGGTAAACGGTGCTGGACTTGCGATGGCAACCATGGATATTATTAAATTATCTGGAGGTGACCCTGCAAACTTTTTGGATGTAGGTGGAACAGCTGATGCAGCAAGAGTTGAAAAAGCTTTCCGTATTATTATGAAGGATCCTAATGTAAAAGCCCTGTTGGTAAACATTTTCGGAGGAATTGTGAGGTGTGATAGAGTAGCACAAGGTGTAATTGATGCATACAAAAACATTGGAGATATTCAGATCCCTATTATCGTAAGATTGCAGGGAACTAATGCAGTGGAGGCAAAAGAATTAATTGATGCTTCTGGACTTAAAGTTCACTCGGCAGTACAATTAGAAGATGCCGCTAAATTAGTGTCTGAGGTTTTGGCTTAACATTTATCTAAATAATTTGTGGCCCTTGAAGAGATTCAAGGGTTTTTTTTATGATTGATTTTTTTTAATTCATTTTAATAGAGAATTATTTGCAGAATTAATAGTATTACTATTATATTTGATAGCAATCAATTCATTTATGGAGAAATTATTTTTAAATATTACGATAAGCCCAGAGTTGTATATAAAAAACCCTGAATCATCTGAAGTAGGAAAGAAGATTATATCCAAAAGTATTGTTCTAATCGATGAGTTGGGTTTTGAAGGATTTACTTTCAAAAAGTTAGCAAAAAGAATTAATTCTACTGAAAGTACTATTTACCGATATTTCGAGAATAAACACATGCTGCTGTTGTATTTAACTTGTTGGTATTGGAGTTGGGTAGAATATAAACTGGTGTTTGGTATGAATAATATCTTTTCAGCAGAAGAAAGGCTAAAAATAGCTCTAAATATTTTAACAGAACCGATTTCTGAGGACAAATCTTTTTTCCATATTAATGAAGTTTTGTTACATCAAATTATCATTAACGAGTCCACTAAAGTAATATATACTAAGGATGTAGACAGTGAGAATGAGAAAGGATTTTATACTGTTTACAAGCAGATTGTAAATAGATTGAGCGATATAGTTAAAGAAATAAATCCAAATTATAAGTACCCTAGTATGCTGATTTCAAGCACAATTGATGGAGCATTGCATCAAAAATATTTTGTTAATCATTTTCCAAGTCTTATTGACAACACTCAGTCGACTGACTGTGTATCATCTTTTTATAATGATTTGGTTTTTTCCGCAATTAAATAATTTATTAATATAATTTACAATGAATAAATCAAATAAACTAAATCCTTTAAAAAACCTTAATAGTGATATACCTGCAAGTATAGTTGTGTTTCTTGTTGCACTTCCATTATGTTTGGGGATTGCTCAAGCGTCAGGCGCACCTCTTTTTTCAGGATTAATTGCAGGAATAGTAGGTGGTATTGTAGTAGGGTTTTTTAGTGGATCACCATTAGGAGTAAGTGGACCTGCAGCAGGATTGGCGGTAATTGTATCTGATGCGGTTACAGATTTTGGAGGTTTGACTCAAGGTGGATTTGAAATATTCTTAGTTGCAGTAATTCTTGCAGGAATTTTACAAATTCTAATGGGATATCTTAAGGCAGGAATTATAGCTTATTATTTTCCATCATCAGTTATTTATGGTATGTTGGCAGGGATTGGAATTTTAATTTCATTAAAACAAATACCGCATGCTTTTGGGTATGATAAAGATTTTGAAGGGGACGAAAGTTTTTTCCAACCCGATAATGAGAACACTTTTACTGAGTTGTGGAATATGCTTGATTATATATCTCCTGGGGTACTAATTATAACTGGAGTATCCTTATTTATTTTAATTCTTTGGAATACTAAATTTATTAAGAACATTAAGGTTTTAAGTATAATTCCAGGGCCTTTATTAGCTGTAACAGTAGGTATAATTTTAAACAAAACATTTGCATCAAATCCTGATTTAGCAATTTCTGCGGAACATATTGTTTCGTTGCCTACAGCTTCCAGTTCTAGCGAGTTCTTTTCTAATTTTAGCTCTCCAAATTTTGGTGCTCTTGGAAATCCTAAGGTTTATTTAATGGCAGTAATCATAGCTTTAATAGCAAGTATAGAAACACTTTTATGTGTTGAAGCTTCTGACAAACAAGATGATTTAAAAAGAATAACCCCAACAAACCAAGAGTTAAAAGCTCAAGGAATAGGAAATATTGTTTCAGGTTTAATAGGAGGATTACCGGTAACCCAAGTGATTGTAAGAAGTTCTGCAAATCAACAAGCCGGGGGTAAAACTAAAGCATCAACCATAATACATGGATTTTTAATTTTGATAAGTATTATCTTGATTCCTAAAGTATTAAATATGATTCCATTAGGAGTCTTGGCTGCAATCTTATTAGTTGTAGGGTTCAAATTAGCAAAACCTGCTTTGTTTAAAACTATGTATAAGCAAGGATTGGAGCAATTTATTCCTTTTGTAGTAACAATAGTTGCAATTTTATTAACCGATTTATTAGTTGGGATAGGGATAGGAATGGCAGTAGCAGTTTTTGTAATATTAAGAAACAATTACAAAATTCCTTTATTAGTGTATTCTGATACGGATTCTAAGGAATTGAAAAACATTAGAATAATTTTATCTGAGGATGTTACATTTCTAAATAAAGCTTCAGTCCTTACAACTTTAAATAATATTCCAGATAATAGTGTGGTGGAAATAAATGCTACAGAGACACATTTTATTCATTATGATGTAATAAAAATTATAGAAGATTTTGCGGTAAACGCTTCCTCAAGAGGAATAGAATTAACTATACTGGATTTATATGAGCATAAAGAAAAGAATCCATTAGACCACTTAAAAATTACAGACAAATAAAAAAAATATGAAAACACAAACTAAAGAAATACAAGATTCGCAAACACCTTCAGGTGTTTTAGAAATGTTGAAAGATGGAAATAAACGATTTTTAGCAAATAACAAGTCGCCCAGAGATTTAAATAATCAAGTAAAGGAAACTGCCTCAGGTCAATATCCTCATGCAGTTGTATTAAGTTGTATAGATTCAAGAGTGCCTGTCGAATTAGTTTTTGATCAGGGAATTGGTGATATATTCAGTGCAAGAGTTGCCGGAAATGTAATTAACGAAGATGTATTGGGCTCAATTGAGTATGGCTGTAAAGTAGCTGGCTCTAAGCTTGTGATTGTAATGGGACATACTAAGTGTGGAGCTGTAACTTCTGCATGTAAGAGAGTTGAGTTAGGAAATATAACAGAACTTTTATCTAAAATAACACCAGCTGTTGATGAAGTAATTCCTGTAGGTGATGAAGTAACATCTGAAAAGATTGAAAAAGTAAATAAAATCAATATTCATAATGCGATTGAGAGAATGCGAAAAGAAAGTCCAATCCTAAATGAGATGGAAGAAGATGGAGTAATTCAAATTGTAGGAGCTGTGTATGATGTTGCAACAGGGAAAGTTGACTTTTTGTAACTAATAAAGTAATTCTATAAAGCTCTTGGAGAAATCTAAGGGCTTTTTTTTATATTTGAAAATCATGACAAAAGCAGAAAAAGTACAATTTATTATAGACGAACTCGAACGTATTTACCCAAAAGTTCCAGTACCACTTGACCATACGGATTCTTATACTTTGTTGGTAGCGGTTTTACTTTCTGCTCAATGTACTGATAAGCGAGTTAATCAAATTACTCCAAGACTTTTTGCTAGAGCCAACAATCCGTTTGATATGGCAAAAGTACCAGTGGAAGAAATCAGAGAAATAATTAAGCCTTGCGGATTATCTCCTCGAAAATCTAAAGCAATTTCGGTGCTTTCACAAATGTTGATTGATAAATATAATGGAGAGGTACCAGCCAGTTTTGAAGCTCTGGAAGAATTGCCGGGAGTAGGTCACAAAACTGCTTCAGTAGTTATGAGTCAGGCCTTTGGGGTTCCTGCATTCCCTGTGGATACGCACATTCACAGGTTATTATACCGATGGGGAATGACAAATGGAAAAAATGTGGAGCAAACTGAAAAGGATGCAAAGCGACTTTTCCCAAAAGAGATTTGGAATAAACTACACTTGCAAATTATTTTTTATGGGCGTGAGTACTGCCCTGCAAGAGGTTGGGACATTAAGAAAGATACGATTACCCAAAAAGTGGGGAGGGCTCAGTTTTTGAAGTGAGTTTTTAATAGATTTTAGGATTATAAAGCTCAGGAAACTTACCAGTCTTAGTTTTATAAAAAGTTTGAATTTTATCCAAGTCATTTTCCATAGAATCAGTAACAGGAATAAAACTACCACAACCCCCAATTTTTTCTTTGTAATCTAAATATCCAAAAGAGATAGGAACTCGAGCAGTTTTGGCAATATGATAAAATCCTAATTTCCATTTCTCTACTCGTTTTCTGGTTCCTTCGGGTGGAATAATAATAATGAGTTTCTCTTCCTTCTCAAAGGATTGTGCAGCTCGTTCTACTAAGTTATTTTTCTTTGAGCGGTCAATCCCAATTCCACCAAGCCATTTGAAAAAAAATCCATAAATGCCTTTGGTATAAGCATCTTTAATGAAAAATTTTACATTGATATTGTGTTTCCAAAATACAGCTACCATAAATATCAAATCCCAATTGGAAGTATGAGGTGCAGCAATCATTACACTTTTTTTAATAGATTCAATATTTTTTGTTTCCGTTTTCCAACCGGATAGTTTAAGTGTAATATTTGCGATTAATTTTTTCATAATTGATAATTGGATTAAATTTGAAATCCAAACTTCTTCCGAACGAAGATATTTAAATCTTAACTAATAAATGTCCAATTATAACCATCTTTCAAAAGAACTAAATATTCCTTTTAAACAAGTAGAAAAAACCATCAAACTTTTGGAGGAAGGAGGAACAGTTCCCTTTATTTCTCGATACCGAAAAGAACAAACAGGAGGATTGGATGAAGTTCAAATTTTGGATATTAAAAATGGATTAGAAAAGTTAAAAGAGTTAAAAAAAAGAAAGTTAACGATTTTAAAAGCAATTGACGAACAAGAGTTACTAACGGATGAAATAAAAAAATCTATCGAGAATTCTACTTCAATTCCAGAATTGGAAGATATTTATTTGCCTTTTAAAAAGAAGCGAAAAACTAAAGCAAGTGAAGCCAAAGAAAATGGATTGGAGCCTTTGTCCAAAATCATTATGGCTCAAAATGAGGAAGATGTAAACCGAGTAGCTTCTCGATTTATAAAAGAAAAAGTTAAGTCATTAGAAGAGGTTTTGCAAGGAGCCAGATACATTATGGCGGAGTGGATGAGCGAAAGAATCTCAGTAAGAAATATAGTAAGGAAAGCATTTGAAATACAGGGGATTGCCAAAGCGAAAGTGATAAAAGGAAAAGAAATGGCTGGAGAAAAATTCAAAAATTATTTTGACTATTCGGAGCCTACTCATAAACTAAAATCTCACCGAACTCTTGCTTTGCTTAGAGCTGAAAAAGAAGGAGTTATTCGGCTGAAAATTGAACCAGATGAAGAATATGTATTGGACAAACTGAATGAAAAATTAAAGTTTGGATACAACGAATCTTCGGAACAAGTAGACCTAGCAATAAAAGATGCCTACAAAAGATTACTAAAACCTTCGATTGAAACGGAACACCGAAACCAGTTGAAAGAAAAAGCAGATGAACAAGCCATTGCTGTGTTTTCAGAAAATTTAAAACAGTTGTTATTAACAGCACCTGTTGGTCAGAAACGAATTTTGGCACTAGATCCAGGATTCAAATCAGGTTGTAAATTGGTGTGTTTGGATGAAAATGGAGAATTAATTCATAATGAAAATATTTATCCACACCCACCACAAAAAGACACTAAAATGGCAGCAAAGAAGGTGGTTTCTTTAGTTGAGAGATATAAGACTGAAGTAATTGCCATTGGAAATGGAACGGCAAGTAGAGAAACGGAATATTTTATCAAGCGATTAAAATTTGATAGAAAACTGCAAGTGTATATGGTGAGCGAAGATGGAGCGAGTATTTACAGTGCCAGCAAAGTGGCAAGAGAAGAATTTCCGCAATATGATGTTACGGTTCGTGGGGCAGTTTCTATCGGGCGTAGATTGATGGATCCTTTGGCAGAATTGGTAAAAATTGATCCAAAATCTGTGGGAGTGGGACAGTATCAGCATGATGTGAATCAGACTTTACTCAAAAAATCGTTGGATGATGTGGTGATAAGTTGCGTAAATAAAGTAGGAGTGAATTTGAATACAGCCAGTAAATATTTATTACAATATGTGTCGGGATTGGGCGAAACCACAGCACAAAATGTGTTAGATTACCGAAAAGAAAACGGAGATTTTACTTCTCGTTCTCAATTGAAAAAAGTGAAGCGAATGGGGGAGAAGGCTTTTGAGCAATCAGCTGCATTTTTGAGAATTAGAGGAGCCAAAAATCCGTTGGATAATTCGGCAGTGCATCCTGAGAGCTACAAAGTGGTAGAGAAAATGGCTAAGGATTTGAAAGTAACTGTAAAGGAATTAATAGGAAATGAAGAGTTGATAAATTCGATACAATTAGCTGATTATCAAAATACAACCACAGGAATGGCTACTCTGCAAGATATTATTGCCGAGCTCAAAAAGCCAAGTCGTGACCCAAGAGAAAAAGCCAAAGTGCTAGAGTTTGATGCCAGTTTAAGAACCATTGAAGACATAAAATCAGGAATGGAGCTAAATGGAATCGTAACAAACGTGACCAATTTTGGGTGCTTTGTAGATATTGGAATTAAAGAAAATGGATTGGTTCATATTTCTAATATTTGTGATGAATATATTTCTAATCCTGGGGATAAAGTGAAACTTCACCAACATGTAAAAGTGAAAGTACTTGATGTGGATTTAGCTAGGAAACGGATTGGGTTGACTATGAATTTCTAGTCAAACATCTCACTCATTACAACCCCATTTCCAGTAGGCATTTCAAAGCCTAAAATAGAAGAAACAGTTGCAGGAATATCTATTTGTTCTCTTGCTCGAGTAATTGCAACTCCTTGTTTTATGTGAGGCCCGTAAGCAAAAAGATTAATGTGTCTGCATCCTTCACAGCCATCACCATGTGATTTAAAGCCATCTCTTATTCCATTTGAATGTCTTCCATGGTCGTTAGTTACGAATAAATAGGTGTTGTTTTTATAGGCAGGATGAGTTTCAATAAAATCGAACAATTGTTTTAAATACATATCCGATTGACGAATTCCTAATAAATAATTATTCCAATTTCCTGTGTGTCCATAAACATCGGGTTCTTTCAGATTTATTAATGTAAGTTGAGGTTTTTTCTTTCTCAGTACATCAAAAACCACCTTCATAGTTTCAGCATCTGAGCGATATCCAGAGCCATTCCCAGCAATTCCACAATTGGTTTTAGGATTGTAATTTCCATTGTAAGGGTCGAGGTCACAATCTGCCAATACTTCGAGTTTATCTTTGCTGGCAATTATCCAGCTAGCATTTTCGTTCCATTGTTGCCTTTCGTTGAAGTATTGAAAGATGGAGGGGTTACGAGGTTGTTCTTTTCCCGAATTATTAATGGTTTGGTAAACTCCTGTTGTGATTGCCACATGCCCAGCATTGGTATAAGTTCCTCCATTGTTATAAAAACTGGTATAAAGTACTCCTTTTTTGGAGAGTTCCTTTTGATTAGGAATATATTGCTGCGAAAAGTCTCCCCAAGTTTCGCTATATCGAGGGCCATCAATTACCAAGATAATTACTTTTTTAGGAATGTAATTCGAGTTCTTTTTATCTTTTTTACAAGTAAATAGTAGAAACAAAGACAAAATTCCAATTAAAAGTTGTTTTTTCATACTCTAAATTACACTTAATTATTTAAAGGAGTTGAAAGTAAAAGCCTAGGTTGGCTTTTTTTTGTAAATTAGTGGTGTTCTAAAAAATCAAATATGAAATATTTTTATACACTGCTTTTAGTTTGTTTAGCTTTTATGGCTACTTCTCAATTAAGTTATACTTCGGGTTATCATGCTTCAGGTAGTTATTCTCAGCCAATGACCACTGTTTCGGCAGGTATTTTTGCTTTTGATTTTGATACAACTGGAGCCAATATTACTTGGGATTACAACTTGTTAGGAATGGATTTGAGTGGTAGAAAATATACCGTAACTCCAGCAAGTTCGGGTTACCAAGCTCCGTTTATTACCCAATGTATACTTTCTGGTGGAGGGTTTACTTGTTTAACAAAATGGAATAGACTTACAAATTTAGGTATGGTAGATTTGGATTCACTCAACGCTGTGGTTTTTACTTTGTATGATGTGATGACGATGGCAAAAAAATCTTCGAGCCACCTTATTGGGAATATAAAAGGTCTAAAAATAAAAGATACTAATGGGCTCACAGTTCCTGTAGTAACTGAGTATGCTAATGCAGATACTATTTTTACTTTCCCTTTTACTTATCAAGATTCTGGAAAATCTTATGCTCAATGGGGATTAGATTTAAATTCTATTGGTCAGAACATTCAATACAAAGTTACCTATGACAGAAACTGGGTAGTTGAAGGTTGGGGAAAATTAATTACTCCATATCAAACCCACCATAATGTGCTGAAAGTGAAAACAACCTTGAATCAAGTAGATTCCGTTATTTTTATGACTACTCCGTTTGGAATCCCAAGAAAAATAGTAGAATACACTTGGTATGATGCAAATTTTGGATTGCCTATAATGAAAGCTGAAGGAATTGAATCGATTGGTATTGTAACTATTACTTCTGTTCAATACTACGATACAAGAATTGTTGGACTGAGTGAGGATTCAAAAGAATCTATTTTTTCTGTATATCCAAATCCTACTTCTTCAATACTTAATATAGTTAATACGAACAAAAATGTTGTGGCATATAGAATAGTTGATATTCAAGGTAAAATAATTATTACATCAAAAATTTCTAACTCAATTAATGTTGATTCTTACCCATCAGGAATTTATATGATTCAGTTGTTAAACGAATCTAACTCAGTAATTGATTCTCAAAAATTCGTTAAGGAATAATGTATTTAAGGGAACTTAAAATGTATTTAAAAAGAAAGTTTAAATATGTTATAACTTTATTAATCATTCCCCGTACTCAAATTCGTTACTATTTTTTTGTAAATTCGTAACTTAATTTTAAATTCTTAACAGTTTCAAAATTTCATGAAGTACTTATTTTTGTTTGTCAGTTTCTTTTTGTTTTCTAGTAATACTATAGTTGATAGCAACTTAAGAATTGCCGAAACTGATGAAGAAGCAGAGAAATCAATCTCACTAGAGAAAAAAATAATGGCATTTGATTCATACGTAGAATCATTTTATGATTGTCTTTCTACTCCAGAATTAAATTACAACATGCTAAAAGATGGATTGAAAGGTTATTATTCCATGAAAGCTCAAGAAAAATTAACGAATACTAGGTACTTAAGTTTAGTAGATTTTACATTAGCTAGTAATAAGAATCGATTCTTTTTGATAGACATGGAAGAAAAGAAAGTGATTAAAAAAAGTATTATTGCACATGGAAGAAATTCTGGCGGTTTACTTGCCACAAAATTCTCAAATGAATCTGAATCGAAAATGAGCAGCCTTGGTTTTTTCACTACAGGAGCAATTTACGATGGAAAATATGATTACTCGATGAAACTTCATGGGTTGGAATACTCAAACGATAATGTGTTTGAAAGAGGAGTAGTGGTACATTCTGCAGATTATGCAACCAAAGAATTTTTGAAGAAAAACGGAAATGTATTAGGCAGAAGCTATGGCTGTCCTGCATTGCCACACAAAGGTTACAAAGATATAGTAGATATAATAAATGGCGGAAGTTGTTTCTTTATCTACGGAAAAGATAGAAAATATTTTAGAACTTCTAAATTATTGAAAACCTATAAATACATTGATTCTTTTTATTCTGATTTTGAATAAATTAAGTCTTGAATAACTGATTTAATCTCGGTTTCTTTTTTGTAAATATCTCTATAAAAAATCACATTACCTTCCTCAGTTCCTTCGCATGAGAAGTAACGAATAGACACCCTCAGCGGATAATCTAAATCAATTCTTTTTTGTATTCCTCTCTTTACAAAATTCTCAACAGAATCTTGAGTATACGCTGGATTAACTCTTGACATTAAATAGGTTGCTAAATTAAGCGGATCTTTTATTCTTACACATCCATGACTGTATGCTCTTATGTCATTTTTAAACAAACTCTTAGATGGCGTATCATGAAAATAGATACTGTATTTATTAGTAAATATAAATTTTACCCTACCCAAAGCAGTTCCGCCACTTCTGGTTTGGGATATTTTGTAGTTAAATGAATTAGAAGATACCTTACTCCAATCAACTTTAGATGCATCAATTCTATTTCGGTTTTTATCGTAAATTGTATACCCCTTTTTCTTTACCAGATTAGAATCTCTTTTTAATTTTGGTAGTATTTCCTTGCTAGATATGCTGTAAGGAATGTGCCAAAACGGGTTCAAAATAAGGTATTTCATATCCGCAGAAAAAGTTGGAGTTCTGTTTATTGTTTTACCCACAACGGCTCTATATTCTTGTTTTATCTCATTATATTCTATAACTCTCAGCAAGTAAGAAGGAATATTTACATACAAAAGAGAGTCATCTTCAAACTTTTCCCATTTTAGTTTTTCAAGTGAAGTCATCACTGAGAGTCTTCTGTCGGCATTACTTCTTGATAAAGCATAAGCTGAGGCTCTTCCAACTCTTGCATCAGGTTTTAGCCCATGATGAATTTGAAATTGCTTTAATCTTTCAATAAAAATAGAATCGTTTTCTAACTCATTTGAATCAATAAAGTTAGAGGTAAGTAATGCTAATTTTGCTTTTTTATAAGATTTTGTTGAATCTTCTTTCATTGAATGAACAGATACCTTTTCGAACCCAAAAGCTTTATTTTCAACAAAATTGCCCCATGATTTCCTAAGTGTTTTATAGCCAATAAATTGTGGTTCAAGGGTGTCAATTACTTTATCCAACTCATTAGAGATAATTCCATTCCGTATTGTTTCAATATCTTGAGTAGTCAAAGAATCAAACTTCCATTGAAAATAAACTGAGTCTTTTTCTTCATGATTTAAAAAGCCATATTTTACTTGAGTAAAAAATTGAATAGCTGCTTTGCTAAATTCTAATTCTCCTTCTGCCAACACATCAATATTTCCAGTATCTGAGATTGAAGAATTATAAAGTTTTCTTAGTTTTTGAGTTAAATAAAAACTACTGTCTAATCCATATTTAATAGAGTTTGCAGTAATATTTCTTAGCCGTAAAGCACTGTTGTTTAGTGTTTTTCCATCACTCCAAATCAAAGAAGAGTCACTGTGTAAAGTTTCAATTAATGATTTTATTTTTGTGTCTGTAATAGAATTCGAGTGAACCAAAAAGTTTTTTAATACATTCTTTTTCTGAGCTTTATCAAGAGCTAATTGGTCTATTTTTGTTTGTTCTTCTTTGCTGGTACAGGCAAAAAGTAGTAAGGCTGATAGACTTAAGAAAAATAGATTTCTGGTTAACATAGTTTTACTTGCTGAAAGTTGCGACAAAAGTAATAAAAATTCGAGGTTAATTACTCATTATCAATAATTCTTACTGTTAATCTCACATTAATCATTCCAATCTAACACAAATTTTTCAATTTAGGATGATTCTTTGATAATAAATGAGTTATCAATTTATTTCTTTTTTAGGAAATTGGTTTCGGGTAATGGATATTCTTGCAAAATTTCAAAACGAGTTGAATCAGTTTCTTTAATAAATTGATAAGCATACTCACTTTCATTATTTACTCCTCTTCGGTCAATTTTT
This sequence comes from uncultured Flavobacteriales bacterium, assembly GCA_937129365.1. Taxonomy (GTDB): domain Bacteria; phylum Bacteroidota; class Bacteroidia; order Flavobacteriales_D; family CAJJDF01; genus CAJJDF01. Next base: position 16,116 of record CAKZNB010000048.1, read on the forward strand.
TTCATATCAATTTTGTACAGATCAATGTAATAATTTACCGAAGGTTCAAATAACCAATTTGCAGAAAATGAGATTTTTTGAGTAGTATTTATTTCTGCAATTTTTTGCATTACTAAAGATGTTTTTGAATCGTATTTCCAATTAGCTGTGGTTTCATTATTAGCGACTTTTGAAAAATGTACTAGAACAAGAGTACTCAATAAAAACCCAACTACATTTTTAATTTTATTTAGATTTTTATTGTTAACAAGTGACAAATATTTTGCTGAGTAAATTAATAATAATACATACAGAATTAATGTAGTCCTCCCTAATGGAAATTGAGCTTTAAATAATAGATTTTCAGCCAAATATCCTATAAGTACAATAGGAAAAACCAGTAAGATATCTTGCTTTAATATTTTTTTTAATTTGGTTAATAATAGTAACAAACCTCCTGCTAAAAAAACATACACAGCTATTCGTAAAGTATTGTAAATATATTCAGGGTATTTATATCCATACAGTGAATCTGCTGCAAGAGAATTTACTGTGTGAAAAAAACTGTCTGCTCCAAAATAGAGTTCGTTCAATTCTTTTAAATAGAGCAGTCTTGAGATTGAAATGCCCATTACAGCTAGCATTAATATAAAAATTAAGGATAATTGTATTAGTTCTTTTTTATTGTTTTTATCTAAATATTGTTTACCTATAATTACTGCATAAAACCATATTGCAATACAATAATTTATAGTTGATAAATTTGCAAATAATGCCAATGAGCCAAAAACGAAAGCGATAATTAGATGGTTTCTATATTCTTTTATATCAATTGCATGGGTAAACCGAATTAATCCATACACACTCATTGAGATAAACCCCATGGAAAGTCCATAGCCTCTTGCCAAAGAGAAAAAATCAAGCACAAATGGATTTAAAAAATATAGAGTGAATAGGAGCCAGGAATGTTTAATAGAAGTTTTGGAAGTGATTAAAAAATAACCAAGTGCATAAAATAGAAATGCTAATACATTGGGAAATCGCAAAGAAAACTCATCAATACCAAATAGTGACTTTGAAACACCCATTAAATTAGTATTAAGTATATGATGATTCGCGGTGACTTGGGGGTTGTCCGCACCAATCAAAAATTTATAAGAAAATGCCTCGTCATGGGTGAATGAAAGTGAATTGGCTCGGATAATTATATAACCAAAAACCAGTGAAACCAACAAATATTGGACGACAATAGAACTATTTTTTAGTAAAAAATTCATTATTTAACTGTGTATTCCCAGAACTGATTTTTGTTTTTAGGAGGTAGGATTACTTGTCTGGTTTGTTTGTTATTAAGTACTTGCAATTCAATTTTATCTTCAGAAAAGTACTCAAGCCATTGGTCTAAGTTATGATTCACTAAATGTCCATTAATAGTAAGTATTTTATCCTCTCTTGAAAGACCCGCCAGATGAGCTGATGAGCCAGGTTGCACATGCAAAATGTTTGCTTTTGCTGCTTTTGGTTTTAAAATTATACCAAACTGTTCTGTTGATAATTCAGAAGGTTTTCTTTTTAATTCAAATAATCTTAACTTAAAACATTTCTTTAATTCAGAAGTGAAATCTTCATGTCCCCAAACATATTTTTTGAAAAAAATGTTCATGGATTTCCCACTATATTTTTCGATTAAATTTTTATAGTCTAGTTCCGTATATCCAATTCCTTTTTTACCATAATTTTGATACAAATCTTTCATCACAGTGTGCAATGAGTATTTGTTTTTACTCCCTTCTCTTATTTTAGTATCAATCATAAATGAGAGTAAAGCTCCCTCCACATAAATGGATGATTTTCTGTCGGGAGTTCCTATCCCATAACCATCCAGCCAAGTGTCGTACGATGAATCTGCTACAGATTTATTGAGTCTTCCGCCATTGGAATAATGCCTTTTTAAATATTGATTTAACTCCAAAATGTAAGCTTCTCTGTCAAAAACTCCAGACTCAAACAAAATTAAATCTCCCATATATGTTGTAACGCCTTCGGCTACATACCCCAGTTTTGAGTAATTCTCTTTGGTGTAATCATAAGGATTCATCTCAGCAGGGCGAATGGTTTTAATGTTCCAAGCATGGTACAATTCATGCGAGCTTACTCCCAATAAATCTACATATCTATCTTTCATCACCTCATAACTAGGACCCAGTACAATCACTGTACTGGTAGTGTGTTCCACACCATGGTAAGTCTTGTAGGGATGAATAATATTTATAAAATGATATCCTTTTGCAGGAAAATCTCCAAATATTTTATTCTGGTAATCAGTAAATTTTTTGAAATCTTTAATCACTTTTTTCCAATCAGGTTTGCATTCTCCATAAAACCAAACAATAAATTTCACTCCTTTACTTTCGTAAGATTTTGATTGCAAATTACTACTCACAACAAAAGGGGTATCTGCTAATTCATGAAAATTTTTGGCCGTTATTTTACCTCCTTTATAAGTTACGCCACAAGCAATTTTTTGTCCTTTTTCCTTTGGGATTTCTACAGTACACTTATCCTCAATCCTTTCAGGAATGTAGACGAAACAATTTACAGGATTCACATACAATACTTCAGAATTCAAATAAGTAGAACCCGCATTAAAATCAATTGCGTAATAATTATATTTCACTCTAATCTCAATACTTTTTGAAGTATCTACCAACCAACTGTCTTTAGTTTGTTTGTTGAATGTAATCGACTTGCCTTTTTCATCAAACACTTCAAATTGCTGTATGTTTTTAGCGAAATTTCCTAATTCGTACCTGCCAGGTCGCCAAGCAGGAAGCTGTAACAGAGTTTCTTTTCCAGTAACTTTTGCACTGAATTCTATATTCAGGTAATGCTGATTTTTGTTGGATATATCTAATTTATAGTTCATAAAATGAAGTTACCTGTTTTGTTTTAATTCTGTAAATATTTCTCGGGCATGTTCAAAAATTATTAAATGCCCTTCATCTGGAAATAGATTAAGTTTCGCATTTGGAATTTCATCACTCATCAATTTTGCCCATTCTTTGGGCACATTATTATCCTTTTCTCCTTGCCAAAAAGTTGTGGAAACTTGAATTTTATTTAATTCAAATCCCCAATCTCTTACCAATAGCTTTGAAATTTCGTAGGCTGCACCCTCGCTTCCATTTCTAAAAGCCTCTTTGAACATGGTTTCAATTACAGTCATTACAGAATTATTCTTAAGAATTTCTTGGTCAGGTTCGCTCATTATTTTTAAAAATCCTTGAAGTGCTTTTTGTGGATTTTTAGCTAATTGTTTTACCTGAACTTTCAACAATAATTTTAATAAAAAAGGAAATGATTTAGCGAGCCCAAGCATCACTTTCACCTCTTTTGAAAGATGTTGTTTGCTTTCTTTGTTAAGAGGAGCAAATCCACTAATTATTGAAGCATTATTGATTTTTTCAGGAAATGAATACGCAATTCCAAGAGCAAAAGGGGAACCAGCCGACATTCCCACAACTGAAAATTTATCTATGTTTAAATGAGCTACTAATTGTTTTATATCTTGAGCAAAACCAAGAATAGAACCAGTTGGATTAAAATCTGAAAGCCCATGACCTGGACGATCAATTGTAATTATTCGTAAATCGTTTTCTGCGGTAAATGCCATATCGTAATGCATTTCTAACCTAGAACTTTGTGAGCCATGACAATAAATAATTGGAAAACCATCAGCATTTCCATATTCAGCAAATCCAAGTTTTCTGTTGTCATTTAGTAGTATATGTTGATTGATTTTATCCATTTAATTATGAATACTTATTTATTAATCTTCCCCCCATTTTTCAAAATTACTTTTCCCTTTTTTCTTTTAAAAATCCAAAGAAATCGCTGTTCTATAATGTCAATTTCTCCCTTCCAATTTTCATTACATGCAGAACTAATACTTCCACCATCAATAATTAATTTTGATTTTGGAGCTAAAATTATTGTGGCATTGGGTGAAAGAACTATATCAGATGTGATTGTTAAAGTTTTTCCTTTTTTCACAATTATGAAATCTTTTTTTATAAATCTATAGGAGTTGATAGAATCATTATTAAAGCGAATTTCACTAATTTCAGTACCATGTCCACCAAAATTAATACCCTTATGTTTTTCAGGAAAACCAAGTGACCAAACCCCTCTGCCATAAGTAGAAACATACAATCTGTTCTGGCAATAATTAAGTTTCAAATCAGAAACTGTTGTGTTTTTTGGGAAGTTTCCATCAAATATTTCCCAATTATAATTTTCATTTCTTTTCCAATAAACACCCTCATCACCTCCACAGATTAATCCAGATTCATCTCTCTCATCTCTCAACAAACAGTGAATAGGAGTAACTGGCAGTCCATACGAGTAATCATACCATGATTCTCCGCCATCTTCCGATTTTAATACTCGGTAATATTCCCAAGATTTTGTCCAAGATTCTGGTTTGAAGAAGCCTGAAAGTGAGGCATACAAAATGTCATCATCATAAGGATCTACTTCAATATCAGTAATGGTTCTGTAGCTCAACATTTCTCTGAGGGGTAACGTATCTTTTCCTCTATTTGGAATATCAATATTTGGGTCGGGATACACCAAAGCACCTGTTAAATCAACAAAAGACTTTCCTTTGTCTATAGTTTTCATAAACTTTGGAGTGCCGTCATTTTTGTCAATATGTTCACCTTCAGCAAGCCACACTTTATTGGGGTTAGAATTTGAAACAGCTATTTCTCCTATTTTTGTAATTCCAGGAACCACAGTTCCGTTCAGTTGTCCTCTCTTAATATCTTGAAAATAAATACGAGCTCCTTGTTGATTTCCTTTTTTTCCTGAACCATACAGCAAAGTAGAATCAGATGGAGAAACCTCGATAGGCGAATCAATAAACCATGAGGAATAGCGATTATTTGGGCTGTAATACTTTTTCATTTTACCCTGATACACAATTATTAAGCTGTTCATAAAATTTACCTGCAAATTTGCATTGTCATTTAATACATTTCCTCCGCCATCTCCGCCAGAAATAAAATTCCAATCTTGATTTTCGTATTTGTAAGTACCGTTGTCTTGTGTGCCAATAAGCATAGTGAAATTGCTATCAAATTGAGAAATAGCCAAATTGTAAATTTGAAGAATAGGAAGGGAGTAGCCATTCAGGCTTTCAAACTTTTTAGTTTCAGGATAGTAGTAAGAAATTCCTCCATCGTTACCCATTATCACTCTTTCTTTGCCTCCTGCTTTTATTACTCTCATGGCTCTTACATCATCATGTTCATGAGCAGAAATATTGGGTGCTGGTGATAGCATTTTTAATCCATTTACACTATCCCATTCAAAAAATTCAATAAAACCTAAGTATAATTTTTTTGGATTATCAATAGAAAACTCCATTTCAAATTTGGTAACTTTTGCATCCCCAGTTTCCCAAGTAAGGCCAACTTCTCCTTTTTTGCTAAAAGTTTTTCCTTCGTCAATAGTTTTATATAGATACAGCTTTTTGCTATCATTAAATGATAAAACCAACTCGCCAAGTTCTGAAACGGCAAGTTTTACAGAGAAAATATGTTTGTTTTTCAATGAGTTAAATTCCTCTCTGTCCTCAAGATTATTCCATGTATTGCCATTGTTTTTACTAATCCAGACATTGCCTTTTGCTCCCCAAAGATGGGCAGAGCTAACAAATAAAGTTCCGTTAGGAGTAATCTCAAAGTCAGCAATATATTGAGCTCTACTTTTGATGTACTCTTCATCCTCTTCCATCCTAAAGATTGATTTCCAATTTTTTGCATTGTCCTCAGAATAGAAAATTTCTCTATTAGCAACAGCATATAAATTTCCAGATGTACGGTAAACTATTTTCCCTACAGATTTACCTTTAAAAACCGAATCGAATGACCGAACTATTTCCCAATTATCTCCCCAATCGGTGCTTTTTAAAACTGCACCACCGTAGGAATCAAATCCATAAACCACATTTCCTGCGGCAGCAAATAACTCGTTGGGATTGTCAGGGTTTGCTTCAATACTCAACACACCCATACCTGGTATTAATTCTTTATTTTCTGTTACACATTTCCAGTTTATCCCTCTGTCAGTAGTTTTCCAAATTCCACTTGAATTTGTAGACATCAATAGTGTGTTGGTGTCAGTTGGGTGAGGAAATACTTCATCTACTAATCCCATGCTGTGCATATAGGGAAGTGTTTTTGATTTCCCGTAAAATGGACCTTCGGATTGCCATTGTTGCGAAAAAGAACTGCTAAAAACCAGTAAAAATAATATGAATAAAGACCTACTCAATTGGCTTGGGTATTGAATTCATCCATCCACTTCCCTTTTATTTTAAGAAGTTGTTCTAGCACATCACGCACAGCTCCTTCTCCCCCTTTTTTATGAGAAACGTAATCCACAATACCCAAAATCTCGTTACAAGCATCTTTGGGGCAGGCAGAAATTCCTACCTCTTGCATTACTGCATAATCAGGAATATCATCTCCCATGTAAATTGCTTGTTCTTTGGTAAATCCATGCGAACCAAGAATTGTGTTCAGTACCTTTACTTTATCTTTCACTCCCATGTGAATTTCGGATACATCCAAAAACTCTAACCTTTTACGCATACTTTCTGAGCTTCCTCCAGAGATAATAAATACTTTGATTCCGCTGTTGGCAGCTTTTTTTATAGCATATCCATCGCGAGTACTCATGTTTCTTAAAAACTCTCCGCTAGGGTGCATTATCAATTTACTATCCGTAATTACTCCATCAATATCCAGAAACACTGCTTGTATTTGTTGTAAGTGTTGTTTGTAGCTAGGTTTTTCCATGAGTTAAATTGTTTGTAACGAATTTAAGGAAATTAATGAGAGAGTTGAATTTGAATTAATAAAAGATGATACAAAATTAAGAAAAGGGGTTTTTCCTGTATTAAAAAACGAAGAGAACTCATTAGATTTGAAAATGTTTTATCTCACAAATAAAAGCAATTATACAAAAAGTCAAATATGCCATTTTCATTTATAAAAAGTAAGCCTCAAAGAAAATCAATTATAGATAAATTAAATCCATTTCATAAGCCTTATGAATTAATATCAAGAAAAAAAAGACGTTGGAATAATATGTTAATTTCATCTGGAAGATTCCATCTCACAAATCCTAATCCGGTAGATAAATGCGGATGGGAGTTAACTTTTCAAGATGAATTTAATACATCATCTCTTGATCAAGATAAATGGACTACTGAAACTTTTTATGGAGCAAGATATCATCCACAAAACATTACTCAAAATTCTCCAGCTTCTGCTCCTAGAGAATATCTATCTCCTGATAATTTTGAGTTAACAGGTAATAGCATAAAATTGATAGCTACTGACGAACATGTCAATATTAATCACACTTCTTCACCTCCAAGACCTGATGTTGACGGTAATTATACAATTCGTCATCAAGTAGCACAAATTGATAGTTACCATAGTTGGCAATCACGTAATATTGATTGGCGACAAAAATATGGGTACTTTGAAATTAGGTGTAGAATGCCTAATTCGAAAGGAATGTGGCCAGCTTTTTGGCTTTATGGTGAAGGAGGAGACGAAATCGATATTTTTGAATTTTATACTGGGAAAGGAGATTTTGGATTTGAATCAAATTATCATTTTTATCCTTTCGGAACTTCAACTCAAAGGCATATTTATCGAAGACAAGAACATAAAACATATCATGCAGATCAAGAATTTGGAATCTATGCTCTTAGTTGGGATTCAAATCGATTAAGATGGCTATATAATAACCGAATTATTCGTGAAATTCGTAATCCTGGATTTCATAAACCAATGCATATAATTATTAATACTGCATTAGACAAACAGTCTGATAGAGGACAATTTCATTTAGCAGAATTTCCGAATTCATTTGAAATTGATTATGTAAGAGCATATAGAAAAATTTGAATTAATAGCTCATAATAGAAAGAATAAAAAACCAGTTCTATAAGCCTATCAACTCAGATATTAACTGATATAGTTTCTTCAATTCCTTTTTATCTTTAAGTAACTCAAGGTGTTTATTCATTGTAAATGAATCGCCTCTCAACGCAGGCCCTGTTTGGTTATCAATAGCTTTGGCTGTTTGGTTTTTCTCAAACACTTCTTTGATAAGTGGTTTCAGTAACTCAAAATCTACTTGTTGTTCTTCGCAAAGCTCTTCACCAATTACCTGCATGTAATTTGCAAAATTGGATACAAACACAGCTGCCAAATGTAGTTTTTGTCTTTGAGCTGATGAAAGCTCATTAACGGTATTAGTTAGCTTACCAGCTATTTGGCTTAAGGCTTTTAAACTCTCCTTGTTATTCCCTTCTATACAAATAGGAACCTCAGAAAAGTCAGCTTGGTGAGTTTTGGTAAAGGTTTGTAATGGATAAAAACTCCCGTAATTTTTTGAGGCATTTTTCAATACCTCAATCCCTACACTACCAGAAGTATGAACAACCAATTTGTTGCCCAGTTTCAATTCATTGGCAATTTTCTCAATTGCATTATCAGATGTTGCGATTATATATAAATCACTTTCTTGATTGAGTTCGTTTAAGTTGTTGGTGTAATTTGCTTCTAGTTTTTCAGCTAAAACTTTAGCATTAGTTTTTGTTCGGCTATACACTTCAGACACCTCTAATCCATTCAATAGAAATGCTTTACCCAAATTATGAGCTACATTCCCCGAACCTATGAGAGTGATTTTTTTAATCATTTTGTTCTCTTAACTCTATAAAAAACAGCCATCACCGAACCAATCAACATAAGGATACAACCTAACCACAGTAAATTAATAAGCGGGAAAGTTTTGGCTTGCATTACAATAAATTCTCTTCCTGTAATGTCTAAGGAGATTCTTCTTGGCTGAAGTAAAACTGAATCTTCAGAGTATGTAGGAACTGAGATTCCCATTAAAGCAACTTTGATGCCAAAATCTTCATCTACAGTTGGCATTGGTGGTTTTAGGGTGGAATCAGCTTTTATCAAATATACCAAATCTTGTTTCTTTATTGGTAGTCGCTGTTGGTAATCTACAAACTTAATATTCACCACTCCAGCTTGGGTATTTTCAGCATAAGGATATTGTTCGTTTCCTTCTACAATTACCATTCCGTATTGAGTTCTGATGGTGTCGCCTATTCCTGCTACAAAATTCTCATAAGGCATAAACCCATCATTTTGGTCTTCAAAAATAGAAGGATTTGGGTATTTGATATGCGAAAACACATCATGTCCAATAAAATGTTTAGTAGAAGGTTCTGCTACATTTCCAAACTGCTCATTTAATTGAACAAAAGGCTCTAATGTAAATTCTTTAGGACCCACTTCGTGGCTTTTCCATTTTTTTGCATTGTCAATAGGAGGAGTTAATTCCCAGTAGTCTTGGTTTGCAATAAAAAAATCTTTTTCTACTGTATGGTCTGTTTTCGCTTTATAATATTCGCCAAAATACTCAACTACATCTCCTTGTTTGTAAGTAAGGGGAATGGGTTTAAAATAATCTACTTCGTAATAAATATTAATTCCTTCTTGTCTTCTCCCTCTAAAAGAAACAAAATATTCGCGCATGTAATTGGTGTCACCCAACACAATTTGTACATCTTCATTATTTTTAAATGTATCGCTCAATGAGGCTAAATCAATGTTTCCTCCTTTGTTATGAGAAAGTTTTTTACTTTGAGAATTAGAAATTAAAGCTCCAAACAAAATTAATCCAAACCCAATGTGAGCAATAGATGCTCCGGCAAAGTTTAGTTTTCCTTTTAGGAATCTGATAAAATAATCTAAGTTTCCAACCACCGCATATATTGAAGTGAATAACAAAGCTACATAAACAACAGTTTCCATAGTTGCGAACTCTACTCCTGAAAAAGTAAATACCATTAAACAGATGGCTGTAAGCACCGCTGAAATAATTCCTGAAAGTGATATTTGTTTCAAAAATTGTTTACCAGGAATTCCTTTGTAACGCAAATACTGACCAAACCCTACGAACAAGGAAACAAACACAGCAAAAGCTCCTTGTCGGATGTTATAATGTTGCAATACATTTTCTTTTCCTGCTATATCGGTTCCAAATAGTCGGTTCCAAACTGGGTAAGAATTATCTACAAAAATCTGTAAACAAGCAATAAATAATACCAAACTTCCCATGAACATCCAGAACTCTCGACTCCATAGTTTATCTTCCGTTTTAGCTTTCGGGAAATTTTTAATTGATGCAATTACCACAAAAACTAATGTTGCTATTGAACCTAAAATAAATACGATTCCCGAAGCAGGTATTCCAGCTACTGTTACATCTTCTCCAGCAGTTAAATTCATTACAAATAAAAAGATTGTGATAACTGTGTACATTAATCTATTCTGCTTGCTTTTTAATAACATAAATACAGAGAGCCAAGCAAAAAATATGATGAATAACAAGAGTTGACCCAACATTCCATTATCAGTAAATGAATGGACTGAACTATCTCCAAGTACCCCACTTTTTGTTAAAAAAGTAGAATACAGCACTAAAATAAATGACAAGAAAGTAAGGATGTAAGTAAAGAATAACGAACTGTTTTTACGTTGATTTGCCAACATTAAGTGTCCTGCTCCCACAAAAGTTAACCAAGGAATATAGGATACATTTTCTACAGGATCCCAAGCCCAAAAGCCTCCAAAACTCAAGGATTCATAAGCCCACATTCCGCCCATCAAAATTCCTATTCCTAATATTCCTACACCAACAAAAGTCCAACTCATGGCAGGTTTTACCCACCCTTTTATTTCTCCTTTCATCAAAGATGCAATGCCGTATGCAAAAGGAACTGCTGTGAGTGCAAATCCTAAAAATAGAGTAGGAGGGTGAATTGTCATCCAATAGTTTTGCAATAATGGATTTAGTCCTTGCCCATCTTGAAACATTGGTAGGTTAGACATGTCAGCTAATTCTGTCCATGGTAAACCAAGATTTTGAGGTAAATCTTTAGTTAATAAAAATACATTGTTTCCAATTTTGAAATCAAAAATATACACTCCCAAAATCATTGCAATTAAGAACACTTCAGACAATACAAAAACCGTCATTACTGAAGATTCCCATTTTTTTGCACTTCTAATTAAAACATTTCCGATTACTACATTCCAGAACATCCAAAGCAGGAAACTACCTTCTTGACCTCCCCAAAAGCAGGAAACTAAATACCTGAGTGGCATGGAATCGTTTGAGTATTTCCAGACATAATTGAACTCGTAATAATGCCCGTAAATTAAAAAGTATAAAAGTGCAATTACACCTAAAATTCCAACAGAGTGGAGTCGGAATGAAATTCGACCCGATTTTTTCCAAAGAGAGGCTAATCCTAAATCTTCTCTATTGCGGAAAGACAAATAATAAGAAACTGTTGAAAATAATGCGGTTACAAATGAAAAGAATACTAAAAAATACCCCAGGTTACTCAAAAATAGTGTGCTCAACTTAATAGGTTTTGTATACTCAACAAATATAGGAATTAGAGAAATGGGATTGGTTATTTGTAGAGTGTTTTTTGAATTGAATTTGTTTTGCAACAAAATCCATATTTTATTCCCGCGAAGGCGGGAATCTTATTCATTAGGTTAGATTCTCGTTTCAAGATTCCCTTTTTCAAGGGAAAGACAGGTGAAAAGGTTTAATAACAGAAGAAAAAATAAAACACACCAACTGACAGAATTCTTTTAATAGAAAATTTTACCTTTGACAATGGAGAAAGAAATCACTCTGGGCGATAAGACTTTTACCCCTTTTATCAGTAAAGAAAAAATTGACAAGCAAATTTCGAGAGTTGCCTCAGAAATTAATCGTGACTACCAAGGTAAAAAACCTCTTTTGGTTGGAATCTTAAATGGTTCCATACTTTTTTTTTCAGATTTACTCAAAAAAATAGACATTGAGTGTGAAGTAGCTTTCTTGAGAGTTTCGTCCTACAAAGGAACTGAAACTTCCGGAAATGTTAAGAAAGTGCTTGGACTTGATAAAGAAATTGAAAACTCAGATGTAATTATTGTTGAGGATATTGTGGATACAGGAATTACACTTGAAAATATTTTGGAAGACTTATCGAGCAACAATCCAAAAAGTTTGAAAGTGGCAACACTTCTATTTAAACCAAAAGCTTACACCAAAAATTATCCTATTGATTATGTGGGATTTGAAGTAGGAAATGAATTTTTAGTTGGATTTGGATTAGATTATAACGAAATTGGCAGAAATTTAGATGAATTATACATTATCAAAGAACAAACCATGTTGAACATTATTTTATTTGGCCCTCCGGGAGCAGGAAAAGGAACTCAATCGGAATTGATTCAAGAAAAATTTAACTTAACTCACTTATCTACAGGTGATATGTTTCGTTTTCACATGAAAAACGATACGGAGTTGGGAAAAAAAGCCAAAGAATATATGGAAGCTGGAAACCTTGTTCCAGACCAATTGGTGATTGATATGATTGATAATAAATTGAGTGAATCACACGATACAGGGGGATTTATTTTTGATGGATTTCCAAGAACACCAGACCAAGCAACTGCCTTGGACGAGTTACTTGCCAAAAAAGGATGGGAAATAGCTAAAATGGTTTCGCTAGAGGTTGAGGAAGATGAATTGGTAAAGCGATTGTTGCTAAGGGGAAAAGACTCTGGACGTAAAGACGACAGTGACGAATCGATTATCCGAAACAGAATGGCGGTTTACAACAAAGAAACTGCTCCACTTAAAGATTTTTATGCCAACCAAGGAAAACACATCGGTGTGGATGGAATTGGAAGTATTGAGGAGATTAATGGGAGGATAAATGAGGCTATAAGTTAGTTGCAAGTTGCTGGTTACAAGTTTTTATGATTCTCGGATTATGTTTCGTGAAATATTCTTTGTGAGATCCTGAAATAAATTCAGGATGACGATGAAGAAAAAAAGTCAAAGTAAAGTCATGCTGAATTTAGTTCAGCATCTATTCACACAGTTACTTAATTATTATATTCCGATAAGCTAAAATACCTATAAAATGGATTTAATACCATATAGTAAAGTACAAATTGAATCAGGATTAAATGTAAATGAAATACTATCTCGTATTTCAGAAAACACATGTACTCCTCTAAATATTAGATATATAAAAAACAAACGCCTTGAACCTTTTGAAGGTGAAATTCATAAAAACGAATTCGAAATTTATAGAACTTATAATAATACACGTAACCCATTTTTACCAATTTTCTATGGGAATGTCATTTCATCAGAAGAAAATTCTGTAGTAAAACTAAAAATTCAAGCTCACAATTATATTTTAATTGGTTTGTCAATTGCATTCATTATTTTCGGATTTATTACAAATGGATATTATATTTTTGAAAACGGGGTTAAACAGTATTATATAATATTTCCTGTACTTATTTATGTTTTTTTAATGATTAGTTTTAATCAAATAAAAAAGGACTATTTGGATAAACTATATGAAATTGTAGAAGGTGAATCATTAATCGAATTGTAATTAAAATTCTCTTTTCAAATTCCCAACACCTCACTAAATTTTGTTTTAAATTAGTTCTAGCTAAAAGCTATTGAATTTTCTATGAGCAAAACAACACGAACCGGATTTTATTTTACCAAGTATGAAGCACCCAATCTATCTCCTTTTGATAGGTTGTTTGATGTGTTCAAAGAATTAATTGTTCATACTTCGGGTGATTTTGATGAAGCTATTTCTTGGCTACGAGAGCTAGACAAAGAATATGAGCTAACTACTCCCGATTACACCATCGAAGATTTTATTGAAGACCTCAAAAACAAAGGGTATATCCGTGAAGAATTGGATGACGATGGAAAAGGTTCGCCAGTAATTACAGCAAAAACAGAAAGATTAATCAGACAAAAAGCTCTGGAACAAATTTTTGGAAACATTAAAAAAAGTGCTTCTGGAAATCATAAATCCAAACACAGAGGAAATGGAGATGAACATACAGGAGAATTGCGTGAGTTTAGGTTTGGGGATGGAATTGAAAAAATATCCTTAACCGAAAGTCTTAAAAATGCCCAAATCAATAACGGAATGGGTGATTTTAATTTGACTGAACGAGATTTGGTGGTGGAAGAAACTCAATTTAAAGCTCAAATGAGTACCGTACTAATGATTGATATTAGCCACAGTATGATTTTGTATGGAGAGGACAGAATAACTCCTGCAAAGAAAGTAGCTATGGCACTTTCGGAGTTAATTACTACTCGCTACCCAAAAGATTCGCTTGATATTTTGGTGTTTGGGAATGATGCTTGGGTGATAAGAATTGCGGATTTACCTTACCTCAAAGTTGGACCATACCATACCAACACAGTTGCAGGCTTGCAACTAGCAATGGATATTTTAAGAAGAAAGCGAAATACCAACAAGCAGATTTTTATGATTACCGATGGGAAACCGAGTTGCGTAATCGAACCAGATGGGCAATATTATATGAATAGTAATGGATTGGACCCATACATTGTTGGAAAATGCTACACACAAGCAAGGCAGGCAAGAAAATTAAAAATCCCTATTACAACCTTTATGATTGCACAAGACCCTTATTTGCAACAATTCGTAGAAAACTTTACTGAGGCAAATCAAGGGAAAGCATTTTACACTGGATTGAGAGGATTAGGAGAAATGATTTTTGAGGATTACGAAACAAATAGAAAAAAACGAATTAGATAACACCATATTTTTAATAATGAATAAAAGTAAAACATTAGGAGAACTAAAAAAGGCAGGGTACAAATCTCAATCTATTAAAGATGAATTGAGAAATAACTTAATAGAAAAAATTCAGAACAGAGAAACTACTTTTGAAGGAGTTCATGGTTTTGAAAAAACCGTAATCCCAGAATTAGAAAGAGCTATTCTTTCTCGTCATAATATTAATTTATTGGGATTGAGAGGACAGGCCAAAACTAGGCTTGCAAGAAAAATGACTGAACTATTGGATGAATATATTCCTGTGGTTGCAGGTTCGGATATTAATGACGATCCTTTGAATCCAATTTCGAGATTTGCCCAAGAATTGATTGACGAAAAAGGGGACAAAACTCCTATTAATTGGATGCACCGTGACGAACGATTTTTTGAAAAGCTAGCCACACCAGATGTTACAGTTGCGGATTTAATTGGTGACATTGATCCAATAAAAGCAGCTAACTTAAAACTAAGCTATGCAGATGATAGAGTTATTCATTATGGAATGATACCAAGAGCAAACAGATGTATATTTGTAATTAATGAAATACCTGATTTACAAGCTCGTATTCAGGTTTCGTTGTTCAATATTTTGCAAGAAGGAGATGTGCAAATACGAGGATTTAAAGTGCGATTGCCATTGGATATGCAATTTATTTTCACTGCAAACCCTGAGGATTATACCAATAGAGGAAGTATTGTAACTCCTCTGAAAGATAGAATTGGCTCTCAAATATTGACCCACTATCCTGAGGATATTGAAACAGCAAAAAGAATTACTCACCAAGAGGCAAAATCTGATGAAGCACAGGACTCTTCTATTTATGTTCCAAAATTAGCTAAAGATTTACTGGAGCAAATAAGTTTTGAAGCTAGAGATAGTGAATACATTGACGCTAAAAGCGGAATTAGTGCAAGAATGAGTATTACGGCATACGAAAATCTATTAAGTTCGGCAGAGAGAAGGTGTTTGATAATTGGAGAAAAGAAAACTTCGGTTCGTTTATCTGATTTTATGGGGATAATTCCTTCCATAACAGGGAAAGTAGAATTGGTGTATGAAGGAGAGCAAGAAGGTGCAGGAAATGTAGCTTTATCTTTAATTGGTGATGCCGTAAAATCTTTATTCCAAGAGTTTTTTCCTGATATTCAGAAGCTAGAAAAACAAGATGAGAAGACTCCTTATCATGATACCTTGGAGTGGTTTTTTGCTGAGTCTGGGTTTGAATTGATGGATGATTCATCTGAAAAATTGTATAAAACTACTCTAGATGATGTATTACCATTAGATGAATTATTAGATACTTACAAACCAGATTTAGATAAAAAAGACAGATATTTCTGGAAAGAGTTTATTCTTTGGGCACTTGTTGAATACAGCAAACTAAGCAAACAGCGAGTTGATGAAGGGTACCAGTTCAAAGATACTTTTGGAAGTTATATCAGTAATCTGTAACAAAAACAAATAGTTGTACTGAACGCAAATATATCTTTTTATATTTGCGTTTACTTTTTTAAACAAAACCAAAAAATGAGAGATATAAGAACCACCAACATTTTGTTACTGGTAATTGCAGTACCCGTAATTTTCTATTTGTTGAAGATTCTGTCTTTTATTTTTATTCCCTTATTTGGCTCAATGTTTATTGCCTTACTTTTTTTACCATTAATGAGATGGTTAGAAAAAAAAGGAATGCCTAAAATTGGGAGTTTACTGGTAGCTGTCGGATTATTGATAGGAATTATTTTTGTTGGCTCTGTGCTTATTCAAATATCAAGTAGAGAAATTATGCAGTCTGACGCAGCTTTTTTTGATAAAGCAAATGAAAAAATTACTGCTTCAATCCTTTCAATAGAAGATTTCTTTGGAATGACTAAAGAGCACAGTGGCAATGTTTTATTGGATTATTTTGAGAGTAACAAAGGATCTTTTAATGTTGGAAAAATATTAGGGTTTACAAATCGAACAGTTACTATGATTTTGATGACTCTATTCTTTGTGGTATTGCTATTGGCTGGTTCTGTCAATCTTCAGGTTATTATGAGGGATATACTGTTTAGGCAGGAATTTGCTTCGATTAAGACTTTTATCAAGATAGAAAAAGACATTTTTAAATTTCTTGTAGTGAAGTTTATCATGAGTCTTTTAACGGGAATAGGATTCTCATTAGCTTGTTATTATTTTGATGTGAGTTTCCCAATTTTTTGGGGAGTTTTTGCTTTTGCAATCAATTTTGTACAGATGATTGGCTCTGTAATAGCTGTAATACTTATTACGCTTTTTGGAGTTGTAGAAATTGATTCTCCTACTACACTTTTCTTATTTTTTGCCACTGTTGGAGGAATTGAAATACTTTTTGGAGCAATTCTAGAACCAATATTTATGGGAAAAACATTCTCTATCAATGTAATAGCAATATTAGTAATGCTTATGTTTTGGGGATATTTATGGGGAATACCAGGAATGATTATGTCAATTCCTATTACTGTATTATTAAAAATAATTTTAGATCAATTCCCAAAGACACAGCGAATAGGAAAATTATTAGCAGGGCCAGAACCAGCTTTTAGACTACCAAGAAGGAAAAATGGCTAATAAGTAATGCTTATTTTTTCAAAATATAATTTTTAAACCCACCAATAGTTCGACCTCCGAGCAGATTCTGCTCAATCCAAGTAACAACTCTTGTTTTTAGCTTTTCATGTTTGTGAATAGGTCTGTTAGGATTTCTATTTCCCGAGTATTGAAGTTTATTAGTCCAATTAAATTTTGCTATCCAATTTTCCATTACTGAAGGATGAGTTCCATCAAATTTTTTCAACTTCTGAAGCGGCCCATAGTCAAATTCCTCGGGTTCTTTTGCGTAAATTTCCTCAGCTTTTTTACTTCCATGGTAGTTCTTATGCATGACTTTTGATTTGTAAGTCATCATTTCTGGTGGTCTTACGTAGCCATAGTGATAGATATAGGCATCCATTAGTTTTACATTAAGTTTTTCGCCTCTCTCCGCATTATAATCTTCAGGAGAATAATCAAATTCTTCAAATTTACGGAACGATTGTGCATCTCGCCAAGAGTGAATTTTCGGATTATTCTTTATAATTCTAATCTCTTTTGGGTACCAGTTGTGTGAAGTATGAAAATGATTATAATCTCCCCAAAAATGACGATATTTAAACAAAAGCCCCTCAACAAATTCATCCTTTTGATATTTCTGAAGAGCTTTTTTAATAGTTAAATAATCCTCTTCATGAATTGCTTCATCAGCTTGTATATAGATTAGCCAATCACCAGTACAAGCTTCTTTTGCAATGTCTGTCTGTCTTGCAAACTCAGTATTTTTAATATATTTTTTAGTATCCCAAGTTGTATTAATCAACTTTATTTTATTTGAATCAATAGAGTTTATAATGTCAATGGTAGTATCATCTTCATCATTATCACCCACAGCAATCACAAATTCATCTACCAATGGCAGTACAGACAAAATACTCTCTCTTAAAGGGATGTAGAGTTTTGTTGCATTTTTTATAAATGTAAATCCGCTGACTTTCATACTTATCGTAAATGTAATAATTTTAGTGAATTTCCTTGTTTTACAAGAACTCTATTCTTGTTTTTATAAGTGTCGATTCTGTATGATTCTACTCCTTCAATTATGTTTTTTTTATTATTCATATTGACGGTAAGTTCATCTAATTCGTTGATATAGCAATATCCTTCTTTCCAAATTTTTAGTTTTTGATATGTTTTTGGCAGACTAATTTTTTCTCTGATTATTAGATCTTGTCCATAAACTACAATTTCGTCATCAAAAACTAAAATGAAATCTCGCTCATTATTGTTGTTGTAGTCTACAAAAAAGAACTGATTTATTATTTTTTGAGGACTTAAAAGAATAGAGACTGGTTTATCATCAAAAAACTGTTTACTTATTGTATTTTCTTTTTTATCCAAAAAGATGGCTCGAGTATTTGTTATTGTACTCCCATATAGTAGATAAAAAGGTTCTCCAAACACAGCTTCTACTCTGTGTCTTACTTCACCTTTTCTGTTGTAATAGTAAGTTCTGTTCTTGTTATCTCTCACAAATAAATAATCTAATCCATTGATAGATAAGTGTTCAATATCTTGATAAATATAATTATTCGTTTTAGGTTGACTCCAACCACTTACTATTTCACCTTTTTTGTTTATACTCTTTATTCCAACAGTTGTAGGAATCAAAAATCGAAAAGATAAATCATCGTCATAATCAATAACAGAAACATTACCAGTTGCAGAATCTTTTATTATAACAGGAAAATCACCCACATTTCTACTCAAAATATCAATAATGTATAACTGGTTTTTTGTGTTAAAAATTAATTGATTCTTCTTATTGCCAAGTAAATCAATGTTTTTTATATCTCCAATTATAGGATTTTTCACATCTTTTTCCCAATTTACATCTCCATTTGGCGATATAAAATAGATAATGTTTTTTTCATCTTGAACTAAGTAGTTGTAATCATTTGTTCGGTGATTCTTTACTTTGTAAATAGCGTTTTTAAGAGGGTTAGCGAATTTCTTTGTCCATTTAGGATTTACAATTCCTTTACCAATTTCAATCTCTTTTGAGTAGATAAAACTCAAATAATTAAACTCAATGTTTTGATTACTTTCTTGATACAGGCTAATCCCATTAGAGTTTTTAATAGATGCTAAATTTATTCCCTTGTTAATTTCTATACGATATGATTTTTTATTCAAATTATTACCAATAAAACTCATTAGCTCATCATTTGACCCCATAGTTAACTCAGAAAATATTCTTGAATTTAATTTTTCTAATTGTCCTTTGTTTGCCCCAAAATATACATATTCATCAATTCTTAATATATATTGATATTCAATTTTTGATTTTCCTAATTTGAGTTTTATACCAAGTTTCGAAATTGATTTATTTTCTAGTTCAAAGTCAATACTGTCAGATATAATACGATTTAAACCTTCGGTAAAACTAGAAAGTTCATTGATTTTTGTTGCAAAAATAGGCGATGAATCATTTAATAAAGTAAGGTTGATTTGTGGTGAACTCATCCAGTTATACAAGGAGTATTCTGCATCACACTCACAGTTTTTAGAAATCTTATTGAGATAATTTGAATCTTTAATGATAGCATTCACACTATTAAACTGTGTAAAATTAATTGTTTGAAATTGTACAGGTAAGTAATCCATTACAACCAAATCTAATAATCCACTATATGATCTGTTTTCTGATGATTTTGAAATGTTTCCGTTTGCAAAAACTTGTTCTGGCAAAAAGTTTAGTTCAAAGAAATTCCAGTGTAACTCTTTTTTCAAATACAACTTTACGCCTTCTTTATTTTTTATTTTTTGAGTAAGTACTTTTTGAAATCCAGTAGATTCACCCAGTGGCATTTCTTCTTCAAAGCTTTTTTTAAAACTCTCTAAGCCAGAAGTTGAAAACAGAATAAAATTCTGATGAATAAATGATTTGTAAGAAGAAGAAAAAGTTAATGAATCGGCAGAATAGGGTAGTTTAAATAAATAAAAGTCTTGGTTTTTATTACTAAACAAGCAAAGGTATTCAGCCACATTTTTAATCTGATTAAATCCACTGTCCTTTTGCAACCAGAATTTTTCAAAAGCATCAAAATCAGTTTTAGAATCTTTCCAAATAAGATTGGAACTTAAAAGTTGTTCTATAGCTATGTTTGGGTTGTTCACCTCTATTATTTCTTCAGTGAAATTGCCTGGAACGAAATTGTAAAAATCTCCTTTGCCATTTGTAGCTTCAGATTTTTTTCGAAATACGAGTACAGCAATGAATATTGCAATTAGTAATAATGATAAAATTCCTACAAAGCCTCTATTCATAAAATTATAATCTTTCAATCAATAATGAAGAACCATTGGCTTTAGTTCTAAGTATTCCTAATCCCACTGTTTGAATTCCCCTTACCTTAATCACATCTCCAGGAATCAAATTTATAACTTTGGTTACATTGGCAGTAGTTACACTCGCACTTGTGTTTCTGTGATAAGACCCCGCTAGTGTTCCAGGAATCAATGTGTTATTTCTGAATAAATTGAATTGAGCCTCAGATCTATTTCCACCTGCAGAACCTGGAGGAGAAAGCATCTCTAAAGTGATTCGGTAAGTGATTTTGTATCTTCCTGCTTTTGAAACGGTAATTGTACTGTCATTAGTTGTATATCCGGCATCTACTATGCCTGCGGCACCAAACTCTACAGCTGATAATGAAGTAGTAACTGTATCACTTCCAGAAACATCATAAATTTCTGCCATAGTGTTAGCTAAAATTACGCTGCTTATCGAATTCCCTTGATATACTGATAGAGTGTCGTCTCTTAAATGAGAAAGACTATCTATAACTCCGATAGAATCTAAATCTAAATACCTTACAGTTCCGTTACTTGGGTTTACTACCAATACTGCCGAGTCATTTACTTGTGCAGGATTAAATCCTTCAACTCTAAGTGGATCGTTTGCAGTTAAATCAGTAACATGTAATCTATTTAATGGATTAGTATTTCCAATTCCTAAATCGCCTGCAGCATCTATTCTCATTCTTTCAAGATTAGATGTATGAAAAATCATTGCTGTAGCTTCAGTATTCCAAATATGAGCATTCTCTGTACTACTAATTCCAAAATAAAAACCATCAGTTGAAGTTGTTCCTGTTGTAGCATTTGCAATTTGTTGCCATACTGCATCACTGTTTGGCTTATACATAGAAAATAAATAGGTAGGATTTGGATTATTAATACTTACTCTATTATTGGTGAAAATATTATCATTAATAGAAGAGGGTGGGTTTGTAGTACCTACTGTATACCAGTCATGGTCATTCCCTACAGAATCTAAATCCAAATACCTTACAGTTCCATTACTTGGGTTTACTACTAAAACTGCCGAGTCATTTGCTTGAGCAATATTTAAATCTTCAACTCTTAATGGATCAATGGTTGTTTGAGGTTTAACATGTAATGTAGCTGTCTGTGCTGCATTACCGTCAACACCTATTCCTATTCTACCGTCCTTTAATAATGTTAAAGCATTTGATCTTGCAATATTAGACGTTCCATTACCTATAACAAATAACTTATCTCTCCCATCAAATCCAGTCATATTAAAAGGAGCATAAATGGTACTATTTAATCCACCTACCCATTCATTGTATGAATAAGCTGTATTATTACTACCGCCAGTAATTATTGAATGAGTTCCTGATGCTGTGTTATTACTCCCACCAATTACAACTGCTAGGTTATTTACAGAAGCATTTATTTTATTAAATTCCCCTCCTATAATGACTGATCTCCCATATCCAGCAGTTGTGGGGAAAATAGTATCTCCGAAACCTCCGAGAATAACACTTCCTTGACTTCTATCTATAAAGTTTAATCTTCCCGCATATATTCCCGCATGGAATGATCTGTTAATTCTTGAGTTTTCACCACCGATTATTGATGCAGAAGAAGACATTATAATAGAATCTCTTCTACCTCCTAATATCGTAGAATTATCGCTTGATCCCAACCATGGCATTGTTCCTGAGAAAATATAATTATTCTGACCTGCAAGGATAGCTGAAGAAGTCCCTGAATGAATCTTATTAAATCGACCTCCTCCGATAAGCGAATAATCCCCACCTACTGTATCATTATCTCCACCTATTATAGTAGACCTATCACCTGAAACTAAATTGTTTTCTCCTCCCAAGTTTATTGATTGAAAACCGGATACATTATTTGTAAATCCACCTAAGTTTGAGGCTTGATTACCAGAAACAGTATTTAAAGAACCTCCAATATTAGAAGCTCCTAAACCAGAAACATTATTATTACTACCTCCAAACGATAATGCAGTAAATCCAGTTGCATTGTTAACCAATCCTCCAGCTAAAGAATTTGCTCCAGATGCTGTGCTTCCTCCTGGTATTCCCTCTAACCCTGTTCCATTTGCATTAATTCTCCAATCTCCATCTCCATAATCTACATATAATGTGTCACCTCCTTCTACCACAACCAAACTATCACCTTGCTTATAGATTGTATCAATTTTTTCGTTAGTTGAATCTAAATCCTGTAAAAAGATTTTAGTTTCATTCATACTTTCATCAGTATAGATTAAAGTATCATTCGAGAAATTTAATGTTGTAAGTGTTTCTTGATTTGCAAAAACTTTACTTGAATCACCATTCTCATCTACATAGTAAATAGAATCTCCCAATTGACCGAAGTGAGTTAATACGGTGTCTTTGGCATCAAAGTTGGTAACTACACCCGCTTCGTTAGTGTAAGTAAAAGTCCCATCGTTGTTGTCTACCAGTGTAGTGATAGCGGTAGTATCGTCATTGTAATAGAGTTTAGTAGAATCCCCATTTTCATCTACATAGTAAATAGAATCTCCTAGCTGCCCGAAGTGAGTTAATACGGTGTCTTTCGCATCAAAGTTGGTAACTACACCCGCTTCGTTAGTGTAAGTGAAAGTCCCATCGTTGTTATCAACAAGTGTAGTGATAGTTTCATTAGAATCTATCATTGCTGCAATGTTAATTAAAGTAGGACTTCCATTTTCATCAAAATAAGTGATTGTGGAGTCTGTAAAAGTAATGGATGTAACGGTTTCGGAGGAATCAACCATTCCTTTGATATTTATCACTGTTGTTATTCCATTTTCATCAGTATATGATATAGTTGAGTCTGTGTTTGTAATTGTTGTAACAGTTTCAAAAGAATCAATTATTGACTTAATATTTAAAAAATGACTTCTATTTTTTTCTCGAATTACAATACTATCTCCTATTAAAAAAATAGAGTCAATTAATTCGTTAGTACTATCTAAATCAGGGAGATAAACGGAGATTCTCTTTCCATCTTCATATAAATACAAGCTATCAAGAGGTGAAATTACTAGACTATCAACATCAGTGTCGATAGAATCTTTTAGCAGGGTAGATAAAGAATCTAACCAAGGTTGATTTGCAAAAAGTGTATCGGCATTATTGTAGATGAAGCCTCTCAAACTATCAGAAAAACTTTGACTGCTAAAGAGTGTGTCAGCATTATTAATCATAGTTACAATAATAATTGAGTCAAGTTTTGTAAACACCCTTGAAGTTAATTGCGAAAGATTCATATACTTTACAACTCCCTGATTATCAATTACCAAAAAAGAAGTGTCAGAAGTTGTTAGTCTTAGATTTTCTACTCTCAATGGATCTGGATTTGGGTTCCCAGGAGCTCTAACAACATGAAAGCTATTTGTGGGAGTAGTAGTACCAACACCAACATTTTGGGAGAAAATATTATTACTAGCTAAGAAGAAAAATGCAATTAGCGTTATTTTTATAATAAAATTGAAAGGAATCAAATAATTATTTTTCATAGATTTGAGATAAATTATACTTAACGCGGTTTTATCGCATTTTAGCATTTACAAATATAGCTTTTAAGAATCCCAAAATGAGTTGTAACCCTTGTAAATAGAGAGAACTTATCAACGTCAATATTTTAATAACTTAGATATTTATTATGAAAAAAGCATCCTTAATTTTAGCCTTTCTTATGATGTTGGTCGCCTGTAATGACGGCAAAATCAAAGAATTAAAAAAAGATGAGCCAAAGACAGAAAAGCATATTGAAACCTACCCGAACGGACAAGTAAAAATAAGGGGAAATCTAGTAAAAGGAATACGGCAAGGTAAATGGGAGGCTTTTTATGAAAATGGAGTAAAGTGGAGTGAGTCTAATTATTTATTTGGAAAACGAAACGGAATTTACAAAGTGTTTTATCCTAATGGTAGACTGAAGATTCATGGGGTTTATGAGAATGAAACCAAAGTTGATGTTTGGTTTTTTTATCGAGAAAATGGGCAGTTTGAAAAAGAAGTGAATTTTAATAAAAAAGCCAATGATTAATTCAAAATTACCACAAGTTGGGACTACTATTTTTTCTAAAATGTCAGCATTAGCAAATCAACATGGTGCTATTAATCTTTCTCAAGGATTTCCTGGATTTGATGTTGATGACAATCTTACTACTCTTGTAACCAAGTATTTGAATGAAGGAAAAAATCAATATGCTCCGATGCCAGGTATTTTGGAATTGAGAATAACACTTGCCAATTATTTAAAAAGAACATACAATTGTGATATTAGTCCTGAGGCTGAGATTACAATTACTGCTGGCGCAACTCAGGCGATTTATAATACAATTTCGGCAGTTGTAAATGAAGGGGATGAAGTAATTTTGTTCTCTCCTGCTTATGATTGTTATGCTCCTGCAATTGAGGTACATGGCGGAACCCCAGTTTTTATTCCACTTCAGCATCCTGATTATTCAATTAACTGGAGAGCTGTAAAAGAACAGATTAATCCTAGAACTAAAATGATAATGATTAATTCTCCTCACAACCCCACTGGGAGCTTAATCACAGAATCTGATTTAAAGCAATTAAAAGAAATTGTTTCAGGAACTGAACTTTTAATTTTGAGTGATGAGGTTTATGAGCACATTACGTTTGACGGTAAAAAACATGAGAGTGTTCTTGCATATCCTGAATTGAGAAAAAGAGCAATGGTAACTTATTCTTTTGGGAAAAGCTTGCATGTTACAGGTTGGAAAACAGGATTTTGTACCGGGCCAGATTGGTTGATGAAAGAGTTTAGAAAAATTCATCAATACACTGTTTTTTCTTGTAACTCTCCTATGCAATATGCTATTAATGAGTATATTTTGAAACACAATCCTTTTGAGAAAACAGCTGAATTTTATGAAAGAAAAAGAGACTTGTTTTTAGCCTCAATAAAAAATTCCAGATTTAAAGTTATTCCTTGTCAAGGCACTTATTTTCAGCTACTTGATTATTCCGATATTTCTAACATGAATGATGTTGAATTTGCTGAAAAACTAACAATTGAAAACGGAATTGCTTCTATTCCAATCTCAGTGTTTTATCCCGATTTAGAAGATAATAAAGTGCTGAGATTTTGTTTTGCAAAAAAAGATGAATTACTAATTAAAGCTGGAAAATTATTATGCACGATTTAAAAATTGCTGGGATACAATGCGAATTATTTTGGGAGGATATTGATGCTAATTTGCAACAATTTGACTCTAAAATTGACACCATAAAAGAACCGATTGATTTGATTATTTTGCCAGAAACTTTTAATACAGGTTTCTCTATGAATCAAGAAATTGCTGAAAAAATGGATGGAAAAGCGGTAACTTGGATTAGGAATAAAGCTGAAGAAAAAAAGTGTTGTATTACAGGGTCAGTTTTAATATCCGAAAATGGTCAGTTTTTTAATAGAATGATCATTGCCAAAAAGGATGGGAAAATTTTAACCTATGACAAACGTCATTTATTCACTTTTGGCGATGAGGATAAATATTTTTCTCCTGGAAAAGATAGGCTTGTTTTTGAATTGAATGGATGGAAAATTTGCCCTTTAATTTGTTATGATTTACGATTCCCAGTTTGGAGTAGAAATACTGAAGAAATAGATTTGTATCTGTATGTTGCCAATTGGCCAGCAGTAAGAAGCTTTGCTTGGGATAAATTATTGCAAGCCAGAGCTATTGAGAACGTAAGTTATATAGTTGGTGTTAATCGAATTGGGTATGATGATACCAATAAACACTATGGCGGAAATTCCGCTATAATCAACTTTAAAGGAGAATATGTTTTTCAATATCCAGTTGATACAGAGCATACCGAAACTCAGATTTTGAATAAAGAAAAACTCAAAGAGTTTAGAGCTAAATTCCCTGCACTAAATGATAGAGATACATTTGAAATTAAGTAATTGGTTTTTTCTTTCCTTTTTTATAGAAATAGATAATCCCAACTGCTCCAAGAATAATTAAAATAACAGAAATCACTTCCGCTTGAGTAAGTCCATTTCCGTATTCTACATTTACTCTAATCCTTTCGATTAACAATCTCTCAAGTCCAGTAAATAAAACATACAAACTAAATAGTATCCAAGGAATTGTGATTTTTTTTCTTAATCCCCAAAGCACTGCAAATAGTCCAAAACTCATTATTACTTCATAAATTGGAGTAGGGTATACTGGGTTTTCAAGTCTATGATTGTAATCGGGGAAAATGCTATTAGCCATTTCAATTCCTTCATTATTAATATTGTTTGGGTAATCAAAAGCCCACATCCAATCAGGTAAAAAAGCCATCCAATCTGGTTTAGGATTCAAGTTATCAATTCCCCAATCTCCGTCTCCAGCAAGCTGACAACCAATTCTGCCGATTCCATAAGCTAATAAAACAGTCATTCCCAGCGCATCTAAATATTGAGAAATAGGCAATTTATTTTTCCAGAAATAATAAATATTTCCAAATACAGCTAAAATCACCCCTCCATATACTGTTAATCCACCGTTCAAATCACCAATATTTCCTGATTCCATAAATTTTGCCCATAAAACTCCAGGTTGCTCTAAAAAAGCAAATATTAAAGCCCCACCAATTCCACCTACAATTCCTATCAAGGTTATATTTCCTAAATGTTCATGTGGTCTTATTGTGATTATTTTTTCTTCAGGAACTTCTAATTTATCTTTGTTTACTTCTCTATATTTCCAAAAGGCCATTCCTGCTCCCAAAATAAGTCCAGCAATTATATTTCCCTCAGAAGAAAGTAAAAAGCCAACAAAATCATCAGTAATTTCTGAGTTTGTAAACAAGGGAATGAGTTTAAACCCAATAATAAAACCATACAACCCATTAGTAATTAAATCGATAGGACTTGCAGCCTTACCCACAATAATTGTTTTTTGTGTAGCCTTTATCCATCCCAATTTTTCTCTTCTTTTTAGTTCTTTTGCTCCAAACCAATTGGCCGCTAAAAAAGCAATACCAATGAACAATCCGAGCATAGGAATTATTTTTAGAAATTCAGGAGCATTTCCAAAAACTGAGTAAATAAAGTGATAAAGAGTTGGATACATATTAGTTAGTAAGTTGTTTTAGTTCAGTTAATTGCCTTTTTTCTATAAATTCTATTTTCATCAATCCATCTCTATCTACTTCAGTCATTTTTACTGGAGCAATATGATTAACTATTAGCGGATTGTAAGTTGCTTTTACTTTTACATAATTAGAAGTAAATCCATTCATGATTCCATGTTCTTGATCTGCTTCAAACAGAACTTCTTCGGTATGTTGCTCGTTGTTTTTATAAAAAGCTCTTTTTTTCTTTTCAGATAAAATTCTTAGGCGTTTGCTTCTTTCTTTGCGAGTTTTCATGGGAACTACCTCTTTCATTTTGATAGCGGTAGTATTTGCTCTTTCAGAGTAGGTAAAAACATGTAAATAAGATACGTCCAACTCCATCAAAAACTGGTAGGTCTCTTCAAAAATCTCTTCCGTTTCTCCCGGAAAACCAACAATTACATCCACTCCAATGCAGCAATTTGGCATAATTGCTTTTATCTTTTCAATACGAGATTGATACAAAGCTCTATCGTATTTTCTTCGCATAGCTTTGAGTAAAATGTCCGATCCGCTTTGCATGGGAATATGAAAATGAGGAACAAATTTGTTTGAGTTTGCAACAAATTCTATAATTTCTTCAGATAATAAATTCGGTTCAATAGACGATATTCTGAATCTTTCTATTCCTTCAATTTTATCTAATCTTTTAATTAACTCAAAGAAATTTTCTTCATCTCCCTGACCAAAATCTCCAATGTTTACACCTGTTAATACAACTTCCTTTATATTAGTTTGAGCTATTTTTTTTGCTTCAACTAAGGTCTTGTCAATAGATGCATTTCTACTTTTACCTCTGGCTAGTGGAATTGTACAAAAAGTACAGAAATAATCACATCCATCTTGAATTTTCATGAAAGTTCTTGTTCTGTCACCCATAGAAAATCCAGGTACAAATTCTTTGGTTTCTTTTATAGAGTTATTTTCAATGTTAGTTTCTTCATTTTTTTCAATATTATCTAAATATTGAATCAAGTTGAATTTTTCTTGTGCTCCTAAGATTAAATCAACTCCTGGAATAGCAGCAATTTCTTTGGGTTTTAATTGTGCATAACAACCAATTATAACTATAAAAGCATTTGGGTTGTAGCCTAATGCCTTTTTCACCAATTGCTTACATTTTTTATCAGCATTCTCGGTTACAGAACAGGTGTTAACCACATAAATATCAGCACCTTCATGAAACTCAACCTTTGCAAACCCTGCATCAGACAATTGTCTAGCAATAGTAGAGGTTTCAGAAAAATTGAGTTTGCAGCCAAGTGTGTAAAAAGCTACTTTTTGGTATTGATTCATCTTAGAGTATCTAAAGGTACAAAGATAGTAATTTGTGCCTAAGTAATCTCAATAAATGAACCTGTGGTTTATTAAGCTGATTATAATTTGTGTAAAACGGTTACATGTCCAAATTCTTCAATGGTCTCACCGTCTTCTTCAGTTACACCAACAAGCCTCCAAACATAGCTGTCTTCTTTCACAATTTTTCCTTTGTGAGTTCCATTCCAGCCTTCATCCATACTGGAGGTTGAGAAGATAAGTTCTCCCCATCTATTAAAAATATAAAATTTGTAATCTTTAGTTTCTAATCCTTCGGTTACTGGGATAAATACATCGTTTACATTATCAGTATTTGGAGTAAAGGCATTGGGTACATAAATTAGTTTTTCATGTTTTATGTATAGTCTTTTACAAATACTATCTCTACAGCCTTGTTCGTTTTCAACTTTTAAACAATTAATGTAAGTTTTACCACCTTTCTTAGGAAACTGAAAAGAAGCATCTCTCGTTTTGAAAGTTACTATATTACTGATATACCATTCGTAGGTAAGAGGTGCTCCGTATTCAGTTGTATTGGTAAAAGTTACATCCGTATTAAACACATCTGTAATAGGGCCAGGTGTAAAATTAAAATTAGCATTAGGCTGAGGATGAAGATTAATATTAAAAGCCTCACTTACTTTGCAACCTTTGCTATCTGTTATTTCAACAGTATATCCAGTGGAGGTTTTAGGGCTTTCTTTCATAATAAAACCCATTTGTCCTGTACTCCAAGTTGCATAGTAGGGTGGAGTTCCACCAGATGGTATAGCCTTAAAAGAAGCTTCTTTGTTTACACATATAAATGAATCTTTTATTGGTTCTATTTCCAATAAAGGTGGTTTAATAATCTGCACAAGTTGTTTGGCGATACAGCCATTTGCTGTTTTGATAGTCACATTATATGGGCCTGCTTCAGCACACAGATTATTAAATATATTAGATACTTGAAAAGTTAATCCATTATCAATGCTATAAGTAATTGCTTCAACATCAGTAATAGTAATTGTTCCACTACAATCATTAAAACAATTTTCGTTTTTAGTTGCAACAGCATCAATCACTTCAGGATCTGGCTCTGTGATAATAAAGGGCTGTAATTGAGAACAACCATCATCGTCTGTTACTTTTACAATATATGCACCTGCGCATAAATTTTTAATATCATTATTTACAGCTACATTCCCATTAAACTCTACTCTGTAATCTCCAGAAGCAGAAACACCGCCAGAAGGAGATGCTGTTGCTGCACCATTACATTCTCCAAAACAGCGTGGGTTATCTAGAACTAAATTTGGAATAATAGGAGGAGGGCCTAGTAAATTAAAATTGAGTGTATCCTGACATGCAGAATCGTCTTTAAGAATTAATGTATAATTTCCAATTCCTAATCCAGGGAATTCATTTGATGCTTGGAATGTAGCTCCATTATCAATACTATATAAATAGGAGGGAGCACCACCAAATCCTTGAACCGTAATTTTACCATCATTGGTATTATTACATGAGGGTTCTAATTCTTCAATTTCTTGGTCTAGAGTAATGTAGAGGTCGGTAATAGTTGTGTCAAGCGTCAATGTACAACCTGATTCTGAGATTAAATCTACTGAATAAATTCCTGGTGCCGCAGAGTCCAAAATTCTATTGGTATCATTTAGCATAATAGTTTTATTCTTTCCCTGATACCATTGATAAGATAAGAATCCTGAGTCGGCTTCAAGTTGAATGCTTTTACATGTTTTATTTACAACTATTCCTGGTCTTTCACATTTTCCATCTATATATGCTCTTGCTTCATGACCTCCAGCTGCACAGTCGGCTACAGTATATACTACTGTTACTTTGTGTTTAATGTAATCCTCAAGATCTACAGCAATTTTACTCCAAGGTTTATATCGCCATGTAACAGTACCTCCTGGGCCAAAAACATCAATAAAACCTGGGTTTCCACTAGCGTTAGAAACGAAATAATTTCCACAAGTTGGGATTAAATTCATGTTACTATCATAAAATGCAATACTAAAAAAAGGTTGAGATAATAAAGGGTGTCCTGGTGGTTCTTGAAATACTACTGCAAACTCATAGGTATAAAACAGATTAAAACTATCAACCAAAAATTCGTGTTTTATTATATCTGAATTAGCGCCATTTCTTTCATCTCCTAATCTTAATGAATAACCTCCACTACCAACCCTAGAAACTGCTGGTATATCAGGGTCATTCCCTCCTGTTACTAATAAGTGTCTTGCGGTTCCTCCAGCACCCATAGTTCCGGCAATAATATTTTGTACACACCCTTGATATCCTGGAGCAGGACAAGGTACTCTTCCCATTGAAGGAGTCCAATGCTCTAATGTTCCTTCCTCAAAATCTATATTGTGACAATCAATTGCGTTTTCACCTCTATGTGGATGATTGTGCGTATGTGTTCGTTGATTTTTCCAATCATCAAATTTATTTAGCAATGTAGCATCATTTTTTATAGAGTTTAATTCATCATCATAAATTCCTTTTAACATGGATGTTTGTATAATGCCTCTCTTCATTTTTTCAAAAACTCCAGTAAAAATTTGATGTTTTTTTTCACTAATGAAAAATTTGAAAAGTTCTTTATTTTCTTCGTTAAATAATGATGCATCAGTTGAGTCAATCACTTTTTGAATGAAATTATAATTTAACTCAAACTTATAAATGGAGTCTTCTATTAAAACTTCATTGGATATAGTCTGCGAATAAGAATTAATTGAGAATATAAAAAATAGCAAGAGGGATAGATTAATCGTTTTCATAATAATGGGGATTTACTATAATAACGGATTAAAAACTATAAAGGTTGGCTCTGCAATAAATTGATTTACAATTTTTTAAATAAAAAAAGGCTCTCATTCAAAATGAGAGCCTTATAAAAAATAGAGGGTAATTTATAATTTATTTAAAACAGTTACATGTCCAAATTTTTCGTAATCTTCATCGGTTTGTTTGGTGATACCTACAACACGCCAAATATAAGCATCTTCATCTACGGTTTTTCCTTTGTATTTTCCGTCCCATCCTTCTGTTTGGCTTGTGGTTGAGAACATTAATTCTCCCCAACGGTTGAAAATGAATAATTTATATCCTTCAGTTTTTAGTCCTTCAACTACAGGTAAAAATGTTTCATTTACATCATCATTGTTTGGTGTGAATGTATTTGGAACAAATAACAGTACTTCGTATTTGATGTAAAGTTCTTTGCAAATACTATCTCTACATCCTTGCTCATTTTCTACTTTCAAGCAGTTTACAAATCTTTTTCCACCATTAGTAGGGAACTCAAAGTAAGCATCCTTTGTACTAAATGTAGCAAAAGTACTTATGTACCATTCATAATCAAGTGGTGCACCATATTCTGTGGTATTTGTGAAATTAACTTTTGTGTTAAATACATCAGTCTCTGGACCTGGATCAAAAGTAAAGTTTGCATCTGGCTGAGGATGAAGATTAATATTGAAATCATCACTAAAAGTACATCCGTTAGCATCTGTTACTGTCACAGTATATTGTGAAGAAACAGGTGGACTTTCAACTAGTGTAGGTCCAGTAGTTCCATTACTCCAAGTAAATGTGTAAGGAGCAGTTCCTCCTAAAGCTACAGGTACTATCGTAGCAAATTTATTAAGACAGATAAAAGAATCTCTTACAGGAACAATAACTAAGGGTGAAGGTTGAGTTATAGGTTCTGTTCTTCTTGCTTCGCATCCGTTTGCAGTTCTAATAGCAACTTGGTAAGGTCCTGCTTGTGCACAAAGATTATTAAATACGTTACTTGTTTGCCAAGTTAGTCCATTATCTACACTGTATTCAACAGCAGTTGCATCAGTTATTGTGATAGAACCATCACATGCATTGAAGCATTTTTCGTCTACAACAGTTACAGCATCAATTACTTCAGCAACTGGTTCGGCTATTGCAAATGGAGTTATTGTAAAACATCCGTTTTCATCCGTTACTTTTACTGTGTGAGCACCTGCACATAAATTATTTCTTGATTTTGTAACAGAAAACACATTGTTAAACTCTACTTGATAAGTTCCTCCTGGGGATGTCCCACCAGATGGAACTGCCTGAGCCTCTCCATTACATTCGCTAAAGCATTTGGCATCTGTTAAAACCAAGTTGGGCAGAATATTGGGTGGATTGGTAAGATTATAGGTGACGGTATCAGAACAGCCTCCCGAATCGTAAACAATGCAGGTATAAGTTCCTGGGGCTAGCCCAGTAAATACATTTGTACCAACAATTGTAGTTCCACCATCTATAGAGTAGGTGTATGGGGCTTGACCTCCATAAGCATTGATAGTTAATGAGCCATCATTTACACCAATACAACTAGGGTCAACTTGTGTAATTGTTTGATTTAAAATTACGTATATGTCATTAATTAATGTATCAATATATAAAGTACAACCAGATTCAGAGATTAGTTTTACTCTGTAAATACCAGGTCCAGGGATGTAAAATCCTTGTTTTGTTTGACCTGCAAGTGGAACTAAAGGGGAGCCTGCGTACCATTGGTAGCCTAAATAACCTGAGTCAGCTTCGAGATAAATTCCTTGACAGTCCTGAGTTTTCTTAATTTCTGGTTTAAAACAACTACCATCAATGTAAGCTCTTCCATCATGTGCACCATAACCACAATCAGCAACTGTAAACCTAACAGTAATATCTTGTCCTATGTAAGCAGATAAATCAACTGTTATTCTACTCCATGGTTTGTATCTCCATGTTCCTGTGTGAGTAATAAAGCCTGGAACTGAAGCACCTGTAATTACAAAGTAATTACCACATGAAGGTATTGCAACACCATTTGAATCTAAAAATTCAACATTAAAAAATGGTTGTTCATTAGTTGGATGACTGGGATCCCAGAATACTACGGCAAAATCATAGGTGAAATATGGCTTTGCTGCTGTAATTTTTGCTACATGAGTCATCATACTTACTTCTCTTCCGCCATTTTCATCTCCTAACATAACAGAGTATGTTCCTCCTCTAGGATTTAATCTAGGCAATACACCTACATTTACATCAAAACCACCTGTAACAATTCTATGCTGGGCATTTACACCTGTTCCTGAAGTTCCGGCAGTCATGTTTTGAATACACCCTACTGGGTGCCCCGCAGGACAGTTTACGTCACCATATGATGGATTCCAATGTTGCCAAGTTCCAAGTTCAAAATCTACATTATCACAATTACCAGCTTCAGCTCCATGTGAATGACCAGAGTGAGAAGAACCAGTTTGAGTTGTTTTCCAATTGTTAAATCGAGTCATTAAGCTTGTGCTCCTTTTCAGAGAATTAAAATGATCATCATAAGCTCCTTGAAGATGAGTTGAGTTAATTACATTGATTAACATTTTATCGAAATTGCTCATAAAAAAACTACTTAGTTCAGATCGCATAAAAGTCTTAAATAACTCTTGGTTTGCAATTGAAGTTGATGCAATTGAAGTTGAATCAATTAATTTTTGAGTAAAATTATAATTCAATTCAAAATGATAAAGCGTATCCTCAATTAAAACTTCTCTTGAGGGAGTCTGTGAATATGCTGAAAATGAAACACTTAAAAGTGTAATTGCAATTAATATGCTGCGTAATAATGCTTTCATAGTTCTTCTTTGTTTTCTCTTAAACGATAAAAAATTAACAAGGTTGTTTGAATTTTATAAAAATAATAAAAAAAAGCTTTTAATGGGCAATAATCTTAGTATTTGTGTGTATCAATATATAGCATAGCTAGTTTTTGAATAGCATATAATTAACTTTTATTTCAAAAAGAATACAACGCAAATTGTTATAATAATTTGTACTTTTAAAATTACAACCTCTAAAAATGAGAATACTAATATCTGTGATTTTTCTATTATCTACTTTGATAGTGGGTGCTACCCACAATCGTGGTGGGGAAATTACCTATGTGCATGTTAGCGGGAATACCTATAGATTTACAATTACTACTTGTACAAAAAGTAGTGTGATAGCAGATAGAAATGAGTTGGAGATAAATTGGGGAGACAGTAGTCCTAATGATACGGTGCCAAGATCGCTTATAACACCCATAGTTGGCGAAGATGCACAAAAAAACTTCTATGTAGTTACTCATACATTTGCTGGAGCGGGAACTTTTAGAGTTACTATGGAAGATCCTAACAGGAACGGAGGTATTATTAATATTGGAGGGGCTACAAATTCTGATCAATTTCCTTTTTGTGTTGCCACTGAAATTGTGATTTCTCCATTTTTAGGTATTAATAACTCAGTTATTTTTAATGATTGCCCTTGTCCTGAATATGCGTGTATTAACAAAAGATATTGTTACAATCCTCAAGCTACTGATCCTGATGGAGATAGTTTGTCATATAGTTTAGTTCCGTGCCTTGGTATAAATTGTAATCCAATGGTTACACCTGCAGTTTATCAATATCCTAGTAATTTTGGTGGTACAATCTCAATTGATCCAATTTCTGGAACGGTATGCTGGGTAAACCCTACAAGATTGGGAGAATTTAACATAGCTATTTTGGTAACTGAATGGAGAAGCGGAGTAAGAATTGGGAGTGTATTGAGAGATATACAAATTACAGTTGATAATTGTAATAACGATCCTCCAAACATTACAACCATTATTGATACTTGTGTAGTTGCTGGTGATATTATTTCTTTCCCTGTTTCTGCAACTGATCCTAATGCGGGAGATATAATAACCCTTACAGCTACTGGTGCTCCACTTTCTACGGTATCTAATTTAGCTACATTTCCTTCTACTTCGGGAACATCTCCAGTTTCCTCAACTTTTTCTTGGGCAACAGATTGTTCTAATATCAGAAAAGCTCCTTTTTCTGTTTATTTTGAAGCAAAAGACAATGGAACCAGAGTAAGATTGTCAGATTATAAACAGGTAAATATTACTGTAAAAGCTCCAGCTCCATCGGGTGTTGTTGCTAGCCCATTAAGTGGTAATGTGGATATTATTTGGGATAAATCTAATTGTTCCAATGCTATAGGGTATAAAGTGTATAGAAAAAGAGGAAGATCAGTGGGAACACCTCCATGTTGTGGGCAAGCCTCTCCAGCAGATTTGGGATATACTTTTGTAGGTAAAACCAATTCAATAAACGATACGACACTCACAGATTTTTCTTCTTTAGCTGTGGGAGAGGAGTATTGTTATGTGGTAACGGCTATTTTCCCTATTGATTATGAAAGTTGTATTTCTGCAGAATCCTGTATTAAACTTAAAAAAGATGTTCCTATTATTACCCATGTTACAGTTAATTCTACTGATGCAACTACAGGTGTGGATTCAATTGTATGGGCAAAAGCATCTGATTTAGATACTATTACTAATTATCCCCCACCTTATTTGTATAAAGTGTATCATAAAAATGGGTTTACTGGTGCCAATACATTAATTCATACTTCGCCTACATATGCTCAGTTGTACTTAAGTGATACTACTTATGTTCATTCTGGTATTAACACCAATGATTTTGCTAATAATTATAGAGTAGAAATGTACCACATTGTTGGGCCAGATACACTGTTAGTTGGTGGAACAAATTCTGCATCCTCTGTTTTTTTAACAAGTACGCCAAGTGATAATGTAATTACTTTGAATTGGAGTGAAACTGTTCCTTGGACAAACAATAATTATGAAATATTTAGAGGAAATTCCATTGGTGGAGTTTTTACATTAATTGGAACTTCAACTACCCAAACTTATGTAGATAGTAATCTTGTAAATGGAGCAACATATTGTTACAAAGTAAAAAGTGTAGGACAATACTCTGATCCTTCTATTACAAACCCTCTGGAGAATTTTTCTCAAGAAATATGTGATTCGCCTATAGATTTAACTCCGCCTTGTCCTCCAGTGTTGGCAATTGATAATAGCTGTGAAGATGAATTGAATTATCTTTCTTGGACAAACCCAAATAACAGTTGTGCAGATGATGTGACTAGATACAGGGTTTTTTATGCCCCAACAGCAGCAGGGCCATTTGTAGAAATTGAGTTTAAAAATTCACCTACTGATACAACTTTAACTCACAATAATTTTGGCTCAATAGCTGGTTGCTATTATGTTACGGCACTTGATTCAATACGTTACAATAATGAGAGTTTGCCTAGTAATATTGTGTGTGTAGATAACTGTCCTATATACTTTTTACCTAATGTGTTTAGCCCTGATGGAGATGGAATTAATGATAAATTTCATCCAATCCTTCCATATAAATTTATTGATAGTATTGAATTTATAATTTATAACCGATGGGGTAATCAAGTTTTTAGAACTGATGACCCGATGATAAATTGGGATGGAACAGATCAAGAATCTGGACAGCCAGTAACGGATGGTGTATATTATTATGTGTGCAGAGTTTATGCAATTCGATTATCAGGATTGTCAGAAACCGAGTTGAAAGGTTCTATTAGTGTTTTCAAGAATAAAAATGGAAGGGCGAATTAATCACTTCGCAATCTCTCCAAAAGCAACACCTTCAATATAAGCCATTTTAATTCCATTTTCTCCAAGAGCTTTTTTTACGCTTGCTTTTGCAGTATAATATACTTCCCAGTAATGCTCTGGTTTGCAGTATGGAAATATAGCTATTTTCATTCCATGAGAATCAAAATCTTCTATTCCAATAAAGGGTTCTGGAGTGTCTAATACATTTTCTGTTTTAAGAAAGGCATCCATAATTATTTGTTGAACATGCTCAAAATTTTCGGTGTAAGGAAGATTGATAAACATGTCTACTCTCAGGAATTCTTTTTCGGTAACATTAGTAATAATATCACTGATTGCTTTTCCGTTTGGAATAATTACTTTTTTGTTATCATAAGTAATTACAATGGTATTAAAAATATCAATTTGCTCTACAGTTCCTTCAACACCATGGATTTTTACAATATCATAAACCTTATAAGGTTTAAAAATCAAAATCATCACACCAGAAGCTAAATTTCCTAAACTTCCTTGAAGCGACATACCAACTGCAAATCCAACTGCACCAATTAAAACAGCGAATGAAGAGGTTTGGATTCCGATAACACTAATTGCACTAAATATTACAATCAGTTTCAACGAAAAGTCGAGCATATTTCCGAAAAAAGGACGAATTTCTTTGGATAGTTTTTTGACAGCAAACTTATCGTCATACACTTTCATTAACTTTCTTACGATTTTAAAACCTAACCATAGAATTAAAACCCCAGCAATAAGCTTAGGTAAATAAGCTATAAACTCTGCAGTAAAGTTGGTAAGTTTAGATTCTAAAATCGAGTATAAATCTTGTTGTTCAGAATTGTCAGGCATCGGTAAGATTTTATAGTTTATATAATTGGTTAAAAATCAGGCAAAGTTATAATAATTACTAAGAAAAATATACCCTTTCCATAATCTAAAGAAAAATACAAATTTGTATATTTGCACCTTATTAAAACTTACTATGATAAAAATTACCTTACCAGACGGTACAATCAAAGAATTTGAGGCAGGTTCTTCAGCTATGGATGTTGCTATGTCTATTAGCGAAGGATTGGCAAGAAATGTACTTTCGGCAGAGATTAATGGAGAAGTTTGGGATGCAACTCGCCCAATTAATAACGATGCTACGGTAAGTTTATTAACCTGGAATGATGAAAAAGGAAAAGCTACTATGTGGCACTCATCTGCACACCTTATGGCAGAAGCTTTGGAATCATTTTACCCAGGAATAAAATTAGCAATTGGACCTCCAATTGAAAATGGATTTTACTATGATGTAGACTTTATGGAGTATGATTTTTCTGAAAAAGACCTTCATAAGGTGGAACAGAAAATGAAAGAATTAGCTAAACAAAAACTTCAATTTGAAAGAAGAGAAGTTTCTAAAGCTGATGCATTAGCTTATTTCAAAGAAAAAGAAGATCCTTATAAATTAGAGTTAATCAATGAATTAGAAGAAGGAAGCATTACTTTTTACACACAAGGAAATTTCACAGATTTATGTAGAGGTCCTCATATCCCTCATACTGGAGTGATAAAAGCTGTAAAACTATTGAGTGTTGCAGGAGCATATTGGAGAGGAGATGAAAACAATAAGCAGTTAACTCGTATTTATGGAATTACTTTTCCCAAAGCTAAGGAGTTGACTGAATATCTTGAAATGCTTGAACAAGCAAAACAGAGAGATCATAGAAAATTAGGTAAAGAATTGGAATTGTTTACTTTTTCTCAGAAAGTAGGGATGGGATTGCCATTGTGGTTGCCAAAAGGAACTGCATTGAGAGAAAGATTAGTTAGTTTTTTGAAGAAAGCCCAAGATGAAGCTGGATATGAGCAGGTAGCTACTCCGCATATTGGTCACAAAGATTTGTATGTAACTTCTGGTCACTACGAAAAATATGGAGAAGATTCTTTTCAATCTATAAAAACTCCTCACGAAGGAGAAGAATTTTTGTTAAAACCAATGAACTGTCCTCACCATTGTGAGATTTTTGCTTCATCACCAAAATCATATAAAGACCTACCTGTAAGATATGCAGAATTTGGAACAGTATACAGATACGAGCAAAGTGGAGAACTACATGGGTTGACTCGTGTAAGAGGATTTACACAAGATGATGCACATATTTTTTGCATGGAGCACCAAGTAGAGGAGGAGTTTCAGAAGGTAATAGATATTGTAAAATATGTTCTGAGAACATTAGATTTCCAGGATTACACAGCTCAAATTTCTTTGAGAGATCCTGATAATAAGGAAAAGTACATTGGTAGTGATGAAAACTGGGATAAAGCTGAACAAGCTATAATCAATACAGTGGAAAAGGCTGGGATGAAAACAGTTACTGAATATGGCGAAGCTGCTTTTTATGGACCAAAGCTAGACTTTATGGTAAAAGATGCTATTGGAAGAAGTTGGCAATTGGGTACAATTCAGGTAGATTATAATTTGCCCGAAAGATTTGAATTAGAGTACACAGGTTCTGATAATCAGAAACATAGACCGGTAATGATTCACAGAGCGCCATTTGGTTCTATGGAAAGATTTGTGGCAGTTTTGATTGAACACTGTGCAGGAAAGTTTCCTTTGTGGCTGATACCAACACAAGTAGCGATTTTGCCGTTGAGCGAAAAATATAATGATTATTGCGAAAATCTTTCTAAATCATTAAAAAATTACGATATTCGTGCCCTCGTAGACTCTAGGAACGAGAAAATTGGTAAAAAAATAAGGGATACAGAGTTAAATAAAACTCCTTATATGCTAATTGTAGGAGAGAAGGAAGCGAGTGATGGCATGGTTTCTGTAAGGAAACAAGGAGAAGGTGACTTAGGAAGTTTATCCTTAGAAAGCTTTGCCGAAATGCTAAATAAAGAAGTAGAAGAACAAATAAAATATTAATAAAAATAACTAGCCATAGCGTTAAGAAACAACAATAGAAACAGGCGGTACGTAAAGAAAGAAGATCCGCATAAAATCAACGATAAAATTCGTGCAAGAGAAGTACGTCTTGTTGGTGATAATGTAGAACCCCAAGTAGCATCCCTAGAGAAAGCTCTGAAAATGGCTGACGAAATGGAATTGGACTTGGTAGAAATTTCTCCAAAAGCTGACCCACCTGTTTGTAAGATAATTGATTACAAGAAATTCTTGTACGATTCGAAAAAGAAGCAAAAAGCTTTGAAAGCGAAACAAACCAAAGTCGTAATAAAAGAGATTCGATTTGGACCAAACACAGATGACCATGATTTCAATTTTAAATTAAACCATGCAAAAAAATTCTTGTCAGAAGGAGCAAAAGTGAAAGCTTTTGTATTCTTTAAAGGAAGAACCATCGTGTTTAAAGAAAGAGGTGAAGTATTACTGTTGAGGTTCGTTAGCGAACTTGAAGAGTATGGATTGCCAGAAGCCATGCCAAAGATGGAAGGTAAAAAAATGATAGTAAACTTAGTTCCAAAGAAAAAATAACCCATAAAAATTTTAGCATTATGCCAAAAATGAAAACAAAAGGGAGTGCAAAGAAGAGATTCAGAGTGACTGCCTCAGGTAAACTGAAAAGAAAACATGCTTTTAAAAGTCACATCTTGACTAAGAAAGCTCACAAAAGAAAGAAAAACTTGACAAAAGCAACATTAGTTGATAAAGCTGATGTGAAAAGTATCAAGCAACAATTGTGTATCTAATACACCAAAAACAAATAGGTTCAATTATTAACACCAAGTATTTCAGTAAACAATAAAAAGACTCTCAGAGCACTGACTACTAAAAAAATTAAACAAAATGCCAAGAACGACATATAGCGTTGCTTCACGAAAAAGAAGAAAAAAAATCATTAAAGCTGCCAAAGGATACTTTGGTAAAAGAAAAAATGTATATACAGTTGCAAAGAATGCAGTTGAAAAAGGAATGGCTTATTCTTACATTCACAGAAAGCAGAAGAAAAGAAACTTCAGAAAACTATGGATATTAAGAATAAATGCTGCTGCAAGACTTAACGGAATGAGTTATTCAGCCTTTATGGGTGCTTATAACAAATCTGGAATGGAAATGAACAGAAAGGTATTGGCTGATTTAGCAATGAATCACCCAGAGGCTTTCAAAGCAGTAGTAGATCAATTAAAAAAATAAGGCGAATTTCTTTCTTTGGAACAGAAAGTGGAAAGCCTCTTGAGAAGTCAAGAGGCTTTTTTTTTGCTCTTTTTCTAACTCTAATTCTTATCTTTGTTACTTATTATGGGTTCAAAAATTCTATACTATTTGGTGATAAAACCTCTGTCACTCATGCCTTACTTTATTTTATATGGAATTTCAAATTTCATGTTTGTACTCATGTATTATGTAATTGGGTATCGTAAAAAAGTAATAGTAGGAAATATCTATGCTTCTTTCCCAGATAAAAATGAGAAAGAGAAGAAAAATATTGTAAAGGGATTTTATCGTCATTTTTGTGATTTAATTGTAGAAGCAATCAAGAACTTTTCGGTAAATCCTAAGCAAATTGAAAAGCGTATAAAATTTGAAAATATTGAAGTATTAAATAAATACTACGACCAAGGAAAGTCGGTGGTAACAATTGGAGGACATTACGGAAACTGGGAAATGTTTGCAGTTGCTGTAGGGAAAGTTTCTAAATTGAAACAATTAGCTATTTACAAACCTTTGTCCAATACTTTTTTTGATGGAAAGATGAAATCGAGTAGAGGAATTAGCGGATTGGGAATGATTCCAATGAAAGAAACTAAATCGTATTTTCAAGAAGAAAATCAACCGCCAAGAACTATCATTTTTGGTTCAGATCAGTGGCCTTCTAATCCTATTAGAGCTTATTGGACAAACTTTTTGGGGAGAGAAACTCCTTTTTTGTTCGGTGCAGAAATTTATGCAAAACAATTTGATTGGCCAGTTGTGTATTGTGAAATAACAAGAGATAAGAGAGGGCATTTTACAGTGAAATATCACGATTTAACTGATAATCCAACTCAAGAATCAGAAGGTGCCATCATCCAAAAGTTTGTAGAATTACTAGAGAAAACTATTGAAAGAGACCCAGCTTACTGGTTGTGGTCGCATAAGAGATGGAAAAAAACAAAAGAAGAAGTGTTTGATGATAAATAAAATCCCATTAGCTGAAAGACTGCGACCAACTACACTTGATTCCTACATGGGTCAAGAGCAGTTGATTGGGGAAGGAGCATCTTTGCGAAAAGCTATTGATTCTGGGTTTATTCCTTCGCTTATTTTGTGGGGACCTCCAGGAGTTGGAAAAACTACCCTTGCCAACATTATTGCCAATACACTGGATAGACCTTTTTATACACTGAGTGCTATAAATTCAGGGGTTAAAGACATTCGGGACATTATAAATAAGGTTAAAAATCAAGGAATGTTTGGTGGAAGTAACGCCATCTTGTTCATTGATGAAATTCACCGATTTAGTAAATCTCAACAGGATTCATTGCTTGGAGCTGTAGAGAAAGGAATTATTACTCTAATTGGTGCAACTACGGAGAATCCATCTTTTGAAGTAATTCCCGCCTTGCTTTCTAGAAGTCAGGTGTATGTATTGGAGCATTTTTCTAAAGAAAATTTAGATGATTTAATCAATAAAGCAGTCAAAGAAGACACCGTTTTATCAACTAAAAAAATTACTGTAAAAGAAACAGATTCATTAATCGGATTATCTGGAGGAGATGCTCGTAAGTTATTGAATTTATTGGAGTTAGTTGTTTCAAGTGCTGATTCTGAGATGATAGTATTAAATAATGAATTGGTGAATCATTTGATTAAGAATAAAACTATTCTATATGATAAATCAGGAGAACAACATTACGATATTATTTCTGCTTTTATAAAATCAATAAGAGGAAGTGACCCAAATGCTGGACTTTATTATTTAGCAAGAATGATTGAAGGTGGGGAAGATGCAAAATTTATAGCTCGCAGATTATTGATTTTGGCTTCTGAAGATATTGGGAATGCAAATCCAACTGCATTGGTGATTGCAAATAATTGTTTTCAGGCAGTGAATATAATTGGTTTCCCAGAATCACGAATTATTCTTTCTCAGTGTGTTACTTATTTGGCTTGCTCTGCCAAAAGTAATGCGAGTTACATGGCAATTGCTGAAGCTCAACAAAAAGTAAAAGAAACAGGTAACTTGCCTATTCCACTACATTTGAGAAATGCTCCTACCAAATTAATGAAAGAATTGAATTACGGAAAGGATTATAAATATGCTCATAACCACTCAGGTAACTTTGTAGAGCAGGAGTTTTTACCCGAAGAAATTTCAGGAACTAAATTTTTTGAACCAGGTAATAATGCCAGAGAAAATGAAATGAGGAAGAAGCTGCAGGCTACTTGGAAAGAAAAATACGGCTATTAATTCTACTTTTTCTTTCTTCTACTTCTTCTAATTAATAGCAGAGTAATTATTCCGGCTAAAAGGATAGGCCAAATTGCTACAATAAATAAAAGTAATCCTTTTATTGCACTCCAACCATATCCAACTGATTTTCCTATTTTTTCTGAGAAAGGTATTTCTTGATTGATTTCTGGCTCTCTTTTATAATCTACTTTTTGATAAGTTTCAATTACAATTGTGCTGTAATTCACTTTGTCTTTTAGGTATCTTAATCTTCCTTCTTTCGCTTCTATTTCTTCAGTAATTACTCTTATAGCATCTTCCGCAGCTATCACATCTTTTATATTTCCAGTTTTATTTCTTAAAATATTAATGTA
This sequence comes from uncultured Flavobacteriales bacterium, assembly GCA_937129365.1. Classification (GTDB taxonomy): domain Bacteria; phylum Bacteroidota; class Bacteroidia; order Flavobacteriales_D; family CAJJDF01; genus CAJJDF01. Next base: position 60,546 of record CAKZNB010000048.1, read on the forward strand.
CCTCTCTCTGACTTCTTTTTTCGTTTTCAATCTACTTTCAATGTCTACAAATTCAGCAGTTACATCATTCGAATTAATGTTTGAGTGATCAACAAAGATGGATTCTCCTTTTACTGATTGGATTAGTTTATGAAAATTTTCGTTTGCTATTCTAATAGTGATTGTGTTAGAAATTCTATAATTTGTAGTCGTAAGATTCATATTAGAAATAATTCCCCCTTGCTCTTTTACAATTTTAGCAATTTTATTTGAGGATTTATTTACATCACTAACCTGAAATTTCACATCACCTCTCCAGATAATTTTTCGATCTATTTCCTTTAAAGAAATAGATCCGTTATTGGTAATAGATTTTTTTAAAGTATTACCAACTTCATCTTTACTTTTAAATTCTGATTCATCTAATTCGGAATAATTAGATGGAGCGTCTATATTTTTTTCAAACGATACATTTTCACTAGGATTATAACCACAACTTAATAGAGTAATAAATAGAATAATTAGAGTGGAATAGGTTTTCATAATTAGTTGGTTTTGAATTTCTGTACACCTATTTTATTAATAGGTTCATTTTTAAATAACCAAATATTATTTATTCCGATAAGATTAACTCATTTAACAGCAAGAAGCTGCATCTCCATTCACATTTGATGTAAAAGGAATATTTCCTCCACAACCTTCAAAAATCCCATAGTGAGTATCCCAAGTTCCATAAAAATCAAAGTATTTCTTGAATCTAGTTTTATGCAACATATTATATGTATTTCCACAAACAGACATCACTTTTCCTTTAGGGAAAATATGATGATCATCCAATTTTAGACTCAATAGTTCCTCAGGAACTCCACCTCTGTAAGCCACAGCTTGTCCGTAATCTTCGCAATCAGATTCTAACCCGTCTAATTTCCAAAGTCTGTAAGTAACAGAGTAAAACTCAATGTCACCTACTAATTCTTCCACCTCTTCATTTTCAATAGTTATAGGTTTATCTTCTACCGCTCTTGGGTCAGTAAAACCAGCTTTTTTAGCCACATTCAAAAAGTCATTCCAATACAAAGCTCCACTCAAACATTCGCCCCAAAGAACCTTGTCATCTTGCAATTCTTGAGGAATTCTTCTATCGGAATATACATCTGAGAAATACATTTCTCCTCCCGGTTTCAATAAATCATAAGCATCTTTCAACACCTTATGTTTATCCATTGCGAGATTAATTACACAATTTGAAATTATAATATCGAACGAACCTTTTTCAAGATTTAGTTCATCTAATTTTTCAATATTTCCTTTGATAAATTCTATGTTAGATTTTGCATAGCCAAACTTCTCCCTGTGATATTCTATGTGATTATTAGCAACTTCAAGTTGCTCGTCAGTCATATCAACACCTACTACATATCCGTTTTCTCCAACAAGTTTTCCAGCAATGTAGCAATCTCTTCCACTACCAGAACCTAAATCAAGAATTCTTAATCCCTCAACCTGAGAAGGTATAGTAAGTCCACATCCGTAATATTTTGCCTGCACTTCATCTGCAACCATATTTAATGCTTCCAAAATGTGCTTTGGTGGCTTAGTTAATGTGCAACATGCGTTAGTTTTTAAATCTTCAGATTTTTGTAATTCAGTTCCGTAGTATTCCTGAACTTCTTGATGAATGTTTGTCATGATTTATTTTATTATTTGGCAAAGTTAGTTTAAAAATTAATGAGTAGAGTAGATGGTATAATTTTCATTGTTTAGTACCCTTGTGTATGGTAATTTAATTTCTGTACCAAAGGCTTTTTTTAGGACGACTATAAATTTTAATCCTTTCAATTTTAATCCATTAATGTATTCTTCGTTCTTAATATTTTCGTTGTCAGTAACCCATCCTTTTCTATGAGCAAAGTACATGGGAGTTGGTACATTTCTACTATTTATTATTATCAAATCCTCTTTTTCTGAAAAATGATTTAGATCTTTTTCAAGATTTAAAATCCCAATATGCTTTTCAGGTATTTTAAAATCAACATATTGATTTAGAGTTCCTTCTGCTATTATTCCAGTAAGTAAAGCAATAGAAATATAACGAATTGGGATTGTTGAAATTCCATATCCAGCTACCAAAGCCATTGCAGGAATAAATGGAATCATGTAATAAGTGTGATGAGCAAAAGTTTGCCCAGATTTAAGCATGATAAGTAAAATTGCAACTAAACTTATTCCAGTAGTCCAGAGAAGTAGTTTATGTTTGTGACGAATAGCAAAAAATATTCCCATTACAAAAACTATAAACCCAACATAAAATAAGGTTGTTCCATAAAATTTCTCTAAAAATTTATTCATATCAGCCAAGATTTCTTGTAAACCTTGAGTCATCGGTTTTCCCATAAAAAAATGCCAAAAGCCATATTCTTTATTGAGAAAAGGAACCCAATAAAAATACCAAACTATACTTGGGATAATTGCAATTGCAGTAAAAAAAGACAAAAGAGATTTAGTTGTTATCAGATATTTTTTTGCAAATAAAAATAGAACAAAAGGAGTGAGCACAACACCAGCAGGGAGTTTTGAAAGCACTCCCAAGCCAATAAATATAGAGCCAATAACTAATTGCCAAAACTTATTTTTTTCTAGATAATTCGAGCTAAAATACATCCCCATAAGTACTAAAGAAACCGCAAAAGTATCGGGCATAATTTTACGCGAATAACTAAACCAAACCGAGAATAATAAAATCAAGGTAGCATTAAAAGCCACTTTTTGAGTAAAATAACGAGAAATTAATTTGAAAAAATACCAAGCTCCAAAGCTGGAAATCAATACATTAATTAGTCTGCCATACCAATGTTCGTAACCAAATAAATAGGATATAAGATAGATTAAGTAATTGAACAACGGAAATTCCATTCCAGTAATCCCAGTTTTTTCTCCAGCAATATCAATCCTTGGGTATAGAATATTATTGTCCACTTCCAAGAAATTACGTGCAGCCATTGTTACAGTGGTTTGACGCCAATTATGCCCAATTTCTATGGGTGGATCGGTAATCCCAATCATTTTGATAAGAACCGTTAAGATAATCCAGAAACGGATGTCAGAAAGATATTTGAGTAAAACTTTGTTCATTAAAGTTACTTCGAATTTAGTAATTCGCCTTGAATATCAAAAGGATGAAACCGAGCAAACAATGAATCTTTAAAATATCCTTTTTCAATTGCTTTTCTGGCAGCTGGTCCATGAGCTGGGTTTTTGTAGGAGAAATCCATCATTGCCTCTTTATTCTCCCAAATGGAGAAAGTTACTTGCATAACCAATGGCCATTCGCCAACTCCTTTTTGGTAGATTATTTCTGGATATTCTTCGGTAGATTTTGAGATTCTTGGCACTTTTCTCCAGAAAGCATAAATGTATCTGGGTTTGAGCATTGCCCTTGTCATTACTGCAATTTTTTCTGAGGGTGGAGGAGTTTCCATTTTTTGAAAAGGTTGCAATTTTCCCCATTCTCCTCTCGAACTCAAGTTGTGCATCAATACATGCGAAAAGGCTTCGGAGGTATCGGTGTAGAGTTTCATCAAATCTGAGTCAATAAATGCTTGGGCTTTTTCTTCGTTTTCAAAAACGGTGAGTAAAGAAAAAGTAGAAAAGTCAGGTTTCACCGAAAAACCTCTTCCGCTTCCAGTGCCAAATGGTTTCCAGAAAGTAAGTCCGTCAATTTCTTGGTTGGCAACGGGTGGTCTTCCCATCCTGCCAAGGGCTTGCCATTTGTTGCGAAATCCTTTGTATTGAAATAAGGAAACTATTGTGGTTTGGGGCATTTCTTATGAATTGGTTGCTGGATTTCTGGTGCAAGTTACAAGTTTTTTGACTTTGTTATTGAAATAATTTTCTTTGATTTTCGTATATTTAATTATGAAAATAATTCTAGTATTTTTCACATTTTTAATTTCTTTTGGTTCTTTTTCACAAGTTAAGAATTGGATTGATTTTAAAGAACAATTTTCAGATTTATACCTTACTTTAAATGAAGTAGAAAAAGCTATTGAAAATTTTGCTAAAATAGATAGTATATATATTGATGATTGGGAATATAAATATTCAAGTAAATTAGGAAAGAAATTTAAGAATACGAAATATATTTTTTATCGGGAGATTAATTCAAAAACTCAACTAAAGTATTGTTTAAATGTTCAATCTTACAGAAGAGAAGTAGTCAATTTAGAATTAAAAAAAGTAGGAGATACAAATTTAGAGTATCGGAATACAAACGATGGATATAACACCCTAATTGATAAACATAATTTAAAATTTGGAATTAAATCTGATAGAAAGCATAGATATTTTAATCCTTGCAATTTAGTTTATGTAAGTTTTGGTTGTTATTATGGAGGTGATACATCACCAGAAATGGACATTATAGATTCTTTAGTGAGGGATACAAATAGAAATGAGATTATCAAGTGGTGTCATTCTTTATCACCCGAAATCAGATGTCATGGTGCTTTTGGACTTTTATGGCTGAAAGAAAAAGGAATTACTTTAAATCAAGAGGAAAGAAGACTTCTAAATATTATTAGAAATGAAAATACTATTATTCTAACATGTTCTGGTTGTGATGGTCCAGGAGAATTTCATACAATTAAAGAGTTTATGGAAATTGAATCTGAAGAATAATCTACAACTTTCTAGCCACCATCAATCCATCCCTTACTGGCAACAACAAATTCTCCACTCGTGAATCTTCGTTAATTTTTTTGTTGTATTTGTCCAATTCTCTGGTGTCTAAATCTGTTTTCACCTCTTCTTGAATCACTTTTCCACTCCATAATACATTGTCGGCAATGATGTATCCACCAGGGTTTACGTTGTCAATTACCAAATCAAAATAATTGGAATAGTTTTCTTTATCTGCATCAATAAACACCAAATCCCATTTCATGTCTAAGGTTGGAATTATGTCCATTGCATTTCCAATTTTCATGTCAATTTGGTCGGAAAACCCAGCTTTTTCAAAATAAGAATTAGCCATTGTTTCCAACTCATTGTTGTAATCTATGGTTGTAATTTTTCCTTCAGGGTGCATTCCTTCAGCAAAGCAAATAGCGGAATAACCTGTGTAAGTTCCAATCTCAAGGATGTTTTTTGGCTTCAACATGTGACTAAACATACTCAACACTCGCCCTTGAATATGCCCTGACAACATTCTAGGAATTAATACTTTGAGGTGGGTTTCTCTATTTAGGTTATATAACACTTCGCTTTCTTTTGCGGTGTGTTCTTCAGCGTATTTTTCAATTTCTTGGGGTAAAAATTCCATAATTGGTTTGCATTAGTTTTTTATAAATCGTTTGGTTATTGAATACTCATCAAGGGTTAATTTTATAAGATACATTCCCTTATTTAATTCAGATAAAAATATAACAAATTCTGATTGAAAATTAAATTGATTTGACATTACAAGCTGTCCATTCATATTATAAACCTCATACTTCAGTTTAGAAGGTATTGTTTCTAAATTCTGTAAAGAAATCATCAAAGATTCATTAGCAGGATTTGGCATTGCTTGCATATCTGGCGAACGGGCAATAGATATGGTAGATAAAAATGAGCTAAAATTTAATTCATATAATTTTGCACCAGGAAAAAAACGATGATTTTCTTGAGAAATATATAGCTTGTTTGCATCAACAAAAGTTACTCCTTCTTTTTGAGTTAAAGAAAAAAGGAAGGTGGATTTTCTTCCATTAAAAAAGTTATTTCCAGAGAATTGATCAAAAATAACCACTCTGTCCATAGATAAAACTGCCAATTTCCCTGAAGAGTGAATATCAGCTCCAGTAACTAGTGGAGTCTGTACGCTATCAATTATTATTGCAGAATAAGTTCCCGCAGAATCGGGCAATTGATATAGAGTTGAATAGCCAGAATTTCCCCAGTTTTTTGATAACAGAAACAAGTTTCCATTGTAATGAAACAGTGCTTCGCAATCCTTGTCTTGGTTGGTATCTGGGAAAGTAACTTGGTTTGGATAACTAAAATAAATAGCTTCGGGAGTTACATTATTCCCCATAATACTATCAGGGTTTGGGATTTTATAAATTACTAAATTAGTACGGTTATGGTTATTATTTCCAAAGTCACCAATATAAAAGTTTCCTAGATTATCTTGAGCAACGTCTTCAAAATCAATTGCAGAAACTCCATTTAAAAATATTGAATCAATTTGAATTCCGTTAGAATCTATTTTATACAAAATAGGGCCATCTCCACTATCATTATGAGTCCATACTCCATTGCTTGAAGTTGCAACTAATCCCGAATTTTCATTCAAATGGGAGGGAAGATTGGTTACTAATCTCAGGTTTTGAGATACCAATCCAAAAGGGATTAATAGACTTAATACTATTTGTAGATACTTTTTCATTTTTGACTTACAAAATTATATTCAACATATCCTCTATTAGAATGCTTTCCATCCAAATCAGAACTTACTTTGGTGGTTCTTTTTGCATAATCTAATGCTTCATTTATTAAACATTCATTGGTTGTAGTAGATTTTGATGTGTTTACACTTACGGATTTTACTCTTCCTATTTTATCAACTTTTATATCAATTCGAACTTTTCCACCACCCTTGCATCTGTAACTGGGAGCAACTGTATTACATTCCCTTCCAGGAACATTACAATATTTTGTTACTTTTCCACCATAACTGTTTTTCTTTTCAGGCACAGAAGAATTTGTATTATTCTCTTTGGTTTTTTCAGAAGTTTGTGAGTTATTGCTTTCGGATTTTTCTGTACCCTTTTCATTTTGTTGAGTAGAATTTTCCTTATTTCTATTCAGGACTTCTTGCTCTACCTCTTGGGTGATTTGGCTTTCGCTAAAATCATTCAAGCTTTTATTTCTAATATCCTGAATATCTTGCATCAAATCTTTGATGGATTGGTTAGACTCATCAATCACAGGCTCTTTGGGTTCAAGCATTTCCTCAATTTGTTCTTGCGTTCGATAATCCAACTCCATGATTGCCATGTCTTCATAGATGGTAGGCTTGGTCTCAAGAGTGGATAAATTCATATACAAAAAAGCCACTACATGCAAAATCACAGTGATTAAGATGGCAAAAAGTGTATTGGAGGTTATCTGTTTTTTCATTTCTATCTATACATTATAAAGATAATACAAAAAAACTCGGTTGAAAGCCCATAATTACTTTTTCAAAATATTGGTAAAAGATTAGTTTTTAGTTAAGTTTGCTTAGTAATAACCTAAAATAATAAACTGATGAGCGAAGTAATGAACAGGGATGAGGTATATTCTAATGCGGTAAGAGCAGGGAAGAGAACTTATTTTTTTGATGTAAAAGCTACAAGAGGAAATGACCTTTATGTAACTATTACAGAGAGTAAAAAGAAATACAAAGATGATGGTGACTTTTACTATGAGAAGCACAAATTGTTTTTATACAAAGAAGATTTCGAAAAATTCAAAGATGGATTTGATGATGTTCTTTCAAAAATTGAAGAACTAAGAGCTACAGGAAACTACAAAGAAGACAACAAAGAAGATTATTCTTCGGAAGTTAAGTTTGAGGATTTGTAGTAGTTACACTATAATTTAACAAAAAAGGAGCAGTAAAACTGCTCCTTTTTTTATGCCTTAAAAAACTCCAACTTAGGTTTATTATCAATAATCCCGGCAAAGTGAAGCGTGTGTAATACATTCTCCAATAATTTATCAGAGATATCATTGTTCACACTCCATTCCGTAGCATGAAACCAATTCTCAACATCTTCGGGTTTTAGGTTATATCGGTCACTTACTTCTTGAATAGAAGTAGGGGAAGTCATAAATTGCTTGGAAGTAAAGTAGATTACTTTCAACATGTTATCAATCGCTTCTTTTTCTGTTTCCAAAATATTATTTGTAGCCGCAATCATAAAACAGGGCCAGGGAGTAACGTAATCACCAAGGTGTTTTAACGTTCCATTATCTACATAAGGTTTGGTCGTATATTTTTCCCAATAAAAAGCATCTGTTTCATTCTTTGTAAGTGATTCCAAAGCTCCTTCTAAGTTTTTAATCACATGAAATTGCTCTTTGTTAAGTTGCTTTTTCTTAGCATTAGCATCTACAATCGGCATCAAATGAGAACCCGAACCAAAACGACTAATTGCATATTTTTTATCGTAAATTTCTCCGTAATACTTCACAGGATTATTAATTCCAGTATACACTCCCCAAATCAGTGGAGTATTTAGGTATTTACCAATCAATTTAGATGGATTTCCATTGACAATATCAGAGATTATTCCTTCCGTAAGTAGAATACACACATCAATTTCATTGTTTCTAAGTGCTTTGGTCATTTGGCCTGTACCACCTTTAAAAACAGTCCATTCCAATTCAATTCCTTCTTTTTCAAATAAACCATTTTCCATAGCTAAGTGCCAAGGTAAATTAAAGTGTTCTGGAACTCCGCCAACTCTTATTTTTGTTAGTTTACTCATTACTTAGGAAACTTCATTTTATAACTTACAGGCACAATCCCCTTACTAATATCGTTTAATTTTCGCTTGTTCAATCTACGTTTCATAGGAGATAAATAATCTGTAAACAGCTTACCCTCAATATGATCGTATTCATGTTGAACAACTCTCGCAGCCAATCCTGATAATTCTTCTTCTACTAATTCCCAATTTTCGTTGTAATAAGAAATCACTACATTTTCTTCTCTAAACACCTCTTCTCTAATCCCAGGAATACTCAAACAACCCTCTTCAAACCCCCATTCTTCTCCATGTTCTTCTTCAATTATTGGATTAATAAACACGCGTTTAAATGTTTTTAGAAATTCATTTTCCTTTTCTTCTTCCTCTGTTTCGGCTTCATCTTCAGCAAATGGAGAACCATCAATTATGAATAATCTCAAGGCTTTTCCAATTTGAGGAGCAGCCAATCCTACACCACGAGAGCCATACATGGTCTCAAACATATTTGAAATTAATGTTTTAACCTCGTCATTCATTTCCTCAATTTCTTGAGTTTCTTTTCTTAAAATAGGATGTCCGTATGCGTAAATTGGTAATATCATTTTTTATTCTTTTAAATAGGTATAGGAAAGAGAATCTAAATAGCTTTGTAAAATAATAGTTGCACTTATTTTATCTACCATTTTTTTATCTCTTCGATCTTTCTTTTTCATTCCTCCATCAAACATTGCCTTTTTGGCAAGTTTAGAGGTAAATCTTTCATCAACTCTTTCTACTTTAACATCAGGAAATAACTTGTCAATTTTCTTAGCTAAAGTGTCTGAAGGCTTAGTTGCATCGGTAGGTAGGTTTTGCAAATTCATTGGTTTTCCCACTACAATGGTTTCGATTTCTTCTTCAGTAAGGAGCTTTGTTAAAAACACATAGATTTCGTTACTTGCAACAGTTGTTAATCCAGTCGCAAATATCTTAGAACTATCCGTAATGGCAATTCCAGTTCGTTTCATTCCGTAATCTATGGCAAGTATTTTACCCATGCCACAAAAGTAAAGGTTTTTTATGGAAAATATTTAAGTTACTTCGTATCTTTCAACTATGAAAAAAATTGGAGTATTTACCTCTGGTGGAGATTCGCCAGGAATGAACGCTTGTATTCGTGCAGTTGTTCGAACTGCTGTGTATCATGCGGTTGAAGTGATAGGGGTCAATAGAGGTTATAATGGATTAATTGAAGGCGATTTTGTAGAGCTAAAATCTCATTCGGTAGCTAATATTCTCCAACGAGGAGGAACCATTCTCAAATCTGCAAGAAGTGAAGAATTCAAAACTAAAGAGGGAAGAAAAAAGGCTTTTTCAACTATAAAATCAGCTGGAATAGAAGGGATTATAGCCATTGGTGGTGATGGAACTTTTACTGGGGCTAACGAGTTCAATTCAGAATTTGACATTCCATTTATTGGAATTCCTGGTACAATTGATAATGATTTATTTGGGACAGATAATACGATTGGGTATGACACAGCTTTGAATACGGTAATTGATGCAGTGGACAAAATCCGAGATACAGCAAGTTCGCATAACCGATTGTTTTTTGTGGAAGTAATGGGGAAAGATGCGGGTTTTATAGCTTTAAGAAGTGGAATAGCTACTGGAGCTGAAGCTATTTTAGTGCCAGAAACTAAAACTTATATTAATGAATTGATTCATAAACTAGAGCAGGGGAGAAGAAAAAGCAAAACAAGCGGAATAGTAATTGTTGCCGAGGGTGATGATGCCGGAGGAGCTTTTGAGGTTGCTAAAAAAGTGAAAGAAAAATTTGATTATTATGACACACGAGTTGTGGTTTTGGGTCATGTACAAAGAGGTGGCTCGCCATCAGCAAAAGACAGAGTGCTGGCAAGTCAATTAGGAAATGCTGCAGTCGAAAAACTACTTGATGGCGAAGTAAATAAAATGGTAGGTATTGTGAACAATCAATTAGTTTTAACTCCTTTTGAAAAGGCAATAAAGCATAACAAAGAATTGAATACTAATTTATTAAAGCTAGTGGAAGTACTAAGTATTTAATTTATGAATTAGCTATTTCGGCAGATTTATTCTTTAATTCGGAAACAAACTTCACAAAAGTTTCGATGTCTTTGGTAGTTGTTGCAATACCAAAAGAAACTCTTGTTGCTCCTCTCATTCTGCCAATCATTTTGGACATATACTTTAAGTAATTGGTTGAGGAATCAAACTCTTTTTCTTTTCTACTGGTATAATATTGAGCCATTTCTTCATTAGAAACACAATGGTTAGTTTCGTCAATTCCAGGATTGCAAAAGCATCCCGAACGGATAGAAATTAATTGCTTGTTGGCCTGTTCCTCAATCCAATCAAAAGGAAAAGTATTTCCTTCGAGATCTTGAAAATTAAGGATTACTGTTCCGCCTCTGCTCTCAGTATTCATTGGTCCAAACATACGAACAATAGGCGTTCCATTGTCGTGTTCAATGGCTGACATTTCTTTCAAGAATAATTCTGTTAAATCTAAAACTCGTTCTCTAATGTTTTCAATTCCAATAGACTCGATAAATTCTAAACCTAAAGTAATAGCAGGTATATCAAGGTAGTTTAAGGTTCCGTTTTCAAATCTTTCGTGATTTGCAATGAGTAGATGATTGCTTTCTTTCACCGAGACATAATCAACTGTTCCTCCAGCAAACCAATGCTTTTTTAACTTTGGAAAAGAATCTTTTTTCACTAATAAACAACCAATTCCAGTTGGGAAACCAAATATTTTATAAAATGATACAGAAACAAAATCAGGCTGAACTTCTTTTAAATCTAGTTTACAAGTGGGTACAAATGCTGCTGCATCTAATAGAACATCCCATCCTTTTTCTTTAGCAATTTTCACCCAATTCCAATCGTGTTTTACACCCGATACATTAGATTGTGCAGGAAAACCAAATAATCTGTTTTTCTTGTCTTTAAATGAATCAAGATTCTTTATCAAATGATCTTCATCAATTCTTAAATTTTCTTGCCTAATCGGTGAATAAGTATAATTGGCACCTTTTGATTTACAATATTCTCTAATTCCATTTACCGAATTATGATTGTCTGAGGTCATTAAATAGTGTCCATCATCTTCAAACGGGTAGCACTCTCCAACGATTTTAAGAGCTCCAGAGGCATTAGAAGTAAAGATGCAATAATAATCTTCTGCATTAAAAAAATCAATAATTTTTTGTCTTGCCTCTTCAACCAATTTAGTTGCCATTTGCGAACTAGGATTTGTAGAATGTGGATTTCCTAAAATGCTTTCTTGAAGTAAATTATAATGTTTGTTAAGTAAAGATTTTGGATGTAGATTACCTCCCGTAAAATCTAAATAGGTTTGTCCTAACTTATCTAATCTGCTAAACTCAGTCTGCCTTAGTTTATTAAATACTTCATCCGAAGGAAGGCTATATTTTGATTTAACTCTATTTTTTACAAATAATCCCATGCCTCATTTAATTTGAAAATTATTGATATAAATTCATTTCAAATATAGTCAATTCAATCCATTCATAGTTGTTTTTTTATGAAGACAATTTTTAAAATTTGAAATTATTTTTTCCCTACATTTGAAAAAAAAATAGAAATAATAAAAGAATGCACGCTATAGAACCATACTATAATTGGAGAAATCTCTATGTAGCTTCGGAAGATTATAAATCTCCTTTTTTTGAAAGGGAATATAGCGAGTTTGAGTTTACTAATAAAGTTTACAACTTTTTACTTCATCCACAGTGGGATGATTTTGGCTCTGAAACATTATTTATTAAAATTATTTTTGCAGATTATGATCAAGGTGTTGCCATAATTGAAATGATTGGCGAATGGAATGATTGCATTGAAAATGACATCATGAATTTGAAACTTGAAGTTCTTGAATTACTTATGGGTGAGGGGATTGATAAGTTTATTATGATTGGCGAAAATGTATTAAATTTTCACAGTTCAGATGATTTGTACTACGAAGAATGGCTGGATGAATTGGAAGATGGCTGGATAGTTTTTCTCAATTTTCATCAGCATGTGTTAGAGGAATTCGAAGATGCTAATATTGATAATTATGTTCTTTTGGGACAAGATTTTGAAATGGATAATTGGCGAACTTACAAGCCTACTCAATTATTTGATAAAATTAAAGCCAAAGTTGAGAATCGATTTGATTTACCATTACTTGATTAGGAAACCAAATAGGCAACATAACCTCCAGATATTACCAGTAGTAACTTTGCTAAATTAAATTTGTGACTCTCATCAGTTTCAAATAAAATAGTAGTGGAAATATGTAAAAACATTCCTACAACAATTGCTAAAATTTTGTTCATGATATTCCCATTTCCTTGGAAAAAATCAGAAAAATAAACCGCTACAAAATTTCCTAATGGTGCCATTAATGAGAAGATAATCAGCCAGAAAAATGCTTTTTTCATCTCTACATTTGATTTTACAAATAGTGTCATTAAGGTAATGGCAATAGGGAATTTGTGTAATAAAATACTAATCAAGAAAGAATGCTCATCAGAATGTACAAAGCCATGAGAATGAGTGTGAACCCCTAAAGTTTCATTAGCTAATGGGAGCCCTTCGAGAAAAGCATGAATACACAAACTGATAAGGATTGGAGCAAAAAATCTGGAGCTTGCATTTTTATGTGCATGAATGTGCCCATGTTCTATTCCTTGCGAGAAGTACTCAAGAATTAATTGAATTAAAAAACCGAGTAATACAAATATTCCTATGTAAGTTTCATGGTTTGCATATACTTCAGGAATAAGATGAAGGGCAGCTATTCCTAGCATAAAGGCACCACTAAAAGCCAAGAGAAATTTTAGGCTTCCTGTAATTTTTTCTTTAAGAAAATACACCAAGAATCCTCCAGAGAGCACAACTCCAATTAGTAAAAAGTAAGTAAGCCAGTTTTCCATTTATTGTTTTGCAACTATAATTAATCTATCCGAGTTTTCAGAATCAAATTCATTGAGTGAATAGTCGCCAAAGGTAGCAATGATTTTTAATCCTGTGTTAGAAAATAGAGATGAAAAATCGGCTAAATTAATTGCCTGTACTTTTTCTTGAAAGGAAAATGATTTGTTACTGTCTTTAAAATCAATGTGCTTCACAATTTGTCCATCAATCAATTCTCGTTTCAAGTCAAACTGCACCCCCTCTATTTCTTTGGTTTCTTCTTTTACTAAGTCTCGAATTACTTTTTCGGCATTAAAGAAATCCAATACAAAAACTCCATTTGGCTTCAATGTTTTTTCTACCGACTGCAGCATTTTTATGTTTTCTTCATCCGATTCGAAATAACCAAAGCTTGTAAACATATTGAAAACAAAATCGAACTCATTTTCTTTGTAAACTTCGCGCATGTCATGCACATCAAACTGTAATCTTTCGTTACTTTTTTCAGAGGCTTTTTCAATGCTATTTGGTGATAAATCTACTCCAGTTACATTGTAGCCTAATTTGTTCAAAAAAATAGAGTGACGACCTGCTCCGCAAGCTAAATCCAATATTTTATCCTTTGGTTTTGGTTGTAGGTATTCTGTCAAGTTTTTTAAAAAAAACTCAGCTTCGTCAAAATCTCTGTTTTTATACAGAATATGGTAATGTGGCGAATCGAACCAACTCGCAAACCAATTGTTGTTATTGCTCATTAATACTTGGAGTTTTATCCAAAATGGAGGTTTTTTGTAAAAATAATCTGAAAATTATAAAACTGACTAACGAACTTGCACCCCAAATCATTACAGAATCCCATTCTTTAAATATCAATTTCCCGATAAAAAACAACACTGAGTATGTCATCCAAACGGAAGTAATCCAACAAACGAATAAATAGGGCAGATTGGATTTAGTTTTTTCTTTTCTAAATGGTTTCCAAGCTCCATCAGGTTTTACTTTTTTGTAAAAGGATTCTAGTTTTTGTTTGTCTGTTGGTTTAGTCGCAAAAGTTACAATTAGCCAAACTATGGTGGTGAAAAGGGTAGTGGTTAGCAAAATTCCCTCGCTTTCTTCAAATACATTAGTTCCGTCAATTTCGTAAATCGGTGCAATCACATATTTGGCAACCGAAAATCCAATAATCGGAGCAATTGTGGCACTTATTTCGCTCCAGATATTTATTCTCCACCAATACCATCTCAAAATTAATACTGCTCCAAGCCCAGCAGAGGATCCTATTAAGAATCTTGCAGCACCACTTATCGTGTCAATCATGTAGGTTGAAAATATGGCTACAAGCATAATGAAAATTGTAGCAAGCCTGCCAACTAACACTAACTTTTTTTGTGAGGGTTTTTTCTTGGAGTTTTTTAAATATAAATCATTGGTTAAGAAACTTGCTCCCCAGTTGAGTTGGGTAGAAATGGTACTCATATAAGCTCCTAAAAAGGCTGTGAATAATAGTCCTTTGAGTCCTGAAGGCATAAAATCATTCATTGCCATCACAAATCCGTTTCCAGCGTTTTTTTCTGTCAGTTCAGGATACACCACTAAAGCACACAGCCCAACAATAATCCATGGCCAAGGACGTAAACAATAATGTGCAATTTGAAAAAACAAGGTCGCAAATACAGAGTGTTTTTCATTTTTTGTACTCATCATTCTTTGCGAGATGTAACCGCCACCACCAGGTTCTCCACCCGGATACCAACTGCTCCACCATTGCACACCAATAAACGAAACAAAAGCAAGAATAGAAATTGAAAATGTACCCACAGAATTTGCCCCACTAAAATCCGGAAAAAAGTTGAATCTGGATGCAGGTAATTTTTCTTTTAATCCATCAATTCCTCCAACTTGATCTGAGTTTACCATGATTACTGCCAAGATTATACACCCAGTCATAGCAAGTATAAATTGGATAGAATCGGTAATTGTAACTCCTAATAATCCTGAAATGGAACTGTAAATAGCTACCAAAGTCATCAATCCTGCAACGGACATAAACGCAATGTCAAATTCAATTCCAAAAAACACCATGAGAATTTTTATCATAGCAGCATTTACCCAACCAATAATTACTGCATTAAAAAACACTCCGAGATAAACAGATTTAAAACTTCTGAAAAAGTTAACGATTTCACCTGAATATCTGATTTCTAGAAACTCTAATTCGGTAAGAACTTCTGCTCTACGCCATAATCGAGCAAAAAAGAAAGTGGTGACCATTCCACCAATCAGCATATTCCACCAAAGCCAATTTCCCGAAATTCCTTTTTTATAAATTTCTTCGGCAACCCAAAGTGGAGTGTCTGCTGCAAAAGTGGTTGCAACCATTGATATTCCTGCAATGTACCAAGGTAAATTTCTGCCAGCAAGAAAAAAATCAGTTAAACTTCCGCTAGCTTTGTTTTTGAAATACAACCCAATAAAAAGTGTAATTGCTAAAAATGAAACAATTATTGTCCAATCTAAGGCCGTAAAATTCATATAATTGCGTTTGATTTAAGAAACAAAAGTAACCGTATTCTATCAATTTCACTAATAAAAAACAAGAATACCAAACCCATTAATTAATTATCAAAGGAATAAAATACAATTACCATACTTTCGTTATATTTGCCACTTAACTATTTACGCAATTTTTTCATGTGGAATAAAATCAAATCAAAATCACTTCTTTTTTCTATTATAAAAGCAGCTCTTTTGGCAATTATAATCCTTGCACTTACTATGCTTTGGCTAAGGTTTTATACAAATCATGGAGAAAAAATAGAAACGCCTAATTTTATTGGATTATCTCTTGAAGAGGCAAATAAACTTGCCAATGACAAAGGATTGAGACTAACTATCGATTCGGTTTTTTCTTCTCAACCTCTTAATACAGTTATTCTACAAAATCCGGTTTCTCATTCTGATTCTACCGAATCATGGGTAAAATCAAATAGAATAGTGTATTTGACAATTGTTCGTTCTACAAAACAAAAAATAAAGCTTCCTAAGATTAAAGATAATTCTAAATCTCTTGCTGCAACAAAACTTACTATCGCAGGATTATCCCCAAGTTGGAAATATCAGCCAAGTCCATACAAAGATGTGGTGCTAGATGTAAAGTACAAAGGGAAATCTGTAAAAGAAGGTTTTATGTTAGAAAAAGGCTCGCAGGTTCAAGTTATATTAGGAAAGGGACAAGCTCAAGCACAACAAGTCCAGATTCCTAATTTGCTTGGTAAGACAATAAGTGAAGCCAATATTGAGTTAGCTAATAAGTCTTTTCAGTTGATACCAGCATATGATTGTGTTGAGTGTAAAACAGCAGCTGACTCGGCAAGTACAACTATATCTCAGCAAAGCCCAGAATACTCTGAAGGAGCTACAGCTGCTGAGGGTAGTGAAATTATTGTGATTCTTAGAAAATGATTCTTTAACATGACGCGAATTATATTACTCCTCTTTTTATTATCTTCTTTTTCTCTTTTTGCTCAAGAAAGTTTAGAACCTCTTGGTACTAATCCAACTCTTATTAAGCAACAAAAGCAAACACCAGAAAGAAGTATCGATAAATCTTATGTGTATGCAATTGACACCATACACCTTCCTTTTAAGGATGATTTTTCAAAAGATTATTTCAAAAAATATGATGCAATCCCAACTGATGCGAATGTAAGTGATACGCTATATTTTAAAATTTATAATGGAGCCAATCCTGATGTGGATACTGCAAAATTTATGTTGGATACAACTTATAATTATGTGTATACTCCAACAGCAACTCCTGATTCTTTTCAAATAGATACTTTTCCATTAGCACCAATTGGAACAAGAACTATTTGTGACTTAGATGTATTTCCGGTTACCTGTGTTACTGTTACCGTTTGGCCTCCTTATAATACAGATGATACAATTGGTACGGCAGCATCACCTGATAATGTATATGATGTGTTACCTCCAGATGTAGCTCAAGATTCTGCAATAGTTTATTTTGTAGCAGCTACAGATACAATTTCACTATGGCAAGATAATTTTGCTTATCGGAATAATGATTATGCCATAAATCCGCCAACAATTGGAGTGGCTACAATGGATGGACTTAATGACAATGGTTATCCTTATGATTTTTCTACAGCGTTTACTTATGGAAAAGCTGATTACTTAACTTCAAAACCTATTTTTCTTAATCAAAATGCGGCAGGTACTCCTTACAGTATAACGGATTCAATTTATTTAAGTTTTTATTATCAACCGCAAGGTTTGGGAAATGAACCAGAAAAAGAAGATTCTTTAGTATTACAATTTTGGTCGCCCAATGATAATGCATGGTTCAGCATGTGGAGAACCGATACTGTGATAGTTGATAGTAATTTTACACAAGTAATGGTAAAAATTACTGATGCTAAATACCTTGAAGCCGGGTTTAAATTTAGATTTCTTAACTATTCATCACTTTCAGGCAGTTTTGATCATTGGCATATTGATTATGTCTATTTAAATAGGTTTAGATTTTCAACTGACACCATTAGAGATGATGTGGCATTTCAATATCCAACTCATACATTATTAAAGAGTTACACCGCTATGCCTTGGAAGCACTACAAGTGGGATGTTTCGGGAAACATGTTAGATTCGATTAATGTGAGCCAAAGAAACAATAACAATACAGGTAGATTGATATCAGGGAATGAAATGAATATTTATTATTATTCCACTCTTGATCAAACAATTTTAAACACCGCAACTCCTTCAATATCAGGGTTTACAAATTTTGAAACCAAATATCAAATTCCAGTACCGTATTTCTTTGATACTACTATGAGAGATACAAATGCAGCCTTTTTTATTGAGATTCAGCATAATACAACTCCAGATTTTTGTAGAAATAATGATACCATAACATTTAGGCAGGAGTTCTCTGATTATTATGCATATGATGATGGAACTGCTGAAGCTGCTTACGGTGTTCAAGGATTAGGAGGGTTGAATTCAAAAATTGCTTCTAAATTTTTCTTGTCACAAGGTGATACAATTAAATCAGTTTTTATCCATTTTACTCCATCTGCCTATAACATGAGTAGTAGTACTTTTATTATTACTATTTGGAATGATGCTGGAGGAAAACCAGGATCAGTAATATATGAAAAAGTAACGCTTGATGTGCCAAGATACAATCTGGGTGTTAATGGATTTTATGAATATCCTTTAGATAGTAATCATTACTTAAACTCGGGTAATTACTACATAGGAATTTCACAAACTACTCCAGATAGGATTAATATTGGTTTTGATAAGAACATTGATAATAAAGCAAATACTTTTTATAATAGTAACGGAACATGGAGGGCAACTGGCTTTGAAGGTTCATTAATGATTCGTCCTTCTTTTGTGTATGAAAGAGATTATTTGGTTAGTATTAATGAAACCAAATACATTAATCCTGACTTAGTATTATTTCCTAATCCAACGCAATCACTATTAAACCTTTCTATTAACAAAGAGTCATCTGATTACAGACTAACAATACTTGATATTTCTGGAAAAATGATTTTTGATGGAGAATTTCAAAATCAATTAGATGTTAGTAATTATACAAAGGGAATGTATATAGTTGTATTAACAAATGCTAATGGAGCAAAATCAACCACAAAATTTATAAAAAACTAAATACTACGCTGTGAGTCAAGAAAGAAAGAAAGTTGAGGAAGAAATAGAAAAGATAAATCCTGACGAAAACCCAGAGTTATTTGAGCATTATAAATTTACTATAGATCCAGGTCAAGAAATCACAAGAATAGATAAATTCTTGATGAATAGATTACCAAATATTTCTCGAACTAAGTTGAAGGAAGCTGCATTAAATGGATACGTAAAAGCAAATGGCAATGAGGTAAAACCAAACTACAAGGCTAAACCTGGTGAAGTAATTACCTTGAGTTATCCTTATCCAGTTCGCGAAACCGAATTAGTTGCCGAGAATATTCCTTTGGATTTTGTGTATGAAGATGATTATTTGGCGGTAATTAATAAACCAATGGGAATGGTGGTTCACCCGGGCTATGGAAACTTTGATGGTACTCTTGCAAATGCTTTATTGTATTATTTTGATAATTTACCTAAACGAGATGATTTTGAGGGAAGACCTGGAATTGTACACCGATTGGATAAAAATACTACTGGATTAATGGTAGTTGCCAAAACTGAAAAAGCTTTGGTAGATTTATCTAAGCAGTTTTTTGATAAAACCACAGAAAGAAAATATTGGGCATTAGTTTGGGGAGATGTGGAAGAAGATGAAGGAAGAATAGAGGGGAATATTGGAAGATCTCTAAAAAATAGGAAATTAATGACTGTTTATGAAGATGGAGAATTTGGGAAGGAGGCTGTTACCAATTATAAAGTGTTAAAAAGATTTGGATATACATC
Source organism: uncultured Flavobacteriales bacterium (assembly GCA_937129365.1). GTDB lineage: Bacteria > Bacteroidota > Bacteroidia > Flavobacteriales_D > CAJJDF01 > CAJJDF01. Next base: position 80,429 of record CAKZNB010000048.1, read on the forward strand.
CCTAGTTCAATGTCAATTAGAAACTGGAAGAACTCACCAAATTAGAGCTCACATGAAACACATTGGGCACACTCTGTTCAATGATTTTGATTATGGAGGAGAAGTTATTTTAAAGGGAACAACCTTTACAAAATACAAGCAATTTGTTCAAAATTGTTTTAAAATTCTTCCTAGGCAAGCTCTACATGCCAAAACACTTGGTTTTACTCATCCTTACACAGGAAAATTTATGCAATTTACTTCCGAATTACCGGACGATATGCAAGAAGTTTTGGATAAATGGGAGAGTTATGCAAAAAATTCCATTGATTTTCAGTAATTAAGGTCAATACTTTTTTGAAATTATTAGAATAATGTTACATTTGTAGCAATTATTAACCCTATATACCCAAAGAAATGAAAATTAAATTTTTAACTATTATCGCTGCTGTTGCATTATTCTCATGTGAAGCTGCTACTGATGCTGCTGAAGGAGCTGCTGAAGGAACTGAAAACGCAATGGAAGAAGGAATGGATGCTGTTGAAGAAACTGCAACTGAAACTACTAACGATGCAACTGATGCTTTGAATGAAGCTGCTGCAGCTGGAACTGAAGCTGTTGAAGGAGCTGTAGAAGCTGGAGCTGAAGCTGTAGAAGGTGCTGTTGAAACTGCAAAAGGAGAAGCAACTGAAGCAATCGAAAAAATGTAATCTTAGTTTTTAACTAATTTTAAAAAAAGGCACAATTAAATATTGTGCCTTTTTTTGTACCTTCAATTTTAATTTTAAAATAATAAGAATGAGATTAATAAAATTAATAACAATAGCCTCTATTGCTCTTTTATTTTCTTGTGGAAATTCAAATACTCCTGAAAAAACAGTAAGAGAATTTTACAAAGCAATAAAAGCAAAAGACTATCAGAAAGCAAAAGAATTATCTTCAGAAAAATCAAAATCAATTATTGGTATGATGGGGGAGAGTATTTCTCTAAACTTTGAAGGAGGTGAAATAAAAAATATAGATTGTGTTACTGAAGATAACATTAGTAATTGCGATTGTTTTTTAGAAGGAAAAGAAAAACCAATCCCTGTTTCACTTGTTAAACAAAATGACGCTTGGAAAGTTGATTTACAGTCTTCTGTGATGAATGGATTAGATAATTTACTTAATGGATTTAAGGATGTGGATGTTAATGGATTGATGGAGCAATTTGGTGGATTGATAAAAGAAAATAGCGATAAAATAAATGAGGTGATTGACAATATAGATCCTGAAGAAGTTAGTAAATTAATTAAAGGAGCAGACTCTTCACTTAATATTACAAAGGAAAATATTGAGGAACTAATGGAGGCTGTTGAGAAGAATGTAGAATCAGAAAAAGGATTATAAATCAGTGGATTCAAATAATTTAGATATTTCGATAGTAATTCCTCTTTACAATGAGGAAGAATCTTTACCAGAATTAATTTCGTGGATTGATAGAGTTTGTACGGGTGCAAGTTTTAGTTATGAAGCCATATTAATTGATGATGGTAGTAAAGATAAATCTTGGCAAATTGTTGAGGAATTAAAACAAAAATTTCCGGCAGTTCGAGGAATAAAATTCAGAAGAAATTACGGAAAATCCGCAGCACTAAATACAGGTTTTACTGTTACAAAAGGTAATGTGGTGATTACAATGGATGCTGACTTGCAAGATAGTCCTGATGAGATTCCAGAATTATACAGAATGATTACTGAGGAAGATTATGACATTGTTTCTGGTTGGAAAAAAGAGCGTCATGATCCTTTGTCTAAAACTATTCCTACCAAATTATACAACGGAGTTACCCGAATTTTTAGTGGAATAAAATTGCATGACATGAACTGTGGGTTGAAGGCTTACAAAGGTGATGTAGTCCGTTCAATAGAGATTTTCGGAGAAATGCACAGATACATTCCTGTAATTGCAAAAGGAGCAGGATTTGATAGAATAGGAGAAAAAGTAGTGATTCATCAAGAACGTAAATATGGGGTTTCCAAATTTGGACTTAACCGATTTGTAAATGGGTTTTTAGATTTATTTACGATTACATTTATCACTCGTTTTGGAAAAAAACCAATGCATTTCTTTGGGTTAGTAGGTACATTATTTTTTATACTTGGGTTCGGATTAACTTTTTGGTTAGGAATTGAAAAACTTTTCTTCAATACAGATGCAAAGTTATTAGCTGACAATACTTGGTTTTTTATTGCTCTATTTGCTATGATAATTGGAACTCAATTGTTTTTAGCAGGATTTATAGCCGAATTAATTGGACGAAACTCTCCGATTAGAAATAATTACGCGATAGAAAAAGAAATCTAACCATGGCTAAAAAAGTAGTTTTAGTTGGAACAGCTCATCCTTTTAGAGGTGGTTTAGCTTCTTATAATGAACGACTTATCAAAGAGTTTAATGAGTTGGGAGATGAAGCTTCTATAGAAACTTTTACACTTCAATACCCAAATTTTCTTTTTCCAGGGAAAACTCAATATTCTGACTCTCCAAAGCCAGAAGGAATTGAAATAAATGAATCGGTGAGTTCTGTTAATCCTTTTAATTGGATTAAAATTGGTAGAAAAATCAAGAAACAAAAACCTGACTATTTAATCTTTAAATTTTGGTTACCCTTTATGGGACCTTGCTTTGGAACGATTGCACGAATTGCCAAAAAGAACAAACACACCAAAGTTATTTCTATTATAGATAACATTATTCCTCACGAAAAAAGAATTGGGGACAAAGTATTGAGTAACTATTTTGTAAAACTAGTAGATGGTTTTGTGGCTATGTCTCACAGTGTTTTGGAGGATTTGAATACGTTTGATTCCAAAAAACCAAAGTTGTACAATCCTCACCCATTATTCGATAATTTTGGAGAATTGATTTCCCGAGAAGATGCACTTAAAGAGTTAAATTTAAGCCCAGAAAATCGGTATATTTTATTTTTTGGATTTGTAAGAGATTATAAAGGGTTGGATTTATTATTGGATGCCTATGCAGATTCTCGTTTCAGAGAAATGAATGTAAAATTAATTGTGGCTGGAGAATATTATAATAATGAAGAGCAATACACAGACCAAATAAAACGCTTGAAGTTAGAAGATGAAGTCATTTTAAGAAATGATTTTATTCCAAACGAGGAAGTGAAAAACTATTTTAGAGCAGCAGACATTATTGCTCAACCCTATAAAAATGCCACTCAAAGCGGAGTAACACAAATTGGATATCATTTTGAGAAACCAATGTTGGTTACAAACGTAGGAGGATTAGCAGAGCTTATTCCTCATGATAAAGTGGGTTATGTGGTTAAGCCAAATAGCCAAGCAATTGCAGATTCCCTAATTTCATTTTTTAAAGAAAATAAGAAAGAAGAATTTGAGGCGAATGTGAAATTAGAAAAAGAGAAATTTAGTTGGAAAAAGATGGTAGAAACCATTAATACATTAGCAGATGATATACAGAAGTAGAGCACCATTTAGAATAGGATTAGCAGGAGGAGGAACAGATGTGAGCCCTTATTCGGATGAATATGGAGGAGCAATTCTGAATGCAACCATTAGTTTGTATGCCTATACAACTATTATCCCTCGAACTGATGGGAAAATAATTATCCGTGCAGTAGATAGAGAAGAAGAATTAATCTATGATTCTGCGGATGAATTACCAGTGACTGGAACTCTTGATTTACAAGTTGGTGTGTACAACAGAATAGTAAAAGAATTTGGTAAAAAAGGATTATCATTTGAAATGATAACTTCAATGGATGTTTCTTCAGGTTCTGGATTAGGAACATCATCTACTTTGGTTACCTCTATTTTGGGAGCCTTTGTTGAGTGGTTCAAATTACCACTTGGCGAATATGATATTGCTCAATTGGCTTATGATATTGAAAGAGTAGATTTAGCTATGGCAGGAGGGAAGCAAGACCAATATGCGGCTACATTTGGAGGTGTAAACTTTATGGAGTTTTACGAAGGAAACAAAGTGATTGTAAATCCTTTGCGAATAAGAGAAGAATTGTTAAATGAGTTACAATTCAATCTTATTTTGTATTATACGGATACAAGCCGAGAATCTGCAAAAATTATTGAAACACAGGCAGGAAATGCAAAAGCCAAAAAGGATAAACCAGTTCAGGCAATGCATGCTGTAAAGGAACAAGCTTTTCTAATGAAGGAAGCTTTATTGAAAGATGAATTGAGTAAAATTGGTGAGATTCTATCAATCAGCTGGGAGAATAAAAAGAAAATGGCAGCAGGAATTACCAATGAATTAATAGATGATATTTATTCTACTGCAATAAATGCCGGAGCAACTGGAGGAAAAATCTCTGGAGCAGGAGGAGGTGGATTTATGATTTTCTATGCCGAAGAAGCAAACCGCTACAAAGTAATCGAAGCCCTTGGTAAATTTGGCGGACAAGCCAAACGCTATGAGTTTAGTAAACAAGGATTGACTACTTGGACAGTTAGTTAGTAATTGATAATGGTTAATTGACAATTGATAATGAAAGGCTGACTTTTAATTAAATATTTGATTGATGGAATTTAAGTTGTCTTATGGATTAAGAAATGATGAATTACTTACGATTGAAGAAGTTGAGGGAGGTTTATCTTGTGATTGTGTGTGTCCTGCTTGTAAAAATCAACTTATTGCTAGAAAAGGGAATATAAAAGCTCATCATTTTGCCCATTATAAATCAATAGATTGTTTGAGTGGACAAGAAACCGCACTTCATATAATTTCTAAAAAATTAATAGAAAAAAGTAAAACATTTAAAACTCCAATTCTTTTTTATCCTGATACTTCTTTTGAAATTTTTGATGAGACTGAAATTATTTTTGATAATGTTAAGCTAGAAAAAAAAATAGGAGAAATCATTCCTGATATTATTATTGAGTCAAAAGGAAAACAATTATTAGTAGAAATAGTTGTAAACAATCCTATTAGTTGGCAAAAGCTTCAAAGAATTAGGTCATATAATCTTCCTGTTATTGAAGTGTATGCAAAGCATTTATTTAAAAGATTTTATAATCTTAGAAGCTTTGGTCCACAGGAAAATCAGTTTGAAAAAGAATTAGTTTATGGAACTAAATATAAGAGATGGCTCAATAATCCAAAAATAAATTCTACTAAGCGAAACCTGAAAGAAAATTATGCAGAAGAGAAAGTGGTAAAGTATTTTAAAACAGATGAGATAGGTTATTATAACTTTGTTAATGAATGTCCTCTTGAAAAAAGAGTTTGGAAAAGTGGTAGGAATTCTGGAAAACCATATGCTTCAATAGACCATGATTGTAATACTTGTAAGTTTTGTGTTTCGATAGATTATAAACATATTCCGCATAATCGGTTAGATATTATTTGGTACTCAATCCCAAAAAAAGTTTATTGTTTAGGTTATCTAAAAGAAGATTTTCAAGAACTTTTGAAAGAAATTAATAAATAAAAAGTCACCTCCCTAACCCTCCTCAAGGAGGGAAATGATTCTGTAAAACACCAATTATCCATTGTCAATTATCAATTAATATACTGCCATTCTGTCTTTCTGACACCCCAATTTACATAACAATGTCATAAAACTGACACTATAAACCCAGTGGCATAATCATTGAATGAAAGATATTGTAAAATTTAATTCAAAAAATAAACATATAAAATTATGAGTAAAATAATAGGAATAGATTTAGGAACAACCAACTCATGTGTTTCAGTAATGGAAGGAAATGAGCCGGTAGTTATTCCTAATAGCGAAGGAAAAAGAACTACACCATCAGTTGTGGCTTTTGTTGAAGGTGGAGAAAGAAAAATTGGAGACCCAGCTAAAAGACAGGCAATTACAAATCCAACGAAAACTATTTTCTCTATCAAGAGATTTATGGGAAATAAGTTTGATGAGGTTTCTAAGGAAGTAAAAAGAGTACCTTATGATGTAGTAAAAGGAGATAACAATACGCCAAGAGTAAAAATTGACGATAGGTTATACTCTCCGCAAGAAATTTCTGCAATGATTCTTCAAAAAATGAAGAAAACAGCTGAAGATTATTTGGGAACTTCTGTATCTGAAGCAGTAGTAACTGTGCCAGCTTACTTCAACGATTCTCAAAGACAAGCAACTAAGGAAGCTGGAGAAATCGCTGGATTAACAATCAAAAGAATTATCAATGAGCCAACTGCTGCGGCATTAGCTTATGGATTGGATAAGAAAAACACAGACCAAAAAGTTGTAGTATTTGACTTTGGTGGAGGAACACACGATGTATCTATCTTGGAATTAGGAGATGGAGTATTCGAAGTGCTTTCAACAGATGGAGATACTCACTTAGGAGGTGACGATGTAGACCAAAAAATTATTGATTGGTTAGCTGATGAATTCAAAAATGACGAAGGAATCGACTTGAGAGAAGATCCAATGGCATTGCAAAGATTGAAGGAAGCAGCTGAAAAAGCGAAGATTGAATTGTCAAGCACTACTTCTTCGGAAATCAACCTGCCTTACATTATGCCGGTAAATGGAATTCCAAAGCACTTGGTAAGAACATTGACTAGAGCACAATTTGAGCAATTGATTGACGATTTGGTAAAAAGAACAATTGAGCCATGTCAAACTGCAATGAAAGCTGCAGGATTATCAACTAGTGATATTGATGAAATTATCTTGGTAGGAGGTTCCACAAGAATCCCAGCTGTACAAGAAGCAGTTCAAAAATACTTTGGAAAAGAGCCTTCAAAAGGAGTAAACCCAGACGAAGTAGTAGCTGTAGGTGCAGCAATCCAAGGAGGAGTATTAACGGGAGAAGTAAAAGATGTACTTCTGTTGGATGTAACTCCATTATCTCTTGGTATCGAAACAATGGGTGGTGTAATGACAAAATTAATTGACGCTAACACAACCATTCCAACCAAAAAATCTCAGGTATTCTCAACAGCAGCTGACAACCAGCCTGCCGTAGATATCCATGTATTACAAGGAGAAAGACCAATGGCACCGGATAACAGAACGCTAGGAAGATTTCAATTGACAGATATTCCACCAGCAAGAAGAGGAGAACCACAAATTGAGGTAATCTTTGATATCGATGCAAACGGAATTATCAATGTATCGGCAAAAGATAAAGCGACTGGGAAAGAGCAAAACATCAAGATTGAAGCATCTTCTGGATTGAGTGATGAAGAAATCGAAAAGATGAAGCAGGAAGCAGAAGCTAACGCAGATGCGGATAAAGCTAAGATGGAAGAAGCTGAAACAGTGAACCAAGCAGATAGCTTAATTTTCCAAACGGAAAAGCAACTTTCTGAGTATGGAGACAAAATTCCTGAAGACAGAAAAGTACCAATCGAAGAAGCATTGGCAGAATTAAAAACTGCTCATGAATCAAAAGATATTGATGCAATGAAAGCTGGAATCGAAAAAGTGACAACTACTTTCCAGGCGGCAAGCGAAGAAATGTACAAAGCACAAGCTGATGCTGGAGCTCAACCTGAAGGTGGGGCAGAAGGAGCAACTTCTGAGGGTGATGAAGAAGTAACGGATGTTGACTTTGAAGAAGTATCGGAAGATAAGTAAGAATACTTTCAACTAAAATTAAAAATCCCGTTTCTACTTATAGAAACGGGATTTTTTTGTTTGGATTAATATTAATCTGTGTATACAGAATTTCCTAAACCAATTAAAGTATTTTTATGAGAGATACCGCTTCCAGTTGGAGGTGCAGAAGGATTTTGTCCTGATAAAATAATAACTTTTGAAGTAATTTGTGGTGTTATAGTTAAGAATTGATATAATAATGAGTTTATATCTGTTGAGTTTAACCTTGTATTGTTTGAAACAGAAAACATGTTGAAAGAATTTAAACTAGGAAATGATACTGAAGACAACGAAGTTTCATTGTTTATAATGATATCTCCACCATTAAATTTCGGAAAACTAATTTGAGTCAGTAAGTTTTGTCCAATATCAATTCTTTGAGAGCTAACAAGATTAGGGGCAATTAAGGTTGCTAAGTTTTTATTTCCTTGAAAATTAATTCCATTTTTTACAGAATTCAATTCTGGTAAACTCAAAGTCGAAATTTTTGTGTATCCAATATTTAATGTAAGTGCCTCTTTTAAATTTGAGACATTAATAGTGGAAATTTGGTTAGAGTCTCCAAACCAAGGATTACCAATTAATAAATCTCCTGCTTTACTTAATTTAGGTAAGTCTACAGATTTCAAATTGTAATTTTGACTTATATTAATCTTACTATGAACAATTTCAAGATTGGATAAGTTAAGGTTCTCAAGATTGTCATTTCCTGAAATATTTATTTCAACTAAATCTTTCAAGTTAGAAAGATTTAAAGTAGTTAAATTACTAGTATTGGTTACGTAAATTTTTTGAGTTAAATGTCCAATTTCATTTTTAATAATTTCCCTTGCTTCTTCATCTGTAATGCTTCCAGTAAAATAAACTTCCAATTTCCCTTCACAAATCCCATCTTTACCGTCTATTCCATCTTTTCCATTCATTACCTCTTTTCTGCAAGAAAATAATGAGAGTATAATAATGAGTGTTCCAATTAATGCGTTATTTAAAGTTTTCATGATAGTATGTTTTTATGGTTTGTTAGATAAATTAACACATAAAAAACTGATAAATAAGGGCTTAATTACTTAAGGGTTGAAATAGAATATAACTCGGTATCGTTTAGTTATTTTAAGGTTTTTGGTTATATTAGTGTATGAAAAGAGTGGTTTTAATAATGTTTTTGATTTCTAATTCAGTTTTGTTTTCGCAGAATAAATACTTAGGAGAATCTAACTGGGTTAGTATAGATTATCTTAATTGTATTGGAAATAATTTGCCTTGTGAATGTTTTAGTTTTCGTTCGCATAAAAATTTTTTCACCCTAAACATCGATACTTTAAAGGATAGCTATTACTATAATACCTATAAAGTGTTAAGAGATGATAGTATTTTATCTTTTAAAGTGGTTGATTTAGCCTTAAAATTTGAAGAAAAAAAAGATTCTATAATTGGTCTTGGAATTATAGAAAATGACACTTTAATATATAAAAACTTTAAATTTTCTGTAACAAATAAGTTTGTTAGAAATGATACATTATTTTGGCTTTCAAAAATACCTGGTGGACTTAATTATATAAATTCAAAACTTAAAGAATCCAATAATAATTCTCTTCAGAAAATATTAAAATCTGATAGTTTGATCTGTGATTGCGACATACAATACTCGATAAATAGAATTTATAATAGTAATAAAATATGGGTATTAGAGATCAAAGAAGACTACCTCTATATCTATAAATGGAAATATCCCAAAAGGAGAGGAAAACTTGCGAAAAAAAAGTTTAAAAAGAAAATTTATCTCGGCAGAAAAGAAGATTGAAAAAAGATTAAATATTTTGTATCTTCAAGTAAAGAAAAAAAGAGTATGAATTCCTTCGAATCCCAAACTGAGAGTTTCAAAAACTACGTTCAAAACGAACGCAGGCTTTCGGTGCATACACTTACTTCTTATTCTACCGATTTATCTCAGTTTCAAGAGTTTTTATCTCAAACATTTAAGCTAACTCATTTTGCAGAGGCAACTCACAATGAAATTCGTATGTGGATAATGGAACTGAAAGAAAACGAGATAAGTAACAGATCCATTAATCGAAAAATATCAACTCTCAAATCATTTTATAAATTTTTACTTACCCAGAAAGTAGTAAAAACAAGTCCAATGAGTAAAATTATAGCTCCCAAGCAATCCAAAAAACTACCAGTTTATTTTGAACAGAAAAAAATGGAAACCTTGTTTGAGCAAATGGTTTTTACCAATGATTTCAAAGGCATACGCGATATATTGATTATGGAATTGCTATATGGCACAGGAATTCGTTTGTCCGAGTTGATACATATAAAGGATTCTGATATTGATGCTAATGAAATAAAAGTGTTAGGAAAAGGAAATAAAGAACGAATAATTCCCATAACAGAAAAAATAAGTGCATTTATTCCTATATATAAAGAAAAAAGAAAAGAAGAATTCCCAACACTTAATGTTCCTAATTTATTAGTGACTAATAAAGGAGATAAACTCTACGAAAAATTTGTATATCGCACCGTTAATCACTATCTTGGATTAGTAACTAATGAGAAAAAAAGAAGTCCGCATACCATGAGGCATTCATTTGCTACCAATATGTTGAACAACGGAGCTCAGCTTCACACAATTAAAGAAATACTGGGGCATGCAAACTTATCTGCTACCCAGGTTTATACACACAACTCAATAGAACGATTAAAGGATGCATACAAGAAGTTTCATCCAAAAGAAAATTAGTATTAACCCCTTAAAAAAAAGAAGTATGGAAATTAAAGTACAGTCAATTCATTTTGACGCAGATCAAAAACTAGTAACTTTTGTAGAAGAAAGATTAAATAAATTGACACAATATTATGACAAGATAATAGGAGGAGATGTTTTTTTAAAATTAGAACCCTCTGACCGAGAGAATAAAGTAGCCGAAATTAAACTGGCAATTCCTGGAAAAGATTTATTTGCAAAAAAGCAATGCAAGTCATTTGAAGAAGCTACGGATGAAGCTGTAGAAGCATTAAGAAGACAAATTAATAAGCATAAGAGTAAGAATTAAATTGAATAAAGTTTAATTTTAAGCCCCGTATTTTCGGGGCTTTTTTTATGGGTAAAATTCAGTTTTTAAAAAAAGGTAAAAAAAAGTAAATATTTTTTCTAAATATGTTTGAATATAAAAATATCTTTTCTAAATTTGCAAACCCTAAAAACGCGTAGGGAATAAAAGCCGATATAGCTCAGCTGGCTAGAGCAGCTGATTTGTAATCAGCAGGTCGTGGGTTCGAGTCCCTCTATCGG
>CAKZNB010000049.1 GCA_937129365.1 uncultured Flavobacteriales bacterium
TGTCATCCTCGCGAAAGCGGGGATCTTATTGCGAGGATATTGCCCAATGAATAAGCCCAACTTTACAAATAAACAACAGGATTCTGCTCCCTCAAATTATACCCAGAAGTCATTACTTCCCCATAAGCACCTGTGCTATAGATTTTGATGTAATCTCCTCGTTTGGTTTCTTTCAGTTCTATTTTTTTACCAAAACAATCTGAAGATTCACAAATTGGTCCAACTACATCATAGAATTCTAATTTAGTAGATTCAGAAGTGATATTTTCGATAGAGTGGGAGGCTTGATACAAGGCTGGACGAATGAGTTCGGTCATTCCTGCATCCAAAATGGCAAAATTGGTTTTGATTCCTTTCTTTACATACAATACTTTTGAAATCAAACTTCCGCAATTCGCTACCAAACTTCTTCCTAATTCAAAATGAATTTCTTGATTAGGTCTTGGTTCCAAAAACTGATTAAATATTCCAAAAAACAGCTCAAAATCTGGAATTGGATTTTCAGTAGGACTCTGATAATCAATCCCTAATCCACCACCTAAGTTAAGGTGTTCCAACCGAATTCCTCTTTCCAAAAACCAATGGTTTAGTTCGTTTACACGAATACACAAATTCTTAAACGGAGTCATGGAAGTAATTTGTGACCCAATGTGAAAATGCAATCCGGTTACTTTTATGTGAGTAAGCGATGGAAGTTTCTCTATTAAACCTTCCAGTTCCCAACTGTTTATTCCAAACTTATTCTCTTCCAATCCTGTAGTTATGTATTTGTGAGTTTTGGCATCCACATTTGGATTAAGTCTCAAAGCAATATTCGCAACTTTGTTTTGTTGGGAAGCCAATTCATTAATCACCTCGATTTCCTCAACAGATTCACAATTGAAAGTAAAAATATCATTTTCAAGTCCAATCAAAATTTCTTCGTCCGATTTTCCAACTCCTGCAAATGCAATCTGATTGGAAGTAAATCCAGTTTCAATTGCTTTCTTTACTTCATTTCCACTTACACAATCTGCTCCAAATCCTTTGCTCTGAATCAAGTTTAGAATACGGACGTTAGTATTTGCTTTCAACGCATAATGAATGTGATAATCGTGTTTCTTGGCATGAGTTTGTGCTTCATCCAAAGTTTGAGAGAGTAATTCCAGATCATAACAATAAAATGGAGTTTTGTACTGAATTAGTTCTTTTTTTCTCATGATTAATTCTGATTAAAAAGTCCATTATTCAAAGAAACTAACGCTTCCTTTTTATACTCAGTTTCTATCACAATCGATACATTGTGTTGGCTCCCTCCATAAGAAACCATTCGGATAGGAATGTGTTGTAAACTATTGAAAATCTTATTTCCAGCTCCCATCGAATCATGAGAAAAATTTCCAACTACACACACAATTGATAAATTTTTATTGATTTCCACTTCGCCTAAATATCTCAATTCTTCTTGAATAGCATCCAAATTGGTGTTGTCATCAATGGTAATTGAAACCGCCACTTCCGAAGTGGTAATTACATCAATTGGCGTTTTGTAGCGTTCAAAAATATCAAAGATTTTACGCAGAAAACCATAAGCCAATAACATTCGTCCTGACTTAATTTTAATGGCAGTTATTCCATCTTTTGTAGCCACAGCAGTAAATTCTCTTTTGTCTATTTCTTTGGCAATTTTAGTCCCAGGTTTGCTTGGTTCCAATGTGTTTTTGAGCCAAATAGGAATACCACTCAATTGAGCAGGATACACACTGGCAGGATGTAATATTTTTGCCCCAAAATATGCCAACTCTGCAGCTTCATTGTAAGATAAATGCTCAATCGAAAAAGTGTTGTCAACTACCCTTGGATCATTGTTGTGCATCCCATCAATGTCTGTCCATATTTCTATTTCTGTAGCTTTTATGGCTGCACCAATTAAGGATGCTGTATAATCACTCCCTCCTCGTTTTAGATTGTCAATTTCGCCAAATACATTTCTACAGATATATCCTTGAGTAATGTATAAATTTGAATCACATTGTTTGAGTTCTCTTTCAATATTATGCTTTATATAATAACTGTCAGGCTCTAAATCTTTATCAATTCGCATAAAATCCAAAGCGGGTAGGAGACAACACTTAATCTCTTTTTCTTCCAAGTATAATTGAAATAATGCAGTAGAAAGTAGTTCGCCTTGAGCTAAGATGGTTTTCTCTTCGTGAAGTGTAAATAAGTCTTCAGTAAATGAATCGATGTGAGAAAAATGGCTTTCAATTAATTCTTTGGCTTTATTTAATTGTTTTTCTGAGCTTAATAATTCACTAATGAAACTGTGGTAGTGTTTCAATAAATCTTGAATAGCTTGTTTAGCAACATTTCGCTCGTTTTTATAAAGCAATTGCGCAATTTCTGTTAAGGAATTGGTAGTTCCGCTTACTGCAGAAAGCACAACTATTGCTTCCTCATTGGAAACTAATTCTGCTACTTTTTTCATTCGTTCAGGAGAGCCAACAGATGTACCTCCAAATTTGATTACTTTCATTGTTTATTTAAATATTTAACAAAAGTAGTTTAAAATTTAACATATTAAAATTTTGAATGATTTTTTTCTTTTAATTAATCAAATTAGTGTGTTGGTTTATGTCTTTTATCGCATACAATAAATTCTCAATCTCTTTTTCACCATTATATGCTTGATATGAAGTTCTCATATACCATTGCTTGTCTGCTTGCATTATTGGAATTTCTATTTTATGTTGATCAAAAAAATAATCTTTTAATTTATAAGGTTGATTAGTTTGAATTGGTATGCTACAAATCTGACCTAGAAAGTCATCACTTAAAGGGGCAAGAAGATGCGAATTCAATTCTTTAGCAATCAGAGGAGAAAAATGCTTTAGTTGTTCTCGACAAATGGTTTTCTTTTCTTCCCAATTATTTTCTTCAAAAAACTGTAAACAAGAAGGAGTAGTTAAATAAGCAGTAAAATCTTTAGTTCCGTTGAATTGATGATAATCTTGAAATTGAGAGTCGGATGGAAAAGCGGCATCATATCCCCAGGAAACAATGAGAGGATCAATTTTATCTTGTAATTCATTTTTTACATATAAAAATGAGTTGCCTTTTGGGGCTAACAACCATTTGTGATTTGCACCTGTATATACATCTGGATTCATTTTTTTTATGTCTAAGGGAATGTGGCCTGGTACATGAGCTCCATCTACAATTACCATTAGTCCTAACTCTCGTGCTTTATCACAAATTTCTTTAGCTGGAAATATCAAGGCTGTAGAACTGGTAATCTGTGAGAAAAAAATGATCTTTGTTTTTGGGGTTAACGCTTTCCAAAATTCTTCTAAATATTTTTCTTTTGAAACCAATGGTAAAGTTATATCTGCATGTATATATTTTGCTCCAGTATGCTTACAATAAAATTCCCAAGTTCTGTCTAATGCCCCATATTCTTGATTAGAAGTTAAGATTTCATCTCCTTCTTTTAGGTCTAGACTTCTAATTACAGTATTTAAAGCAGTGGTGGGGTTTGGCATGTATACTAAATCTTGTTCATTGCAATTGATATAATCTGCTAATGCTTTTCTTGAGTTATTTAATTCTTCTGGTCCAGTTTTTAGCATAAATTGAACAGGATCTTTTTCTAATTTCAGTTGCCAATTTTGATACTCGTCAAAAACTGGTTTTGGGCAAGCGCCAAAAGAACCATGGTTCAAGAAGGTTATGTCTGGATTAAGGAGGAATTTATCTTTCATTTTTCTCAAATTTGATTGAATGCTAATATAAGAATTCTGAGAGTACGATAGATATTTTTTTGGCTTATGGATTGTTTATAGCCCCAAAGTCAACTCATTTTTTACTTTGTGATAAGTAAGTGCAGCAGTTATGCATTTTTTTATTTCCATTTCTGGGACTTCTTGGTCGAGTTGAAATATAATAGCTCTGTTGTTTTCGTAGTTGAAAAAATCACCAAAAACTATTCTAAAAGTTTCGACCAGTCTGCTGGTGCATTTAAAGTAAAGTTGATATTGATTGGGCGTAGATTTTTTCCAATCCATTCTTATTGTGCTTCCATTTTTAGTCAAAAAACTTGGTTCTCCCCATTTTAGAGTTTCTTCTAATTCCGCTGTATCAGAATTTTCAGAGGCAGTTTTGAGGATTAGTTCTCTCAAATAAAGCAACTTGCCCTGAACGAATTCAGGGTAGTTTGCCATTTTAGTTTCCAGTCTTGGATCTGTGTGTAGTTTTAAATTGCTCATTTCGTTTCTTATTTAATTGCTACTAACACATCCACTTCTGCATCTGTTGGGTTTTGAGCTCGTTCTCCGTACAGTTCAAAATCTGCAGTGTAAACTCTGTCTAATTCTTGGTTCCAGATTTCGTTCCATGTCCCAAAAACTACTCCTTGAGTTAAGTCACCTTTAGAAACAAATTTCCCATAAGTTCCACCATCAAACTCTTGGCCTACCAATCCTTCAGGAATGTTATCCAAAGATTCTACTTTGCATCCTAAAATCGTATCATAGGGTTGAGTGTGATCTCCTTCGTAATTTGTGTAGATAGAAAATACACTTGCATCTACTTTGTTTGGAATTTGGTCTGCAATTCCCTCTGACATAAATTTACCCCATAGTTGACCTATGTCTTGTGCAGATTGTCCATTTTGGTTCGTAGTTCTTACTGCGATTCCGATTACCTTAAAAGGTTCAATTGTTACTGTTTTCATTGTATTGTTTTTTTGATTCATTACAAAGGTAAATTAGGGTTATGACAGAGGTGTGTCAGGGGTGTTTTTCCATTGTTTACTTTGTTCCTCAAAAAAATCTTGAAGTGAGAGTTTGTGGGGCTCGAACGCCTCATTTTTATTTGTAATTTTTTTAATACAATCTAATCGAAACATTCTAAAATCTTTTCTCAACCTACAAAACCCAATCAAAATCCAGTTGTTTTGGGTTTGAATAAGTGCAAAAGGTTCAACATTTCTTGTGCTCGTTTTGTTTTGAAGCGAAACATAGTCCAATTCCAATAAATGATAACTCGTAATGGCAGATTGTAATTCCATTAAATAATCGCTGGTCTTTTCTTGTTCAATATTGGTTCGGATATGCAGCCGTTGGCTCAGTAATTCTGTTTTGCCTTGTTGCGAGAGTTTAAGAACCGATTTTATTTTTTCAATGGCATTCACATAGTTACTCGCCAGAGATTTGTCTTTGTTCTTGGAAATAATTTGCTCCGCAGTAATAAGCGCATTGGCTTCTTCCTCGGTAAACATTACAGGAGGCAATTTATACCCTTCTATAATGGAATAGCCTTTTCCTTCTTCGGTTACAATAGGAATTCCAGATTTCTCCAAAGTACGAATGTCTCTGTAAATTGTCCTCACACTCACCTGATGTTTATCTGCAAGTTCTGTTGCAGTTACTAATCGTTTGGATTGTAACTGAGTAAGAATTGTGGTTAGGCGGGCTAATCTGGGTTTTTCGGTGGGCATTTAGATTTTGGATAGATTAAAATAAAAGTAGTTCGTTTTTAATGAAATAATGTAATTAGTATATAACCATATCATTTTTCATATTAAATAACAAATCGGCTAAATTTCTATTATCTTCTTCAAGAATTGCTTTATTGATTCTTTTATTCAAGTGTAAGTTTAAATAATCCTTTAAAAATATAAAGTCTTTAGATTCATCTTTAAAGAATTCTAGTAAACTTAAGATAACAGTCTCATTTATTGCTTGTTTAAAAAGCTCAATAGTGTCTAATGTAATTCCTTCATTAGCAAGTTTTTTATCATTTTCAACCTCTTCAATTTCTGTTGGTAAAGGACCAAACCCTATAGCTTTATTAGTTTTAGCAATTCGGAATGAGCTTTTTATTAAGCTTGCGGAATCACAGGCAAGTAAAAACAAATTCTGATTTTTAAAAATTCCCATTTCATTTCTTTTAACTAAGGGTTGTTTTGGATAACCATTAAGTAGTTCACCACCATAAATTTGGTTGTCTTGACCGTGACCTAAAAATAATATTGTATTGTTTTCTGGTAGTTCTTTAATTTTGTCAAGACAATTTTTATATGAAGCATTGTTAGGATGAACTTCAATCAATTCAAATTTGATAGAATTAGATTTTAAACTTTTTACAATGTCAAATAAAAATTTAGTTGAAGGGTCGACTGAAATAATAACTGTAATCATCAACCCTCAAATTTATTTAAGTCAACTAAATGAGCTATAGTTAGTTCAACCAAATTTTTCTGGAAATCAATACCGTTCGGCAAATCTTTATCAATTTCGTGTGCTATGTCTGAAAGTTTTTTTCCTTTAAACTTTGGATAGACACTGTTAAAAACTAAGTCTGGGTATTTTTCTAAAAATTTTATCAGGTGATCTTTATGTTTATATATTTCTTTAGGGGCAACTGTCAGTTTTGTTAACTCTTCAGGTATCCTATCCCTATCTATAAATTCATCAATTTTTAGCTTTATCAAGCTTTTTACTTTTTTTGGAGTGTCAAATGTTTTTGCAACTTTATCTTGTTCAGATGAATAAAGACAAAACTTTGCTCGTCTTAATCTATATTTTTTTGAAGTACATTCGTTTTTAATCCATTTAAGTAATTCGAAGCCATCTAAATTCAGGTCTTTAAAATCATAATCTGAAGCAACTATATCAAAATTATCATTCATATAATTGTCATTAACATAAGATTGAATTTTGGCCTTATCTAATATCACTTTTCCAGTAGATTCATCTCTTTTCTTATAATGATCGTTACTTAAATCCAAAAAAGTTTCATCAAGGTCAAAACCAACATTTTTTAGTTTTTTCCTTAGATTATCTATTTGAGAATTTATCTTATTATCATCTATGTATAATAACCGTACTACACTCATATTGTATTGAAAATAAGTTTAAAAGATGCTCCAGATAATTTTAAGTTATTACCTATAAAGTCGATTTCAGAATTCATATCATTTAAAAGATTCTTTGTGTAAAATAATCCTATACCAGATCCATTCATACCGTTTGAAGGAATGTCACGTACAGAAAGCTCAAAAATGCGTTCATGTTTGTCTAAAAATTTATCAGATAAACCATCACCATCATCTGAAAAAACAAATTCTAATTGTTTGTCGCTTGTGTTGTTAAACTCAATCAGAATATTTTCTGCTCCCCATTTGATAGAATTACTTATTAGATTATCAAGTATGATTGATAAATTCAAGACACTAATATTTTTGTTTAGGTACGAGTTATTAACTTTAAATTCAAATGATATCTTATCTGAAAATGTTTCTCCATATAATGAAATGTATTCTTGAATATATGATACTAAATCAACATCCTTTTTTTCGATATCTTCTTTAAGGTCTGATCTAGTAACAAACTCGGACATTTTTAATGAGCGTTCGGCATTGAGTTTTAAAAAACCGAGTCTTTCAATTAGGTTGTTTATATCGAAATCATCTTCTGTTAAATCGTCAATTACATTCTCAATACCATCTCTTATTTCGATATTGTTAATTTTTATGGTATGAATTAATCCATCTGCATCTGGACTTAGTGTTCTTCTTGTTGCAAGAAGGTATAGATTTTTTTCTTTTTCAATTGATAAATCTACTTCAGCTTTATCAGCTTTATCTTTATATTCTTTAGCAGTCTTTTCAGCACTCTGTTTTTGATTTTTTAAATCATCTAATTCATATTGAAGTTTTTCTATTAGAATAGTTTGTTCTTCAACGGTTTTTTTATAATTCTGTAACTCTAGAATTGCTTTTGTAGTAGCTTCATTGGTTGAATACTTACCAAATTCTTTGAGTTGTTTTTCTAATTCGGCATTTTGTTCAGCCTTACGTTGTAAAATTCGACCCAAAGTTTCTGAGTCAATT
Organism: uncultured Flavobacteriales bacterium; assembly: GCA_937129365.1. Classification (GTDB taxonomy): domain Bacteria; phylum Bacteroidota; class Bacteroidia; order Flavobacteriales_D; family CAJJDF01; genus CAJJDF01. Next base: position 7,874 of record CAKZNB010000049.1, read on the forward strand.
TTTTTATTATCAAAATCTTCAATTAACTGTTGAAATTCTCTTTCGGACTTTAGCCTTTCTTCCTCAATCTTTTGTGTAATTAAATTTTCATTGATATACAATTCAATTACTTCACCGGCTTTTGCAGAAATTATAGAGTGTATAGCATTGTACACTCTCTTTTGTTTGACTTCTTTGCCTTCACGATAAACTAACTCAGCTTCCGTAATTCCGCCTTCAACTATTTTTTGTTCTAATTCTTTGAGAAGTTTTGCTTCTTCTTTGTTTTGACCATCATAAATAGCACTATCCCAATTAAGACCGTCAACAACATATTTTTCTAATCTTCTATGGCTTTTAAAATAAAAACTTTCATTTCTCTCCTTTGAGGTTAGTTTAATATAATTTTCATTTTTAACAATCCCTTCTCTACTCGAGATAATTTGAAAATCATTATTCTCGTCATTTAATTCAAGGTGACCTATTAAATCTCTGGAGCCCAAATACCTGCTGTGTCCTTGAGCTTTTCTTTGATCCAAAGCCAGCCAATCATCACCAACATCTCCGTAAGGAGGAATTCTAAAGCCATTTATAAATAAAAAAACGGAGCCATAATTAACAGATTGAATTCCTGTTTGCCTAGTGAAAAAAGCTTTGGCGTATGGATTTAAATAATAAATTTTGAGTTTAGCGTCTTTAATGTTTGGGTAATATGGATTTTTTTCTTTAATCCAAAAAATAGTATTCCCTTTATCTTTTAATTCAGTATAGATTACTTTTCCACCTTTTTGAGTTTCAGACTCTATACTCGTTGATTTGAAATCAAGTTTTTCAAAAATTCGATTCTCAATTTTTCCTATAAATTTTTCATAATCATTTCTTAAATCATTTTCTTCTCGAAATTCAGGTGCATTTATGTAAATTCCAAAATCATCATCTTGGAATGCTTGATTAGGATTGATAAGTTTTTCTAAATATTTTTTTAAATCAACGAATTTTTCTGTATCCCATTTTATGGTATTTCCATTTTTGTCTTTAATTGGATAAGCCCAAGAACTTCTTAATTTTATAACCTCCAGTAGTACACCATTTTCAAAGGTTTTGAAACCAAGGTTTTCAATTTCATTTTTTGATAGATACTCAAACTTTAAGGGTATAGACTGAATTTCCTTTTTTTCATCTTCAATTTCGAAAAGCTTCCAATCTATAGTGAGTTTAACATATTTTTTATCATCTTTTGTTTTTGCATATAGATTTAGATATTCGCCAAGGCGGTCGCAAGAAAATCTTCCTACTCCTTTGGCTCCCGCCATTCTTCTATTATGTTGTGTCTTGTTTGATTTTTTTTCAGAATAAGCTATGTTCAACCATTTATCTTGAATGTCCTCTAAATCCATTCCTAAACCATCATCTTGAATAATTAATCTTGATGTTTTTTCCGAAAATGATTGTGTAAGTTCATCATCATTATCCTTAAGGTTGAAATAAGTTACATTGACTCTTTTTGCATCAGCATCAAAAGAATTTTTTACCAATTCAAGAATTGCAATGTTGTCATCGTTGATAAGGTCTTTACCAATTATACTTTTTAACTGAACATTCGTTTTAAAATGTAATTCGTTTGGATTTGTCATTAGCTAATTAGTTTGTTTAAAACCAATCCGCTTTGTTCACCGAAAAGAGGTGGTATCGCATTGCCTATTTGTGAATATCTTGGAACTTCTTGAGTCCTTCTTTTTCCGCCTGTTGTGTATTTACCCTTAAACTCAAACCAATCATTAAAGGATTGTATTCGAGCATATTCTCGAACTGTGAAAATTCTAGGCTCACAATAATGTACATAATCGTCTGGTAAAGTAGTGATTGTTGGAGTAGGAGTACTTCCAGACAAAGGGATTATAGTTCTCTTTTTCAGATTAAACCTTTCTTTAATTTCGTCAGATAGTGTTTTGTTTTTATCTGCATTTTCAAGTATGTATTCAAACTTTTCAATGGTAGAAGGGTTGTGTTTTGCAAATCTATGACTATCAGGAATTTTTTCTGCATAGGTTCCTTTTAATAGTTTTTGATATTCAGATTTTGGTTTATTATAAAAACCTGCCTTAAAAGAAGCAGTATCAGGCGATATAGTTTCATTTATCCTTAATAAATCAGATATTGCATCTTCCAAGCTATTTGTTAGACCAATCCCTTTATTTACTAAGAATTTTTCTCTTTCTCTTCTTATTGAATCAAAAAAGTCTGTCGGTTTTGTGTTATTAGCAATGTCTTTTCTAATACCTACTAAAATGAAACGAGTTCTTTTTTGAGGAACACCATATTCTGAAAAATCAACAAGACGACCTTCTACTTTATAACCTAAATATTTTTTATCTTTCGGAGTATATTCTAATGCACTTTTCACATATTCCGAATATACCTTTCCTTGAATTTTATTTTTGTCAAATTTTTGAGTAAAACCTTTTACATTCTCAAAAAAGATAACTTTTGGTTGTACTTGACGAATGAATTTTATGTATGATTTTATTAATTTATTTCGTAAATCATTTTCATTTCTTTTCCCAGCAGTCGAAAAACCTTGGCAAGGTGGTCCACCAGCAACCATATCGATTTTACCTCTTAAAGATTTAAGCTCATTAGGAAAGTTCTTGATTATCGTATTTATATCGTGGTTAGATTTTGGCAGCCAATTTGGCCAATCGAAATGATTATTATTTTCAATTAAATTATGGTTAAAAGTTTCAAATGCGTCAGGACTTTTTTCAATAGCAAATAGACCTTTCCATAAACCAGAATTAAATAATCCTAAAGAGAGTCCACCGCAACCAGCGAATAAGTCAATATATGTTTTTTTTTGAAGCATTAATGCAATTTAGGTAATGTACAAATATAAACACAAATTTAATGAAGCTATTATTCAGCCTAATAAACTTTTAACACATAATATGTTTATTGTTTATAATTTATTCTCCCTAAATTCGCACCACTAAAACAAACCACAATGAAAACCTACACCCAGCAAGACATTAAAAAGAACAATGTAATAGAAGTAACCATAGAAGATATGGCTTTTGGGGGCAAGGGATTGGCTAAGTTGCAGTTGGAAGAAGGGAAAATTGTGATTTTTGTTCCCAATACCATTCCTGGGCAAACGGTAAAAGCACGAATATTTAAGAAGAAAAAAAGCTTTTTGGAGGGAAAACTCATTGAGATTTTAGAAAAATCACCAGATGAAACTCCTGTAGATTTTCAACCAATTTCTGGAGCTCCGTATATTACCTTACCAGTTGAAAAACAAAGAGAATACAAGAAAAGCACTACGATAGAGCAATACCGAAGAATTGGTAAAATGGCTAACATTGAGGAGTTGTTTGATACGTATATCGAGTCTCCTACAAGTTTTCATTACCGAAATAAAATGGAATATGCATTTAGCACCATTCGGTATGATTTGGAACAAGAGGAAACACTAGATGATGAATTTGCACTTGGTTTCAAACGAAGAGGAACTTGGTGGATTGTAGAGGATTTGGATAAAGATTCTGGGTTATTTGATGTGGAATTTGAAAACAAACTGAAAGACATACGAACATACTTGGAGAAAACTGGTTTGCCAGCTTGGCATCCGCCAAAAAAGCATGGATTTTTTAGGTATTTAACTGTACGAAAATCTTATTACAACAATCAGTTGTTGTTGAATTTAACAACTTCCAAAACTCGTCTGGAGGAATTTGATAAGCAAGCTTTTGTAAAAGCCGTTCTGGATTTATTTGGAGATAGAGTGGCTGGAATTTTATTCACGATAAATGATAGTTTGGGAGAGCGAGCTCACAATGATGAGAACGATTACGAAATGCTTTACGGAGAGAATATCATTCAAGAAAACTTGTTGGGATTATCGTTTGAGGTAAGCATGCAAAGTTTTTTTCAAACCAACCCCAAATCCGCTGAGAGATTATATTCCAAGGTAATTGACTATGTAATGGAAGACACAGAATATTCTTCGGAAGATACGGTGATGGACTTATTTTGTGGAACTGGAACAATTGGTCAATTAATTTCTAAGAAAACTGGCGTTCAAGTAATAGGAGTTGATATTGTGGCAGAAGCAATCGAAAATGCCAAAGAAAATGCCAAACGAAATGAAGTGGCTACAGCCAAATGGTTCGCAGCAGATGTGGGTAAATTCTTAACTCAATATCCAGAATACGAAGGCAAAATTAAAACGATTGTACTCGACCCACCAAGAGGAGGAATTGCTCCTAAAACTTTGGTAAAAGTCTGTAAGATTGGGGCGAAGCGAATTGTGTATGTTTCGTGTAATCCTGCTACACAATCGCGAGATATTGAGGTTCTGAAACAATATGGTTACGAAATGAAGAAGATTAGTTTTGTAGATCAGTTTCCGCATACTGCTCATATCGAGGCGATTGCTATTTTTGAGAAATAAACTAAAAATTTAGTTTATTAACAGATGTGTATAAATTAAAGGCTTTTTTTACGCAATGTGTTAAAAAAGAAACAAAAATGCTTTTTTTGTTCAATAATCCTAGCTATTTTTGTTAAGTAAAAAAGAAAAAATCTTAGAACAAAAACTAAATGAGTACTATTTCAAAAATTATTGAAAGAGAGATTTCTGCTTCTCCTTTTCTTGAAGAATCTATAGCGGAGGATTTAATCAATATTTCATCTTTGGCAAGAATGCTAAAGCCAAAAGTGGAGGAAGAGCTTGGTAAAGAGGTGAAAACCGGTGCTTTAGTTATGGCTATTAATCGTATGGAATTTGAAAAATTCAATACTATAAATGGTAGAATTGAGGAGTTTATGAGTTCGTTAGGAGATATTATTATCCGAAGTAACTTAAATGATTACGCATTTAAAAACTCTCCTACTTTGGCAAAAGCCCAAATGAAATTATTGGAAGAGTCGAGTGATAAAGTAGATGGATTTTGTACGGTTTCTCAGGGAGTTTATGAGTCTAACATTGTAGTGATAAAATCATTGGCAGATAAGGTTGACGATTTATTCAAAGATGAAACCTTGCTTTTTAAAATGGAGGATTTATCTTCTGTAACTTTAAGATTACCAGAGTTTAATGTGCCAGGAGCTTACTATTTTTTGTTGAAAAAAATTGCTTGGGAAAACATTAATATATTCGAAATTATATCAACCACTAACGAAATTACGTTAGTAGTGAAAAATGAAGATATTGATAGAGTGTTTACTTTATTAATGTCGTTTAAGAAAAAATAATTTATGCTTTCATTAATAAAAAAGGAAGTAGGAAGTTTCTTTAGTTCACTAGTTGGCTACATCACCATAATCATCTTTTTGCTTTCTATCGGTTTGTTTATGTGGGTAGTTCCTGGAGAAACTAATGTGTTTGATGTTGGTTTTTCTGATTTAGGCTTCCTATTTACTAATGCCCCAGCAATTTTTCTATTCTTGATACCTGCAATCACTATGCGATTATTTGCAGAAGAAAGAAGAATGCAAACTTTAGAATTGCTTTTTACCAAACCCATTACTGATTTTCAGATTGTGTTGGCTAAATATTTAGCAGGAATTATTTTACTGATTTTAAGTCTTTTACCGACTCTTGTTTATTATTATTCGGTAGTTCAATTAGGTAATCCCATCGGGAATATTGATTCTGGAGGAACTATTGGTTCTTACATTGGATTATTCTTTTTGGGAGCTAGTTTTTTGTCAATTGGATTGTTCGCTTCCTCGATTACTACCAACCAAATTGTTTCTTTTTTAATGGCAGTTGTTCTCTGTTTTATTGCGTATTTAGGCTTTGATTTTATAGGTAATAACATCGAATCTGGAGAATTGGCATACACAGTTAAGAATTTTGGGATAGAGGAACATTATGCTTCTATTCAGCGAGGAGTAATTGATAGCCGCGATTTGTTATATTTTATTAGTTTGATAGTAGTGTTTTTATTAGCTACAAAACTGAGTTTAAAAAGAGGGAAATAATGAGCGGAAATACTAAATTAATCATACAGATAGTTGCCGTAGTATTAGTTGTTTTACTGACTAATTATATTGGTTCCAAAAAGTTTTTTAGAGTAGATCTAACTGAAGAAAAAATTCATTCTCTTTCTGAAAAAACTATCGAAATACTTAAAAACGATACACTTATAAAAGATGAATTGCGATTTGAAGTTTACCTTGAAGGAGATTTATCTCCTAAAGTAAGGAAATTACAATCTGCACTTAAAGAAAAATTAAGTGAACTTAAAGCATATGGAGGAGCTAATATTTATTACGAATTTATAGACCCTGCGGAAGATGAAACTCGCAAGAACGAGGTTTACTCACAACTATATGAGTTTGGATTGAAGCCAACTAAAGTAACCTCCTATGTTGGCGGAACTAAAAAAGACAATATACTATTCGGAGGAATTATTCTGAGAACAGTCAACAACACGAATGTTCCTATTCAAATACTGATTCCGAGTTCGATAGATCCAAATTCGGGAACTGCTATTCCTGTTCCTGTTGATGTGATTCCATTTGAAAGAATAATTAATGATATAGAGTATTTACTGCTTGAAGGAATATACAAAGCAGTGAGTCCAAATCGTAAAAAAATTGGATTTTTACAGGGGCACGGAGAGCTAAAAGAAATTGAAAGATTTGACGTAACTGTTGAATTGTCAAAATTTCATGCGGTAGAAGATGTTAAGATAAATGGGAAAATAAATGCCCTCGAATCTTTTGATGCTCTTGTTATAGCAAAGCCCACTCAACCAATTTCTGAAAAAGATAAATATATCATTGATCAATTTATTATGAATGGAGGAAAAGTTGCATGGCTTATCGATATGGTAGGTGTAGACTTGGATTCCTTAGCTTATAATGAGCAAACTTTTGCGATAGAAAGACAACTTAATAACATTGACGAACAGATTTTCAACTACGGAGTTCGATTAAATAAAGATTTGTTAATTGATGTAAACTGTGCTAAAATTCCATTGGGAGGAAAGCTGTATCCTTGGTATTATCATCCCGTTATTAATTCTTGGCAGGTAAAGAATCCGATAGTAAATAACTTAGATCCTATACGGTTGAAATATGCAGGAACCATGGAATTGTTAAAAAATGAAGGTGTGGCGAAAGTTCCTTTATTAATGAGTTCTGAAAACTCAATGGCTTACAAAGCTGGGTCAAGAGTTAGTTATCAGATGATTAATTTAAAACCAGATGCTCTAAAGTACAATTCCCAATCTTTTCAGGTGGTAGCTGCCATGTTAAACGGAAAATTCAAATCAAGTTTCAGAAATAGATTGACGGAGAATTACTTGAATAACACACCTGTAAAGCATTTAGATGAAAGTGTAGACAACAGAATGTTGGTAATAAGTGACGGAGATATTATTAGAGCCGAAGTAGATTCTTTTCAAAATAATAGAGGTGTAATGATGGTTCAGCCGATGAATATTAATTACGATAAATACGATAGAAGCGTAACTTTTGGAAACAAAGAGTTTTTTGTAAACGCTATGGAAAACTTAATGGAAATCAATGATTTAATCCCATTGAGGAGCAAAACAATTACCCTCCGCCCATTAGATAAATCGAGGGTTAAAGAAGAACGAACTTTCTGGAAAGCTATCAATGTATTTATCCCAATACTTGTAATTGTGGTATTTGGTTTCCTATATAACTTTATCAGGAGGAGGAAATATGCTCGGAAATAATAGATTAACTATCTAACTAGGAACAATTTTTATTTTTTTAGTTAAATTCATAAAATGAATAATAAAGTTCTAATAATTTTTCTTTTAACAGTTTTGTTTTCTTGTAGAAAAGAAGAAGAAACATTCGTTATTTCAGGGGTAATAATGCGCGATTGTAATTCTATTCCAATGGCAAATGAAGAATTTGAGCTATATTCTTATGGGGATACTTGGACACTAAATAGGAATGTAATTTCTGAATCTTTTAAAACCGATGCTTTAGGTGCTTTTCAAGTGGAGTACCAGTCAAAATACCTAAAATCGTCATTAGAAATCAAATACAAAGGAGAAATCTTTTTTTTAACTCCCGGAAATGGTTGTATAGGAACTATTGTGATGTACCCTACAATTAATCTTCTTACAAATGTTAAAATTAATAACTCTTATTCTCCAGGAGATACATTAAGAATTTTAGAAAACAATAGAGAAATAAATAAATTTTCCTATCCATTTAATGATACAGTTTTAGATACCCTGAAAAATCATTTTGGCAATAGTCAATATAATGAAGTTCGAGATAAAGATACGAGACTAAAAGTTTATTCGGGCTTGAGTTACAGGGTTGATTCTGGTCAGAGGTTTACAACTTCTTATAAAATTAAAAAGACTGGAGGCCCATCACAATCATTTGATGGATGTACTAATAAAATTTATAAAGTTGAGATTGAGGTAGATTAGGTGCAATTTAAAACCAATTTCCTTTTCAAAACTTTTCATTCGATGTATATTTAAGAAAAATCGTCTTTAATGAAAAAACTATTTCTATTATTTTGTTTATTACCAGCTACATTGGTAGCAGGAAACGACAATTTACTTATTGGCGGAAGAGCAACAGGAATGGGAAATACGGGATTGTGTTTGGCAGATGTTTGGGCAATTCGATACAACCAAGGAGCTTTGGCAGATTTACGCGAAATTTCTATCGGAGCTTCTTATGAAAATAGATTTTTGGTACAAGGGTTAGGGGTACAATCACTAGCAGTTGCTATCCCAGTAAAAAAAGGAACTTTTGGATTTAATTACACAGGATTTGGCGATAATTTATACCGAGAAACTAAGATTGGTCTGGGATACGGAATGAAACTCTCAGATAAATTTAATCTTGGAATTAGATTGAATTATCACTCTTTAAGACTGGGGAATAATTACGGTTCTGCTCAAAATTTAACTTTTGAAGTAGGCATATTAGCAAAACCCACTAAGAATTTGCAAGTAGGATTTCATTTGTTTAATCCTTCGCAAACAAAACTTAATGACTATCAAAATGAAATAATTCCTGTGGTAATGAATTTGGGGATTTCATATAAATTCTCGGATAAGGTAAGAGCAAATTTTGAGGTAGAAAAAGATATCGAAATGCCTTATTCGGTAAAAGCTGGAGTGGAATATTTTCCAGTGGAATATTTATACATAAGAGCAGGAATAATTACTAATCCTACCATGCCAACTATTGGTTTTGGGATTGTAAAAGGAAGATTTAACTTTGATTTTTCTTCTGCTTTTCACCCAGCTCTAGGAATTACTCCAGCAATAGGAATGACATATTCTTTTAGATGAATTGGTGTAAATTCCATATTGCCATCCTATTTTTATTGATTTCTACAGCGGGATTGTCTCAATCTAAATCTGAAGAAAAAAATGAAATTATAGAGCAAAGAATAGAATATATTGGTGGTGAAAATGAGAGTATTGATTATTCTACCTTATTCGATAACCTCTATTATTACTACGATCATCCAGTAAATCTAAATAATACCAAAGAGGTAGATATTCTGCTCGAAATGGGATTGATTTCAGAGATTCAATTAGTGAATTTGAAACAACATATTGCTTCCAACAAAAAACTCATGACTATTTATGAGTTGCAGGCTGTGGAGAGTTTTGATATTCCCACAATACGAAATGTGTTACCTTTTGTAAAAGTTTCTTCTGAATTATTTGCTCCTAATGTTTCTCTTAAAGAAATATTAAAAAATAGTAGTAACGAATTGTACATCAGAAATATCAGGGATATTGAACAGAAAAAAGGGTATTCTACCAAAGAAGAAGAGGATGATACTCGCTATTTGGGAAGTCCAGACAAATTATTTATTCGCTACAGATTTAGGTATCTAAATAAAATTAGTGTGGGTTTTACTACTGAAAAAGACCAAGGTGAGCAACTGTTTGGTAACTCACAACCACAGGGATTTGATTTTTATTCAGCTCATTTTTACCTCAAAGATTTTGGTAGATTGAAAGCATTAGCACTTGGTGATTACCACTTTCAGGTAGGGCAGGGGTTGACTTTGTGGAGTGGATTGGCTTTTGGAAAATCAGTGGATATTAGCACTATAAAAAGAAATGGAGTTGGAATCAGACAATATGCTTCGGCAGATGAAAATAATTTTTTAAGAGGTGGTGCAGCTACTTTTGGTTTGACGAAAAATGTGAATCTTTCGGCATTTTACTCACGAAAAAGAATTGATGCAAATATTACCGATACCTTAGATGCTCAGACTAATGAAATTGCTTTTTCATCTTTTCAGAATAGTGGATTCCATAGAACTGTAGCTGAACTCAATGATAAAGATGCTATTCTTGAGACTCATTTTGGTGGAAGATTAGAGTTTGTGAATCAGAATTTTAAAATAGGAGCAACAGGTTTTGCCTCTAGGTATGGAGGAGAGTTTGAGCGGAAATTAAGTTTCTATAATCAATTTGAATTTGCTAATAATGAAAACTTTGTGGCAGGAGTAGACTACAATTATGTGTTCAGGAATTACAATTTTTTTGGAGAAATATCTAGAAGCCAAAATGGAGGATTGGCTTATGTAAATGGAGTTTTACTTTCATTAAATTCTCGTTTTTCATTTACATTTCTTCATAGAAATTATGGCAGAGATTTTCAAAATTTGCTAAGTAATGGAATTGCTGAAGGAAGCCGAAGCTGGAACGAAAAAGGAGTTTACTTAGGGTTTGATGCCAAGCTAAACGGGCAATTTACGTTAACAGGTTCAATGGATTTTTATAAATTTCCTTGGATGCGTTTTCAAACTTTTACACCTAACTCAAGTGGATTCGAATACATTGCTCAATTGCAATATCGCCCATCTCGAAATTTTATTGCTTATTTCAGATTACGACATCAAGAGAGAGATATTAATGATAGCAAAATAGAATCTTCTATTTATCAATTGTCTACTGAATCAAGAACGAATTATCGATTTAATGTTTCGTATAAAATTACGGACTATTTAAGTTTGAGAAATAGGGTGGAAGTTTCACAATATGAACGAGGAGAGCAGGAAGATGAATTTGGTTTTTTGGCGTATCAAGATGTGGTATTTAAACCAAAATCAAAGTCTTATTCCTTAACAGCTCGCTATGCATTGTTTGATGCAAAATCTTATAATGCAAGGATTTATGCCTATGAAAATGATGTGCTGTATTATTTTTACATCCCAGCTTATTACCGGGTTGGTTCACGGTTTTATCTTACAGCTCGTTACAAATACCGCAAAAAATTCGATTTCTGGATTCGATACGGAGTATGGAATTATAGAAATGAAGAAACGCTCCTAAGCGGACTAGAAGAAATAAAAGGAAACATTCGTTCTGATGTTAAAGTGGTTTTTAGGTATTTATTTTGATAAAGATTTTCGGACTTTTAGATATCAGATTTTCAGGTTAACATCTTTATTGTCATTCCCTCGAAGGAGGGAATCTTAACACGAGAATTATTCCAACTAAGTAAGAAACTAAAAACACATAATCTAGTCATTCTGAATTTGATTCAGAATCTGTTAATGAATAACAACTCCATCAATACTTACTTTAGATCCCGCATCAAGTGCGGGATGACATTTATGTGATGTGTAAGAATTTGAATTAGAAAATTAATCTAATTATGCAAACTCATAATCCTCACTTCTACACGCCTATTTTTTGATTTATTGGCAGTGTTTGTATTCTCTTCTGCAGGACGTTCTTCTCCGTAGCTTTTTATAACAATTCGGTCTTTATCCACACCTTGTTTGATTAAATATCTCTTTACAGCTTCAGATCTTCTTTGTGATAGAGCCAAATTATATTTACTGTCTCCATCGCTATCTGTGTGCCCTAATACCAATATCACCACCTTGGCACTTTGGTTAATTTTATCTGCAAATCCATCTAGTTTTGAGTGGTATTGACTTTGTACATTTGATTTATCTACATCAAAATATACATTTACATAATCAATAGTTGATCTGCCATCAAGCACTTCTTTTACAGTTTGTTTTTCCATTTGAGATTTAGCATCTTCAAGTGTTTGCTCCACAGTTTTCTTTTCTACTTTAGGATACTTAACTTTTGGTGCTTTAGGGGTTTTTACTTTCCCATCAGGACAACCATTATTAGTTGCAGGTCCTGGTTCATAGGCACAGGAGTCTATCGCGTCACTTATTCCGTCCCCATCACTATCAAGGCAACACACAAGTGGCTCGAGTGGACAACCATTATTCTCATACACTCCAGGAACCGTAGGGCATCTATCTACTTCGTCAATAATTCCGTCCTTATCTCTATCTGGACAACCTTTATTGGCTCTCAACCCTTTTTCAGTCGGGCAATTATCTTCATAATCCATAATTCCATCCTTGTCCGTATCAGGACATCCATTGTATTTTCTTGGTCCATAATCATACGGACAAAAATCTTTGTAATCAGGAATTTTATCTCCATCAGCATCAGGACAACCTTTCATTCTTCTTCCTCCTGAATCAAGTGGGCAAAGATCTTTCGCATCCGAAATTAAATCTCCATCTTTATCGCTCGGCATTTTGTGTTTGATTCCAAATACAACACCTGCATATACATTTCCATTGTAAAGCCTTCTTTGTCCAATTAATCCTGTTACGTTATTTGCACCAAAAAAGAAATTTTTAACTCTACCATAAACACCAAGATTAAGTTGACCATTTCGTTGAAAAGTAATAGGAACTCCAACTGCATATCCAGCTTTTTCATAACGTCCGCTTACGGTATGAATTATCATATCATGCACTTTGCTCGGGTCACTCCTCAGCCATACTGGAATAGATCCTGTGTAGTTTAAATAGATATTTGGCAGTATTCTATAATCAAACATCAAATTGATAGCTGTTGGTAAACTCATCCTGAAATTTGTGTCTCCAGCATCTTGATTGTTAGTTACTTGGTTCAGAACATTGTTTTGTATGTCTTCTTTTTTTAGTTTGTTGTCAAATAAAATTTTATAAGGAATAGTATTGTTATTATCGTTTACAAAATTGTATGAGTTCGTATCTTTTGTGTATCTAATTCCGCCAATATTGGTAATAGAAGCTCCAAATTTCCATTTGTATTTATTTTCATGAAGGCTTGGATTTCTTCTTCTTCCATCCATTTCATAATAATATTTCTTGTAATCAGGTCTGTGCTCATATACAAATCCTAAATCTAGTCCCAAGCCAATTCTAGTTTTTCTTAATTGATTATCGTCATCACTTTCTCCATATTGAAACTCCATTCCGTCAAATGTAGTTTGACCATTCGCATTTACTGTAATATCTCCACCTTCGGTGTATAAATATCTGGCATTTAATCCGTTTAAAATCTTTACAGTAATCCCAGCTTTCATGAATCTTTTCTTTTTATCAATCAAAGTTCTTGAATAAGTAAGATTATGTTCAGCCCAACTCATTTTTCCGTAGCTTAATCTCCCTTGCGTAAATTGTTTCCCAATATTTCCTCCTGTAAAAGAGTTGAAATCTAAGTCTGTGAGTTCATCTGAAATTCCATCAAAATTGGTAAATCGTTTTACTTTCCATGAATATCCAATGGCATCTGTTGGTGTAAGTTCAAGAAAACCAGAGATGATATTTACCTCGACTAATTCTGAAAAATAACCTTTGAAAACAGGTTCCTTATAAGCACTTTTGTCTTTATTTCCGTATAAGAAATGATTAATATTGTTTCCGATGTAATTGTTTGAATAGGAGTAGTTTCCTCCTAAACCGACAGCCCATTTATAACGATTATCTGATAAAGATGCAGGGTTTAATGTCTGTGCAAATGGTCCGGCAAAATTGTCATTCGTAAAGGTGTTATAATTTGTTTGTGCAGTTAACTTCGACTGCAACAAAATTGTAGCAAGGGCTAAGAATAGAAAGTTTTTCATGGATTTTTTTTACGGGTATTGTTTCAAATATAGGGAATTATAGATGGTCTTAAATATAAATCGTGTATTTTTATCTTTTTAATTACTTATCGGTAACTTTAATAAATAATCGAATTGAACTGAGTTATATGCTAAAGAAAATATTATATTACCTGAATCCAATGACTATGTTTCAGAAGCAAGAAGGCGATTCAATAAATTCGTATCACAAGGCAATGCAAGGGATAAACAGGATTTCTATCTATTTATTTATCATTTGTTTAATCCTGATTATCAGAAAATATGTGTAGCTGAATTATTCAGTAATTCCCATTTTTTTCATCAAGAATTCGGCATTCATGTTGGAGCAAATTCCCTCTTTTAGTTTGTAATCAAACACCAATTCATCGTTTTCAATTTCTACATCAAAGTAATGGGTTTGAACCTGTGTAGGAAAGTCTTCTTTGATGCTGCAAAGCGATAAATCATGGGTAGCAATAATCCCCGAAGCTTGGTAGTTAAGTAGTTGTTTCACAAACTTTTTTGAGCCTTCAGCTTTGTCTTTTGAGTTTGTTCCTTTCAATATTTCATCTAAAATTACGAAGAGTTTTTCTCCGCTTTTCAATTTCTCTACAATAGTTTGTAGTCGTTTTAATTCCGAGTAAAAATAAGATTCATTATCTGATAAAGAATCCGAAGTTCGCATGCTTGTGAATAATTGAGTAGGAGTGTAGCTAAAGCTTTTTGCACAAACAGGGGCTCCGCTTGAAGCCAAAACCAAATTAATTCCCACAGCTCTCAAAAAAGTACTTTTTCCAGCCATGTTTGCCCCTGTGATAATCACAAATTCTTGTAGATTGTTTATTGTTAAACTACTTGTAATCCTTGAATTTTCAGATAATAAAGGGTGTCCCAATTCTTCTGCTTCAAAAAAATGTGTTTGGCTTAATTCAGGATAGTTAAACTCTGATTGGTTAAAAGCAAAATTTCCCAAACTAGCATACACTTCCATTTCATCCACAGCTTCAAACCAATTTTGCAAGCTATTTTCGTTTTTTGCAAGCCAATTTTTAAGTTTTAGTAAATACTGTAAATCCCATAAAAAAAGAGCATTCATAAGAATTGCAAATACAGGATTACTTCTGTTATCAAGCTGCTGAGTGATATTAGCTAACTCTTTAATTTCAGTATTTGCAGATTTGTTGTTGTCTACTAAAGCAGATTTTATTAACTGCAGTTGTTCGCTTTTAAACTTTTCATTTTCAATCAGATTGCTTAATATGCTATGTTGTTTTAGCACTTCTAAGTATTCACTTATTTTTAGATGTTGCTCATTGATAATTTTTAGCTTTCTGGCTGTAATTCCTAATGGAATAAAAGAGGCAATTAACAAATAAAAAGCTGGGATTAAGCTGTAAGAAACTCCAACAATAACCACCAACATAAAGATTGGAACAGCCCATAAAATTACTCTCCATAATCCAATATTCTCAAATAGTGCAATTTCTGAAGCTCTCCAATTTGCTACTTCATTGATGTTACTTTCTTTAGTTTTGAACAATAATCCATTAGCTCTGAATTCCTCTCTCCAAGCATTTTTTGTACTTGCTTCTTTTACTGCTTCTTGCCTGTTTGTAATTTCTTCTTGCTTTGAATTATAATTAGATAAATAGTTAGCAAATCTCTTTTTTGAACTACTACTCGTTGTCCTATTTAAGAACTGAAACAATGATTTTTCTCCAAATAAATCTATGTCATGAGAAAACCCATGTTGTGAGTTTATAAATTCTTTTCCGTTTTCAAATTCACTGTAATTTCCATTTAAACAATTAATTTCCTGTTGATTAATCTTAATTTTAGTAGATAGAATATTGAGTTTTAATTTTTCTCTTTGATGAAATTTCAATAAGATTCCAAATAGAATAATTGGAAGAATGAGGAAATAAAAATAATCGGAGTTTTTAGATTGAATTGCAACTACAATAATTATAACAAATAGTATAAATGAAGCAATTCTAGCAGATGTTATCAAAGAAATTTTCTTTTTTTGAACAGTTTTTTTCTCAGCAAGAGTTTCAATTCTGTTTGTATAAAATTCTAAAGACATTCTAAATTATTTTCTCAAAGTTAAGAGGAAAAATAGGATAATAATAGCAATTGCAATAGATACTTTTTAAGTTTGTTGACAACAAAATATTTAACAAGTAGGAATACAAATGTTAAATTATTAATTTAGAAAAAAGTAACATAAAGAATGAAAAATATTGCGGTTTTAGGAGCTGGACGCTCATCTTCAAGTTTAATAAGATACTTATTAGAACAATCAAAATCAAATAATTGGAAGATAAGAGTGTGTGATAGGGATGTGGAAACTGCAAGAAAAAAAATAGATAATCATCCTAATGCTGAGGCAGTAGAATTTGATGTGTTTGATAAATCAGAAGTAGAATTTGAAGTTCAAAATGCGGACTTGATAGTTTCTATGTTGCCAGCCCGCATGCATATTCATGTAATTGAAGAGGCTATTAAGCAAAAGAAAAATGTAGTAACTCCATCTTATATTTCTCCAGAAGTGAAAGCTCTGGATTCAAAAGCAAGAGAAGCAGGTGTATTGATAATGAATGAGCTAGGAGTAGATCCTGGAATTGATCACATGTCTGCAATGAAATTGCTAAATGAAATTAAAGGTGAAGGAGGAGAAATTTTAAATTTTGAATCATTCACAGGAGGATTGGTTGCTCCTGAAAGCGACAACAACCCATGGAATTATAAATTCACTTGGAACCCAAGAAATGTTGTGGTGGCGGGACAAGGAGGGTGTGCAAAATTTATTGAAGAAGGAAAGTTTAAATATATTCCTTACCATAAATTATTTAGAAGAACTGAGTTTATTGATATTGAAGGCTATGGTAAATTTGAAGGAATTGCAAATAGAGATTCGTTAAAATATCAATCTGTTTATGGATTAGAAGATGTGCGAACAATTTACCGAGGCACACTAAGAAGAGTAGGTTTTTCGAGAGCTTGGGATGTGTTTGTGCAATTGGGAGCAACAGACGATACTTACCAAATGGAGAATTCAGAGGAAATGACCTACAGAGGTTTCATCAATTCCTTTTTGGCATATAGTCCCTCTGATTCTGTAGAATTAAAACTACGTCATTATCTTAAGATTGAACAAGACGATACACTATGGGCGAAATTAGAATGGTTAGGAATTTTTGAAGACAAAAAAGTAGGGTTGAAAGAAGCTACTCCTGCACAAATTCTACAAAAAATCTTAGAAGATAAATGGACGCTTGACCCAGAAGATAAGGATATGATTGTGATGTGGCACAAAATAATTTACAAGAATAATGCTGGAGAAACCAAAGAAATTCACTCAAGTATGGTGTCTATTGGTGAAGATCAAACTTACACAGCTATGAGTAATACTGTGGGATTGCCAGTTGGGATTTGTTGCAAATTAATCTTAAACGGAACTATCCAAGCCAAGGGAGTTGATATGCCTATTTCTAAAGAATATTACGAACCAATTCTGAAAGAATTGGAATCTTATAATATTTCTTTTTTGGAGAAGGAGATGAGGTAGTCAAGCTAACTTTTCCTGAAATGTTTAGTTAGGCTTATGAACTTCAACTTCTAAAATCACCCTTCGATACTCTCCCTGTCGGTCGAACTCAGGGTTCAGGTCAGCGGAAATCTGCGGGCTGAGTGATTTTTCTGAAAGAAAAATTGTATCGAAGCCCAACTTCAATCCGCACAACCCTCAACAAAGTCACTAATTCTAAAAATAATCCATATTTTTAGGATACCTTTTTCATTTTCTCCCATTAAGAAAGAAAATAACAACTATGAACGACCAAAAACTCATCGAATTACTCCGGGAGGATAAAACGGACAAGGCTTTTTATAAGCTCTATTCGGGGTATCCCAAAGTGGAGAAATTGATTCTTGCTAAGGGAGGAACAAAAAATGATGCACAAGATGTTTTTCAAGAAGCATTAATTGTATTGTACAAAAAGGTAAAATACAAAGATTTTAAACTGACTTCTAAATTGAGCACGTATTTATATAGCGTGTCTAGGTTTTTGTGGAAAGACGAATTAATCAAATCCAACAGAATGAAATCGGCAGATTTTGAATTGGATTTTTTGGAAAATGAATTAGATGAATTAGAACAAATAAAAGCCAATGAAATAAAATTGAAACAGGTTGAGAAAATCTTAACCACCATTAGTAAGAAGTGTCAGGAGATTCTTCAGATGTTTTATTACAAGAGTTTTAGCATGAAAGAGATAGCCAAAGAAATGGGCTACACCTCCGAGCGAATTGCGCGTACCCAAAAGTACAAGTGCATGGAAAAAGCTAAAAATCAAATCACTCTTTAAAACCAAAATATCATGAGAAATCAACTAGAAGTAATACACGCAATCGATAAATATTTAAGAGGTGTTTTGGATGAAGCCGAAACCCAAGAATTTGAAACTCGATTAAAAACAGACACTCAATTGCAACAAGAAGTTGTAAAACAAGAACTACTAATGGAAGGAATAAAAAGAAGTGCACTTACTGCAAGTGCAGTAAAAGGAAAGAAGAAATACAAAACGATAAAAACATTGAAATATGTTGGGGTTTTTGTTGCGGTTGCCTCAATCTATGTTGTAAGTAAAAATAATATTGAGTCTGAACCTAAGCCGAATACAGAATTAGGAATAGATGCTTTACCTACTCAAGGCTTTAATTTGAATACGGAGCAAGATACTGTGATAGAAACGGAAAATGGCTCTGTGTTTGTAATCCCTGCAGACGCTTTTGAAACTGAAAATGGAGAGGCTGTAACAGGAAATGTTAGTTTTGAAATCAAAGAAGCTTTTGAAAACATTGACATTATGAAAGCAGGATTAACCACTACTTCTGATGGAAAGTTATTAGAAACTGGGGGGATGTTCTTTTTGGATGCAAGTCAAAATGGGCAAAAATTGAGATTGAAAAAAGGAAAAGAAATCCTTTCTCAATTGCCTAATTTACATCCCGAGAAAGACATGAAACTCTTTGATGGGGAAATGCAAGAGGATGGAACAATTAATTGGGTAAACCCCAAAGAATTTGAAAAAGACTTGATAACGGTTGACATTACTTCTCTTGATTTTTATCCAGAAGGGTATGTGGAGGAGTTGTCTCAAACAAAAGAAAAAGTGTTAGTAAAAGCAGAAGGAGATTTACCAAGAAGAAAAATGACAGAAGCTGAAGCTAAAATTTTAGGGTATCGATATCCTAAAGATGTTTGGAACGAGCAAGATGCTTTAAGACTTAACTTAATTGTTCGTGACTATGAAGATGTGGTTTCAGATTCTAAGGTTTACTCCAAAGAATTTACAGATAGTTTGTATTATTCGTTTGCTAGGTTGTTTGAGAGGAAAAATATACTAGACGAAATTTATCGCTCTGAGGTAGATACTACAACTATTTCTACAATCCCTTATGAGTGGTGGAATGATACTTTGAATAATCGCATTGCGAATAATTTAAATGGCAAAGCCTTATTTAAACAAAACTGTGCAAGTTGTCATCATCCTTATAAAATGATGACAGGACCAGCCTTAAAAGGAACCTTTACAAAATGGAAAAATGCTGGAGATAACATTTATGAATTTATTAAAAATCCACAAGCTCAATATGATAGAGGTGTTCAGTCTGCATTGGATATAAATTATTTGAGAGGAGGAATGCCTGGGCAAGCTGTTAGTAATGAAGAAATAAATGCAATTTATCGTTATTTAGGAGAGTTTCCTGAAAGTGTTTCAATGGATTCAGCTGAAGGTTCACCCTGCCCAATCCCATCTGGAATAAATCCAGCCAAAATTAAAGCGATTTGGAACAAGAAATTCAACAACACGATTTTGGCTACCAAAGAATTTGAAGAGCGAATGAAAGTCATTCACGAATCTCATCAAGATAGAATTTTGGAAGTGTATGTGAATAATTTAGATAAGCCTCTTTGGTATTCGGATTCTATTGCTTCGCACATGGATGAATCAACCACTCAAAAATTCAGAGCTTTTTATAAACAGAGAAAAGGAGGAGTAAAAGTAAATGACCGATTAGCAAATTTGCTTACCAATTATTTTACCAAAAAACACAAAGAGTTTACTGCTAAATCTTCTGATGCTTTTAATCAATATGAACAAAATAAAAGAAAATTAAGAGCTGAGTTTGCCAATAAAAAATCTAAGAAAGACCAAGAGGAATATAACCGAAAAGCCAAATCGTATAACGAAGAGTATAAAATAAATCTGTGTAATGCAGCTACTCAAATAGGGAAGAAAGGATATTGTGGAGAACAAAATATGGTAAGAGTTAGAAGACCGAGAATCACTTCAAGAATCGCGACTTTGGGGCCAAAGAATATTGATGCATATGTTGCTGAAGCAACAAGAGATAGAAAGTCAATGGTTTATACGGATCCAAATTCTGGTAAAAAGGCTACATTAACTTACAAACCAATGAAAGCTAAAATTTCAAATTCAGAAAAATTTGACAAAGTGTTTATATACTTGCTTCCAGATAGTTTGTCAAGTTTCAATAGAATGAAAACTACTGACAATATTAATTTTGACTTCTCTCTTAATATGTTGTTTACTTACAAATTAGTAGCAGTTGGATACAAAGGAAAGCAAGCTTATTTTGCCGAGGTTGGTTCAGTTTCTCCAAAAGACTACTTGGTTAATTTAACTGAGATTTCGGAAGCTGAGTTAACACAAAAATTAAGTAAAACCAAAACTAAAGCCAAGCAAGATATTTTGGCTGATAAGGATTTTTATGAAGAGGAAATGGTCAATACAAGTAGAGAACAGAAATACCAGCGTGATGGGCAACTGATGTTAGAAATTGGACATTTTCTTTTTCCAGATGTGTCTGAGAATTGTTTGGAGTTGACAATTAAAGATGAATTTGAGAGTAGTGGATTGTTTCCTGTGACTAACTAATTTCACTCTTTGAGTTTTTAAAACAGTTGAAAACTTGTCTACAACCCGAGGTGAATTAAGTTGTTAAACGCAAATTGGAATTGTATTTTTACGCTAGTAAAATCATTCGATGTCCAACCTAATAAAACTCTTACCGGATTCCGTTGCTAACCAGATTGCTGCTGGGGAAGTGGTGCAGCGTCCTGCTTCGGCTGTTAAAGAGTTGTTAGAGAATTCAATAGACTCTGGAGCAACAACTGTTCTGCTTATTTTGAAAGATGCAGGAAAGACTTTGATTCAAGTAATTGATGACGGTTGTGGAATGAGCGAAACCGATGCTCGGATGTGTTTTGAAAGACATGCTACTTCCAAGATAAAGGAGACTAATGATTTGTTCAGTATTCGTACTAAAGGTTTTAGGGGAGAGGCAATGGCTTCTATCGCTGCGGTGGCTCAAGTGGAAATGAAAACCAAACTCCACGAAGAAGAATTAGGAACTAAAATAGAAATTGAAGGAAGTAAAATATTGGTTCAGGAACCTGTTCAAACCAAAAATGGTACTTCCATTGCGATAAAGAATTTGTTTTTTAATATCCCTGCAAGGCGTAACTTCTTGAAATCTAATCCTGTAGAAACGCGTCACATTATTGATGAATTTCAGAGAGTTGCATTGACTCATCCAGAAGTTTCGTTTCAAATGATTCATAACGGAGCGGAGATATTTAATTTGCCAACAGGAACTCTTCGTCAGCGAATTGTGAATGTATTTGGAAAGCGATTTAACCAATCATTGGTTCCTATTGACGAAAAAACTTCTATTACTAATTTAACGGGATTTATTGGGAAACCAGAGTTTGCAAAGAAAACCAGAGGGGAACAGTTTTTCTTTGTAAATAAGCGATATATCAAAAATGGCTATTTGCATTTTGCAGTAATGCAAGCCTACCAAGATTTGATTCCAAACAAAAGTTATCCATCGTATTTCATTTACATGGAAATGGATCCTGCGGCTATTGATATCAATATTCATCCTACCAAAACGGAGATAAAATTTGAAGATGAAAAAGCAATTTATGCAATTTTGAATTCAGCAGTAAAGCAATCTATTGGCAAATACCAAGTAGCTCCTTCACTGGATTTTGAGCAAGAAACGAGTTTTAACTTAGAACCGCTTACTGGAAATAGAGAAATAAAAATTCCGCAGATAAAAGTAAATCCGGAGTTTAATCCTTTTGATAAAAAACCAACTAAAAACTTTAGTGGAGGAGGTTCTATTTCTATTCCAGAGAAACCAAAGCCACAAGAAATTGATGCCTTACAGCAGTTTTATTCTCAAAATAGAAATGTGGCTATTACAGAAAATGACGGGGATGAAATTCCCGAATTGCTATCAGTAGCTTCGGATAAAAAGATATTTCAGATTCACAACCGATACATTTATTCGCAAATAAAATCGGGGTATATTTTGATTGATCAGCAGAAAGCCCATGAACGAATTTTGTATGAAAAATTCTCTTATTCTCTTCAAAATCATTCTGTTGCTTCTCAGCAGGAGTTATTTCCTATTCAATTGGAATTTAGTTCAAGTAATTTTGCTTTACTAAAAGAAATTTGGGAAGAGATTCAATTATTGGGATTTGATATAGCGGAATTTGGAAAAAACACAATCTCGATAAATGGAGTTCCATCAGGAATGAAAAATACCGATTATCAAAAATCCTTTGAGCAAATTTTGGAGCAAGTAAAAAACAACCAAGATAAACTGAATCTTGATATTCAAGAAAGTTTGGTGAGAGCAATGTCTTATAACATGTCAATTAAAAAGGGTAAACAATTGAGTGATATTGAGATTAATAGTTTGGTAGATGAATTGTTTGCATGTTCTCAACCAGAATACGCTCCCAACGGAAAAAAAACTTACCTAACGGTTTCGTTAGACGAACTCGAAAAACAATTTTAATTTATGCTGAGTAATTTATTTAGAAACATTCCTGAAGTGACAAAAAATTTGTTGATAATCAATATATTGATGTTTGTTGGGGTAATTGTATTTCCGCAGTTTGAACAGATGCTTGCCTTGCATTATTTTGAAAGTGAATTATTTCAACCTCATCAAATTTTGACTCATATTTTTATGCACGGGAGCATTGCTCACATTGCTTTTAATATGTTTGCATTGGTTATGTTTGGTTCTCAATTAGAAAAAGTATGGGGAGGAAAGAAGTTTTTGATAGTCTATTTTGCTTCGGCAGTTGGGGCTTTTTTATTGCAAATGTTATTCAATTGGTATCAATTAATTGATGCATCTCCGGATGTTTTATACTTAATGAAAACTGAAGGTTTAGAAGCACTTCAGCAAGGTAAAAATTATATGGATCCGACACTTGCAAAATACAATGCGACTTTTAACGGTGGAATGGTTGGAGCTTCGGGAGCAATCATGGGATTGTTGGCAGCTTTTGCCTATTTGTTTCCCAATACCGAATTGATGTTGATTTTCTTGCCAATTCCTGTTAAGGCTAAATATTTTATTCCATTTTATATGTTAGTTGAGTTATTTTTAGGAGTAAATCAATTTGAATGGGACAATATTGCCCATTTTGCTCACATTGGAGGAGCGATTGTCGGATTTATTATAGTACTAATTTGGAATAAACGAAGAGATAGTTTTTATTAGAACCACCAGCTTATGAATGAATTACCAATTTATCTATCAGTTTTATTTATAGTTTGCACACTGTACACACTATTTATGCTTTGGTTTGCCTCCAATAAATCAACCAAAGTATTGATATTTTCTGTTGGTTGGCTATTGTTACAGGGAGTTTTAGCTTATTCATTATTCTATGAAGATGAAATGAGCTTGCCGCCTAGATTTCCTCTAGCATTTGCTCCAACTCTTATTTTTATTGCCTTTATTTTCTTCTCAAAAAGTGGAAAAAAATTCATCAGTTCTTTAGATTTACAAACTTTGTATTTAATTCATGTAGTCCGTATTCCTGTGGAGTTTGGATTGTATGGATTGGCAGTTTACAAAGCCATCCCACTATTAATGACTTTTGAAGGGATAAATTTCGATATTTTTGCAGGAATTACTGCTCCACTAATATTACTTGGTTATTTTAAAAGAGATTGGTTTTCAGATTCTTTTGTGTTGATTTGGAATTTTTTATGTTTAGGATTGTTAGTTGCAATTATTGTGAATGCAATTCTATCTGTTGAATCTCCTCTGCAAACTCAAGCTTTTGACCAGCCAAATAAAGCCATTCTCTATTTTCCATACATTTGGCTTGCCTGCTATATTGTTCCTGTGGTTATGTTTAGTCATTTGGTAGCAATTAAGAGAGCTTATTCAAAATAAATTATTCAAACAAACCGTTTTTATCAAATGAAGCCAACAAAAATTTTATTTTTAATAGCCCTTTTTTCGTTCTCTTTTATTTCAGAAAGTAGTGCTCAGTTTAAACGATATGGAGGTAAAAAGAAACCACAAAAGATGGGCGATTTTATTCGCCCATTGAATAATACGGGGTGGTATTTTGCTCCAGGAATTACACTCACTCCTAAGCTTAATTTTTTTAAATTTGAAAATGAGGGTATTAATGCAGCTGGATTATTTTCTTCAAATCTAAAGCAACAAAGTAAAGTTGGAGCCTATTTTGAAGTTGGAAGGTATAGGTTGTTAAGCACTAAGGGTATTTTGAGTTATATTGATTACGGATTGTCCTATAAATTTTTTAGAGCTGGGCAAACGTATGATTTGTCTCCAAATAATGATTCTTATATACAAGAATATAAAAGTCATTCAGCGGGGTTACATTTTAATGCAAACAATGTGTTGGCAGTTAACAAAAATTTCTTCTTTCAAAATACTTTAGGAGTAAATGCCGATTATCTGTTTTCTCAAAAATTGACTACTGATGATCCTACGAATTATGTTCTTTCCTATCAAGAAGATCCTTCAAAAATATGGGCACAATTGCATTACAAATTTGGTTTAGGTTTCAGAATAACTAAAATGTGGTACATGATTCCTTCAGTTGAAATTCCAATACTTAATGGATGGAAATGGGAAGATGGACGTTCTACTTTTGGTGCATTTAACTCCAGATATCGTCCAGTAATAATTTCTATTCGATTTACTTGGCTCACACAGCCAGACTGTCCTAAGGTTTGGGATAATGATTCCTCTACAACTAACGGAGGAGGACTTTAAAGTTTTTCCCCTCTTGAGAGGGGATTAAGGGGTGTGTTATATTCATTAGTAAAATTCTTTAATTCAAATATAAATGATTTTAAATCAACTAATAGACTCGCTTCTTTCTTCAAAATCAATTGACGATTTAGAGGCTGTTGTTATTAAATCTATTGATGTTTTAAAAGAGAATGTGTTAGTTAAAGCTAAATTCTATGAAGGGGATTTGCTAATGACTTTACTTTCAGTTAAAGAAGAATTTTGGAAAAGTAACCCAGACTTATGGAAGAAGTTAGTTGAAACAATTAATAATCAAGAAGATAGAATTGAATCTCAACAAGTTTCTTTTGAAATGAAAGGAGATTGGTATGAGAAGATTGATAGTTTTAAGAAGATATTTTTTTAACAAAAACTTATTTGTCATTCTCGCGAAAGTGGGAATTTTATCCATGGAAATATCACCAAATCTGAAATATTCTCTGTGAGATCCCCAATCAAATTGAGGATGACGATGAAAAAAGAGAATGAACAAAATGAGAATCCAAAACCTGTAACCAGTTCACCAGTAACTTGCAACTATTTCAACCCCAAGATCTCAGGCAGTTTCCTAATCAAAGCCATTTCTTTAAACTCCTCACGAGCTTCTTTAGCAGGACTTCCTAAATAGGTTTTTCCTTCTTCCATGTTTTTTAAGATTCCTGCTTGCCCTAGCGCAGTTGAGCCTTTTTTAAGAGTTAAATTAGCAGGAATACCAACTTGTCCCCAAAGTGTTACATTGTCTTCAATAGTTACACAGCCTGCAATACCAACTTGTGCAGCAAATCGGCAATATTTTCCAATTACTGTGTCATGCCCTACATGTACTTGTCCGTCAATTTTAGTTCCTTCACCAATTCTAGTAACTCCGCTTACTCCTTTGTCAATACTGCAAGAAGCTCCAATTTCGACCTCATTTTCAATCACTACCGAACCACAAGAATGTAGTTTGTTGTGAGAACCATTTTTGGTTTGAAAATAAAATGCATCTCCACCAATTACTGTGTTAGCATGTATAATTACATTCTCACCAATAGTTGTATTACTATACAAAACCACCCCAGAATAAATAATTGAATTCTTTCCAATTTTCACATTATTTCCAAGTGTTACATTAGGAAAAATCATGGCTGATTCATCAATTTCCTGATTCTGATTGCTCCATAGCTCAACAGGACTGAAATGTTCTGTGAGTTTATTAAAATCTCTAAAAGGGTTTTCAGAAATGATTAAAGCCTTTCCTTCTGGGCAATCTACTTCTTTGTCAATCAGAATTGTAGTTGCAGCCGAATTTAGAGCTTTATCGTAATACTTTTCGTTATCTACAAACACCAAATCACCTGCTTCTACTTGGTGAATTTCATTGATGCCAATTACCGAAAAATCTGGGTTACCTATGAATTTGCAATCGATTAAATCTGCAATTGATTTTAATGTATGTGAGAAAGGTAGTTTCATTTTTTTAGTATTTAAAGTGAGCTAAAGTGACTTGAGTTTAAAGTTAGGGAAAATTTATTTTTTCACGAAAGTATTCCCTCCTTGAAGAGGGTTAGGGAGGTGACTATTTTCATATGCTGTCACCCAACTCAATCCTCCCTCAAGGGAGGAAGTTTTAATTTCTTAGCAATTTTATTTATAGTAATTTTGCTTGAGTCTGAAATAGACATTTCAGATTCAGTAATCATATAAATCAAATGTTCATATGCAACACCAAATTTATTTTGATTCACATATTCTGAGATAATTGTCGAGCCATCCAATATTCCTGCTTGGTCAATTTGTTTTGATATAGATTTATTAGATGCTATTTGTTTTTTAATTATTAAACTTAGTTTAATTAATTCAGATCCAATTTTACTTTTGAAAAATTTAAACATAAGTATATAATCTAAGTTCTAAAATCTATCATCTAAGAGAAGCCCCAAGCTTCGCTTCCAACTCCCCTTGAATCTTAGTCATAATCTTCTCAATCTGCTTATCTACAAGTGTTTTGTTTTCATCCTGAAACAAGAAACTAACCGCATATGATTTTTTGTCCTCGTCTAAGTTTTTTCCTTCATAAATATCAAACAAACCAATTTCTTTCAATATTTTTCTATCCACTCTTGAGGCAATTTCTTCTATTTCTTCAAACTTTACTTTCTTGTCAATTAGTAAAGACAAATCTCTACGCGAAGAAGGAAATTTAGCCATTTCCTTATACTTGGTTTTGTTCATCATCATTAATTGCAACACACTGTCCCAATTAATTTCTGCATAATACACAGGTTGTTTAATTCCAAAATGAGCCAATATTTTTTTACTTACTCTTCCAAAATCTGCTACAGGCTTTTTGTTGATAGAAATAGCCAAACCTTCTGCAAGCAACTCATTTTTAGTTGCGTTAGTTTGAGAATTTTTCATAATTCCCAATCTGTTCAAGGTGTTTAACACTTCTTTTTTGATAGAGAAAAAATCTACTTCTTTATTAGCAGTGTTGTCCCAATTTTCAGAATTATCTTTTCCTGTTACAAACAAACTCAAAACTTGGTTTTCTTCATAACCTGATTCGTATTTAAAATATGTCTTTCCAAACTCGTATAATTTCAAGTCGCTATTCTTACGATTGATGTTGTAAATAATCGCTTCCATTCCATTAAAAATAAGAGACTGTCGCATTGCATCTAATTCGCTACTTAATGGATTAAGCATACTAACAGCATAATCAGGATTTATTTTTTTCGATTCAAAATCAGTTAAATAACTCGATTTTGATAGCGAGTTAGACATGATTTCAGCAAAACCATTATCACTCAACCTATCCGAAACCAAGTTGATTAACACTCGTGAATCATTCTTTTCTCTGTATGTGATTGAGGTATTTAATTTCTCTGGAACAGGTACGTTGTTGAAACCAAAAATTCTCAAAACCTCTTCCGTAATATCGGCTTCTCTCAATACATCATTTCTGAAAGCTTGAACTTCTAGAATTAAATCGCTTCCATTTTTAGAAAGTGTTTTAATACCTAAATCATTTAAAATAGAATCAATTGTATCAGTCGGAATTTCAGTTCCTATTAATCTGTTGCAATTGTCGTAATTAAACTCTACTTTGTGGTTTTCAATAGGAGTAGGGTAGCTCTCTTGAATTTCTGAAGAAATAGTTCCTCCTGCAATATCTTTAATTAATAAAGCAGCTCTTTTCAAAGCGTAAACTACTGTTTCTGGATCAATTCCTCTTTCAAATCGGAAAGAAGCATCTGTATTTAACCCATGTCGTTTTGCTGTTTTTCGCACTGAAACAGGATTGAAATAAGCACTTTCCAAAAAGATAGAAGTTGTAGATTCACTCACTCCAGATTCTAATCCGCCAAAAACTCCACCAATACACATTGGTTCTTCTGCATTGCAAATCATTAAGTCTTCTGAGTGTAATTCTCTTTCAGCTTCATCAAGTGTGGTGAATTTTTGCTTATCAGTAGCGGTTTGAACCACCACTTTGTTGCCTTTAATCTTAGCTGCATCAAATGCATGCAAAGGTTGTCCCAATTCATGAAGCACATAATTAGTAGCATCTACCAAATTATTGATAGGAGCAAGGCCAATTGATTGCAATCTCTTTTGTAACCATTTTGGCGATTCACTAACTGTTAATCCAGAAAGAGTAACTCCAGCATATCTCGGACAAGCTTCAGGGTTTTTTATTTCAATAGAAATTGGCAAATCGGTATTATCCACTTTCCAATTTCTCACAGATGGAGAGCAACATTCCGCTTCTTTGGGTAAAATTTCTTTGTGCTTCAAAGCCACCATCAAATCTCTAGCAACTCCATAATGACTCATAGCATCTGCTCGGTTTGGCGTTAGTCCAATTTCAAAAACAGTATCATTTTTTAAATCAAAGAAATCAGCAGCAGGTGTTCCAATTTTTGCATTGGAATTCAGTTCCATTATTCCGCTCCCATCTTTTCCTATTCCAATTTCATCTTCCCCGCAAATCATCCCAAAGGATTCTTCTCCTCTTATTTTTGATTTTTTAATCTTAAAAGTTTCACCGTCTTCCGTATTCAGAATTGTTCCTAAAGTTGCAACCACTACTTTTAATCCTGCTCTCACATTGGGTGCTCCACAAACAATTGAAAGTGTTTCTGAGCCAATATTTACTTTGGTTAATTTCAAAGTATCGGCACCAGGATGCTTTATGGCTTCAAGTACTTCTCCAATTACTAATCCCTGTAATCCACCTTTAATGGCTTCCACTGTTTCAATTTTTTCTACTTCTAATCCAATATCAGTTAATATCTCTGAAGTTTGTTCAGGAGAAATAGTTAGGTTTAGGTAGTTGTTTAACCAGTTGTAAGAAATTTTCATTGGGTATAAAAGTCTTTATTTATAAAGTGTATAAAGATACAAGAGATTGTATAATTTAGGAGAGTTTGGAGCAAAAAAAAACCATCTCGAAGTAAATTCGGGATGGTTTTTAAAAATTAATTTTATACTAATTATAAATTATTCACTTTAATAGTCAAACTGGATTTCAAGTTAGCTGCTTTGTTTTTGTGAATAATGTTTCTTTTTACTAGTTTATCTAGAATACTAGTAACG
Source organism: uncultured Flavobacteriales bacterium (assembly GCA_937129365.1). Lineage (GTDB taxonomy): Bacteria > Bacteroidota > Bacteroidia > Flavobacteriales_D > CAJJDF01 > CAJJDF01. The sequence goes on from CAKZNB010000049.1 coordinate 37,529, forward strand.
ATAGGTAAAAAAGTAGTAGCTTCTTTTTTATCTTCCATTCCTCTCAATTTCTTAATAGCAGTTCTTGCAGATTTGTGGTAGTACTTATTTCTAAGTCTTTTCACTTCTGATGATCTGATTCTTTTTTTTGTTGACTTGTGATTAGCCATAATTTGTTTATTTAATTTAGTTTAAAACTATAGTAGCCCGTAGGGGAATCGAACCCCTCTTACAGGAATGAAAATCCTGGGTCCTAGCCGATAGACGAACGGGCCAAAATGTCTCCCAATTGTTGTTTTGGGATTGCAAATTTAGAACTTTTTTTTAATTACAAAAAAATATTTTGCTTTTTTTTACTTTACTTCATTATTACCCGAAAACTGAAATCCCATTCTTTTTCCTGTTTTTAACTGAATTGAATCGCCAGTAGTTTTTACTTCAAACACAGAAACTTCGCTAACATGCTCGTATAAAGGAGCGTAAAGGTCAAAGTCTAAGATGTGAATCATTAAGTTTTCGATAATATCCTCCATATACTCTGGGTTGAAAATTAATTTTTCAAATTCAGTGTACAAAAATCCCATTGTTCTTTTTCCTTCTGCAATAAAATGATTTTCTGAATTCACAAAGACTCTTCCTACTAAATATCCAGAATCATTAACTCTATTATATTTAAATGAGTCTGCAAGAAAATTATATACGTTAATAATACCTGTATAACCCCTAGATTCATCCTCTTGCAAATAGGGTGTTTTCCAAATTGAATGGTTTTCATCAAATCTAAATACATTAGAATGAAGATTAAATACCAAAATATCTCCTGCTAAAATGATATGAAATTCGTATTCGCTTTTTTCATTATAATCAATGATAATTCTGTCTTCCTTAGTTTGTACTTTTTCTTTGATTTTTTCTACCAATTCAAAAGCAACTTTTTTCATTTCTTGAAACTGATTAACAGTATTATTAAAAATATCTTGTTTCAAAGCTGACTTTGTGCAAAGTGTATTTGCAATTTGTTCTAATTCTTTGTTTGACATAGGTTTTGTTTAGTATGCTTTCGCAAATATTACTCTCTCTGACGAGGGATTTCCTGAAACTATACAAGTTCCTTCTTCTTTTTTATTGTCGAGTAAGATACAACGAATTGTAGCTTTTGTTTCGTCTTTAATTCTCTTTTCTGTTTCCTCAGTACCATCCCAGTGAGCTGAAATAAACCCTCCTTTTTCTTCTAGCACTGATTTAAACTCATCGTATGAATTTACTTCAGTAATGTGTTCATCTCTGTAATTAAGAGCTTTAGTGTAAATAGTTTCTTGTATTTCATCCAATAAAGAAGAAACATGTTTTGCTAATCCTTCTTGCGGCACAGAAGATTTTTCTTGAATATCCCTTCTGGCTAATTCTACTACATTATTTTCAACATCTCTTGGGCCAATTGCAATTCTCAACGGAACTCCTTTCATTTCATATTCAGCAAATTTCCAACCTGGTTTTCTGTTATCGTCATCATCCAATTTTACAGTAACACCTTCAGCTTTTAATTCTTGCTCTATTCTTTTTGCAACTTCCATTACTTTAGCAAGTCCTTCATCATCTCTATAAATAGGAACGATAACAACATGTATTGGAGCTAATTTTGGAGGTAATACTAATCCAGCATCATCTGAGTGAGCCATGATTAAAGCTCCCATCAATCTGGTTGAAACCCCCCAAGAGGTACCCCAAACTAAATCTTGTTTACCTTCTTTGTTTACAAATTTTACATCAAAAGCTTCCGCAAAGTTTTGTCCCAAAAAGTGCGAAGTTCCAGCTTGCAAAGCTTTTCCATCTTGCATTAATGCTTCAATACACAGAGTATCTTCGGCACCTGCAAATCGTTCGCTATCTGTTTTTCTACCCCTTAATACTGGGACAGCTAAATGTTCTTCCGCAAATTTAGCGTATACATGAAGCATTTTTTCAGTTTCTTCTATTGCTTCTTGTTTGGTGGCATGAGCTGTGTGCCCTTCTTGCCACAAAAACTCTGCAGTTCTAAGGAATAATCGAGTTCTCATTTCCCACCTAACTACATTTGCCCATTGATTTATCAAAATAGGTAAATCTCTATAAGATTGAATCCATTTTTTGTAAGTACTCCAAATAATCGCTTCTGAAGTAGGTCTTACGATTAGTTCTTCCTCAAGTTTGGCATTTGGGTCAACCATTAATTTACCAGGTTTATCGGGATCATTTTTTAATCTATAATGAGTTACAATGGCTGCTTCTTTGGCAAAGCCTTCTGCATTTTTTTCTTCTGCTTCAAACATGTGTTTAGGAACAAAAATCGGAAAATAAGCATTTTGATGCCCCGTTTCTTTAAACATTCTATCCAACTCATCTTTCATTTTTTCCCAAATAGCATACCCATAAGGTTTAATAACCATGCATCCTCTTACACCTGAATTCTCGGCTAAATCAGCCTTTACGACTAATTCGTTATACCATTCAGAATAATTTTGTTCTCTAGTAGTTAATTTTTTACCCATAATAAATAGTGTGGCACAGTATTTGTTATTTTTACGTTAATTAGTGCCTCCAAATTTAGATAAATTATTGTAAATTAGTGGAGGATTACTAAGAAAGGTAAATTAATTAAAACAACAACAATTATGAAATTCAAGCAACTTTTACTTTCCGCCCTAGCAATGTATAGCTTTGTTTCTTTCTCACAAGATGGATTCGAAGATTTTGATGATATCTATTCAGAAAATACAAGACAGCCTGTGGCGACTAGTTCAAGCACATCATCCTCTACTGAGTACGCTCCAGGAGAAGATCCTGCAACTTGGATAGAACAAGATGAATATTATGACCCTTCATACAACCAATCAACTTACGATACGAATGGAGGTAATACTTACATTACAAATAATTACTATGGAGGTAATTACCAATATTCAAATAGATTTAATCGATTTAACAATGTAAATAACGGTTGGAATGATCCTTATTGGAACAACGGATGGAACACATGGGCTGCTCCAGGATGGAATATCGGATGGAGTTCATGGAATGGATGGGGAGTAGGATATAATTGGGGTAATCCTTATGGTTGGAATAGATTTAATCGATGGAATACTTGGAATAATCCTCATTATGCATGGGGTGGTGGTTGGAATAATGGATGGTGTCCTGGTGGTTGGAATGCTGGTTTTGGATACGGATATGGTTGGAACAACGGCTGGAATAATGGTTGGAACAATGGATTTGCTTACAATCAAGGATTTAGAGACGGAGTATGGGCATCTAATGGTGCTGGATTTGATAATGGAAGAAATGGAAGAGGTACATATTATGGAGCTAGAGGAAGTAGAGGTACTAATTCAAGAGTTTCTTCGACATATGGAGATAGAAGAACTGCACCAAGAAATGCAAACTCTTCTCAAATGGCACAAACAGGTAACACTAGATATACTGGAACTCAAACAAATGGATATTCCTTAAGAACAAATAGACCCTCACCAACTGGTGCTAGAACTAGCGGAGGTAGAGATGGTTCTACAGTGAGAGGTAATACAGGAACTGTAAGCCCGGTAGCAGGAAGTAGAAGGAATTCACCAACTGCAAGACCAAATACACCTGCTCCAAGAGCTGGTGGAGAGAGAACATCTGGTACACCAAGAACAAGTACTACAACACCAAGAACAACTCAAACTAGACCTAGTGTGTCTCCAAGGACAGCACCTACAAGGACTAATACTCCTTCTAGAACCAGACCAACTGCACCTTCAAGAACTGCACCTGCAGCTCCAAGAAGAGTAGCTGTAGGAACTACTAGAGGAAGAACTGTTGGTACTTCGCCAAGAAGAACACCAAGAGCTGTAACACCATCTAGAACAAGGACTAATCCTTCGCCTACTAGGACAAGAACTATACCGAGAGTAGCACCATCTAGAACTACTCCTTCGAGAACAAGAACTTCTCCTAGAGTATCTCCAAGAGCTACACCAAGAAGTACGCCTTCAAGATCAAGAACTACTCCAAGAAGTACACCTTCTAGGTCGAGAGCTACACCAAGTAGAGGTAGTTCACCATCAAGAGGTAGTAGCGGTGCTTCAAGAGGTTCTTCAAGTAGAGGTTCTACTGGAGGTTCAAGAAGCGGAGGAGGACGTAGAAGATAATTTTTCACCAAGTTTACACCATTAATTTTAATAAAATGAAAAGAATAACAACACTCTTTTTGGGGATTACTATGGCTTCAAGTGCCATAGCTCAAAATGAAACAGATGCCCTGAGATATAGTTACTTAAACTATAACGGAACTGCAAGATTTGCTGGTTTAGGAGGTGCTATGGGAGCACTTGGTGCTGATATGTCTGCTATCGGATTAAATCCTGCAGGTATGGGAAGATACAGTCGCTCTGATTTTAGTTTTACTAGTAATTTGACTTTCGCAAATACTCGAACAGTATATAATGATAATGCTGCAAGTGCAAATAAAGCAAACTTTAATATATCTAATATTGGTGCTGTATTTGTAAAACCAATAGCTTTTGACAAGGCAACTATGTGGAGATATTTTCAATTTGGAATCACTTCCTCAAGAACTAATGATTTTCATGGAGTAACTTTAACTGAGGGTAACCACGATAATTCAATGCTAACATCTTATACTAATTATCTTAACTCAAACAATATCCCATTGTCTGGTTTATCAGATTTTTATGAAGGTCAAGCGTATGATGCTTATTTATTAAATTACGATACGATTTATGGAGTATATAGTTCATGGCATGATACTGCTAATGCAAATGTTGACCAGACTAATAGATTAACTACAAGAGGTGCTCAATACCAAACTGATATATCTTTCAGTGGAAATTATGATGGTAAATTATATATAGGAGGTAGTTTAGGTTTTCCTCGTATTAGGTATAATTCAAATAGAGTTTATTCAGAAAAATTTAATGGGGATACTCTATATGATTTAGAGGAATACACTTTTGAAGAAAATATAAATACTACTGGTAACGGGTTTAATATTAAGCTGGGTGCAATTTATTTGCCTGTTAAATCAATAAGATTAGGTTTAGCTGTTCATACCCCAACTTGGTATTCTATGAATGATCAATATAATACAAATTTTGTTTCAAACTTTACGGACAACAATTTTGACACAAGAGCAGAATCACCTGAAGGTTCTTACGATTACAGATTAAAAACACCAGGAAGAGTGATAGCAAGTGCAGCTTTTTTGTATAAAAAAAGAGGGTTTATTTCTCTTGAATATGAGTATGTTGATTATGCTAATTCTACACTTAATAGTGCAGCTGGTTCTGGAGAATCAGGTGTATTTACTTCACAAAATGCAACTATAAGTGATATTTATAAGGGTGCAAGTATACTCAAAGCTGGTGCAGAATTTAGAGTTTCTAATCATTGGACTTTAAGAGGAGGATATTCTTTTTTTGGTTCTCCAATTAAAGATGAAGTAAGTGTAATTGATAACTCTAGAACTAATATTTCTGGAGGGTTGGGGTATAGAAATGCTAATTTCTCACTTGATATGACGTACATGCGTTCTAGTTGGAAAGAAGAAAATTACTTATATGATCCTGCATTGGTGAACGCTATTTCGGTAGATAAAACTATTAATAACTTTATGGTTACTGCAGGATTTAGATTTTAGAATAGAATATTTTAAACAAAAAAAGCAGCTGAATTTTCAGCTGCTTTTTTTATGAAATAATTTAATTTTTAGTCTAATCCTTTGTATTTAGTTGAGGCTTGAGTTCCGTTTGATTGATCTTTTTTAAGCCATAACTCATCATTTTTTAGTCTAGTAATAGTCCACTTTTCAGGAAGAGTAGCACCTTTTTCAGTCAAAATTAATCTTGTTTTGTCCGAGCTAAATTCCCATGTTCCTTCAGTTTCTTGAACTGGACCAAGTTTTGTTTCTCCTCCAGTTTTATAATTTCCTTCTTTATCTAATGTAATTGTAGCTCCTTCAGAAAATTCAGTAATATCGCTATCTCCATCTTTGGCTTCAGTAACTTCCCAAGTATTAACCATTCTTGCTTTTTTAGTTCTTAATGATAATTTTGGTCCATCTTCATATTTATTACATGAAGTTCCGAAGATTAATAATGATGCAAATAATACAGTTGCTAGTTTTAGTGTTTTAGTCATTTTGTTTTGGTTTTTTATTTTAGTTTTTTAAATCGTAAATCGCTTTTTTGTTTATTATTACTGGGTATTTTTCTTTTAATGATTTTACCCACTCTGTTTCTAAATATTGTTGGTAATCAGAGATTACAGAGCCTCTTACGTCATTTAGTTCTTTAGGTTGCGGTGGTAGTACCTTAAATATTCTTAAAAAGACAAATTTTCCATCAATTACACGAGGTAATGTAACTCCTTCATTCAATTTAAATTGCTCAAGCGTTTTATTACCAGTAACTTCAAAGAGTCCTTTCTTAGCTGTTAAATTCAATTGAGAATCTTTATTCTTTTCAGCCAAAATATCTTGAGCAGTTTTACTAGAGTCTTTTGCTAATTCTAACGCATCAAACACCACATCTTTTTTAGGAGAAGAGTATATCTCTCCATCTATTCTTCTTTTCCACACATATTTTCCGTTTTGTGTTTCAAAAAACTCTTTAAGCCCTGTTGTATCTTCACTTGACTTACCCCATACCTCGTTGTCAGATATTTCAAATAATAGAATTCCATCTTCAAATTCTTTTACAAGAGCTTTATATTCTGGATATTTATTTGAGAGCTGAGATTTTTCGTATTCGAAAAAATAATTATTTACAAATTCTTCATAACTAGACTCAATATCTTGTTGAGAATTTGGTAGATTTTTTGTTAAATACTCTCTAAATTCTGAAACAGGGACTTTTGTTTTGCATTTAAAAAATCCTTTTTCTTTTTTGAATTTAAAAGCTGTTTTACTGTCATCTGTATTAAGCCTTCCAATTACCTCATTACTAAAGCTATTTTTTATCCAACTCGAAGATTTGTCCTTGTATCCGTATTCTTTTTTTAATTTATTGATAAAATAGATTTTAGATTTTTTACTTCTATCGCCTCTACTAAGATTACTATTGATTTCCGAAAGTAACTCTTCGTAACTTCCAATTGGTTCTTGGTCTATTTTTTTTACAATATGCCAACCATAAGAAGTCCTGAAAGGTTCAGAAATATCTCCTTTGTTTTTTAAGCTAAAAGCTACTTTTTCAAATTCAGGAACCATTCTTCCTGAAGTGAACCACTGCAATTCTCCACCATTTTTGGCACTTGTATTGTCTTCAGAATATTCTTGTGCAAGTACTTCAAACTTTCTTTTTTCATTAATGAGAAGTGAGTAAATTTCTTTAATTTTTGATTCAGAGTTTTTTTCAGCATTGGCATCACCACCTTTTGGTACTTTAATGTAAATATGAGCTACTTTAACCTTTCCTTGGTTTTCTCTTTTATCAGTTACATTAATTAAATGATAACCATATTGAGTTTTTACAGGGTTAGAAATTTCACCAACTGGTGTATTGTATGCAGCTTCTTCAAAAGGATAAACCATTTGAAAAACAGTAAAATACCCTAGATTTCCTGCGTAACCCAAATCGCCTTCACTTCCAGCAGCCGAAGGGTCTTTCGAGTATTTAATAGCAGCATCTCCAAAAGAAATAGTGCCATCAGTTATTTCTTTTCTGATTTTTATTATTTCATCATAGGCATTAGGTCCGTCAATTAAAATATGGCTAGCTTTTATCTCCCATTTTTTTCGTTCATAAGCTTCCCTTTTAAGCTCTTCTGTTGCAGTAGAATCAGTTAAATATTTTTCGGCAGATTTGGCAACATATCCAGCTAACTCATTTTTAAGTCTAGGAATAGTATCCAGCCCTTTTGCTTTAGCATCGGCAACTTTTAGTTTAAATTTCACAAACATATCAGTATACTGATCTAATGAAATTCTGTCAAATTTTGCGTCAGGATTGTTTTTTGTGTAGTTATATAAGAATTCATCTTTTCTTATTTCTTCACCATTAATAGTAATCAACACAGGGTTGCTTTGTGCAAAAACTGTTGAAGCGAAAATAAAGATTAAACAAGTAAGTAGTATATTTTTCATATAATAGAGTTAAAAATTTAAGACAACTAATTTAGCTTTTTTTTGGTAATTATAGTAAGTAAGTTGTAAAACCTATTTCAAACTGTAGTTTGGCGCTTCTCTTGTGATTGTAACATCATGAGGATGACTCTCTTGAATACTTGCCGAAGTAATTTTAATAAACTTAGCTTCTTTCAAAGTTTCAATGTCTTTTGAACCGCAATATCCCATTCCAGACCTCAATCCCCCAATTAATTGGTGCATTACTTCACTCAAATACCCTTTAAATGGAACTCTCCCAGAAATTCCCTCAGGCACTAATTTTTTATCGTCATTTTCAGAATCTTGGAAATATCGATCTTTTGAGCCTTTTTTCATTGCTTCTAAAGATCCCATTCCACGATAAGTTTTGAATTTTCTTCCTTGGTATATCACAGTTTCTCCTGGTGATTCTGCAACTCCTGCAAACATAGAGCCTAACATTACTGAACTTGCTCCTGCCGCTATTGCTTTTACAATATCACCAGTAAATCTTATTCCACCATCTGCAATTACAGGAACTCCTGTTCCTTTTAGCTCTTCAGCTACATTCATTATAGCTGATAATTGTGGAACTCCAACACCAGCAATAATTCTAGTTGTACAAATTGAGCCTGGCCCAATTCCTACTTTTACAGCATCTGCACCGTTGTCAACCAACATTCTGGCAGCTTCTGCTGTAGCTACATTTCCTACAATTACTTCTAATTCTGGATATTTTTCTTTTACTAATTTTAATTTGTCAACTACTCCCTGCGAATGCCCATGAGCTGTATCAATAACTATTGCATCAACTCCAGCACCAACCAATGCTGCTACTCTCTCAAGCGTATCATGAGTTACTCCTACGGCAGCACCTACTCTTAGTCTCCCATGCTCATCTTTACAAGAATTTGGATGTTTTTTTACTTTAATAATGTCTCTGTAAGTTATTAATCCAGTTAGTTTGTTTGATCCATCTACAATTAATAATTTTTCAATTTTATGTTGTTGAAGAATATCTTCTGCTTTTGCTAAAGAAATATCTTTGTTTTCAGCTGTTACAAGATTTTCAGCTGTCATTACTTCAGTGATTTTCTTTTCTTTTTCTTTTTCAAAACGTAAATCACGATTAGTTACAATTCCTTTTAATAAGCCATCAGAATCTATTACAGGAATTCCTCCAATTTTGTATTCTGCCATTAAATTTAGTGCATCGCCAACAGTAGCAGTAATATTAAGTGTAACAGGGTCAGTAATCATACCACTTTCACTTCTCTTTACTTTTCTTACTTCTTTTGCTTGAGATTCAGCGGACATATTTTTATGAATAATTCCCATTCCTCCTTGTTGAGCAATAGCAATCGCTAACTCAGATTCTGTAACTGTATCCATCGCTGCGGATAGGATGGGAGTTTGAATAGAAATGTTTTTTGTGATTTTGCTTTCTAAGGTTACTGCATTGGGCAATACATTAGAATAAGCTGGGATTAAAAGGACATCATCGTAGGTTAGTCCTTCTTGTGCAATTTTGGAATGTAACATGAGAGTTGGCTTTTCTTTAATTGCGTGCAAATATACGGTTTATTTTTTAGGTTTTTTTGATTTTGAAATATTAAATTTCTTTACAATCTAAAACTAATAAACCGAATCAACTTCTTTTTGAAATTAGTATAGGGAGGAAAGATAGTTTTAAGAGTAGTAAAACCAACTCTTTGCTTTAAAATTGAACGCTGGTTCGAAAATTCTTGAAAGCCATATTTTCCATGTGCCTTGCCAATTCCACTGTGATTTACTCCGCCAAAAGGCAGGTGAGGTTGTGCAAATTGAATGGTGGTTTCATTAATTGCGGTAGTTCCCGAACTGGTATTATTCAAGATTAATTGTTTATTTTTTCTGGATTTACTGAAAATATAAAGTGCTAAAGGTTTTTCCGTTTTGTTAATGTTTTCAATTACTTCTTCTAACTTTTTGTAGGTAAGAATTGGTAAAATTGGTCCAAAAATCTCTTCTTGAAAAATTGGGTTTTCGATTGAAATATCTGAAATAAGAGTAGGAGAGAGGAAGTTGAAGTTCTCATCTCTTTCTCCGCCATGAATTAGTTTTCCTCCTGAGCTTATTGTTTTATCTAATAAATCAGTTAGTCTGCCAAAGTGAATAGAATTCACAATCTTGGTTTTTGTTTTATCTGATTTAGGGTATTGAATTTCAATTTGTTCAATGAGTTTTTCTTGTAATTTTTCAGCTTTACTCTCATGCACATAAATGTAATTGGGAGCAATACAAGTTTGTCCAGAATTCAAAAATTTACCCCACACAATTTTTTGTGCAGCATCTTTCAAATTTGCTGTTTCATCAACAATAGTTGGATTTCTTCCACCTAATTCTAAAGTTACGGAAGTCAAGTTTTTTGCAGCTGCTTCCATCACTATTTTACCCACTTTGGGGCTTCCCGTAAAGAAAATATGGTTAAAGGGTAATTTTAAAATTTCAGTTGTAATTTCCACATCTCCTTGAATTACAGTTATTTCTTTTTTATCAAAAAGTTCTGATACCATTCTCTCAATTAGATTGGAAGTATTGGGTGTGTGTTCACTGGGTTTTATGATTACAGAACATCCTGCTCCAATTGCTGAAACTAATGGTCCAATGCATAAATTAAATGGATAATTCCAAGGAGCAATAATTAGCGAAACTCCTTTTGGCTCATAAATAACTTTTGAACTTGAACCTAAAAAAGCTAATGGAGTTGAAACTGATTTGGTTTCTGCCCAATTTTCTAAATGAGCATAATGCTGTTTTATTTCGTCAATCATAGGTTTTATTTCAGTGAGTAAAACCTCTTCTTCTCCTTTTTCAAAATCTTTATAGATTTCTTCACAGATAAGTTTCTCATTCTTTTTAATCCAGTTGTGAAGCGATTTTAGTTTTTTCAATCTCTTTTTTATCGGGCTATCACTTAATTCTTTGAGAAAATACGCTTGTTGAGAATTAAATAAATGTTGGAATTGATTTTTCATTCTATAATTTACATTATTTTTCATTCAATATCAACTGTCTCAACATATTAAAACCTGCCAGTGCAGATTGGGAAATATTTCTTTCTCTGTTATTACCAAAACTAAATCTTTTTGAAACAACTTGAGTTCTGCTAGAAACTGAAATCCAAACTGTGCCAACTGGCTTATCAGGTGTTCCACCAGTAGGACCTGCAATTCCCGAAATAGCAATTGAATAGTCGGTATTGTATTTTTTTCTTACTTCTTCACTTAATATTTCAACAACTTGCTCACTTACTGCCCCATTTTCAAGTAAAATAGATTTTGGCACATTGAGTTCTTTTTCCTTGATATCATAGGAATAGCAAATAATGCTCCCTTCGTAAAAGCTTGAGCTGCCTGGTGTTTTAGTAAGTAGATGAGAAGCAAAACCACCTGTGCAACTTTCTGCTAGTGAAATGGTTGTGTTTTTTTCTTTTAAGAGATTTGCCAAAGTTTCTTGCATGGTAATTATTCCTTCCCCAAAAATATACTCGGGAATAATAGGGTATAATTCCTCGCAAAATTTGTCAACTAATTCCATGTCGTTTTTATAACTAGTTACTCTCAGTTTTACTAAACCTGGGGAGGGTAAATAGGCCATATCTAATTCAGAACTACGTAATCTTGTTTCCCAATCTTCAATAATTTCTGCTAAATAGGACTCTCCAATTCCATGCGTAAGAATTGTTCGGTGAGCCAACTCCTGAAGTTTGAATTGTTCTTTTATTTTTGGAAAAACACCAGTTTCCATTAGGTGTTTCATTTCATAAGGTACACCGGGCATAGAGACAAAAACTTTTCCATTTCTCTCAAACCACATTCCTGAGGCAGTTCCCATTTTGTTTGGCAACACTGTGCAAGATTTTGGCAACATGGCTTGCATTTCATTTGATTTTAAAAATGGTTTGTTTCTGAAAGCAAAAAAGGTTTTAATCTCTTCTAAAACTTCCTTGTTTAATTCTAATTCCGTATCAAAATAATCGCACAACACTCTTTTGGTTATATCGTCTTTGGTAGGCCCTAAACCTCCTGTAATCAAAACTAAATCCGAACGAGATTCTGCTAGTTTCAATGATTCTATGATGTCCTCATACGAATCGCTTATAGTAGAAGTTCGGTTATTTTTGATTCCAATTTTGGCAAGTTCTTGCCCCATCCAAGTGGCATTGGTATTGACAGTTTGCCCAATTAAAATTTCGTCTCCAATGGAAATTATCTCTGTTTTCATTCTTCTTTTTTAATGAACTAAATGTACGAAATGTTGAGTTTGGAAGAGGGTAATATTATCATTTTTTAATCCAAGACCAAAATTCAACTAGGATAGAGGTAATCCCAAGTCCAATACCAGTATTGAACATTGTAGTTCCTAATGGCCAGTGTTGAATTTGAAATACTGCTCCAACAGAAATTATAACTGCAGCTGTTATGAATAAATAGTTTTTTAGACTTTCTTTTTTCTCTTCAAAATTAAGAATGGATCGAAACAGGTTAATAAACCATAATAAACCAATTATTCCTGAGATTAGCATCATTATTTTCTTATACTGTAGGTCGTATCGAATAAAAACCCAAAGTGTAATTAATGAAATAATATGGATTTATATTATGTAATCGGTAATCTTCTTCTCTTTCTTCGTAAGATTGAATACTAGATTTGAGAGTAAAAGACCTCCAAATCCAATTTTCAATATTGAATTAGTGAAAGCAAAACTGACATTAAATAGCTTAAGGAAAAGAAAAATAACTATTATTAATCCAAAAATTTGCATCCATAGTTTAAGTGTATCTCTTTTCATTCTATAATCTTCTAAACTCTTCTCTTTTCTCAGCAAACCATTTATTCATAGCTTCTGGATTTTTCATCAGTTCCATCATTTCGCCCATTGCTTGCATGTGAGCAGGTTCTTGTTGATGATACATCTCTGTGCCATGCTGTTTGCTTAGTTCTGCCATTTCTTCAAAAGTATTGGCTTCAAACTCTAGGTCGCAAGCTCCGCCTAATTGTTTACAAGTCATTGTTTTCATAGCTATTTTTAGTTTTGTGGTTGTGGTTTTAATTCAATGTCTTTATTAATTGGAATCTCATCGGATTTAATATATCCATCTTTCTCTACGATTACTTTCTTTTTTTGGTTCATATAACAACCAAGTCCCCAAGTAATATACCTTAATTTGTATGCTCCAGTACTATCTGTATATACAAAAGTAGAGGGTGAATTGCTTAAACAAACCTTTGCTCTAACGATAGGCAATTCCGTTTTTTCGTCTATCACTTTACCTCCAGATATTTTTACACAATCGCAGGAAATAATTAATAAGAATGTTAATATGAAAAAGATGTGTTTCATTAGTTATTTGCTTTTAATGCAATTATATGTTATTCTATAGCCACCTCCTTGACCTCCACCTTCACTATAATAATCTATTTTGTTATCACTAATTGAAATAGTTTTGTAGTTTCTGCCACCTCCATTTCTTCGATAAACTTGCCCATCCCAAATAGAATCAATGTGAATTTTTAAACCCAATACTTCTATATGTCTCTTATCTTGTTTCACTTCTACTGTTTCATAGTAAGAGGAATCAATATGTGTTGGAGCTCCATCATAGTATACATAGTTGACCTCGCATTCGTAAGTTCCAGATAATTTTTTTGCACGATGTTTTTTACAACTAAATGAGATATTGAATAGAATTATGCAAATTATTAAAAGTCTAACTATATTTTTCATCATGTAAATTTTTGGTAAAAAACATATAAAAAAAATATGCCCAAATTAAGCATGGAACAATTATTACAACATAGATTCCATAATTTAATAGCAATAGAATTCCTACGAAAATAAAAGCATAAAACAGAAGTACATATTTTAGTGCTTTTAGAGCATTTTTGTTAAAATCAAAGTAATAGCATAGGAAAAGTAACATGATTCTAAGATACAAAAAAAAGCCCTCCCGAAGAGTCGGGAAGGCTTATAATAATTTATTGTGGGTTACAAATTAGTGCCCATGTCCTTTGTGATCATCTTCTTTCTTTACTCTTTTGATTGAGCATCCCATGTGTTTTGTAACAGGTTTTGCAATTTCAGTTCCAGCAACTAATGCAGTCATAGCATCAGATAACCAATTTTCTTTTACTTCTTCTTTCTTATCTACATTGTCGTCAATTGCTCCTGTGTAAACCAATTCATGATTGGCATTAAATAAGAAAACATGAGGAGTTGTTCTAGCATTAAAAGCATCTGCAACTGTGTGGTTTGCATCTACTAAATAATTAATATCAGTGTAATTTGCAGTTTTTGCATGAGCTATCATTTCATCGAATGAATCAACTCCATCTCTTTTTGCTTCGTTAGAGTTTATCAACGCAAATCCAATTTCATTTTCTTTTGCCATTTTTGCAATGTCATTGTATCTGTTTTCCCATCCTTCAGATTTGTCTCCATTTCCTACCACAAATGGGCAAGTATTACAAGAAAAAATGATTAATGTCCCATTAGCTTTAGCCAAATCAGCCATTTTCATTTCAGTTCCAGAAATATCTTTCATTGATGCTTCCAAAGATGGATTCATTGTTCCGATAGACATCATTTCATCTTTTTTGTCTTTTGAGCAACATTCCATTTTACAGCCAGGCTTGCAATCTCCTTTTTTAGTACAAGATTTTTTATCTCCTTTGTGTTCACACTTTTCTTTACATTCTTTTTTGCATTTTTCACTTCCGTGTTCACAGTTTTCTTTTTTACATTCTTCAGCACATTCAGTTTTAGAATCTGCATTGTTTCCGCAAGCAAATAAAAATAATGCTGCTGTAATTGTTAAAAATAAGTGTTTCATTTTGTTTGTTTTTGTTGTTAGATTAGGTGCAAAAGTACGTCTTTTTTATGTTAATCCAACAAAATTGGAGCGCCAGCTTTTTCTAATTTTTTGCCAAGCTCGTTAACTTGTTTGATATATTCTTTTAATTTTGGTTTCACAGTGTTGTACAAAGTATTGGCTATCTCGTAACTTTCCATATTAAGTTGAGTTGGACCATATGAGTTACTTGTTCCTCTTGCTCTCCATAAATAGTTATTGATAGTTGGCTGTGTTTTTTCACCAATTTTCTTTTTTGCTGCACTACCGTAAAGTTTTTTGTTAAGCGAGTTCATAGTTTCAACCAATTCGAATACTTTTTTAGTCAACTCTTCTTTGTCTTTAGTTATATAGGAAAGATTCTTTTGGTAACTTTTTAATTTGGCATTTGCTTTTCCAAATTTATGTTGAAAAATACTTACTTGCTTGGTTAATTCAGCAAGTTTATCGAAGTAGGCTTCATGCTTATCAGTCATGGGATTTGTCAATGTTCCTTTTCTGATTTTCTCAACTTCTAAGGTTTGTGAATCTCCCAATTTTTCTAATTTTCCTTCTACATTTTTATATAATGTTAAAGTGTAATCACCTGGTTTAACTTGGTTAGATAAATCCCCGTAATTGTATCTAGAATTTACACGAATTACAGTTGGAGTTTTTGTTGTTAAATCCCAATTTAATTGATTTATTCCTCTTTTTAAAGGGCCTTTAAGCTGTGCTACCGTTTCACCTTTTTCATTTTTAATAATTAATAAGACAAATGGTTTTTGTTCGGTAAGTTCTTCATCTAAAGCATCCCAACCTGGAAACTTCTTATTCTTCCCTTTAGTTTCTTTCAGTATTTTAACTACTTCTTTTAGCTTGCTTTTTTCAATATCAGTGGCTTTGTGTAGTTTTCTTATTTTCTCATTGATAATGCTTTCAGGTGTTTCATATCCTGCTTCAGTCAATTTTTCAATAATAGAGTAATCCAGTTTATCAGACAATTCTCTTTTTCTTCTAGCTGCTTCTTTGGAGATAAATCCATCTTTCAAATAATAAGAAATAACAGCTCCATAAGGTGGATTTTTTGAAGAATATGCCTGTCCACCGCTCGACCAAGAGTTACTAGCCACTTGACTGTATTGCAAAGCTTTTCTTGGTGTAAATAGAATTGCATCTTGTTTGATTGTTTCTTCAGTAATGCCCCTCAAAGCACTGTAATCATCCAACACATAGAAACTTCTCCCAAATGTGGCTAATACCAAATCATTCTCTCTTCTTTGAATAGCCAAATCTCTTACAGGAATTGTAGGCAATCCATTTGAAAATTTATGCCATTCCTTTCCCTGATTTAAACTGATGTAAACCCCATATTCTGTTCCCAAAAACAACAAATCTTTGTTTTTATGGTCTTGTACAATTCTCCAAACTAAAGTTCCATCAGGAATTCCACTTGTGATTTTTGTCCAAGTTTTTCCTCCATCCATTGTTTTGTATAAATAGGGAGAATAGTCTCCAAACTTATGATTGTCAAGAGCTGCATAAGCAATATTTTCATCAAACAAATCTGCTTTGATATCATTGACAAATGCTGAAGAAGGAACCCCAGGTAATTTATTTACCATGGTTTTGGTCCAAGATTTCCCTCCATCTTTAGTAGTTTGGATGATTCCATCATCCGTTCCTGCGTATAATACATTCTCGTTTACTTTCGATTCAGCTAGAGAAGTGATTGTGTTGTAAGTTGACATTGCATATACATCCCAAGCATTATTATAACTCTGAACTTTACCCATAACTGGAAGCGCCAATCTTTCTTCGTTTTTAGTTAAATCTCCAGAAATTTCTGTCCAGCTATCTCCACGATTATCTGAACGATGCACCTTTTGAGAAGCAAAATATATTCTTTTTGGGTCATGTTGACTTACCAAAATTGGTGCATCCCAATTGAATCGCAATTTGGGTTCGCCAACTTTAGAATGAGGTTGAATGTATACTTTTTCTCCATTTAATCTATCCAATCGATTTAGGTTTCCTTGTTGCCATTGGGCATAAGCAATGTTAGGATTGCCTGGTTCGGTAGCGGGTTGGTGTCCATCTCCACCTAATACTACTTGCCAGCTTTTATTAGAAATTCCGCTTCGCTCAAATGTCCTAGAAGGACCCATTTGTGTATTATTGTCCTGCGTTCCCCCATAAATATTGTAGAAAGGTTTAGCATCATCCACAGCTAATTTATAATATTGAGTAATAGGAAGATTACTCACAAATTTCCAGTTTTTAGTGTCATCAAAAGATTCATAAATTCCCCCATCGGTTCCTACTAATAAATAATTAGGATCATCTTTTTTAAAAGCCAATGCATGATTGTCAGAGTGTTTTCTGTTTTCGGTCATTGTGTAGAAGTCTTTTCCACCATTATCCGAAATCAACATGCGTACGTTCATTAAATAAATTCTATCAAAATGATGTGGAGAAGCAACTAATTCTTGGTAATAGTGGGGTCCTGTTCCTCCCGAAACGGTGTTTGACATTTTAGTCCAATTCCCTCCGCTGTTTTCGGTTCTAAAAACTGCTCCTTTTCTCAATTCTAACTCTACTGCAGCATACAAAACATTTGGTTTCATGGGTGAAATGGCTAATCCAATTTTCCCTTTATTACTCTTTGGAATTCCATTGTCAATTTTGTTCCAAGTTTCTCCACCATCGGTGCTTTTATAAATAGAAGTTCCTGGCCCTCCGCCCATGTAAACCGCTACATTTCTGTGCCTCTGCCAAGTTGCACAGTACAAAATATCTGGATTTGTAGGGTCAATTACTAAATCAGTTGCACCAGTCCATTCGTTCACTTTTAAAGTGTTTTTCCATGTTTTTCCGCCATCTGTAGTTTTGTACAAACCTCTTTCTCCTCCTTTGCTCCAAAGTGGTCCTTGGGAAGCTACCCAAACAATATCAGGATTGGTTGGATGCACAATTATCTTAGAAATATGCTCCGATTTTTTCAACCCTTTTTCTTGCCAGGTTTTTCCGCCATCACTACTGTGATATAATCCATGGCCAATTCCTACATGTCTTCCACCTACATTTTCTCCAGTTCCTAACCAAATTGAAGCATTGTTTTGCGGATCCAAAGCAAGACAACCTGTCGAGTAAAAGGGTTGGTTTTCTGTTAATGGTTTCCAAGTTGTTCCTGCATTAGTTGTTTTCCAAACTCCCCCAGAACCTACTGCAACATACCATACATTTTCGTTTTTTGGGTCAATGGCAATATCAGCAATTCGTCCTGACATAAATGCTGGACCAATACTTCGGAATTTAAAGCCGTTTAAAGCCGTTTTTAATTCTGGGCTGCTTTGTGAAAAAGAATTATTTGTAAGTAATAGTATAAAGGAAAGGGAAATAAGTTTTAGAAACTTCATAGTTTTTAGTGTAAAATTTAGGTTTAGCTAAAATAAGAAACTTTTGGCTCATTGTCATTTCACAAAGGGGTTGATTTTAATAGTTGGCTTTTGTTCAATTTTCTTTTAATAAATAATATCCTTATTTTGGTAGTATGAAAAAAGTACTTCAACTATCTCTAACCAAAACTTTAGTTTTTATTCTAACAGGACTAATGTTGTTCTGTGTCGTTCAAAGCTGTAAAAAAGATACTGAAGAAACCGAATGTTCAACTCCAATAGAACCCTTTAATCATCAGGTTAGTTTTAATTATGAATACGATATTTCGGGAATGAACGACACCATGAGAGATAATGTGTTAACTGCTGATATTGTGTTGTTTCATTCGGATGATATGGCTATGACTTGGAATACGCTTAAAGCAGAATTCCTAAGAGCTGATAATGCATTTAGAACGGTAGGAGTTCAATTGAATTTGAAAAAAGCGGTGAATGTGACTTTCCCAGCTGAGTGGAATAATCAATTGGCTTACAACCTATTGGATTTACCAGATTCTGCTGTAAATCCTGCTTTTTATGATATGTATAACACTACAAAACCAACTCTTACTGATACCATAAAAATTGCGTTTAAGGATTTTACTTATGACGAAGAGAATAAAGCAAGAACTATTTTTGTACTTCCATTGAAAGGAGTGAAAATTGTATTTGCTCAGCAAAATCCTGATAGTACATGGAAAGTTTCTAATCCAGTGGCTACGGGTGCTTTGTCTTTCCCGACATACATTTTACAAAATAGAATTCCAAGAAATTATAGAGGGATAATTACTATGGAACAATCCAGTGCAGTTACTTTGGCTCATGAATTGGGTCACAAACTAATTAATGTGTCTCACGAAGGATTGAATATTAGTCCAGCTTTTAGTGGAAGTTCAATCCCAGGATTAATGGGGTATGGTGGTTCTACTACAATTTATGGAGGCCAATCGGGTAGGTGGCACCAAGAACGCTTATTATTGAGTCCTTTTTTGTATAAAATGAATAGCGGAACTAGGACTTATAATCCAGATTATTCAGGAAATGGGTCTTATAATGATGCTATTTATGGGAGCTATGTGATGGCAGGAAATTTTTAAAGTTTGCTATTTTTTTTTGTAATTCTTCACTTTGATTTTTTGTTGTTACTCTTACCGCAGGATTACAAATCCAGGGGAGCGGAAAGTGTTTTTATTCTAAGTAAAGATGTTGGTCACTCTCTAGTTTTTAAGTAGTATATAGCCTCCTCTGCATTTTTTTCTTATATATTTTATATCAGAGTAATTTTCCGAAAATAATAAACGTTTTTTAATTACTTCAAAGTCTTTTTTTACGGCTCTTTGAAATCTTTTTGAATCCTTTCCTTCTACAATATAATATTCAAACTTTTTTTTATTAAAAAGCATTAACGTACAATCAATATCAGTAACTGATTTTCTTTTTTCAGGATTACCCGTTTTATCGGCATTAAATGCATCATATGAGATATCATCAATTTGAACAGGGAAGAGACAATAATATATGTTTAATCCTTGAACAGGAAGTTGCGTTTCAGAATTTACTATCTCTTTAAGTATTTTAAGGTTGTTTAAAATGTCAGGATGATTTTTCTTCATTATAGACTTATTTAACCACCAGTCTATAATTTCATAAAACTTACTTTTCTTTTTTACATGACCCGTTTCATGCCAAGGACATTCTGTAGTTTCACTTATTGTTCTTTGATAATCATAAGAAATATAAACATCTTGTCTGTAATCATGAGTAAATAATAACTTTAGTGAATAAAGGAAAAATTTACGAACTGTATGTCTGTTTAATTCAGAATGACTGTATTTTTCTAATACTGGATCACCAACAAATTTATATGTGGTTAAAAACTCATTAAATACATTTTTGTAATTGTTAATTAAAGAAATTAATTCACTAGATAATAGTTTAGGCTTATTAATAAATAAATTCATGAAGAATAATTTTTTTCTATTATCATGAATAAGTCTAAGAAAAACTTTTTCTACTCCAATGTTTTTTTGTAATGATAAGTTTAACCTGTTTTCTTTTTTATATAAATCAATTAAGGCTTTTCCAAAGTCATATGAAGCTAAGGTTCTTCCATATAAACTAATTTCGTCTGCTGATATATAAAATTGAAAGCGCAAGAAATTATTTACATCATTAAATATTTGAGGATCAAAATTATGTTTTGATTTTGTGTTTGAAACTAGTAAGTTCTCAAGTTTTAAAGCTTTATTTCCTGTATTAGTATAATATTTTGTGAATCTTTTAAAACTTAAATCTTCGTTTTTAGCCATAGAGAAACTCCCACTTTCAGATATATATAGTTTTTTAGTTAGAGCTGTTTCGCTAGTATCAAAGAATGAGTCAAAGTCTTTAGTTTTAGACTGAAATAAAGCATCATAATTATAGATGTTTATCAATATTTTATGAATACTTATTTGAAACGGAAAATCACTATTAAAAGAGTCCATATAAAGAAAAGATAAATTCCTTATTCTGAACAGTAATTGTTTTAATTTTCTGAATTTTGGTGAGTCTTGAATTACAGTATTATGTAAGAAACTATAAGCAATTTCATTTATTAGAGGCTCATTATAATTCTTTTTGATATAATTGAGAGCAACTAAGTATTTTACTTTGTAAAAGTCATAACTATGAATTATTTTATCTACGAATAAGTCCCATTTTTTATCTTTTCTTATTTCAGAAAGAAATTGATTCATTCGAGGTTTACTTTTTAATAAAAAATGCAGTAAGCTTTTTTCAGTAGCTAATGTTCCATGTAGATGTCCAATATTTGAGAGTAAAATTGCACATTGCAAGTATTCTAATTTCGAAATATTACTAAGTTCCTTTATTGGTAAACTTAATCCTGTGTTAAATATTGAATGTTTAACTTTTTGAAGTATTAGAAGTTGTAGACAAACATAATCCCATCGTTTATGATTGTTTCCAGGATGAGCTTTAGCAATAAAACCCAAATGATCCATTGTCTTCAAATTATTAATTATTCCATTTTTTTCTAGATTTTCATAAAACTTTTTAGCCTCACCAAATAAGCATATATCAATCTTTCCTATGTTGGAAATTTCATGAGTGATTATTTTTATTTCTGTTGACATTATTTTTAAAGTTTTGGCTAAAGCATTCTTTTCTAAACTAAATTAAAAAGAATCTTTTACAATTCATTTCTAACAAGTTAGTAGTTATTAACGAGTGTTTAACAATCAAAAAAAACAAAAAAAAGGAAGCAAAAACTTCCCTTTTCAAATAAAATATTGAAGAAGTACTAATCCTCCTTACTCCAATCCTTCGTATTCAATTTATGATAAGTAAAGCTCAGTTTGTTAGCAATGTCGTGGTTTTTGTCACGGTCGCCACTTTTTTCTAGGATTTTGGTTTCTTGTTCCATCAAGAAATTACCTACATCAATGGTGTGTTTTCCTCTTTCAAAAATCTTGATAATGGTAGTTACATACCAATCGTATTCGTGGGGTTCGAGGTCGTTTTCCACTTCAATTACATTCCATTGCGATTGTAAAATATGACACAGCATATCTCTCAAATCTTGGTTGAGGACGTCCGTATGTTCTTGGTTTTCTTCCATTTAGTTTTCTGTGTAATCTACTGTAAGTGTATCGTCAGTTTTAGTAACTTTTACCAATCCTAGTTTGCCAAGGGCTTTCATTCCTTTGTCCCATTGTTTGTTACTAAGTTGGCTAACGGAATTTTTAAGTTCGCTCAATTCCATTGATTTTTGAGCTTTTATCACCTCAAAAATAGCTTTTTCATTATCAGCAAGTTCCAGTTTCTTTTGTTTTACCTCTGGTCGCATTTGCGGGAAAAACAACACTTCTTGTATCGATTGATTATTAGTTAAAAACATAATTAATCTATCCATTCCTATTCCCAATCCTGATGTTGGCGGCATTCCGTATTCAAGTGCTCTCAAGAAATCTTGGTCAATAAATTCGCTTGCTTCGTCATCTCCACGAGCAGCTAATTTTATTTGTTCTTCAAATCTTTCTCTTTGGTCAATTGGATCATTTAGCTCACTGTAAGCGTTTGCAATTTCTTTTCCGCATACCATCAATTCAAATCGCTCTGTCAATTCTGGATCATCTCTGTGTGATTTACACAACGGAGACATTTCCTTTGGGTAATCCGTAATGAAAGTAGGTTGAATGTAATTTCCTTCACATTTCTCACCAAAAATTTCATCAATCAATTTGGCTTTCCCCATCGTATCATCCACTTCAATTCCCATTTGGTTGGCAGCCGTTCTCAATTCATCTTCTGATTTTCCTTTGATGTCAAATCCAGTAAAATCAATAATCGACTGACGCATGGTTACTCGCTTGTAAGGAGCTTTGAAGTTTATGTTATGCTCTCCAAAAGTAGCTTCAGAAGTTCCATTTACTTCAGTAGCTACATGTTCGAGCAACTTTTCAGTAAATTCCATCATCCAATTGTAATCTTTGTACGAAACATAGATTTCCATTGCAGTAAACTCTGGGTTGTGCGTTCTGTCCATCCCCTCGTTACGGAAGTTTTTACTAAACTCATACACTCCATCAAATCCACCAACTATCAATCTTTTTAAGTATAATTCATTGGCTATTCTCATGTACAAAGGAATATCCAAACTATTATGGTGAGTAATAAAAGGACGAGCCGCAGCACCTCCAGCAATAGGTTGCAAGATTGGTGTTTCTACTTCAAAATATCCAGCATCGTTAAAGAAAGTACGCATCGCATTGAACATTTTTGTTCGCTTCACAAATACTTCTTTTACTTGTGGGTTTACCACCAAATCCACATAGCGTTGTCTGTATCTCAGTTCTGGATTGGTAAAGGCATCATGTACTTTTCCTTCGCTATCTGTTTTGGGCATAGGAAGAGGCTTCAATGATTTACTCAATACAGTCATTTTTTCTACTTGGATAGATTTTTCACCCACTTGCGTAGTGAACAATGTTCCTTCAATCCCAATAAAATCACCAATATCAAGCATTTTCTTATACACCTCATTGTATAAAGATTTGTCCTCATCTGGGCACATCACATCTCTATTGAAATACGCTTGAACTCTCCCCGCAGAATCCTGAATAGAAGAAAAAGAGGCTTTTCCCATGATGTTTTTACTCATCAATCTTCCCGCTACGATTACTCGTTTGCCTTCTTCGTAGTTTTCTTGTATCTCTTTGGATAAAGTATCTACTGGAAATAAAGCAGCTGGGTAAGGCTCAATTCCTTTTTCTCTCATTTTGTTGAGAGTTTCTCTTCTAACTAATTCTTGTTCAGATAATTCTAAGCTCATTTTTTGGATGATTTTGCTTGTTTTTATTAGGATGCAAATATAGTGTTTTTCCTTTTAGTTTTGTTTGTTATTGTTCGGTTAGTTTTATTTAATTTCCATTGTCATCCTCGCGAAAGCGGGGATCTTAAAGCGAGAATATTACCAAATTCTATTTACAAGGATTTCTTCCACATTTTAAGTAAATTTGCAAAAAAGAAATAGAATGAAAGTTTCCTTAATAGTAGCCAAAGCCGAGAATGAGGCAATAGGCAAAGACAATGATTTGATTTGGCATTTGAGAGATGATATGCGTTATTTTTCTAGTACTACAAAAGGACATCATGTAATTATGGGAAGAAAGAATTACGATTCTATTCCTGATAAATACAGACCTTTACCTGATAGAACGAATATTATTGTGACCCGTAATTCTAGTTTTGAAGCAGAAGATTGTGTGGTTGTTAATTCTATTGAAGAGGGATTAAAAATAGCTGAGAAGAACGGAGACGATGAAGCGTTTATAATTGGTGGTGGACAGATTTACAAAACTTCTCTCGATGAGAATATGCTTGATAAATTGTATATCACTTATGTTCATCACAATTTTGAAGCTGATGTTTTCTTTCCAGATTACGACAAGTCTAATTGGAAAAAAACAAGTGAAATTTTTCATCCAAAAGACGAAAAACATGAGTTTTCTTTTTCGTTTGTTACTTATGAAAAGAGATAAATGAGATTAATTATTTTCATAGCATTCATGTTTCTGTGCGGAACAACTTTCTCTCAAAAAGATAGAAAAAACTATGATACAACTTATCTCAAAGAATTTTCACACAATTTTTATCCCTATACTTTTACCAATGTAAAGAATCACAATTTATATTTTAGTAATTTGTACGAAGGTGAAAATTGGGTAAATTATTCCCCTAATTCTCCATTGTATTTAGGTTTTGGATTTGATTATAAATGGGCGACTTTTAGTTATGCTTTTCCATTGCAAAGCAGGGCAGATAAAAAAGGAAGTAACTTCAATATATTTTATGGAATGAGTAGGCGTAAGTTTAGGTTTTCGCTTATGTATCAGCAGTATCAGGGTTTTTTTAGAGATGATCCTACATTGCCAGAAGATTGGTTTGCGACTAATAATAATTATCCTTTTCGTCCAGATATTTCAGATTATATTATTCAGGGAACATTTTTTTATATTTTTAATAATAAGCGAGTTTCTTACCGTTCCTCTTTTTTATATCTCGAAAAACAATTAAAAAGTGCAGGTTCGTTTACTGCCGGAACGGATTTTTTTATCTCAGGAGTTACTGCAGATTCTTCCTTAATTCCCTTAGCCTTAGACTCTAGTTTTGGAGAGGGAGTGAAAAGTCAAAAATTATTGGATATAAATTTAGGAATAAAAGTGGGGTACATGTATACTTGGGTGTTTCATAAAAACTGGCATTTGTCAGGGCATTTATCACCCACATTGTACTTCAATAAAGATCGCTTGTTTCAAGAAAGAAACGACATGGATAGTGTATCTAATTTTTCTCGTTCAATTTTTTTAGGTTTTAGTTATCGATTTGTTTTAGGATATGACAATGATGATTTCTTTGGAGGCTTAATTTTGAACGGAACCAACACCAAACAAGATTTTTCTAAAAGCTCGTTTAGTTCAGATTATTCGGTAGTAGAGATTTATTTTGGTAAACGAATGAACCTGCACTTACGAAGAAAAGAAAAAAGAAAAACCTTTGACTGATTCGATATCAAATATTAAGAGGCAACAATTTCTGTTTCTCGAAATTTTAGCAATAGCTTTTGGGGTACTGTATACAGTTTTATATATCAAAGAAGTGCAATTTTGTTTTGCATTTGCAGTTCTGGGAGCAATTATTTATAGTTATCTGTGTTACAAACGAAAAATTTTTGCAGAGTCCTTCCTACAAGTTTTTTATATTTTCTCAGCCATATATGGTTGGCTCAATTGGGGTGAATATAATGTAAATAGCTATTCACTTTCTACTCAGTTAATTTTCTTATTTGTAACCACAATTGTCATGGTTGTAGTTGGTTTTTTCTTGAAGAATAAAACAGAATCAAAACTTCCTTTTATGGATTCTTTCACCACAGTTTTTAGTTTAACAGGAACGTGGCTTATGGTGAATTTTATTCACGAAACCTGGCTATATTTTATAGCTATTAATGCAGTTTCTATGTTTCTGTATTATCAGCGAGGAATGAAGTTGAGTGTGTTTTTATATGCGTTTTATGTGTATTTAAGCATTGCTGGTTGGTTTGGATGGGAGTTGATTTTTTAGATTACTCTTTATCCTTGGAATCTAACATAATAGTAACAGGCCCATCGTTAATTAATTGCACTTTCATATCAGCCCCAAAAACTCCAGTTTTCACTTCGTTAGTGAGTTGGTTTTGAATTGTTTTGATAAATTTTTCATACAGTGGAATTGCAATCTTTGACTTTGCAGATTTGATAAACGAAGGACGATTTCCTTTTTTAGTAGAAGCATATAAAGTGAATTGGCTCACCACCAAAACTTCTCCGCTAATATCTTGAATAGAGAGATTCATTTTTCCTTCATTATCTCCAAAAATTCGCATATTCGAAATTTTCTTCACCAACCAATCAATGTCTTCCTTAGAATCGTTTTCTTCGATACCAAGAAAAATTAAAAAACCATTGCCAATTTGTGAAAACAATCTGCTTTCAATAGTAACCGAAGCTTCCGAAACTCTTTGTAGAATTGCTCTCATAATTAACTGCTATTTCGGAGCATATAAGCTTTCTCTAAATCCACTCACATCATCACCATGGTAAAGATTCAGGTAGTTTTCATACCTAGAGATTGAGATTTTACCATCCTCAACAGCCTGCTTAACTGCACATTTTGGTTCGTTAACATGCACACAATTATTAAACTTACATTCATTCATTATTTCTCTCATTTCAGGGAAATAGTGATGGATTTCTTCTTTTTCAATATCCACAATTCCAAGTCCTTTAATTCCTGGTGTATCAATAATATGTCCTCCAAAATTTAACTCGTGCATCTCAGCAAATGTAGTAGTGTGTTTTCCCTGGTTATGAGAATCTGAAATATCACTTGTTTTTATATTTAACTTATTGTCAATAAGATTTATAAGAGTTGATTTTCCAACGCCAGAATTTCCAGAAAAAACCGAAGTTTTGTCTTTCATTTCTTTTTTTACTTCCTCAATTCCAATATTTTTTTCAGCTGAGGTTTGATAGCAATTAAATCCTATTTTGGAGTAAATTTCAATGAGTTGGTTCATTTCCTCAACTTCATTCTCGTTGTATAGATCAATTTTATTAAAAATAAGGCTAACAGGAATGTTGTAAGCCTCAGCAGAAACCAAAAATCTATCAATAAAATTGGGGTATGTTTTAGGGTGGTTTATAGTAATAACCAAAAAAGCCATATCAATGTTAGAAGCTAAAATATGTGCTCTTTTTGAAAGATTTACCGATTTACGGATGATGTAGTTTTTCCTTGGTTCAATCTCAACA
Source organism: uncultured Flavobacteriales bacterium (assembly GCA_937129365.1). Classification (GTDB taxonomy): domain Bacteria; phylum Bacteroidota; class Bacteroidia; order Flavobacteriales_D; family CAJJDF01; genus CAJJDF01. The sequence continues at coordinate 64,788 of CAKZNB010000049.1, forward strand.
ATAATTCCGCTTCCTTCTTCTTGAATTTCTATCTGCACCAAATCACCTACAGTAACTGGGCTGGTAGTTTTAATTTCTTTTAACCTGAACTTCCCTTTAATTCTGCAATTAATAATCTCGTTGTTTTCGGTTTTTACCGAATACCAACTTCCTGTAGATTTTATTACTAGCCCTTTTTTCAATAGAAATTATTCTTTTTCAAATGTAATGTAATTATCAATAAATTAAAACTCAAGTAAGCCAAATGGTTATGGAAAATTCCTTATTTTTAAGGATTATTTAATCCTAACTCTCAGGAATGTCGATAGAAATTAAAAATGTTACGAAAGAATACGGACTTCAAAAAGCTTTGAATGAGGTTTCTTTTACTGTAAATCAAGGAGAAATTTTAGGTTTTTTAGGCCCAAATGGTGCTGGAAAATCTACATTAATGAAAATAATAACCTGTTACATTCCACCCACTTCAGGGACTGTAATTGTAGATGGTTATGATGTATTGGAGGATTCACTTGAAATAAGAAAAAAAGTAGGGTATTTACCAGAGCACAATCCATTGTATTTGGATATGTATGTGAAGGAATATTTAGGTTTTATTGCAGGTATTCATAAACTTAATAAGAAAAAACAAAAAGTAGCTAATGCCATTGATTTAGTAGGATTAGGATTAGAGCAGAGTAAAAAAATAGGACAATTATCAAAAGGATATAAACAAAGAGTTGGATTGGCACAAGCTTTAATTCACGATCCAAATGTGCTTATTTTGGATGAGCCAACAAGTGGATTGGATCCTAACCAATTGGCTGATATTAGAGAAGTAATTAAGAATATTGGGAAAGAAAAAACAGTGATGTTTTCTTCTCACATAATGCAAGAAGTAGAAGCGATTTGCGATAGAATTGTAATTATAAATAGAGGGAATTTGTTAGTAGACAAAGAAGCTTCGCAGATTATGAATGCAAGCTCAAGTCAACAAATTGTAAAAGTAGAATTTGACAACTCTGTTTCTAAAACTGAACTAAAATCCATAACAGGAGTCAGTAAAGTAACAGATTTAGGAAATAATATTTGGGAGATTACCTCTACTCAATCTGAAGATTTAAGAGCCGAAATTGCAAAATTTGCTTCAAGCAAAGGTTTGTTGGTGCTTTCTCTCCAAAAAGAAACTCAGAAGCTGGAGAACATATTTAAAGAATTAACTCACTAATAGAGAAGAATAAGAATGGAATTCAATTTAGTATCAGATTTTAAACCTACTGGAGATCAGCCTACTGCAATCAAAGAATTGGTTGAAGGAGTGAACGATGGAGTTGCAAGTCAGGTATTACTTGGGGTTACAGGTTCGGGAAAAACTTTTACGGTAGCCAATGTAATTCAAGAAACAAATAAACCAACTTTAGTTCTTTCTCACAACAAAACTCTGGCAGCCCAACTGTTTGAAGAATTTTCAAATTTTTTCCCAGATAACAGAGTAGAATATTTTGTTTCTTACTACGATTATTACCAACCGGAGGCATATTTACCAACCACAGGAACTTATATTGAGAAAGATTTATCAATCAATGATGAAATTGAAAAATTGAGAATTAGAGCTGCTTCAGCTCTAATGTCAGGTAGAAAAGATGTGATTGTGGTATCCTCCGTTTCTTGTATTTATGGTATTGGCAATCCCTCCAATTTTAAGGATAGTATTTTACAGATTAGAACAGGATTAGTTGTAACTCGAAATACTTTCTTAGCTCAGTTAGTTGACAATTTATATTCCAGAGCGGGAATTGAATTTGAACGAGGAACCTTTAGAGTGAAAGGAGATACAGTAGATATTAATTTACCCTACACTGAGTTTTCGTTAAGAATTAGTTTTTGGGGTGATGAAATAGAAGAGATTGAAACCATTGAAAATGATACGGCTCGGAGAATTGAGAAATTTGACGAATACAGCATTTATCCAGCCAACATTTTTGTTACAGCAAAATCAACAATTCAGGGAGCAATTCATGATATTCAGGACGATATGATGGAAAGAATTGACGCTTTTAAAGCTGGTGGTCAACATCTTGAAGCAAAACGGTTGGAGGAAAGAGTTACTCTTGATTTAGAAATGATTCGAGAATTAGGATATTGCTCAGGAATTGAAAATTACTCAAGATATTTTGATGGGAGGGAAGCAGGCTCCAGACCTTTCTGTCTGTTAGATTATTTTCCAGATGATTTTTTGATGGTGATTGATGAAAGCCATGTGACTCTGCCTCAAATTAGAGCCATGTATGGAGGAGATAGAAGTAGAAAGATAAACTTAGTAGAACATGGATTTAGATTACCTTCTGCGATGGATAATCGTCCTCTGAAGTTTGATGAATTTGAATCTATCACTAAGCAAACTCTATATGTCTCAGCAACTCCTGCTGACTACGAACTAGAAAGAGCTGAAGGAGTTTTTGTAGAGCAATTGATACGTCCAACAGGATTGTTAGACCCAAAAATTGAAGTGCGACCAAGTAAAAATCAAATAGATGATTTGCTTGAAGAAGTGCATAAAACCATAGCAAACAACGAAAGAGTTCTTGCAACCACTTTAACAAAAAGAATGGCGGAAGAACTACAAAAATACTTGGAAAAAGTAGGGGTGAGAAGTCGCTATATTCACTCAGATGTAGATACTCTTGATAGAATTGAAATAATAAAAGACTTGCGGTTAGGAGTTTATGATGTGTTGGTGGGAGTAAACTTATTGAGAGAAGGATTGGATTTACCAGAAGTTTCTTTAATTGTGATTTTGGATGCGGATAAAGAAGGGTTTTTGCGTTCTGAAAGAGCATTGGTGCAAACAGTGGGAAGAGCGGCAAGAAACGTAAATGGTAGAGTAATTATGTATGCAGACAAAATGACGAACTCTATGCAGCGAACCATTGACGAAACCGAAAGAAGAAGAGCTACACAAATGGCTTACAACGAAAAACATGGAATTACCCCAACTCCAATTAAGAAAAATTCTGATTCAACTCCTTATCAATTTCAAAATAATTTAGAAACAGAACAAACAATAGCTGCAGAGGAAGAAATAGAGTATTTGACTAAAAATCAAATAGAAGAAAATATAAAGATGACGCAGAAAGCAATGGAAAAAGCAGCAAAAGAATTTGATTTTGTGGAAGCTGCAAAACTCAGAGATAAACTAAAAATTTTAAAATCAAAAGCTTAAAAACACATTTCGTTACGATATTAAGCAACCTAATGAGCAGAATACCGTATTTTTAACAGAAGAAAACCAACCTATGAAAAATTTTTATTTAATTGCCATTTCAATTTTAATCACTTTTGGATTAAACGCCCAAACTTCACCCAGTAGTTCTTACCCTCAAATACCAGGAAAAACCGTTCCTTTTGCTGGTGAACAATGTGCTTCACATTACATGGATGAGTTTCTTAAAAGGTTTGATGCAAATTATAATCTGAAGAGACAACAAATTGAACAGCACACTCAAAACTATATTCAGAATCAGGCTTCAAGTCGTTCAGGAGGAAGAGGGGTTGTTTATACTGTTCCAATTGTATTTCACGTTTTGCACTCAGGTGAAGCATTAGGAGATTCAACTAACATTCCTGATGCTCAAATTATGTCTTGTATAGCTGCATTAAATAGGGATTTTAGAAGAAACGGAGCTGATGGAGGAATTGCTCAGACTGGTCCACTTGGTGCAGATGCTGAGATAGAGTTTTGTTTGGCAAGAAGAGACCCTAGTGGAAATTTCACTTCTGGTATTACTAGGCACGATATGTCAGGAAATCAGGGTTATTTAGATAGTGGAGTTTATCATAATGCTTCATGGCGAAGTGACGCATCTATGAAAGCAATGGTACAATGGAATCCAGCTCAATACATTAATGTTTGGGTAGTTAATAAAATAAAAAGTACAACAAATATCTACGCTGGAGGTGGAGGAGGTGTTATTGGTTACGCTACTTTTCCAGGAGGTTCTTCAGCATCTGATGGAGTTGTAATTCGTTTTAGTGCTACTGGAAATGATATCTCTGGAGCAAGAGGTTTTAATCTTTGGTCTGCTACTAATGATAACAGAGTGTTGACTCATGAAATGGGGCACTATTTTAATTTATATCATACATTTCATAATACAAGCTCATGTACACCGGGAACTCCTTGTGCTACTTCAGGAGATTTATGTTGTGATACACCACCAACTTCGGTAGGGACAGGAAATGCATGTGTGTCAAAACCTTGTCCTTTAGATAATGTTGAAAATTACATGCAGTACCAAAACGGTGCTTGTGCTTCAGATTTTACGCCAAATCAAATTACAAGAATGAGAGCTGTTTTAGCTTCGGGAGGAGCAAGGCATGCTTTGACGACTACTCAAAACTGTACTTCGCCACATCAATACAATCCCTCTTTGGTTAGTGTATTTTACCCAACGGATACGGTTTGTTCTACAACAATTCCAGGCTATGCAGTTGTATGTAACGGAGGAAGTGATACGTTGAGGTCTTTTTCAGTAAAATACCAAATTGACGCAGGAGCAATACTTACTTATTTCTGGTCAGGAAAAATGGCACCAGCTGAATGTGATACCATTGCTTTACCAGGTATATTGACAACAGTAGGTGCTCATACATATAATGTGTCAATAGATTCTACACTTATTAATGGAAGTCATAACGATGGATTAACTAGTGATAATAATTTATCTACAGCTTTTTATTCAAAAGAAGGATTTTCGGTATTAGTAAATATCAACACCGATTGTAGTGCTCAAGAAATTTCTTGGGTAATTAGAGATACTTTTGGCGGAATATGGGAGAGTGGCAATGGTTATCCACAAAAAATTCAATCAATATTTGAAACAGCTTGTTTAGATACAGGTTGCTATGAATTTGTTATATACGATTCTGGAGGAGATGGATTACAGAAAAAGTTTTTCTGTCCTAATGATGGAAACTTTACTATCACTGATGCAGCATCTGGTCAAGTTATTGCTAAATCTTTAAGTCCAAATTTTGGTGATTCCGCAGTTTATAGCTTTTGCTTACCATATAATTCTCAATTGATTCCAGGTTTTGAAGGATGTGATACAATTTATAAAGGATTTCAAGTTTTCTTTAAAGATACATCTATTTCTTTTCCAGCAGCATATAGGTGGGATTGGGATTTTGGAGATGGAACTTTTTCTACACAAAAAAATCCAGTTAAAATTTATAACACATTAGGTACTTACAATGTCAAAATGGTAGTGGAAAACGCTTCGTTACTTGATTCTATAACATCACCAGGATGTGTAGTAGTAATTCCTACACCACCAGGATACTGTGATACATTAGATAATTATGACTTGGCTGTAGATTCAATGATATACTATAATTTATTAGGTACTTGGGGTTATTATCCAGGGCATAATGGAGCCAATATCAAAGGATATGCAGAACCTTTTACACTTGCAAGTCCTACTAATTCTATTCAGAGAGTTATATTGCCAGTAGTAAGAGCAGATGCTGGTTCCCCTACTTCTACTTTTGTTGTCAATATATATGATGATAATTCAGGAGCACCAGGAAATGTATTATCATCTGATACGGTTCTTATTAGTAGTTTGGTTGCAGGAATTAGCAATGAAGTTTACCTTACAACTCCACCATTTCTTACAGGGAATTTTTGGGCAGGTATTGAGATTGATTATACCAATGGAGATACATTAGTAATAACAACTGCAAATAACAGAATTGCGGGTCTTAATACTACTTATGTTAAAACTGCTGGAATTTGGCAAAGTTCTAATACTGTAGCCTCAATTAATACATCTACTGGTATTAGAGTAATTTATACTGATTTACCTTCAACTGGTACAGTGAATATTACTAGAAACAGAATTTGTCAAGGGCAGACAACAACTTTTAGTGCAACAGGGTTGGCTAACTATGATTCATTAAAGTGGTTCTTTCCAGGAGGTTCACCTGCATTTTCAACCAACACAACTCAGACAGTAACTTATACTTCTCCGGGTATTTATAAGGCTATTCTATATCTAGAAGGTATTTGTTCTAACGATAGTTTAATAAACACTATAATTGTTGATACTGCTGGAGCAACTGCAAGTTTTACGGAGAGTTCATTAGCAATTTGTGAACAAGATACTGTAGTATTTAATGGAAGTATTTCAGGGCAGGGAACTATCTATTGGACTTATCCTTCAGGAGTTCCAAGTACTTCAAATTTAGAGGATAATACAATTTTGTTTAATACGCCTGGTGTTTATAATGTAAAAATGAAAGTAGATAATGGATGTGGTGCGGATAGTGTTTCAAAAGTATTAACTGTAAGAGCATATCCTTCAACGCAAATATCTCCTGGAGATACAACTATTTGCGATAGAACATCTATTTCATTAAGTGCTAGTGGAGGAAGTGCATATTCATGGAGCCAAGGAGCAACAACACAAAATATTACGGTTTCTCCTGCTGTAACCACTCAATTTTGGGCTGTAGCTAGTAATGCAAATTGTCCAGGTGATACTGCTTATGTGAGAATTACAAATAATCCTATACCTAATGTTACACCAAACGCAAACCCTACGGTTGTATGTTTAGGAAGTGCTATATATTTTAGTATGACAGGATCAAATGCTATTACATATGATTGGAATTACGGAGATGGAAACACTTCTACAACTCCTAACGCTAGTCATACTTATGCTAGCCCAGGAACATATACAGCTACCCTAAAAGGAACCTATGGAGTGTGTGACAGTAGTACAACCATACAGGTTACCGTAAATGATTGTACAGGATTAGAAGAAGAAAATTTAGGGAAATCAATTCTAGTATATCCAAACCCTGCTGATAGGTTTTTGAATATTTCAATTTTGGAAAGTAAAATGAAAAATATCGAAATGGCTATTTTTAATAGCTCAGGACAATTGGTTTATTCTAAAACGATTCCTGATAACTCTGTTCAAACTACTATTGATGTGAATGAATTTTCTGAGGGAGTTTATTTAATACGATTTAATTCAGAGAATACTGTATTCACCAAAAAATTGATAATTGTTAAGTAATTAGCTTTTATTCTCAACTTTAAAACTCCATCTGATGTTTCAGATGGAGTTTTTTTTATATTTACAACTATGGAAAAGGAATTAATGCAATTTTTAGAGTTTATTCAAGATTTTGTTCCCTTAACTTTTCAGGATGTTGAACATGTGATGCCGCACATTCAGTTGTTGGAATTTGATAGAAAAGAGGTGATATTAGGAACTGACGAAAAATGTAAAGGTGTTTATTACATCATTGAGGGGCTTTTCAGAATTTATACCATAAAAGATGGAAACGAAATAAACGTAGCTTTTATGAGTGAAGATGAATTCTTTACTGATTATGAAAGTTTGGTTACTGGCGAAAATTGTAAATGTTGTATCGAAACCATAGAAAAAACAAGAATGTTGCTTCTGCCTTATGATAAGTTGCTAGAGGGTTATGATAAATCCCACATGCTAGAAAGATTGGGTAGACTAATGGTAGAAAGAGCTATTGTAAATATGATATCCTTAAATAATTCAGCTTCTAATGTTAAAGCAGAACAAAAATATGCTGAGTTTGAAGAAAACAATAGGGAGTTAACAAATAGAATTCCTTTAAAACATCTAGCAAGTTTTTTTGGAATAGCACCAGAATCTTTAAGTAGATTAAGAAAATATAGAGTAGAAAACATTTCTTAACATTTATCAATCTTAGTTTAATTCTTGTGTTTTAGCTTTGTACTATCAAAACTAAAACCATGAACTATTTTTTCTCATTTATTTTAGCAATTTTTGCTTTTACAAGTTACTCTCAAGAATTAACTTCTGTAATCAAAGGAACTATTACCGATAAAGTTTCGCAAGCAACCTTAATAGGTGTAAATGTAATTCTAGTAGGAAGCGACCCTATATTAGGAACAACTACAGATGTAAATGGAGAGTTTCGATTAGAGAATGTTCCTACAGGTAGGCACACTATCAGAATTAGTTATTTAGGTTATGAAACAAGAGAGATTCCAAACTTACTTGTGTTATCGGCTAAAGAATTGAATGTAAACATTACACTATCAGAAAAATTTGAAGAATTGGGTGAATTTGTGGTGAGAGGAGAAGCAGATAAAAGGGAAACGATTAATAAGATGAATACGGTGAGTTCAAGAACTATTTCAATTGATGAAGCCACTCGTTTTTCAGGATCTCTTCAAGATCCAGCTCGTATGACTCAAAATTATGCCGGTGTTAGTGGTTCTTCTGATGATAGAAATGACATTATAATCAGAGGGAATTCCCCAACAGGAGTTCTGTGGCGATTAGAGGGTGTTGATATTCCTAGCCCTAATCATTTTTCAACTATTGGGACTACGGGTGGTCCAATCAGTATGTTGAATGTAAACAATTTAAAGAATTCAGAATTTATGACCAGTGCTTGGTCTTCTGAATATGGCAATGCACTTTCAGGTGTTTTTGATTTACAATTAAGAGAGGGAAATAACGATAGTTATGAGCATCTTTTTCAGGTAGGAGTTAATGGATTTGAGTTAGGCTCTGAAGGTCCTTTCAAAAAAGGAGGAAGAGCCTCTTACATGTTTAATTATCGTTATTCTACTCTTGGTGTATTTCAATTAATAGGAGTAGATTTAGGAACGGGGAGTTCTATACCAGAATATCAAGATTTAACTTTTAAATTGAATTTTCCTACACAAAAGGCGGGTACATTTTCCGTTTTTGGGATAGGAGGGGTAAGTTTTATAGATTTTGAATTGGACACCTCAAACACTAATTTATTTGCAGACGAAAATCAAGAGTCAAAATTTAGAAGTCAGACGGGAGTAATAGGTATAACTCATAAATATTTTTTCAATAGTACCATGTTTTCAAAACTATCTGTGGTGGCAACAGGCACCAGAACTGCAGGAAATGTTGACTCTACAGGATACGGTAGAAGTAAGGTTACAAAACTTTCAGTTTTTGATAGAACTTTGTCTAATTATGCTTTACATTTTAAATTAAATAAAAAAATAAACGTACGAAATAGCTGGAATGCTGGAGTTATAACTAGGTTGAATATACTTGATTTTAAAGACAGTAATAAAAGACAAAATCAATTTGTAGAGACCTTGAGATTTGAGGGAGAATCATCATTAAGCCAGGCTTATTTTACTTGGAAGCATAATTTTACCGAAAAATTTACAGGAAGTTTTGGAGTCCAAAGCCAATATTTTAACCTATCAAACTCAGTAAGTGTTGAACCAAGACTTGGACTAAAATACGAGATTAATCAAAAAAATAAAGTGACTTATGGTTTTGGATTGCATAGCCAAACTCAGCCTATTTCTGTATATTTTGTAAAAGATAGGTTTAATCAAAACAACCCAACTCCCAATAAAAGCTTAGATTTTTCGAGAAGTATTCATAATGTAGTAGGCTATGAAAGAAACATTGGAGCCAATACTAGAATAAAAGTAGAAACCTATTTTCAATACATTTATAATGTGCCAGTAGATACTGCAAGTAATTCTTTTTCAATGCTTAACGAAGGAGCAGATTTTACATTACCAAATAAAACAGGACTTGTAAACGAAGGAACAGGAGTGAATTATGGATTTGAAATTACTTTTGAAAAATTCCTTTCAAAAGGATACTATTACTTGGTAACAGCCTCAGTATTTGAATCAAAATATAAGGGAAGTGATGGAATTGAGAGAAACACAGCATTTAACAATCAATATGTATTAAATGCTCTGGCAGGTAAAGAGTTTGAGCTAAGTAAAAATTTCACTTTAACTCTTGATGCTAGAGTAACTTATGCAGGTGGAAAACCCTTCACGCCAGTTGATATTGCGGCATCTAATTCTCAATTTAGGGAAGTTAGAGATATAAATGTAGCTTTCTCTCAGAGGTATCAAGAGTATTTTAGGCTCGATTTTAAAATTGGTCTGAGATACAATCAAAAAAATGTATCTCATGAGTTTATGTTTGATGTTCAGAACATTACGAATCAAAAGAATATTTTTATTCAAGGTTATCAGGCTTCTTCTGGAGAGATAAAAACAAATTACCAACGAGGATTTTTCCCAGTGGCTTTGTATAAATTGTATTTCTAAGGAGTAATTGTTTGTTTAACCTCTTTTATGAAAAATAATTACCGATATAATTTTATCTTTGGTAAAATTTAAGGAGTTGAAAAAAAGCATAATTAAAATTTTAAAAATCATTATTCCTCTTGGAATAGGAGTGTACCTGACTTGGTATTTTTATTCTGGACTAACCCAAGAAGAAAAAGATGACATTCCCGTAGCATTTGCAAATGCTAATTATCTATGGGTTTTTCTTTCATTAGTAATAGCATGGTTAAGTCATTTTAGCAGAGCTTACAGATGGAAATTTATGATGGAACCACTTGGTTACAAGCCCAAGATAAGTAGTTTGTATCATTCAGTAATGATTGGATATGTAATTAACTTTACCGTTCCTAGATCGGGAGAAATTGCCAGAGCTGGTTTCTTTTCAAAAAAAGAAGGAGTTCCTTTTGATAAAACATTTGGAACCATTGTAGCCGAGAGGGTAATAGACCTTGTAATGCTTGGTTTAATTACTATTCTCACTTATTTTTTAGTGGGTCAAGACTCTATTAACGAAATGATGAAAGGAAATGGAGATTCCTCTGGTGGTTCATCTTGGATATTATATGCAATTCTTGCAGTAGGAGTAACTGGAATACTTTTGTTGGTTATTTTTAAAAAATTAAGGACATTAATTTTTGATAAAGTGAAAGGAGTTTTTGATGGGATTAAAACTGTTTTTCAATTAAAAAAGAGAGGTTTTTTTATTCTTCACACTTTAATAATATGGTTTTGTTACATTGCAATGTTCTGGGTGTTTGGACTAAGCTTTGAAAGTATAGGCATGTTGGATGCACCCACTTTATTTTCGTGTTTCTTTGTAGGTTCTGCTGCAATTGCAGTCACTCCAGGAGGAATTGGGTTGTTTCCGTTATTTGTTGCAGCAGCTCTTAAATTTGGAGAGTATCCAGATTCTTCAAGTTTTGCAATTATGCTGTGGGTAGTACAAACAGTTTTTTTAGTAGTTTTTGGATTGTATTCAATATTTGCAATTAATGTAAAATTTGATGCCTCCGAAGTAGAAGAACAACTGAACTAACATGGCTAAAATCAAGAAAACATATTTCTGTCAAAACTGTGGAGCTCAATCAGCTCAATGGGTTGGAAAATGTCCTTCTTGTAGTGAATGGAATACATTTGTAGAAGAAGTAGTTTCTAAAAACGAAAAGAAATTATTTTCTACTGGTCCTACATCCAAAAGAATTTCAAAACCTGTTGCAATAGGAGAGGTTTCGGACGAAAAACACAACCGTATTATTTTTAATGACAATGAACTCAATAGAGTTCTTGGAGGTGGATTGGTGCATGGTTCATTAGTATTATTTGGCGGAGAACCAGGAATTGGTAAATCTACCCTGATGCTGCAAATGGCACTGCAACATTCTAAAGCTCGTGTACTCTATGTTTCGGGTGAGGAGAGTATGAAGCAAGTAAAAATGAGAGCCGATAGAATAGGGCAGACCTCCGAGAATTGTTTCTTACTTAACGAAACTAAACTTCAGCATATTTTTTCGCATATCGAAGAATTGCAACCTCATATTTTGATTGTTGATTCTATCCAAACACTCCATTCTGATTATTTAGATTCTTCTCCAGGCAGTATTTCTCAAATAAGAGAATGTACGGGGGACTTAATGAAATTTGCCAAAGAAACCCAGACTTCGGTATTTATAATTGGGCATATTACCAAAGACGGAAGCATTGCTGGGCCTAAAGTATTGGAACACATGGTGGATACAGTGTTGCAATTTGAAGGAGATAGAAACCACATTTACAGATTATTAAGAACCACAAAAAATCGTTTTGGTTCTACCAACGAGTTAGGGATTTACGAAATGCAAACAGGTGGTTTAATTCCTGTAGAAAACCCAACAGATGTATTGCTAAACAATACAGAAGAAGCATTAAGTGGAGTTGCTATAGCATCAACTATGGAAGGAATGCGACCCATGTTGGTTGAGGTACAAGCCCTAGTAAGCACAGCTGCTTACGGAAATCCACAGAGAACAACCACAGGTTTCGATACCAAAAGGTTGAACATGTTATTGGCTGTATTAGAAAAAAGATGTGGATTTAAACTTGGAGCCAAAGATGTATTTCTGAATATCACAGGTGGAATAAAAGTACACGATCCTGCAATTGATTTGGCAGTTGTTTCTGCGGTATTATCTTCTAATGTAGATATGCCAGTAAGTAAGGATATAGCATTGTCTGCTGAAGTTGGATTAACAGGCGAAATTCGCCCAGTATCGCACATTGACCAACGTATTACCGAAGCACAAAAACTAGGTTTTGAGAAAATGATAATCTCCAAATACAACAAAGGTGTTAAACAAAAAGATTTTGATATTGAGCTAGTTCAAGTAGGAAAAATCGAAGAAGTGTTTAGACATTTGTTTGGGAAGGATTAATTATTAATCAACTACAGGTTGTTGTCATTCCCTTGAAAAAGTAAATCTTAAAACTAGAATCATTTACATTACATTTGAACCCTAGTCAATTCCCCAAAATCCAATCTTTTTCCGGTAGTAGTTCTCATTGATAATCGAGAAACTTCCACTTTGTTAGTAGGAAAAATTGAACTAGCTATTCGTTTTATTTCTTTTGTATCTAATTTTGGTGAATAGGTGTTGATTATTACAAAACCACCTGGTTCCAATAGTTCTTTAGCAGCTTTTAGTAAATCTGTAAATTTATCTTCCAGCTTCCATCTTTCTTTTTTTACTCCAATCCCAAATGCTGGAGGATCCATAACCACAGCTCGGTATTTGTTTCCTCTTTTGGCTTCTCGCTGTGCAAATTTAAGTGCATCTTCAAGTACCCATTTTATTCCATCTACTCCTGAAGATTCCATGTTTTCTTTCCCCCAACTAATTACATTTTTCACACTATCACAGTGAAAAACCTCTGCATGGTTCAGTTTCGCAACCACCGAAGCTGCCCCTGTGTAACCAAACAAATTCAAGAGTTTGTGGTCCTTTTGAACTTTGTTTTGAATAAAATCCCAGTTAGTTTGTTGCTCAGGAAATAGCCCAACATGTTTAAACTTGGTAAGTTTAATATTAAAAATAGCTTTTCCGTATTTTATTTGCCATTCAGGTTCAGCATCTTGGTTCCTCTGAATCCACTCACCCGAGGTAGAAGTATTTTCAATAAACTCAAAATCTACTTTTTCTCTCCATTCTTCCTCTTTCAATACCCTTGGAAAGTAGGCGTTTCTATCAGGACGAATGGTAAAAGTATTTCCCCATCGTTCTAGTTTTTTGCCATTCCCGGCATCTACAAGTTCATAGTCCTTCCAGCTTTCTGAGTATATTGTGTGCATGTTGTTTTATTGTTTATGCAAAGGTATGTTTAAAAACAATTTTTTTGTGTACATTTGCATTACCAAAAGTATAATTAAAATAAAATATTATTTCATTTTATTACGTTATAAATTATGAATAAAATTTCAAAATCCGAAACAGATAAATTAAAGCTTTATGCTTCAAACTTAGATAATTTAGCTAAACATATGAGTACTGATGTGTTTTCAAATAAAGATCATCAACATGCTGCAATTGCAATATCTAAGATTTTGAAATACTCAAAAAAATCATTTGTATTATTTGATGATGATTTGAAAGGAGATATTGTTAATAATAACGCTATCGTTTCTTTTCAAGAGTCTTTAGTTGAATTCATAAGTAGAGGGGGGAATGTTAAAGTAGTGATAAGTGATAGAGACGATAAAGTTGATAATGCTCAATTAAGATTTTTTTTAGAAGTTTTGGTGGATATATTCCCAAATCAAATGGAGTTGAAAATTGCTTCAAAAGCTTTTAAAGAGTCTATGAAGAAAATTTTTTCAGAAAAAATTAATTTTGCAATAGGTGACAATAATAAGTACCGCTTAGAAAAATTTGGTGAAAGTACTTCAGAAGAAAAAACTCGGGAAGCTAGTGTATCTTTCAATAGTGAGAAATATGTGTCAAAAATATTGACAATTTTTAAAAGTAATTATAATAGTTGTTATAATTATTTCTAATTAAGATAGCTTTTTATGACACTAAGTAATTTTAATTCATATTTTGAAATTCTTGTTGGTCTTAATTTAGGTTATGCCGTTTTTGATTATTTTAGGAAAGAGTTAGCATCTAGAATATTTAGAATTCCACGATTTACTGAAAGGCTCATAAACTTAAAAAGTAGATTAGACACACAATTAACAGAGATAGAGGAAGATTCTGAGTTGTTTACTCATTTAAATAAAATAAAATATAATGTTGATATTAAAACTGAGATACTTGATATTGCTGAAGAAAAAGAGAGGAACTTTTTTGAAGTTTTAAAGCCAATATCTTTCTTATTAGCATTACTAAGTATTTCATATTTAATTATAGCAGGATTTCAAGATGAAAAAAGTTTAGCTTTGCAGCCATACTATTCAGATTATTTTTTGAATTTAACCTGTTATTCTTCAATATTTTCATTTGCAATATTTTATAGTACTTTTTCAGATAGAATTGTTGAGTATAAACTTAAATTAACGCCATTACAAATTATATTAACATTTGTTATCTTTTCTTCTATCTCTTGTTCTCTAATTAATAGTTTTATTTCTCAAAGCTTATTCTTTAAGACTATAAATTTTATATTTATACCATCTATTTTATTTTCAATATTTATATTATTCAATCTCTCTAATATCGAAAAGTACAAAAAAAGAAAAGTTTTAGAAACCTTAAGTTGCTTTTTAAAACTATGTTATGCAAACTTTAAGCCTACAATAGGTTATTTAATAATAATTTTGATAGGTTTGATACCAATATTTCTATATTTATATTATCCCAATTTAAACTTTATTAATTACCTGATAACTTTAGTTACTCCATTATTGTTATTCGTTTTCATAGCAATTAGAGTTTATTTTCATGCTAGAAAGTTTACTTCTATGTATAAGAAATTGTCTGTAGAGCAAACTATTATATTGGACAATGTATTGGATTAACAATTAATTATTTAAACCACTTCCAACCCAAGCCTTTTTCCCAGTGAAACCATATATTCAAAAGCTTCATCATAGTCGTTTTTGATAGTGCCTTCAAGTATGGCATCTTTAATTTCAGATTTTATTTTTCCTACTTCAAAGCAAGGTTTAATTCCAAAAGTTTTCATAATAACATCTCCAGAAATTGGGGGTTGCCAATTTCTAATGCGGTCATTTTCTTCAATTTCGGCAATTCGTTTTTCTACTTTGTCAAATTTTTGCAAGTATCGCTGCACCTTATTCTCATTTTTTGAGGTAATGTCTGCTCTGCACAAAGTCAATAAATCATCAATATCATCTCCAGCTTCAAACAACATTCTGCGGTAAGCAGCATCTTTGGTGTTTGGGTTGGTAAGTGCAATAGGGCGTAGGTGCAAAAAAACCATTTTCCGTACATATTGCATTTGCGAATCCAACGGGAGTTTCATTCTTTTAAAAATAGGTTTTACCATTTTTGAACCTACCACCTCATGGCTATGAAAAGTCCAACCTACTTTTTTATCAAATCGTTTGGTTGGTGGTTTTGCAATGTCGTGCATAATTGCAGCCCATCTTAACCAAAGGTTATTCGTATTAGGAGCAATGTTATCCAGTACTTCCAAAGTGTGATAAAAGTTATCTTTATGTCCTTTTCCATCTATAAATTCTACACCATGTAGATCTACCATTTCTGGGAAAATAATTTCTAATAAGCCCGTATTAAACAGTAGTTTAAAACCAATTGAAGGAGTATCAGCCAGAATAATTTTATTCAGTTCAGTAGTAATTCGCTCTTGCGAAACAATTTTAATTCTTTCCTTATTCTCTCGAATAGCTTGCAAGCTTGTGTGATGGATAGTGAAGTTGAGTTGAGTAGCAAATCTGATGGCTCTCATCATTCTCAATGGATCATCAGAATAAGTAATTCCTGGCTCAAGTGGTGTTTTTAAGATTTTATCTTCTAAATCTTGTACACCGTTAAAAGGGTCAATTAATTCTCCGTAATTAGCTTTATTCAAGCTAATTGCCAGGGCATTTATTTTGAAATCTCTACGTTTCTGGTCGTCTTCAATGGTTCCGTCCTCCACAATTGGTTTCCTAGAATCTCGGTTGTAAGATTCTTTTCTTGCACCTACAAATTCAATCTCGTAGCCATCCTCTAATTTTATCATGGCAGTACCAAAATTCTTAAACACAGAAACTTTGGTAGCATTTACTTTTTTTGCAATTTTTTCGGCAAGTTCTATTCCGCTTCCTTCTATTACAATATCAATGTCTTTGCAAGGTCTGTCCAACAATAAATCTCTCACAAACCCACCAATAACATATACTCGCTCGTTAGGAACGGTATCTCGTATTGTTTCAAAAATAGGGTGAGTAAGCTGAGCTTTTAGCTGAGTATTTGTCATTATTGGTATACTATTACCCGAGTTATCGAGTTGCAAAATTATTTTCTTATTAATGTAAAAGTTGAATCCATGTCTAACTTTATAATGGTAGAAGCTTTGGGTTTCAGTTTTACATTGGGTGGCAAATTTACAATATAATCCACTCCATCCAAAATTCGTTGGTCTATATCTGAAAAGGTTAGGGGAGTAGGTTCGCTACTTATATTTGCAGAGGTTGAAACCAAAGGTTTTCCAAAAGATCTGATTAATTCATGACAAAATCCTTCTTTTACTATTCTTATTCCAACAGATTTGTCTTCGGCTAATACATTGTGAGCCAAGTTGTATCCTTCGGGATAAATAATGGTGGTGGGTTTTTCTGAAAACTCTACTATGTCCCAAGCTATTTCAGGAATTTGCTTCACAAATCTATTAAGTTTTACATCAGAATCTAACAAAGTAATCAGGCTTTTAGAAGAAGCGCGTTGCTTTAGTTTAAAAATTTTTTCTACGGCTTCAGGATTCGTAGCGTCACAGCCTATTCCCCAAATTGTGTCTGATGGGTAAAGAATAATTCCTCCATTTCTTAAAATTTCTATTGCCTCTTTCATTTGTTTTTTCTTCAAAAGACAAAGATATGGAAAGGAATAATTAATTTCGCACTCATGGAACCAAAAACAAGAAACATAAAATTAATTTGGGATTTTAAAGGAGAAGACGGACATCAAACAGCTCTTCATCATGAAATTCATTTAAAGGAATTTGCCGAAAAAGAAAGTATAGCTTATGTTTTGAGTGGTGTGGAGGAGTTAAATTCCTTGCACTCATTAGCCTTTATTACTGTTCCAGAAACTCAAATGAGAATTGTAAGAGATGCACTAATTCCGCACAGAGGAGAGGTCGCTGAGTAGAAGAATTTTACGTTATGAAAATAGTTAAGTGTAAAATTGTTTTATAAGTAAGGTTATTTTATATTTGCACCCGCTAAAAAATGTAAGAAAATTAAATAAACAAACTATGCAGAATAGAAATATTATATGGGTGTTTACCATATTATTAACCCTAGCTTGTCTTTATCAATTATCCTTTTCATGGGTAACAAGTGGTGTTGAGAACGATGCAGAGCAATTTGCCACTTCTGAGGCAGCTCAGTATGAAGGAAGTGATTCCGCTGTAAGAGCAGTTCTTGGAAATGTAGAATATCCTGTTTCAACTGTTGAAGAAAGAGATGAATACAGAAAAGCTGTGTTAGAAAACTATTTGGTAGGTAAAACAAACGAACCTGTTTATCCACTTTTTGGTCATACTTATAAGTATTGTAAAGATAATGAATTGGCAAAAGGGCTTGACCTTGAAGGAGGTATGAGTGTTACTCTTCAAGTTTCTATTCCTGATATGGTAACAAACCTTGCAGGAAGATACTCGAACAGACCAAGTTTCAGAAAGCCTTATGATGCGGCTTACACAGTGTTTGCTACCGCTGAAAACGAAAGAGAATTTATTGATATTTTCAAAGAAAAGTACAATGAAATGAACGGAGAAGAGTCTTTGGCTCAGGTTTTTAAATTTAAAGATGAAGACGGAAATAAGTTATCTGATATTTCAAATGATGAAGTATTCGAAATTTTAAGTGAAAAAGCTTTAGGAGCTCTTGAAAAAACACAAACAGTAATTACTTCAAGAATTTCTGGATTGGGATTAACTCAACCATCCATTCAAAAAAATGTAACTGAAAGAACATTGAGTATTGATGTTCCTGGTGTAAAGGATAAAGAAAGATTAAGAAAATTATTGGTAGGTACAGCAAACCTTGAGTTTTGGGAAACTTACAAAAATACAGAGATAGGAAATACGATTTACGAAAAACTAAATGATGTAATTAGTAGAAATGAATTTCCTGGATATTTAGATTCAATTGAGAACTTATCAAACGATTCTTTATCTATTTTATCAATAGAATCAGATACTAATACTGAAACTGGAGAAATTACTTTGGATACAACATTCGTACCTAAAGATTCTTCTGATAATCCATTAGCTAATCTTTCTGAAGATGAGCAGCAAGAGGTTTACAGAAAGTCAAGTCCTCTTTCTGCAAGATTATTTCCTTATGCAAACCAAGAAAGTCAGTGGATTGAGAGTCCAGTTCTTGGATATGCCAAGGTCACAGATACTGCAGATGTAAATAAGTATTTAGGTATGAAAGCCGTTCAAAATGCACTTTCATCTATCAGAAACTTAGCCTTTATGTGGGAGTCTAAGCCTTCAGGTTCTACTGAAGATGGAACTCCGTTATTGAATTTATATTTAGTAAAAAAGACAAAAAGTGGAATTCCTGATTTGGATGGTGAGCAAGTAGAAACTGCAAGGCAAGATTTTGATCCATTATCAAGAAAGCCAATGGTAACTCTTCAGTTTAAGAGTTTAGGAGCAATTGCTTGGGCAGAAATGACTGAGAAAAGTGCAGAAGACAAAACTGGAATTGCAATTACCTTAGATGATAAAGT
This sequence comes from uncultured Flavobacteriales bacterium, assembly GCA_937129365.1. Classification (GTDB taxonomy): domain Bacteria; phylum Bacteroidota; class Bacteroidia; order Flavobacteriales_D; family CAJJDF01; genus CAJJDF01. Next base: position 83,835 of record CAKZNB010000049.1, read on the forward strand.
ATTCTCTGCACCAGTTGCAGAAGGAAAAATTGAAGGAGGAAGAACACAAATTACTGGAGGATCATTTATTGGTAAGGATGGAGTAAAAGAAGCTCAAGATTTAGCAAATATCTTAAAGGCTGGAGCACTTCCTGCTCCAGCAAAAATTGTAGATGAATCATTCGTAGGACCAACTCTTGGAGCTGAAAACGTACAAAGAGGGCTTTGGTCTTTTGTAGGAGCATTATTATTGGTGTTGATTTACATGATTTTTTATTATGCAAAAGCAGGTGCTGTTGCAGATATTGCCTTGATAGCAAACATCTTCTTTATTTTTGGAACTTTAGCTTCATTGGGAGCTGCACTTACACTTCCTGGTATTGCAGGTATTGTACTTACCATTGGTATGTCGGTAGATGCAAATGTACTGGTGTTTGAGAGAATACGTGAAGAACTAAGAAATGGTAGAGGAAAAAGACAAGCTATTGAAGAAGGATATTCAAAAGCACTTTCTGCTATTTTGGATGCAAACGTAACTACATTGCTTACTGCAATTGTACTTGGGTATTTTGGAACTGGAGCTATCAAAGGATTTGCTATTACGCTTATCATTGGTATTTTCACTTCATTATTCTCAGCGTTAATTATCTCAAGATTAATCTTTAGTTACATGTTGGATGCTAAGAAAAACATTTCTTTTTCTACAACAATTACTAAAAACTTATTCTTGAACTTGAAAATTCCTTTTATTAAGAAAAGAAAGATATTTTATATTATTTCTGGATTGATTATCGCAGCAGGAGTATTCTCGTTGGTTACAAGATCTCTAGATTACGGAGTAGAGTTTACTGGAGGTAGAACTTACAAAGTGAAGTTTGAGAAAGAAGTAAACTTCCAAGAGGTAAGAGATAACTTAGCTGCTTCTTTCGGAGATATGCCTGAAGTAAAAATGATTGACAATAAGTTTCAAGCATTAATTACAACTCAATACTTGTTGGGAGATAAGTCTACTGAAGGAAATGAAAAAGTAGAAGAAAAACTAAAAGAAGGATTAAACACGATAAGTGGATTTAGTATTGAAGAATCTCGTCAAGTAGATTCAAATATATCAGCAGGATTTAAAGAATCGTCTATCAAGGCAATTTTAATATCATTGTTAATTATTTTCTTATATATCGTATTGAGGTTTAGAAAATGGCAGTTTGGATTAGGAGCATTGTTAGCAATGGCTCATGATGTATTGATTGTATTATCATTATTCTCAATTGGATGGGGAGTTTTTCCATTCGCAATGGAAATAAACCAAGCGTTTATTGCAGCAATCTTAACGGTTGTAGGGTATTCAATTAACGATACGGTGGTTGTATTTGATAGAATAAGAGAGTTCTTAACTGAAAAGAGAAAAGACGAACCAAAAGAAGTGATAAACGAAGCATTGAATTCTACATTGAGTAGAACGGTAAATACATCGGTAACTACGTTCTTGGTATTGTTAATCATCTTTATTTTCGGTGGAGACTCTATTAAGGGAATGACATTTGCCTTGATGATTGGGGTAGTTGTAGGAACTTATTCTTCATTGTGTATTGCAACTCCATCTGTAGTTGATTTAACTAAGAAATTTGATTTCAGAAAGAAAAAAGAATACTAAAAAAATAACTAAAAGTAACTTACAGTCCTCTGAGAAATCAGAGGACTTTTTTTTGCTCATATCTCAAGTGATTTTCAATCACAGTTATTAAACATTTAGTATCTTAGCAATAGAATTAAGAAAAAGAAAAACGCAATAAATCCATGCAAACCTCATCAACTATATTTCTGTTTTTGAACTTAAGTAGTGGAGAAATATTTATTATTTTCTTGTTCATTCTTATATTTTTTGGAGCTGAAAGTATTCCTAAAATTGCTAAATCATTTGGTAAAGTTATGTTTCAGATAAAAAATGCTACGGATGATATCAAAAGAGACATCAAAGAATCTACAGACAATATCAAGAAAGATATTATGGATCAAGCTGAACTGTCGAATCCGGTGGAAGATATTAAAAAGGAACTTTCAAACCCTGTTGAGGATATTAAAAAAGAACTGGATGATTCTGTAAAAGACATTAAAGTAGATTAATTATGGATGTACTTTGGTTAATTATAGGATTGGTAGTATTGATTTTTAGTGGAGATTATCTAGTTAAAGGTGCTGTAGGAATTGCCGAAAAATTCAAAATCTCTCCTTTAGTAATTGGTATGACAGTAGTTTCGTTTGGAACTTCTGCCCCTGAACTTTTTGTAAGTATCAAAGCTGCAATGGATGGTTCTCCAGATTTAGCAATAGGAAATGTAATTGGATCTAACATTGCTAATATTGCTTTAGTACTTTCTATTACGGTGTTGATTTTTCCAATAATAGTAGATAGAAACTCCAAAATAATTGACTGGCCTATGATGATGTTTGCCAGTATTTTATTTTATGTATTTGCAATGGATGGTGTGATTTCTCCATTTGAGGGTGGGATTTTGGTTACATTACTATTAATTTTTACCATATTATTAATTAGAAATTCGCGTAAGCTAAATCTTCAATTGGATGATGATATTGATGGAGCTCCTACAAATATGCCGCTTACCTTATTGTTTTTAGTAGGTGGGTTAATTGGGCTGAAATTTGGTGCCGATTGGTTTGTGGAGGGAGCAAAAGGAGTTGCAAAAACACTTGGTATGTCTGATAAAGTAATTGGGGTAACAGTCGTAGCTTTTGGTACTTCTGTTCCAGAATTAGTTGCTTCTGGTGTTGCTGCCTATCGTCAGCAAACTGATATTTCGCTAGGAAATTTAGTAGGTTCTAACATATTTAATATTATGATAGTGATTGGTATTACTTCACTTATAATGCCTATACCTGTAGCAGATAGTGTAATGAATTTTGATATGTATTGGATGTTAGGAATTTCTTTGGCGTTATTTCCAATGATGTTTATTGGAAAAAAAATGGGCAGAATTCATGGGGTAATTTTATTAGCAGCCTACGTAACTTTTATTGTACTGAGTTTACAGAATTTGTAAATTAGTTAGAGTTTCTTTTACTTGAGGAATCACCATCACTTCTCCCGAATTATCAATTACAAAATCAGCTAATTTTATTTTCTCTTCGTCATTCCATTGGTTTTTCATCCTGTTTTCAACCTCTTCAGCTTTTACAGAATCTCTTTGCATTACTCTGCTTATTCTTTTTTCGATTGGTGCAGTAACTAAAATTGTTGCATCAAGCGATTTGTAAATACCTATTTCAAATAGGATGGCAGCCTCTTTAAAAACGAGTTTCGTTTTTTGTTTATTTACCCAATTATCAAAATTTTTCCCTACAGCTGGGTGCACTAAACTATTTAGTTTTGCTAATTTATTAGGATTACTAAATACAACTGAAGCCATTTTTTTTCTATCCAACCCTTCTGAAGAATAGATGTCTTCTCCAAATTCTTTTTTAATTTGATTTATGAGTTCAGTATTTGAATTTATCAATTCTTTGGCTTCTATATCAGAGTTGTAAACGGGGTAGCCCATAGAAATTAGTACTTTAGCCACCACAGATTTCCCAGAACCTATTCCGCCAGTTATACCTATTATTTTGTTATTTGTACTCATAAAAAAAAGAGCCTTATTAGTAAGGCTCTTTCAAATTTACCCAAAACTTTTTTGCTTTGAGAAATATATAGGTATTAATTTTATCTTCTTCCGCTTTGTTGTTGGTGAGCAGCAAAATCAGTAATCAAAGCAGATTTTTCTACTTTAATAATGCTTTTGTCTTCTACTTTAAGAATAACCGTAGTATCCTGAATAGAGTGAATTGTGCCGTGTAATCCACCAATAGTAACTACACTTGATCCAACACTGATAGACTCTCTAAACTTTTTAAGCTCTTTTTGTTTCTTTATTTGAGGACGAATCATGAAGAAGTAAAATACTCCAAACATTAATGCAAGCATTATTATCATTTGCATTCCTCCACCACCTTCTGCTCCTCCAGGAGCCATCATAAAAATTGTATTCATTTTTTTCTTTTTTTTAATTGTTATTTTCAGTAGGACCTACAACAGTCCCTTTTATTCTAATTTTTGTATCAGCTGGTTTAGTGTTAGCAGATATGGTAACAATTTTATTAGCAGTTCCTGCTCTTCCTTCACTATTAAAAAACACTTCGACATAAGCACTTTCTCCTGGTTTGATAGGATGTTTAGGCCAGTTTTTTGGTACTGTACATCCACAACTTCCATTTACAGCAGATATTACCAAAGGACCTTTGCCTGTGTTGGTAAAGTTAAATCTCTTATTAATTTCTCTTCCCTCAACGATAGTTCCAAAATCATATTCACTCTCTTCAAATGTAATCACAGGAGGGTTTTCCATGTCAATTATATCAGAAAAATTTTCATCTGTAATTTCTTGGTTTCCACATGAAAAAGCGAATAAAGTAAGTGTGAATAAAAGAAGGTGAATTGTTTTCATATTATTTCTGAATTGATTTATTAATTAACCCTCTTCCAGCTTTATTTATTTTTCCGTCAGCTTTTAATTGACTAAATATTTTATCTAAAATACCATTGATAAAACCTTTACTTTTTGGAGTACTATAAAACTTTGAGATTTCTATATATTCGTTCATAGTAACTTTTACAGGGATAGAAGGAAAGTCTAATGCCTCCACAATTGCCATACTCATTAGTATTACATCTGTTTTTGCTAATCTATCAACATCCCAGTTTTTGGTTTGCGATTTGATTAATTTCTCAATCTCAGATTGCTTTGTAATTGTATGTCTAAATAATAGTTTAGCATATTCCTCGTCACTTTTATCTTTAAATAATGGAGAAAGAGCTTCAATTCCCGAGTCACTCTCACTCATTGATTCAATAGTCTTTATAACAGCAAGAGCTACAATATCCAAATCATCATTCCAGAAGATACTGCTGTCTTCAAGTACATCATGTAATAGTTCATTATTTACTACAAAATTTTTGAAGATAGCAATCAAGAAATTTTTATCTTCATTAAATGAATCTGCACCACTATTCATGTAGTTTTTGTAATCATCAGATTCTCTTACCTCTTTGAATATCTGGCTTATAACAGTAAAAGCACCATCAGATCTCCATTTGATTTTCATGTTGTCAATGTCTTTCTGTAGCTGACTATTTTGGTTCAGCATAGAAAAGGCTTTGTTGTGCACAAATTTCATGTTTGGGTTCAAGTCATCTTCAGAAGGGCGAAGTTTTTTCTTTGCATTTTCAATTTTTTCTTCAGATAATTTTTTAATCTCATCAAAAACTGAAAGTAGAGTTACGTATAGTTCATACACCTTTTTAAGGCTGAACATAAGTTCCCGTTCTCCTTTGTCTAATTCTTTATTATTAGAAAAAATGTAGGCATACAATGCCAAAAATGTTTTAATTCGTATGTGTCTTCTTGATAGCATTAAAACGATAATTTTACTTTTCCAATTTTTTCTATTCTCTCCTCAGCTAATTTGTTAGCTGCCAAATATGTTGGGATATTTTCTTGCTCCGCTTTTTCGAAAATAGCTAGCGTAGTGTTATAAATATCCTCTGTTTGAGTCATTACTCTTTCTTTGTCATAACCAGTTACTTCAAAGAAACAGTTGATCACACCACCTGCATTTATCAAATAATCTGGAGCGTAAATAATTCCCATTTCCATACACATTTTGCCATGCTTCACTTCATCCTGAAGTTGGTTGTTTGCAGCTCCAGCAATAATTTTACATTTTAGTTTACTCAATGTTTCATCATTTACTGTAGCACCCAGTGCACAAGGAGAATAAATGTCTACATCTAAGTCATAGATGTCTTCTGGTGCAACAACCGTTACATTGTATTCACTTGCAATTCTGTCTAAAGTTGGCTTGTGAATGTCTGTTACAAAAATTTTAGCTTCTTCTTTTTCAAGAAATTGAATTAAATATTCTCCAACATGTCCAGCACCTTGTACTGATATTTTTTTACCTTTCAAACTATTGCTACCATAAGCTTTCATTGCAGCAGCTTTCATTCCCATATATACTCCGTAAGCAGTAACTGGCGAAGGATCTCCACTTTTCCCAGGTAATCCACTCACATGATTTGTTTCCATATTTACCCAAACCATCTCTTTTGGTGATACACCTACATCTTCTGCAGTAATGTATTTACCCGCAAGGCTATTTACAAACTTCCCAAATCTTCTAAAGAGAGCTTCAGACTTATCTGTATGTGGGTTTGCTATAATTACAGCTTTTCCACCACCTAAGTTCAATCCAGAGATTGCAGACTTGTAGGTCATTCCTCTCGAAAGTCTCAAAACATCATTTAATGCATCCGCTTCACTTTCATAAGGCCACATTCTTGTTCCTCCTAGAGAAGGACCTAATGTAGTATTGTGAATAGCAATAATTGCTTTTAATCCTGATTCTTTGTCGTTGCAGAACACTACTTGTTCATGTCCCATCATTTCCATTCTATTAAGAAGGAATCCATGTTGTTGAGCTTTTTCGGCTACAGTATTTTCCATGCGAGTTAAAATTTATTAAGGAGTACAAAATTACGATTATTATTTATTTTTTATTGGTTTTAATGCAGAATTAAAATAGAGTTTATCCTTCGGTGTTTGTTTACTATAAAAGGTCAAAATTTTTTTGAGAAGAACAACTACTAAGGAGTAAAAAACTATCTTTGCACCGATGAAGGCATTAGCATATCTTAATAAATACTTAACCAAGTATAAGTGGAGACTTATATTGGGAACAATTTTTATTACTGCTTCCAATTATTTTGGAGTGGAAATGCCCCGAATTGTAAAAGATTCGGTCAATTTATTTACAGAAAAAATAAAATCCTTAAAAGGAGTTGAATTATCTGAATTAGATAAAACAGAAATTATAGAGAGCGGAATTTATTTAGCACTTATATATATAGCTTTTTCATTATGCAGAGGTTTTTTTGTATTTCTAAATAGGCAAACAATCATTATCATGTCTCGATTGATAGAGTATGATTTAAAAAATGAAATTTATACCCATTATCAAAAACTAACTCCAGCATTTTATAAGCAAAACAATACGGGAGATTTAATGAACAGAATCTCTGAAGACGTAAGCAAAGTAAGAATGTATTTAGGACCAGCAATTATGTATTCAATCAATTTATTTGTGTTGAGTATTATGGTTATTTATTACATGGTTTCGGTTAATTTGGAACTTACTTTATATGCTTTAGCTCCGCTACCTATTATGACTATTATGATTTACTACATCAGTAGAATAATGAATAAAAGAAGCGAGGAAGTTCAAGTTCAACAATCAATTATTTCTACGTATGTGCAAGAATCTTTTTCGGGAATTCGTGTAGTAAAAGCATATAATATGCAAAAATCATTGAATACAAGCTTTTTGAAAGAAGCAAATGAGTACAAATCTCGCTCCATGAAATTGGCTACGATTAATGCTTTTTTCTTCCCGGTAATTGTGTTGTTAATTGGGATTAGTACGGTTCTAACTATTTATATAGGAGGATTAAAAGCAAATGAGGGAATAATTACCAACGGTGATATTGCTGCCTTTGTAATTTATGTAAATATGCTTACTTGGCCTTTTGCTTCAATAGGTTGGGTTACTTCGATGGTGCAAAGAGCAGCAGCATCTCAAAAAAGAATTAATGAATTTTTGAAACAAGAACCAGCTATTTTTTCTAAAGATAATGCCGTCCCAATGAAAGGGGGTGATATAATTTTTGAGGATGTTTCCTTTGTATATCCTGATTCTGGAATTAAAGCTTTACAAAATATCTCATTTACTTTGCCCGAAGGAAAAACATTGGGAATTATTGGCGAAACTGGTTCAGGAAAATCAACAGTAGCAAACATGATTGCAAGGCTGTATGATGTAAATACTGGAGAGATAAAAATTGGCGATTCGCCTATTGAAAATATTGAGTTAGAAGGATTGCGAAAATCAATAGGGTATGTACCACAAGATGCTTTTTTGTTTTCAGATTCCATAGCAAATAATATCAAATTTGGATTAAGTGAGCTTGGAGAAAATAGCGAGGAACTAATGGAGCAAGCTGCAAAAGATGCACATATTTATGATAATATTATTGACTTTGAAAAAGGATTTGAGACCATAGTAGGGGAGAGAGGAATTACACTTTCTGGTGGTCAAAAGCAGCGAGTTTCCATAGCCCGAGCAATAATCAAGCATCCAGATGTTTTGATTTTCGATGATTGCCTATCAGCAGTTGATACTGAGACTGAAGACATTATTCTTAGAAACTTAAAGAGAATAATGAAAGGAAAAACGAGTGTAATAATTAGCCACAGAATTTCTTCCTTGGAGCATGCAGATTTAATTTTGGTAATGAATGATGGTAAAGTGATAGAACGAGGAAGCCATGATGAACTGATGGCTCAAAATGGATATTATGCCTCGCTTAATGAGAAGCAGAAGGGGTAAAGTCGGTTATATTTTTTTATTCAATTGTTCTAAAAAAAGTTTCTTTTTAGGTTTAGAGAGAGGAACAAAATCTCCGTTTGTTAATTCCAAAGTTCCTTCATTTAGATAATTTTTGATGAAATCTATATTTACAATATGAGATTTGTGAGCATGAAAAAAATTGAAATTTTCTAAAACAGAAACAAATTTTCCAATATTTGCTGAGCTTAGTACAGGCTTTTCGTCAGTTGTATATATGTTAGTGTATCCATCATTTCCTTCTAGTCTTATTATTTGATTTGGTTTATAGAAACTAAGGCCGACTTGTGTAGGAATAATAATGCTGGAGTCATTTTGTTTATTGTTTTTAAGAAGAGAAATTTGTTTTTCATGATTTGATTTTTCCGTAATGTTGCTCTTAACTTTTTCAACTGCAGATATAAGTTCATCAATATCTATTGGTTTAAGGATATAATCAATAGCATTATGTTTAATAGCTGTAATAGCATAGTTTAAGTGTGCAGTTACAAAAATCACTTCCATATCTGGCGCATCAATTTTTGATAATAGGTCAAAACCACTAATAACAGGCATATCAATATCCAAGAAAACCAAATCAGGTTTTAATTCATTAATTTTTTTAATTCCTTCTTCCGGATCCTGCGTTGTATGCAGTATTTCAAGATAAGGTATGTTACGAGTTATTTTGTTTTCTAGACTTCTAAGAGCAATCTCTTCGTCATCAATTAATATTGCTGTTATCATTTTTTGTAAATATTAGTTTTACTTCTGTCCCAGGATAATCAATGTTTTCTGTAAAGTTTTGCATAGTATAACTAACTATCCATTTATTTGATTTATTGAGTAGTTTAATCCTTTCTTTAAAAATTAACGAAGATTTTGAGTCATGTCCTTGAAAAGAATTGGCTTTTATTTCTTTTGATTTTACAATCCCTATTCCATTATCATTAACAATTACTTCATAAGAGTTATTGGATATTTTTTTGAACATTACATTTACTTTTCCACCCTCTTTTTTATGGAATATTCCATGATTTATAGCGTTTTCTACAATAGGTTGAATAATCATGGTAGGAATATTGAGTTTGTCTTTAATTAACTCTATCTCAATGTTTACCTCGAAATCCAGCTTATTTTTAAATCTCATTTTTTCAATTTCTAGATAGTTAGAGATAAGATCTACTTCCTTTTCAAGGCTAATTTCAGTCACATTGGATAGATCAAAAAAATGCCTAATCAATCTTGAAAATTTGAGTAAGTATTTATCTGACATCTCCAAATCATTTTCATTCATATAATATTGAATGGCATTAAGAGAATTAAATACAAAGTGTGGGTTCATTTGAGAACGTAGTGCCTCTAATTTAAAATTAGACAACTGTTTTTCCTGTTCAATTTTCTTGTTAGCATTTTTAGAAATTCGATTTCTAAAATTCTTAAGAAGAAATAGAATAATAAGCAGTAAAATAATTCCAAGGAGTAGATAAAAAAGCTTTGTTTGATACCAATTTGGTAGGATTTCAATAAAAATTGATTTACTTAACGAATTGTTTTTTTCGTCTTCAACTTTAATGATTAGTTCATAATTCCCAATTGGCAAATTGTTAAGATTGATTTGTCCTTTGGGAATTTGTATAAAGTTTTTTTGAGTTGGACTTAATTTATAACTATACTTCAAGTAGTTCTTGATTGTAAAATTAATGGTTGAAAAATCTACTTCAAGTGAGTTATTTCTAGTATATTTCACTTTCAGATTTGTATCGTTTACAACATCTTCATTCCAAATAATTTTATTTATGTGTATTGATTGAAGCTGGTTAAGGTTTTTTACATCTTTTCGTATTCTGGTAATTCCATTTGAAGTAGCAATAAATAAATCATCATTAACTAACAACACATCATTTACCAGATTGCTTTTTAAGCCATCATTAATGTTATATATATAGGTCAGTTTAAATTTTGAATTCCTATTTGAAATTGCATACAATCCTTTGTTTGTTGCAGCAAAGATATTACTGTCGTTATAAACTTTGACTTTTTCAATAAAAGAGATATTTTTAAATAGTTTAATAATTTCGCCATTTTTATATTTATAAAGGCCATGACCGTCTGAACCAATCAGTAGGTGCTCTCCAGAAATTGCAAAAGAATTTATTGGTTTTGAAAAATTTATAGGATGTTTAATAAATTCATTTTTATATCTATAAAACAATCCATTGTAAGTAGCAATAAAAACTGTATCATTAAATTTAATCACATCTTTTAGGTGACTATTAAAATTAGTAATAACATTAAAGTTAGAATCTAATTCTTCCGATTCATAGTGATGGGATGCGTAGTAGGTGTTGTTAATTTTTACTATTTTTTTTGCATTCCAAGTGCTAACATTCTCAATAAAATTGTAATTCGAATCCAAGATAATAGTTCTATTTTTACAGATGTTTATTTTATTATTCACTTCTATGTAGGTGTAAACATCGTGCTCGGTTTCATTAGTGTATTTTAATTTTGCCTCCCCATTTTCAAATGTTCCAAAGTTTTTTTTCTTGGTTATAAAATGGATTCTATCAAAAATAATTTTTAGTTCTTTAGTAGTTCCCAAATCATAAGTTACAGTTTTGGATTCTGAGTAGGATAAAAAGTAAATTCCGTTATTGAAACTTGCAATCCAAATGTTACCAAGCCTGTCTCGCATGCTAAAGTAACTTTCTAGTTTCGGGTCAATTTTATAGATGTTGTTTACCTCAAGGTTACTGTCCAAATCCAGTACAAAATTATAACCAGTTAACTGGTAAGAATTATTCATATACCCAATTCCAATTTTGTGTTTTAAATTTAAATTATAATCATCCAGCTGTATACGGTAGATTTTTAATGTGTTTAATTCAATTACTTGAATCGTATTATCAATAACTAAAAATAGTTTATTGTCAGGGAATAAACTAAAGTAGGGACCTCTTTTACCTTGTTTTAAAACAAATTTAATTTCATTTTTATTAGTTTTTACAAAAATAGAATCTCTCGCGTATACAAGGGATTGAGCATATTTTGAATTAAGTATGTACTCTTTTTTTACTTTAGAACTATTAATTACTGTCCATTTATTATTGACTAATTCAATCAGTTGAAAGTCTAAATTATAAAACCCAACTGTGTTTTTATATTGAACTATATCGTGAGGAATCATATTTATTCCTTGTTCCATCGGAGAAAATTTGTGAACTATATCGTTTTCAATGTATCCATGTTGCTTTGAAGAGGAGAAGAACCAAACTTTATTGTCTCCGGTAATTCTAATGTTCCAAATGTCATTAGTAGGTAAACCATCATTGGTAGTAAATATTCTGGCATTTGTTCCATCATATTTGGTAATTCCTTTTTCTCCTATCATCCATATAAATCCATCATAATCTTGCATGATTCTATAGTTGTGTACGGTATTCAATTCTTGATCTTCAAATAGCTTTGTCTGCGCTATGGATTGGAAACAAATCATAGAGAATAAAAAACAAGTAATTCTGTAGAATTGATGGGGAATCATAATTTCTTAGTTGAATTTCATCCTAATTATAGGAAATATATAGCAGGTAAAAAAATAAAAAACAGGCAATTACAAAAATTATTTTTTAATGATTTCGGTTAATTGATTGAACCGAATTGTTAATTGATTGAAGTGGTTTGTTGGTTGATTTGTTCTTGATAAGAAAAAAATATGACACTAGATTCGAAACAATAAATTATGAAAAATAGAACTTATAAGAGGAGAATACTTCAGGCGTGTGTTTGAAGTGGCGTATTGCAAGTACCGAACACTCCTTAACTCAAAGTAGGTGCGAAAATTATTAAAATTTATTTATCATGAAAATTTACAAAAAAATTATGCTGGTTGTTGCTGGGTCAATTCTACTAGCCAATTGTACAAAAGAAAAAGAAATGCCTAGCAGCCCTAAGCAGAAAGATTCGGTCCAATTTTTACTTAATGGAGAAAGGCTTGTAGGTATAAACGATATTGAGTGGACTGATCAAACACATTTTGTACAATATAATGCAGAAAATCTTGCATTTGATAGTGATGAAGCTTTCTTGAGTTGGGCTGAATCAACCAACGATAGTCACAAAATTATTCAAAAATTTAATTATGCAGCAGAAATGCATGCAATGGCAATTGAAACTGGAATGATTGATGACGAGGAAAGAACTTTGTCTTATATGAATGAAATTGATAATTCAACTAATCGCGCTGGTAGAACCTTACTTTTCGATAAGAAAAATCATTTGGGTGCATTTTTAGGTGCATATCGAGTTGCAGCTATGATTCCAAAAAAGAATAGAAATCGAGCGGAATCTGTTGTTGCTGCTGGGTTTGGAGCTTTATGTAGTAAAAAATGGTTTGGTGGAGCAAAACGGTGGTATTTTGGACTTCCTATTAAAGATTTGACATGGTTTAACAATGCAACTGTATCGATTTTTTAATTTAAAATCAGGAATAGGCTTTAATATTGACACTGGTTCTCAAGTTGTTGAAAACACAAAGTCTTTGCCTGCAATTAATTATTTAGATCTTGACGAATATTTATTAATCCAAGAACAGCAGAAAGTTCAAGAGCAAAACATTAGAATTGCCCAAAGTGGTCGTTATCCTGCTTTATCACTCTCAGGTTCTTTTGGGAGTGGATATTCAGGAAATAATAAAGAGTTGGTGGGCACTGAATTTTTACCAAAACCCTTTAATATTCAAGTAATTCTTTTATTTTCAACTTCAAAACTGGCAATACATTTTCTCCAAACCATTCATTTTTAGCCATCCAAATGTTGTTTCTAGGTGATGGATGAGGTAAAACAAAATGTTTAGGAAGGTATTCTTCATAACTCTTTACAGTCTCTGTTAGAGTTCTCTTCATCTTCTCTTTCAAATAATAGTTTTGAGCATAGGTTCCAATAAGAATTACTAATTTCAAATTTTTCATTTTTTCAAAAACGGAATCATGCCAGAGTGGAGCACATTCTTTACGGGGAGGTAAATCACCTGACTTTCCTTTTCCGGGGTAGCAAAAACCCATTGGAATTAATGCGATTTTTTCTGGATTGTAAAATGTTTCATCGGATATTCCCAACCAATTTCTTAAGTTGTTTCCGCTTTTATCATCCCAAGGGATGCCAGATAGGTGAACCGCTTTTCCTGGAGCTTGTCCAATAATAGCAATTTTACTTTTTTCATGAATACTTACAACTGGCCTTGGACCAAGTTCCAAAAATGGTTTGCAGACTTCGCACTTCGATATTTCTTTTAGTAGGTTCAATATTTCTAAAAGTAATTAAAACCAATAGATAAAACGGCCTCGCTATAAGTGAGGCTGTTTTTTAATTCTTCATCTGTTCTTCCAATTCCTTTTTGCTTGCCAATCTATTTTTTAATGTATTGACATAAGCCAAAGCCTTTTTGTTATTGTGCGTTAAATAAGAAATATTTGCCCACTCAATAGCTTTTTCCAAGTCGCCATCAATCTCACTTATCAGAGCTAGGTTGTAGGTTGCTCTTCCAGCAATTTTACTTTTTAAATTATTTACATCTCTTTGCCAAAGTTCTGCAGCTCCTTCCCAGTCACCAACATTGATATATCGTTTTGCAGCTTTTAAGTTATCAGAACCTCTAATGTAAATTCTTCTTGAGACAGTAACTTCTTGTGGTAAAACTCTTTGAGCATAATTTATGCCAAGTATTTTACTAATTTCTAATACATTTTCTTTCCTTCTCTCAATGGCTTCAATTGCTTTTAGCGGATTTATGCCTCTTCCTGTTGAAGAAGTATTTTCAACTAATACCACTTCATCTCGGATAGTTTTTGTTCTAATATCATAAATTCTCCATCCTGTTTTTATTCTAGTATCAACTCTTGCAATGTGTTCAGGGATTTGAATATTTCCTCCCAAAGGATTGGGCACAGCTCTCATTCGAGTTGAGTAGTCTATCTTGGTATCCGTATCAAAAAAAGATAATACAAATACTACTTCCACATCATTTTCATTTCCAATTTCTTCTAGTTTAGCCCAAGGAATTGAAGAAGGAAAAACACTCATGCCTGGAGTTTTTAATCCTGAGCTATCAATTTTTGTAACGTAATTAAAACGTCTGTTTTTCAATAATTCATCTTTCATTGAGGTGGTAGAAGCCTCAGCAGCATCTTTGTCAAAGTATTTACCCTCAGCAGATAGCACTTTGTCTATCGCATCAATTGCTTTGTTTTTCTTTTCAGGCTCTGATCTATCAATTACTCCCACTTTTTTATAAGTAGAATCAAAAAATACAGGTGCTGGTTCAATAATATTTATCGTATAAACACTGGTAGTTTTGCAAGAACTAAAAGCGATTAAACTAACTAATAAAAGGGCGAAATAAGAGTAATTTTTTTTCATAGTATTTGATTGTTGGTTTACTATAACTTCAATCTCTGTGCCAAGATTTATCTAAAGTTGATAAAAAGAAAAAACTCTCGCAAATTAATACGAGAGTTTCTCCTAACCATCTATGAAAAAACTAATTACTCAATCGCTATTAGCTTATTTTTCTTGATTTCTTCTTCCTTTTTAGGAATCAATACGGTCAAGAGGCCGTTTTCGTTTTTAGCTTCAATTTTTTCAGTGTCTACCAATTTTGGTAAGTTGAAACTTCTTTTGAACGAGTGGTAAGAGAATTCTTTTCTCACACTTCTTTCATTTTCCGTAGTTTCTTCTTTTTTTACATTTGCACTAATTGTTAGTTTATTGTCTTTCAATTCAATTTTGATGTCTTCTTTTTTCAATCCTGGAACAGCCAATTCAATTGAATGAGTTGTTTCATTTTCTTGAATATTTGCCAAAGGAACTTGGCTCATCAAATTTCTTTTTACAGTCTCCATTGAATCTTGACCAAATACTTCGTCAATTAAATTAGTAAAGCCAGGAATAAAGTTGTTGTGTGTAATTTTCATAATTATTATTTTTAGTTATAAATGTGTTTAATTATCGTTAATTTCAAATTCGATAACCTTAGTACAAAACCAATTCCAAATGCAAAACCATTCATTTTTACAGACAAAAAGTCTTAATCAGTTGATTTTAAATGTCAAAAAGACAGTTTTAGGTGTTTTCGTATTGATATTTTGTCTTAATTGTTCTTTTACAAAGAAGCCGAAAACAACCCAAAATGATATTTCTATAATTACAAACTATATGCAAGAACAAGAAAATTCTTGGAATAGAGGAGATTTAGAAGGTTTTATGAAGTACTACTGGAAATCAGATTCTTTACGATTTATTGGAAAGAGTGGGTTGAATTATGGCTGGCAAAAAACATTGGATAATTATAAAAAATCATACAAGAACAAAGAAGAAATGGGAACGCTGAAATTCACTAATAAAAGTCTTGATATTATTGGAGAACAGACTATCTTCGTAATAGGAAAATGGAAGTTGAGTAGGGTAGATAGCCTAGGAAATTTAGGAGGAATGTATAGCCTTATTTGGGAGAAGAAAAACGGAAAATGGGTAATTACCACTGATCATTCTAGTTAATAAAAAACAACAATCTATTGAGAAATTCACTCAAACAATTTATTGCAGGACCTTGTAGTGCTGAGACCAGAGAGCAAGTTTTGCAAACAGCCAAAGAACTTAGTGAAATTGGTGAACTCACTTATTTTCGAGCGGGAATCTGGAAGCCAAGAACAGCACCTGGTTCTTTTGAAGGAATAGGGGAGAAAGGGCTTGAATGGTTAGCAGAAGTAAAAAAAACTTACGGGATAAAAACTACAACCGAAGTAGCAACTCCAGAACATGTAGAAGCTTGCCTCAAAGCGGGAATTGACGCACTTTGGATAGGTGCAAGAACAACAGTAAATCCTTTTTATGTACAACAAATTGCAGATTCACTAAAAGGAATTGATATTCCTGTATTTATAAAAAATCCAATAAGCCCAGATGTTGGTTTATGGATGGGAGCGATTGAAAGATTTAAACTAGCCGGAATACAAGATGTTTCAGTTATTCATAGAGGTTTTTTCTCTTATGCAAAAGGAATTTTCAGGAATCCACCCATGTGGGAAATTCCAATAAAATTGAAAACAGAATTTCCTGATTTACAGATTATTTGTGACCCAAGCCACATTACTGGAGATTCAAAATTAATAGAAGAAGTATCTAAATTTGCTATGCAACTGGGTATGGACGGATTAATGATTGAGACCCACCCAAATCCAACAAAAGCTTGGAGTGATGCTAAACAACAAGTTACTCCAGATCGATTGAAAGAAATTGTGCAAGCAATTCTCAAAAGTAAATCAGACACAGATATTAGCCATGAGGAATTAGAGAAAATGAGAAGAGAAGTAAATTTAGTGGATAGTCAAATGCTTGAAGATATTGCAAAAAGAATGTTGATTGTGAAAGAGATAGCTAAATTTAAAAAAGAAAATTCGGCTACAGTTTTTCAACATGCCCGTTGGAAATTCGTGTTAGAAGAATCTAAAAAGAAAGCCAAAGAATTGGGCTTGAACGAAGAATTTGTGGAAGATTTAATGAATATCATTCACAAGGAATCTTTGAATATTCATCATACAATTTATAATTCTTAAGATTTAATTATCTTTAGTTTTTTAAAAATCAGTTTTTCAATGAAGAAAAGTTTAGTAATTGGTGCCAACGGACAAATTGGTTCAGACTTAGTATTGGGATTAGCCAATAGAGTAGGAACAGAAAATGTAATAGCAACAGATGTAAAACCCGGAAATCATGGAGAAGTTATATTTGAATTACTAGATATATTGGATGCTGAAAAATTAAAAGAAATAATAGAGAAATATAATGTAGGAACAGTGTATTTATTAGCTGCATTGTTATCGGCAACTGCTGAGCAGAAGCCAATGGCAGCTTGGAAACTTAATATGGATGGACTTTTGAATGTGTTGGAATTAGCAAAAGAGGGTGCAATAGATAAGGTGTTTTGGCCAAGTTCAATAGCAGTTTTTGGACCTACTACACCGAGAGATAATACGCCACAAACTACTATTATGGAACCAACTACAGTTTATGGGATTAGTAAACTAGCAGGCGAAAGATGGTGCGAATATTACTTTAATAAATATGGAGTTGATGTGCGAAGTATTCGTTATCCTGGGTTAATTAGTTATAAAGCTGAACCAGGTGGAGGAACTACAGATTATGCAGTAGCGATATATTACAAAGCATTGCAAGAAGGGAAATACGAGTGTTATTTGGAAGAAAACACTTATTTACCTATGATGTACATGGAAGATGCAATAAAAGCAACTATAGACTTAATGCACGCAGATAAAGAAAAAATTAAAATTCGTTCGAGTTATAACCTTGCAGGGATTAGTTTTTCTCCAATTGAGATTTCTGAGGAAATTAAGAAACATATCTCAGACTTTTCAATTAGTTACGCTCCAGATTTTAGGCAAGAAATTGCCAATTCTTGGCCCAAAAGCATTGATGATAAAAGAGCACAAGAAGACTGGGGTTGGAAAAATTCTTATGAATTAAATTCTATGACTTCTGAGATGTTGGAAGGGTTGAAAAGTAAATTAAATATTACTGATTCCAACTAAACTGACCTTTCCAGATAAGTGAAAGTTCAAAACCACCTTGGTATACCGAAGCTGTTCTTAGTCGGGATATATTGATATCATAACTTGCTCCAACTTGAATTTTTTGCTCCCAATCAAATTTTACAATTGCCACAATAGCATCTTTGTGTCTGTATATTCCCCCAAATTCGAGAAAAGAAGAGGTGTAATAGCCTGTGTAACTTGATTGTAGCCCAAGGTTCATTTTATAGGTACCACCTAACGCCAATACATTTGTGGCTCCTTGGCTTGAATAATAAAGAGTAGGAACAATAAAATCACCTCTATTTTCCATTATTGGAATTTCAGATTTTCCATGAAAAATAATACGCATACTTCTCTGGTCAGCTGCACGATTGTTTGCTAAAGTTGCTTTCCAAGTTTGTGTGCCATTTAAAATACTTAACCCAATGTTGGTTTCATTTTTCTTTCTGCCAATAAACCTAGCTAATAAACCAGCATTCATATCAAAATAGGTTGAGGAGGTGTTTAATACGTTTTCACCTGTGGGCAATGTCTCATTATATTTTGTGCCATCGTACTGGTTATCCCATTTTAAATTATCATAATTGGCACTTACTTGTCCGTATACAAAGCCAAGCCCAACAGATAAATCCATAAACCTACTTACTGATACTGATTGAGATAAAGAAACTAAAGCTTCTGTCCTTCCGTATTTTGTTTTACCTGCTTTATCACTATAAAATGAAACTCCAATTCCTGTGGTTTTCATATCCAAATCATTTTTTATGATAGGCATGTCATAGGATGCGTAAATTGTTTTGTAAGAATTTCCAACAGTTGCCCATTGATTTCGGTAATTTAAATTAGCTCTATAATCTCCAAAATAAGATCCCGCATTTGCTGGATTAATAATTACTGGTGCTTCATACCATTGAGAAAAATGTATATCTTGACTATTTCCAGAGATAGAAATTCCTAGTGTGATACAAAATATATAAATTATTTTTTTCAATGATTATCTAATTAATGATACATCCCCTTTTTCAACCAATTCTTCTCCAGAGGTTAATGTCATTTTTATTGAATAAAAATAAACTCCAGATTCTGCAGGTTTTCCTTTATAGGTTCCATCCCAACCATTGTCTACGTCATCTGATTCAAAAACAAGTTTTCCCCATCTATCAAAGACCAAAAACTCTAAAGTCTCGGCTTCACTTGAACGAACAAATAAGATGTCGTTCATACCATCTCCATTGGGAGAAAATATATCAGCGATGAAAAATTTATCTTCAGACACACACACTTCTTTTGTAAGTGTATCAAAACAAGGTCCTGCATTCTTTACGACTAAAGTCACTGTAAAGTTACCACCTTGAGTATAAGTATGTGTTTCAGATGTATTTGCAGAGTTATAAGGAATAGGAGTAGAACCATCTCCAAAATCCCATGCACCTTGAGTAGCTCCAGTTGATAAATCAGTTACTACTAATGTTTTATTATCAGAACTAAGACATTTTGGAAATTTATCAGGACTTAAACTAAAATCAGCTTTTAGATAATCATATCCTGGAATTAAAATAAATGTATCAATAGAACAGCCAAAAGAATTTGTGATTGTTAGGTATGCACTATCTTTTACGATTCCAAATACAGTATCGCCCATAACAGAGGGTTTTGTCCATATAAAATTATAAATTGTTTTTTGGGTTTGGTCAAATGTAGCAAAACCAATTTCACCAAAACATCTTGGTATACTTGAAGATAAATTTGGAATTATAGATAAAACAACTACAGTTACTGAGTCAGAATGTGGGTCTGAACAACCATCATTTACAGTAAACACATACTGAGTTGTAGTAGTTGGAGATTCCGTTAAAGTATTGCTTGTTGATCCTGAATGTGCCCATGAGTATGAGTAAGATGGGTTAGGATATCCTCCTGTTGCAGAACCTATTAGGTTTACACTTCCGCCAATACATATAGTGTCTGCTGAAGTTTTTAAATCTGCTAAAATAGAATCTCTTACGAAAACTCTTTTTTCATCACTTGTTCTACAAACCCCAGTTCCAAACGTATAAATTACTTGATGATTTCCAGGTCCAGCAATTCTAGGATTAAATACTCCCAAAATAGTATCATAAATACCAGTTCCTGACCAAATTCCACCTGGTGGTACAACTGGGATAGTAATATTTGTGTTGGTAAAACAAAAAGTATCGGCTATTGTTATTTGAGCAGCTACAAACTGATAAACAGTAACATTTATGGTTTTGTTACAAATATTTCCTTGTGTTCTATAAGTAATAGTATGAGTACCATTTCCAGCTACAGAAGGGTCAAAAAGTCCAGTGGAGCTGTTTGTTATTCCTGTTCCTTGCCAAGTTGCTCCAGGCATATTATTAGCAGGGTCAAGCATAAAAGCAGTTTGAATACTACAAACAGTTGTATCTCTATAAGACAATGTATCAGGATAAATTGCTATGATTACTGAATCTTGACAAGTATTTTTATCATAAAAAATAGTGTGATAGCCATTTCCTAATAAAATAGGGTAGATATAATCTGTTCCTGCTCGGTTTTGAACGCCTACTCCAGACCAACTACCATGATTAGGTTCTTTGGTTAGAGTTGTGATGGCATTTATAACAATAGAGTCTTGAGATGGACAAATATATACTGTATCAGGAATTACATTTGTTTGTATTACTGACATTAACATTGTATCTGTACAACCGCTGAATGAATAAACTAGGTTA
This sequence comes from uncultured Flavobacteriales bacterium, assembly GCA_937129365.1. GTDB lineage: Bacteria > Bacteroidota > Bacteroidia > Flavobacteriales_D > CAJJDF01 > CAJJDF01. The sequence goes on from CAKZNB010000049.1 coordinate 104,647, forward strand.
GTCATCCAGTTTCCAGGATTCGTTGCTGGATTAAATGAACCTGTTGAAGAAATTCCTGTTCCACTCCATATTCCAGAGCCTGGAGTACCAGTTAAATTAAAAGGTGTTTGTGAAGGACAAGCATTTGAATCAGGACCTGCATTTACACTTACAACTACCATGTTTACAGTATCTCTACATCCTCTGTAGAAGTAATTTACAAGGTTGCTACCAGCATTAGCTATACTAGGGTCAAAAGTTCCTAATGCCGCAGATGTTATTCCTGTCCCAGACCAATTTCCACCTACCGGAGAGAAAGGGATATTTACAGGTGGTGAATTTCCGCATAAAGTATCTGTATCGTATGTGAATGAAATTGTATCTACAAAAATATTAATAGAATCAACACAACCATTTACTGTGTAATAAGCAGTATAATTTCCATAAGAAATTGGATTAAAAGTTGATGCAATAGTATTTACATTAACTCCAGTCCAAGTTCCACCTGTTGGTGATCCGGGATTCAAATTAACAGGGATTCCACTAGCGCATAAGCTCATATCTGCACCTGCATTAGGATCAGTAACTACAATAATTACAGTATCTTGGCAAGTATTTAATTGATACGTAATCGTATGGGAACCAGCTCCAGCAGTGTTTGGATTGAACAACCCAGTTGTTGCATTTGTAATTCCTGGTCCACTCCAAGTTCCTCCCATTGTTGCTGCAGTTAAATTAATAGCGGGGTTATAATTACATAAAGGTGATACTGGATTTATTGTTGGATCAATCACTTTGATATCAATAGTATCGTATAAAATTATGCTAGTAGAAAGTTCAGTAACTTGTAAATAAAATACGGTGTCTCCAGTAGGGCAAATGTTAAATGGTCCCGCAGAGTTTGGTAATCCATTACTCCAAGTATAAGTGTAACCCGCACATCCACTTACTATTGCTCTAACACTTGTACAATTTGATTCACAAACAGTATCATTGTATATAGTATTTAAAGTAAAAGGGCAATCAGTAACTTGAAAAGTATCTCTTGCAATTATTGATATTGCTCCCTCACAAGAATCAATAAAATTGAGATTAAAGGTTAAAAAATATTCGCAATTTTGTGTCAATTGAGGACTTAATCTAAGTCTTACTGAATCAATTTTTCCATTAGTGCAATTTAAAGGAATTACATTTGTGACTGTAAAAGCTCCAGCAGGGCTTGTGAGAGTAAAAACTCCTGAATCAACTAAGTTACAATCTAAAGACGGACTAAATCTTACTTTAAAAAATCGATCATTACATTGAGGAGGTTCAGAAGTTGCTGAGGTTATTGCTAGTGTTTTACTTATTGTATCCAATACCTTTATCGTAACAGAATCAAAATACGTCTGTCCAGAAGATGATTCTGTAACAGTAACATAATATGTAGTAGTTATTAACGGGCAAACCGAATGAGGTCCTGCTGTAGCTGGCAAACCATTACTCCATGAATAAGAATAAGTATTACATGATACAGAACTCGATACATCTAAAGTTGCACAATCACCAAAACAAAGTGAATCGTTTGAGGAATTTATTTGAGTGGTTAAATCACAATTTACAAAATCAAAAGTATCACGAATTACAAAATTGTATACACTATCACATATGTCAGCTATACCAACATTCATTATAAATTCATATTCGCAATTAAATATAAATGGTGTACTCAACCATATTCTTGCAAAGCGAGAACTATCATTAACACATCCAACTTTTGTAATGTTTGTTACAGTAGGCGCATTGTATCCAATAATATTTGCAGTTGCTTGCCTTATCACTGAGTCACAATGTAGTTTTCTATCAAACTCTACTATAAACGAGAGTGAATCACAAGTAGGAGGAGCAATAGGGCTTACATCTACTGTGGGAGCTACAACTGCAGGAGCTGTTGAGTTCCAGTTCGCTATCCAGCCTGGGAATTCAAGAACTGCATCAGATGTAAATTGAATTGTTAAACATCCTGAGTTTGCCACGATAGTAGGTGGTAAGGAAGCATTGAGATTACCAGAATATTGAAATAATCTTGGTGAGGCTGTACTAGGTCCATTATAAAATGTTATGGTGTCTAATAAGGGTTCTGTATGAAAAGAAGTAAAAGTATAATATACTGTAGCTCCCGACCCAGGACAAATTGAAAATGTATAATTTTCGTTTGCATTATATTGACCTGCAGGGAAAGTTTTGGCATCAGAATCTGTATGAATCCCGTCACATTCGGTAACGGTTGTATCTTGCATTACGAAAGTCATTTGTCCGTTTATCCAAAAGGATAGAGAAGACAGAATTGCCAATAGTAGTGATTTTCTGAAAAGCATTTAAGTGTAATTATTTTGTAATAGTAATGCTACCTGTTGTGATTTCGTTACTGAAATTACCTGCTCTATCTTTCAATTTTACTTTAAAACTTGTTGTTTCACTTGTGCCAGTACCCAACACGAATGGTCCAGCTAATTTTATATTTAATTCACCTTCTATTTGAATAGAAGATCCCGGAGGAGATAATGGTTGCACATGGTATTCGTCAGCTTTGGGCAATCTACTATCTTTAATAAAAAGAGAATAAGAATCAGGATCTACTGTACCAATATCACCATCCCCATCTTTGTATTTTATTACCAATCTTACATTCTGAGAAAATTCTGGTGCAGAAGAAGGACTAAGACTAACGTATTCAATTTCAGGAGTATTACTATATTTTTCATCTTCTTTTTTACAACTAAAAAAGAGTATTAGAGTCAAAAATGATATGGATATTAATTTTGCTTTCATCAATTAGGTTGTAAATAGTGTAAATAAATAAATTGTAGGTCTTGAACTCCCATCACTAGGATTTTCTGCTGGAGATGTGTGGTTTGCATCTTGCACATACACTCTTATAAAAAGTAGTGTGTTTGGTGGATAAACACTCGCATCAAAATCATATTTATGTGTAAATGTAGTTGGAGATCCTGAGAAATCATTTGCAGTAAATCCACTAGATACTGACATACTTGCAGCAGTAATAGTATCAAATTCAAACATTGCAGAATCAACTTTTATCTGATTTACAGTCATACTTGTAGCAGCTGTTGCATCATCATCAATAGAAAACCACAAATCAATATTTGATCTAGGAATTAATATAGGAAGTATTCCTGCACCAGGAGCTCTACTATAAGGTGATGAAGTAGCATTATTTGCATAAGCATTAAATCCTGTAACTACTGGATTAGGATTTCCAATTGTAGGAGCATTTCCATACATATCCTTAGCTCCAGCATTAATCCAATCTTTTACAGCTTTTATATGCTTACTTTTGTTTGCTGCCCATTCGCTACCTGAAACTGCTGGCATTATACCAGATGTGTTAGGCAAAGCAACTAATAACCTTTCATGTAATAATGATAAAGCAGCATCTCCAGGTTTTACTCTATAAGTAAAATCTCCTGCGGGGTTATTTGTAAGTACGTTATGATAAACATTATTATTGTAAGAACTTGTAATTGTTCTGAAATCAGGCTCAAAAGCACCATCATGACACCCAGAATTTGCACAAGTTGGTTTGAATATTGTTGCATGCAGATAACCAAAGTTTGAAGTTGGTAAAGATGCTAAAACTGGTTCATCATAAAGTTTAGGTGTAGAATATCCGTTATAAGGATTTTCGATTTCGTTTTTTTTACAACCCTGAATAGAAATTGATAAAATCACTAATGATATGATGAATATAGAGGTTTTTTTATAAGCCATAATCTTATATTTTTCTAATTAATGATTGACTTTGACCATGTAAAAATCCAGAAGATAACATTTCACTTTCAACTCCTAAAATATGCCCTACAGTAATTGCTGCATCAGTATTTAAAGGAGAAGTTGAAGTGATAGGTCCTGTCGCTTGATCAGGTTCATTGGTAATAGTTTTACCAGCCATCATGGTAAATACTCTTCTTGTATTTGCATCGGAGTGGTCAAATGCTCTAAAGTTATTCTCAGTATCAAGAATTGGATTTGGATTTAAATTTCTTCCGCAATCAGGTGTGGCAATAAAAATAGTTTCACCAGCCATATCAGGAATTTGATTTTGAATATAATTCCACATATATCCCATTGCATGATCGGCTGCATGAATTGCTCTTAGGTATCCAGTAAAGTTTGAGTGACAAACATCTGGGCCATCAATTTTAATAACAGTAATTGCAGGTTTGAATTCTTTCATTACCTCAAGTGCGTATCCAACAGTGGCTGCATCATTACCTCCTTGTGGAGGTCTTATTACTGTACCTGCAGCTTTTTTCTGGAACATAGTTTTCATAAAATTCTTAATCTGTTGCTTTTCAGCTTCAGTGTTTCCAACTACATCAAGCACATTGTTACTAGTTAAACTAGCATATGAATTATCTAAAAAGTATTTCATCTTATACATAGGAGAAAGTTCATTCTGAGGATGATAAACTTTAGCATTTTTAAGAAACTGATCACCTTGACTACCAAAAGTTACATTCGGGATAAACATATTTGCTCCATATTTTGCTCCATAATCTTCATGAGCACTATGGTTATATAAAGGAACTGAATTACGTAAAGAATTCCCGATAAACCAGGCATCAGTAGCTTTGTAGCCTCCATGTTTTCTTAAAAATTCAAATACTGTTGGCGTATTTGGTCTTTCTAATAGGGGTTGAGCCAAATTTGTATTTCCTTGAAGAAGTGCTATCGAACCACCATAATGACCAGCAGCAATTGCATTCACTTCTTTAAATAATACACCTTGAGATTGCATAGGTGTTGATAGAATTGGCGTAATTGGTGTATTTCCACTTGTACCAGTTCCGTATACAACTTTTGATGTTGGAGCAGCTCCAGTTAGCATGTTTGGCATTATATTTCCTGTAACATTCAATGCAGGAATAGGATTCCAAGTATGCTGACTTTGAGATAAGTATAACTGGTCAACGGTTTCTTGATTTCTAATACCTCCAGCATACATAACAAGTACTACATGCGGAGCAATTTGTGTTCCCGAAGGAGCAAATAATCTTCCACTTGGTAAAATATAGGGTGCAATCATTGCTCCTGCAGAAGTCAATGTTGCTTTTTTTATAAATTCTCTTCTTTTCATGATAAAAGTGTGTTACAGTGGTAGATTAATAAAATAAATATTCGTTTGATAAAGCAAATGAGAAAAATACTATTTCCGCACTTCTTAGCGGATCATTTGTAATTTCATTTCTAAAATATTGTTTTTCTCCTTCAGTTGGTCTTCTAATCAAAAATCTTTCGTAAGTGTCTTTTACAAATTTATCAATGTCTGCTCTCATGTCAGTATTTGTAGGTATTTGAGGAAGAGGGGAGGTGCTATTCATAAAATTTGAGATAATAACTTCTCTTGCTAGTTCTTTGTCACCTATTGATGTAATACATTGCCCTGCTCGATATATGTCTCCTGCAGATAAAGCTTGCTGAAATAAATTGGTGTACACAACAGCAATCCATTGGCTTTCTGTTTTTTCTTTCAATTTAGAGGATGCAGAAGGGTATAGTTTTACTTGATTTACTTCAAATACTTTATCATCTATAGTTTCTTTTTTGCAATTAGAAACACCAATTACAAAAAGAAAAATTAATGGATAGGAATATATTTTTTTCATTTTATTTAAGATTAAAAGTTGGCATATTCATCCGATTTCATTACTTCACGGATTATATAAGGTAGGTCTGAATTTATTTGGAAATGATTGCTATAATGGAATATTTCAGAAGAATTAGGAAACCTACTCAAATAAGATCTGTAGACCCAAGTAACCATACCATCATTAAATTCAGTTGAATTTGCAGCTATTGTAGAAAAATCATACTTACTTGCTCCGGGTTGTGCAAATAAAATATCTGCCTGATCAGCATCAACCATGTTATATGAAGCAGTAAACTCATCTGTTGTAGGAAATCTATAAAACATATTATCAAATACAGCATTGATGTAATTGAAAGAATTCATATTTATAATATCATAAATTCCATTATAACACATTCTTCTACACATTTCATTGAAAGTTATACTTCCATTTTTCAGTGCCGTATCGGAAGTTAAAATGTCTTTGTAAATATCTCCTTGTTGTTTTCTCCAAAAATAGCTTAACATATTTCCGGAAATACTATCATTGTATGCTTGAGTATATTCAATCCCCATCCTTTGAGAAATTTCAAAGTCAGGAACACCCTCTATAAATCTAGCTTTTTGAAGTCCATATATATTGGAGTAAAATAGTTGTTTAAAATTATCCCCATTTGATTGAGTGGTAGTATCGGTCTGTAATGATTGGATTACATTTTCTCTGGTTGAAAAATTCAAATTGTTACTTTCCAATAGAATTACTAGTGAATCCATCTCGGTATCCAAAGGTTCACGGCCTGTCAAATCAATAAAAATTCTGTTAATGTAATTTTTTACTTTTATAGTTGGAACTCCATAATAGTTTGGGGCACTATTATCTGAGATTATTTTTTCCTCTTTCTTACAAGAAGAAAAAATTAAGCTACTAGTAATCAGTAGGTAGAGAAGGTTTTTCATAAAAACGTATTGTTTGTTTTATACACTTACAAGATAATAACAAGTAGGAAACTATGTTATGCATCTGTTAATACTTTTTAACAATACGAGGTTATTAACGGAAAAGTTGCGTAAAAAAGGGTTTATTAAACTAACTCCTCTCTTTTTTTATTTAATAGCTTGAAATACAAAAGATGTTTTGAAGTTCTTCCTTCAATTTTAATCCATTTTTTGTAAGTAAAAAACCATTTGATCTGCCTAGAAATTAGTCCTTTTTTGAAATAAGCTTCAATAAAAGGATGAACTTGTAGTATAAGCCCTTTAGATTTGTCAGCAGTTTTTATTGCATTTTTTATCTGGTCAGTAATTAAAATTGCCGCTTGTACTTCACCAGTTCCATGGCATGTAGGACATTTCTCTGTGGTTTCAATTACTTGGGTTGGTCTTAATCTTTGTCTAGTTATTTCAACAACACCAAATTTACTTGGAGGAATAAGGTTGTGTTTTGCACGATCAACACTCATTTTTTCTTTCAAAAACTTATAGAGTTTTTGGTTATTCTCTTTGTCGTACATATCAATGAAATCAACAGCTATGATTCCACCCATATCTCTTAATTTCAACACTCGAGCTACTTCTTCAGCGGCATCAAGATTTACTTGCAACGCATTAGCTTCAGAATCATTCTCTTTTCCTTTTCTGTTCCCACTATTCACATCAATTACATGCATAGCTTCGGCATGATCAATAATTAAATATCCACCATTTTGCATATCAACTTTACGTCCAAAACTTGCTTTGATTTGTTTGTGTATTCCATAATGTTGAAATATATCTACTTTACCCTTATGTAGTTTTACAATTTTTGCTCTATCCGGAGCAATTTTACCAATATATTCCTTCAATTGAACAAACATAATCTCGTCATCTACAACAATACTATTGAAGTTTTCATTCAATAGATCCCTAACAATTGCTGATGCACGATTTAACTCGCCTAATATTTTTTTAGGGGGCTTTACATCCTTTATTTTTGCATAAATTGATGCCCACTTTTCTGATAATTCCTGTAAATCTTGATTTAATTCAGCTACTTTTCTTTTTTGAGCAACTGTTCTTATAATTACACCAAAATTCTTAGGTCTTATACTTTCAATTAATCTTTTTAGTCTAGCTTTTTCCTCTGCATCTTCAATTTTTTGAGAAACAGATATTTTATTTGAAAATGGGATAAGCACCAAGTATCTACCTGGCAAAGTAATTTCAGTAGTAATTTTAGGGCCTTTAGATGAAATTGGCTCCTTTGTAACTTGAACTAATAGTTTCTGGTTAGCAGAAATAAAATCTTTAATTTTACCATATTTATCAATTTCCTTTTCGATAGGGAAATCAAAGTTTGGTGTTCCATTTAAGGCAATTTTAGTTGCTTTTTCAAAAGATTTATAGCCTGCACCTAAATCTGAATAATGAAGAAAACCATCTTTTTCATATCCTACGTTTACAAACGCAGAGTTAAGCCCAGGATTTGTCCTTTTGACTTTTCCTAAAAATATATCACCAGCAGCAAATGTTTTGTCCTCTTCTTTAGATTCAGTATGAATCTCGATAAGTTTCTTATCCTTGAGAAGGGCTATAACATCTTCGTCTGGTTTAGATGAAATGATTAAATCTAAACTCACTTAAAGTTGATTAAGAATATGTGGATTATGAAAATCTTACTATAAGATTTTCAGTTAAAAATGTCATTAAACACAAAAAACAAGACGCGTTTATCTTGTTTAATTTTGTGTTCAATAAGTTGATTTAAAGAAGATTACTTCTTTTTCTTGTGACGATTTTTCCTCAATCTTTTCTTTCTCTTGTGAGTCGCCATCTTATGTCTTTTTCTCTTCTTACCGCTTGGCATAATCTTTTAATTTTGGTTAATTATATTAATTCGTTCTTGTATTTCAATTTCTAGTTCGGAGTTATTATTTAGGGCATTTGCCTGCATTAGTGTCTCCAAAGCTTTCTGTCTGTTTTCATTAAAAAAATAAGCGTCAGACAAGTATATTAATCCGCTTACTTTCTCTTCATCTTTGGTCAAACTCACAAATTTTTTAAACCGACTTACGGCCTTTTTATATTGTTGAGATTGCATGGATAATTTACCCATTTCCCAAATTACATCAATATTGTTAGAATCTTTTTTAAGTAGTCCTCTCAACATCGTTATTCCTTGCATTGGTTGCTCTCCTTTTTCAATTATTTGTAGTGCTTTTTTTAGCTCTACATCATCTTGATTGATGGAGGGTGTCCTTGAAAGGAACTGCAAAGATACTAAAATAATAAGAGCTCCTGCTAAAATTATTATAAATATTTTATTAAAGGAGCTCTCCATACTTGTAATGATTAAGAAAATGGTTATTTAACCTTTACTTTTTTCTTTACATCGTTAGAAAAATCTCTAGCTGGTTTAAAAGCAGGGATATTGTGTGCAGGTATAACTACAGAAGTATTTTTTGAAATATTTCTTCCAGTTTTCTTAGCTCTTTTCTTAATAATAAAGCTACCAAAACCTCTTAAATATACATTTTCTCCTTTAGTCATGTTATCCTTTACTGTATCCATAAAAGATTCAACTGTTTTTAAAACTGTACTTTTTTCAATTCCTGTTTTTGCTGAAATTTGTTCAACTATTTCTGCCTTTGTCATAGTGTTTGTTTTTTAGTTATTTAACATTGTGTGGCAATTTTTACCACCGCTCTCTCAAAAGTTGAGACGAATTTAATGCTTTTTAATTTAAAATGTAAGTAATTTAGTGTTTTATTTTCTATTCATATAACTGATTATCTATTGATTAAAGAAAACTTTCTAAATAAATTACATTCTTGGTACAGCTTGAATAAGCGTCAATTGCCTTTTAGGGAAACTAATGACCCTTATTTTATATGGCTTTCAGAAATTATTTTACAACAAACTCGTGTAAATCAAGGGTTACCATACTATTATAAATTCACTCAGTTTTTTCCAACAGTTTTTGATTTAGCTAAGGCTACAGAAGAAGATGTATTAAACGCTTGGCAGGGATTGGGGTATTATTCTCGGGCAAGAAATTTACACTTTACTGCAAAGTATGTTGTAAATGAGTTAAATGGAAAATTTCCAGTGTCATATTCCGAATTAATAAAGTTAAAAGGAATTGGTGATTATACAGCTTCTGCTATTTCTTCTTTTTCTAGTAAGGAAGTAGTTCCTGTTCTTGATGGGAATGTATACCGTTTTATTGGTAGATTATATGGTATTGCTACTCCTATTAATACTCCTAAGGCTATTAAAGAGTTTAAGTTAATTTTGAATAAACTTATCGATGTAGATAATCCAGATATATTTAATCAGGCTATTATTGAGTTTGGTGCACTTTATTGTAAACCAATCTCTCCAGATTGCGATAACTGCATATTTGCAGATAATTGTTTTGCTTTTCAATCAAAAAAAGTAACAGAATTCCCTGTGAAAATAAAAAAGAAAAAATCGATAGATAGATTCCTATCATTTTATGCTATTATAGATAATGGGTCGATATATTTAGAAAAAAGAACTGGGAACGCAATTTGGAAAAATTTATATGAGTTCCCGAATCATGAGTCAAAAGATGATTTTGAAAATGAAATATTACCAGAGAATTTGATTAGCTCTGTTGAAATAGATAGTGTTTCAAAAGGATATAAGCATTTGTTGTCTCATCAAAACATTTATGCTAAGTTATTTGTTTGTAGTACTAAAAATGGATTTGAAGAGGAAAAAAAATGGATAAAAATTAGAACTTCTGAAATTGAAAATTATCCAATTCATAGACTTATGGAGAAAATGATTGAAGGTTTTGATATAAGTTAAGCAATTAAAAGTGAAGAGGATTTTTTGTAGTGTAAATTTGATTTAGTAAATTGAATGAATAATTGTAATTTTGAAAAAATAAATAAATCATGGCAGGAGTAAATAAGGTAATATTAGTTGGAAACTTAGGAAAAGACCCTGAAGTGAGGCACCTTGAGAGTGGAGCAGTAGTTGCAAATTTTCCTTTAGCTACTTCGGAGAGTTATAAGGATAGAAAAACTGGTGAGAGAATTACTCAAACTGAATGGCATAATATTGTGATTTGGAGAGGATTGGCTGAAGTTGCTGAAAAATATCTAAAGAAGGGAAGTTCTGTTTATGTTGAAGGAAAACTAAGAACTCGCTCTTGGGATGACAAAGAAGGAAATAAAAGATATACCACAGAAATTGTAGCAGACAATATGACTATGCTTGGAGGAAAGTCTGATTCTGCAGGAAATAATTCTAGTAACAGCACTTCTGAGCCAGATGTTTCCTCTTTTGATGATGATTCAAACGGAGATTTACCTTTTTAAATAGTATTAACTAAAACCTGAGCTCATTGGAACCCTCGAGTATTGAGCCCTTATCGGGGCTACTTTTTACACTTAATTCTATATCAATTCCTGTAATCATCTCTTTTGTAGTGATGCTATTACTTCTTTTAAGTTCGGCACTAATTTCTGGCTCAGAGGTTGCTTTTTTCTCAATAGATGCCAAAGACAGAGAATTTTTAAGTAATGAAAAAGACCTCGTTTCAACAAGAGTTTTAGATTTATTGATGAGGCCTAAAAGACTATTGGCAACTATATTAATTGCTAATAATTTCATCAATATTGCGATTGTAATATTATCTACTTTTATTATCAACAACTTATTTTCTTTTGACGAAACCGAACAATTACTTAATTTTTTAATTACGGTTATAATTGCCACATTACTTATACTTATGGTAGGTGAAGTTATTCCTAAAGTATATGCAACAAATAATGGTATTAAGTTAGCTAAGTTTATGGCTACTCCACTTTTATTTATCGGTAAAATATGTTCGCCCTTGAGCAGTTTACTAGTCAGTAGTACTTCTTTTATTGATAAAAGAATAAAAAAATCGGCTACAGAAATTTCAGTAAATGATTTGGATCATGCGCTTGAAATAACTGATATTGAAGGGGTAACCGATGAGGATAAAAAAATTCTTGAGGGTATTGTGAAATTTGGGGAAACGGATGTGAAACAGATAATGAAATCAAGAGTTGATGTTGTTGCTTTTGATGAAACCACTGAATTTAGTGAGTTACTTCCTCAGATTATTGAAAATGGATATTCTCGAATTCCTATTTTTCAAGAATCATTTGATAATATATCGGGGGTACTTTACGTAAAAGACTTGCTTCCAAAACTTGGCGAAAGTAATGCAGATTGGAAAAGCCTATTGCGTGAACCATTTTTTGTTCCCGAAAGTAAAAAAATTGACGATTTACTTCGTCAGTTTCAGGAATCTAAAATTCACATGGCAATAGTAGTTGATGAGTATGGTGGTACATCTGGTATTGTAACGCTTGAAGATGTAATTGAGGAGATATTAGGAGAAATATCTGATGAGTTTGATGATGATGATATTGTGTATTCTAAGATTGATGAGAACAACTATGTGTTTGAAGGAAAGATTGCTCTTGTTGATATGTACAAGATTATGGATATTGAAGGAGAAGTTTTTGAGGAAGAAAAAGGAGAATCTGATACGCTTGCAGGATTTTTGATTGAAAAATCAGGTAAAATAATGAAGAAAAATGAACGGATTAACTTTGATGACTATTTATTTGAGGTAGAAGCTGCCGATAAAAGAAGAATAAAACAAGTGAAAGTAACTCGTAAAAATGAATTAGAAGATGCTTAGAATATTAACAATTGTAATTATTTGTGCTACTCTAATTGGGTGTAAAGAAGAAACATACTATCCAAAACCTCATGGGCATTTCAGAATAAGTTTTCCTGATACTGTTGAGATGAAAGCCTACGAAGGAAGCTGCAACTACACTTATGAATATCCGTTTTTTGCTGTAGTTCAGGATAAGCCAAATTGTAACCAGGATATTTATTTTCCATATTACAATGCGGTACTGCACATTACAAGTATTAAATTTGATAATGTAGGTAATAATAATTTATTTTATCACACTGAATATTCTAGGAAATTAGCCTATGAGCATAGGGTAAAAGCAGATGCCATTAATGAATCTATTTTTACAAATGACTCGTCAAGAGTGTATGGAGTTGCTTACGAAATCATTGGAAATGTGGCTAGTAACTATCAGTTTTTTTTAACGGATAGTACCGATAATATTTTTAGAGGTTCTCTTTATTTTAATGTTCGGCCTAATATTGATTCAATTCGTCCAGTCCTCAGTTTTCTTAAAGAAAATATTGAGGGAATGATTGAGACTTTTGATTGGAAATGATTTTAAGTGATTAGTATTTGGTGAAAAATGATTAGTTTTTTATTTACTCCAAGTAAAATTTGAATTCATAAAGCCTAAATCAGTAGCAATTTTGAAAGGTTTAATAGGATTTTTAAGTTCATAAACTGTAACGCTATCTAATTCTAAATAATCATCTACGACACTGTGATGTAAAGCTAAATTTAAACCATTATAACTTCTTTGAACACTAGGGTATCTTACTCCTACTATGTTTTCACTCAAAGCTATATCAAAATAGATAGAAGCTAATTTATAATCCCAATGAGACTTTATGTCTTTTTTAGAAAATTCTTTTGCAAAAAAGTTTAGTAATTTATAAGAGTTTTCATTTCGTTCTAAAAAAGAGCTTAAATCATTTTTCCAAACCTTTTGTTTTTCATCAAAATATTGATTTGTATTATAATCTTCACTGAAAGATATATCTAAAACTTCAATATCTTTTTTTGTTTTCCACATCCCAATTGTTATATAATCTTTCTCACATTCTTTATTAGGGTCAAAGAATTCACTTACAGTTTCATATATAGTTGTTTCAGGTGCATAATCATCTCTGGAATAAGGAATACAACCATAAAAAACAGATTGATGAGGTTTATTACATCTTCCGTACTCTATAATATTGCCGAAATCAGTTCTATAAGAGATTTCAAATTCACTATTAAATGATTCAATGTTTTCCTTTGATCTACCCCTAAAAACTGGCATTCCAGCTTTTATTATATGTGTAACTAGAGGAATGTTATAATTAGCTTTAAGATAATTATATAATTTCCTATGTCCAATTTTAGATAGGTCTGCTGAAGCTAATTGATTTAACAAGTCCATATCAATCTATTCACTTTTTACTAATCACTAACTCTTATACCTAATCCATTTAAACATTTCTTTATAGGTAACTTTCTTTCCATACATAAGGATTCCTGTTTTGTATATTCTTGCTCCAAGCCATGTGGTTCCTATAAATGTGAGGATAAGAATAGCAATAGAAAGTAATACTTCCCACATTTCTACGGACTCCATTGAGATTCTTATTAGCATCACAACTGGTGATGTAAATGGAATCATGGATAGCCAAAACATGGCTGGTCCTTCAGGGTTTGTCATTACAGAAAATTGTGCAACATACAATCCTAATGCCAAAGGAATCATTACTGGAATAAGAAATTGTTGAGTATCAGTTTCGCTATCCACTGCTGCTCCAATAGCCGCATACAAAGAAGAGTATAGTAGGTATCCTCCTAAAAAATAAACTAAGAAAGAGGAAATAAGTGCTAACCAGGGGAGGTTAAAAAGTGTACCAATTACACCTGAGTTTTTTTCAACCATATCAGACATATCGCCCGCAGACATTGCAGACAAAGCTTCTGGAGAAGAATCCATTCCTAAAAATGGGCTAATCACTGCAACTAAAATTCCTGTAAGAATTATCCATATTAAAAATTGAGTAAGTCCCACAAATCCAATTCCTACAATTTTCCCCATCATTATTTGAAAAGGTTTTACAGAAGAAATTATTACTTCAATAATTCTGTTTGTTTTTTCTTCAATTACCCCTCGCATCACCTGCATACCAAAGGTCATGATAAACATAAATATCAATATAGAAAACCCAAATCCTGCAAATGCTGCAGTTTTAAACTCTGCTTTGTCTTCAATTTTTACTCCCATGTCATCCACATTGGAAATTGCTATAGCATTAAGTCCTACATTGGTGTTAATAGAATCATATTGACTCTTAGAAATCCCTATGTCTTTTAGTAGTAAATTTTCTCGAGCTCTATTTATTAAAGAAGTTATTTTAGTTTCGGTAGGGGAGTTAGGAGCTTTTTTGTAATAAATTTCCGCACTATTATCCGAGCGATTAATAATTTTTTTAGGTAGATAAACCAAGTAATCATACTTGCTATCTTCTTTTTTTAATTCTTTAATAGCTGAAAGAAAATCAGTATCAGGACGATGAAGTTTAATGTTATTTTTTATTTTTTCTTTCTTTTTGTCATCATCAATACTATATTTTTTGTCTTTGATTTTCTTTTTTAAATCTTCTATCTGAATAGCTTCCATTCCCTCAGCCATAACCATTGTATCATCCACAATTAGCACATCATAATCTTCTTCTTTCGGCATAGCTAGTAATACAATAGCTGCAAAAAATCCAGCAAAAAGTAGAGGCCCTAACAAAGTCATCAACAAAAATGATTTTTTCTTGACTCTGGTTAAATATTCTCGTTTTATGATTAATCCGGTCTTATTTTTCATAGCTTAGTTTTTGCTTGTCAATTCGTTATTAGTATTTACCACTTCAATAAAAATCTCGCTCATTGTTGGAATAATTTCATTTACTTGCTTCAATTCTACTTCTTCAGAAATTAGTGTAGAAAGTAAATTGTTTAAAGAATTATCACCTAAAATTTTCACTGTAGCTCGGTGGTTATCATTATCAAAAGATTCTTTCTCAATTAACTCATAATTAGTCCAGAGTGCATTGGCAAAACCAATCATATTTCCTTTAAAATCAATTTCGTATACGTTTTTGCTATATTCTTTTTTAATGTCAGAAACTTTTCCATCTAATACTTTTTTAGAAGAATTAATCAAAGCGATATTGTCACAGATTTCTTCAACAGAGCCCATGTTGTGAGTAGATAAGAAAATTGTTGCTCCTTCATCTTTCAGCTTCATGATTTCGCTTTTAATTAAATTAGCATTGATAGGGTCAAACCCACTAAATGGTTCGTCTAGAATTAAAATTTTTGGTTTATGAAGCACTGTGGTAATAAACTGTACTTTCTGAGCCATTCCTTTTGAAAGTTCTTCTACTTTTTTGTTCCACCAGTTTCCTATTTCAAATTTTTCAAACCATTGTAATAACTCACGTTTTGCATCTGATTTACTCATACCTTTTAATTGAGCGAGGTACATGGCTTGTTCACCAATTTGCATTTTTTTATACAATCCTCTTTCTTCGGGCAAGTATCCAATATCTTCAATATGTTTCGGATTCAAACGCTCTCCATTAATTATTATCTCTCCAGAATCAGGAGCTGTTATCTGGTTTACAATTCGTATCAAAGAGGTTTTTCCTGCACCATTTGGGCCTAGTAATCCAAATATAGTTTGTGGCTCTACACTTAGGCTTACATCATTTAGTGCTACATGATTGTGATAAGATTTGTGTATGTTTTTTGCTTCAAAAATCATAGTATAATTTTTAGTTAAGTAAAAATAGTAAAAGGTTTGTTTTTACCACTCAAAACTTGTTAAATGGTTTGGATAAATGTTGAGAGGTGTTTTTGAGTAATCATAATAAGCTGTTATTCCTGCCTTCGCAGGAATCTTTGTGTTATTTTATGATTCTCGCGATTACATTCCTGCCTTCGCAGGAATGACACTATCACTTTAATAACAAAAAAGCACCATTCAATTAAGAATGGTGCTTTTAAATTAAGGTTAGAGCTTGTTAATTATACTCAGGCAAGAAAGCAAAACGCTTTGAATATTCTAACATTTGCTCATCGTAGTTTTGGTATTCAATAGTAAAATCTGTGATTTCTCCTGCGTTATTAGTTACAGGCACAATCTTAGGATTTACAAAACCTCTGTAAGGTTGAATATTAAGTGGTTTTACTCTGTCCAATACTTCTTTGTGTATTTCTTGGTCAACTTTTACTCCGTAGTTCTCTACCAAGTTTTTTCCAGCTTCATAATCTCCTTCAGATTTAATTCTCTGAATTTCTTTCAATAATTGACCAAATAAATCTCTCAATTTTTCATAGTCATTAATTTCAAAATAAGTTTTTCCGTCTCTTTTTACTTTAGAAATTACATTTGCTTCAGCTCCTTTTTCAAAAGCCCATGAAGCAACCAATTGTCTGTTTCTCATGTGAGCTTCTTCAATATCAGCTCCTAAATCCAATCTAGATAATTGTGTCATCATTCCGTTTCTGATATACCCATCATACTCAGCAATTCCTACATCTAAGGATTCAACCAATCCTAAATCAACCATTTTGTTGTCCATAATATAATATAGTCCAACTAAATCAGCTCTTGCTTCTTCAAGAGTAGAAGAGTAGTTTTTTAATGTTTCTTTTGGTGTTTTTACTCCAGGATTCAATTGCCCAGAAGCATGTCCTACCACTTCGTGAAGTGCAGTATGCATTTTTCCTGCAGTTTTTCCATGAGCCTTGCTCAAGGCAATTTCAGTTGAATCATTTGCAAATTCAGTTAAAATTCCACTTCCTCCAGCTTCGTTGTAGGCAGAAATAATATTTCCTAAAGAAACCGATTTTGAACCGTGCATAGTTCTAATCCAGTTAGCATTTGGTAAGTTCACCCCAATTGGAGTAGAAGGAGATGCATCACCAGCTTCACCAGCTACATCAACTACTTTGTAAGAAACTCCTTTCACATTTTTCTTTTTGTGTTCAGGCATTAATGGAGCATTATCTTCAAACCATTGTACGTTTTTCGCCACAACAGACATTATTTCTGTCATTTTAAAATCTTTAAGCTCAACAACTGTTTCAAAAGAACCAGAATATCCCAAGGGATCATTGTACACTTCAATAAAGCTATTGATGTAATCAATGTCTCCATCAGTAGCAGCCACCCAAGCAATGTTGTATTGGCTCCAGATTTTAAGATCTCCAGTTTTGTAATATTCAATTAATAAACCTAAAGCATTTGCTTGGTCGGCATTTTCAGCAACACCTTGAGCTTTTTCTAACCAACCAATAATTTCAGTTATTGCTTCTCCATACATTCCTCCTTTTTTGTATGTTTTCTCCATCAGTTTTTCATCTTCTCCTTTTACCAACTGAGAATTTAATCCATATTCTACAGGAGTTGGGTTTAAAGTATCAATGATTGTTTTGTAGTATGCCTCAACTTCTTCCTGGGTTAAATCTGGGCCGTAAAAATTTACCGCAGAAGCATTTACTAGATCTACATCCTTAGATAAGTTTACTTTTTTAGCGTCATAGCTTTCATCAAAAATTGCTTTTTTAGCTTCGTCAGACAATTCAGCACCTACTTGTTCAAGAGCATCATTCAAAAATCCTTTGCTAAAATCAGCTTTAAATTTATCGTTAGAATAATGGTGGTGGATTCCGTTAGCAAACCAAATTCTTTTTAGATAAGTAGTGAAATTTTGAAAATCTTCACTATTTCTGTCTCCAACAAAATCTGTGTATACTTTTTCAAGAGCTCTTTTGATAGATAAATTATGACGGTAATTTTGGTCATAGATTATTTCTCTACCTGCATAGCCAGCCATTGTTAGGTAGTATGCATATTTCTTTTGTTGTAATGTTAATTTGTCCCAAGATGGAATTTTGTATCTGATTACTTCAATATCACCAAATTTATCTACTTGGTATGAGAATTCTCCTGAGTTATCAAATTTTTCTAATTCAAAAGAAGAAGAAACTGCTTCCTTTTTGTCCTCAGTTTTAGTTTCGTTTCCGCAAGAAAATAATAATCCTGCCGCAACCGTTGTTATTAATATAGATTTAATATTCATTTCGATTATTTTTTGTTTCAAACAAAGATAAAAGAATGGTTGGAATTTCAATGAAGGAGTCCTCCAATTAATAAATATTTTATGTAAATTAGTATTATGTTATTTAATCGATTTTTTAAACAACCCAAGCCCAATAAATTTGGATATACTCCAGTATACTATGATGAGCGAAAAATAGAACGCGAGCGTAAGATAAAAGAAGCTGGACTTACTAAGGACGAGTATATTAGAACTGACTCTTTTGATTTTAAAAGTAAATATGCCAAAGAAGTTGAGCTAAAACGTAATCAAAGTCTTGATAAATTTCGATCTCAAGGAAACTCCAAATCAAATAGAATGTTGTTGATTATCCTTATTCTGATTTTTGGAATTATTTATGTTCAATTTACTTTATAGAGAAAAAAATAATGGATTTTTTTGGTAATTTTGTCAACGGAATTAAGGATTTTGGAAATTATTTTTGGAATGAAATCACTTTTCAAGTTTCTCCATGGTATCAGAATTACTTTTGGTGGCTAATAGTTTTGTCATTAGTAGTTTGGAGTCTAGAAATACTATTTCCTTGGAGAAAAAATCAGTCAATTTTTCGGAAAGATTTTTGGTTAGATACATTTTACATGTTTTTTAATTTCTATATTTTTAAATTGATATTTTTTGCTGGATTAGCATTGTTAACTTCAAGTAGTTTTAATGAATTAATCAATTGGGAAGCAATCAACGGAGGACCAAGTCCAATCATTTCTGTTTTTGATGCCAGAGAGTTACCTTACTTTTTACAGATAACTATCTTTTTTCTAGTCATGGATTTTGTGCAATGGTTAGTTCATAATGTGCTACACAGAGTTCCCTTTTTGTGGCAATTTCACAAAGTTCATCACTCAGTACAAGAAATGGGCTTTGCTGCACACCTCAGATATCATTGGATGGAGACTATAGTTTATCAGCCCGCTAAATATATTATGTTACTATTAATCGGAGGATTTGAACCGAGCAGTGTTTTTGTAATCTACTATATTAATATTGCCATTGGACACTTAAATCATGCAAACCTCAGTCTGGATTATGGCCCTTTGAAATATATATTAAACAACCCAAAAATGCATATTTGGCACCATAGCAAGGAGCTGCCAAAATCTCATCCAAAAGGGATGAATTTTGGAATTAGTCTGAGCATTTGGGACTATATTTTTAGAACTAATTATATCCCTCATGATGGAAGAGATATTGAATTGGGATTTGAAAACATGGAAAAATTCCCTGGGAGTTTTGGTAAGCAAATCATCTATCCTATTGGTAAAAAAGATGATTAATAGTTGCAAGAGGTAATTATTTTTATCTTTGCACACTAATTATCAGTATCAATATGGAAATTAAAACTTTGTCGATTATTATTCCTGCTTATAATGAGGGGAAAACTATTCACCTTATTTTGGATAAAGTAAAGAATGTTAAACTGTTGAACGATATTCAAAAAGAAATAATCATTGTCAATGATTTTTCTTCGGATAATACTTCTGAGGCGGTAGAAAAGTACCGAACTGATAATGTAGACATGAATATTCAGTTTTATCACCAACCCGAAAACATGGGAAAAGGTGCTGCACTTCACAGAGGAATTAAAGAAGCCAAGGGAGAGTATATGATTATTCAAGATGCTGATTTAGAATATGACCCTGAGGAATACAATGATTTGTTGAGACCAGTAATTGATGGGTTTGCTGATGTAGTATATGGTTCTAGATTTATGGGAGGGAACCCTCACAGAATCTTATTTTTCTGGCATTCTATCGGAAACAAATTTTTGACAAAATTGTCTAATATGTTCTCAAATTTGAACTTAACAGACATGGAAACTTGTTATAAATTGATGAGGACTGATATTGCACAATCGCTTAATTTGAAAGAAAATAGATTTGGATTTGAACCAGAATTAACTGCAAAGCTTTCAAGAGTTCCTAAAATTAGAATCTACGAAGTAGGAATTTCTTACTACGGAAGAACTTACGAAGAAGGAAAACATATTGGTTGGAAAGATGGATTTAGAGCAATTTATTGTATCTTGAAATACAATATTTTTAGCAAGAAGTAAGTTTTTATTTCATTGTGAAAAGGTGAATTAACAATCCTAACTTCAGTGAGAAAATTAGTTAAAAAAATCATTCAATTTATTAAAAAACGCAGGTATTATATACTCGCGTTTTTTTTTATTCTGTTTGTTTGGTGGTGGTTTTGTTTACCAAAAGAATTATTCAATTCTCCCACAGCTACTGTTCTACTTGATAAAGACGGACAATTATTAAATGCTCAAATTGCCGAAGACGGACAGTGGCGATTTCCTTACAATGATTCGGTTCCCTACAAATTTAAAGAAGCAATTGTTGAATTTGAAGACCACCGATTTCACTCTCATTTAGGGGTAAGTCCCAGAGGAATTGCAAGAGCTATCAAACAAAATATATCTAATGGAAAAGTGGTGAGTGGAGCTAGTACTATTACTATGCAAGTAATCCGAATGTCTAGGAATAAACCTCGTACCATGTATCAAAAAATGGTGGAAATGATATGGGCAACTCGCTTAGAAGCCAGATTAACCAAAGATGAGGTGCTGGCTTTATATGCTTCAAATGCACCAATGGGGGGAAATGTAGTAGGTCTTGATGCTGCTGCTTGGCGATATTTTCAGCGAAGTCCTTCTCAACTTTCTTGGGCAGAAACTGCTACTTTGGCTGTATTGCCGAATGCTCCAAGCTTAATTCATGTTGGCAAAAACAGAGAGGCATTAAGGAAAAAGCGAGATAGGCTCCTAACAAGATTATTTGAAAAAGGAAAAATTGATAAAGAAACCTTAGAAATCGCTAAAGAGGAATCTTTGCCCGAGAACCCGAAACCATTACCGCAATTAGCTATACATTTAATGAACAAAGCATTGAATGATGGTAAAAAAGGACAGCGAATTACTACAAGTCTGGATGTTGATTTGCAAAAAAATGTAATTGAACGATTGAATTATCATCATCAACGATTAAAAACTAATAACATTTTTAACGGAGCTATAATAGTCGGTGAAATAAAAACAGGGAAAATTATCGCGTATGTGGGAAACACCCAAGTAAAGGAAAAGGAACATGGTGGTGATGTGGATGTGATTACTGCAAGAAGAAGTTCTGGTTCAATCTTAAAACCATTTTTATATGGATTTATGGTGCAGGATGGCTACATAACTCCTAAGCAAGTTATTTATGATGTGCCTACAACAATGGCGGGATATTCTCCTGAAAATTATAACCAAAAATATGCTGGAATTGTCCCAGCAGATGAGGCTTTGAGCAAATCATTAAATGTACCTTTTGTGCGAATGTTGAGAGATTATGGGATTCAAAAATTTTACTCCAATTTAACAAAAACGGGAATGAATACATTGAATAAACCAGCTACTCATTATGGACTTTCATTGATCTTGGGAGGATGCGAAGTTACATTGTTTGATTTGGTGAGTATGTACGCAAAAATGAGCAGAAGTGTAACTCAATTCCCTAATTATGATGGAATTACTAATTCTACTTTGTCCTGTTATTCCCCTAAACAATCGTTAGATACTATTCCGGTAATTTCACCAGCGGCAGCATGGGTTACTCTAGAGGCAATGGAACATGTGGTGAGACCAAATAAAGAAAAAAATTGGGAGGAGTTTAGTACTTCGGATAGAATTGCCTGGAAAACAGGAACAAGTTTTGGTTTTAGAGATGCTTGGGCTGTTGGATTAAATAAAGATTATGTAGTTGGAGTTTGGATAGGAAATGCAGATGGAGAGGGAAGGCCAGGAGTGATTGGGGTAGAAGCAGCAGCTCCTATTTTATTTGATATATTTGATTTTTTACCAAAATCTGAATGGTACAAAAAGCCGATAGATGAATTTGTTTCTCTTGAAATTTGCACCAAAAGTGGAATGAGAGCCAATAAAAATTGTCCAGAAATAAAATCAATTTCTTCTCCATTTGAATCACAAAACAGTTCTTTCTGTCCATATCATAAACTTATATTTTTGGATAAAACTGAAAAAAATAGAGTTTCCAGCAGTTGTTATTCAGTATCGGAAATGGTGAAAAAAACTTGGTTTTCTTTACCACCAAAAGCAGCTTATTATTACCAAAAAAGAACTCCTGATTATGTTGAGATACCACCTTTCAAACCTGGTTGTTCAGAAGCTGATGTGCTTAGCCAAATTTCTATTTTGTACCCAAAAAATGAAAGTAAAATAATGGTGACCAGAACAGAAACTGGAGAGCAATCAAGTATCGTTATGGAGTGTCTTCACAGAGATGCAGAAGCCACACTTTTTTGGCACTTGAATGAGAAATTTATAGGAACAACCAATCATATTCATCAGATGGATAAAAAATTAACACCAGGTGATTATAAGCTTAAAGTAATTGATGAACTTGGAAATTCAGAAAAAATAAGGTTTGTAGTAGTGAAAGATTAAAAATTGATTATTTTTAAAACTTATATAAAAATTTTAATCACAAAATAAGCTAAGCATCTAAGCATGACCGAAGTAGATAAAAAACTATTTGATAAGAATAACCATTATATGGGTCGTCCTGCTGATTTTGATACTAAGTTTATTCAGTGGCGATTAGAGTTTTTGAAAGCCGATAAGGATTTTTTAGATAAAAATCTTGAAATGATTGATATTGGATGCGGAAATGGAGCCACAATGTTCGGTATTGCCTCCGAAATGAAAAGTATTGTGGGGGTTGATATAAATGACGATCATCAACAGGTTTTTGAAAATTACAAGAAAGAGAATAACATTGATAACTGTAGTTTTGAAGTCTTTGACATTGAGAATGAAACCTACCCAAGAAAATTTGATAGATTAACAAGTTTTGAGGTAATTGAGCATCTTGAGGATGACGCCAATGTGAAAAAAATGAGCGAAATGCTTACTGATGATGGAATAGCTGTATTTTCTGTACCCAATAAATGGTGGATATTTGAAACTCATGGAGCTAATTTGCCTTTGTTGCCTTGGAACAGAGTGCCTTTTTTCTCATGGTTGCCAAGACCAATTCATGAAAAATATGCAAATGCTGGGATTTATACTCAAAAGAGGTTCAGAAAATTATTGGAAAATAATGGATTTGAGATTCTTGAAATGAGATTGATGACAGCACCCATGGATGTGTTAAAAAAAGATAATGGACTGAAAAGATTTGTAACAAAGTATATCTTTAAGTCAAAAGAAACCAACACACCGTTTCTTGCAGTAAGTATTTATGTTAAAGCCAAAAAGAAATAATAATGGATAAGATAATTAAAATTTTAAAGGAAAATAAACGATTTTTTATTGCAATAGGAGTTTTTCTTTTAGTTAGTAGTGTATACTTTTCGCCTGTATTTGATGGGTATACGCTAAAACAAGATGATATTAAAGGGCATATTGGTATGGCAAAAGAGTTGAGAGATTACTATGCAGAAAACGGAGAAAATACTTTATGGACTAATTCAATGTTTGGGGGTATGCCAGGTTATTTAATCTCTACAAGATATAAAACACTTACTACACCAACTGACAGTGTGTTAGGTTTGTTTTTACCTCATCCAATTTTTGTGCTCTTCCTATCAATGCTTTGCTTTTTCATAATGGGTAGAGCTATGAAAATAAATGATTGGCTCTCAATAATTGGAGCCATAGCCTATGGACTTATTTCCTATAATATGATTGCTTTACATGCAGGTCATAATACTAAGGTGCATGCATTGGCTTACATGCCAGCAGTTATTGGTGCATTTATAATGATATTCCAGAATAAAAAAATTCTATTTCCAACAGCTTTATTTGCATTGTTTTTGGCTTTAAATTTAATGGCAAATCACATTCAGATGACCTATTACATGGCATTCATTTTAATATTTATTGGTGTAGCCCAAGGAATAAGATACCTTATAAATAATGACTTGTCAGGCTTTTTTAAACGAACAGGACTAATAATTATAGCTGCTATTTTTGCTTTATGTTCAAATTTTGCAAATTATTATTTTGTTTACTCCTATGGAAAGAAATCGATAAGAGGGGCTTCTGAATTAACATTAAATGATACAAAGAATGAAGCAATTGATAGCAAAATTGCCCAAGCCGAAGAGGAAAATTGTAACCCTTCGAGTGGACTTGATAGAGATTACATTGTTAACTGGAGTTACGGAAAGCAAGAAACACTTAACTTGTTAATTCCAAACGCAAAAGGTCAGAATAACTTGGCAAATGATTTTGTGGAAAAATTACGAAAAGATAATAAAATCCAGCTTTATAATTTTGCTGTACAGAACAGAATGTATGCTGGTTATTGGGGTAACCAGCCTTTTACTGTAGGTCCTAATTACATTGGAGCTATTATGGTTTTTTTAGCCTTGCTATATTTGATATTTGTTCAAACCCCTTTAAAATGGGCTTTGTTTGGAGTTTCATTTTTAGCCATTTTATTAAGTTGGGGAGATAATTTAGGAGGGGGGATTTGCGACATGTGGCTAACTAACTTTTTTATAGATTATATTCCTCTTTATTCCAAATTTAGAGCAGTTTCCTCCATCTTAACCATTGTGAACTTTACGGTTCCACTAATGGCTATTCTATACTTAAATCATTTAATTTCTAACAAAGATTGGAGTGCAAAAAGAAAGAAAAACTTCTTAATAGCATCAGGTTCAATACTTGGTGTTTTAGTTTTGATGTACTTAGCACCAGGTTTTTTAGATTTTATAAGCGACAAAGAATCATTACAATTCAATAGCCTTTCTCAGGCTTATTTGTCAAATCCTCAGAGTGTTAATCCAAGCATATTTAAATCAGAATTAATTGACTTCCGAATAGGAGCTTTTAGAGATGATTTATTAAGAACAATTCTTTTGATTTTATTTTCTGGTGTAGCAATTTATTTATTAGCCATTCAAAAAATTAAAGCTAAAGTTTTAATTCCTATCATTGGTTTATTAGCTGTGTTTGATGTTTGGAATGTAGATACGAGATACTTAAATAGTGAAAAAGATAAAACTGGTAAATATCTTTATTGGAAAAAAGCAGATGGGTACCAAAATGCAGAAGAGGCTACAAATGCTGATATTGGAATTTATCAAGCTGAGGTAGCAAGAAATTCAAAAATAACACAACTCGTAAACGAGGAGTTATCTCTTTTAAGATCTAAGCAGAAAGGAAAGATTTCCAAACAAGACCAAGAGAGCGTAATGTTCTCAGTTTTAAATCTTAATTCAAATTATAGAGTATTAGATCTAGAACAATCATTTAATAAATCAAGAGCAAGTTATTTTCACAAATCCACTGGAGGTTATCATCCAGCAAAATTGAGAAGATACCAAGATGTAATTGATATGTACCTTAGAAATGAGCTTCAGTTATTGAATAAAAATGACATCCAAAACATGAAAATGTTTAATATGCTCAATAACAAATACTACATATATCCAGATCAAAGTGGGGACTATCAATATTTCCAGAACCCATTTGTATATGGTAATGCTTGGTTCGTTGATGAAGTTGAAATTGTTGGAAACCCCAATGAAGAGATTAAAAAAATAGGAGAAGTAGATACCAAAAAAGTGGCAGTAGTAAATAAAAAATACGCTGATTATGTTTCTGGATTAGCTAATAGTGCAGATAGTTCTGCGACAATTACAATGAATAGCTATGCTCCAAATAAAATAACATATACATCAAATTCATCTTCAGATAAGTTAGCTGTTTTTTCTGAAATATATTTTGAAGATGGTTGGATAGCAAAGATTGGAGGCGAAGAGGTTCCTCACATTAATGTGAATTACATATTAAGAGGGTTAAAAATTCCTAAAGGAACTCAAGAAATAGAGTTTGAATTTAAACCTACTATGTTCACAGTGGGTAACATGATAAATATAATTTCATTTCTTTCGATACTATTAGTATTAGGTTTTTTTACCTGGAAAAACATAAAATCTACTCCCTTAATCGAAGATGAAAAGTAAAGTTTTAGTAACTGGCGGATTAGGATATATAGGTTCACATACAGTTGTTGAGCTTATTGATGCTGGATATGAAGTTTTTATTATTGATAATCTAATAAATTCTTCAGAAAGCGTTTTGGCTAATATTGAAAATACAATTGGAGTAAAACCTAACTTTTTTAAGGCAGACTTAACCAATTTAGAAGAGATTTCAAAGATTATAAAGTCAAATAATATTCAGAGTGTAATTCATTTTGCGGCACATCTTTTCGTTGATGAATCTGTGTTAAAGCCAATGAAATATTATAGGAATAATGTAGTTGGGCTACTTAATTTATTAGAAGTTTGTGAAGAAAACGAGATAAAAGAGTTCGTGTTTTCTTCATCATGTGCTGTATATGGCGATAAAGTAAAAATGCCAGTTTCTGAATCAGACTTAATTACTCAATCTAGCTCTCCCTATGGAAATACCAAGATTGTAGGTGAATTAATGTTACAAGATTTTATTCAGGCTAACCCAAATTTCAACTCTACAATACTTAGGTATTTTAACCCAGTAGGAGCACACCAAAAAGGTTTTTTAGGTGAACTTAGTTTAAATGGGCCTAAACATCTATTTCCTATTATTATTAATAATATTAATAATGGAAAAGCAACCCAGATTTATGGAGATGATTATCCAACCAGAGATGGAACTTGCATCAGAGATTATGTTCATGTTACTGATATTGCCAAAGCTCATGTAATGAGTTTGAAGCACATGAAAACTAATGATTCATCTAATTTGAACATATTTAATTTAGGCTCAGGAAAAGGAATAACTGTATTAGAAATTCTTAAAGAATTTGAAAACGAATTATCTAATAAAATTTCGTATAAAATTGTTGATAGGCGAGCAGGAGATGCTATCCAAATATGGTCGGATACAAAGAAGGCTAAAGAAAAACTAGGTTGGGAACCAAAAATGGGACTAAAAGAGATGGTGAGTTCTGCTTTAAAATGGGAAGAGAATAAAATAAAAGTAAGTGATGCAAGATAAAGTATTAATCATTACATATTATTGGCCACCTTCTGGTGGAAGTGGAGTACAAAGATGGCTAAAGTTTGTAAAGTACTTGCCTTCTTTAGGAATAGAGCCTCATGTTTATACGCCTCTCAATCCAGATTTTAATGTTAAAGATGATAGTTTTTTAAGAGATATTCCAAATGAAGCGGTAGTTATAAAAAAGAAAATTATCGAGCCTTATGGTTTTTATAGACTTTTGGTAGGAAAGAAAAATGCTGAAGGAGCTAATTCTGGAATGGCTAATAAAAAAGAGGGTACTAAACAAAAACTTGCAATGTGGGTTCGAAGTAATTTCTTTATTCCTGATCCAAGAGTTTTTTGGGTTAAACCCTCAATTAGATTTTTAAAAAAATATATCGAAGAAAATAATATTGAGAAAATAATTACTTCTGGTCCCCCTCACAGCATGCACTTAATTGGGTTAAGATTAAAAAAACATTTTGGGAGCAAAATAGAATGGGCTACTGATTTTAGAGATCCTTGGACAAGAGTTTACAATAAAGATGATTTTAAATTAAGTAAAAGATCTAGAAATAAGATTAATAAATTAGAAAATGAAGTAATTTCTAATTGCGACAAATTAATTACTGTAAGTAATTTTTTAAGGAGTGAATTTATTGAAATGGGTGCTGACGAAAACAAAGTTTATGCAGTAACTAATGGGTATGATGAGGATGATTTTGTAAGTAATGAGATAATCCAAAAGGATAAATTTATAATTGCTTATTATGGTTTTTTACCGGAAGTCAGTAACCCCAAAATTTTGTGGGAAGTGTTGGGAGAACTTATTAATGAAAACAAAAAAATTAAAGAAAATTTAGAGTTGAGATTCATCGGCAGAGTTGACTCCTCAATACTTGAAGATATAAAAACCAACAAATTAGAAAATAATACAAGTGTTAGTGGATATGTTAAACATTCAGAATTAAAGGAATATTATAAGGATGCTCAAGTTTTGTTACTAACCATAGCAAATGTAGAAAACTCAAAAGGGATATTGACAGGGAAAATCTTTGAATACTTAGCTTCAAAAAGACCGATATTAGCATTCGGAGATACTGAGGGAGAAGTAAATAAAATACTTAATGAAACGAATTCAGGTGTACTTTGTGGTTACAACAAAAAAGAAAAAGTTAGGAACTCTTTACTAAGTTTGTTTGAAGATTATGAGAATAAAAAACTGCATATATCTACTTCACAAATCGATATGTATTCAAGAAGAAACCTAACGAAAAAGATTGTAGAATTAATTTTTAAATAAATGTTTGAAAAGATAGATAGAGTATTGGTTTTAGGGCCTCATCCAGATGATGGTGAGTTTTCATCTGGGGCAACTATTAGTAGGTTAATCGATGAAGGTAAAGAAGTATATTATGCTGTTTTTAGTTTGTGCGAAAAATCTGTTCCTAAAGAGTTTCCGCCTGATGCATTGAAATACGAATTAGAAAATTCGTGCAAGGTGTTGGGTATAAAACAAGAAAATGTAACTATATTTAGCTATGAGGTGAGGGAATTTCCAAAATATAGGCAAGAGATTTTAGAAGATTTAGTCAAGCTTAATAAGCAAATTAAGCCTGATTTAGTATTTCTTCCTTCTTCAAGTGATATACACCAAGATCACTTTACAATATATCAAGAAGGAGTGAGGGCGTTTAAGTTTTGTAATTTATTGGGTTATGAGATGCCTTGGAATAATTTTTCTTTCTCTTCATCAATATATGTTGTTGTTAGTAAGGATAATATAAACAAAAAAATAGCTGCAATTGATGAGTATGAAACTCAAAAATTCAGACCCTATAGTGGTGAAGAATTTGTAGTTTCTTTGTCAAAATTGAGGGGGATTCAAATAAAAGAGACTTATGCAGAATCATTTGAGCTGATAAGATGGATAGTAAAATAAAAGTAAAAAATATATTAGAATACTTCGAGAAGTTTAACTTTTCGATGCATCCTCATGGAGCTACTGTCAATAATTTAATTGATGGACCAAGGGATGTTTTTAATGCGGAATCTAATAATGTAACTTTTTTATCTAATAAATTAATAGATACTGCTGAGAGTGTAGTTGAAAATTGTAAGGCTTCTTTGATTTTTTTAAGTAAAGAGATTTATGATAAAGTAAAAGATAAGAACCTTAATTTTTCAATCGTTATAAGTAATGATCCTAAAAAAGAAATGATTACTTGTCTGACGGAGTTTTTTAGTGACAAAAGCACATGTTATATAAGCGAGAAGTCTGAGATTATGAATGGAGCTATTATTGGTAAAAACGTATCAATAGGAGCTTTTTCATTTATAGACTCAAATGTTATAATAGGAGATAACTCGATTGTAGAGGAGGGTGTGATTATTAAGAACTCTACGATTGGTAACAACTGTATAATTAAATCAAACTCAGTTATTGGAAATTCTGGATTTGGATTTTCTAAAAATGAAAAAGGTGAACAAGTTGAATTTCCTCATTTTGGTAGAGTACTTATAGGTGATAGTGTACAAATAGGAAGTAACACTTGTGTTGATAGGGGAGCACTTAGCGACACTGTAATAAAAGATGGAGTTAAGGTTGATAATTTGGTTCATATTGCTCACAATGTAGTAATAGGTGAAAATTCATTAATTATTGCAAATTCTTTAATTGGAGGGAGTACAATTATTGGCAAAAATTGCTGGGTAGCTCCAACTGCTACTATTAAGAATGGAATTAATATTGGTGATAATTGCCTTATTGGAATGGCAAGTGTTGTAACCAAAAACATAGAGAGCGATCAAATTATTGCAGGTTCGCCAGGAATTAATATTCAAGATTTCAAGAAATGGTCTAGTTTTAAAAAAGATATTATTAAAAAAATGTAGTTTCCTTTTATCTTCTGAATACTCTTGAAATAGCTGTGTTGATTATCCTATTAATCTCTAATGACATTTTTGTAAAATATAATACTACTATAAAAACGGTCACCATTATAAAAGATTTGCCAATTATATTTAAGAATGGGTTTTCTATTGTTATAAATGTTCCTAAAAATAAAACGAGTGTAATAAGGCCCCCCACAAAGAGGTGTCTAAAATTTATTGAGTTCATTTTTAATTTGTTGTATACCACAATACTAGTTACACTGTTGTAAAGAAAAATGGAAATTGCAGTTGCAACAGCCGTTCCAACAATTCCATATTCAGTAATAAAATACCAATTAGTTAGGATAGCTATTATTGCTAAGAAAGGTGTAAGAAAAATATTCCACTTGTAATATTTTGAATATTGAATTATTTCGAAATTTATTCCTACCGCTAAATCAAACAGTTTGGACAAACCAATAAAAAACACCACATATTTTCCTTCAACATAATTGTCCCCATTAGGAATAATGCTAAAAATGGAATCTATATTTCCCCAAATCAAAATAAAGATTATTCCACCAAGTATCAATAAATTAATAGCAGATTTTTTAAATAAATCCTCCACTTTATGATTTTCTCCATCAGCCAGATATTTGGATATTAATGGGATGGTTAATTGGATAACAGGTCTCTTTGGTATTTCAATAACTACTCC
The DNA here is from genome assembly GCA_937129365.1 of uncultured Flavobacteriales bacterium. Lineage (GTDB taxonomy): Bacteria > Bacteroidota > Bacteroidia > Flavobacteriales_D > CAJJDF01 > CAJJDF01. The sequence continues at coordinate 135,664 of CAKZNB010000049.1, forward strand.
CATAAAAAAAGCAATGGTATAGATACCCACCTTACCAAGACTCTCAGTTATAGATCCAATCATTAACGTGTCAATTTGTGCCACAATAACACCGCTTAAGCTTCCAAAAACTACATAAGATGAATAGATTGAAAACCCTTTGAATTTCTTATTTTTATTGAATCCAAATTTAATTTTATAAGGATTTTGATAGAAATAATATATTGCCAGTATTATTACATTTAATATGTGTAGTGTAATATAAAATATAAGGAGTGTGTTAAAATTGATAAGCCCAGTTGTGTAAAGGATGACCAAGCCAATAAGATAAAGTCTTGAGACTACACTCTTTAAAAAATTAGATAAAATAATTTGAGTCTTAATGGTAAGGAGTGATTCAAATAAATTTAAATACACATAATGAAAAACCATACCAGGCAATAGATATATGATATTTGCTAAATAGGGTGAGTCTTTAAAAAAGTAATCGTCAATCCACCCTTTTAACATTAAACTTGCTATGGTAAATATTATTAAAATGAAGAGAGGTAATAGTATAACAAAGGTTAGAAATTGATTTTTTTCCTTCTCATTATTTACAAAATAATGGTAATAGCGGTATACAGCGCTTCCAAAGCCCATAAGAACAAATGGAAAAATTATTAATGAAATTGCATTAAGCGTTTTAATTGTTCCAATTTCTTCTTGAGAAAGGTACTTTGTTTGGATATAGAGAATCCCAAAAGCAGCAATAACAATTCCCAAAAAGTTTATTATGGTAACGGCTGCACTTTTATTTGTGATAACTCCCATTCTTATTTTTTATATTTTTTTGCTACTGCTCCCAAGGTAGTAGTATTGAATTTATTTTTATCAATTTGAACTAAAAGGTTGGAGTAAAAAATCCTCCATTCAGGATTTAAATACTCACTGATAAAGGTGTTGTGCCAGTTAAACACTAAAGTTCCATTCCATTTTTCAACTTCATTAATCATAGAGTTAGCTTCAATTTTTGCTTCTGACACCGAAACTCCCATATAGTTTTCGAAAGCTAACGAACAATCCATAATAGTGAGTGGTATTTCTAAAAAATTATAGGGCGTGTCATTTTCAAAATCATATAAATAAAACGGATTACAAATTCCATTTCTGAAACCTATTTGCTCCTGAAAGCCAAGAGAAGTGTCATATTCTAGTCCTGATTGTTCAATTATTGAAGGAGTTTTTGACATGTCCCATTGTAGGAAATGAAATCTATTTCCGAGGATTGGGTTATTAATTCTTGAACTCAATTGATTTAAATCCCCCATAAATTCTTTTTCAATATCATGAGTTCTATAGCTTCCATGCAGTCCAATTTCAGAGTTATTACTAATTATTTTTTTAATAGATGAATTTATATAATTATTCGTTAAACTATAATCTGCATTTTTAATTTCTCCAACTTTGTTATCATTTGTTAAAAAGAAAAATGTAGACTTTACTCCATATTTACTTTCAATATCAATAATATCCTCAATGTTTTTCCATGGTTGAAAAGGGGAAATACAATGATTAATAAATTGGGATATACTTTTTCTGATTTTTTTGTTTTGTAATGAAATTCTTATTCTATGCTTCCAAGCAGAAGTCACCTCATCTATATCATGGGATAAGCATATGGTAAAACCATGATTAAAGTCTAATTTAATAGAATAGACTTTTTCAATGGCCGTTTTTAAAATATCAAAGTAGTAATTTACTAGAGGGTAATCAACAAAGTTTAGTTTTTTTTGAAGACTCTCATTAAATTCGAACCTATCATGTTTGTCTCTTTTTTTACAATCAATTTCTTGTTTTCCGCTAAGTAAATAGAAACTTGCAGACAATATATCGTAGTTTATAATACATTGATTATTAGAGCAATTAAGTATATCTCCGTTATCTTCATTATTAAATAAAAAGGGTATTTTTCTTTTGCTCCATTCTCTATAATATGGGCTTGAGCTTAACGAAGAGTTTGTGTTAATTATAATTTTAGCCTCAGAATTTTTATCGCCATTAAAATCTATATCCAACTCTTTAACCTTATCTAATTGATAAATAAGAGCAAAGTTCTTTAATATATAATTGAATTTATTCTGATTCATAGTAAACAACTTGAATTTAATTCTTTTTGAATTGAAGACACTGTTTTTGAAATGTAATGTTAACAATATTTAGGTAAATAAGCGACTATATTAGTATATTTAGCACTTCGTAAAAAAAATGAATGTATGTTAGATTTAAATAATAAATCAATTTTAATAACTGGAGGGACTGGATCTTTAGGAAAACAACTCACAAAAAGGATATTTACACAGTTTCCTAATGTTAAGAGATTAGTGATATTTTCTAGAGATGAGCAGAAACAATTTCAGATGGCTCAAGAATATCCTGGGTCTGAATATCCTGCAATTCGTTTTTTTATAGGCGATGTAAGAGATAAAGATAGATTAGTTAGAGCTTTTCAAGGAGTGGAATACGTAATTCATGCAGCAGCTATGAAACACGTTCATTTAGCTGAGTTTAATCCATCTGAATGTATAAAGACTAATGTGACTGGAGCAGAAAATGTAATATACGCTTCGCTTGAAACAGGAGTAAAAAATGTTGTAGCACTTTCTACAGATAAGGCTTGTGCACCAATTAATTTGTATGGGGCTACTAAGCTTACTTCTGATAAATTATTTGTTGCAGCAAATAATATAAAGGGATCAAATTCTATTAAGTTCTCTGTGGTAAGATATGGGAATGTAATGGGTTCAAATGGTTCTGTTATCCCATTTTTTCTTAAAAAGAAGAAGGATGGATTTCTTCCAATTACCGATCCTCAAATGACTCGTTTCAATATATCATTGGATGGCGGAGTAGATATGGTAATGCATGCAATGGAAAATGCTTGGGGTGGTGAAATTTTTATTCCTAAAATTCCATCATACAAAATTACTGATGTAGCTGTGGCTGTAGCACCAGAAATAGAACATAGAATTATAGGAATAAGACCAGGAGAAAAAATTCATGAAGAGATGATTACTTCTTCAGATTCTTTTCTAACCTATGATATGGGTAAATATTATGTAATCCTTCCTAGCAGAACTAATTGGAGTTTGGAGGAATTTACTAATAAGTTTGGAGCTACTAAAGTTAAAGAAGGGTTTCAATATAACTCAGGTGATAATACTGAGTGGGAAACAGTAGATTCTTTGAGAAACTTAATTGTAAAACATGTTGATAGCGATTTTTCGGTATAAGTTAATCGTCCTTTAGTTTTGATATTATTAAAGAATCCCAATACTTGCCATCTTCAAAACAGTTTTGCCTTAAAGTTCCATCAATTTTAAAATTGAATTTATTTTGGAAGAATGCTATTTTTTGAGAATCAAATTCATATAATTCCATCCAAATTTTATTTAAATTTAGGTTCTTAAATCCGTAATCAATTAAAAGCTTTGCTGCTTCATCAGTTCTTTTATCGTCTCCAATATATATCTTGTCTTCTCCAATATAGAATGAGAAATCACCTGACCTATTAATCCAATTAATATACAAAATACCTGCCGCACCAATTGGTTCGTTTGTTTTTAAATCTACAATTACAAACATGTAATTAATGTGCTTAGTTTTTTTTAAACTCTCTAGCCATTGCTCCTGATCCATCAAAGATAACTCACGAACTTCCCTGAAATTTCTTCTGAAACTAGTCTCGTTCCTCCAATCTCTTAAGGTTTGTAAGTCCTCTTTTTCAACAGCTCTTAATCCAATTAGATTTCCTTTTATCATAGCTTTCTAGTTTATTAATGATTTTGTTAAATGTTCCCCGGCTTCAATAGATTCTTTTAAAGTTTCCCCAATCACAATATCTTTCTGGTAAGGGTGAAGCCCATCTTCTGAGATTGGTCTTAAATATATTAAATCTTCTTCTGTTATAACATGACCAGCAGATAAATCTTTATTTACCCTTATACATCTTCTTTGTACAAGTTGAGCATCCTCTTCATTTGGTTCAACTCTTTTTGTTCCATCTCCTAATGCTTTTAATAATTCATAGGACCTATCAACCATGTTTCTCCATGAAGTTGGATTCATAGCAAAAGCATGATCTGGTCCTTCTTGGTTATTATCATCAGTAAAGTGTTTTTCTATAATTCTTGCTCCATAAGCTATACTTCCTAGTGTAGTTGCATGTTTTTTTGTGTGGTCAGACAATCCTAGCATTACATCTGGATATTCTTTTTTAAATAAATTAAGCACATTTAAATTGCAATAATTAAAGTTTTCATCACTTCCAGAGTAGTTTGTGTTACATTGCATAAGAACCACATCTTTGGTTTTAGATAGAACTAGGTCCATAACTCTTTTTACATCTTTCATATTAGAAGCACCTGTTGCAATAATTATCGGTTTTCCCTTTTCACAGATATATTCAATAATATCAAGCCAAGAAATATCTCCCGAACCAATTTTGTATAAATCTACATAAGGATCAACTAGATCTACAGATTCGTAATCATAAGGGCTTGTAAAGTAATCGATTCCTATTTTATTACATTCTTCTTTAAGAATTTTTGTCCAATCTTTTTGAATACTAGCATCTTCGTATACTTCAAACACTGATTTCTTCCATTTTGATTGATGGGAAAGTTTACCTTTCATTTTATCAAAACCTACTTTGCTTACAATTTTATTTGCTTGAAAATTTTGAAATTTTGCAGCATCAGCACCTGCTTGTTTAGCTAAACGAATTAATTCTTTGGCTTTTTCAAGTGAGCCATTGTGATTTGCTCCAATATCAGCAATAAAATATAGTGAGTTAGAATCAATAGTTTTACTTCCTAATTTTATGCTATTCATGATGTATGATTTTTAATTATAGATTCAATCGTTTTATTTAGTGTAGGAAGTTTTCTTCCTGTTTCTATTTGGTATAATGAGCAATCAAGCGATTGATCATTAGCTCTTTTAGCTCTTTTAGTAAAATCGGAGATAGATCCTTTATTTACGGAGGAAGTTTTTAGTTCTAGAGCCTTAATTAGTTTTATCCCAAACTCATATTTTGTGGATATTTCTGATCCAGAAATATGGTAAATACTTTTATCCATTTTGTTATCAATGATATGTTTTATCTCATTTCCTAAATCCCAAACAGAGATAGGGTTGAACTTCACATCATCAAAAAGATTGATTTCTTCTCCTTTTTTTACTGAATTTATAATCCATTCTACAAATCCAGATTTTGCAGGATTTAAGTTTAAACCCACTATTGTTGTTCTGATTATGGTATAATCTCTATCACTTGTTCTAAGAAAAAACTCCCCTAATTCTTTTGATTTTCCATATACATTTTGAGGACTTACACAGTCTTTTTCAGATGCGTTATGAGTTTCAGATGAGAATACAGCATCTGTTGAAATATAAATTATTTTAATATGATTTTCTGTTGAATCTAACAATTTTTTTATCGAAACCCCATTTATATCAAAAGCTTCAATTGGCTCTTCGTTACAAGTATTTCCATTGGTAAGAGCACCACAATGAATTATTATATCAGGTTTGCTCCAAGCTATTAGTTCATTGTAATTTTTACTCTTTAAATCCCATGTTTTATAGTTTGAGTGAGACTTAAAAGAGCTTCCTCCCGTTGCAAATATTTCATAAAAAGGAGATAATTGGGATGCTAAATTGGCTCCGAGCATCCCAGATGCTCCAGTAATTAAAATTTTTTTATTTCCTTTATTATTCAATATTTAGTTTTTTTTAAACTCATTTAAAGTTTTCTTCAAAATATCAGCTTGAACTTTAGCTTCCTCTAAATCCCAATAATTCGTTTTCATTTGAATCATTCTTTTTTGTAAGAATTCTGCATTTGGACATAAGCCTGCCTCATATTTTTGTGTAATACCGGGGTAATGTTGAATTTTTTGGATAAATAAATCTTCTTCGTAGGTTAATTTCCAAGCTGCATAATATCCATCTCCACCATTTTTTTGGAATAAATCTCTGAACTTATACCAGTCAAACTCTGGGTTATCTGTATTAAGAATCATGCTATATCCCCAGTAAGAATTTACGCAATAATCAGGTGTGTGTTGTTTTGTAACCAAATCACTTCCTTCAATAGCTTTGTCAAATAACTCAGCTACTTTCATTCTAATTCCAACTAATTCTTCTATCCTTTCCAATTGTCCAAGCATTACTGCAGATTGAACTTCTGACATGCGGTAATTGTACCCAACAGAAATATGTCTTGTATAATTTGGGTCTTGAATATCATTTCTTGTAATTTTTGCTTGTTTTCCACTAACACCGGCATATCCTAATGAGGTGAATCTTCTTGCAGTATCAGCATATTCAGGATTGTTTGTAGTTAACATACCACCTTCACCACATGATATATGCTTGCTGGCTTGAAAGCTGTAACTTGAAAAATCCCCAAACGTACCTACTAATTTGTTTTTGTAGTATCCAAGAAAACATTCTGCATTATCTTCAATAAGGTGTAGGTTGTATTCTTTACATATTTCTAAAATCTCATCATATTCGGGAGATAACCCGTAAAGAGCTACAGTAATTATAGCTTTAGTTTTTGGAGTGATTTTATCTCTAATAGATTTTGGATCTATATTAAATGTATTGATATCAACATCAGCAAATACTGGAACAGAATTATTTTGCAATACACACAATGAAGTACTTGCCATAGTTAGAGGTGGTACAATAACTTCGTCTCCTTCTTTTACACCCAATGCATGTAAAGCTGTGTGCATTGTAGCTGTTCCATTTACATGACTGATTGAATATTCGTATTCAAAAATTTCAGTAAATTTTGCTTCCATTCTATTTGTAAAAGTTCCGTTTTTAGAAGTAGCAAACTCATTATCAAGTGCTTCTAAAACGTATTTTCTTTCTAAGTCAGATATTCTTTTCATGTTATTTGTACATTTCACTTCTCTTTACAGTGTTATTTATAAGAGAAATTTCTGGTTTATTTTTTAATAGTTTATATATATCCTGAGGAGTAAAAATTCTGTCCTCATTATAAAGTTCATTGTATATTGCCTGAGTATAATTTAAATCTTCTTTGGTATCAATAGTCCACCTATGAAAAGATAAATTTACATCATTTGCTATGTTTTGAACCTTGAACTCATTTATGTTTTTGTGAATATATTGAGTTACGTGTTCTTTTTCAAAGTCTGAGTCAGCTTTTTTTTTTGATTTTTCTAAAGCTTTAAAAGTCAGCACTTCTACATCAAGCCCTTCAGGGAAAGTTGCTGGGTTATTGTTGCAGACAAAATCCAATTCTTCATTTATCAATAATGATATAGCTTCATCGATTAAATTAGCATCTTTAAAAGGGTCGTCAGCAGTAATTCTTACAACAATATCAGCATCATGTTTTTTTGCGCAATCGTAATATCTTTTCAGCACATTTTCTTCAGAACCTCTAAAGTAACTAACCATGTTGTCCTTTGCCCATTTCTCAATAGAATCATCATTTTTATTGGTGGTAGTGGCAATAATTGTATCATCAATTAACTTTGATACTTTAAGTCTATCAACTACATGAGCTATCAGAGGTTTTTCAGCCAATTCCAAAAAAATTTTATTTGGAAGCCTTGTTGATCCTGTTCTAGCCTGTATTATTGCTGCTGTTTTCATGGCTTCCATTTTGATGGATTTAATAAATCTGTGTTCTTAACTTTTAATGTATTGATGGAATCTAAAATTTTATTTTGGTTGTTAATATCTAGTGAGTTAAGATTTTGTTTTAATTGGGATACATTATCAACTCCTATCAATACGTAATCAATTAGGTTTTGGTTAACTACATAATTCAAACAAATTGAACCAACTGTTTCATTGTATTTTTTTGAAAAATCTCCAATTGAATTAAGTTGAGGTTTTAGTTCAGAAATATTACCAGTAAGTGTTTCAGGATTTTTAAAAAATAGACCTTGTAAAAAAACCGATCTTGTATGTACTTCAATTCCTTTTTGTTTCATTAATTCAAGTGATTTTCCTCTTAAATTAGAATTGTCAAGAATATTAAATGGAAGCTGAATTATCTCTATTAAATCATTTTTTAATACTTCGTTTATTTCTTCATTGTTATAAACTGAAACACCAAATTTTAATATTTTGCCTTCTTTCTTTAATCTGCTAATATCTTCTTCAAATAATGGAAAGTATTCTTCGTAATCACTAAACGAGTGAAATAGATAGCCGTATAAATAGTTTAAATTTAATGTGTTTAAATTAGCTACAATACGCTCATATAAATTTTTAGGCAAATCTTTTCTAGAGGGAGAAAACTTAGTTACCACCTCAAATTTATTCCCAGAATCCTTAATGTACTCCCCAATTCTTGATTGAGAATCGCCATATGCCTCGGCTGTATCTAATAAACTAACATTATTGAGAAAAGCATAATCTAAAATTTCTTTTATTTTTTCTTTAGATGGTTTTCCTTCATTATTATTTATTCCGTAATTAAGTCCAAATTGAACAGTGCCAAGAATAAATTTATTAGTCATTTAATATCTGGTATAAAGTGTTAGTCTATAGCGGAGTAAATATATTTTGTTTAAATATTGAAAAATATTATTTGCTCCTTAACAAAAATACTATATTTTTTGATTTAGAGAAGAAATTATTTATTTTTACTTGTTATCAAAAAGCTACTATTCTTGAATAAAATCCACATTGTCTTAAGACCATTAACCAAAGTTGAAAACGAAAAATTAGTATTTAATTTAGAGGTTAATGACAGGGTTATTTCAGTTGATGAATCTTATTTAGAATTTAGTAAAGTTGAGTTGATTGAGGTTCCTACTCAAGTCAAAAAAGACATACTGGATAATTGTTTTGCTGAGGTTCTTAATTTTCCAACATCTAAATTAGATGGAGTTGAGGTTAAAGAAAGATTTAAATTTAAAGAGATAAACTATTGGTACTATTTTAAGTTTTCCGTTTTCAATACTTATTTTCCTGTAGAGTTTGATAGTCAAATTATTGAATATGTTTTGAGTGAATCAAGTTTTTTAGTTGAAGATGAATTCATCATCTATTCTTTGAATAATTTGAATCGTGAAAAATCAGTGTGTATAACACCAGCTTCAAAAAAGAAAAAATCAGGAGTATTAAACTTAATTGGGTTTTCAGTTGTATTCTTCTTTAGGTTTTTAATAGGATTTTTTCAATCCATTTTTATATTTAATAAAACACATGTCTTTTTAAAATGGCCCTTTGTCAAATCTAAAATTATTAACCCTGACGATATAACAAAGAAAATATATGGGAATATCATTGTTGAGTATGCTACACTAGAAATGAACAAAAATAAAAAGTTTGCTTTCGTTTCAGATGTTTTTTTACCAAATAAATCTGGCGAAAAATATAAACTGAACCAAGTGATTAACCGTTATACAATGAAATCTTTTTATTTAGAGTTTTTTCTTGTAATATCCCTTTTTAATCCCTTTTTCTGGTTAAAATTCAGGAAATTTTATCAAAAAATGAAATATGCCTTTTTAGTAAAAGATAAGGAATCTAAATCGAACGTAATTTTCAAGATTTTTAATTCTAAAAAGAAAATGATTTATGTTCTTTTTTGGAGAGAAGAAAGTTTTAAAACTCTATTATTTTTCAAGAAAAAATTAAAAACATTAGGTACAGTATCAGAATATGATTTTAATAATGCCTCTCTTTATAGAGCAGCTTTGGTTAAAGGATTAAAAGTTGTTGCTGTTCAGCACGGAACTGTTCATGATAGACATATGCACTATGTTTTTACTCAAAATGATAAAGATTCGGTTTTGATTCCAACTTCGACTATTGTTTGGGGAGATTATTGGAAAGAGGTTCTAAAAAAAAACTCTATTTATACGGATGATAATTTAGAAGTTTTAGGTCAATTAAGGACTGATGTGATTCATAAAATTCAAGATAAATATCCTGCGAGTTCTGATTTTTCTATTTTGTATGTCTCCAGTGGAATTGAATTGGGACTAGATACGAGAGGAATGATGATAAGAGAAGTAATGAAGTTATGTAATTTGTTTCCTGACATTAGGTTTTTCGTTAGACCCCATCCCAATGAATTTGACGCAGAAGAATATTACAGTAAAATTGCTAATGAATATGGTGTTACAAACTATACATTAGACACTGATGATTTGTATGTTAGTTTGAATCGGCATCAGGTTGTGATGATTTATGATAGCACAGTGGGAGGAGAGGCTATATATTTTGACAAAACAGTAATTATTATGGATTATCTGGATAATGATAAATCTAACTACTCTGTTTATTCTTCAATTTTTCACAAAGGGAAAAATGTGAATGAGATAGCAGCCTTAATAGCTAAGATTAAAAATAAAGAGTTAATCAGCGATAAAGAAGAGCGTGCAAAATTCATTAAAGAATATGTATACAAGATTGATGGTGAAACAACAAAAAGGTATGTAGACTTTATTGAAAAAAGTTAAACTATTTCTGTGCAATAATAAAATACCAACTCATTAATAGTGGTCCAGAACGCTGAATTTTAGTTCCGTTTTTTAACTCCTCTGTGTAAGTTTGCATATGAGAATGCTCAGGCTTTGCTAACTCAATGTCAATTTCAAAAGGAATAAATTGAAATTTTGTGTACCCTCTTTCAGCAAAAAAATGTTTGATTTTAGGTAATGAATATATATTATAAAAAGTTTTATTGCTTGGAGTATCCGTACTTTCGTTCTCAAACTCACTCAATTCAATTTTACAGTCAACTAAGCCATCATAGAATAGTGATGAGAATGCAAGCCAATTAGAGTTTAACTTGGTCAGTTCTTCAAGAGGCTTTTCATACCCTGGAAGCCAAGATAGAGTTTGATAACTTATTATGCCATCGTATTTATTTGCTAATTTTTCGCGATCAAGTTTGTAAATGTCACCAAATTCCAATTTGCACGAATCAATTTTTTCATTTTTAAAAAATAGATTTCCCTCTTCTACAAAATCATTGTTTATATCCAGTCCTAAATACTCACAATTAGGATAGAGTTTTTTCATGTAGTATAAATTGGAGCCTTTTCCGGTTCCAATATCCAATATTTTTTGGTTTGATTCAGAATCAATTATTTTAATTTTTTCAAGCCATTCACAAAACTTAACCGTACTTCTGTAAGGTGTTTTAAACTGTCTATTGAAATAATCGTCATTATAACTCTTAGTCCATTCTTCTGTTCTTTGTTTTGTCATTTCTTGTTTATTTTACGCTCCTAAGTTACTAAAGTTAAAATTATGAAAACAAAAAGTTAGATTACTATCAAATGATTTTATAAACAAAAATTGATTTAGATTCATCTTTGAATTCCTTAAGTATTTGTAGTCTCTGGTTTTTATTTGTATTAATAGATACTGCCGAGAAAATATATTGACAATTCATTTGTAACAACAAGTCATAATTGAAATCAAGATTTTCTATTTTTTCATTATTTAATTTATCTGGATTTGAACCCAACTCAGCAGAGAAACCATAACACCTAGATCCCCAATTATCAAAATTAGTTTTGATGACTTGATTTTTTTCTAATTCATTTTTAATAATCCTCCTGAATCTATGTTTGTAAGAAAGAGGATAGCTAGTAATGTAGCCATCGATAGTGTAAAAACCATTGTATTGTGCAACTGCTGGATGGAATCCAACGCTGATTACTTTGTAGGTTTTTATATCCTTATCAATTGCGTTTTTTACATTTTCAAATAAATTCTCCGCATAAAAGGATTTAAAAGTTGAGTTCTTATTTCCATAATTAACAATAAACTCATTGTTATAAAAAGCAAAAATTAATTGAAAAGCAATGAAAAAAGCAGCAAATTTTTTGCCCCATTTATATTTAGTAATAATTTCTTTAAGTGATATAAATAATAAAATATACCAGCAAATACTATGTAGAAAATGAAACCGCTGGAATTGTAGAGGTATAACTTTCATTATCCTTTCGTTTAATGAGTTGATTGGGCCATAATGAATAAACCCATAAAAAATAGAAGAAAGACCTATAAACAAAAGAAGTTTGACTAATATAGAATTTACTTTTTTGGATAAAATTTGTTTAGTCAACACAAAAAATACAGGAAAAATTATCAGTAAATTTAAACTTCGAGCGTGGTGTTGATTGAATAGGAATTGAATAATAGATTTCTTTATTGCTTTAAAAAAACTGATTGATTCTGAGTGAAATTCTACTCTGTGAGAAACTATATTGTTTTCAAATAGAAAAGTATATATCAAGGGATAATGACTTATTAAGTAAGATATTCCTAGTAGAAATATCCCTAAGAGAAAAAAAAATGATTTTTTCTTTCTGATTAATAAATCAGTTAGCCATATTATTCCTAAAACTATAATAAGAAAGACTCCTACTAAAATTAAAGAAGATGAAAATGCATAAAAAACAATAAGTAACCAGTTGTAAATTTTTATGTTTCCATTTCTAAGATTAAACAACGCAAATAATACTAATGGGATCCCTGCAACACTCATCATATAGGACCAAAATGGTAAAATAGAAAATGCCAAAGAACACATGATAAGAATAAAGTGCTGGTTTTTGTTGACAGAGAATTGATTTTTTAAAAGTAAATACATTCCCAAAAAGGCTATAAGAGCCATTAAGACTCTGTTTACTAAATACCCCCAATACATTCCAAAAGCATTGAAAATAAGCAGGGAAAAATCATACGAAGCCATAATAGATGAAGAAGGAATCCCATTCATTACTTGAGGAATGTTTACTCCAGTTTCTGGAAAAACCATCCCATTATTCACTAGTATTTTTACATAAGGCACATTAGCATCTAAATTATCTATTATCTGCACATAAGAATCTTTACCTGTTATTATAAATAATAGATAATATAGTATGATAATTCCAAAAGAGATTATCAGATATTTATTAGATGATTTCATATCTAAATACTAAGAATTTATAAAAATAGAGAATAAATAATTGAATCAAAATTTAAGTTAGCTCTATTCATTCGGCAAACTTATTAGGTTTAATGGATTTTATCAAAAGTATTTGTAAAGTGATTTAATAAGATTTAACTTTACCATTAATAATTTAAATAACATTCTATGTTTTCAATTTCAACTATAACGCCAGTATATAAAGGAGAGAAGTATGTTTCTGAACTGGTTGAAGAAATTGAAATTGTTAGAAACAATTGGAATGAAAAGTATGAAGGGCTTAAGTTAGTAGAATCAATATTTGTTATTGATGATGCATCAGATAAATCTTTAGAAATACTTTCAAAGATTTCTGAAACAAAAGATTGGGTTCATGTAATTGAATTATCAAAAAACTTTGGTCAACATCCCGCTACTGTTTCTGGAATACTTCATTCAGTTGGTGATTGGGTTGTAACATTGGATGAAGATTTGCAGCATAGTCCCGATTATATTGATGAGTTAATACTTAAGGCGCTTGAGAGTAACCAAGATATTTGCTATGCTAAATCAATTGATAATACTCACAATTCATTTGTAAGAGACAAAATCTCATCACTTTTTAAAAGTATAATAGCTTATTTATCAGGGGATAAAAACATAAAAAAGTATAATAGTTATAGAGTCATTAGAGGAAATATAGCTAGGGGAGCAGCTTCAATAGCTGGTCACGGAAGTTATTTTGATATTGTACTTAGTTGGTTTACAAGTAGATCTATTACTCATGAAATTCCCATGGAAGATGATAGAAATCAAACCGGAAATGGAAAGAGTGGTTATTCAGTTATTCAATTAATAAAACACGGTAAAAGAATGATAATGACTTCTAAAGTCAAGTTTTTAAGGCTAGGTATTATTATCGGTGGAATAGCATTTTTAGCAAGTATTTTGTTATCCTTTTATGCAATATATGCCAGAATGAATAATGCTGGAGCTATTGAAAATCAGGGCTGGGCTTCACAAATATTAGCAACTGTTTTCTTTGGTGGATTAACTATATTATTAGTTGGATTTGTTTTAGAATCTGTTTCTGATATTCTATTAACTAGCAAGGGTAAACCTAATTTTTTTGTAGTTGATAGGTCATCTGATACAGAACTCAAAAAGATATTGAAAAAATAGAATGTATTATTACTATTCCAAAAATATTAATGGAGACAATGTTGGAATTATCCATTTTGGAATTGGCTTGCTAGGTAAATCGATTCAAAATAATATTTTTCAAGGACATTTTTTTGATACTGTCGAAAGTTCTAACTATAGAATTCATTGGGAAGATAATGAAGCTATAATTAGAAAAAACATTACAAATAGTTTTGAATCTAATAAAGCATTGTTGAATAAATGCAGTAGAGTATATGTTATATGGAGTGCCGGAAAAATTGGATTTTCAGCAACTAATGAGGAAGCTAATTTGCAATTAGTTTCTTTTAAAAACATTGTATCTCATTTATCTTTTTTGTTAAAAAATATTTCGGTCAAGACTAAATTTACACTTTTAGGTTCAGCGGGAGGATTATTTGAAGGTCAAATCTCTGTTTCAAGTATTACTGAACCCCGCCCAATAAGACCCTATGGTATAATGAAGTTAAATGAAGAGGAATTTCTTAAGGGTAATGATCTGTTTAATGCTATAGAGATATGCAGAATAAGCTCAGTCTACTCTGTTAATAAGAGTAATGGAAGAAAGGGCTTAGTTCAAGTATTGGTTGAAAATGGAATTTTAAATAAAGAAACCCATATTTTTGGTGATGAAAATACACTTAGAGATTATGTTTTAGATGATGATATCGCAAAATATATTGTATCAATAATATTCAACGATAGTACCACAAGTGAAATAAGTTTTTTAATAAACGGGAAACCAAGTTCTATCTTTGAAATAAGAAAATTAATAGAACATATATTGAATAAGAAGCTTTACATAGTCAACTCGACTAGAAAGGCAAATTCTAAGAATATCAGCTTTAATAGTAATATATCTGCAAAAAACTTTCATTCAAGTAACTATAGTGCTAATATTGCAAAATTTATAATCAATTTTAACAGATAATATGGACAGTCTTTATTACCGTGAATACTATAAGCTAGAAAGGAATCATTGGTTTTTTCAAGTAAGAGCTAAAATAATAATGACTCATATTGAATCAATTCTTGAGAAAAATGGAAGTTGTAAAATTTTAAATATTGGGCCTGCAACTGGTTACACATCAGAGCTCCTAGAAAAGTATGGAGAAGTTTTATCAGTTGAGTATGATAATGAATGTTATGAATTTGTAAAAGAGAAATTAGATATCAAAATAATACAAGGAACTATTCTGGATTTGGATTTTGAGGATAATTCTTACGATTTGGTATGTGCTTTTGATGTTATTGAGCATGTTGAAGATGATCAATTAGCTGTTGATGAAATGAAGAGAGTTTGCAATAATGATGGATTTGTTGTGGTTACTGTTCCTGCGTTTCAATCATTGTGGAGTAAACATGATGAAATAAACCATCATTTCAGAAGATATAAAAAGAAACCATTATTAAATCTTTTTAATGATAAGGATGGAATTGAATATAACACTTATTTTAACTTCTTTTTGTTTCTGCCAATTGCTTTAATAAGAATAATTTCATACCGTATTTTAAGAAAAAGATTTAATAAAAATGAAGAGCAAACTGGTTCTGATTTAGAAATTGGTAATAGTTCTTTTGTTTCAAAAATAATGTATTTCATTTTTTCTATGGAACTTCCATTTATAAGAAAAAGATTGAAATTACCTTTTGGAGTATCTCTACTTGTCTCTTGGAAAAAAAAGTAATTTTTTATTTAGAAAGTTTACCTAGCACATACCCAATCATCTTATCCACAGTTTTTTTATAATCCTTGCTGTATTGTTTAAGATGTCTGTTGGCAATTATTGCACAGATAGTTGCAGTTTTATGTCCCATCATGCCTCCTAGAGCATACAATGCTGAAGTTTCCATTTCAAAATTCATCATTTTCAATCCATTGAATTCAAAATTAGCTAATTGTTCGTTGAGGTTTTTTTGCTTGGTTTGTACCCTTAATACTCGTCCTTGAGGACCATAAAACCCATTTCCAGTAATGGTAATTCCAGAGCTAGCTTTTTCTTTCAGTAAGTCAATCAATTCAACGTTTCCCTGAGAAATATAGGGCTTTACAGTGGCAACACTCCAATTTACTTGCGAGAAAAATGCTTTTTCAATATCCAGTTCTACCTCGCTTGAAAGATGCTTATAAAAACCAGCCAACCCATCAAATCCCAATCCAAAATCTGAAACCACATAGCTATCCACAGGTATGTTGGGTTGCAAAGCCCCAGAAGTTCCAATTCTAATAATTGTTAGAGATTTTTTCTCTTTTTTAATTTTACGAGTCTGCAAATCGATATTCACCAAAGCGTCTAATTCATTGATAACTATATCAATATTATCTGCTCCAATTCCTGTAGATAATGCCGAAATTCGTTTTCCTTTGTAAGTCCCAGTATGGGTTACAAACTCCCTATTGGCTACTTTATGCTCAATGTTGTCAAAGTATTTTGATATTTGCTCCACTCTACCTTGGTCACCAACAATCAACACAGTATCTGCAAGTTGATGTGGCAATAAATGAAGATGAAATATACTTCCATCATCATTTATTACTAATTCAGATTCCTCAAGCGGAAGCTCTGACTCATTTAAGGTAGCATCCATAAATTATTATTTATCTAATGTGCTAAATACTTTTTTCAAAATATCTGTAACCCTTGCAGCTGGGTCTTTTCTTATTTTATTTTCTTCAATAGCCATCATTGTGAATAAACCATCTACAGCTTTGTTAGTTACATATTGATCAAGATCTGGGTTTACTTTTCCCTTCCCGTGAATAAAATCCATTGCATTATATTTACTCACAATTGGATTCCAATATTTAGTCAACTCTACTTTTTCGATTGAGTTTTTTGCAACTGGAGAAAAAGCTTCAATTAATCTTTGTGTAGTTTTTTTCTTCAAAAAGTTTGTTGCTGCACCTTCACCACCTTTTAATATTTCAAACCCATCTTGAATACTCATACTCTTAATAGCATCCAAAAAAATAGGAGTGGCTTTTGCAGAAGCATCCTCAGCAGCTCTATTTAGTGTAGTTTCAAATGTTGCGATTTGATTTTGAAATAGACCTTTATCAGTCAAAAAGTTTTTTACTTGAATTGCATCTTCAGGAAAAGGAAGTTTGATTAAGTTATTTCCATTAAATCCATCTAATTTTGAAGTTAATGCCGTAGAATTATTAATTGCAACGCCTAAAGCCTCTTTCAATCCAGAAATAACTTCCGTATTCGTTAATCCAGTTTCACTTCCCTCAGTAGGGATTAAAATTTCACCTGCTACTTGTTTTGCTACATCACATGAGTGTATTGTAAATAGGGCTACTGCTAATATTATTATCTTTTTCATTCTAAGTTGTTTTGTCTGTACTATTCAATTATTGTACCAAATTACTAAAATACTTTGTGATGGCTTGTTTACCTCTTTCAATTTTATACACAAATAGTCATAGTTTTTCAATTTCATCAGTCAAAAAGACATTTTAAAAACAAAATTAATGACAAAACGTCTTGTTTTCAGTGTTTTATCCATTTGGTTTTAGTTTTGATGCTTATAGATTGAATTCAAAAAAAGATATAAAATGAATCCAGAAAAATTTACAATAAAAACACAAGAAGCTTTACAAGAAGCTCATCATATAGCAGAAAACAACGGACACCAATTGATTGAAAATGGGCATTTGCTCCTTGGTTTGATTCAAGTGGACACCACTATTTTACCTTTTATGTTAAAGGAAGAAAATGTTGATGTACTTTCTTTTGAGAATGAGGTAAAATCTTTGGTAGAAACATACCCTAAAGTTTCAGGAGGAAACATTCAACTTTCTTCGGGAACTGCTAAAGTATTATCAAATGCACAACAATTTGCCACAAAAATGGAAGATGAATTTGTGTCATTAGACCATCTCCTTTTTGCGTTAAGCGAAAGTAGAGACCGAGTTTCTGATATTTTGAAAAATAATAACCTAACAACAAAACAACTTAAAAGACACAGTATGGACTTAAGAAATGGAGATAAAGTAACTTCTCAGTCTCAGGAAGATACTTATAAATCTCTCGAAAAATATGCCAATAATTTGAACGAAATGGCAAAAACTGGAAAATTAGATCCAGTAATAGGACGAGACGAAGAAATAAGAAGAGTACTTCAGATATTATCGAGAAGGACAAAAAATAATCCCATATTAATTGGAGAACCAGGAGTTGGTAAAACAGCGATTGCCGAGGGAATTGCCCACAGAATTATAAGCAATGATGTGCCAGAGAATTTACAATCGAAACAACTGTATTCTTTAGATTTGAGTGCCTTGGTTGCAGGGGCAAAATTCAAAGGAGAATTTGAAGAAAGGCTAAAAGCAGTGGTGAAAGAAGTAACCAAAAGCGAAGGAGAAATTATCCTATTTATAGACGAGATTCATACGCTAGTTGGTGCTGGTGGCGGACAAGGAGCAATGGATGCTGCCAATATTTTGAAGCCAGCTTTGGCTCGTGGAGAACTACGTTCAATTGGTGCAACTACCTTGGATGAATACCAAAAACATTTTGAAAAAGACAAAGCTCTGGAAAGAAGATTTCAAAAAGTATTGGTGGATGAACCGACTACGGAAGATGCGATTTCGATATTAAGAGGGATTAAAGAAAAGTACGAAAATCACCATAAGGTGATGATTTTGGACTCAGCAATTATTTCTGCAGTAGAATTGTCTCAACGCTATATTTCAGATAGATTTTTGCCAGATAAAGCCATTGATTTGATTGATGAGGCTTCTTCGAAATTGAGAATGGAAATAAACTCTAAACCCGAAGAGCTGGATGAAGTAGATAGAAAAATAATGCAATTGGAGATTGAACGTGAAGCAATTAAGAGAGAGAAAGATAAGAAGAAGCTGGATCAACTGAGTGAAGATATTGCCAATTTGAAAGAGAAATCTCAAGAATTGAGGGTGCAATGGCAAAGTGAAAAAGATGCGATTGAGAAAATTCAAAGTGCCAAAGAAGAGATTGAAAACTTGAAATTTGAGGCTGAAAGAGCTGAGCGTGAAGGAGATTTTGAGAAAGTAGCTGAAATTCGTTACGGAAAAATCACTCAGCTTCAACAAGAAATGGAGGAAGGAAAAGCCAAATTGAATGCTATTGAAAGTAAAGTGATAAAAGAAGAAGTGGATGTAGAAGACATTGCCGATGTGGTGAGCAAATGGACTGGAATTCCTGTGAACAAAATGTTGGCAAGTGAACGAGAAAAATTACTACAATTGGAATCCGTACTTGAAAATAGAGTAGTGGGACAAGAAGATGCTGTGGAAGCAGTGAGTGATGCAATACGAAGAAGTAGAGCAGGAGTGCAGGATGAAAAAAAGCCGATTGGTTCATTCATTTTCCTAGGAACTACAGGAGTTGGAAAAACAGAATTGGCAAAAACGCTAAGCGAATATTTGTTCAATGACGAAAACTCCATGACTCGAATTGATATGAGTGAATACCAAGAGAAACATGCAGTTTCCCGATTGGTGGGAGCTCCTCCAGGCTATGTTGGTTACGAAGAGGGCGGACAATTGACCGAAGCTGTGCGAAGAAAGCCTTATTCTGTAATTCTGTTGGATGAAATTGAAAAAGCACATTCTGATGTGTTCAATATCTTGCTACAAGTATTGGATGATGGACGATTAACTGACAACAAAGGAAGAGTAGTAGATTTTAAAAACACCATTATCATCATGACTTCGAATATTGGTTCGCACATTATTCAGGCAAATTTTGAAGGGATAGAGGAAAGTAACAAAGAGGAAATTGAGCGGAAAACAAAACTGGAAGTGTTTGATTTATTGAAGAAATCTGTCCGACCAGAGTTCTTGAACAGAATTGACGAAACGATTATGTTTCATCCTTTAACTCGAGAAAACGTAACCAAAATTACCAAGATTCAATTGGAATTATTGGCAAAGCGATTACAAAAAAATGGATTGCAAATTTCTACAACTCCCGAAGCTATTGAGTGGCTAGCTCAATTGGGTTACGATCCACAATTTGGAGCAAGACCAATTAAACGAGTTATCCAGAAAAAAGTGATGAACGAATTGTCAAAAGAAATTCTGTCAGGAAAAATAGACTCCGAAGAACCTATAATTATCGATAGTTTTGAGAACGATATTGTGTTTAGGAAAGGCTAAATCATTTGTGTAATTAAAAGATAAAGGAATTGAATCAAAACAGAAAGCCGAACAATGAATTCATTGTTCGGCTTTCTGTTTTGGATTTATTCTTTAATAATCAATTTTGGATTATTAAATGTAAATGATATGTCCAATTATTATGGTAATAATACTTCATTAATAAGGTGAACCACTCCGTTTGTTGCATAGTTATCAGTTCCTGAAATTCCTACAGTAGTTGAACTTCCACCTGTTAAAGTAGTTCCAGTTGCATTGAATGTTAAGTCAGTTCCTTGAAGTGTGTTTATCACTTGTCCGTCAGATAATTGTCCTGCTTGAACAGTTCCGTTGGCTACATGGAAAGTTAATACTGATGTTAAAGTGGTATTATCAATGTCACTAATTGCGTTCCATGCAGGATTTGTTGCTAATAAGTTTACAAACGCAGTATTTGATGGTGCAAAAACTGTATAGAAGTTACCATTTGAACCGTCAAAAGTAGTTACTAAACCGGCTTCGCTAAGTGCAACAACTAAACTGTCAAGTCCAGCAGCTACTGCTAACTGAGAAATTGATTGTGTTGGTACTGTAGAAGGTATAGCTGGTACCAATACTTGGTCAACTACGTGAATTACACCATTTGATGCTGCTACATCCGTAGCTGAAACTGGGATTCCTGTTCCTGTTGTAGCGTTTACGTCAATTGTTACGCTTCCTGTTGTATTAATTTTGAATGTGAATCCTGACAATGTGTTTACGAAGTTTCCGTCTACAATATCAGCAGCCATCACTTTACCATCCAATACATGGTATTTTAAAACAGTTGTTAATAAAGCATTATCAATATCACTGATACTATTCCAAGCTGGGTTAGTACCTAATAAAGTTACGAAAGCTGCGTTTGTAGGAGCGAAAACAGTGAAAGGCCCAGAACTTGCTCCTTGGAAAGTAGAGACTAAGTTTGCTTCTGTTAGGGCTATAGCTAGGCTATCAAATCCTTGAGCAATAGCCACATCAATTATATCACCCTGAGCTGGAGCTGGAGTTGGAACCGGAACCGGATCGGTTGTTTCATCTTCTTTCTTACAAGATGCTAAAATTAGGCTTCCTGCTAATAGCAAGAATGATACTTTTAAAGTTAATTTTTTCATGATTTATTTGTTTAATGTTTTTATTAATGCTTCGAAGATATGTCAAAAATATTTTTGTTTCACAATTTTATAAAAAGATTAAACAAAATAATTTTTATCTTTTTAAAATATGATTAATAGTTCAATAAAAATTTTATTGGTTAAAGTATTGTAATTACTGAAAAAATGAAAGTTTTACTGCTTTTTTAATCTTCTTTTTTTAGAAGAATATTTTTTTATTTTTTTCAAAATTTGTCAAATAGACCTCTTAATTCGATTCAATTTTGATGAAAAAAGTTTATTATGAATTAACGAAAGATATTTTTCCAATAATTTTAATCTATTATCTTTATTTTTCAATCTCTATTTCTCCAGTTTCAGTAACTTTTAATAAATAGTTTGAGGAATCAATATTTTCGAGTTTGTAATCATAATAATGATAATTAAACTCTTTGATTATTAAAAGATTATAATCTAGTGTTGTATATAATTTTCTCTTAGTAGAATTATAGCCTTCGTCAAGTATTTCTTTTTTTCTCACAAAGTAGATAGGGTGTTCTTTTATTACAGAATCATTTTTGAAAACACAAATATTTCGTTTAATAGCATTATTCAAATCATATTCTTTGATTCTAAATTCAATAGAATCATTAAGTCTAATGTGGTCTAGAAATTCTTTTTCGTCTATTTTTTTCTTTTTTACTCCGTTTTTTTCCTCAGACTCTTGAAGACAAGACGAGAAGATGGTTAAAGTAAATAAGAATAGATAGGTTTTCTTCATTAGGTTTTTATTTTCTCTGGAAACTCATTTCAAAAGGAGTTCTATTTAGTATCGAATTTCCTAATGTCAATTCATCTGCATAAGCAAGTTCATCACCTACTGCTACGCCTCTAGATAGGATAGAAGTTTTGATTCCTGTTTCTTCAATTTTTTTGTAAATATAAAAATTAGTAGTATCACCTTCCATGGTTGCACTTAAAGCAAAAATCAATTCTTTAGTTTCATTGGTTTTTACTTTTGTCACCAATTCTTCTATTTTCAGATCATTTGGACCAATTCCGTCCATTGGGGAGATTAGTCCGCCCAGCACATGGTACACTCCTTTAAACTGAAGAGTGTTTTCAATTGCCATTACATCTCTTACATCTTCTACAACACAAATAAGTGAATGGTCACGATTTGGGTTTGAACAGATTTCACATACAGTAGAATCTGCAATGTTTTGGCATTTAGAACAATATTGAATATCGCTTTTTAATTTAAAAATTGCTTTTGCCAGGTCTTCAATATCTTCAGGATCTTGTTTAAGTAGGTGAAGCACAAATCGTAAGGCACTTCTTTTGCCAATGCTTGGTAATGAAGAAAATTCTTCAACTGCTTGTTCTACTATTTTCGAAGGAATATTCATATTTGTAAAGATAAAAAGTTTGAATTGAAAAAAATCTTATTTAGAATAATCTTTCAATCTCTATTTTGTTCAAGTTAGTTTCTTTATTTTTGGATATCATAATACAATGAAAACAAACAAATAATGAGAAAAATAATCTATCTTCTTTTACTGGTTGGGATTGCAGCATGTAGCTTAGGAGAAAAATCTACCAAAAATAATAGTAAAAACATGAATCAAACTGAACTAAAGTCCCCAATAGGAAAAGCATTTGGTTTTTATAATGTTGAAAATTTATTTGATACAATTGATAGTAAGTATACTATAGATGAGCAGTTTTTACCTTCTTCAGAGAAAGCTTGGAATACTAAAAAGTATTTTGAAAAATTGAACAATTTAGCAAAAGTGATTACTGCTATTGATAAGAAGTTGCCAATATTCATGGGGTTTGCTGAAATTGAAAATAAACTAGTAATTCAGGATTTGATTACGAATACAAACTTAAGAGAAGGAAATTATGGGATAGTTCATCATGAAAGCCCTGATAAACGAGGAATCGATTTGGGATTAATTTATCGTAAGGAGTATATGAAGATTTTAAAAACTCAAAACATAAGAGTTAAAATAGCTTCTGAGCCAGATTTTGCAACCAGAGATATTATTTATGCAAAAGGGGAGTTAGCAGATAATGACATTATTCATATCTTTCTAAATCATTGGTCTTCAAGAAGAAGTGGGCAAGTAGAATCTGAATACAAAAGAGTGAGAGCAGCCACAATATTGCGTCAACAAGTAGATGTTTTGTTAGAAGAAGATCCTATGGCAAAAATTGTGATCATGGGAGATTTTAATGATTACCCAACTAACAAAAGCATCTATGTAACACTTAATGCCAAGGGAACACCCGATTTTAGTAATGGGCAATTATTTAATATGGCTTACAAATTAGAGAAAGAAGATAAAGGAACTTACAACTATCGAGGAGATTGGGGAATGTTGGATCAGATGATAATTAGCAAAGGATTGTATAGTCCAGAGAAAGGAGTGGAAGTTTCGTATGACCAATGCTTAGTTTTGAGGAAAGAGTGGATGCTATATACCGATAAAAAATATGGAGACCAAAAACCTAGCAGAAGTTACGGAGGTCCAAAGTATTATGGAGGATATTCTGATCACCTTCCAATTTATTCAAAATTTGAAAAATAAAATATGGGACTTTTTAATTTTGGTTCATCTAAAAAAAACGAAATGAACTGGCATAGATTAAATTCTATGGAAGATTTAGATGCTGCAGTGAAATTATCTTTTGAAAAACCTGTTATGCTATTCAAGCACAGTACAAGATGTTCAATAAGCTCAATGGCACTAAACAGAACTGAGAGTGGTTGGAATTTATCTGAAGATAAGGTAGTTCCCTATTATTTAGATTTAATTGCTCATAGAGATGTATCTGATGCTATTGCTGATAAGTTGAATGTATTTCATCAATCGCCACAAATGATTTTGGTAAAAAATGGGGAGGCCGTTATGGATGCTTCTCATAACGAAATAAGAGTGGAGTTGGTAAAAAAGGCTCTTTAATTGAATTTTATAAAAGTTGTTATTCCTGCGAAGGCAGGAATCTTCGTGAATTAGTTGATGCTCGTTTTATCAGATTCTCTGTTTTCTTTTGGCTTGAACCAAAAAGAAACAAAAGTTCAAGACTTATTTTCAATTGTCTTTAAATATCTACAATTAAATCCCTCCTCAAAACCCAATCCCTGATAAGTTTAGAGTGTTTAATTGTTGGTTTTGAGGATTAACCTTTTGGTTTATTAATTGGGTATGTAGTTCAAGGATTTCTTTCACAAAGCCATCACACAATTTAATTGTGAATTTATACGAAATTAAAAAGAAATCGAGAAGAATATTCTCTGTTATAAAAGTTGTCATTCCTGCGAAGGCAGAAATGATAGATGAATAGATTGGGTCTAATTTTGTTTTTTTCCAACAAACACAGTCAATCTTCCAGTAGAAACCAATTTTTCTTCCTCGTTAGTAATATTAACTTGCCACACATGGGTAGTTTTTCCTTTGTGGACTATTACAGCTTTTGCATACACAAACCCAGAACGGACAGCTCGTATGTGATTGATATTCAAATCCAATCCTGAAGAAAATGCAATTTCGTTATCTATTAATAAATGAGAACCAATACTTCCTAATGTCTCAATTAAAGCAGCTGAAGCACCGCCATGCATAATTCCCATAGGTTGGTGAGTTCTATTATCCACAGACATTTTACCACAGATATAATCTTCGCCTATTTCGGTGTATTCAATTCCTAAAGTCTCCATCATGGTATTTTTGGAAGAAGCATTCAATTGTGATAAATCAGTGTTTTTCATAGTAAATTATAATGTGTGCAAGCAACAATAGCAGCAGTTTCGGTTCTCAATCTGGTTTCGCCCAAAGATAATTCATTAAATCCAGCTTGTTTTGCCAAGTCTATTTCTTTGGGAGTGAAATCTCCTTCGGGACCAATTAAAATAAGAGTAGATTTAGTTGAGGGTAGAGCATAAGAAAGTAAATTTTTTTTCTCTCCATTTTCTTCGCAATGTGCAATGTATTTATTTGTAGAATTATCTTTTAGTAATTCTTTAAAAGTAATTATAGGATTCAACACAGGTAAATGAAAACTCTTGGATTGTTTCCCGGCAGAAACAATAATTTTCTCCATTCTTTCAGCTTTCAGTACTTTCCGCTCAGAGCGTTCGCAGAGGATAGGAGTAACTTGAGAAATGCCAATTTCGGTAGCTTTTTCTAGAAAAAACTCCATGCGGTTGTTGTTTTTGGTAGGAGCAATGGCAATGTGCAAATGGTTGTGTTGAAGAAAACTCTGTTTACTTTTTATAGCAACATGGCTTTTTTTTGAGCCAATTTGAGTGAGTTCACATTCAAATAAATCGCCAGTTCCATTCATTATCCATATAGAATCACCTACTTGCTTTCTCAGTACTCTTGTGACATGAGTATGTTCTTCTTTTTCAAGAAAAAGTTCTGTTTCTATTTTGGGATTGTAGAATAATTGCATGGTAACGCAAAGATGGGGATTTTTTCATTAGTCGTTCACCTGTAGCCATTAAAACTCAGTCTTTTTTTTAAATTTATCTTGATATTATTGGTCCCAAAGTCTTTGAATAAGCGTCTGTTTTAGTGATGCTTATTTTTTATTATAAGTTTTTTGTCACACCAATACCAGACTACATCTTCACCTCCAGGTTCATAAGGCGCAAATTTATCAAATTCCATCCCAACTTTTTCCATAACTTTTATAGATGCTTTATTTTCCTTCATAGCAATTGCTATTATCTGTCTTAATTCGAGTTTATCAAATCCATATGTTAAAATTGCTTGAGATGCTTCTGTTGCAAAACCCATCCCCCAATATTGAGGGGAGAATCTATAACCAAGATCAATTTCATCAAATTCAGGTAGATACGCTAAACCAGCCCAGCCAACAAAATGCATTCCATTTTTTAGAAAGGTAGCCCATCTTCCGTATCCATAATTCTCATAGTCGTTAATTCTTGTTTTTATTGCCTGTTCCATTTCTTCTAAAGATTCAACCAGAGGTTCTCCTGTGTACTTTTGTACATCAGAATTAGAATGCAACTTAAAAAGTTCCTCTTTATCATCTAAGGTGATTTTCCTTAATAATAATCTCTTTGTTTCTATCAAAATTTTCATTTTTCACTAACGGTTGGTATAAGAAACGTAGGGCAGGGTAAAAGTACTATCGTTTCGGTTTATTACTTAGCTAAATATAAATATTTTGCTTTTATCTTATCGATTTTAAATGCCAAATTTTATATTTGGCGGACTTTGTAAATAAACACAGACCTTTAGGCAAGCCAAGAATGCCCTATGTTTTTTATACATTGTTAGCTAAAGTACTTTTTTCGTTAATATTGTATATAATCTATGGTTGATGTAATAATTTCCTGTTCCTAATTTCTGTTTTATTAGGATTCCATCTTTCGATAATCTATTCAAATAGTTTCCTGCTGTTATTCTTGATACTCCTAAATCTCTTTCTATAAATTCAATTTTAGTGTATGGATGTTGAAATAAATTATTCAATAAATCTTGACTATAAAATTTATAATTATCTCTAATTAAGTGTTTGTACTCAAGCATTAGAACTTGAATTTCTTTAATTAATATAATTGTTTGTTTAGCAGTTTGTTCAACTGCTTTGATGATATAAATTAACCAATTTTCCCAATTATCTGTAATTCTAACTTCTTGTAATAATTCGTAGTATTTCACCTTATTTTGAATAATGTATCGACTCAGGTAAAGTATTGGTAAGTCTAGTAAATCTTTCATTACAAGGTATAGTACATTAATTATTCTTCCTGTTCTTCCGTTTCCGTCATAAAATGGATGAATACTCTCAAATTGAAAGTGAATAATAGCCATTTTAACAATTGGGTCAAAATCAGATAAATCATCATCATTGATGAATGTTTCAAGATTAGACATTAAGTTCTTAATAGTGTCATAGTCTTGAGGAGGAGTGTATACAACTTCTCCCGTTGTTGCATTTTTTAAAGCAGTACCTGGAACTTTTCTAAATCCAGCATTGTTTTTTTCAAGCTCAGATTGAATTTGAATTATATCGTTGTTTGTTAATATATTTCTCTTGGAGATTAATGAGTAGCCAGTTTTTAATGCTGATATATAATTTTGAACCTCTTTAGCATCCAATGACTTCAATCCATCTAAGTTTAATTCAGCTTTGTAAAGATCATCGTGAGTTGTAATGATGTTTTCAATTTCAGAACTATCTTTAGCTTCCTGAAGTCCTAAAGTATTGATTAGTATACTCTCGTTAGGAATACTTGAAACTAAACCTTTTAATTCGGCTAGTGCTCTGTGAGCTTCGTTAAGCTTTTTTAAAACACGTTTTGTTTCAATATCTTTTGTAAGAGGTAATTTTTCAAGCTTGAAATTATTCATAATGATAAGAAAATCTATTTTTCTTTACAAAGATAGTTCTTTTGATAAGAAATATTAATTTTCTTTACATATAAAATATATGTGATAAGATTTTAAGTTAATCTTTACATTCAATTTTTCTAGGGTGCTTCCGTATTTTAGCTAACGTCTCGGCTATGATTAGTACGGGAATTAAAAGTAGTGAACTTTCGATTAAGCACTTAGCCAAAACTTTTTATTTTGTTTTAATTTTTTCATTTTAAAAGCCAAATCAAAAGATTTGGCGGACATTATAAAAACACACTAAACTTTGGATTAAACACTAAAACCCGTATTAATTATAGCCATTGTTGTGTGTAGTACTTAGTCTTTACCTTTAATTATTCTAACATCATCTTGATAGTTATATCTAATAGCACCTTTTTCCAGTTTCATACCTTGGTTTCCAGTTATATCATCTGTAATTGGCCCAACATTATGCAACATAAAATCGAGATGATTGTATCTTTCGTTTGCAACAAGATTTGAGAAATTTATTTCATCAGAATAAAATCTTTGATTAGAACTTGTCTTTATCTCAATAACACCAAAGGTATCTAAACTTGTGTTTTTGAATTCATAATCGTGTTCCCAAAAATAAGTTCCACCTTTTTCCATATGAAGTTTTCCACCTGATTTGCCATCCTTTCTTTTTGGAAAGCAGATAAATTTTGTTCCTACTTTCTGAGTTTGATTTGGTTTAATACACAAAGGGAATTCTGTATCTGCGTAAAGACTTTCTATCGGAAAGAAAAATACTAATTGCTTTGAAGTTAGTACTTCTATACTTTCTATATAAACATTCTGCTTACCATCATTAATAATGCTGATTTCGATTATAGGTTCAGTTATTTTTTGTTTTTTTCTATTCAGTAGTAAATCAATTTTCTTAGGTTCTTTAAACCAATGAAATTTATTTTTGTGTTCAAAGATTTGATGTCTTAAAATAATTTTGTCTTTATTATTTATGGGTATCTTTTCTGAGTTTTCCTCTACATTAATAAAAATCTCCTGTGTTACAGTTAAACCGTTATGGTCTTTGAACTCCTTAAGATAATTAGAAAAAGGTGGTAATTCTGGACTTAATGTATTCAACATAGCAGACAACAACATCGCAATCTCGAAATTATTTTCTTGTGAAATAGATTCATAATAAAATGAAGATTTTGCTAATTGTCTTGATTCTTGAAAGGCATAATTACGTTTTGTATGACTCCAGTATCCTTTTCCAATGACAAGTAAGACATCAATAGCTGGATGAGTATGAAATTCCGAATCATATTTTTTTATACGTTCTATTTCATTCTCTTTTGTCATATCGGATGCATAGGCAAAAAGAACTCTAATCGGTCTTTTTTGACCTTTGGAATCAAACTTTTTAAGAAGGTTAAATTTCTTAATAGTACTTTTTATTTCCGTTGCGTTTATTGTTGATTTTACTTCAAAAGCGTAGCGACAACTTTCAATGGGAAAAACTCCAACATTTGAGCTTAACATAGCTTTAGGAAGTGAATCCTCGTTATATATAATTAAATCTGTTTCTGCTGATAAACTTCCATTGCCATCGGCAATTTTTCCATTTCCTATATTCCATTTGCGAGGAAGGTATTTTAAGAAAAAGTCACTTAGATGTTCTTCTTTAACTTTTCCTTTAAGCCCATCGTGTTCTATTGAAGAACCTAAATTAGCAGATTCTACTAAAGTATTTATGTTGTTCAATAAGACTTTTAATACAGGTGTCATTATTTTTGATGTTCGTTTGGTGTATTACACACAACTTGTTTGTATGCGGAAGTTAAGAAAAATACTTTGTAATTAGCTAGTACACATGGTGTAATATATGTTTTTATTTATTTTTTAGTACATTTGATAGGTGCTGATTAGCGCACTCAATCGGATGTAAACGTCACCTTTATGAAAATAGAAAATTATTTATCAATCTTTTTTCTTCCTTTTCCTCCATTTAAAATTTCGGTTGTTTATCAGAACTAATCTAAGTGAAACAAAAAGAGTGTTGGTGTTTTTAAAGGTATCAAAAGGGGTTAGAATATTATACCCAATCTGTAGGTGAGCCAAAGAAATTTTGTACCCAATGGTAGGGGAAAGCCCAATTCGATTTTGGTCAAAGTTGGATTTAAACACCAAGTTTCCTCCGTAGGTTAAATCTAACCTGCCTTTCTTTTGCCAATACCCAGCCGAAAATCCCAAAATGTTTTCTGTAAGGTTGTAATCAAAACCTACATTAAAAGCATGAGTTGTAGGTTTTATCAATTTCACTGCCTTTCTCTGAAACTCATAACCTAATTCTAAGTTATTGTATTTTCCTCTTTGTAACCCAATGTAAGGACCACTTTTGGTGATTTTTACCAAGGGGTCTTTTTTGTATAAACTAGCTTCTAACCCTTGAGAAAAAGAATTAGTGCCGAGTATAGCTAAACAGATAAAAAAGAAAATTCTCATAAAGTGAAATTACTGAAACTGTGTATTTGTAAACGGTAAATTTAGTTGTTATATTTATTGTTCATTAAATAATTAACCTAAAAACAACAAATTATGGCAATTTTAAAAGTAATAGAAGTATTAGCAAATTCAGAAAAAAGCTGGGAAGATGCAACCAGAAAAGCAGTAAAAGAGGCTTCAAAAACAGTAAAAAACATCTCATCAGTATATGTGCAAGAACAAAGTGCAGTAGTAGAAGGAGGTGAGGTAAGTGAATTTAGAGTAAATGTGAAAATTACCTTTGCGGTGTACAAGTAATTTAAACTTCTATTTTATTTTGAAAAGCTTTAAGATTTATTCTTAAAGCTTTTTCTATTTATTCCTTACTTTTGTACCATGCGCATAGATATTCTAACGATACTGCCACAATTACTTGAAAGTCCATTTTCGGATTCTATACTCAAACGAGCTCAAAACAAAGGATTGGTTGAATTACACCTGCATGATTTGAGGAGTTACTCAACCAACAAACACAAAAAAGTGGATGATTATGCTTTTGGTGGTGGAGCAGGCATGGTAATGACTATTCAGCCAATTGCCGATTGTATTGAAAAACTGAAATCTGAGAGAGAGTATGACGAAATTATGTACATGACTCCTGATGGGGAAGTGTGGAATCAACAAACTGCCAACACAATGTCTATGTATAACAATGTGATGTTACTTTGTGGACACTATAAAGGGATTGATGAGAGAATAAGAGAGAAATACATTACGAAAGAAGTTTCTATTGGGGATTATGTACTTTCTGGTGGAGAATTAGCAGCAGCAGTAGTTTCCGATTCATTGATTCGATTGATACCAGGAGTTTTGAATGATGAGACCTCTGCATTGACTGATTCATTTCAAGATAATCTGTTGGCACCACCAGTTTACACTCGTCCAGCTAATTATGAGGGTATGGAAGTGCCATCAGTATTGCTTTCTGGGAATTTTAAGGAGATCGAAAAATGGCGAAATAAAAAGGCTCTGGAACGTACTAAAACCCGTAGGCCAGACATTTTGGAGGATTGATTTTAGAAAAACTTCAAAAAAATAAGAAAAAAACGTATATTGTATAGCTTATTTACAAAATAATATTTGTAATATTGCAGTCCGAAAATTGAGGAGATAAACACAATATAGTTATGAATTTAGTTAACGATTTACACAAAGAATTAGGAACGGCTCACAATCTACCAGAATTTAGCTCTGGAGATACTATTGCTGTAACATATAAAATTAAAGAAGGAGACAAAGAAAGACTTCAGGTTTTTCAAGGAATTGTTATCCAAAAAAGAGGAGGAAATAATACACCTACTGAAACATTTACCGTAAGAAAAATGTCAGGAACTGTAGGAGTAGAAAGAATTTTCCCGATGGCTTCTCCACTTATTGAAGAAGTGAAAGTGTTGAAGAAAGGTAAAGTAAGAAGATCAAGAATTTTTTACCAAAGAGAGAGAACAGGAAAATCAGCTAGAATTAAAGAAAAAAAGAGATTTTAGTATTTCATATATTTTAATTTCAATCAAGAAAAGACCTCATTCCGTAAGACTCGGAGTGAGGTTTTTTTATGACCGTTCGTGTAATTTTTCTTATTGATTAAACTTTTTGAAATACTTTTGTCTAAGTTTCATAATCAAAGTAAAGGAACTAAAAAAGTAAATCGTCAAACAGGCAATTTACAAAACAATAATTAAATAGAGATGCAAAAACTGTTTACCCTACTATTTTCAATAATCACAGTTGCCTCTTTTTCCCAAATGGGAAGAGTAGGAGGAATTGTAATCGATAAATCTGAGCAAGAGCCGATAATTGGAGCTACTGTATTTATCAAAAGTACTTCTCTTAAAAAAGGGATGTCAACTAACGAAAGAGGATTGTTTTTCTTTGATTCTATTCCTTACGGAGAATATACCATTGAAATATCAGCTGTAGGTTTCACCAAAATTGAAAAAAAAATAACAGTAGATGAACCAAGAAATTTTGTTGGTAAAACTGAAATGGAAGTTTCTACTACACAATTAAAAACTTTAAAAGTAGAAGAGAAACAACCTCTTGCAGTAATGAAAGGAGACACGACTGAATATAATTCGAGTGCTTATAAAACTAACAAAGATGCATCTGCTGGGGATTTGGTTGAAAAAATGCCAGGAATTACCAACAAGAATGGACAAATAAATGCTCAAGGAGAACAAGTAAAACAAGTGTTAGTGGATGGTAAGCCTTATTTTGGGCAAGATCCAAAATCTGCGATGAGTAATATTCCTGCTGAGGTGGTTCAGAAAATACAAGTATTTGATGATGAAAGTGATGAGAGTAAAGCTACTGGATTGAAAGATGGAAATACTACAAAAACCATTAATATCATTACAAAACCAGAATACAGAAATAGTAAATTTGGGAATGTGTATGCTGGATACGGAACTGATAACCGATACAATGCAGGAGGAAACTATAACATTTTTAATGGAGATCAGCGTATGTCTTTTGTTGGGTTATTCAATAATGTGAATCAACAGAATTTCTCAAGTGAAGATTTGGTGGGAGTTACTGCTGGTTCTGGAAAAAGGAGATGGGGAAATAGGGGAGCAATACGAGCCAACTCCAATAGTTTTATTGTTCCTCAACAAAATGGAATCGCACAAACAGCTGCAGGTGGAATTAATTTTCAAGATACTTGGGGAAAGACAGAATTTATAGGGAGTTATTTTTACAATAACACTCAAACTGATGCTTTAGAAAACAAAGTGCAGACTTATTTTTCTAACAGAGAAGATAATCAGCTGTATGAAGAAACAGACTCAAGCTATACACAAGACGCTAACAGGAAGCTTTCTATACAAGTAAAACATCAATTTAATAAGAAAAGTTCACTAACACTTAGAGCAAATGGAAGTATGCAAATTAACTATGGTGAGGCTTTTACCAAAGGATTGACCTCTTTTGGTTCTAGTTCAATTAATCAATTATCCAGAGATTTCAATTCAGATTTATTGGGGTACAATTCTAACGCGAGGTTATTTTATAATTATAGGTTTAAGAAAAGAGGAAGGTCATTTTTTGTGATGGCTACCAATCAGTTAAATGGGAGTGATGGAGTGAGTAATTTATTTTCTACTGAGAATGATTTTACAAACCCAATTGACACACTGAATCAACAATCTAAGTTAAATACCAGAACAAACTCTTATGGTGGAAAAATAAGATATACTGAGCCTGTTGGGAAAAGTGGAGGAGTGATGTTTGATGTGGATATGGAAAAAACAGAAGGAAAAACAGATAATATTGCCAATAGTTTTTCGGTTTCTGATGATGATTATACCTTTTTGATGCCACAGTTTTCTTCGCAATTTACCTCTGATAATTTTACTCAAGGGTATTCTTTTGGATATAGGTTTTTTAGTAAAAAGGTGTTCTCTTTTATAAGAGCCAAATATCAAGTGACTGATTTAAAAACAAATAGTGTGTTTCCTGCTGCAGCAAATACGCAAAACACATTTCAAGCAATTTTGCCATTTGGGATGATAAAGTATACAATTTCCAGAAGTAAACATGTGTTTTTTATGTACCGAACTTCTACGGATGATCCAAGTGTAAATCAATTACAGAATTTTTTAGATAATTCCAATCCGTTGCAATTACAGATAGGAAATGATGATTTGGCTCAGAATTATACGCATAGATTAATGACGAGATATATCTCTACTAATACAAAAAAAGCAACCACTTTTTTTATAATGGGGAGTTATAGTTTTTCTAATAATTACATTAGCTCAACAGCTGACTTTTATAGGAATGATACAACTATCAATGGAGTATTTCTTGAAAAAGGAAAGATATTGAATAGCTATGCAAACCTTTCTGGTTTTCAAAGTTTAAGACTGTATACTTCTTACGGAATGCCAATTAAATTTTTGAAAAGTAACCTGAATCTTGATGGAGGAGTTTCCTATAACCGAACTCCATCTTTAGTAAATAATGAAAAAATATTAGCTAACTCAACTGAGTATGAGGCAGGAGCTGTGGTGAGTAGTAACATTAGCGAGAATGTAGATTTTACTTTGTCAGGAAGAGCTACTGTCAATTCTATTTCTAATCAAAATGGAGATGGAAACTCTATGTTCTTGAATCAAGAATACAAAGCAAAGATTACCTTAACAATGCCCGATAGATTTATTTTTAGAACACAAGCAAGTTATCAAATGAATTCTGGATTTAGTGATGCATTAGGAGTTAATTTTTTGATGTGGAATGCTTCCATAGCAAAGAAAATTTTTAAAAGTAAGAAAGGTGAAATTAGCTTAGGAGTGTATGATGTGTTGAATCAAAATGACCAATTGAGTGTGACTACTAGTAACACCTATGTGGAGCAATTGAGATCTCGTTCTTTGCAGAGATATGCATTATTGACTTTCCGTTATACGTTCAGACAATTTAAGAAAGCCAAAAAAGATCCTATGGATCAGTTTTACAGAAGAGGAGGAAAACCTAGACGATAATTGTAAAGTCTGTTATTTTATAGATTAAGATTGATTTGAATAATTAAATTATTTACCTTTGTGTAAAGAAATTTTACAATGAAATTAGCACTTATAGCCATAGCACTTTTGGGATTAGGAATAGCAGGAATGGCTATTAAAATGTTTTTTAATAAAGGATATTTGGAGAAATCTTGTGCTAGTGCAAGCCGAATGTTTGATGAAGAAGGGGATGGAAGCTGCCAGTTTTGTGGAGCTACCGAAGACGAAAAGTGTAAAGCAGAGGATATGCCTACCCCGGTGAAATAATTTGTTGAGGTATTGGCTCAATAACTTCAATGGTATCTTCTAGGAATTCTTCCTGTGGAATTTCAAACCCTACAAAAAGTATATAAAGTCCCACTCCTAACATAATTAGCCCTATGCTAATTCCGATTATTTGTAAAACTTTTGGTTTTATGTATTGTTGTAATTTACTGGCAAAGTAAATTTTTAATACATCTACAGCGAACATCATACCTAGTGTTGCACTAAAGAAAATGATGATTCCTTGATTGTCAAGGTGTAATTTTTTGATACTAGAGGTACATACAACTATCCAAAATACAAGTACTGAAGGATTTAGAGAATTAAGAGCTATTCCTTTCATCAAGTTTCCAATGTAATTCACTTTTATCTCATCAGGGATATTTAGGGATTCGAGGTTATCGAGTATTTCATCTTCTTTGTCTTCCTCACATTCTTCATCACAATTATTAAAATCTACTTTTGGTGGTTTAAGATTTTTTATAATCGAAAATATCCCAAAAATGATGAAAATAGCTCCAAAAATATAGTTTATCCAAGTGTATTTATTTAAGTATTCAAGTGCTTTGGATGCACTGAAAAGGGCTAAGAATAAATAGATTAAATCACTTAGCAGAACACCAACTTCCATTAGCATGGCAGCTTTAAATCCTTTTCTGAGACTAGTATTTATTAGCTCAAAAAAAACTGGGCCTAGTGAGAAACTAAGAACAAATCCTAAAATAAGTGCTGTGGTAATTATATCAAACATCCCCTAAATTTAGAAAATTTTCCCATTTCTTGTGGAGTTCTCCTTTAATAACTCTTGGAAATTTAATTTGTGCTCCTTTTTTACCAATATAATCAAGAAACCCATAAAATTTATTGGTTGGAATATGTTCTATAAATACTTCCTTTAATGCTGAAGTTCTTTCAGTAGCATAATCATCATTCAATTTACATAAGTGAGTATCTAGTATTTGTTTGAATTTTTCTTTATCAAATGTATCGTCTGAGCCTACATACCATTTGTGAGCAAATAAATTTTCATAAGCAAAAGCTGTTACCGTAAATTCCGGAATTTTTATTTCCATTTCACTGCAAGTAAGTTCCAGAGCTTTATTCATGTTATCCACAGATAAATGTTCTCCGCAAATTGTTAAATAATGCTTGGTTCTGCCAGTGATAATAATTTCGCAATTTTCTTTATCTATAAATTGAATAGTGTCTCCCAAAATATATCTCCATGAACCTGAGCAAGTTGACAATACAATAGCGTAATTGGTATTTTCTTTTACTTTATCAACTGTAATTATTTCAGGATAACTTACTAGCTCTCCATCTTGATTAAAATTATCATCGTTAAAAGGAATAAACTCAAAGAAAATCCCATTATTGAGCATCAATTTGAGGGGAGTTTCTTGACCATAACTAATTGCCATAAAACCCTCTGATGCTAGGTAGGTTTCCATGTATTCAATTTTTTTGCTTAGTAGTTTTTCAAAATTCTCTTTGTAAGGCCCAAAAGCAACACCGCCATGAACAAGCACCCTAAATTCTGGCCATATATCATGGATAGAATTAAGGTTATACCGTTCTATTATTTTCTCTAATAAAATCTGAATCCAAGAAGGAATGCCGGCAATAATCCCAATATTCCAATTTGGGGCTTGTTCCACCATTTTTTCAATTTTCAAATCCCAATCTGTAATGTCTGTAATTTCCTTTTCGGGCTTGTAGACTACATTCATAAAACCCGGCAGATTTGCATTTATGATTCCACTTAAATCTCCTTCTTTTCGTTTGTCAATTTTTGTAAGAGAAGTTGAACCTCCTACGCCCAATATACTTGTGTCAAAAAATTCTTTTGGGAAATCGAAGTTATTTAAATTTTGAATTTGTCTCAAACTAGCTCTTCTTATTTTTCTTAATAGTGAGCGAGAAACAGGAAGGTATTTACTTGGACTACCAGAAGTTCCAGAGCTAAGAGCAAATTTATTTATTACTCCAGGCCATGCTACATCTTCTTTGCCTTCAAGGGTTTTGTTCCACCATTTGTCAAACATCGAATCGTAATCGTGTATAGGTACAAAACGCTGGTAGGTTACCAAAGGATCATCTGAGGCTAAAATTTTATTAAATCTGTAGGATTTACCAAATTCGGTGTCTTTTGCTCTTCTAAGCAATCGTTTTAAAGCTCTTCGCTGAAGTTGGATAGGAGATTTATTCTCTTTCCTTGTACCAATTTTATTGGTTCGTTTAAGTACGTTTTGTAATATATTTCCTTTTACAGCCAACTATGAATTTAATAATGGTTTGTTAAATATACCATTACCATATCAAAAATCAAATCTCTTATTTAATTAAAACAAAAAAATAGCCCTTTCAACTGAAAGGGCTATTTTAAAAATTTATTTAGTGGGTTCTTTACCCCCATCAAGATAATCTTGTAAGTTTTTTAATTCATTCCATTTTCCTTCATATGCAAGCAAAGCCTGCTTAGACCAAGTATCAGGTTTATGAAGAAGAAATCGATCTCCTCCATTTTTTAAAATAGTTTGTAGTCTAGAAACAGGAGCTTTAGCCAACTGATTCCAGGTTGAAATGCCATCTTTGTTTAATAATTCTTCAATTTTAGGACCTATTCCTTCTACTATTTTCAAATCATTTTCTTTAATGGTTTTTCCTAAAGCAAGTTTTGCATTATTGCTATCAAAGTTAGATTCAAAACTACTAGTCATAGGTTCTTCTGCGATTCGTGAGGAAGGCATGTGCGTAGATTGAATTTTTGTGGCTGTAGTATTGTTAAGTTGTCTTTTAAGCTCTTCATTTGATTTGTAGCAAGCGTCCAATGATTTTTTCATTGTTGCAAGTTTCATGCTTTTCATTAATCTTCCAATCAAAAATCCTAGAAGTGCGGCAATGATTAATGCTAAAAGGACATAAAATAAATCAGTGTAAAATCTCTCTGGCATGGCTTATTATTTAATTAAACTGAATATTACCTTTCTGTTTCTTGCTTTATCCAAATCATCAGATTGAGGCGATTGCGAAGATGAACCTTTGGTTCTTAAATTTCTCGGATTCATTTTGTGCTCTTTGATTAGGTATCTTTTTACCATTTCAGCTTTTTCTCTTCCTACGCTCTTGATATCATAATCAGCATCACTATATCCTTTAATCTCGATAATTCCTTCAGGATTTTGTTTAAAATACTTAGTAAGATATTTAAAATATCTCTCCATTTCGCTAGTTGTGTTAACATAATCAGAGTTTGGAGCATAATACATAGTGTATTTTCTTTTTACTTTTCTAAGTACAGCAGCATCTACATTTGAATGATTAGTTTCAGTTGCGGAAGTCACTGGTTCTTCAATTGGTTCAATAGTCTCTACAATAATTTCTGTTGTGTCTTCATCAATGAGTTCAGGAGAAACTATTGAATAACTTAAAGCACCTATTGTGGTATTATCCTCTGTATACAATTCCTGAACTTCTTGAGAGCTTGTGGTGATTTTTTCACTATTTACACCATAATTTGTTATTAAAAAACTCTTTAGAGATTCAGATCTTTCTAAAGCAATTTTTGAATTACTTGGTTCAGATTTAGAAAATAGTCCTTCAATGTTTAAAGTTTTTTGATCATTATTGTTCAAGAATTCAGCCAACTTAGCAAAATCACTAGAAAAAGAATCGGGAACAGTTATTTCACTTTTTCCTCTAGAAAAACTTATATTTTGATTATTTGAGATAGAAAAAGATTCGCCATCACTTATTGTGAATAGTGGCTTTTCCATTTTTATAAGGATTGGGTCAATTGTATCTTGGATTTCAGTAATTGGTTCGCAATCTCCACAATTTTTTCTAATCTTACATACGTACCAATAACTGTTTCCGGCAATCCAACCAATAAGAAGGAATATTAATAGAAATATAATGCCTCTCTTACCCATAACTTTTTTCTTATTTTACATAGCAATATTAATTTAGTATTACTGATAATGCAAGATTTTTATATATTACACCAACGAATTACCTTTATTGTTTATTAAAATGCAATTTATGCAGAAATCAATTACTTTTTTTCAGGCTCTTATTCCCGTTTTGGTTTTAATGTCTTTGCTTGCTTTCAATATTTTTGTCAAAAAAGGAGAATGGTTAGGAGATTACTCCAATCAGTATATTTTGCTTTTTTCTGGTTTTGTAGCTTTTGTTATTGGATTGATTTACAAAGTTCGTTTGCGAAAAATATGGGCAGAAGTTTACGAAAATCTCAAGAGTGTTTTTATCCCAATTATTATCTTGGCATTGGTAGGAGCATTAACTGGAGCTTGGCTTATTAGTGGAATTATCCCAGCAATGGTGTACTATGGATTAAACATTTTGAGTCCAGAAATTTTTCTTCCAGCATCAGTCATTATTTCGGCAATTTTATCGCTTGCAACAGGAAGTTCTTGGACTACCACAGCCACAGTTGGTATTGCATTAATTGGAATAGGAACTGCTATGGGTATTTCAGCAGGAATGATTGCAGGAGCAGTAATTTCTGGAGCTTATTTTGGGGATAAATTATCTCCATTGAGTGACACCACAAACCTTGCACCCGCAATGGCTGGAACAGATTTGTATACTCATATAAAATATATGACTTATACTACAGTGCCAAGCATTGTAGTTACACTTATTGTGTTTTCAATTTTGAGTTTTACAATAGAAACAAAAGGAGATGCAGATATTGATTCTATATTGAATTCTATTGGTAGTTATTTTACTATTACTCCTTGGTTATTTATGGTTCCTAGTGTGGTTGTATTGTTAATTTTATTAAAAGTAAAACCAATTTTAGCTCTATTTTCTGGAGTTGCATTAGCTATGGTTTTTGCTTATTTTTTTCAACCTCAAATGATAACTAATAATTTAGAGAGTGAAGGTTGGTTAGGTTTTTTAGGAGAAACATTATTTCTTGAAAATAGCATTGAAACTAAAAGTGATTTGTTGAATGAATTGTTTGTTTCTAAGGGAGTTGTTGGGATGATTTCTACGATCCTGTTGATTTTATCTGCCATGATTTTTGGAGGAATAATGGATGGAGTAGGAGCTTTATCCAAAATTACTGAAGTATTATTAAAAGGAGCTAAAACAGTATTTGGATTATTTACAAGTACCGTGTTAAGTTGCTTGGGATTAAATGCAATCGCATCCGATCAATATTTGGCAATTGTAATTCCTGGACGTATGTACCGAAAAGCTTATGCGGATAGAGGCCTAGCCCCAGAAAATTTGAGTAGAACATTGGAAGATTCTGGAACTGTAACCTCAGTGCTTATTCCTTGGAATACCTGTGGAGCTTACCAATCGAGTGTACTTGGGGTAGGAGTTGCAGAATATTTTTTCTTTGCAATTTTTAATTGGATAAGCCCAATTGTAACGCTTGTTTTTGCCTATTTTATTATAAAAATTAGAAAATTGGTAACTTAATCTACCAAATAAAAACTCTTAGCATTTCTTCCTTTTCCAATTCTTATCGCTTTATTAAAGTTGAAAAAATTATACTCTTCAAGTCCGCCATTTTCATATTCTGCCCAAATGTACTCATCAGAAGCTGAATACATAAAATACTCATAAGTAATCCCTTCCTTCTCAGCTATCTGCCCTTTTTTTATGGCTTCTCTTGCATGTTTGTATTCATTTTGAGTACAAGTTAGTTTTACTCCTTTGTTGTTTTCAAAAAGCAAGATAAATTCATAGTTATTATCTGCTCTATTTTTATAAGAATAAGCCCCAAATACAAAAGGTTGTCCATTTTTATAAGTAAAACGAAAACTCTCATATCCATTTTTCATTTCGTCAATAAGTGTGTCATCTTCATTGTATAAAAACATCACACCGTTTTTAATACAGTAATTCCATTGGGCTAAAGTGTCTTTAAATTCAATGTTAGAGGTAGAGTAGGCTTTGCTTGCAGTAAAATAAAGCGATTCTTTTTTTAGCTTGTTTCCATTGAGCGATTGATAGTAGTTTGAATAAAATCCGCCAATAGAATTTTTGAATTTTACCATCTCCATAAATACAGAATTTGTAACCCATAATGTGTCTCCTTCTCTATATAAATAGAAATTTGAAGCTATTGGATAATTAGTCAGAAATTTATCTTTTTCACCCTTAAATTCCATTGTAGTAAAATTGATTTTAGCAGGATTAAATTCTTGATATTGAACATACGCAGTGTCATATTTTAGCTGAATTTTTCCATACACTTTGTGAGTATAATTAGATACTAAAGGAA
Source organism: uncultured Flavobacteriales bacterium (assembly GCA_937129365.1). Taxonomy (GTDB): domain Bacteria; phylum Bacteroidota; class Bacteroidia; order Flavobacteriales_D; family CAJJDF01; genus CAJJDF01. The sequence continues at coordinate 176,980 of CAKZNB010000049.1, forward strand.
AAGAAGCGTCAAAAGTAGAATGAGAAAATAAGGTGTAAAAGTCTCCTTTTTGTTGCAAAAATAAATGTCCAAATGGAGATGAATTTTTATTTAATAAATTTATCTGTCTACCATTTCTAGAAAATTTTCCCACAAAGTAATTATAAGAAATAGCTGATTTATATTCAGCTATTCTAGATTTTAATTCTTCATTTAATTGCTCCCTTCGCTCTTTATTTCTAATGTTTTTATAAATTGAATCGATCATCAAAATACTATCTGTAAACAATAAATCTCGCTGAGATTGCAGAAAGGATTGTGAATAAATTACCGAATCAAACCCATAAAAAAAAGCATACGAATTATTATCAAAAACTCCCTGTGGAGTATTGTTGAAGCGTACCATGTTATTGTCTTCGTTTAAAAAACGATAAAAACAAGTATCCGAATAATCCTCGTTAGTAATAACAAAACTAGTATCAGTTATAAGCTCATAATCGCACTCAATTGTTTTTGAGTTTTGATCCGAATTAAGAAAAATCTTTAGGTTTTTTAATTCCTCTTTTTCATAGCTGAAAGTTACTCTGCACTCAGAATCTGATTCAAAAAAAATAGTACCACATTCTCTTGTTCTTAAATCAAATAATGAAAGTGTTTTTCCAATTATTTTTTTGTTTTGTTTTCTAACTTTTATGGTGCCATTTGTGAGTTGAGTATTTCCTAAAAACACAACAAGAATAAAAAATATTGAAAATAAATATCTAACCATTAGTTATTTGACTATTGGGTATTGATAGTACTCGTCTAGTGAACTTGTCCATAATCTTTTGGAATAGCCAACTTGTTTTCGGGAATAAAAAGTATAGTTTTTTCTATTGTCTCTAAACTTTATTTTATTCATTTTACGAGCTATTTTTCCTGTATGGATTTCTCCAGCAGGCGAATTTAATACAAATAATGAGTCTTTTTTTATCTCAAAACCAACATAATACCTATCTCTGGAATTTTGAATTAATATTGCTTTTCTGCACAATTGACTCTCAAAGTTGAGATACAAATTATAACGATTTCCATCAATTTTTGACCCTAATTTATAATGCCCAAAGGGTCTAGAAGTTTTATAGTTTCTTTCTAATTGTGCTACTAAGCTCGTAAATAGGCAATATTTGTAGTTTTTTGAACTTGCGCAGAAAAATTGATTTTGCCTTAAATTAACTAAGGTAATAGTATCATATTCAGAAACATACTCATAAGTTTTATAAAAATAACTAAAAGTACCTGTGTCACTGTTGATTATAACAGATTCATCAAGTGTTATTTGTCCAGTTTCTCGGTTTCTAATCTGAAAATGGGTATTAGTAATTGTATCAATTCTGTAACTGTTGGTTACATCAAGAAAAGCATATTTTACCTGATACACTGATAGTTTATTGTTTTTTATTTTTCTGTTTATTTTCTTCCAAAAATCTTCAGGTCTTTTTTTAGCAAGCCGTTTGTTTCTTTTGTTTATTCCCGAAGAAAATATGTACAAAGAATCATTATTAAAAAATACATTGTTGTACCAATATCCATTTTTTCTCTCGCTAAATTGAGGCAGAATACTGTCTACAAATCTGGTTTCAACAAAGCTAGAATCCCAGGTTTTGGTGGTGTAAAAACTAGTATCATATTGTACCTTTCGCACTCGCAGTATATTCCCTTCCTGTGCACTTGCACAGAAGGAAATAAGGAACAATATGATACATAGTTTTGTTTTCAACTTGTGTTATGATTTAAGTAATTTTTTTATTTCTGAAGTAGTTTTGTCTTTCACATCAAACACTATCATTCTGAAAGTGTGTGATTTACTTCTTTTGTCAATGTTTTTGAACTCACTTGGTTTAGCAACAGCAATCATGCCATTTTCTGTGACTCCCCAAAGAGCATTTTTTCTTCTTGGGTTAAAGGGCATTCTCGCCATTCTAGCAAAATCTAATGGGTAACAAGCGTTGGTTGATTTTTCGATTAAATCTAGCTTAGAAAAACTCAATTCCTCGCCAGTAGTTTCGTCTACATAATTTGCGTTTACCATCATTCCACTTGGTGGTTTTACGGGGTAATCTGCATTCCAAGTTCCAAATTTCCTGATTTTAAATACGCGTTGCATTTCTGCTGTACTTGTCTGTTGCACTGTCATGTTTCTTTTCATGGCTTGCAGAGTTCTTTCTCTAGCTTCTTGTTGTTTAGCATATTTTTCTTTAAGCTTCGCCAATTTCTTTTCTTCTACTTTTTGGGCAGCCACTTTATCCTTCAATTTGGTTTCATATTCTCCAAATTTCTGTTTAAATTTTTTAATTGCCACTTCATAATCTTCGCCTTCTAACACAGGAGTTACGGCAATTTCTTCTTTTCTATCATCCTTTATTAATTGAATGATGTAATCTCCTTTTTTCTCTTTCAGTTTAATGTCATTCCATGTAACTTGGTAGGTGTCATCAGGTAAATCTTGGTTGCCAGTTACTTCAAAAATAGTTCCTGAATACACTACTAACTCTGGATATTCCCCGTCAATTACATCAATTTTAAAATTCTTTTTTTCCTTGTTTGCTTTTTTGGGTTTACGAGGTTTAGTTTCTTTAATTGTTGTTACTTCCTTTTTAATTACCTCAATTTTTTCTTCTACAAGTTCAATTTCAGATGGAGTTTCATCAATTGGATATTTGGTATCTACAATTCTTATCTCAACAGAGTTTGTGTCTGCAATTGCAATTTCAGGTTTTATTTCTTTTGTTACAGAAATAGAATCCTTCCCTTCATAATCCCATTTTCTTTTTTCTTCATCCAAATAATAGATGTTGAATTTTGGGTCAGGATTTTTGGTGTGCATACAAATCACAAAGTTTTTTTCAGGAGTAATTTTCAGTCTTTTTCCATTCTGAAAACCTCTAATCTCCATCATGCCAGCCGATTCAAAAATATGTTTCTCGCCAAGTGTGTCATAATCCATAGGAATTCCACTTAAAAATATATCTGCTTGATCATGAAACTCTCGGTATTGTACTTCTACTTCTCCCTCCACAATATTTCCTTCTTCATCCATAAAAGCACCTTTAGGTATGGTAATTTCTGTTCCGGTGTGGTGTTTTATTTTTCCACCCTTATCAGCATTCACAAAATAGGATTCTTTCTTAATATCCAATTCAGGAATTGGTGGATTTACAAAAGGTTTTTCTTCAGTAGAATCAACTTGCTCAACAACGGTTAAAGTTTCTTGTGCTTCAGTAGTAGCTGTGTTTTCTTGTGTTCCAACATAAATTCCAGTAGCAATAGCTATAGCAGCTATTCCACCAACAAACCAGCTCATTTTACTGCCGTTTGGCTTGGGAGAAGTTGCACCTGCACCTCCAACTTTGCTCATCAAAGACCCAAAGTCTTTAGTCGCATTTATTTCATCACTGGCAAGTGGTTTTCTGTCAATATTTACTTTTCTTTTCATTTTATTATTGGTGTTTACTTTGTGTATTCTAGTTATTTAATTTTTGCATTTTTTTGATTACTCTGTGCGTTTTTACTTTTGCATTATTCTCAGTCAACTCAAGGATTTCTGCAATTTCTTTAAAACTTCTTTGTTCAAAAAATCTCATTTCGATCAGTTCTATTTCATTGTCTTCAAGCTCACTTAGTGCATTTATTAAGTCCTGATTTCCAATAGAAACTGGCACATCAATTTCTTCCGAAAGCTGTTCCAAATATTCGGTTTGCACATTTAGAGTAGGGGACTTAGATTGATTTTTAAGAAACTGATACGTTTCACTTTTGGCAATTCGGTACAACCATGAGCTAAATTTGAATCCCATAAATTTGTACTTTTTGATGTTAGTCATAGCTTTTATAAAAACCTGCGAAGTAACATCTGCCGCATCTTCTTTGCTATCCATTCGTTGGTAGGCATACCTAAAAATAGCTTCGTAATGTTTGTCGTATAGTTTCTCAAAGGCTTTTAAATCCTTTTGAGCAGCTTTTATCCAAGAGTCTTCCAGAGAATCTGTCTTGGTTTGTTGCGTTATAGGTTGGGTAATACTCATTGAATTCATTTTAATTCGGTATTAAGTTATAAAAAAAGAGTAGAAGCTGGGCGATACCGCAGTATCTATTTATTCACTTGCCCTTGCTCCCAACTTCCCTCTTACATACTATAACGCGAAGTGGTGGATTGGTTACATGATTCTATTTAAAAATTTTGAGTTAAATATTTTTCACTAATTTTAATCTCGATGAGAGTCTTTATTTCCATATTATTAATAATTCTATTTATTTCTTCTTTTTCTCAAGATACCTTAGTTGAAACTGAATTAGTGTTGACAAAAAAAGAAAGAAGGGTAGAGAAAAGGTTTGTGCATCCTAAAAGTGTATTTATTCAAGTTGGTTCAGCTATGTTTGCCAATAAAGTAAAAATGTCAAGAGAGAATGATGTTTTTCAAAGAAGTTTTTTTATGTATAGTGCTTTAAATTTTTCACTAAAAGCTGAAATTGGAACAAAAAATAATTTTTTTTATGAGATAGGATGTAACTATAATACCTATGATGAATTTTATATTTTAAAGGATATTGGATTTTACACTGCAAAAAGACATGCTTTTAATTCTTTAAATTTCCATGGAGGATATGGAAAACGAATTATCTTAAAGAACAACATTAATTTATTTAATGTGCAAATTGGTGGTTCTATAGGTTTTAATTTAAAAAGCCCTGTCAAATCTAATTCTATTGATAATAATGAGCCTATTTATGCTTCTAGAAATCCTTTTGTTTTCGGAGATAAACCAAGTACAGTTAGGAGAGTATTTCCCACAATTTATATTGAGATAAGTAAAGATATTAGAGTTTACAAACGATTTTATGTAACGATGAGTTATAGATATGACCAAGGTTTTATATCTACATATCAGCAAAAATTTAGATACGTCAATAATTCATCAGAAACTGAAGAGGTAGATAATAATATTACAGGAACTGCTCATTCTTTAATGTTTGGTTTTAAATACAGATTCTTACCCAAAAAATACCGTAAAAACTAAACTTTCCATTCCTTCCCATTCCGATAAACAGTTCCTTTAAACAAAGCCACTTTTTCATTATTTTGATTAAGAATAGTAATAGAGTAAATTCCAATTTTAGAAGTCAGACTTTCTTCAACTACTTGAGTTTTCAATATATTTCCAGCTTTTACTGGTTTGGTGTGCGAGATAGAAGTTTCAATAGAAACGGATTGTATTCCATGTCCGTTTGCTGAGAAAGCCAAAGCACTATCTGCCAGTGAATAAGTAATTCCTCCATGGGCGATGCCAAATCCATTAAGCATTTCTTCCCGCACAGTTAATTGCAACACAACGGCCCCTGCTTTTTCTTCAATGCGTTCAATCCCGAGCCATTTACTAAATGGATCGTTGTTGAACATCTTGTCTATGACTGTGGTTACTTTGCTCATTTTTCTACTCCCATTTCTGAGATTTTATTCAAATAACTGGTAGTTGATTTTAAACTTTTTACGTACTTAGGTTTAGGGTCTAGACTCACAGCCTTGGTGTAATCCACTTCTGCACGAGTTAAATTTCCCATACTAAAATAGGTATTTCCTCTTTTGTAGTATAAAGAAGCATCATTAGGCTTTGCCTTCAATTCTTCGTTTATTTCTTTGAGAATTGCTTTTTGATCCTCCATTTTCTTTTCCTGCGGAGTAGGACTTCTAACTAATTTCATTTCGTCAATCAATCGAGTTGCTCCTGCGTATTTATCAATCACAAACAATACATAGCGAATATCAACAGTGATATTTCTGCAAATTTCTTCGCTAAACATAATGTCACTCATGGTACTTTCCCAACTACGGTCAAAGTTTATTCCGATTAACTCTCCTTTTGCATTAAGCACCGGGCTTCCAGAGTTACCTCCAGTAGTATGATTGGAACCAGTGAAACAAATTACCAAGTCGTTGTTTGTATTTCCATACATCCCATAATCTTTATTCTTGATTAGATTTATCAATTTTTCTGGCACATCAAATTCATCATTTCCAGGAATGTATTTTTCCATAATTCCCTCAGCAGTCGTAAAGTATTTATATTCCATTCCGTCTTTAGGGGCAGAACCTTCTATTTGTCCGTAAGAAACTCTTAAGGTTCCATTTGCATCATACCAATATTTTTCGGTAGGGAAAGCAATTTGAATAGCTTTAGAGTATTCTTTCATTAATGCTCCAACTTTATCTTTGTGGGTAAAGTAAGAAGGTAAAATGGTGTTGTTCCATTTTTTGTAAAAATCCCTTACCATAATGTATGCAGGGTCTTTTTTAATTTTTTTTATATTTCTTGAATTTGGTTTGTTCAATCTTTTCAATAGTTTCCCGTCATTCAATAGCATTGATTTATCAAACATGGTATTTATTTTACCATCTACAGTAGATGGAGTTACACCAGGATGATATTTTTTTTGAACATTTTTGATAGCAACAGGATACATATTCATCCACATATTCTTTTCAAATTCATTCTGGTTAGATTTAATGTAACTCTTGTAGCTTTTCTTTAATTTTTCTAATTCATCTTCCCATTTTCCAGCTTCTTTTAGCTTTTCTTCAGCTTCTATCACTCTTACAAAATTACCAATGTAACCCAATGTTCTTGGCCCAGAATAAATCATTTCGATAAAATAATCGAAAGCTCGTTGGTCTTCAATGTTAGATTCGTAAAGACTTTTTAACTGAGGCAATAAATTTCCATATTGAGCTTTGAGAGTTGCATTGTTGTTGATTCGTTTTGTAAACTCTTTCTCTTTGGCTCTCTTTTTTTCAAGTGCTTTTTCTCTTATCAATCCAAAGTTTTGTCCTTTCCATTTTTTCCAAGCATTACTCACTCTCGATTGGTAAGAAGCATATTTTATTCTCAATTCCTCACTTTGTTTCATGGTAGCGTTTATCACTTCAAGCGATTTATCTCTCATCAAAATTCTAGCTGGGTTACTTCTGTTAATCGTTTGGTCTACCGCATAAGAAGATAAAAACTGTTGAGTTCTTCCAGGAAATCCATACACCATCGAAAAATCTCCTTTTTTCACTCCTTTAAGAGAAATTGGGAAGAAATGTTTTGGAGAATAAGGCATATTATCTTTTGAATAATCAGCAGGTTTATTGTCTTTATTTGCATAGATTCTGAACACTGAAAAATCTCCAGTATGCCTTGGCCACACCCAGTTATCCGTATCAAATCCAAATTTACCAATAGCAGAGGGTGGTGCTCCCACTAACCGAACATCCGTAAATCTTTCTATCACAAATGCAAAATATTTATTTCCATAATTGAAAGGCTTAATTTTTACCAAATACTTTGTTCCTTGCACCAATTCTTTAGTAATTGATTCTGATTTTCTTTTGATAAAAGCCTCTTCGCTTTCTCCATTTGCCTTTGTTCCGCCTAGCATTTTTGAAGTAACGTCATCAATTCGCACAATAAAATCAACATATAAATTTTTACTTTGTAGTTCTTCTTCAAAACTTTTTGCCCAAAATCCATCTCTCAAGTAGTTTTTCTCAACCGAACTGTGGCTTGCAATTTGCCCATACCCACAATGATGGTTGGTAAATAACAATCCTTTGCTCGAAACCACTTCCGAAGTACAACCTCCGTTAAAGTGAGCCACAGCATCTTTCATACTCGAATTATTTACGGAATAAATATCCTCAGCAGAAATCACCATTCCTTTGGATTGCATATCGCTCAAGTTCAATGCTTTAATCAGGTTTGGGAGCCACATTCCCTCGGTGGCAAGAGCCTGAGAAGAAATAAATACAATGGAAACGAAAAATAGGATTCTTTTTAAACTCATAATTTTTTTGATTTTGTGAAACAAATATAATGAAACTCTAAGTTTTTATTAGTTTAGTATCTAATGGAAAATAATTTATTTTGTAATCAATTATTATTGAACTTACAAAATAGAAATTGTACTTTTGAAGCTAGTCAAAAATTACCATGTTTAAATTTGCTTTTTTATTAGGAATAGTTTTTATCTGTTTCAATATTATTTGGTTTCTATTTTCAACTTTGCTCAAGGCAATTTTAGGAAAAACTGGTAATGTAGAAAAATATATTTTGAGAATTTCTCAGAGTTATTTTTTGGCTTCGGTTGCTGCACTTGCCACTATTAATTATTCTTGTCCTATTTATTCAATAGGTGGTTTAGTTGTGTTGGGTTCAATTATTTTGTTTTTATACCTTATTAATAAAATTGAACAAAGGAGAAAAGTGATGCAATTTAACATGCAATTGAATAAGGATTATGTGAGTTTTAATAGTTCTACTCTCAAGTATGATGTTATTATTGCAATACTTACAGTCTGTTTTTATATCTATGCTTCCTACTATCCATCGTGTGTGCAGAACGGTGTAAATGATTGGTTGTATGCTTCTATTAATAGTCTATACAATGCTTTTTTTATTGGTTGGATAATTGGAATTATTGGCGTGTTTTTTATAATCAGTATCTTTATGAAAGGATTTATCTCTTTTCAGTTGATTTACAGACAGTTTTCTGAGATGATTAACGGAAAAAAAGCTCCGGCATTTGACGAGAATGAAGGATTTACTGATTTTGAAATCGTAGAAGAGGATGATGAGTCCGATCATTATATTGAAGATAAAGAATGACAAACCACTGGGAAAAACACAAGTACATAGCCAAAACCTTAAAGGGATTGGAAGAGCCATTAAAAGCAGAATTAGCTGAAATTGGAATTGGTAAATGCCGAGTTACAAATAGAGCAATTGAGTTTCATGCAACAAAAGAACAGCTGTACAAAGCCAATTATTTATTCAGAAACGCCATCAATATTTTAAAACCTTTGTACCAATTTACTGCAATAAACGAGCAGGAATTATACGATAGAGTAAAAGAATTTGAATGGGAAAACATCTTTGGATTAGAAAAGACTTTTGCAATTTCACACTCTGTAAATTCAGATATTTTTACTCATTCTCAATATATTTCTTTAAAAACTAAGGACGCAATTGTAGATAGATTCAGAGATAAATTCAACAGTCGACCAAGTGTTGACCCTAAGCAACCTGATGTAAAATTTAATTTATTTATCAGAGGCGAAAAATGCTCTATTTTATTAGATACTTCTGGAGATGCTTTGTTCAAAAGAGGATACCGAATAGAAACTAACCAAGCACCGCTAAATGAAGTAATGGCTGCGGGTTTAATTTCTCTTTCGGGTTGGGATAAAAATTCTACTTTGGTAGACCCAATGTGTGGTTCGGGAACTATTTGTATTGAAGCTGGGATGATGTTGTGTAATATTCCTGCAGGTTATTACCGTACAGATTTTGGTTTTTTCAATATGGAGGATTTTGATTTAGACTTGTGGAAGAAAGTAAGAAACGAAGCCAAAGACAAGATTGATTTACGAAAAGGAATTACCATTTATGGTTCGGATTTAGCTATGAAATCAATCCGTATTTCTCAGAAAAATTTGGATAATGTGCCCGATTTAAAACGAATTATAAGATTTAAAGGACAGGATGTGTTGGATATGTCTGCACCAGATGAAAAAGGAACCATGATAATTAATCCCCCCTACGGAGAAAGAATCTACAAAGATGAAGTAGCCATTCTTTATCAAAGATTAGGCGAGCATCTTGAGGAAGAATTCAAAGGATATACTCTAGGAATTTTAAGTTCTAATAAAGAAGCATTAGATTTAATTCATTTAGATAAACAACGAAAAGTAGATTTAATGAATGGTTCTATTGAATGTGATTATAGGATTTATACGGTGTAGATTATTAAATGTGTTTTAGGGATTAAGGGAGATGACTGAAAAAGTAAAAGTCACCCACCTAACCTCCCTCAAGGGGGGAAAAATTAAAATACCATAATTATTTATCTAGCTTCTTTTTTAGCAAATATTAACACCATAAAATCAAATACTTTCGTTTCTTTGCAGGAGATAACACAACTTATATAATGAATAAATTTCTTTTAATCGCCCTTTCTTTTTTATCCTCAACTATAATTTTTTCTCAAAAAGAGGATAACTTAATTGATGGAACTATCGGAGTTATAGGTAATAAAGTGATTCTTCATTCCGAAATTGAATCACAATTAGTACAGGCAAAGCAAGAAGGATATGATTTAGGTGCTGACGCAAGATGCTTGGTGTATGAGCAAGTTATGTTTCAATCTTTATTGATGTACCAGGCTGATGTAGATAGTATTGAAATTTCTGCTGAGCAAGTGAATGGAGAATTGAATAACAGAATTAGATATTTTGAAAACCAAATTGGTGGAAGAAAAAAGCTAGAAGAATTTTACGGAAAATCAATAGAAGAAATAAAGGCAGAATTTTATACTACGATTGAAGACAGAATGAAAGCTGAGCAAATGCGAGGAAAAATTACTTCTGGAATTAATATTACTCCTTCAGAAGTAAAAAAATATTACAATAGCCTAAATCCTGACAGTATTCCTTTGGTAGGTTCAAAAGTTGAAGTGGCACACATTACAATAGCACCAAAGGTTTCTGAATCTGAAAAAGCAGCTACAAAAGCTAAATTAGAAAAATGGAGAACTGAAATTTTGAGTGGAGAGAGAACTTTCTCAACTACTGCAGTATTATATTCAAACGACCCGGGAAGTAGAGGAGATGGTGGTGAATTTGATTGGGTAACAAGAGGAACTTTTGTTCCAGAATTTGATAGAATTGCTTTTAGTATCAAGGAAGGAGAGGTTTCTCAGGTATTTGAAACTGAATACGGGTTTCATATTTTAGAATTATTTGAAAGAAGAGGGGACCAATATAGAGGAAGGCATATTTTATTGATTCCAAAAATAAATGAAAGTGAGGTTTACAAAGCAAAATTAAAATTAGATAGTATCTCCAATCTAATCAAAACAGGAGTTTATACCTTTGAAGAAGCTGCGAAAAAGTTCTCTGACGATAAAGAAACAAGATACAATGGAGGATTGATTTACAACCAACAAGGAGGTTCGTCATTATTTGAAATGAATGAATTGGATAAGCAAATTTTCTTAATTATTGATGATTTGAAAGAAGGGGAATACTCAAGTCCAACATTATCTCAATCTAGAGAAGGTAAATTTTATCAAATTGTGAAGCTTAAAACCATCACTAAACCTCACAAAGCAAATCTTAAAGAGGATTATCAATTGATATTGCAAAGTGCTACTAATGATGCAAGATCTGAGGCTGTAAAAGAATGGATTAAAGATAAATCTAAATCAACTTACATCAAATTACACCCAGATTATATGGGTTGTGAATTTGTTCAGGATTGGATAAAATAAAGAACAAAGTTTTTTTATTGGAACAAACCCAATTCTTTTTCTATTTTTACGTTCAAACTTTTCAAGAACAAGTAAACTATGACTCAATTTAATTCCGATGCCGAAGCTATTGACCATTTGGTGGTTAAATATGGCGAACTTAACAAAGAGATTAGCAAAGTAATTATTGGTCAGGATGATGTAATTGAAAAAGTACTAATCGCCATTTTGAGTAACGGGCACAGTTTGTTAGTTGGAGTTCCTGGATTGGCTAAAACTTTATTAGTAAACACTATATCTGAAGTATTGGGATTAAGCTTCAATCGTATCCAATTTACTCCAGATTTAATGCCTTCGGATATTGTAGGGTCTGAAATTTTGGATGAATCTCGAAATTTTAAGTTTGTAAAAGGACCACTTTTTGCCAACATTATTTTGGCAGATGAGATTAACAGAACACCTCCAAAAACACAATCTGCATTACTTGAAGCCATGCAAGAAAGAGCTGTAACAGCAGCTGGTGCAACTTACAAATTGGATAAACCATTTTTTGTGTTGGCAACTCAAAACCCAATAGAACAAGAAGGAACTTACCCACTACCAGAAGCTCAGCTGGATAGATTTATGTTTAATATTTGGGTAGACTACCCAACTTACGAAGAGGAATTATCGATTGTAAAAGCTACTACAGCAAACCACACAGTTCAGCTAAATAATGTGTTGACTGGAGAAGAAATTTTGTTTTATCAAAACCTAATCAGTAAAATTCCTGTGGCTGACAATGTAATGGAATACGCAGTGAAATTAGCTTCTAAAACCAGACCAAATACAGGTCATTCAACAGAAATGGTGAATAAATATTTATCTTGGGGAGCTGGGCCAAGAGCTTCACAATATTTAATAATTGGAGCCAAAACTCATGCAGCAATCAAAGGGAAATACTCCCCAGATATTGAGGATGTGCAGGTAGTTGCGGAATCAATTCTTAGACACAGAATTGTAAGGAATTACATTGCTGAGGCTGAAGGATATTCAATTGAAAGGATTATTAAAGAATTGTTATAATCCCTTAATTCAAAAACTATTCTTGATATAGAACCTTACAAAGAGCAACTTACCTTCGTTATTTATCGTATATTTAGCATACAATAAACTCAATGAAGCAGTTACTATTTTTTTTATTCCTTTCTCTTTCCATTTTGGGATTTTCTCAAAACAATAAAGTCTATAATTTTATCGAAAATAATGGACAGTGGAATAAGAATGTTCAGTATAAAGCAGAATTAAACGGAGGTTATTTATATTTAGAAAACAACCAATTGACCTATGATTTTTATGATGAAGATGGGTTGGAAAAATACTTTCATGCTCATCATCACAAAGAACCTAGAAAAGAATTGGATAGGCTTGATTGTCATTCTTATAAAGTAGAATTTATTGGGGGTAATTCAACTCAAATAATTCCAAGAAAAAAGCAAAAAACTTATTACAACTATTTTTTAGGTTCCGATAAAACCAAATGGGCGAGTAGAGTTGGTAGTTATGAAGTGATTAATTATCAGAATATGTATAACCAGATTGATTTGGTGTTTTATTCCGCTTCAAAATCCCTCAAGTATGATTTTAATGTAAAACCTCAAGGAAATCCTTCACAGATTAAATTTAAGTATAAAGGAGTTAATTCTATTGACTTGTCAAAGGGAAGGTTGATTATCAAAACCTCTGTAAATAAAGTAATTGAAGATAAACCGTATGCTTACCAAACCATAAATGGAGTGATAACTAAAGTGGAATGTAACTATACGTTGAAGAATGGTGTGGTAGGCTTTGAATTTCCAAACGGCTACAACAAAAATCTTGATTTAGTAATTGACCCAACTTTAATATTTTCTACTTTCTCAGGTTCAACTTCAAATAACTTTGGATACACAGCAACTTTCGATAGAGATGGATTTTTGTATTCTGGGTCCACAGCTTTTGGCGGTACTTATCCTACAACCACAGGAGCTTATGATAGATCATTTAATGGAGGAATTGTAGATGTGGCGATTTCAAAATATGACACTACTGGAATGACGATGGTTTATTCCACTTTTGTAGGTGGTTCAAGTGATGAATTGCCTCATAGTATGATTACTAATTCCAACGATGAATTGTTTGTTTACGGGACCACTAGTTCTCTTGACTTTCCATACACGACTGGGTGTTATGATTCAATTTTTAACGGAGGAACAGCTCTTAATTTAACTTCAGGATTGGGGGTTAACTTTATTAATGGTTCAGATATTTTTGTTATTCGTTTAAGTCAGCCTGGCGATAGTTTAATGGGAGGAACTTTGGTAGGAGGAAGTGGAAATGATGGCTTAAACTCTTCATCTACAAACGATTTACGATATAACTATGCAGATGAAGTTCGAGGAGAAATCGAAATTGATAAGAACAACAATATTTATGTAGTTTCTTGCACTCGATCTTTGAATTTTCCAGTTTCTGGTTCAGCATTTCAGCGAATGCATGGAGGTTCTGATTTGGATGGAGTGGTTTTCAAGATGGATAATAAACTAACTACCATGATTTGGTCTTCCTATTTAGGAGGAAATGGAGATGATGCAGCTTATTCGCTTGCTCTTGATAAAAATGACAATGCGTATGTGGCTGGAGGGACCAATTCGAGTGATTTTATAAAATCACCAGATGCAATTGATACCACCTACAACGGTGTAAGGTGTGATGGTTTTATTACCAAAATAAATACAACGGGCTCTGTTGTTCTTCGGTCAACTTATTACGGTACAGATTTATATGATCAAATTTATTTTATAGAATTAGATAGGAAAGACAGTGTGTATGTATTTGGTCAAACCGATAAAATGGATTCTTCTTTTATAAAAAATGCTGCTTACTTTACTTTTAATAGCGGACAATTTATTACCAAAATGTCTTCAGATTTAGACACAATCGAGTGGTCAACGGTGTTTGGTTCTGGAGGTGGAGGACCTAATATTTCGCCCACAGCTTTTTTGGTGGATGTATGTAATAAAATCTATTTATCAGGTTGGGGAGGAACTACCAATCAATTTGGAACTACTAACAATGCTATTGCAACAACTGGTATGGATACTACAGCAGGAGCTTTTCAAACAACTACTGATGGAAGTGATTTTTATCTTATGGTTCTTGAAAGTGATGCCTCTAATATTGTATATGGTTCTTATTTTGGAGGAAATGTAAGTGCAGAACATGTAGATGGCGGAACGAGTAGATTTGATAGAAATGGTAGAATGTATCAATCAGTATGTGCAGGATGTGGATTTAATTCTGATTTTCCTATAAAACCTTCTCCCGGAGCAGTTTCAGCAACTAATGGGAGTAGCTGTAATAATGGAGTTTTTAAATTTGATTTCAACCTACCGATTACTCTTGCCGATTTTGATGTGACTCCTTTTTTATGCAAAGGAGACACTACTTTTATTATTAATAGAAGTGTAAGAGGTACCTCTTTTCTTTGGAATTTTGGAGATGGAAATTTTTCTACTGCTGTCACCCCGTTTCATGTATATACCAATGCGGGAACCTACACTATAACTTTGGCAGTAGCTGATACAACTGCTTGTAATTTTTCTGATACCATACGAAAGCAAGTAACAATTTTATCAGATTCTTCTTGGACATTGACTAATGATACGATTTGTGATAGTAGTTTCAAACAAATTGGGTTTCTTCCCTCATCAGATCCTTTAATTACTTATATTTGGTCACCCTCAACTGGATTAAGTGATACAACTATTTCAAATCCTGTTGCTTCGCCTGCCAACACTACAACCTACACGTTGTTAGTTTCAAATGGAATTTGTACTGATACTCTTCAACTAACTGTTGTTGTGACCAAACTGAGGTTGTATGTTCCAACTGATACTACACTTTGTGTTGCAGGAACTCCTATCAGTATAACAGCCAATGCTTTTGGTAGTACAAATTATTTTCAATGGTCATCTAATCCAAATTTTACTGACACTATTAACAGTACAATTTTGAATCCAACACTAACTGTTTCACCAACTTCTTCTCAAGTGTATTATATTAGAATAGGTAACAATGGTTGCTATTTAGAAGATAGTGTAAGGGTTTCGGTGTTTGCTACTTCATTAACTATTCTTGGTCCTACGGGAATTTGTTTGGGAGATACTATTGTTTTATCTGTGGTAAATTCTACTGGCGATACTTTGACTTACGATTGGAACCCAAATCCCGAAATTATTTCAGGAGATTTTACTGATTCTATCCTTACGAGTCCCAATGCTACAACAGTTTATTCAGTTACAGCAACAAATTCTCAAGGATGCGTTGTTACGCTTACTCATAGAGTGTATGTGTCACCATTACCCACATTACCAATATTTGCTAATGCTGATAAAGACACCATTTTTGCTGGAGAAACAGTCCAATTAAGTGTACTTCCAAATGGCTTTTCATATTTATGGTCTCCAGGAGGGACTTTAAGTAGTACAACTGCCCAAAACCCTACCGCAAATCCTACAAGCACAACAACTTACGGAGTTAGAGTAAGCGATAGCGGGTGTGTTAGAACTTCTGATGTAACTATTGTTGTGATTGATGTAATTTGCGGACCTCCAGATTTATATGTGCCAAATGCATTTACTCCAAATGGAGATGGTGATAATGATGTGCTTTATGTTCGTGGAAATAACATTACAGATATGACTTTGAGAATATATCACCGTTGGGGAGAAAAAGTGTTTGAATCTACTAATCAATCCAAAGGTTGGGATGGAACTTACAAAGGCAAAGAATGTGACCCAGCAGTATTTGTGTATTACCTTGATGTTACTTGTAGAGGTGGTGAAACCTATCAAGAGAAAGGAAATATTACTTTGATTAGATAGCTAAATCATCCTTTTGGGTGATATATTGAATAGCTTTTTTATAATAACTTTGAGTTTATTAAATATAGTTAATTGGCAACCATAAGTAATTGACAATGGTTATATTTACAACTTACAACAACAGTTTTTAATTTCCATTGAAAAAAACTATTAAGCATATAATTTTTCTGTTATTTGGAATTCTTTTGTTTTTTAATAACAATAGTTTTTCAACCCATTTAATGGGTTCAACACTTTCTTATTCATGTATTGGGCCAAATCAATACACTGTAACTTTTAAAGCTTATAGAGATTGTGGAGGAATAGCAATGCCGTCTTCATTTTTAATCTCATACAGTGGTTGCGGAAACACTGGTAGTTTAACTGCAACACAAATAAGTAGTGCTGATATTACACCAGTTTGCCCAAGCAAATCTAGTAATTGTGGCGGAGGAACTGGACCAATAGGAGTAGAAGAATACATTTTTCAAGGAACAGTAACTGTTCCTGCTGGTTGTTCAAATATTTTATTTTCTGTTTCATCTTGTTGCCGAAATGGAAGTGTCACAAATATTACAAGTCCAAGTACAAATGGGTTTTACACAAGCTCATTACTTAACAACACTATTAGTCCTTGCAATAGTTCTCCAATATTTGCCTCAGCACCAACACTTTTTGCCTGTGTTAATCAACCAGTTTCTTTTCAACAATTAGCAACCGACCCTGATGGAGATGTTTTGGTATATTCTCTGACCAACTGTAGGCAAACTACAGGAACTAGTGTAACTTATGGGGGCGGTTTTAGTGGAGCCTCTCCATTAACAACTCCTGTAACTATAAATCCAAGTACAGGAGATTTATCTTTCACACCTAATTCGATTCAAATCGCAACAGTTTGTGTACTTGTAGAAGAATTTAGAGGTGCGGTTAAAATAGGAGAAATAGTCCGAGATATGCAGATTGTAGTTCGAAACTGTTTCAACGCTTTACCTTCACTATCTGGAATAAATGGTGCATCTGGTGTCTATAGTACCAATATTTGTGAAGGAGCGCCACTTTGTTTTAATGTAAATGCTTCAGATACTAATTCTGCAGATAATCTAACAATGACTTTTTCTGGAATTATACCTGGGTCAACATTTACGCAATCTGGAACTGGTAATAATAAAACAGGAACTTTTTGTTGGACTCCACCAATAGGTTCTGTTGGTTCATATGTGTTTTCTGTTTTAGTTAATGATGATGCTTGTCCTATCATTGGGCAAAACTCAAAAACTTATACAGTTAATGTAGTTGCAAATTCCAATCCACCTATTGTTGCTAGTTCTGATGTAACATTATGCGAAGGTAATTCTACAACACTTACAGCCACAAATGTAGCTCCAACAATAACCTGGTCGCCCTCATTGGGGCTCTCAACAACATCTGGAACTTCAACAACTGCAACTCCACTTTCAACTACAACTTATACAGCAACTGCAATTTATGCCGATGGTTGTCGATCCTCGGATGATGTAGTTTTAACTATTAATCAGGCTCCTACCACATTAATTACTCCCACATCTGCTAATGTCTGCCCAGGAGGTAATTTTACATTAACAGGCACAACAAATAGTACTGGAATGAGTTTCAGCTGGACTAGGTTAAACCCTTTTGCTATAGGGTTAGGGAGTGGAACAGTTTCTGGAACTTCTTCTACAATAGTTGTAACTGTCCCAACTACTCCTGGCACATATAATTTTAGATTAAGAGTCACAAATCCTATCTCAGGCTGTGTTTCTGAAGTTACCGTTCCACTAACAGTAGGTTCCGCTCCTCCATTAGGTAGTTGTGTCAATATATATGTTTCTCCTTCAGGATCATCTTCAGCAGCTGGTTCACAAGCAAACCCCACAAATTTGCCTGAAGCTCTTACTAGGAGTGCTTGTCAAAATGCAGTTATAAAAATGGCTATGGGAACTTATAATTTCAGTAACCCTATCAATATTCCAAGCTTTGTAACTATTGAAGGAGGATTTAATCCTACTACTTGGGTAAAAACGAGTCAAGCTGGTGCCACTACAATAAATAGAAATACATTAAACCCTGAAGGAGTAACTAACGCTCGGAGGCTAGTTATGTTTTATGGGAATAGTGTTTCTGGATTTAGATTTCAAGACATTACAATAACTACCTCTGCTGCAAATCAAAGTGGCATGTCCACTTACGGAGTGCATTTAACATCTTGCTCTAATTATGATTTTGTAAGAACGCAAATATTACCAGGAAATGCTTCTGCTGGTCAAGCAGGAGGAACTGGCCCAACAGGTGGATTTTCTGGTGGTACCGGACAACATGGGTCCAACTTCTCTACTTCTACTTCGGCTCAGGTAAATGGTGGAGCAGGAGGAGCTGGATGTAATAGTTCGGGCTCAGGAGGGAATGTATGTACCGCTCCAGGAATAAACAGGGGTTGTAATGGTTTTTCAGGGGGAGGGTCAGCCCTTTATTGGCGAGGAAGTGGTGGTGGTGGTGGTGGTGGTGGTGGTAACGAAGATAGAGATGGAGGAAGAGGAGGTTATGGAGGATCAATTGCTGCTGGAGGTGGGTTTGCAGGTAGGTCTCAAAATAATCAACCAGGTCCTGGACCAGGATGTAGAAGTTTTGGAAACTGGTTTGGGAATGAAACCGGATGCATAAGTTCTGTATCATCAACTAGCACTGAATCTGGAAGATGTGGTAGAACTGGTATAAATGGACAAAATGGGACTATAGGAGTTCTTGGTAGTGTAGGTACTTATGGAGTATTTTATACACCAGGTGGACAAGGTGGACAAGGAGGAAGAGGTCAAGGTGGTCAAGGCGGGTCAGGAGGAGGAGGAGGTGCAGGAGCTGATGGGTTTTTATGTGCTG
Source organism: uncultured Flavobacteriales bacterium (assembly GCA_937129365.1). GTDB lineage: Bacteria > Bacteroidota > Bacteroidia > Flavobacteriales_D > CAJJDF01 > CAJJDF01. The sequence goes on from CAKZNB010000049.1 coordinate 196,056, forward strand.
ATGGTACAGGTGCAGGAGGAGGAGGAGGAGGAGGAGGAGGCTGTGGAGGATATGGTGGTCTTGGTGGTCGTGGTGGTGGTGGTAGTTTTGGATTGTATTTAGTTTCTAATGGGACAAACGGGATCGTTTCACAAAGTTATATTAATGCAGGAACAGCAGGTGCTGGTGGAAATGGAGGAACTGGTAGAATAGGTACAAATGGAGGCCTTGGAGGGAACGGAGGAAATGGAGGTACAAGTGGAGGTTATGGAGGAGATGGAGGAAGAGGAGGAAATGGAGGAAGAGGGGGGAATGGGGGGAATGGAAGAGCTGGTGTTTCAATTGATGTTTATAGGGTAAGTGGATCTTTATTAACAACTCAGGTTACTACTTTTAATCTTGCTGGTCAATCTACTATCAATGTTTCTAATGTTAATTGTACCCAGACTAATGTAAATTACTCAACAGCCTCTCCAAATTCATGGGACTTTGATAGGGTTACTAATTTTGCAACACCAGCAACATCTGGAGCAACAACCTCTGCAAATACACAATATTCTCAAATAGCTAGGTATACAGTTTCTAGTGGTGCTGATATTTATGAAGGCTTTCATAATATTTCTTTTACTGGTTCGGTTGCTCCAGAAATATCAACAAGTGCAGATTCTATAGGTGTTGATACATTTCAACTTTGTCAAGGAGATTATGCAACTTTTGCAAGTGTTTCTTCTGGATTAACTTATATCTGGAATTTTAATGGGGCAATTGCAAATCCTGGATCTGGAATTCAAGTAGTTCCTTCCACACAATTTAATACTCCAGGATTTTATACCATCACACTAAGAACAACAAACGATTGTTGTGGGCTTTCTCCTACCAAAACAATTTATCTTTATGTAGATGTATTACCAACTGTATTTGCATCTGGAGCTGGATCTATTTGTGAAGGGGATAATAGAACTTTAAGTTTATTTGGTTTAACTGCTAGTGATAGTGTTGTTTGGTCTCCCATTACAAGTATTGTTTCTTCAACATCAACATCAACATCAAAAACTATTACGGTTAGTCCGTCAACAACTACAACCTATACTGCATCTATTTATACAAAAATAACTACAAATGGCGTAACAAGATTAAGTTGCCCTATTAGTCGACCTCTTACAATAACAGTGAGTCCTAATCCTATTCTTAGCATGTCATCAACACAAGTTATTTGTAATAATGATGGTACTTCAACAGCAACTATAAGTTCAGGAGGAGGTTTATATAATTTTGTATGGTCAAATGGAGGCACCACATTTAATACAACTACATCAACCATTACAGGTTTAGGTGTAGGAAAATATGTTGTAACTGCGACAAATACTATTACAGGTTGCTCTGTTACAGATTCTGTTGATGTTCTTCCCTCAGCTTTAGCTCCTACTATAGTTCTTCAAAGTTCTACACCTGCAACTTGTGGTTTAAATACTGGTGCAGCTACAGTGAATACTACTGGAGGAACAGCTCCTTACACCTATGTTTGGAGTTCTGGAGGAGGGGGAGCGAGTCGAACTAATTTAGCTCCAGGAAATTATTGTGTTACAGTCACTGACAATTCGGGGTGTAGCTCTTCTGTTTGCTTTGATATTACTGCTCCCGACACGTTAAAAATAAATTTATTGTCTAGTAGTAATTTGATTTGTCCTAATGATAGCAATGGTACTGCTAAAGTAGAAACCACTGGAGGTTTGAGTCCTTATACTTATTTATGGTCTAATGGTGAAACGGGAGATTCTGCTTCTGCATTACCAGTTGGAACTTCTAAAGTTGTGGTAACAGATTCATCAGGTTGTAAGGATTCTATCATTGTTAGTTTAACAGCAACAGGTTCTAATACTAGTTCAACTCAAACTGATACTGCTTGTGTAAATTTCGTTTCTCCTAACGGAAAAATTTGGACAACATCTGGAACTTATCAAGATACTATTCCGGCCATATCTGGATGTGACAGTATAATTACATTTAATTTAACTGTTAATCGAACAACTGATACAACTTATCCTGTCTCGGTATGTGATACATTAATCTCACCAAGTGGTAAAATTTGGACTTCAGCAGGTATCTATTTGGATACCATACCAAATACCTCTGGATGCGATTCGTTATTTACCATTACTTTATCTATTTTACCTGCTTTAAATACAATTGATACTGTTATAGCATGTGATTCTTTGGTGTGGATTGATGGAATTACTTACTATTCAAGTACAAACACTCCTGTAGATACATTAACTAGTTCTCAAGGATGTGATTCTATAGTGAGTTTGGATTTAACTATTTTAAATAGCACGAGTTCATTGCGGACATTAATTGTAATAGATAGTTTAATTTCTCCAAGTGGAAAAATTTGGAAAACCTCAGATACTTATCTAGATACTATTTCAAATGTCAATGGTTGTGATAGTAATATGACTTTTAATCTAACGGTCAGTGGTTCTTCTAATACAACTACTATCACAATTACTGTTTGTGATAGTTTAATTTCCCCAACAGGTAAAATCTGGAATACACCAGGTGTTTTTTATGATACACTTTTAGCATTTGATGGTTCTGATTCAATAATTAGGTATAATTTATCTATTGATTATTCTTCTATTGCTGAACTACAAAAATTAGTTGCCTCTGATAGAAATACTGGAAATCTTTTCGGAGAGTCAGTTTCCATTAGTGGAAATTATGCAATTGTTGGTTCAAGATGGGATGATAAGGATGCGTCTGGTTCAAATTCCTTATTTAGGTCTGGTTCTGCTTATATCTTTGAAAAAAATGGGAGTGGAATTTGGGTGGAGACTCAAAAAATTGTCGCTTCTGATAGAGAAGCAAATGACTATTATGGCTGGTCAGTCTCAATAGATGGAGATTATGCTGTAGTTGGAGCATTTAATGAAGATCAAGATGCAAGTTCTGCAAACCTTTTGTCAAATTCTGGGTCGGCCTATGTCTACGAAAGAAACGGAAGTGGTGTGTGGGTTCAAGTGCAAAAAATTGTTGCCTCGGATAGAGGAGCAAATGATGCTTTTGGTATTTCTGTTTCAATTAGTGGTGATTACATAATTTCGGGGGCAAGATTAGAGTCAGAAGATGTAGCTGGAACAAACACAATTTCAAATTCTGGATCAGCTTATATTTTTGAAAGAAACGGGAGTGGAGTTTGGAATCAGGTGCAAAAGATAGTAGCTTCTGATAGAGCTTTAAATGATTTTTATGGGAATAGTGTAAATATCCATAAAAATGTTGCAGTGGTTGGAGCTCAGTTTGAAGACCAAGATGCCACAGGTGGTAACACTTTCAATCAATCAGGTTCAGTGTATATTTATGAAAGAAATGGAGGTGGAGTTTGGAATCAAGTGCAGAAAATAGTTGCTTCTGATAGAGCGATAGATGATCAATTTGGTAATTCAATTTCTGTTTACGAAGATTATTTGATGGTGGGTGCTTTCAATGAAGATCAAGACACTGCTGGAGGAAATACAGTTTCAAATTCTGGCTCAATTTATTTCTTCCAGAGAGATACATCCGGTACATGGTCAGAATTACAAAAAATAGTCTCTTCGGACAGAGATGTCAATGATTGGTTTGGATTTTCTGTATCAATGAATAATAGCTATGCAATTATTGGAGCATTTAATGAAGATGAGGATGAATCAGGTTTAAATACTCAATTTAATGCAGGGTCAGCCTATATATTTAGAAGAGATAATTCAGGTCTTTGGAGAGAATTCAACAAAATAGTACCTTCTGATAGAGCTTCTTCAGATGCATTTGGGTTTTCTGTATCCTTAGATGGAAAAACAGTTATTATTGGAGCATTTAATGAAGATGAAGATACCTCAGGATTAAATACACTAACCAATGCAGGTTCTGCATACATATTTGAGTTAAACCATGATCCAATAATTGATTCTGTTAGAGATACTATTTGCGATAGTTTGGTTACTATGTCAGGTAAAACCTTTACTTCTACTGGAATATATTTTGATACCCTAACAAATCAATATGGGTGTGATAGTATTGTTAGATTTGACCTTCTAGTTAATTATACAACAAGTTCTACACAAAGCATTACTGTGTGCGATAGTTTAATATCACCAAGTGGTAAAATTTGGATGAATTCTGGGGTTTATCAAGACACAATATTCAATTACTCAAGATGTGATAGTCTAATTACATTTAATCTGACAGTGAATTATACCACTGATACTGTTTTTTCTGTTTCAGCCTGTGATAGTTTAATTTCTCCTTCTGGAAAAATTTGGCCAACTACTGGAACCTATTTTGATACCATCTCAAACAATAGCGGGTGTGATTCATTAATTACAATTAATTTATCAATATTACCAACTATCAACACAATTGATGTGCAGACCTCATGCGACTCATTAGTTTGGATTAATGGAATAACTTATTATTCGAGTACCACAATTCCTAGAGATACATTAATGAGTTCTCAAGGTTGTGATTCAATAATCAACTTGAATTTAACAATTAACAATTCAACTTACTTTACAGATATTCAAATTGCTTGTGATAGTTTTACTTGGATAAATGGAGTTACTTATTACACAACCACTGCTATACCTAAAGATACAATAACAAACGCTATAGGTTGTGATTCAATAATATCATTAAACCTAACGATAAATAACTCTATTCAAGCTACAGATATCCATGTAGTGTGTGATAGTTTTATTTGGATAAATGGAACTACCTATTATGCAAGTACCACAACACCACGAGATACAATTACTAGAGCCAACGGTTGTGATTCGATTATTTTATTGGATTTAACAATAAGTAATACTGTAAGAATTACTCAAACATTTACTGCTTGCGATAGTTTTGTTTGGATAAATGGAATAACCTATAGTTCTTCCAATAATACTGCAACTGATACAGTATTTGTAGTAGGTGGGTGTGATACTATTTCTACTTTAGATTTAACGATTACTAATAGTTCCCTATTAACCCAAACCCTCACAATTTGTGATAGTTTAGTTTCTCCTACAGGGAAAATATGGAGGACAACAGGAACTTACTACGACACAATTCTAAATTCTGTAGGTTGTGATAGTTTAATGGTTTTCAATCTAACTATAAATCAGACCACAAGTTCAACTCAAACATTGACGGTTTGTGATAGCCTAATTTCGCCAAGTGGAAAGGTTTGGAATATGTCTGGTATTTATCAAGACACAATAAACAACTCTAGCGGTTGTGATAGTTTGATAACTTTTAATCTAACAGTAAATTATACAACAACTTCAACTCAAACCATAACCGTATGCGATAGTTTGGTATCGCCAACTGGAAAAATTTGGAACTCATCAGGAATATATAATGATACTATATTAAATGTAATGGGTTGTGATAGCTTAATGACTTTTAATTTAACAGTAAACTATACAACAAGTTCCATTCAAACCTTAATAGTTTGTGATAGTTTGGTTTCGCCAACTGGTAAGATTTGGAATACAACCGGCACTTATTTAGATACCATAACTAAACCAAGCGGTTGTGATAGTTTAATGGCTTTTAATTTAACTGTGAATTATACAACAAGCACTTCATTTTCCATCTCAGTTTGTGATAGTTTAGTCTCTCCAAGTGGTAAAATCTGGAGTTCAACCGGAACTTATTTGGATACAATTATGAATGCAAACGGATGTGATAGTTTAATTACAATAAATCTTACTATTGCCCCTATAGCAAGATTTCCTCAATCCATTACTTTGTGTGATAGTGCAATTTGGAGAGGTAATTGGTATTACTCTTCGGGTAGTTATTCTGATACCGTTTTAGTACCTGGGTGTGACACAATTTTTGATTTGAATCTTACTATAAATTATGCTACAAGTTTTACTCAAACTTTAACTGTTTGCGATAGTTTGGTATCACCAACTGGAAAAATTTGGACTAATTCTGGGATCTATCAAGACACAATATCTAATTCCTCTGGATGTGATAGTTTAATGACTTTCAATTTGACAGTAAATTATACTACAAGTTCAATTCAAACATTAACTGTATGCGATAGCTTAATTTCGCCTACCGGTAAGGTCTGGAATTTGACAGGAATGTATTTAGATACTATACTTAAATCAACAGGATGCGATAGCCTATTAACATTTAATTTAACGGTGAATTACTCAACAAGTTCAGCACAATTAATTTCAACTTGTGATAGTTTAGTTTCACCAACCGGAAAGGTTTGGAATACAACAGGAACATATTCTGATACAATACTTAATGCCTCTGGATGTGATAGTATACTTTCATTTAATCTTACAATTAATAATAGCTCAAGTTCAACAATAAATCCAAGTAGGTGTGGTCTTTATACCTCACCAAGTGGTAAAGTTTGGAGTACAACGGGAATGTACTCAGATACAATTTTGAATACGGTAGGTTGCGACAGTGTTATTATCATAAATCTTACTGTTGATAGCGTTTCTAATATTTCCATATTAGCTTCAGCTTGTGATAGTTTACTCCTACCAGGCGGAAGAATTGTCTTCAGCTCAGGAACATACCGAGACACACTGACTAATATAGGTGGCTGTGATAGTATTATTTCTACCAATGTATTTATCTCTTCATCTTACAATCAATCAAATATCTTGAGTTTATGTGCAGGACAAACAGTAACTGTTGGAAGTAATGTATACGGCAGCACAGGCATTTACCGAGATACTTTATCTACTATTTTTGGATGTGACTCTATTATTGTTACTAATTTAACTATCAATCCAATAGTTTTAGGAACAATTACTTTTAGTCAAGATTTCTGTTCTGGAGATATACCGGTTACTTTTACAGCAACTCCATTAGGAGGTAAATGGGTAGGTTCTGGGATAGATTCAACTACTGGATTATTTTCTCCTTCTTTAGCTGGAGCAGGAACTCATACAGTTATTTATATTCCTTCAGGTGCATGTCCCTTGCCAGATACAGTCCAAATTCAGGTGTTTTCGACTCCAGTCATAACATTTACTAGTGAGGATGAAACTTGTGATGAGTCAAATGGTAGCATAGATATCACTATTACTGGAGGAACACCCGCCTATGTTTATAGATGGAGCACAGGAGTAACAACTGAAGATTTAGATAGTTTGAAAGAAGGTAGTTACTCTGTAATAATTACAGATGTAAATAACTGTTCTGATAATGAGATTATGAGTTTGTTAAATATTATTGACCCTGAGTGTGAATTCAACTTTTTTGTTGCAAACATATTCTCACCTGATGGTAATGGAGAGAATGATGAATTGATAGTACAAGGGAACGGAATTGAAACAGTAAAGCTTATTGTTTATAATAGATTTGGAAACAAGGTGTTTGAATCTAATTCGCAAGAAATTGGCTGGGACGGAACTTATAAAGGACTTCCTGCAAATCCAGATGTATTTGTTTATTATGTGGAAGGAACTTTTGTGAATGGAGAGGAGTTCAAGAAAAAAGGAACCGTTACATTAATTAGGAGATAATAATTATATATCACCCATTTGGGTGATTGAGAAAATTAGTTGAGTTTTTATTTTTGATAAATAGAAAGTATACTCTTGCTATATTTTCGTTAACTTTAGCTACTTACCATATTCTTAGCCCTATGAATAGGATTTTTTTCTGTTTTTTATTTGTGATGTCATTCAGCAATTATTGGGCACAAATTCCTGATAAAAAAAATCCTCTAGTTGATTCAATATTGGTGCAAGTAGATACAATGCCTGCCTTGAAAGACAAAGTGATGTTTTTAGTGGGTAATGCCGGTAGACACAGATATCAAGATTTCACAGCTAACTTTATTAATAAATCAATTCAGCTGTCAGCTAAAAATGGAAGTAATAAATTTTTGGCTCATGGATATTATTCCAAAGCCAATTATCATTATTATCGTTCTCAAAAAGATTCTGCCGCTCATTTTTTGTTTTTAGCTGATAGTTTATCAACTCAAAATGATCCAATTTTAAAAGCTTTGATATATACTACCATGTCTGGATTAGATATGCATAAAGGAAACTATATTGAGGCTAATAATAAGTTGTTCAAAGCAAAATCTATATTAGAAACTGCTGATACTGCTGAGCTTTCCGAAAGAGAGAAATTTAATGTAAAAGGACAAATTTGTGTTATCAATAATACATTGGCTACTAATTACTCTAAGGTAGATGATTTTGAAACCGCAGTTTACTATTATGATCTTTCTTACAAAGCTTCAATTGAATTAAAAAATACTATTAATTCAGGAATAATATTAGCAAATAAAGGAGAAATGCTCATTAAACTTGGAAAATTTAATGAGGCACTCGAAATCCAAAAGCAAGGAAAAGAACTAAAAATAAAAGGAGGAGCTCCAGCTCGTTCTATTGCAAATTCAGATTTAAATATAGGCATTGCTTTCGCTAAAATGAATAGGAGTGAAGAAGGATTGATTAATATTGATAATGCATTGAGTGTGTTTGAAAAAGTAAATTATCCATCAGGAATAATGAATTCCTTAGTAGCTAGAGGTGAAATATATAATTCAATAAATAAATACAATTTAGCAATTTCCGATTGTGAAAAATCAAAATCTATTTCGATAGAAAAAATTGATTTAAGAGCAAAAATGGAATCCTGCAAATGTTTGCATGAAGCGTATTCAAATACTAAAAACTACAAACAAGCATTAACTAATCATGAGATTTACTTAAAAACTAAAGACTCTATTTTTAATGAAAAAAACATAAAAAAGCTCACTCAGATGGAGCTTCAATATGATTTTGAGAAAAAACAAGAAGTAAAAGAGCTTGAAGTACAAGCCGAAAAAAAAGAAAGTAATTTAATCATCAGAGGATTGATAATCGGGCTTTCGTTACTGTTTATTGTATTGCTTCTTTTATATCGATTAATAAAACTAAGAAGAAAGAAAAATTTGCTACTGAAGATTAAAAATGAAAAAATTGAGAAAGAGGTGAAAGAGAAAGAAATTCTATTAAAGGAAATTCATCACAGAGTAAAAAATAATCTTCAGGTAATCTCTTCCTTGTTAAGTTTACAGAGTAGGCAGATCAATAATCCTCAAGCTCAACAGGCTATCAATGAAGGAAGGGACAGAGTGCGAGCAATGGCTCTTATTCACAATAATTTATATCAGGATAAAGATTTAGTGGGGGTTGAGGCTCAAACTTACATTGAGAAACTCGCTCAAAGTTTGTTTCAAAATTATCAGGTAAATCAAGAAAAAATTAAATTAGAATCTAACATTGATGATATTAAACTGGATGTTGACACCATTATCCCTCTTGGCCTTATTATTAATGAATTAATGAGTAACACTTTGAAATATGCCTTTGAAGGAAGAGAAGAAGGGAAAATAAAATTGGATTTATTACTAAGTAATTCTAATTTAAAACTATCTATTGAGGACGATGGAGTTGGATTGAAAAAAGAGTTTGACATTGAAAAAAGTGAAAGTTTAGGCTATAAAATTATCAAAGCATTTAGCCAAAAATTGAATGCTAATATGAATATAGATACTGAACCAAATAATGGAACTAGAATTTCTTTTGAGATAACCAATTTTAAAGCATTGTAAAAATGGCAAAGAATAAAAAAATATTAATTGTAGAGGATGAACCTTTAATAGCTGAGGATATTAAGGAGTGTTTGCAGTCAATTAATTATAATGTTTGTGGAATTTGCCATAATAAAGAACAAGCATTTGAAGCATTGGAGGAATGTAATCCTGATTTTGTTATTCTGGATATAAATTTGGGTAACAACCAAGATGGGATAGTGATAGCGGAACATATTAATGATAAATACGACATTCCTTTTATATACCTTACTTCGTATTCTACAAAATCAGTTTTGGAACAAGTAAGAGGAACTCACCCCATGGGTTACGTAGTAAAACCATTTGTGGAAGCTGATTTGTTTTCATCCATTGAAATTGCATTGTTTAATCATACCAAGTTAGTCAGACCATCAGTTTTTGGAATTGAGTTGATTAATGCTAACATAGTTGACGCACTAACTAACAAAGAGTTTGAAATATTGGACGATATGTACAATGGAAAATCAAATACTGAGATTGCTGAAAATCATTTTATCAGTATTAATACCGTAAAAACTCATGCAAAGAAAATTTATGAAAAACTTGATACTCATTCAAGGGCAGAGACTATTGTGAGAATAAGAGAATGGCTTTCTCAATAGTGCAATATCATCCCGTTGGGTGATTTACAGGGGTTTTATAGAGAGTAATTTTATCATATAAATTATTAATCATTAAAACCAAATCACAATGAAAAAGTTAATCTTTATCACAGCAATGTCAGTATTGGCATTATCATTTACAACAGTTGTAAGTGAATCTTCAACAACACCAACCGCTTTAGTTGCAAATCCTCCTGGATGCAGTGCGGGAGCAAAAGTAGCTAAGGAAACTTGGAAAAAATGGGGTCCATGGAAACTTTTACCTCCTATTACATATAAGCAAAAAGTAAAGAAATTTAAAAAGCTATGGAATGCATTGGTAGCTTCAAATACTTCTTGGGCAACACTAGGGCCAAGATATATGGAAATTGGAAGTAAAGTAGATCAAGGAAAAATTGTTCCTCAAACAAAAAGAACTTTTGTGACTGCTCCTGCTAATAAAAACTCTGTTGTAGTAACTATCGAAAAATATGATGGAAGAGCTAAAACTGGGGTAAGTATCTGTATTCATGGGAAAAATGGAGATCAATTAAATAAAGTAAATTATACTTTCCCAAATGATAGAGCTTCAAAAACAAAAAAGTTTACAATTAGAGGTACAAAAGGAAAAATTATTAGTGTATCTATGAAAAATCATTCAGCAGGAAACAAGTTTTTATACAAAGTTAACTGTAAGTAACCAGCATTTAACTTCTACTTTAAATCCGACTCCAATTCATTGAGTCGGATTTTTTTGTGCTTTATTTTTTCAATATCATCCTTTCGGGTGATTTACAAACATTAGTCTCTAGCTAATTTTATACAACTAATAATAGCCACAGATTAAAACCTAATATCATGAAAAAAATTATCCCAATATTTTTAGCTCTTACATTCATGTCAATGAATGTATCTTCTCAAATTAACTTAAAAAAATTTAAGAATAGAATAAAAAAGGAATTGACAGACAGCGTTACTTCTAAAAAGAATAAAGTTGTAAATAAAGCTAATGATGCTGCAGATAAGGCACTTGATGGTAAATCAAAAAGTAGTGCTACGAATTCTAAAAATCAAAACAATTCGACAAATAGTAGTTCATCTCAACCATCAGCAATTGCTTCTCAAGGTAGTGTAAGTTTACAAACTTCTAATAGTAATTCCTCTCCAAAATTTTCTGCAGAAGGAAGAGCCTGGTATATAAGTAAATCAAGAGGGAAAGGTCAGTTGGGAACAAAAGAAAAACCTGCTAAAGATTTAGGAAATATAATTCACAAACTAAAACCAAATGATGTAATATATATAGCTGCAGGAACCTACATGAGTAAAGGAAAAAGAGGTTCTGACGAAATAAATGTTCCTGTGAAAATTTACGGAGGATATGATGAAACCTTCTCAACAAGAGACCCTTGGGGAGAAAACAAAACAATTTTCACAGGAGTAAATGAATACATGAAATTAACAACCGCAAGATTATATATTAGAACAGACCAACAAAGAGAAACCAATGGTCAATTATCTTATGGATCAGAAATAATAGTATCAGGAATAATCTTTGATAATGGATCAAGAAATCGATACCATTTAGATAAAAACCTAGCCATAAGAAGGCAAGCTAGTCCAAAGTCAGGAAAAAACCCTTCGCCAGAGTCTGGAGGAGTAGTAATAGTAGGAAGTAAGTTTACAAATATTTCTGTAATGAATTGTGTAGTTATGAATACTGCTCCAACACAAGGTGCAATATCATTGAGGGTAATGGCAGGAGGTAAAGGAATAATAAAAAATAATTTTTGTATTAATAATACTGGGTATGGAATTCATTTGATGACAGGTTATGCAGGTACAGATGAAACAAAAATTCCGGTTTTTAAAGTTTCAAATAATACAGTGTTATTTACCTGGAAGCATGACCCAATTGCTAGCTATGGAGGAAGTGCTTGTGCTATGGATCAAAACTTGACTGCTGTTTTGGAGAATAATGTTTTTGGATTTGCTCACATGGGCGGGGTTTATAGTAAACTGACTAACTTAACCATGAACAATAATCTGTTTACAGGAAATGCTAAATATGATTTTAAAGAGAGAAATAATGAAATGGGTGTAGATGATATATTAGATGAATCTGAAAAATTGAACCAAGAAAGCGATGGAAATGAATCTGCTTTAATAAAAATTAATGTAGCTGAAAGATGGGCAAACTTATATGCAAGTAGAGAAATTATTAGAAGAGAAGATGTGGATGCTTCTGTAAAAGCTTCTAATTCAGGAGCAAATCAGCTAAGGTCAATGTTAGGGTTAAACCTTCAAGGAAATAGTGTAAAAACAGATGCTGAAATTTTCTTACCACTTATCACTATCGAAGAAGCATTACCAGCTGGAGCATTACCATGGAATGGAAAAGGATGTTCTAAACCTTAGTATTATTCAGTTAAATAGGAAAAAGAATCGGAGTTGTTTGGCTTCGATTTTTTTGTTTTAATGAGTAATCATTTGTTGAAAAATGTAATCTACAGAATTCCTATACCTTATATATAGTTGTATATTTGTGGCATCAAAAAATAATAGATGAAGGCACAAGTAGGAATAATAATGGGAAGTAAATCAGATTTACCTGTAATGCAAGCTGCTGCAGATGTATTAACAGAACTAGGAGTAAGTTATGAGCTCACAGTTGTATCAGCTCACCGAACTCCCGAAAGAATGTTTGAGTATGCAAAATCAGCAAAATCAAACGGACTTAAAACCATTATTGCCGGAGCCGGAGGTGCCGCTCATTTACCAGGAATGGTAGCGAGTTTAACTACACTTCCAGTAATTGGCGTTCCAGTAAAATCTAGTAATTCAATTGATGGATGGGACTCAGTTTTGTCTATTCTTCAAATGCCAGGAGGCGTTCCAGTTGCTACAGTTGCCCTTGATGGAGCAAAGAATGCAGGAATATTAGCCGCACAAATTATTGGAGCTTTTGATCAACAAATAGGAGATAATCTTTCTGAATATAAAGAAAGTATGAAAGCCAAAGTAATGAATTCATTGAAAGAATTATAAATGAAGATTATTAAACTCATAAAAGACAAGACCCCTAATTTTTTAAAGAATAAGTGGGCTATCTCTTTCTTGGTATTGTTTTTCTGGGTTGCTTTTTTCGAAGATATCAATCTATTTTCCTTAATAAGAACAAAATCTAAAATCAACAACTTAGAGCAAGAATGGACTTTTAAAGAAAATAGAATTCAACAAGCCGAAGAAAAGAAAGCACTTATTTTGGATAACCCCGAAAAATATGCTCGAGAAACATTTTGGATGAAAAAACAAGATGAAGAACTTTTTATAATTGAACCAAAATCAGAATAATTTCCATAGACCTGTATAGGCTATTCAGCCTATGTTTTTATCAATTTTTTATTTGTTAAAAATAGATTTTTGCATTTTTTTTTAAATCAAACATAAAAAGTGTTGGTAAAACAAAAAAAACTTGTAAATTTGCACCCCGATAAATGGTAAAATAGTATTTAATAAACAGTAAAATGCCTACAATACAACAGTTAATAAGAAAAGGAAGGACATCTAACACAAAGGTTAGTAAGTCTATAGCACTTGGGTCTTCTCCACAAAAAAGAGGAGTTTGTGTAAGAGTTTACACAGCTACTCCAAAAAAACCAAATTCTGCAATGAGAAAAGTTGCAAGGGTTAGGTTAACTAACGGAAATGAAGTGAATGCATATATTGGTGGTGAAGGTCACAATTTACAGGAACACTCGATTGTTTTAGTAAGAGGTGGTAGAGTTAAGGATTTACCGGGGGTAAGATATCACATCGTAAGAGGTGCGTTAGATACTGCGGGTGTTGATGGTAGAACACAAAGAAGGTCTAAATACGGAACTAAACGTCCGAAAAAATAAGTCTATAAATTAAGTTTATTCCGTACTTGATGCGGAAACTAAAAGTTGAATAATAAAGATGAGAAAGTCTAGAGCAAAAAAGAGAGTATTACTTCCAGACCCAAAGTTTAATGACAAATTGGTTACAAGATTTGTAAATAACTTGATGTTGGATGGTAAGAAGAGTACCGCATTTGAAATTTTTTACGGTGCACTGGAAATTGTTAACGAAAAAGTAGAAGAGGAAGAAAGTTTGGAGGTGTGGAAAAAAGCATTGACCAACGTTACGCCAGGAGTAGAGGTTAGAAGTAGAAGGATTGGTGGGGCAACCTTTCAAATTCCACAACCAATTAGAGATGATAGAAAAATTTCTATGGGAATGAAGTGGATGATTGCTGCGGCAAGAAAAAGAAATGAAAAAACAATGGCACAAAAATTAGCCGCAGAAATGATGGCAGGATTTAAAGAAGAAGGTGCTGCATTTAAGAAAAAAGAAGATACTCACAGAATGGCGGATGCAAACAAAGCATTCTCTCATTTTAGATTTTAATATCCGATATACTTTACAAAATGGCTAGAGATTTAAAATATACAAGAAACATAGGAATTGCTGCACATATAGATGCTGGTAAAACAACAACCACAGAACGTATTCTTTATTATGGTGGTGTGAGCCACAAAATTGGAGAGGTAC
>CAKZNB010000050.1 GCA_937129365.1 uncultured Flavobacteriales bacterium
TATTTCTTCTTTTTCTTTTTTCCTCTTTTATAGTTTAATCCTACTGGACTTCCTACTCTTGTCATTGCACATCTAAATCCAATAAAGTCAGTAGCTCTAAACTCATCATAAAATCTTCTTGCTCCAGGCGACATCCAATAAGCTCTGTCTTTCCAAGAACCTCCTTTGTATACCCTAGACTGGTCAGTAATTAAAGTTGATGGTTGTAAGCCTGACTTTCCTTTGTCAAATGTAGTAGAAGCGTAAACTAGGTTTTCAGGGTTTTTACCACTTCTATTTCTAGCAGCTCCATTTTGTCCTTCAAATTCATTTACTCCATCAATTGTTTCTTCATCATTGTAGTAAATACTTGACTGTAAATCACCATCTAAATAATCAATGTAATTTGATTGCTCATAGTTTCTTCTACCTAAGTTTTCTTCCTTAGTTACATTTCTTACTTTCAGACTTCCTGGCTCGTTAATTACATAATCAGAAATTCCTACGATAAGTTTTGGAATGATTTCGTACTGGAAATCAGCAAATCCTGGTACAGATTGTATTCTAAATCCAATATCTGGCAAGTTCGTTTCTATTATTTCTCTAATCGCTCTTGAAGCTTCTAACTTTTGCCCATCATTATACATTTCATTTGAAATATTAATTAACGAATCTAACTCAGCCAATAAAATAAAGTCTAATGAATCAGTAATTTTACCCCCTCTTCTTCTTTTTCTTTCAGCAGTAAAATCAACAATATATTCTTTAATTCCATTAACGTCATACATTGCTTCATCAAGTTTTTCATCAACAGCACCCTCAGAATTCAGTACTACTGTTTTGAAAACATTTCCTCTAAAAGGACTGAATTCATCAACATCTTCAGATGATAATGGTCTGTATACGTCCATTACCCACTCAGCAACATTTCCTGCCATGTTGTATAATCCATAGTCGTTTGGCCAGTATGCAGTAACAGGTGCAGTAATATCTGCATTATCATTAAGTTTCCCTGCAACTCCCATGTAATCACCTCTTCCTCTTACAAAGTTAGCTTGCATTTGACCTTGAAATTTGTCTTCAGGATTTCTTACCCAGTGACCATCCCAAGGATAGATTCTTCTATTTGTAATTCTTTCATCATCAGTATTACCAATTAAACCGTAAGCTGCATATTCCCATTCAGCCTCAGTAGGTAATCTGTAATTAGGTAATGTAATACCATCTTCCATTCTTACAATTCTTGTGGCAAGGTCTTTTTTTCTGATTCTTTTCTTACCATTTGATCCGCTTCCATTACTTGGGTCTAAATCAACCAATTGTCCTTTAGGATTATCACTATTACTAAATTTACCTGATAAATAAGCATCAGTATCAAAAGGCTCGTTTTGTTGGTCGTTGTTCCAAAGTAAAATACCTTCCCTAATTAGTATGTACTCATTTACACGATCACTTCTCCATGAACAGTAATTTGTTGCTTGTAACCAAGTTACACCTACTACAGGATAATCTTGATATGCTGGATGTCTTAAATAATACTGAACTTGTGGCTCATTATATCCTAGCTTACTTCTCCAAACTAAAGTATCAGGAAGTGCCTTTTTATGAATAAGTGGGAAATCAGTATAAGTTCTTGATGTCCAATGTAAATAATCTAACCAATGTTGGTTAGTTATTTCAGTTTCATCCATGTAAAATGATCTCACAGTAACTCTTCTTGGAGTATTATCCCAGTCAAAAGTAACTTCTTGTTCATTTCTTCCCATTGTGAAAGTACCACCCTCAATCAAAACTAATCCTGGACCAGTTTCTTGTTCAACATACTTTGTTTTTAGGTATCCGCCATTTTGAGGATCATTATAATTCCATCCCGTAGCACTAGATTGCTCTTTCTTTTTACAAGAAATAGACAACATAGTCATAGCAAATCCTGCTAAAAGTATTCTGCTTAAGTTTCTTCTCGTCTTCATATCTTTTTCTTTTTCTCTTACGTCTTTAATTCTCTTCTGTAATTAGTAAATAACTAAAATGATGGGCAACTTATTGTTCTATATCTCTTTTTTGGTGGCTTACATTTGAAGTTCATTGCAAATGAAACTTCGTGTGAACCAGCAGTTCTTAATGTCAGTTGGTTTGTAGTTACATCATAACTGTATCCCAGTCGAACTAAATCTGTTTGAATTCCTAATAGAACTATAAAAGCGTCACCGTTTCTGTACCAAACACCTGTCCATATTGGACCTTTGTTTACGTAAACTCCTAAATTTAATTGTTGGAATGTACCTTGGTTTCTATACAATATATTTGGTGAAATTTTCACATCAGTCTTTTTTCTGTATCTACTTTTTCCTAATGGAATCACTGCTCCAGCGTGTCCTGTAAGCTTCATTGGTAGTGGACTATCTCCTAGCACTAATGATTCATTTGGTTCAGTAACATGATGAGCTGCAAAACCAAAAAAGAATGTTTCACTAAAACCCAATATACCTCCAGAGAAATCAATACCTGTTTTTTTTCCGTTTCCATTAGGCACATCATTCGTGTTATATACAAATCCTCTTCTTGGATCAATCATATCTCCAAAAGTCAATTTATTCCAATCTAAACTTTTTTGAAAGTAAGTTGCTTGAAATCCAACTCTAATTGCAAACTTTCTTGTTACAGGGAGATGATATGAAAAAATTGCACTTGCGTTAAGTGTAGTTAAAGTTTTTGCTGCTTGATCATTTGTTACTAAAAAACCTATACCAGCACCTTTATTGTATCCAAGTCTTTGATCGTAAGAAACACTTTGTGTAACGAAAGAACCTGAAATGCCTGGCCATTGATTTCTGTAATTCAATGCAATACGAGGGCAATTATTTGAACCTGCAAATGCTGGGTTTAAATACAGTGGGTTAGCATAAAACTGACTAAATTCTGGGTCTTGGGCAAGTGCCGAAGTACTCATAATTATGGCAATTAGAGCTACAAATGTTTTCAACAAAAAATTGTTCATAAGGATGAATTAATTTCAATCAATACGGTAAAAATAGAAATAAGTTTCAATAATTAAGCATAAAACGCACATAAATTCGATAAAATCTTTCTTTATTCACAGAATAATATGTTGTAACTTTCGTATTACAAAACACTATAATTTAATTCTTACACAATAAAAAAACCCAAAAGACGATTAAATATTGTGAACGAATGATCTCTTTTTTAAAAATTATATGAAAAAATTAGTTTTAGTATTATCGGTTTTATCAGCGAGTTTAGCTTTGTCTCAAAATTCGGTTACCCACAATCTAATATGGAAGAATACAACTATTGATGGAGTGAAAATTACTCATGTATCAAATCAAAGTGCTGGGCTGAACATATTACCGATTTTTACCGAAAAAATTAAAATTAATAACTCTCAGGAGATTTCAGTTTCTTCAAAAATCATTTCAAAAGAAGAAATACCAAGTAGTGAGTTAACTTATTTGCCACAAGAATTAAAATCTAAAATCAATTCAAATTTTAATGTCTCAGTTAATTATGGGATTCAGCAAAAGAAAAAATATGCTATTGTTTCTTTTTACCCAATTGTATATGTAAGTGGAAAATATTATAAAATAACAAAGTTTGAGAGAACAATTTCTAACAAAAACTCAATTGATTTAACTAGAAGTTCTCGTTCTTCTTCAAGAAGTTTTAAAAATAGCTCTGTATTGGCTTCAGGAGATTTTTATAAAGTATCATTAAATAAAAATGGGGTTTATAAGATTACTCACAAATTTTTGAAAGATAATGGAGTATTGACTGGCAGTATTAGTTCAAGTTTAATAAATGTATATGGCAATCATAATGGAATGTTGCCTGAAACAAATGGTGTGTCAAGAATTGATGATTTGGAAAAAAATGCCATTGAAATGAATGATGGTGCTGATGGTTCATTTGATGATGGGGATTATTTTATTTTTTACGGACAAGGGCCAAATAAATGGAAATTGAATACAGCTACAAGTTTATTTGAATATGAGAAGCACTTATATTCTGATGATTCTTATTATTTTATAAATGTAAATGATAATACTGGAGCAAAAAGAATTCCTTTATTATCTGCTGTTTCTGCTCCTCACTCTACTACAGTTTCAAGTTTTAATGATTTTGGTGCAAAAGAGGATGATAGGGCGAATCTACTTAAAAATGCTGGCAAAGGAGGTTCGGGAAAGTTATGGATTGGTGATGTGTTTGATGTAAATTTGGCCTACAACTACGGCTTTAGTTTTTCTAATATTGATGTTTCAAGTCCTGTTTATGTTAATTCTAGAGTATTGGCATTATCAAACGGTAGTGGAAATTTTGCGAGATTTGTTATGAGTGTAGGTAGCTTGGGTTCAACAACTGTTTCGATTCAGGGGATTAATCCTAGTACGCATTCTTCCGTTGCGGCATTTGGTTTAGGCAACTTTAATTTCACTCCAAACACTAGTAATTTTAATGTTAATCTATCTTTTGTTAAACCTGCTGGGGTAAAAAGTGTAGGGTATTTAGATTATGTGGAGGTTAATTGCAGAAGAAATCTTACCATGTCAGGAAATCAACTTGAATTTAGAGATATAAATTCTATTAATCCTGGTGGGATAGCATCCTATACAGTTCAGCAAGCCAATGATATTACTATGATTTGGGATGTAACAGACCCAATGAGTATTAAAAGTATTCCTTTTCAGAGAACAACTTCTCAACTTAGTTTCAAACAATCGGTTGATTCGCTAAAAACTTATGTAGCTATAAAAGCTACTGGATTTTTAGAACCACAATTTGTGTCTAAAGTAGAAAATCAAAACCTTCATGGTACAGCCGTTCCCGATATGCTAATTGTGTATCATCCATTATTTAAAAATCAAGTTGAGCAATTAGTTAATTTTCACAAGGGTAATGGTCTTCAGGTTGTTATGACTTCTGTAGGAGAAATTTACAATGAATTTTCTGGAGGAATGCAAGATGTTTCAGCGATTAAAACTTATGCTAAAATGTTCTATGATCGAAGCACAGGTAACAAATTCAAATACTTACTGCTATTTGGAGATGGCTCTTATGATTATAAAGCAAGAGTAATTCCAAACCATAACTTTGTTCCAGTTTGGGAATCAGAAAATTCAGAATCTGATGTTTCCTCTTATACTTCAGATGATTTTTATGCCACTTTAGATGATGGAGAAGCTTTGGGTAGATTTGATTTAATGGATGTTGCAGTAGGTAGATTGACTGTGGTTAATCCTGGTCAGGCTCAGAATGTAGTAAATAAGATTATTAATTATCAAAAAACAGGAGCTGAAAGCAATCTTTCATCATGCAATAAAGTTGGTTCGGGATCAGCTTTTGGAGATTGG
Organism: uncultured Flavobacteriales bacterium; assembly: GCA_937129365.1. GTDB lineage: Bacteria > Bacteroidota > Bacteroidia > Flavobacteriales_D > CAJJDF01 > CAJJDF01. Next base: position 5,346 of record CAKZNB010000050.1, read on the forward strand.
AGAAATGAATTAACTTTTGTAACAGATGATATTGATGAAACATGGGAAACGGGTTTTGTGCTTGATACAGAGGTAATTATTGATACATTAAAAAAGAATTACCCATCTTTTAATCTGAATAAGATATACATGGATGCCTTTAACCAAACTTCATTGTCTGGAGGTTCTCGTTACCCTGAAGGCGAAGAAAAGTTGAGAAAATCAGTACAAGAAGGAGCATTGATTACTGCATATATGGGGCATGGTGGTGAAATTGGTTGGGGTTCAGAAAGGTTTTTGGATATACCAACCATTAATGGATGGACTAACTCTGAAAGATTAGGTGTGTTTTTAACAGCCACTTGTGAGTTTACAAAATATGACGACCCAAGCAGAACATCAGCAGGGGAGCTTTGTATTCTTAACCCTAATGGAGGAGCTGTAGCATTGTTTACCACTACAAGAGCTGTTTTTGCTATATCAAATACCATTTTGGTAAAAACATTTTTTCAAGAAATTTTCAAGAAAAAATCTGATGGAAGCCCATTAACCATGGGTGAAATTTATATGAACACAAAAAACAGAGTTGGTGGAGATCAAGAATACAGAAAATTTGGATTAATCGGTGACCCTGCACTTCAGTTAGCTTTTCCTAAAAACAAAGTAATTACAACAGAGGTTAATAATGTACCTATATCTTCACCAAATCTTGATACATTAAAAGCATTGAGTAAAATATCTATAAAAGGATATATTGCTGATAATAATGGAGTGAAATTGAGTACTTACAACGGAGTTGTATTCCCAACAGTATATGATAAGCCCATACAACTATCAACACTTGGTAACAGAGCACCAACTGATATACTTAATTTTGAATCGCAGATAAATGTTCTTTACAAAGGAAAAGCTACAGTTAAAAATGGTGAATTTGAATTTACATTTATAGTTCCAAAAGACATTAATTACCAATTTGGTAAAGGGAAGATTAGTTATTATTGTTTTGATGGAAATGAAGATGGTTCGGGATATTTTCTTGATGCAACTATTGGTGGTACAGATTTATCTGCAACCAAAGATAATGTTGGTCCTATTTTAGGACTTTATATGAATGATAAAAACTTTGTTTCGGGAGGCATTACAGATGAATCTCCAACTATTTATGCAGAAATATTTGATTCAAATGGGATAAATACAACAGGAAATGGAATAGGACACGACATCACAGCGATTATTGATGAAAAAAGTAGCAATCCTATTATATTGAATAATTATTATGAAAGTGATTTAGACTCATACCAAAGTGGGAAAGTAAATTATCCTCTTGATAATATTGCTGAAGGAAATCATACTTTGAGTTTAAAAACTTGGGATACCCAGAATAACTCTACAGAAAAAGAAATAGACTTTGTGGTAGTAAAAGAAGCAGAACTTGCCATTGCTCATGTTTTAAACTATCCAAATCCATTTACCACCAGAACTCAATTTTTCTTTGAGCACAATCAACATTGTGAGTTCCTTGAAGTTCAAATACAGGTGTTTACAGTAGCAGGAAAACTAGTAAAAACTATAAATCAACTTGTTAAAACAGAAGGATTTAGAGTAGAAGGAATAGAGTGGAATGGGCGAGATGATTTTGGGGACAGAATAGGGAGAGGAACCTATGTTTATAAAGTAAAAGTAGTAGACAGTGAAGGAAATAAGGTTGAAAAATATGAAAAACTCGTATTGTTAAAATAATATTTTAGTAAGTTTATTCTATATTTGCCGAACATAAATTCAATATACACACTATTTGATAACAATACTACGTTAGAAAACCTTATTTCAACAAAGTTACTTTCCTTATTGGAGAGGAACAATTTATGTAGATTCAACCGATGATAAAATTAAATTATTTAAAACAAGCATCTTTACTTGCAATGACAATTTTTGCAGGAAACCTCGTTAATGGACAAAGCACAGCAAAGAACGGGCAAAATTTTGATTTGCAACTTAATACAATAACCACAGCTGTTCCATTTTTACTTATTGCTCCAGACTCTAGAGCTAGTGCAATGGGAGATTTGGGTGTAGCAACAAGTCCTGATATTAATTCGCAACACTGGAATGCATCCAAATATGCATTTGCAGAAGAAGAAGGAGGAGTATCATTTTCTTACTCACCATGGTTAAGAAGTTTGGGAATAAATGACATAAACTTGGTTTATCTTGCAGGTTACAAAAAACTGGATAAGCGATCAGCTATTTCTGCAAGTATGCGTTATTTTTCTCTTGGAAGTATCACTTTTACTGATATTAATGGAGGAACTATCAAGCAATCTAATCCAAAAGAGTTTGCTTTTGATGCAGCATATTCAGTAAAGTTAGCCGATAATTTTTCTGGTTCGATGACAGCAAGATTTATTAACTCAAACCTTACAGAGGGATTAACAGTAGGTGCAGTTGAAACTAAACCAGGAAGATCTATAGCTATTGATTTAGGAGGTTTTTATACCTCTGATAAATTTGATTTAGGCGATTATGATGCTAGATTAAATGCTGGATTTAATGTATCGAATATCGGAGCAAAAATTTCTTACACCAATTCAGCTACTGAAGATTTTCTTCCAATGAATTTAAGACTTGGAACAGTATTGAATTTAGATATTGATGATTATAATGATTTCTCGATAGGAGTAGATTTCAATAAACTTTTGGTGCCAACACCACCTGCATTATTAATTACTGACCCAAGCCAGATAGTAGCAGGGAGAGATGGAGATATTGGAGTTGCACCAGCAATTTTTGGTTCATTTAATGATGCACCAGGAAATGTATTGTACAATGACAAAGATGAATTTATTGGTGTTGAAGATGGAAGTAAATTCAAAGAAGAATTAAGAGAAATAAACATTTCGCTTGGAATGGAATACACTTACGCAGATAGATTTGCTGTTAGAGCAGGGTATTTTCATGAGCATTTTACCAAAGGAAATAGACGTTACGTTTCAATGGGAGTAGGACTTAAATACAGCAAGTTTTTATTAGATTTTTCTTATTTGGTAACCGTTACTAATCAAAATCCATTGGCAAATACTATTAGATTTTCATTAGCTTTCAATTTTGGTGAAGGTGTTTTAGCTCCAGAATAATCTTGAATATTCGAACAGGAATAGGGTATGATGTTCATCAACTTGCCGAAGGCGAAGAGTTTTGGTTAGGAGGAATACTGCTCGATTATCATAAAGGAGGAGTTGGTCATTCAGATGCTGATGTTCTGTTACATACAATTTGTGATGCACTACTTGGAGCAGCAAATTTAGGTGATATTGGAAAACACTTTCCAGATACTTCTCAAGAATACAAAGGGATTGACAGTAAAATTTTATTGAATAGAGTAGCAGAATTAATAGCTGAAAAAGGCTATAAAATTTCCAACATTGATTCTACGGTTTGTTTGCAAAAACCAAAATTAGCCCCTCATTTAGACACTATGAAACAAGTAATAGCTGATATTTTGAAGTTAGAAATTGATCAAGTATCTATAAAAGCTACTACTACCGAAAAATTGGGTTTTGTAGGCAGAGAGGAAGGAATTAGTGCTTATAGTTCAGTGCTGATTTACAAATAAGCTTTTCTTATATCTTTTAACCCCAAAAGAAATTAAAACCCCATAGTTAAGGTTCAGTTTTTTTGTTAAATTTGCATTCTTGTTTTTATAAAGAAACTAACGAGATAATAAAACAAAAACACATGGCTTTAAATATCCAAGAATTATTAGGAGAACACAGCGATTCTCTTTTAAATCATACTTGTAAAACGATTGATAAAAGTATGCTTACTTTACCAAGTGCTACTTTTGTAGATGAGGCTTTTTCTATGACGAATAGAAGTCCTCAGGTAATGAGAAACTTACAAGCAATATATAATCATGGTAGATTAGCAGGAACGGGATATGTTTCTATACTCCCAGTAGATCAAGGAATTGAACACTCGGCTGGGGCATCTTTTGCACCAAATCCAATTTATTTTGACCCAGAAAACATTGTAAAATTAGCAGTAGAAGGAGGTTGTAATGCAGTTGCATCAACTTTTGGTGTATTAGCTTCTTGTTCAAGAAAATATGCGCACAAAATTCCTTTTATTGTAAAATTGAATCACAATGAAATGTTGACTTACCCAGAAACTTTTAGTCAAATTTCTTTTGGTTCAGTTGATGAAGCATGGAATTTGGGAGCAGCAGCAGTTGGAGCAACTATTTATTTTGGTTCAGAAGATAGCAACAGACAAATTGTTGAGGTTGCACAAGCATTTGAAAGAGCTCATGAATTAGGAATGGCAACCATTCTTTGGTGTTATTTGAGAAATTCTGGGTTCAAAAAAGATGGAACAGATTACCATACTGCAACTGACATTACTGCACAAGCAAACCACTTGGGAGTAACTATCCAAGCAGATATTATTAAACAAAAATTACCAACAAATAATGGCGGTTACACGAACATTAATTTTGGTAAAACTCATGATAAAGTATATTCAGAATTGACTACTGACAACCCAATTGATTTGTGTAGATACCAAGCAGCAAATTGCTACATGGGTAAAATAGGATTAATTAATTCTGGAGGGGCTTCTACAGGAAGTAAAACTTCGGATATGAGTGAAGCAATTACAACTGCCGTAATCAATAAAAGAGCAGGTGGTCATGGATTGATTTCAGGAAGAAAAGCTTTTCAAAAAGACATAGCTGAAGGGGTTAAATTATTAAATTCCATTCAAGATGTGTATCTTGATGGTTCAATAACTATTGCTTAATTAAGTAATTTATTTTAATAAGATTACTAACAAATTGAATTTCAGTTAAAAAAACACATTGAATATGGGATGGTTTTCAAGAAAAAGTAAAAATATACAAACTCCAACAGAGCAAAAAAAAGAAACTCCTGATGGATTTTGGCATAAAACACCTGCTGGAAATATTGTTGATAGAGAGGATTTAAAAGAGAATAGTTGGGTAAGTGCAGAAGATGGTCACCATTTTAGAATTGGTTCACAGGAATATTTTCAGATAATTTTTGATGATAATAAATTTACTGAGTTGGACGCAGATATGACTGCAAAAGACCCACTTAAATTTACGGATACTAAATCATACAAAGATAGGCTCAAACAATCGCAAAAAAAATCTGAATTGAAAGATGCTGTGCGAACAGGATATGGAAAAACATCTGGGCAACCGATTGTGGTTGCTTGCATGGATTTTGCTTTTATAGGAGGTTCGATGGGATCTGTGGTAGGAGAAAAGATTGCTAGAGCAATTGATTATGCGATTAAAAAGAAATGTCCGTTTATGATGATTTCTAAATCAGGAGGAGCAAGAATGATGGAAGCAGGATTTTCTTTGATGCAAATGGCAAAGACTTCTGCGAAATTAACTTTATTAGCTAAAGCTAAATTACCGTATATTTCTTTATTAACTGACCCTACAACGGGAGGTGTAACAGCTTCTTTTGCCATGTTAGGTGATGTAAACATTGCAGAACCAAATGCTTTGATTGCATTTGCAGGGCCAAGAGTTGTAAAGGAAACAATAGGTAAAGATTTACCTGAAGGATTCCAGAGATCTGAATTTTTATTAGAACACGGATTCTTAGATTTTATAGTTGACAGACGAAATTTAAAAGAGAAATTAGATTTATTAATTAAGATGTTTTAAAACATTTATAAAAAGAAAAAGCGACTGATTTCAGTCGCTTTTTTTGTGCCTTAAAAGTATGCTTTTCTACATCCTATTATGAATGTGTTTTTCCAATTGAGCAATCTGGTCTTTAATTTCTTTGGTTTTTGGTTTTAGAGCCTTTGCTTTTTTGAAATAATTAGTAGCTGCTGCCGAACGTCTTGATTGTAATTCGATTCCGCATAATTGAATGTAAGCTGCTGCTTTACTTTCTTTATCAGCCAATCCTTTATCAAGAGCCAAACGCAAGTTTTTCTTTGCTTCGTTTTTCTTTCCATTCTGAACGGCAATCATACCCAGTTGTAAATAGGCATTTCCTTCATTGCCAGCACCAAGCACTTTACTTTTACTTTTAATACTCTTATTCATCAAATCTTCTGCTGCTCCAAAATCTTTGTCAGCCATTGCCATGTTTGCTTTTAGCATATAAAATCCTTGGCGAATTGGCTTAAATAATAATCTTGGAAAATACACAGTATTCATGTGTTTTTTTGCAGTTTCCATATCTCCAGCTTGCACAGCTTCTTGAATAAAACGGATTGGGCCAAAAAATAAATGAGAAAAAACTGCCACAAAAGCTAGGGTAAGACTAAACCAAAACCAGCCATCGTATTTTGTAAAACCTAATACAACGGTAAGTATTACAAGTGCAATTGCTATATACAATCTGTACTCAAGTAATCTTCTATAAAAATTCATTAATATCAACATCATTCGCTTCTTTTTTTATCTGTCGCAAAATTAACTAAAAAAGAAAGAATTAATGAAGAATGAGCTACTGATTATCTAATTCTACTTGAATAATAGCCTCCTTTTTCTTTAATCTGATTGTATAATTGCTGAGCTTCTTTCAATTTCCCGCTATTTTCAAGGCTGTTGGCTTTGAACCATTGCGAATCTTCCATAAAAAAATCAAAGGCATTACTCATAGCCAACTCAAAATAAGGAATTGCTTTTTCATAGTTTCCTATTTCGTAATAGCAATACCCCAAATAGAATTCAGCATTGGCATCCCTAGGAAATTCCTTGAGAATGGTTTTTAAATTTTTGATGGCTAAAGAGAAATTACGTTCCCGCATAAAAAAGCAGGTTTGCTTCAAAAACTCTTTGTACGTATATATGTTTCTTGTAAGTCCATTATCAAGAATTGTACTTTTTTCTTTAAGATTTGCTCTACTCGCATCAGTTCCAGAGAATTGAGGTTCAGTTTTAATAGTATTAGAATATATAAGAGAATAATCAACGGCTAAAAACCCAAAATAGCCAATGGCTTTTGTTTTAGCTTTTTTAACAGTATAATCAATTTTTTCTTGAAATTGTTTGGAGTCTAATTCAATTTTTGGAAGTTCAATTTGTTCACGAACTATTTCCTTTTTTATAGGATTTGCTTTTGGTGTTTTTTTCTCTTTTTTAGCTTTTTTCTGAATTTCTTTAGGAATACTTTTTTCTTCCACCTTATTGTCCATCAACAAAATAGGCTCTATTTTTTCTGTTTCAGGAATAGTTGTTTCTGCTTTTGTTTCTGTGACAGCGATAGCGGTTTGTTGATTCAAATCAGATTTGTAGTAGGATAAAATAATCCCTCCAATTAGTATTAATCCAAGAATAGAAATGGCAACAGTCCATTTAGAAAAAAAAGGCTTTTTAACCGAAAAATCAGGAATAGAATTGATAGCCTCAGGAAACTCATTGTAGCCTTCCATAGCTTCTTTCAAAAAAGCATCAGAATTGGCTAACTCTTCAATTTCACTCTTTTTTTGATCAGAAACTGCTCCAGAATAGTATTCAGAAAGTAACTCACCAAGAGAATCGTTATGTGTTTGATTAGATTTCATTTCTTTTGTTGTTAGGGATTGGAGTTAAGTCTATTCATCATTAACTCTAAATTTCTTTTGCCGTTTTGGATGTTACTTTTTACTTCCTTTAAGCTGAATTGGGTTTGTTCAGCAATTTCGACATAGCTTTTTTTGTTTAAATAAAAGAGCTCAATACACACTCTTTGGTTTTCTTTAAGCGAAGGAATTACTTCTTCCAATAAAGTAAGTAGTCTTTCTTTTTCTTCTATCCTCTCCAGATTATCTTCATCTTGCTCAAGTTGCAAGGTGTCAATAGAAGAATGAGAGTAGTTTTTATTTTTTCTCAATGCCATTAAGCATTGGTTTTTTGTTATTTGGTATAACCAAGCTTTCAAATTTTGAACTTCAGTTTTCTTAAGTTCTTTCATTAGTTTTTCAAAAATCAACATCAAGTTATCTTGTGCCTCTGTCACATTTTTCAAATACTTTACACTCACACCCATCACTAAGGGCGAATAGCGAACATAAAGTTCTCCAATACAGTTTTTGTCATGTGATTTTCTGTAGAGGAGAACTAATTCTGAGTCAGTTAAAGAGTTAATATGTGTTGAGTTTTTTTTCAAAAAAATAAGTGATTGGCTAGATAAATATAAGCCTTATTGGTAAGTAATTCCTATTTCTGCCATACGTTGGTTGTACAAATCAAAATAACTTTTAGTTTCAATTTCAATCACACCTCCCATTGTATCACCATATTTTGCAGGTAGTCCGCCAGTGTAAACCGCATAACTTTTAATTGAAACTGCAGGCACACTTGGGATACTTCCATTTATTTTCAATCCATCTAAGTAAGTAGAAATTCCATTACTTCGTGAACCTCTGAAATATACCTCTTGAGTCCCTTCATTGATTGTGAAGGCTCCATCGCCTAGTACTTTAAGGAGATTTGCTGGGTTTCTAAGATCTGCCATTTTCCCTAATTTTTCTGCGGTAATAGTAGGTTTAGATACTTCATAAGGATTTATAAGTTCTTCTCCATAAACAATAAATTCCTTAAGTGTTGAATCTCCTAAAAAAACGGTATCTCTAAGAGATATTTGACCAGATTTAACTATTACTGAAAGTTTAACAGTAGCTTTTCCAGTGTATGAAACCTCTAAAGTATATTTGCCTGGTTGAACCGAGCCGATTAAAAATTTACCGTCAATATCTGACGAAGCCCCTATTGTATTTCCTGCGTGGGTAATTTTTGCATTTGCAAAAAACAAGGGCTCGTTATTGTCTTTGTCATAAATATATCCTTTTATTTGTCCAACATCCGATTGGCTTTTTGCTTGTATTCCTCCCAGCATCAATAGTGCTAAAGAGAGTAGTTTAATTGTTTTCATTGTTATTGTTTTATAGAATTAATAATTATTTTGCCGGTCTTTGATAATAAGATGCAAAGGGCATAAAAATTCCATAAATTAATTTGAAAAACTTTTTAATTTATAAATTCAGTTATAAATTCAAGAAGTTCTTGAGGCTTTTCTGCATGCACCCAATGCCCAGAATTTTCGATAGTTACAATCTCAGAATTTGGAAATAATTCTTCTATTCTTTCAAAATCAGTATCAAGAATATATCCTGAATCACCTCCTCTTATAAATAAAGTAGGCAAAGAAACTGGGAAAGGAATTTCGGTTATATCAATTACCGATTCAATGTTATTGGTTAACATATCCAAATTCATTTTCCATGAGTAACCCCCTTCTTTTTCTCTATTCAAATTTTTTAATAAAAACAAGCGAGTTCCTTGATTAGAAATTGATTTCTGCATCACTTCATCTGCCTCTCTTCTTGAGGAAATGGTTTTTAGATCTAGAGAGTAAAGAGCATCAATTATCTCGTCATGGTGAGGACGATATTTTTTAGGAGCAATGTCTACAATAATTAATTTATCAAGTAAATGCGGATATTCGACTGCAAAAGTCATTGCTGTTTTTCCTCCCATTGAGTGACCTATTATCGAAACTTTATCTAAATTTTCATCTTGGATTAACTCTGCAACATCAGCTGCCATTTCTTCATAAGAGAAATTGTCACTATGAGGAGATTTCCCATGATTTCTTAAATCTACTAAATATACTTTGTGAGTTTCAGCAAGTTTTTTCGCTATAGTTTGCCAATTATCTAAGGAACCGAATAATCCATGAAGAATGAGGATTACTTGCCCCTCGCCATAAGTTTTGAAGTTTAATTTCATTTTTCGAAAATTTTAACCAAAAGATTGCATTTCAATCAGTTTGGTATAAGTTCCGTTTAGATTGATTAATTCATTATGAGTTCCTCTTTCAATAATTTCTCCTTCATGCATCACAATTATTTCATCCGCATGTTGGATAGTAGAAAGTCTGTGAGCAATAATTAAGGAAGTTCTATTTTTCATTAAATTATTCAAAGCGTCCTGCACCAGTTTTTCAGACTCAGTATCAAGTGCTGATGTAGCTTCATCAAGCACCAAAATATCTGGGTTTTTAAGTACGGCTCTGGCAATACTTATTCTTTGTTTTTGTCCTCCAGAAAGTTTTCCGCCTCCATCGCCAATATTGGTCTGGTAGCCTTTTGGTAGTTGAAGAATAAAATCATGTGCATTGGCAATTTTTGCTGCTTCTTCAATTTTTGCTTGGGTTGAATTTTCAATCCCAAATGAGATGTTATTGGCAATTGTATCATTAAATAAAATAGCTTCTTGAGTTACAACCCCCATTAAGCTTCTTAAATTTTTAAGTGTAGTGTCTTTGATATTTATTTTGTCAATGGTTATTTCTCCTTCTTTCAAATCATAAAAACGAGGAAGTAAATTGGCTATGGTGCTTTTTCCCGAGCCAGATTGTCCAACAAGTGCCACAGATTTTCCTTTTGGAATTTCAAAAGAAACATTTTTCAATACATAATCTGTTTCATACTGAAAGCTCATGTTCTCAAAAACTACTGAATCAGTCAAAGAGTTAATTTCAACAGGGTTTTCAGGGTCGTTTATTTCATCATCAGCTTCCAGAATGTGATTGATTCTATCCATGGAGGCAATCCCTCTTTGTGCATTAGAAACCGCATCGGTAAGTGATTTTGAAGGAGCAATTACATTATAGAATATTCCTAAGTAAGTAATCAATTCTTCTCCACTTAAACTCCCTTCAAAAACTAAATTTCCTCCATAAAGCATGGTAGCTATAATTACAGAAACACCTAAAAATTCGCTTAGAGGTGAAGCTAAATCAATCCTTCTGAACATACGAGTCATTTGTCTGGTGTAATCCTCGTTTTCTTTTTCAAAGCGTTCTTTTTTGATTTGTTCTCCGTTAAATCCTTTAATTATTTTTAATCCACTAAGAGTTTCTTCGGTAGTAGATATCATGTCGCCAATTTTTTCTTGAGTTCCTCTTGATGCTTTTTTAAGTTTTCGTGTTAAAACACCAATTATTACTACAATCGGGATGAGTAATAAAATAAAAACCGACATGCTTGGGCTAATAAATATTAAAGCTGAAATAGTTAAAATTATTGCAATAGGATCTCTAAAAACAGCTTCTAAAGAACGTAAAATAGACCACTCAATTTCTTTTACATCATTAGTCATCTTACTAATGATATCTCCTTTTCTTTCATCAGAAAAATAACTAAGAGGGAGTGATAATATTTTGTTATACATTTTGTTACGGTAATCTTTTACAATTCCATTTCTAACATTTGCCATAAAAAATAAGGCGAAATATCTTGCCAAGTTTTTTAGTAAAATCAT
>CAKZNB010000051.1 GCA_937129365.1 uncultured Flavobacteriales bacterium
CATAAACACATGGCAAAGAGAGCTATATCAATTGATGACATTATGAAAATGAGATTTAACATCATGGAGTTTAAAGGAGAGTTTGAGGCAAGTTTTGGAAAGCCTGAGATGAGTGGTAGCTGGATTATTTGGGGGAACTCAGGAAACGGTAAAACAAGGCTAAGCATGCAACTCTCAAAACACCTTACAAACTTTGGTAAGGTAGCCTATAACACACTTGAGGAGGGTGCGAGAAAATCCTTTCAGAAAGCAGTTGAGGACAATAAGATGTGGGAGTGTAAAAAAGGAAAGTTTGTGATCCTTGATGGAGAGAAATATGATGATTTAGTGGAGAGATTGAGCAAAAAGAGGTCTCCTGAGATCATCATCATTGACTCTATACAATACTCAGGATTAGACATCAATAAATACAAAAAGCTCAAAACTCAATTTCCTAAAAAGCTATTTATCTATGTGAGCCATGCTCAAGGTAGGCTGCCAAAAGGCAGGCTTGCTGACTCTGTGAGGTATGATGCAGATCTCAAAATAAGAGTAGAGGGTTATAAAGCCTTTCCTGCTGGGAGATTAAACGGTGGAGGCTTTCCTTTTACGATTTGGGAGGATGGAGCTGCTGATTACTGGAGCGAAATAGAACCCTAATTAAACACTATGACAACTGACTATATAAAAAATTTAACCTGTACATATGAAAATCAAAAAAGAAACAAAACCAAAAAGCCACATCCAAACAATAAAAGAGGCTTACTGCTTAAATCTACATTTCTTAGAGAGGGCAGTAGGATTATCTACAAAAGAGTACAATAACACTCTTTTTGATGTCTGCCTTAGCTTTTTAGAGGAGATCTATCCTCCAGGCTCACCTTTCGATCACTACTATATTAAAACAGCAGCAGCTAAAAGCTACTGGAGCTGGTTTAAAGCAGAGTGGATGCTATTTGAGACCAACTACATGCATCACGCAAGGGAATCGAGGACACCAATCACAGAGGAGAGCTGGAGGCAGCACATGGAGCAGATGATAATGGATGGATCAGTAGAGGATAGCTATCACAATATTTACTTAAAATCAATTAGAGATGGGAGAGTTCAATAACTACCACAGGCAGCTTAAAGATGCTAAAATCACAACCAAAGCCATCTATGATGATTTGCTCCAGCAATATGCTGATGATAATATATCAGTATCTCATCCTCAATGGGAGGAGAAAATGGATGCTATAAACTTAGCCAGGCTAAACTGGATTACTGCCAAAAGCAGGCTGGAGGGATTAACTAAAAAATATGAGGGAGTGCCTGTACAACATGTACCCCTGCCAAATTACAATAAATAAAAACCAATAAAAACAACACAATACAATGGGAAAAACAGACCAAAAAGATTACACAGAGCAGGAATTAGAGCAAATGCTTGCTAAGAAAAAAGCTGCTACAAAAGCCAAAAGAGAAAAAGAAAAAGAGGCTTATGAAAAAAAGAGAGATGCAGCAGTATTGGACATGCTGGATAAAGCTCAAATCTTAGGAAAAAAAATGGTTGAGTTTAAACAATTATGCCATGAGCTAATGAACGAACAATCAATTAAGCTCAAAGAGTATGGCACAATGTCCAAAAACTCAAAAGGAGGATTTTCTATCACTCACTCAGGAGGAGAGCTAAGAGTTACGAGAACGAGAGCAACTCAGCCTCATTGGGATGAGAGATCAGACAAAGCTGTGGCACTTATTCAGGATTTCTTAGCGGACACTGTGAAAAAGAGAGACAAAGATCTCTATGAGATATTGATCTCATTTATTACCAAAGGAGAAAACGGTAAGCTGGAGTATGACAAAGTGATGCACTTACTTTCTCATGAGGATAAGTTTGATGATAAGAGATGGATTGAGGGATTAAAACTGATCAAAGAAAGTTACTCAGTGCATGTGAGAGGATATGGTTATGAGTTTAAAGTCAAAGATGAGAAAGGCAAATATCAGTCTATTCCATTAAACTTTTCAGGGATATAAAATGAAACTCCAGGAATATTATAAAGCAATAAATGAGCAGTTAGCTCCACACAACTTAGGGATAATGTTGTGTGTGGCTGCTCAGCTTTTCAAAAAAGATTATTCAGTGAATGAAGTAGCTGAATTTATGATCAATAATCCAATGTAAAACCATTAAAAAAAAGAGAACAATGGCACATTTTAAAAGATACTTCTCATTAGAAAAAATAATAAGAGACAGAGGTCTGGATCTTAACAGAAAGGATCTGCTGGGACAATATACTGAGGGGATGATTATCTCACTCAGGAAACTAAATACAGCTCAATACAATAGCTTTTGTGATTGGCTGGAGAAAGCCTATGACATAAACACTGATAGCTCTCCTGAGAACAAAATGAGGAGAAAAATCATCATGCTGTTTAGAAAAATGAACTATACCAAAGGAGATAAGGTGGACATGGATGCTGTGCATGGATGGGTATTAAAATACGGATACAAAAAAAAGCCACTTAACGACTACACCATGAAAGAATTGCCTAAGCTGGTGACTCAGGCTGAGAGAGTGTATTTCTCATTTATGAATAGCCTAAATGATAAAGATAAACCCTTGAAAAAACCAAGATCAAAGCCAGGAGAAATTAAGAGGCTGGATTAAAGTTAACCACTTCCCAAAACTGCAAAATAAAATAAGATTTGGGTAGCCAATAAAACGACTCATAGACAGGTCAAAACAAACAAATAACAGGGATAATGTCCCATTTATAGAACAAATTAAAAACCAAAAAACAAGAGAAATGAAAACAATTAAAATCGTAACACTACTAACATTAATAGCTTTTGCAAGCTGTAAAAAAGACAATCCAATGGACATAGAATGTCCAACACCCAAAGCAGAGACTTATGAGTGGAAACTGGACAAAGCTGAGTATGTAACCCGAAAAACCTCAGACAACTCAATAACCCACAGGATGGGTGTGGTGAGCTATCTATTTAACTATGATCACAAGCTCAAAGATGGGATTTATTACCAGTCAGCAATTGATAGTAATAACTACACTGTAGCAGGATCCTACTCAGGTAACAAAATCACTTTTAATATTGGAGATGGAGTGGAGTATGTAATGAGCTATGAGGAGGGTGATCTGATCCTGGAGAGGATACTCTATTCCATTGACACCACAAAGTATGTGACTGAGAGAAACACGTTTAAACCTAAAAATTGATTGAGATGAACCAAGCAAATTTTGACAAACTATTTGATGATCAAAAATCAGAAGATGATATAGTTCTGGAGACATTATTAGCAGAGGGTGATGATGTAACTGACATAGACAAAATGAGGAAAAATCAAACTCCAATACCACCTGAGAAACTACTTAAAATACAAGAGTATGTAGATTACTTAAGTAAAAAAGGGCTTACTAAGAGAAATATAAAAAGGAAAGTAAAAAGGAAATTTAACATAACTATTATTGAATAAAATGAACAAACCAAAAATATACATAGCAGGCAAAGTAACAGGAACACCTATAGCAGAGTGTACCATGAAATTTGGAACAAAACAAAAAGAGCTGGAGGCAAAAGGCTATGAGGTGATAAATCCGCTGGAGGTAGTAGGAGATTTTAATACAAAATGGATCCCAGCTATGAAAAAATGCCTCATAGCTATGCTGGGATGTGATGAGATCTATTTTCTCAATGACTGGTCATTTAGTAAGGGAGCAAAAGTTGAACATGTACTCAGTTACATCTTAAAATATAAAAGACATTTCCAATCGGGATATGTAAAACCAAAAAGCAGACAATCATGAATAAAATAATAGAAACATATTACCAGCAATATTTAGAGCAATCTAAAATGACTGAGGAGCAAATGAGTCCTAATCAAAGGACTGAAATGAGGAGAGCTTTCTTTGCAGGTTTTGGATCATTATTAGTCGAGCTAAAGAGGTTTGATAAACTCTCTGAAAAAGAGGCTCAAAAAGAGTTAGCAAAATCTCATAAAGAGTGTGCAGATTTTTGGAGGAGTGAGGTGGTTTTACATGGCAATTTTAAAAACACCAAGTCATGATACTATCATTTAAAAAACAATTCAAGGATAAAATCCTTGATGGAACTAAAATTCACACCATCAGAGAGGATAAACCTAACAGATGGAATGCTGGGAGGCTTATACATTTAGCGACCAGTGTAAGAACAAAGAACTACAATTGTTTTGGAAGATTAATATGTAGTGGCTGTCAAAAAATAGTGATAGAAAAATGGAAAAATACAGGACATTGGTATTTGGATTTTACAGTCTGTGTAGAGGGTATTTATTTGGGAGCATCCGAAATTGATGAATTAGCTAAAAATGATGGTTTTGAATCAACAGAAAGTTTTTTTCATTGGTTTAAGGAGGATTTTACTGGCAGGATTATTCACTGGACAGATAAAAGATACTAAGATGAAAAACCCACTAAAAAAGCTAATTCCAAAGCTACCCCTGCCCGATCAAATGATTTTGATAGTGGGGGTTTTATGTACACTGATGGGAGCTGCTCTCACAGTAATAATTTACACTATTATTAATTGGAAATAAACTAAGAAAAATGAAAAATCAAGAACAAAAACTCCCTAAAATTAAAGCAGCTTTAATCTTTATTTGTGCTTTTTTCTTTGGGATTGGAGCAGCTTATTTCTTTCAAATATTATTGTTTTAATCTATGAAACTCACAAGAAAATACAAAGCCACATTTACCAAGTATCCTGCTGAGTTTACTGTGGTGTATTATAATGGCTCGTTTAAGCGGATAATCCATGACAAAGGACAGATAGCTGATAAATTGTGGCAAAGCCTCACAAAAGCCATCCCAAAGGATGAGAGTGCTATTAAAGCATTTAACAAAAAGTTTGATGGAAAGGTGAAAATAGAGAGATTGATTGAGGACACTGACAAAGACTCAGAGTATAAAAAATATAGCACTGCCTGGTTTGGTTTTTATGAAAAAAATGTAGGTATAAAACCAAGATTTAACGGATCTGATGGCAGACACTTGAAAGAAATAATTAAATATCTACAAGATTTAGAGAATGACACAGAGAGAGCTTACAACATTTGGTTGATAATTCTATCTCACTGGGATCAGCTCGATGACTTTTTTAAACAAAACAAAGACCTACCCTTTATTAACTCACAACTCAACAAAATAATACAAAATGTCCAACGAATTAGCCATAAAGCAGGAAACGACCCACTGGATAACCTCAGTTAATAGCAATCCAAACCCCGCAGAACTTAACTTGGTAATTTCTGAGAGGGAAAATGCACTTACTGTTAAAGAAGTGTTTAACTATCCATTAATTACCAATTTAGAACTACCAAAAAAGGAAATTCTTGCCTCCATACGTTTACTCATTTTGCACACAGCAAAGCAGTTCCGTTGGTCAGAGAAAATGGATATTTTACAAGCTACCACTTTGGCAATTGATGTGTATGAAGCTTTGAAAACTGAGACACTGGAAGATATTACTCTAATGTTTAGTTTGGCACGAAAAGGAAAACTAAAGGACAGAGGAAGAGGTAATCCTATCCAGCTAAATGGTAGGCTGGATAACGAAACAATATTTAATCAAATAGTTCCTGCCTACTTGGACTTGAAAGCAGAACAGCGGGAAGTGAATTATCAAAACAAAAAAGCAATAAAACCACCTAAAACCGAACCATTAACTCCTGAGCAAAAGAAAGAATTTGCAAAGATAAAAAAGAGTGTTACCAAAATAGGCACTCCCAAAGAAACCAAGAAACCCACTCCTACAACACTCGACAATATGTACCAGGAGTGGACAGCTGAATATGATAAACTCAAACTTGAAGGCAAACTACCAAAACGAATAGTAACACTGGATGATTACTGGAAACTAAAACTCAAGGAAATAGAGGTCAAAGACAACACAATTACTCACGCCCAAATGCAAAAATGGGCAAATGAGTTCTGGGAGCTTCGAGAACAAAACAAACTCCCTGAGGGAATCAAAACTTACACCCAATTCTTTGAATGGAAAACTTTTTAAATAGAAGAAAATGAGCAGTAGCACATGGGACATAGAACTAAGGAGAAAGCGAGACACTAAGATAGTGGAGCGTTTTATCTACCTCTATGACATTAAGCGTAAGCGGTTTGATGATACTATTTATGTGCTACAATGGGAGGAGTTTTTTTTAAAGGAGCGAACCCTAAAGGAGATTTTGAGAAAAAGAGGAGTGAAAATTCCATTTAAAGGCTATTACAATTTTAAGCATCCTCATGGGCTTAGTTTAGGAGAGGCTCGAAACAACAAATTAATAGAGAGGTTTAATCACCTTACTAATGTAAAAAGGATGAGGCTGGATGATGCTATAAAGCAGCTGAGTAAAAATGAATTTTACCTCAGAGCCAGCTATGCTGAAAAAATTGCATTTAATTGGACTCCCATCACTGAGGCTCAAAGAGAGAAAACTTTATTTGATTAATCTCAACAATCAATATTATAAATAAAATATGTATGTTTGTATCGCTTAATCTATTTAAAAGAAATTTTAAATTTTACTTATCGATACAGTTACCTATGGGTTTCATTGCTGAAAAGCGTGTACTC
>CAKZNB010000052.1 GCA_937129365.1 uncultured Flavobacteriales bacterium
CACTCTAGGTGCTATTTTTAAGAATGCCACTAAGAAAGCACTTATGAAAGATCTAGAAGACATTAAAGCAGTTGCCGAAAAGTAATTCTACCGATCGAGGAGTTTGATTGGGTGCAAAGTGCATTAATCTTGATTCGGTTTAAACTAATCTAAGTTTATACTGTCTACATACTATAAATTCACCTATGAAGAAGTATCTCCTATTATCTACCCTTATTTCCTTGTCCCTTTTAGCCTGTTCAGGTGATGACGAAGAAATCCCCACAGATCCCGGAACAAATGATGCCAGTACTAATATCCTGCTCATCATAGCGGACGATTTAGGGCTAGATGCTTTTAATGGCTATTCAGAAGGTACCGTAAAGGCTAACACCCCAAACTTAGACCAGTTAGCAGCTAATGGACTAACCTTCAATAACTTCTGGACAAATTCAGTTTGTTCCCCCACTAGATCTACAATTCTGACAGGCAAATATGGTTACACTACAGGTGTAAGATCGCAGGGCGATGAAATCTCTGCTAATGAAACATCTCTTCAAAGTTATATCAATCAAGAAACGGACAATGAATATGCAACAGCCATTGTAGGTAAATGGCACCTTTCAGGAAATCGCTTCTCGTTAGACCCTGAAGACATGGGCATTGATTATTATGCGGGGCTTTATTCCGGAGCAGTGAGCGACTATTATGATTGGGATTTGACCGAGGACGGTACCGCTACACGGCAAACTGATTATGCAACCACAAAATTTACCGACTTGGCAATTGACTGGGTTGCGGAGCAAACCAAACCTTGGTTTCTGTGGTTAGCCTATAACGCACCTCACACCCCATTCCATGCACCTCCACAAGAAATGCACGCACAAGGTACATTAGCCACAGATCAAGCATCAATTAACGCTAATCCAATGCCATACTATATGGCTAGCATAGAGGCCATGGATTTCCAAATTGGTAGACTTTTGGAAAGTTTAAGCACAGCAGAAAGAGCAAATACTGTGATCATTTTTATGGGGGATAATGGCACACCAATACAAGTTTCTCAAACTCCTTATGGACGAGGAAAGGCAAAAGGAACGATGTATCAAGGTGGTGTTAATTGCCCATTAATCGTCAGTGGTTTGGGCGTAAACAGAAGTGGAACTGACAATGCATTACTCAATTCTACTGATCTATTCGCTACGATCGCCTCTTTAGCTGGGGTATCCATCGCGACACAGAATGATAGCCAGAATTTTACCTCCTTGCTTAGTGCCGCTAATAATGACTTTAGAGATTTCACCTATGCAGAATACAACGATGGAGTAACAGACGAATGGACTATTAGAGGTGATAACTATAAGTTAATTGTAAATGGGAATGGAACCGAAGAATTCTACAACTTAGCTACTGATCCGTATGAAAATTCAGACTTGATGTTATCAAGCCTATCATCAGAAGCGCAAGCTGCCAAGACAGCGTTGGAAACACGACTGGCCGAAATTAGGCAATAAAAAAGCCTAATTCTCTTCTTCAACTAAAGCATCAATTTTTTTCTTTAAACGACTGGCATCTAAATTATTAGGATCTATAGAATTAGCTTTATCAGCGTGTATTTTTGCAGTATTATAATCCTTCATTTTGAAATAGATATCTGCTAGAATAGCGTCTGGTTTAGCCACTTGATCATCATTCATCACCAAAGCTAACTCCTTGGCTATGACTAGCGCCTCATCATACTTTTCTAATTCGGCCAGCATGATGGCTTTATAGCCAAGCATAAATGGATTACTTTCTTGAGATGGAATCATCAAACTATTGAGAGAGTCCAGTGCAAGTTGCGGTCCATGAAGAGCATGTAACACCTCTATATATTCAGATTTTAAATAAACCTCATCTGGATAATTGTGAACGACAACATTCAAGTTCTCCTCCCCTATTAACATGGCTTCTTGTCTCGCTGCTGCTGTTTGCTCAGATTTTTGATCTCGAAGATTGGTATACTTAACCAAAGAAATGTAGGTATCCAATACTAATCGTTCATCTCCCAAAACTTCATTTTTACGCGCCTCAAGTGTGGCTTCCATCGCTATCCGTTCTTCTAAATCTCTAGTTAAGCGGGCTAAGACACTCATACCAACCAAAAACGCTGGATCGAAGTCCATTGCTTTTCTATAAGACACTTCTGCTGCGGAATAATCTTCTAAATCCATAATCTGCTTCCATCCAAGATCATAGTAGTACATAGTAGAATCAGAATCCGTTGAGAACTTGAGCGTATTAGACCCTTCCTTTTCACTACACGAAACAAAAAGAAGCAGCAACAGGACAAGGAGTGCTGGATATTTGGAGAATCTCTTTTGCATAATGCAATTAAAACAAAAACACCAACATGCCCCATTAAGAGTCTTTATTCTACCTCTACCAAACTTTCACTATCTTAACCGAGCAACCCTCAGAAACTCATAGATTTTTTAGCCCTTACTTGCTGTTTAAGGCTTAAATGGATTGAATCAATTTTCAACCTTAATTATAAACTATGAAAAAGTTATTAGCAGAATTTATCGGCACTTTTTGGCTTGTGCTAGGAGGTTGTGGAGCAGCAGTTTTAGCAGCTGGAGTTCCAGAAATTGGAATCGGATTAGTTGGAGTTTCTCTGGCATTTGGGCTTACAGTATTGACAGGAGCTTTTGCACTTGGACATATCTCTGGAGGGCATTTTAATCCAGCTGTTTCAATTGGACTTTGGGTTGGAGGAAGATTTCAATCAAAAGATTTACTAGGTTATATTGTTGCTCAAGTTTTGGGTGGTACTTTGGGAGCATTAATCTTATATTTAATTGTGAGCAGTGCAGATACATTTTCAGGAGTAGGAACAGATCCAGGAGCATTTGCAACTAACTTTTACGATGCCAATGTGTATGGAGTAAATTTTGGAATGGTAGGTGCCTTAATCACAGAAATTGTGATGACATTTATGTTTTTGATTATAATTTTGGGAGCAACACATAAAAATGCCGCACCAGGTTTTGGAGCTATTGCAATTGGATTGGCTCTTACACTTATTCATCTAATTAGTATTCCGGTAACCAATACATCTGTGAATCCTGCAAGAAGTACTGCGGTTGCATTTTTTGCAGAAGCAAATGCAATGGGACAATTATGGATGTTTTGGGTAGCACCAATTGTTGGAGCTGCTTTAGCAGGTTTGGTTTATAAATTTATGGCTCCAGATGTTGATGATGCTACTCCTCTAAAGGATATATAAACAAAGTAAATAGATAAAATGAACACTCAATCCTTGTATTTAATTCCCGGTTTTTTAACTGATAGAACTATCTACAAGGATTTTTTATCGGACGAAAGATTTAATTGCAAAGTGCTTGAATTTATTGAGCCTGCTGATAAAGATGAGTCTATTGAAGACTATGCAAAAAGGCTCTCAGAGGAGATTGATACTTCTGAGCCTTTTTCTATTTTGGGTACTTCGTTTGGTGGAATGTTGGCAATTGAAATTTCAAAATTTGTAACTCCAGAGTCTCTTATTTTTGTTTCTTCGGTAAAAAGTAGAAAGGAAATGAATCCTTTGATGAAAGTGAAAAACAGCACTTTTTTATTGAATTATATTCCTAGTAAAATGGTAAAGAAAACCATTGAAGCAGGTTATACGATTGGAAAAAAAATTGTTCCGAACCTCAAAGAAATTAATAACGAAGAGATTAATGAAATGATTCATTCCATTGATGGAACATTAGAAAAATGGATTATCAAGAAAATTAATACTTGGCGAGGAGAAAATACAATAGAGAATTACCTCCATTTGCATGGAGACAAAGACAATGTATTTCCGATAAAAAACATTGAAAATTATCAGTTAATTAAAGGTGGTAATCACAATATGATTATTGCAAAATCTGAAGAGGTTAGAGATGGAGTTTTTAGTTTCCTTTCTAAGAAATAAATCTCCTCAACTCCCCCAAATCTTCTTCATAATCTACATCAGAAAGCGTAGCTAATTCTCCATAAGTTAAATCTGCTCCTTCTACATCTCTTATTGCTTCATATAAAACTGTGGCTGTGCTCCAGGTTTTGTTATCAAATACTTTGGTGAAGGTAGTTCGGGTTCCTATTAGGTAATAGCCGCCATCTTCGGCTGGGCCAAATACAAAATCATTTGAATCAAGGATTTTAAACCCCTTTTTGAGTTCAGTTTGAGATAATTGGTAGCAATCGCTCCCTATCATCATTACTTTTTCGTAACCAGCATCTGTGGCTTTTACCATTGCATTTCTCATTCTATCTCCCAAATCATTTCCCTCTTGCAAGTATTTACTATAAATAGTGTCGTCAAAATATTCATTATCTCCAATGTAATCTGAATAAAAAACCCACTTATCAGCAGCCAAATTTTTGGTGATAGAAACAGTATGTTTGATTAGTTCTTTGAAAATAGTCAGTGCATTTTCTTTTCCAACTGTGGCTGCAAGCCTAGATTTTCCCTTTCCCAATTCAGGATTTTTGGTCAGAATAATGATTAAGTTTTTACTCATATTTTAGTCAAGTTTGCTTCTAAGTTCTGGTTTAAGCCATTTCCCCCAGTTTTTATTGTAGGGGTGAACAGTGGTAACTTTTTTTCCATTTTTGTACACTTCATTTCCATTATTTGCCCAATCAAATAAGCCTCCCCATAAGTTGAAAACGGATGTGAAACCAGCTTCACGCAATTTTTTACCAATTTTTCCACTACGGTAACCTACTGAACAATATATTACTATGGTAGTGTTTTTAGAAATATCTTTTACTGTTTTTAAATCAAAATCATCATACCCAACATGAATAGCTTCTTTGATATGGCTTACCTTGTATTCAGCAATTTCTCTTGCATCAAGAAACACTATTTTCTTGCCTTTAGCCTGTAATTTTACTACTTGAGCAGATTTGATAATCGGAACCGTTTTATCAGCCATTTTTTTTGCCATTTTATCAAATCCTTCAGGATTTTGAGCGGTGGCAACAAAAGGCATTGTTAGGATAAAGAACAACTGAGATATTTTGGTAAAAAGAGTTTTCATTGGATAATACGCTGTTTTATTTTGAGTGAGAATGTAAAATTATTGTTATTCTTTAACGCAAAGGCAATACAATTCCTTACTTTTGAATTCAAATTTAAACTAAAAAAATGAAAGCAATAAAAATATTTTCTTTGGCTGCCTTAATGATATCGGGTAGTTCTATAAACACTTTTGCCAATACAAATAGTATGGAAGAAGTACATGCGCATGATGTAAAATTCGCTGTAATTGTAAAAAAAGGGGAGCAATTAATTACAGACGCTGCTGTAAAAGTGGTGATTAATGAAAAAGTTGTGGCATCAGGTGTTACCAACAATATGGGTAAAGTTGATTTGTTAGTTAAGGCTTACAAGCATGAAAAAGTGATGATTGTTGTAAAAAACGAATCTTCTTTTTTGAATAAGAGTAACATGACATTGACTGCTGGGAAATTTTATTATTTTGATTACGCTATAGAATCTACTCCGCAAGAAAGATTAGGTTCTGTATATTTTACTGCAGCTGCAGAAGCTAAAGTTGCCGAAGCTAAAGCAGTTGAAGAGGCAAAGAAAGCAGAACAAGCTGCAAGAGAAAAAGCTGATAAAGAGGCTGCTGATAGAGTTGCAAAAGCAAAAGCTGAAAAAGCTGCTAAGGAGGAAGCTAAAGAAAAATTAGAAAATGCTGAGAAAGATGCAAAAACTAAGGAGAAGGAAGCAAAAGCCAAAGCAAAAGAAGCAAAAGAAAATGCTAAAGCTGAAGCAAAAAAAGCTAAAGAAATAGAAAAGCAAGCAAAAGAAGAGGCAAAAAAAGCTAAAGAAGCTGAAAAGCAAGCAAAAAAGGAAGCTAAAGAAGCTAAGAAAGCTGCAAAAGAAGCTTCAAAAATTAAAAAGGCTGAAGCTAAGTATGAGAAGAAATTAAAAAAGATTAAAAAATCTCAAAAAAAGATTGATAAGTCTAGAGCTAAGCTTGCAAAATCTCAAGAAAAATTAGATAAGAAAAGAGAAAAAGTAACAGAAGAAGCAGAGTTGCTAAAAATTAAAGAGAAGCAATTGAAAATTGATTTGGCAAAAGCTAAGTTGGACTCAAAGCAAGAAAGCTTAGATGAAAAATTGAAAAGCTTGAATAAAAAATACGACAAATAGAGTCGTAGATTTATAAGTAAATCTTATTTGAATAATTTAAAAATCTTCCCGAAATTTCGGGAAGATTTTTTTTGTAATATTACACTCCAAATAACCTAAAACTAATGAAGAAAAATTCTACACTATTATTGATATTAGCAGTTTGTATTCTTGGTGCAATTGCCTATTGGGTAATGAAAACAGATGACAGTAAAGGTGGAGGTAAAGCAATGAGCGATTTTGCTATTGAAAATACAGATGAGATTGATAAAATAATTATTACGGAAGTAAATGGTAATAAGGCTGAGTTAGAAAAAGGAGAGGAATATTGGATCCTGAACAATAAGTATAGAGCAAGAGCTGAGAATATTGAGTTGATTTTAAAAACCTTTAAGAACATTGCTGTTCAATCAGCTGTTTCTTCAAGTGCTAAGAAAAATGTGGTTACAGGTATGGCTGCTAGAAACAAGAAAGTAGAAATATTTCAAAACGGAAAACTACTTAAGAAATATTATATCGGCTCTCCTACAAAAGATCATTATGGGACTTACATGTTATTAGAAAAAAATGGAGTAAAATCTTCTGAGCCCTATATAATGCATATTCCTGGGTTTAATGGTTTTCTTGAAAGCAGATTTTTTACCAATGAAAATGATTGGAAATATACAGGTGTTTTTGTGTATGATCCGTTGGATATTCAAAAGATAAAAGTTGAATTTAAAGGACAGCCAGAGAGTTCATACTTAGTTACACAATTTGATAAAAAAGTTCAATTAAATACTGTTGACGGAACCTCAATAAAAGACTTTGTTAAGCCTTTGGTAGAAAATTATATTTTGAATTACGAGAAAATATATTTTAATAGAATTGCAGAACTTTCTGAAAATAAAGTAGATTCAATTATGAGTTTAGAGCCAGAATATAGAATTGAAGTTACGGTAAATAATAGACCTACAAAAGTTGATTTTTATTTGAAACCAAGTGACAATCCCTCTGTAGATTTGGTTACTGGGGAGGAAAATATCTGGGATGAAAATTACATATATGGAGTAATGAACGGTAAAAAAGAAGTGTTAGTTTTTCAGTATTTTGCTTTAGGAAATGTATTTTCTAGAAAAGAATATTTTATCCAATAATCTATATAGTAATGACTGACATGAGTGGCTTTTCGAAGCGAGATAAACTTGAAAAAGATGAGTTTTATTACTCTCCAGAAGGCTACATTATATTCACAGAAAAATATCTCTTAAAGAGAGGGTATTGTTGTAAAAATGGTTGTAAACACTGCCCTTATGGTTTTGACAAAAAATCAGGAAGAATTGTGAAGAAATAATGGTTAGATTTTTTTCTTTTTTCTCAAATAGATTTTCTGCCCAGCCTTAGGAACTGCTCCTTCATCCAATCTATTTCTTTTGTATAGCTTATTAAGTTTTACCCCATATAGTTGAGATATATCTCGCATGGTTTCGCCTTCTCTCACAAAATGAAATTCTTCTCTTGGTTTACATCTTTTTGGTTTAATGAAAATTCGCTCTCCTGGAATTAATTCATGCTCAGAATATAAATCGTTATATTTTATCACTTGTCTTTTTCTTATCCCAAATTCTTTCTCTAATTTTTTGTAGGTATCCCCCTTTTTAATTGTAATAAAAGGCACATTATTGGCAGTTTTAGAAACTTTATGAGTAGTAGAAAATTCAACAGTTCCAAAGTCAGATTTTGGATTTTTAGTATTGGCTTTTATAACGGTATCTGCCTTATTAACAGGGATAGTGCTTACATAATTTACATCATCATATTGCGTTAAGTTGTAGCGATCAATCAGGCTAATAAGTAAATCAGGATATTTAGGATTAGTAGCATATCCAGCCTTTTTTAGTCCTTTTGCCCAACCTTTGTAATCGGTTACTTTTAGTAAAAATAATCCTTCGTATCTTTTCTTTTTCAAGAACTTTGCATGGTCTTCATAAGATTGACTTGCATTTTCATATTTTCTAAAACATTCGTCTTTTTCATCATCATCTTGGTAATAGGTCTCACCAGTCCATGAAGAATGACATTTAATTCCAAAATGGTTATTTGCCAATTTAGCTAAATTACTATTGCCACTTCCGCTTTCAAGAATCCCTTGAGCTAAAGTAATACTAGCAGGAATACTATGTTGCTTCATTTTAGCAATAGCTACATCTTTCCATTTTTCAATATATTCTGCTGGAGTTTGTTTTTGAGAAAAAACCAATGAATGAACCACTATCAATAGTGCGGTAATAAGTTTGTTATTATTAATCTTCATAAATTTTTACTTTATATCTTTCTTCAATCCCCACGATGCCTTGGTGTCCGCCAGTGTGAACTAATAATATGCTGCTTCCTTCAGGAAAAAAACCACTTTTTATGAGTTCAAAAACTCCATAAGCCATCTTTCCGTTATAAATCAAGTCCCATTTTATAGTGTGGTCTTGATTGAATTTTCGAACAAAATTAATTAATTCCTCATTAATTTTTGCATACCCTCCAAAATGAAAGTCACAATTGATTGTTAATGAATTCATCAAATCATGAGTATCTTCTTCATTGTTTACAACAGATTTAATATGATTAAAAGTATCTTTTTCAAGAAATTCTCCACCCTTTAAAGCTGGGAAGCCAATAATTCTGGATGTATTATTATTTGCAATTGTTATGCCAGCAATAGTTCCTCCAGTTCCCATCGGGCAACATATATAGTCAAACTCATTGAAGTCCTCAATAATTTCCATACAACCATTTACCGCATAATAGTTAGTTCCTCCCTCTGGGATTAAATAGAAATTTCCATATTGATTTCTTAGATAATCCTTAAAGTCCTGAGTGTTTTTCAATCTATATGTTTCTCTGTTTATATAATAAAGTTGCATTCCAAGTTCTTCACAATACTTCAAGGTGCTGTTAAGAGGTATCTTTTCTTCACCTCTTACAATTCCTATGGTATCAAATCCAAATTTATTGCCAGCTTGGGCAACTGCTAATAAATGATTTGAAAAAGCCCCGCCAAATGTCAATAATACTTTGTTTCCCTTTTTTTTTGCATTTAATATATTGTAATAAAGTTTTCGGTATTTATTCCCTTGTATGTCAATGTCATTAAGGTCTTCTCTTAAAACTGATAATACCAAGTTCTTTTCTTTCAAAAAAGAATCTTCGATTACAGTTATTGGGCTATGATTTATTGAGCTAATATTTTTCATTCGAAAAACAAAAATAAGCTTTTGCAGTTAACTTTTAAACACTTAAAGGTTAATAATAAAGTGTATGATTTTTTACCAAAGTATTTGCTGGACAAAAAAAAATACTTACCTTGAACTATTATTAACTCAAAAAAATAATTATGAAAAAGAAAATTTTATTCGTTGCAGCATTATTTGCTGGAAGTTTAGCTTTCGCACAGGGTACAACTACTTCAATGAAAAACAAAAGAGGTTTGGAGTATTTACCACAAGCAGGAGACTGGGCTATTCAATTTGACGCGGTTCCACTAATTAACTTTGGTTTGAACGCTGTTAAGTTTAACACAAACACTGGAGCAACTGCTCAACACCTTGGTTATGCAGGTGGATTCAACAATGTAATTGTTGGAAAAATGTACACTACTGCTACTGAAGCATGGAGAGTAAAAGTTGGAATCAACTACATGTCTAACAGTGTTGAAACTGTTGCTTTATATGGAGCGAACAATGACCAAGAGTACATTACTACTCAAACTGATAAAGTAACTAACATTGTGTTAGGATTCGGTAAAGAGTGGAGAAGAGGTCATAACAGACTTCAAGGTTTTTGGGGTGCTGAAGCTTTATTGGCAATTGGTTCACCAACATCTAATAGAAGTTTTGAATATAACTTAGATTTAAATACAGCTGTAAATGATGCAGGTGAAACTGCACCAAGAACATTAGGTGTTACTAAAGCTAGTGCATTCGGAATTGGAGCAAGAGGATTTGTAGGAGTTGATTATTTCATCTTACCAAAGATTGCTATTGGAGCAGAATTTGGATGGGGAATCGGATTCACTACTTCTTCAGGAGAAGTTTCAACTGAAACTTTAAACGGTACATCTGTAGAAACTACAGTTACTAAAGCACCAAAAAATTCAGGATTAATGATCGGAATCGATCAAGGTGGTTCTACTAACTTTGGAGGAAATGCTTCACTTAACGTGACTTTCCACTTCTAAGAAATATCTTTCTTAAACAAAAAAAGTCTTACCGAACGGTAAGACTTTTTTTTGCTTTGTACTTTTTTAAAACTTAAAAAGTCAATTTCAAATTTTCGGCTTGTAATTTATCAATCATTGTATTGGTAAGTTCAAAAGACTTCTCATCAAACTTATTTTCTTTTTGTGTATAGAGATTTTTTGTTTCAATACTTCTAAGAAATCTTCGAGCTTTTTGCTCAGTATCAATTATTATCCCAGGAACTTTTGTGTTGTTTCCTTCTTTGTCTTTAGCAATCATAGTGAAGTAAGAAGAATTACAGTGTGTACAAGTACCTGTCTGAATATTTTCTGATTCCACTCGTACCCCAACAACCATAGAGGTATTTCCTGTATAGTTAATAGAAGCTTTTAATGTAACCAATTCCCCAACTTCAATGGGGTTTAAGAAATCAACTTTGTTTACCGAAGCTGTTACACAATAGTTTCCTGAGTATTTGCTGGCACAAGCAAACGCAATTTGATCCATTAAACTTAAAATATACCCACCATGAATTTTTCCGCTAAAATTGGAATGGGAGGGAAGCATCAGTTCTGTGAATGTGATTTGGGAGTCTTCTGATTTTTTGTGCATTTCTAGTTGTTTTTTATAATAATACAAAAAAATCCCTTCTCAATTTATTGAGAAGGGATTTAAACATATTTTAAAATGTTGTCTTTTTACTTATATTGATTTAGTAAATTCCATTAAGTGTAGCTTTGTCAGAATAAGAAATATAAGATCTTTGAGTGCTGAATGTTGTTCCGTTCTTTCTAGTAATAGTAGGTTGCCCATTACTCGAAAAAGCATAAGAGCCATACATCATGATTGAGTTTAAGTTAAAACTACTCCATCTGCTCCCTTTCTTTGCAAAGTTTCCAGATTTACCAGACTGAATGTTACCATAGTTTACTGTGATGTGGTTATCTCTATCCCCTCTACTTTGTTCGTGATATACACCAAAAGCATGAAGAAATTCGTGAATTACGTTTCCTTTACTACACCATGTAGCTAGTCCCATATCTTGAGAACCTCCTTGCTTTCCTACATATGACCAACATCCTGAAGAAGGAATGATATTTACATAGTTGCTCTGATTAGTTCTATACCTAATAGTAACAGATGTGTTGCTGTTAATCTCGTTTACAGCTTGATAGATTTTAGTTCTAATGCTACTACTAACTCCAGAAGATATTCTGTAATAAAGAGTTTTATTAGACCATTTTCTACCTCTTATTACTCTGTCCCACCAAGAAAGACCTGCACCTTCGGAACTATTAGCTTTTTCAGAAGAATTAGCAATTATATCTAATTGATCTTCAGATAAAGCAATATCACCTTCTATGATATTTACATCCCCATACTTTTCGTAATTAAAAGTTGAGCCATCTTTTCTGGTAAGTTCCATTGCTTGTCCTTCTTCTCCAGGAAAAGCGATTTCTCCATTAAAATTATGAGCTGTGCATACATGACCATCTGAAGCTTTTAATGGGTTTTCATTTGTGCTATTTATTCCTTCTTTTTTACAAGCGAATAATAAAGCAACTGCGGTTGTGATTAAAATAATCTTTTTCATAGTAATTTATTTTATTGGTTTATATAATTTATTTATACAAACGTAACTACTCTGATTAACCTTTTCTCTAGGCTATTTCCTGAATTTGAATAGAATTTTTCCTCTACCTATTTAAGGGTTTTTCCTGTTTTGTGTCGTATCTAATTAAAGAGCAAGTAATTAATCTCAGTTTCTTTGATGTAATAATTAGATTTTACTTAAAAATTTCAACAAAAAAAATCCCTACTGATTTCTCAGAAGGGATTGAATTATAATTTTACTTAGTTACTAACTTCTTAAGCAGAAGCATTCTCTTTCTTAATCAAGTTAAGAGCCGAACCTTCATTGTACCACTCAATTTGAGATTGGTTGTAAGTGTGGTTAAGCATAATGGTGTCTTTGCTTCCATCAGCATGTGTAATCTCCAGAGTTAACTGCTTTCCTGGTGCAAACTCGTTTAAATCTACAAAGTTGAATGTATCATCTTCTTGGATTAAATCGTAATCTGCTTCGTTAGCGAAAGTCAATCCTAACATTCCTTGTTTCTTCAAGTTAGTTTCGTGGATTCTTGCAAAAGATTTCACGATAACCGCCACAACACCTAAGTGTCTTGGCTCCATTGCAGCATGCTCTCTAGATGAACCTTCTCCGTAATTATGATCTCCAACTACTACCGAAGGAATTCCTGCAGCTTTGTAAGCTCTTGCAGTTGCTGGAACTGGTCCAAATTCTCCTGTAAGTTGATTCTTTACTTTGTCAGTTGCTTTTCCAAAAGCATTTACAGCCCCAATCAAACAGTTGTTTGAGATGTTATCCAAATGACCTCTGTATCTTAACCATGGTCCAGCCATAGAAATGTGATCCGTTGTACATTTTCCGAAAGCTTTGATAAGCAATTTAGCGTTATCAATTGTGTTTCCAATTGGCTCAAACGGAGTCAATAATTGTAATCTTTCCGATTCTGGAGAAACTACAACTTCTACTGAGCTTCCATCTTCTACTGGTGCCTCAAATCCTGCATCTTCCACATCAAATCCTTTTGGAGGTAATTCATAACCAGTTGGCTCGTCAAATTTTACTTCTTCTCCATCTTTGTTTGTTAATGTATCCGTAATTGGATTAAAATCTAACCTACCTGCAATGGCTACTGCTGCTACTAACTCTGGTGAAGCAACAAAGGCATGCGTATTTGGATTTCCATCCGCTCTTTTTGCAAAGTTTCTGTTGAAAGAGTGAATGATTGAGTTTTTAGGAGCATTTTTAGGATCGCTGTATCTTGCCCATTGTCCTATACAAGGTCCACAAGCATTGGTAAAGATAGTAGCATCTAAATCTTCAAAAGTCTTCAGCAAACCGTCTCTTTCGGCAGTAAATCTCACTGTTTCTGATCCTGGGTTAATTCCGAATTCAGCTTTGGTTGCTAATCCTTTTTCTACTGCTTGTGCAGCAATAGAAGCCGCTCTTGATAAATCTTCGTAAGATGAGTTGGTACAAGAACCAATCAATCCCCATTCTACGTCAAGTGGCCAATCATTTTTAGTGGCTTTCTCAGTCATGTCACTTCCAGCTTCGGTAGCGATATCAGGTGAGAAAGGCCCATTTAAGTGTGGTTTTAATGTGCTTAAATCAATTTCTATTACTTGATCAAAATATTGCTCTGGGTTAGCATATACTTCAGAATCACCCGTTAAGTGTTCTCTTACTTCGTTAGCTGCATCAGCAACTCCATTTCTTCCAGTAGCTCTCAAGTAACGCTCCATAGAATCGTCATAGCCAAAAGTAGAAGTAGTAGCTCCAATTTCTGCTCCCATGTTACAGATAGTTCCTTTTCCTGTACAAGACATAGATAAGGCTCCATCTCCAAAATATTCAACAATTGCTCCAGTTCCACCTTTTACAGTAAGAATTCCAGCTACTTTCAAGATAACATCTTTAGGTGCAGACCATCCAGAAAGTTTTCCAGTTAATTTAACTCCAATTAATTTAGGGAATTTAAGTTCCCAAGCCATTCCTGCCATTACATCTACGGCATCAGCTCCACCAACTCCAATGGCTACCATTCCCAATCCACCAGCATTTACTGTGTGAGAATCCGTACCAATCATCATTCCTCCAGGAAATGCGTAGTTTTCTAATACTACTTGGTGAATAATCCCAGCTCCTGGCTTCCAAAATCCTAATCCATATTTATTAGAAACTGAGGCTAAGAAATCAAATACTTCAGAAGAGTTTTTCCTGGCAAATGGTAAATCTTTTTTAGCTCCTTGTTTGGCTTGAATCAAGTGGTCACAGTGAGTAGTGGTTGGAACAGCTACTTTAGGTTTTCCAGCTTGCATAAACTGAAGCAATGCCATTTGTGCTGTTGCATCTTGCAAAGCAATTCTGTCTGGTGCAAAATCTACGTAATCTTTTCCTCTAGTAAATGCTTGAGTTGCATTTCCATCCCAAAGGTGATTGTACAATATTTTCTCAGAAAGAGTAAGTGGTTTTCCAGTTACAGCACGAGCAGCTTCTATTCTGTCGCTCATCCTACTGTATACTTCTTTTATCATGTCTATATCAAATGCCATATGCTTGTATTGAAGTTTATTTTGTTAATAATTTACGCGAATTTAGTGAATTTACCAATGAAATGAAAATTCCTAAAAAGGTAAATACGTTATTTAGAATATAACGAAATAAATCCTCGTTTCCAAATCAAACAATCTGTATTTCTACTGATTTACATCAGTTAAAAAAGTTGCTAAATCCACTACTTTTAAATAGATAAAATAACAAACCTAACTTAATAAATATGGAAGCTACAAAACTAACTAAAGAACATCTTGACACCCTACATTTTGAACACGAGAGATGGGTGAAGCAATTAGCTTTTTACAAAGATGAATTGAAAACTTATACAAACAGATTGGAAGATATTGCCCAGCGATACACAGGAAGAGAAGTAATGCAAAAGCTAGAACATTTTCAAAACCAGTTCATTAGACAAAACGAAGTGATTGATATTTTGACTCACGATATCAATGAGCATGAACAAATTTTGGTTAATAGTGTGAAAGAAAATCCTACAGCCAGTGATCATCGATTATTTGATGACCATAGTGGATTGAGAGACAGAATGGAAACATTTTTAAAAATTTACAATGAACTGAAACCCGGGTTTATGAGGTATTTAACTAAATATATGTAAAGAGAGTAAGGCAAGTTAAAAAAAGGCTGTCCCGAGTAATTCGGGACAGCCTTTTTTTGGTTACGCTTTCCTTTTAAGTATAAAATTAAGTACTGAGGATTCTAATTATTAAAATTCACTTTTAAATACTCAGCTATACTTTCATTTTTAGAAAGATTAATTTTTTTGGAGATTCTAAAGCGTTTACTTTCAATAGATCTTAAAGATGAATTTAGAAAAATGGCTATCTCCTTATTTTTTAACCCAATAAATATATAATAGCAAACTACAATTTCTGATTCATTTAGTTGAGGATGTAATCTTTTGATTTCAAGAAAAAACTTAGCATTTATTTTATTGACTAACTCTGAATGACTTCCGCCAATTTGGGGTGAGTTAACTGTTTTTAGATGTAAATCTTTATATAAACGGTTAATTTGTTTTCGCTGTTCTTCAGTGTTTTTTTCTTGAGTAATACTTTGTACAGTCTTTTTTAATTCTATTATATATTCCTCTAGGCTTTTGGTTTTAATCTTTAATTTTTCATGATTAGAATCTACAAATGAGATTAATGTCATTTCATCTTTCAAAGTATTATATTCAGACAAAAATTTTCGTCTAAAAAAATAATAATAATAAATTATAAATGAAATTATTATTAGTATGAGAATAAAAGCTATTCCTTTTATAAGGTTAGAATTTTTTTCTAGAGAGTTTACTTTCTTATCAGATTCAATTAGACTTTTGTGTACTTCAAAAGTTCCTTTAATATTTTGACTCAGTACTTTTTCGTTAAAAATTCTTAACGAATCCAAGTACGCATTCTCTTTGTCTTTCTCACCAGTTATTTTATAAACATCAACAAAGTATAAGTAGATTTCTCTAATTATAGGATCGTCAAATTTTTTAATGTTTTTTTGGACTATTGATAGATAGTAAAGAGCAGAATCTGTTTTGTCTTGCCTGATGAAATAACTTACGTAATCTATGTGTAAATTACCTTTAAAATATTGATAATTGGACTTACTAATAGTCGGGTTATCTTTAAGTGAAGAAAATACTGAGAAATATTTATTTGCTGTATCAACATTGTCTAGCCCAATATGTGAAGAAGTTAACATATAATTAGCGAATAGATAATAATATTGATCTTCAGTAAAGGCTTTATAGACATCAATATTTTCCATTGTAAGTTCTATACATTCATTATTTTCATAAGATAAGTATTTCCTGTAAGGAGGAACTAATAGTACATTTAATAACCCCTTTTCGTAGTTAATGGTAGTATAATGTTCTTTGGCTTTTTTTATATAAAAATCAGCTTCTTCTATCTCATCGAGATTATATAAATTTAACGCTAACTCATGATAGGCATCTCCAGCTGTTTTTAAGTCATTTTCTTCTTCAGCATATTTTATTGATAAAATATACTTCTCATGAGATTTAACCAGATTGCTTTTTGTTTTTTCTATCTGTGCGCTTAAATAATAATATTTACCTAAGTTGTTTTTTATTGATTCTTCAAGTGGAAAAGGAATTAAATTTAAAAATCGAGACGATTCGTTTACATTTACACTTATGTAAAATTCAGCAGAATCTATTAAAGAATAATAGTTTTTAATTTCATCGTTTTGGGAGAAAACAAAACTTGATTCTGCGATAAATAGTATGATTATCATTAACTTCTTCATGAAGGCAAAATTAGTTTTTATTTTATTGATTTTGATAGTTAAAATTATCGGATTATTATAATTGCTATACTGAGTAGTTATTGCGTAGTTGTTTCTGCTCTTGATTTTTTTGTTTATCTCTATTTTTGAAAAAATTTAAAATCAATAATTATGTTAAAAAAATACTTCTTAATTTCATCTGTATTGCTAGGTTCTTTTGGACTTAATGCACAAACCCATCAAAAATGCTATGCTCATGAAATTCATAAAAAAGCAATGGATAATAATCCATCCGTCAGACAAAAACAATCCAATTTAGAACAGGCGACAAAAAATTATGTTGCAAATGTTGGAACTAATAGGAATTCAGGTACAATTCTTACCATACCAGTTGTGGTTCATATAATCCATAATGGAGAGGCATATGGAACTGGCGCAAATATTCATGATTCATTGGTTTTCAAACAAATTAATAGATTGAATGAAGATTTCAGAAAAACAAACTCAGATACGCTCCCCTCTACACACCCTTTCAATTCTTTGCAAGCAGATTGCGAAATTGAATTCTGTCTAGCTTCTATTGACGAGAACGGAAATTCAACAACTGGAATCACAAGAAGCAATGAAATGAGTGCTAGTTGGAATATAAGTGATATTGATAACATTATTAAACCTAAGACTATTTGGAATAGATATGATTATTTAAATCTATGGTGTATTAATTTGGTTGACGCATCTGCACCTGGTGTTGATGGGTATGCAACTTTCCCTTCTTCTACAACTGATTCTACTGATGGAGTAGTAGTTGCTAATTTTGCTTTTGCGAAAGATGGTTTTTCTGGCGGTAAATCAATTGTAGCTACACACGAAATTGGACACTATATGAATTTACTTCATATCTGGGGAGATAATCAACCTAACTGTGGTAATGACTCGGTAGCAGATACACCTCCAGCGTATGCATCAAATTCTGGTTGTCCTACATTTCCTTACAGTCCTAATGATAGTTGTGGAACTAATGCAAATGGTCAAATGTTTATGAATTACATGGATTATTCGGATGCTTCTTGTACCGTAATGTTTTCTAATGGACAAAAAAATAGAATGTTAGCAACTCTTACTACTGTGAGAAACAGTCTTACAATTTCTGGAAAATGTGGATCTCTATCAAGTATTTCTGAAGATAAGATAAACAATGATTTTACTATTTATCCTAATCCAAATAATGGTAATTTCACAATTAATGCTTCGAAGATTAACAACAAAAACACAACAGTTTTTGTATATAATTCGATAGGTAAGGTTGTTAAAACTTTTTCTGCTGTTAATTTTCCTGCTGAGATTAATCTTGAGAATCTAGAACAAGGAGTTTATTTTGTTTCTTTTAAATCTAAAAATAGTTTAATCACTAAGAAAGTTCATATTGTGAAATAGAACTAAAAACTACTAAAAAAAAGCTGTCTTGAATTTTCAAGACAGCTTTTTTTTAGGTTCTGTTTTACTTTTAATTGTCCGATTCTTCCATTGGTTTAATCTCGAAAGTTTCCATGAATTTGGTAGTAAAGTTTCCAGCTCTAAAATCTGGGTGTTGCATCAATTGCCTGTGAAATGGAATTGAAGTTTTTATTCCCTCAACATAATATTCTTCCAAGGCTCTTTCCATTTTAGTAATGGCTTCTTCTCGAGTTTGAGCAGTAGTAATTAGTTTTCCAATCATTGAATCGTAGTATGGAGGGATTGTGTAACCTGAATAAACATGCGAATCAATTCTGATTCCATGCCCTCCTGGTTCATTGTAATAACCAATTTTTCCTGGACTCGGTCTCCAATCCTTGTGAGGATCTTCCGCATTTATTCTACATTGAATCGAGTGCCCAATAGGTTCATAGTTTTTACCAGAAATTTTGTGTCCAGCAGCAATTTTGATTTGTTCACGAATCAAGTCAAAATTTATTACTTCTTCAGTAATAGTATGTTCTACTTGGATTCGAGTATTCATTTCCATGAAATAAAAATCTCTGTTTTTATCTACTAAAAATTCTACCGTTCCTACTCCTTCATATTCTGCGGCTTTAGCAGCTTTAATTGCAGCAGCTCCCATTTTCTTCCTAAGTGCAGGAGTCATGAATGGGGATGGAGTTTCTTCAACTAATTTTTGGTGTCTTCTTTGTATTGAACAATCTCTCTCAGACATGTGACAGTGATTTCCGTGTTGATCACTGGCAATTTGAATCTCGATATGTCTTGGTTCTTCTACAAACTTTTCCATGTACATTCCGTCATTTCCAAAGGCAGCTTTAGATTCAGTTCTGGCAGATGTCCAAGCTTCTTCTAGCTTTTCTTCTTCCCAAACTAATCTCATCCCTTTTCCACCACCACCGGCAGTTGCTTTAAGCATGATTGGATAACCTACTTTTAGAGCAGTTTTTTTACAATCTGCAAAATCTTTCAATATTCCTGGTGAACCAGGTACACAAGGAACTTTTGCTTTGAGCATAGTTTCCTTTGCCGAAGCTTTATCTCCCATTCTGTCAATCATCTCGGCACTTGCTCCAATGAATTTAATTCCGTGTTCTTCACAAATTTTTGAAAATTTGGCATTTTCGGATAAAAATCCATAACCCGGGTGAATGGCATCTGCATTGGTAATTTCTGCTGCAGCAATAATATTTGATATTTTAAGGTATGAATCTGTACTAGATGGTGGGCCAATACATACTGCTTCATCAGCAAATTTTACTGGTTGGCTATCTTTATCTGCAGTTGAATAAACAGCTACAGTTTTGATTCCCATTTCTTTACATGTTCTGATAACACGCAAAGCAATTTCTCCTCTATTAGCGATTAAAATCTTCTGCATTCTTTTGTTTTCGTAAATTCGCACTCAAAAGTAACCGACTTGAGTCAAATTCTGAAATTGATACGCAAGGATGTTTTGCTAGAATGGCGAAAGAAATACTCCTTTTACGGGATTTTGCTCTACTTGGCATCTGCTGTTTTTTTAATTAATTTACTCATTGACCATCCAGAGTCGGACACTTGGAATGTTTTATTTTGGATCATTCTGAAAACAATAACGTTAGCTATGTTTTTACAGATTACTCAACAAAAAAGGCAATAAAAATATATCTGAACTCAATGGAGGTGATTGATCAAGATAATTTTTATTTTCTAGAAAAGAGCTTAGGTGACATGTTTGACTTATCTATGATGTATCCAACTCTACTAGAGACTGATTCATCTGGAAAAGTTAAAACAGTATTGATGAATTCCGATGATTACAGTGATTGGCAATTACTAGAGAAATCTCTCTAAAGAATCCGCCAAAACCTCAGCGGCTTTGGGGTTCATTCTAAACCAAAGTTCAGGTTCTATCAATTCTAGTTCAATTAATGCCAACTGACCGTTGTTATCTTCAACAATATCTACCCGAGCGTAGACAGGTTGTGGGTCACAAGCAGCTACTGCCTTTTCTGCAAATTCCCTTTCGGCAACAGAAGGATTGTAATTTTGTATGGAGCCACCAAAGTCGCTTTGAACTCGAAAATCTCCTCCTTTGGCAACTTTAAGGACGGCATGTGTGAACTGGCCACCGATGACAATCATTGATACTTCGCCTTTTGCTACAATGTTGTTTAGAAAGGGCTGGAGCATCATTGCTTCTGAACGTATCAACCCCTGAAATATCTCTTCGTATTCCGAAATATTTTC
Organism: uncultured Flavobacteriales bacterium; assembly: GCA_937129365.1. Classification (GTDB taxonomy): domain Bacteria; phylum Bacteroidota; class Bacteroidia; order Flavobacteriales_D; family CAJJDF01; genus CAJJDF01. The sequence continues at coordinate 20,486 of CAKZNB010000052.1, forward strand.
AGCATTCAATTTGTAGGTGTGCCTTGCCGTACCAGATACACAAGGTTTCAGAATGCAGTTAGCCCATCCAGTCTCACT
>CAKZNB010000053.1 GCA_937129365.1 uncultured Flavobacteriales bacterium
GAAATGCGGATGCAGTGCTTGCACCACTTCAAAATAATTCATCACACGACGTTCATTATCCATCCCTACCAAAATAGCAGCGGTGATGTGAAAATAATCACTGAGCGTTATTTTTGTAGCTTGGAAAAATTCATCATTGAATGGACTTTTTCCCATAGGGAACATGAGTGCATGCTGTAACACGAGTCCTCTTAACCAATACGCTTTAGAATGCTGAATCCAGAACTGGTTGTTGATCAATGGCCTTAAAAATAAAGTGACTGATTCAATATTATTGTTGCCAAAGTTTGAATCGTTTAGCTGCCACAACCTGTTCATAAACCATGTTATGTCACGAGCCGAGGCGATTTTAGGCGTTCCTTTGTTTTCAACCTCAAACAGCCACTCCAACAGCAAATAAACGAGTGACGGCATGCGTTGATGTTTTTCTATACTGCCATCGGCGTGGCGTGCCAATAGTTGGTCAAGTTGTTGCCCAAAACTCTGTTTATCGTAGTACCTAACGCGTTTTTTAAGTTTGAAAACCTCTGCATTATCGGACATGAACTTCTACTTCTTTGTTGTTCTGACTATTGAGAAAGTTGATTTTGCAACGCGCCTAGGTGCAATTCATAATCTTCAGGGCGAGATTGCTTGAACTTCTCCAGATTAATCAGCTTCCATTTCACCGAAGGAAACTGGGAGAAGTCGTATATTGACCAGTCAGGCTTTAGCTGATTTACACTGAGTAAAAATGCGCGATCTTTCTCGTCTAATCCGCTGTTCACAACGTGGATAAGCTCACTTCTGGTGGCTTCAAAATCTTCATAGGTGAATTCAAAAATATCTGTAATTTCTGGATTCAATTTCATTGTTGGTAATGCTCTAAGTTCTCTAGAGAGTTGTAATTCAGTTTGTTCAATGTGATTGTTGTACAAATGTACATCACCAAAAGTGTGGATGAAATCTCCATATTCTAACCCGCAAACTTGTGCTACCATCATAGTAAATAGAGCATAAGAAGCAATATTAAAAGGGACTCCTAAAAAAGTATCTGCACTCCGTTGGTATAGTTGACAAGATAGTTTTCCGTTAGTAACGTAAAATTGAAAAAAAGCATGGCAAGGAGGCAAAGCAGCTTTTCCATCGGCAACATTTTCCGAAAATGATTTACTTGTATCAGGCATTACACTTGGATTCCATGCAGAAACCATAATTCTCCTACTATTAGGATTGCTTTTTATTTGGTCAATTGCATTTTTAATTTGATCAATCCCATCACTGTTCCAGTTTCTCCATTGGTGACCATAAACAGGTCCAAGATTTCCATTTTCATCTGCCCATTCATCCCAAATCCGTACTTTATTTTCTTTCAGATACTCAATGTTTGTATCGCCTTTTAAGAACCAAAGTAACTCATGAATAATTGACCTCAAATGAAGTTTTTTGGTTGTAACCATAGGGAATCCCTTTGATAAATCAAATCTCATTTGGTAACCAAAACAACTAATTGTTCCAGTACCTGTTCGGTCTCCTTTTTGCTCTCCATTCTCAAGAATGTGTTTTAATAAATCGTGGTATTGTTTCATTAGAAAAAATGATTACTTTAGGTTATTAAACAAAAATACACATTTGGATTTTTTAATACAGAATTCAAATGAGATAGTTATACACTTATGTTGAAAACGAAACTAATACATATTAACTCTATTCAAATTGTTGCGTTTTTAGGGTTCTTCCTTTTTTCTTGTACAATTTCAAAGAAAAATGATGAATTAATTCTGCTTAGATTAACTCCTGAAGTTGGCTCAGTGTATGAGATAAGTACCAACATGAATATTGCTTTGGATATGAAACAACCCATCAATATCAATATGGAGTTTTTTATCAAAACAGTATACGATTCTGTTTTATCAAATGGAGATTTTGCTATTACTAGTGAAATTTCGAGAGTGAAAGCAATAATGAGCAGCGGTATTTTTCATAAAAGTTATGATACCGAACATCCTGTATTAGAAAGCGATATAGAAAAAGAACTACATAAAAAACTATCTAAAATTATAGATGTAAAATTTAATGGAAGTATTAATTCTATTGGAGAAACTGAGGGTAAGACTAATTTGGATTCGTTGTTCAAAGGGGATGAGCAAATGAAAGAGCAATTTGAGGAAATTCAAAAATCATTTTCAAATGGAGGGGTTGTATTTCCAAAGGAAAGCGTGAAAAAAGGTTCTGTATGGAATAGAAAAATTGAAAACCTGGAGAATCAAAATATGACTCAAAAGATTAATTACAAAGTGAAGAAAATTACTCCTAAAGAGGTTTTTATTGATATATCTGGTGTTATTTCCTATGGTAGTAAGGATGTAACGGGTGGTGGAAAAATAAAAGGAACAATGAAATTACATCGGAATACTGGGATAAATAAATTTTCGAGAATTAATCAAGATTATAAGATGGATATCAATGGTTATAAAGCTACGGGAGTTAATACAATTGAGGTAAAATCTGAATTGATTGAAAATTAATCTTGAATAATTTTAATCCAACTAAATTCTTCTTTAATAATTTTCTCTTTTTCCTCTTTAATGTAATTCAAAAAAGCAGTTGCTGTGGGAGATAGATTCTTTGATTTTATCCAAACTAGTTCCCAGTTTGTTGTAAGTGGTAAGCCCTTAAAAGGGATTAGTTGTAAATCACCATTTTGTAACTCGTTTTTTATGCCAATCAAAGGCATTATTGAGTAACCAAAACCTGCAATAAGTGCTTGTTTTAAAGCTTCGTTAGAGGTTAATTCCATTTTTTTGTGTGTTGGTAAATTATTCTCCTTGATAAAATTTTCCATAGCATTTCTTGTTGCAGAACCTTCCTCTCTGTATATCAAAGGATATTCTTCAAACATTTTCTTTTTGGAAACTTTCTTATCAGAGATTATTTTGCTTCCCCCCACAAGATGTAATTTATTCTCCATCAATTGAATCTTTTCTAGATTAAGTTGGGGAGGAACTACAGAGACTAAAGAGAAATCTACTTTGTTGTTTTCTAAACTTTTAATCACTTTATTTTTATTAGTTACATCCATGATAAGATCTACTCCTTTGTGTTTATTTAAGAAACCTGATAGAAAATAAGGCATAACATACTTCCCTGTGGATACAACAGATATTGTTAATCTTCCTGCAATTTGCCCTTTAAATGAAAGGGTTTTGTAGTTTATTTCTTGCACTTCATTTAAGATTTTTTCTGCTGCAATAGCAATTTCTTTTCCAAAATCTGTAACGTAGAGTTGCCTTCCCACTACTTCTGTTAGTGGAACAGAAAATTGGTCTTGAAATTTTTTCAGCTGTATAGATACAGCTGGTTGGCTCAAAAATAATTCTTCAGAAGCTTTTGTAATGCTCTCTTTTTGAGTGACTTTTAGGAATACCTGAAGTTGATGTAAAGTGTAATTCATAAATTTTGTTTATACATATGATTAAAAGTATATATAAAAATAAATAAATTTTTATTCTCAATTTTGTCGCATCAAAAATACATATACACATGGAACAAACAAAAAATAACAAACAGTACCAGGAGGCGATGGCTTCAATTAAAAATCTAAGAGACACAAGAACATCTAGTTCAAAAGCACCTATGTCAAAGACAATAACATTAAAAATGTTAGGATTAATAATGTTTGGTCTTATTTCGGCTGTGATATTATACTATATAGATAATGGTGTTTACAGAGAAAAGCTTGCAATATGTTTGGCTATTATATCCTTTGCACTGCTATTAAAATTTTCTAATAAAAATTAATTAAATCAAAAAAAATAAAAGTTATGTTGAAAAATAAAGAAAAACAAGAGGTTGAAGTAAACCAAAAAATTCAGTTAGTTGATGGTAAATTTACACCGTCAGAGGCATCTCATGTGGTGAATTGCTTAATTGACGAAAAAATAAATTTTCATAAACTTCAAGCATTATGCTGGTACGAAGGAAATCACGATGCTGATACTACATATTGTGATAAACGAGAAAAGGAATTGAGAGAGGAAAAGAAAACTGCTAGAGAATATATAAAATCTGCAAGGGAGCAAGGATATGATGTGATAATTAATGGTGTTTTAGATATCAAACTTGTAAAAAAATCATAATTATTCTTTTTTAATAAGCCTTATTAAAATACATCATGGATTTACATTTATTGTTAGATAATCTAACTAACCCAGCACTGTTATTCTTCTTTTTAGGGATATTAGCAGTGCAATTAAAAAGTGATTTAGCGATACCCCCTAATTCTTCTAAATTCATATCACTTTATTTGTTACTCTCAATAGGTTTTAAAGGAGGACAAGAACTATCTCACAGTGATTTTAATGCAGAAATTGGTTGGTCGCTTGTGTTGGGAATTTTACTAGCACTAATAGTTCCTTTATATACTTATTTTATATTAAGGATTAAATTTACTGTAGCCAATGCAGGAGCAATTGCTGCTTCCTACGGGTCTGTAAGTGCTGTAACTTTTGTTACAGCAATTTCATTTCTTGAGATGGAAGGTATAGAGTTTGGAGGGCATATGGTTGCAGTAATGGCATTGATGGAGGCACCATCTATCATAGTTGGGGTTTTGTTACTCTCAATTTATGATAAAGAAAATAAAGACAAAGTAAGTATGCCAAAAGTAGTGAAACATGCCCTCACAAACGGAAGTGTGCTACTTATTCTGGGAAGTTTGGTTGTTGGGTTTATGGCTAGTGAACAACAGGCTGAAGGGATAAAGCCTTTTACAACCGATTTGTTCAAGGGGTTTTTGGCTGTTTTCTTGTTGGATATGGGTATTACCAGTGGAAAAAAACTGTCTTCATTTCTCAAAAAAGGGTGGTTTGCATTGGTGTTTGCCATTGTAATTCCTATTATAAATGGAGTGGCAGTTGCATTTACAAGTTCAGCATTTACAGAGAGTGTTGGTAATAGGTTGCTGTTTGCGATTCTCGCAGCAAGTGCTTCATATATAGCAGTTCCGGCAGCTATGAGATTGGCAGCTCCTAAAGCTAACCCAAGTTTGTACTTGCCAATGGCATTAGCAATTACTTTTCCATTCAATATTACTCTTGGTATGCCCCTTTATTTGTGTGTGATACAGAGTTGTTGATTTAATAATAGATACAAAAAAAGCCTTTCAATTACTTGAAAGGCTTGATTTTAATGAAGTGGGCCCACCAGGGCTCGAACCTGGGACTTTCTGATTATGAGTCAGATACTCTAACCAACTGAGTTATAGGCCCAATTGCAAAATTTTCATTTTACAATTCATTTCCTTATTCAGGAAAGTCTGCGAATTTAAAAGGAGTTTGTCCTTTTTCCAAATTTTAGTTTGTTTAATTTTACTAAACAAGTTATTCAATTTATTTTTCCATGGGCGAAAGTGATACAAAGAATTTTGTTCCCTTTGTCACTTCGCTTTCCACTGCTATTGAACCACCATTTAATTCAATCATTTGTTTTACCATATACAAACCAATTCCAGTGCCTGTGGTTTCGTCATTTTCATCAATTCTTTCAAATATAGAAAACAACTTATCCATGTCATTTTCAAGATCAATTCCTTTTCCATTATCTTCAAAAACGATTACCGTTTTGTCATCCTTTCTGTAAGAATTTATGGTGATAATTGTTTGCTTGTCATTAGGTCCATATTTAATAGAATTACTTATCATGTTATAAAAAACACTCTCTAGGATTGAGGCATTATGAAAGATGGATTTAACTTTGAAATCTACAATAAATTTGACATTACTCTCCCTTATCATTATTAGTAATGACCGTTTTACATTTTCAAAAACAGTATCAAGTTTTAATAACTCTACATTTTTTTTGTTGGCTTGCATTTGTTTAATGGTATTGAGGGTAGCCTTAATTTTATCTTCGAGCAATATAGCCGAATTCATCAGCATTTTCCTTATTTCTTCCTGCTCCTCATCTTTGGTTCCTTCCATTATCTCTACTAACCCTTTTATGTTGTTAATAGGGTTTTTAAGATCGTGTGACAATGAATAAGAAAATTGTTCAATATTCTGGTTTTGGGCGGTGAGTACAAAAGTCTTTTCATCTACCATACGTTCTAATTTTACTTTTTGTTTTTTTAATCTCCATAGACGGATTAAGTAAAAAATAAAAATAAGAATAGCCAAGAGCCCTATAATTAAATATACAAATGCTGCTGTTTTCCAAAATGGAGGCTTTACTGTAAATTTTTGTATTAATTCATCAAGAGCAATCTTATTAATTGGGTCATAAGTTCTTACTCTAAATGTATAGTCACCAGGTTCTAGTTTTTCATATTGAACCGAAGTGTTTAATGTGGCTGAAGACCAATTTTCATTGATTTCATCCAATTTGTATTGGTAAAATATTTTGTTCTTGAAACTAATGGATTGAAAAGAAAATTCAACAGGAAAATCATTATAACCTACAGAAAAAACAGTGTCAATTTTTATTTTTTTTCCCGAAACAAGAATTTTAATAAAAGATAAATTAGGCTCTTGGGGTTTGAAAATTTTTGTATCATAATGCTTTACAAGTCCTTTGTTTGTAACAACATAAGATTGATTTTTAAAAGGTACTGTAAAGTTTAAAAACTTCGGTTTTTCAAAATATTTATCCCCATAAAATTGATAGGCATTAAGAGGTAAATTAAAATTGGTAATACCATTTTTTGTGGTAATCCAAAGGGTGTTATTATCTTGGGTTGTATTAAGAATAGAGGTGTATGGAAAATTTCGTTGTTTATTAAAATTCACCAAGCTATCATTGCTTAAATCAAAGAGAAACAAACCGTTACCCGAACTGGATAACCAATGTTTTTCATTTTCTGATTTTGAAATATGAACAAAGTTACTTCCTTTTACAGCTGATTTATCCTTAAAAATTGAGGTTAAATTTTTATTAGAAACTCTGTAAATGTTTTCGTTTCCTAATACATAAATGTTTCTATCTATTTTTTGAATTGAATTAGCCTCAAAATTTTCGAAACCGTTTAAAAGTTTCATTTCATTATTATAAACCAAGTATCGGTATATTTTTTTATCAGCTATGATAAGTAGGTTTCCTCCACCAATTTTTTCAATATGGCTAATGTTTTTTCCGTTTAATTCTTTGTATGAATATTCGGTATTGGTTCCACTAAAATATAAGTACAATCCTTTGTCAGTTCCATAATACAATTCGTTTCCATTCTGAAATAGAGCACACTTAAGATTCCTGTTTTCTGAGGTAAGTACTTTAGAGAAAATAGGCTTTCCTTTATAGAATTTAGCTTTAATTATATGATGATCATAAGTTAAAAGATATGACTCAGAATTTTGGCGATAACTATAATTTAGGTTTTCATCAATTTTCCATGTGTATGAGGGGAAATTTTGTAAAGGAAGGGAGAATATTCCGTTTTCATTTGTACCAATCCAAATAATGTTTTCTCGATCGATAAAAGCTGTTTGAATCTTTTTCGCATTTAATCCATTTTTACTAGTGAGTTTTAATGGTTTCTCATATTGAATTATGACTTCATTTTCATTGCTAATTTTTGTTTTAATTGGATTTAAAGAGTCATTGTAAAAAACTGTATTTGGCAGAGAATCAATTATTTTAAATAATAATCCAGGCTCCAATCGAGTTATTTTTTGATTATCATGAACAAGGTATAGAATGTCATCTTTGTCAATCCATATTTTTTTGATAAAATCATCACTTAACCCGTTTATTTTATCAAAGTTCAAAAAAATATTCCCATCAAACCTTGATAGTCCCGCATCAGTTCCTATCCACAAATATCCTTTTGAATCTTGTACTATGTCTAATATTCTGTCACTTGGTAGCCCGTTGGCTTGAGAGTAATTATTGAATTTAAAAGTTTGAGAAATTCCAGAAAAGGACATTCCTATAAAACCAATAAATAATAGTATGATTCTGAGTGTTTTCACAATTCAAATATAAGAGTTAAAATGAGAAACTTGCCTGAAATACATAATTTCTAGGAGGCATTACCCATCCTGGCCTTGTTTGGTATTCCAAATTAAATATATTATTTACAATAAAAGAAAACTTCATTTTGTCACTATGTTTATATCCAATTCTCATATCAAAAATGCTTGTTCCACTTCGTTGCCTTTTTCTGTATTCATCAAGTTCTCCAAGAAAAGTTTCTCCACTGAATACTCCCAAAATATTAAAGGACTCATCAATATTATGAATAAAACTATTGTAGCGATAACTCATACCTAATGTCATTTTCCAATACTCAAATTGAATATCCGCTTTGAACAAATGGTTGAACCGATATTTCAAATTATCACTTACCGTATCTGAGTTTAAATCCAATGTTCTGTCGTAAGTGTAATTGGTTGTAAGTGAAGAGAATGTGTTTAAATACGCTGAATCTGTATCAATCGGTTTTGGATTCATGTAGGTGTAACCTGCTAACACTGAAATACCTAATTTCCCAATTTTTCCTTTTCCTGCAAGTGTCATATCTATTCCTGAAATCCTTGCTCGGTTTACGTTTCTTGATGAGGCTCCAAACTCGGAAATTGTTCCAGTTTGTTTTTGCTCAAATGTAGTTGTATCATAAAATCCAAAAGTATATTCGGTCATGTTTTCATATTCGTTTATGAATCCTGCAATGTCAAAATAACCTATCCAATTTTGAATTTTTAGGCCTTGTTTTATTCCCAATTCTGCACTCCAACCTTTTTCAGGATTGAGTTCAGGATTTGGAAAAACGGTGAGTGAACCTACAGAAGTACTTGCAAATTTTTCAGCTACGGATGGAAACCTATACCCTTGCCCATAAGAAGCTCTCACAAATGTGGCTTTGCTCAACTCGTAATTCAGCCCAGTTCTTATAATCGGTAAAATGGGTTCTGCATCTTGGTTCATTTTAAAATATTCTGCTCTAATTCCAGCAGAAACCGTTAGTTTTTTCCAAAATACTTTATCAAGTTGAGAGTAAATAGCAAAGTTGGTAGATTGATGATTCCCGTACAAAGTTGAATTGACAAAAGTCTTGATAAATGTAGCTCCCGAAGTAATGGTAAAATTGGTATCAATTCTTTTTTTGAACTGATATTCCGTAAATATTAAATCGGAAGTAGAGGATTGAGTTAAATCTAATTGATTGTTGTTGTCGGTATTGAACCACCTAGTTTTTAAACTATGCTTATCTCCTTTTTTGGTAAAATACTCAATATAAGGATCGATATTAAATCGGTTGTTTTTGGAGACGGAATTTGTTCCAGGGGATGGAGTTAACACACTGTCAGAATGTTTCCATACAAAAAATAAATCTACATCGGTTAATTGTCCGTTTAAGTTCACACCATAAAACAACCCTGCTTTTTTCTTGTTCTGGAACTTGGTGTTAATGTTCAATCTTCCTCTCCGTTCAGATTCTTCCATTCTGAAACTCTGGTCGTTAAAAAAGTTTCCACCAACAATCAAATCAAAATGTTTGGTAACTTGGCGAGCATGAAAAAAGTTTATTCCTTGCATTCCTCGATAGCCATCCCACCATTTCAAATCTCTTTCACCAAAAGGCTTGTCGTACATTCCTGTTACAAAATTGATGTTTGTTTTTGGTTCAGAAGTAGGATATTGAGTTCTGATATTAATCACTCCATTCAATGCCGAAGAACCATACAAAACGGAAGAAGCACCTTTTAATACTTCAATCTGATTAATGCTTTCGAGCGGAAGATAATTCCATTTTACATCACCCGCATCACCAGATAACATGGGGGTTCCATCTACCATTACCAGCACTCTACTTCCTGCTCCATAACTAAACCCCGCACCTCCTCGCACCGAAACTTGCCCCTCTTGAGTGTGCAATCCTGGGATTTGTGTTACAATATCTTTGGTGTTGGTGGTGGCTCTATCTTGAATTATATCGGTTTCTAATATTGTTGTTGAAACAGTTTCGTCTTCAATTTTTTGATCATATTTTTTTGCTGAAACAGTATATTCATTTATCAAGTTTTCTTTTTGATCCATACTTACAAACGAAACTCTATTTTGATTAGCTACTATTATTTTAGTAAAAGAAACTGATTTATAGCCTATTGACGTAACTTTTACAAAAAAAGTGTCGGCTAAAATATTTTTAAATATATATTTTCCTTTGTCATCTGAAATGGTAAAATAATATACAGAGTCATTTTTAGTTAAAACAATTTGTGCATAAGGGATTAATTCATCGGTTTTTCCATCAAATATTTTTCCGCTTAGGGTTCCAGTATTGTTTTGACCAAAAGAAAAACCGGAGATTACAATAAATATATAAAGGAGTGTTTTTTTCATTCAAAACTGATTAGTTAAAAGTAGTGATTTTGTTTCAATTCATATTTATTTCTTTATTTTTAAAAATTATAAAATTCAACTTTGAGCAAAACCGAACTTAAATACGCAATGGCACTCACACTTCTGGATGGAGTGGGGAATATCAATGCTAAAAAACTACTGGCATACTGCGGAAGTTTTGAAAATGTATTTAAAACTGGAAAAGGCAAATTAGCTAAAATCCCAGGAGTTGGAGAAATTTTATCCAATAAAATAATTGCTCAAATTAATAAAGGCGAAATACTTGAAAGAGTAGAGGAAGAGCTAGAATTTATTGAGAAGAATGAGATAAAAACGTATTTAATTACTGATAAAAGTTATCCCCTCAATCTCAAACAATGCGAGGATTCTCCCATTGTGTTGTATGGAAAAGGGAACATAGATTTTGAGAATCATAAAACCATTGCCATTGTGGGAACTCGCAAAGTAACTCAACGGGGTAAAGACTTTTGTGGAAAGTTATTACAAGATTTAGAACCTCATAATCCACTTGTAATTAGCGGAATGGCTTATGGAGTTGATATTCATGCTCATAAAAATTGTGTAGATTTTGATATTCCTACAATCGGAGTTTTGGCACATGGATTGGATAGATTATATCCAGCAATCCACAGACAAACTGCCGAAAAAATGCTTCCAACGGGAGGTTTACTCACCGAGTTTATGAGTGGAACAAATCCTGACAGAGAGAATTTTCCTAAACGAAATAGAATTATTGCAGGGCTTTCAGATGTAACCATTGTGATAGAATCAGCTAAAAGAGGAGGTTCCTTAATTACAGCAGAAATTGCCAACTCCTACAATCGAGATGTATTTGCAGTGCCAGGACGAGTAACAGATCAATACTCGGAAGGATGTAATTATTTGATAAAAATAAACAAGGCTCATTTATTAAATTCCATAGCAGATATTGTATATTTAATGAACTGGGAACTCAATGTTTCTCAAAAACCCAAAGCCATCCAAAAGCAATTATTCATAGACTTACCCGAAGATGAAAAATTAATTTACGACCTACTTTCCACAGAAAATTCCATCTCCATGGATGAGTTAAGTGCCAAAACCAAACTTGCCACCAGTGTGTTGGCGGTTGGTTTATTGCAATTAGAATTCAAAGGCTTGGTAATGGCTTTGCCAGGGAATTCGTTTATTTTGGGTTAATCGATCCCAAAATTAAATGGGATTAAACGAGTTGATTTAACCTTTTTTTCTTCATGTTCAGCTGGAATCCATTTAGGCATTTTGTTTACAATACGAATGGCTTCTTCTTCACAACCGTCTCCTATTCCTCTAAAAATTGTCACGTTATTTATGCTACCATCTGTTTCTATTAAAAATTGAATAAGAACTTGACCTTTTGTATTATTTTTTTTAGCGATTTTAGGATATTTTAATTCGCTGTTTATATAAGTAAATAAATCATCCTCACCACCGGGGAATTGAGCTCTCTTATCAAATATGAAATCAACAGGAAGTTTATATCTTACTCTAACTTTTCTTTCTCTTTGCTTTCCAGGGTTCCAATTTGGCATATTTTTTACAAGCCGAATAACTTCTAAATCGCATCCATATTCTAAACTATTGATGATTTTTATTTCAGTAAAAGTTCCATCTAATTCAACAATAAATTCGATATTAACTCTTCCCTGTATTCCATTTTTTATTGCAGTTTTGGGATACACTAAGTTTTTTTTAAATAGGAATTTAAGGAGTCCAAACCGCCTGGAAATTCTGGTTTTTCCTCTACAAAAGTATATATCGCTTTGCTTCGTTTCCTCTTTAGTTCTTCAACTTTTTCTTCATTCTCCCAATTATCTAAATTTTCAATTTTTGCTGGAGTCTCAATTTTTTTCGGTTTCGCTTTTATTTCCAGCATAAAATTCACTGGAATCACCATTTTTTTCTTTATTGGCTTACCATTTTTTGTTGCCGGATTCCAATTAGGCATTAATTTTATTACTCTTTCTAATTCTTCATCACAACCACCTCCAATTCCTTGCAAAATTTTAATATCGGTAATACTTCCATCCTCATTTACAACAAATTGCGCATATACTTTTCCTGCAATATTATTTTCTTTTGCTTCTTTTGGGTAGTTTAAATTTTTAGAAATAAAACCATACATCGATCCTTTCTCTCTGGGAAAAGTTGGCATAATTTCAGTAATTGTATCTGTTTCAGGTGCTTTTATTGCAACACTTTCATCTATTAATTCTATGGATTCTGGTTCTGGTGGCGGAGGTGGAGGAAATGATTTTTTTTCTTCAAGCTCTTCTTGTTCCTTTAACTTAAATATAATTGGTAAATTAAATTTTACTCTAACAAATTTCCCTCTCTGTTCTCCAGGTGTCCATTTAGGCATTTCTTTTACAACTCTTAAAGACTCTTCATCACAACCATCTCCAATCCCTCTTAATACTTTTGCGTGAGTAATGTTTCCATCTTTCTCTACTATAAATTGTATGTAAACTCTTCCTTGTGTTCCATTTTCTTTTGCTTCCTTAGGGTAAGTTATGTTTGTACTCAAATACTCAAGCATTTTTTCATCACCACCAGGGTATTCGGGCATTTTTTCTACAATATCATAAACTGTATTTGAATCTATAGTTTGCTCGTAGGTTATAATTCGTGGTTTTATATCAGATTGAGCAGCTTTTTCTTGTCCTCTTGCCAACCCATTAGCTGTTTTTTTTGTTGAAAAACAACTTGAGAGTGTTAGGAATGCGAGTAATAATGAGATTAAATTTTTCATATGGTTATCTTAGTACAAAAGTAATGGGTAAAATATAACTTGTTCTCACTGGTTTTCCTCGGAGCTTTCCTGGGAACCATTTTGGCATTAGTTTGACAACTCTTAGAGCCTCTTCATCACACCCAGAACCTATCCCTCTGAGAACTTTTGGATCTGTTAGAGTCCCATCTTTTTCGACTATGAATCTAATGTAAACCCTTCCTTTAATATTTTCTAATTTAGCCTTTTGTGGGTATTTGATGTTTGAAGATAAGAATTTATACATTTTATCAGAACCACCTTTGAATTCTGGTTTTACGTCTACAACTTGATGAATATCACTGGTTGTTGATTTAGGTGCATTATTGACATTTACTTCTTCTTGTGTATTTACAGGGGTGGTTTCAATTTCTGGTTTATTGTTTCTCAAGTTCTCTAATCGCTTATTCAAATCAATTATCCTTTCCGTGTATTGTTCGTTGTTTTGCACTAAATTCCTAACGCTGCTAATACATTGTTGATTTTGATTGTATAGAGTTTGATACTGCTCAGTCAACACTTTGTTTTTAGCCTCTAACTCTTTTACTTTTTTCTCCATTTGAGAAGTTTCATTTTGAGATTCAACTAGTTTTTTTTTTGGTACACAGCTTACTAATAAAATGCAGGAAAGTATAAATATTAATTTTTTCATAATTTTTTTTTAAATGTAACAAAAAAGTCGCGAAATCAATAAGTGATTCGCGACTTTAACAATCTATTATTTAACTAATTAAATATGAATAGCTCTATCTTCCGTAGCCGCCAATGCAGCTTCTTTCACAGCTTCCGCATACGTTGGGTGAGCATGAGAAAAACGAGCAATATCTTCGGCACTTGCTCGATACTCCATGGCAACCACTGCTTCAGCAATTAGGTCGGCAACTCTAGGTCCAATCATGTGTACTCCAAGCACTTCATCCGTTTCTTTGTCTGCTAATATTTTTACAAATCCTTGAATATCCATACTCGCTCTAGCTCTTCCCAATGCTTTCATCGGGAATTGCCCAGATTTATATTCTCTACCTTCTTTTTTTAATTCCTCTTCGGTTGCTCCCACAGCAGCTACTTCTGGCCAAGTGTATACAACTCCAGGAATCAAATTATAATTAATGTGTGGTTTTTGTCCAGCCATTGTTTCAGCTACAAAAACTCCTTCTTCCTCGGCTTTGTGAGCCAACATAGCTCCTTTGATTACATCACCAATTGCATAAATTCCTGCAACATTGGTTTGTAAGTTTGCATCCACTTCTACACGACCCCTGTCGTCAGTTGGGATTCCAACATTCTCAAGTCCTAATCCATCTGTGTAAGCTTTTCTTCCCACAGAAACTAAGCAATAATCACCTTCAAAAGTAACTTCCTCTCCTTTTTTATTATCAGCAGTTACCACTACAGATTTCCCTTTGTTTTCTACTTTCTTTACTTTGTGATTAAAGTTAAATTTGAATCCTTCCTTTTTCAAAGTTCTCATCAAATCCTTTCCAAGAGCCTTATCCATTGTTGGAATAATAGAATCCATAAATTCTACTACAGTTACTTCTGCACCTAGTCTTGAGTAAACTTGTCCTAATTCTAATCCAATAACTCCACCGCCTATCACAATCATTTTTTTAGGAATATCTTTCAATTCTAATGCCTCAGTTGAGGTAATGATTCTCTTCTTATCAGGTTCCATTCCAGGGAAATAGTTTGGCTTACTTCCTGTCGCAATAATTACTTTATCCGTTTGGATTGTAGTTTCCTTTTTGTCTTTAGTTATTTTAATTGTGTTTTTATCCACAAAACTTCCCATTCCATGAAGTACGTCAATTTTGTTTTTGTCCATCAAAAAATCAATTCCAGAGCAAGTTTGAGCCACAACCTCTGCTTTTCGGGCAATCATTTGCTTTAAGTTAGGATTTACAGTTCCTTTAATGTCAATTCCGTGTTTTGTGAAATTGTGTGTAGCTTCATGATAGTGATGCGAAGAATCTAACATGGCTTTAGATGGAATACACCCTACGTTAAGGCAAGTTCCTCCAAGTGTATCGTATTTTTCGATAATGGCAGTTTTCATTCCTAATTGCGCACATCTTATTGCTGCTACATATCCTCCAGGACCCGATCCTATTACTACTACATCATATTTGCTCATTGCTTCTGTTTTTGTTTTGAAAGTATAAAATTATACAATGTTTAGGACAATAGAAACTTCATTTAATAAAATCGTGTTTAAATAAATTTTATCTTAGTATCATGAAAGAATTAAATGGGATAGAAAATATCATTTTTGACCTTGGTGGAGTTATTTTAGATATTGATTATCAGTTAACTGTTGCTGAATTTAAAAAATTGGGTATTGATAATTTTGACGAAATATTCTCGCAATACAAACAATCTACTTTGTCAGATAATTTTGAAACAGGACGAATAACTGAGCTAGAATTTTACGAAGGAATAAAAACTATTTCGGGGAAAAATTTTTCTTTTCAAGAATCCAAAAACGCATGGAATGCTTTGCTATTGGAGTTGCCAAAAGAACGAATTATTCTTTTAAAAAAGCTATCAAAAAACTATCGTTTATTTTTATTCAGTAATACCAATCAAACTCATTATAATGAATTCATAACCAAAGTAGAAAGTGATTTCAATACGATTTTCGAAAAGGTGTATTATTCACATCAGTTCGGAAAAAGAAAACCAGATGCTGATTCTTTTTTAACAATTTTGAAAGAAAATAATTTGGTTGCAAATGAAACCCTGTTTGTGGATGATTCCATTCAACATATCGAATCTGCGAATTCACTTGGGATTAATACATTGTTGATTCAAGAAAAGCCCATTACAAAGTTATTCGGTTCTTAGCGAAAAGAAACCTCTTGCAATAGTTTGTCAAATGGGCGAATTAATTATATTTTTGTTCATGTTTAAAACAGATTTGACTACTCCTTATTATGCTGTTGCATTTTCATCAATTCGAACTGATGAAAATGGAGGTTATCTAGAAATGGATAAGTTGATTTATGCTGAAGTTGAGAAGAATCCAGGTTATTTAGGTCATGAGGGTACAAGGCAAGAAGATGGATTTGGCATCCATATTTCGTATTGGAAAGATTTAGAATCAATAAAAAATTGGAAAGAAAATACACTTCATAAACAAGCTAAAAAAATGGGGAAAGAGAAGTGGTACAAAAGTTTTAAAACTAGAATTTGTAAAGTAGAAAAAGAATATTAATAATTATGGCAGATATTTTAGAGCAAGGAAAAGTAACGAGAAATATTGAAAATGGAATTGCAACCATTGAGTTTTTTCATCCGTTGAGCAATTCATTACCGGGTAAATTGTTAGCAGAAGTAGCTGAAACTATTACCGAAATGGGAAACAACGATTCGGTAACAGTAATCGTTTTGAAATCAGCTGGTGAGAGAGCATTTTGTGCAGGAGCTTCATTTGATGAGTTAATATCGATTAACGATATTGAAACAGGAAAAGTATTTTTCTCAGGTTTTGCTAATGTAATTAATGCTTGTAGAAAATGTCCTAAATTAATAATTGGAAGAGTGCAAGGTAAAGCTGTTGGAGGTGGAGTAGGAGTTGCAAGTGCTGTTGATTATTGTGTAGCTACAAAATTTGCTTCTGTAAAATTGAGTGAATTAGCAGTGGGAATTGGACCTTTTGTAGTAGGGCCAGCTGTAGAAAGAAAAATTGGAACATCTGCAATGAGCCAACTAGCAATTGATGCTACAGAATGGCAAACTGCTGAGTGGGCAAAACAAAAAGGATTGTACACTGAAGTGTATGATTCTGTGGAAGAAATGGACAAAGGAATAGAGGTTTTAGCAACTAAATTGTCAAAATCTAACCCTGAAGCAATGAGACTGTTAAAACAAATTTTCTGGAAAGGAACAGAAAACTGGGACGACTTATTAAAAGAAAGAGCAGCTATGAGTGGCGAGCTTGTGCTTTCTGATTTTACTAAAAACGCCATTAATAAATTTAAAAACAAATAAGAGTTTTAAATTCTACTACTATGAGAGCTGAGATACTAGAAAACCTAACTAATCTTCTTCATAATGAAGATGTTAAAGTAATAAATGCTGGGGCAAATGATGCGATTCGAACTTACAGAAGCTTACTGTCTGACGAGCAATTAGTTGCAAAACCTGCCGAAGAAGAAAGAACAGAAGAAGAGCTTGTTAAGATTTTGGAAGACCGAAAAATGGACACCAAGATTGAAGAGTTAATCGTTGAGTTCAAAGAAAGAAGAAAGGCTTTCAGAAAGAAAAAAGAGGAGGAAGAAAAAACTAACTTAATTGCAAAAAAAGCAATTTTGGCTGAGTTTAAAGATTTGGTTGAAAACGAAGAAAACATTGGTGCAGCTTTCGCTAAAAAGAAGGAAATCCAAGAAAGATGGAAGGAGCTAGGCAATGTGCCAAAAGATAAATTTGAAGACATTCAATCAGAATACAGTAAACTGAATGATTTTTTTAATTACAATATCAACATCTATAAGGAAATTCAAGAGCATGATCTAAAGAGAAATTACTCGCTTAAGAACAAAATTATTTTTGATTTGAAGGCTTTGCTAGAGGAAAAATCTATCAAAAAAACACAAGCATCTTTAAATGAGTTTTTGACGAAATGGGACGAAATAGGACCAACTTTCCAAGAAAAATGGGAAGAGTTAAAAAATGAATTTTGGGGTACGGTAAATGAATTGAGAGCCAAAATAAGGTCTTTTTATTCTGCTCAAGCTGAGAAGTTAGAAAAAAATTTAGAGGTTAAACAAGAATTGATTGAAAAATCAAAAGAGTTTGCAACAATGGAAGCTGACTCCATAAAAGGTTGGAATTCTGCTACCGAAAAAGCTCTGGCACTTCAAGAAGAATGGAAAAAAACTGGACCAGTTTCTAAAGATAAAAACAAAGAAGTTTGGGAAGAATTTAGATCAAATTTTGATGCGTTTTTTGGTAAGAAAAATGAATATTTCAAGAATTTAAAAAAGGATAATTCAAAAAATCAAAATTTAAAAAAAGAGATTGTTGCCAAGGCAGAAGAAATGAAAATGTCTGACGATTGGAAAAACACAACAATCGAACTCAAAAAGTTACAAAGCCAGTGGAAAGAAATTGGTCACACAGGCAGAGGAGAACAAAAAATATGGGAACAATTCAGGGCTACATGTGATTTCTTTTTTAACAACAAAAAAGAGTATTTTGCTAACAGAGAATCCATTGAGGCAGATAATATGGGGAAAAAGAAAGAAGTAATTAAAGAAATTACTGAATTTAAACTACCCGATAACTCAAATGACGCGATTCAAAAGCTAAAAGAATTTTCAACTAAATTTATGGAAATAGGTAATGTACCTTTTAAACAAAAGGACATTATATATAATGAATACAAATCTGCATTAGATAAACATTACGATTCGTTAAAACTAGATAGAAAACAAAAAACAAAAATCAATTATAAGAATAAGTTGGACGGGATGGTGAAGAAAGGAAACTCAAACACCATAACGAAAGAACGAGATTATTTGAAGAGAAAATTGACCAATCTTAATAATGAGATTACTCAATATGAAAACAATATGGGATTCTTTGGGCATTCTAAAGGTGCTGAAAAAATGAAAGCTGACATTCAGAAAAAAATCGATAAAAGCAAACTTGAAATAGACACGATTAGACAGAAACTAAAATTGATTAAGGAAGTTAAATGAAAATAGAAACCAAATTACTTCATGCAGGAATTGAACCAGATTCAGCCACTGGAGCAATTATGACCCCTATTTATCAAACTTCAACTTACGTTCAAGAGGAAGTTGGTAAAAACAAGGGGTATGAATATTCTCGGTCTCAAAATCCTACAAGGCATGCACTTGAAAAAAACTTAGCTGCAATTGAGAATGCTAAGTTTGGGATGTGTTTTGGAAGTGGATTGGCTGCGATTGATGCAGTAATAAAAATGTTGAATTTTGGAGATGAAGTAATTTCTACCAATGATTTATATGGAGGTTCTTATCGTATTTTTACTACTATTTTCGAAAAATATGGCATTGTTTTCAAATTTGTTGACATGACAAATATTGAAAATGTAAAAAGTGCAATATCTGACAAAACAAAGTTGATATGGATAGAAACCCCTACAAATCCAATGATGAGTATTATTGATATTTCTGGAATTTCTGAGTTAAGGAATAAAAATATTTTACTTGGAGTCGACAATACATTCGCAAGTCCATATTTGCAAAACCCTATAGATTTGGGTGCTGACATTGTAATGCATTCAGCCACAAAATATTTGGGAGGACATTCAGATGTGGTAATAGGTGCTTTGGTTACAAATGATGAAATGATAGCAAAAGAATTATACCGAATTCAAAATAGTAGTGGTGCAGTGCCAGGGCCTCAAGATTGT
Source organism: uncultured Flavobacteriales bacterium (assembly GCA_937129365.1). Classification (GTDB taxonomy): domain Bacteria; phylum Bacteroidota; class Bacteroidia; order Flavobacteriales_D; family CAJJDF01; genus CAJJDF01. The sequence goes on from CAKZNB010000053.1 coordinate 19,527, forward strand.
TTTTTAGTTTTAAGAGGTATTAAAACACTTCATGTAAGAATGGATAGACATTGTTACAATGCAAAAAAAATCGTCAATTTTCTTCAATCAAATAATAAGGTAGATAAAATTTATTATCCAGGATTAGAATCGCACTTAAACCATAATATAGCCAAAAGACAAATGAAAAATTTTGGAGGTATGATTTCTTTTAACTTAAAAGAAGATACAGCTGATGCTGCTCACAAAGTATTAAAGAACACAAATTTATTCTCTTTAGCCGAATCACTGGGTGGTGTAGAATCTTTAATTGGACACCCAGCAACAATGACTCATGCTTCAATTCCCAGAGAGGTTAGAATTAAAAGCGGTATAACTGATTCGCTTATAAGATTAAGCATTGGAATTGAAGATGTTGATGACTTAATTGAAGATTTATCAAATGCATTAATTTAGTTTATTTTAAAAAAGATAAATAAATTTTGTTAAAACCATTAGGACGTCTATATTTGTGGAATATATTTGAATCATTATGAAAAGAATAATTTTAAGCTCTAAAATTGTATTCGTTGCAATACTTGCAACGGTAACACTTTCTACAAAAGACGTTACTGCACAGCAGGATGCACAATACTCTATGTATATGTTTAATCCTTTATCAGTAAACCCTGGATATGCA
>CAKZNB010000054.1 GCA_937129365.1 uncultured Flavobacteriales bacterium
TTTGAATCAGCTATTTTTTCGGCACCTAATAAAAATTTTGAATCCATTGGATATTACAATCAGGGTAACTGTTATTTATATATAAATGAGCTGAAGGAAAGTATTGAATCCTATAAAAATGCTTTAAGAAAAAATCCAACTAACGAAGAGGCAAGGTATAATCTCTCATATGCATTGCTAAAATTGAATGCTCAAGAAGAAGCAATGGATGATTTGCAAAATCAAATAGATAGTGTTCAAAATGAGATAGATAAAAATAAAAAAGAGCAAGAAGAGAACGAGACTTCCAATAAGTCTAAAGAAAAAAAAGAACAAAAAAAGAATGAATTAGAAAAAAAGCAAGAAGAGTTGGAGCAAAAAAAGAAGGAGCTAGAGCAACAGCAAAGCAAAGAAGAAAAAGAGCAACAACAAAAAAGTAAAGAAGGAGAAAAAGAAGAATCTAAAAAAGGAGGAGAAAGTCAACAGAAAACTGAAAATAAAAACGAGGAAGGAGATCAAAGTAATGGTAAGGAAGAAAAAGGGGCTACTAAAAAACAAGAAGCTTTTACATTGAGAGAAGCAAAACAAAATTTGGATGCTTTGAAGAATGATGAGAAAAAAGTACTATTAAGAATAAATAAAAAACGAGAGGGTGAAAGAAAAAGACAGAATATAGATGGAACTCGAGAAGAAAAAGATTGGTAAGATTAATTTTAAAAAATATGAGTAATATTAAATTGTATCGACTGATTATTGGACTGTTTTTCTGTGTTATAGGAAATTCTGTGTTCTCTCAGGATGTTACTTTTACTACTTCAGTTGATTATAAAAAAATAGGAATTACTGATAGAATAAAGGTTACCTACTCTTCAAATAAGCGAGGAAATATCATTCTTCCTAAGTACAAAAACTTCACTGTTTTGAGCAATGTTTCAACTGGAACCAATTCTAGCGTAAATTTTAATACTGGCGTAACCAAAGTAACTTACTCTCATTCTATTACATTAAAACCCAAGAAATTGGGAACACTAAAATTGGAAGGAGCCAAATTACAAATAGGTAGAGCCACTTATCAATCTAAGTCTGTAAAAGTTAAGGTTGTAAAAGAAAGTCAGGTGAGACAGAGGCCTCAAAGTCTTTTTGATCAATTACTTAGAGGTAATCCTCAGTCTGCTGAGCGGGTTGAAGTTACTAATCAAGATATGTTTGTAAAACTTGAAGCTACGAAGAATAAGGTGTATCAAAATCAGCCTATTTTGTTGGAGTATAAATTGTATAAGAGTAAATATAGGTGTGATTTTGAAGCAGTTGAAATTCCAACCTACAAGGATTTTTTATCTGATGAGATAGTATTAGATAGAAATAATAAGCCTAAAATAGAGATAATTAATGGAGTTGAGTATGAAGTTCATACATTTAAAAAAGTATTGCTAACTCCTCAAAAAACTGGAAAGTTAAAGGTTGATGCATTTAGAATCCAGGCTAGAGTTAGTACAGGGTCATTTTTTGGAACGAGTATCGTTATGGAAAGTAATCCGCTAGAAATAATCGTAAAGGAATTGCCAAAGCCTATTCCTACTGATTTTTCTAATCAAGTTGGAACTTATTCTATGCGAATTGCTCCATTACCAAAGACAATAGAAAAGGACAATCCTATTCAATTAAAAGTTGTAATTGAAGGAAAGGGAAACTTAAAACAATTGGGGAATCCAGAAATAAATTTTCCTAAATCGTTTGAAGTATTTGACCCAGAAATTTCTTCAGAATATGCTTACAAGGACTCTGCAATGAAAGGAAAGGTAACTTTTATTTATTTGATAATACCCAGAGAAACTGGAGATTACAGTATGCCAAGTAGCAAATTATCTTATTTTGATGTAGCAACAGAATCCTATAAAACTATCTCTACAAATGAGGTTAAACTTAAAGTTGTAATTGGGAACGAAAGTGCCCAAAGTTCTGATGATTATGACACTAAAGAGATTGATACTAAAGAAAATAAACAACAAGGAAGTTCCTTAGCTTGGTTATTGATTTTTCCAGTCATTTTATTAATACTTGGGATATTGTATTTTTTGAAAAAAAGAAATTCATCAACAGTAGCTGAAGAAACCGAAGAAGAACG